>NZ_FOKF01000087.1 GCF_900111995.1 Collimonas sp. OK607
GCCGGGGGTAGCCCCATACGCGCTAACCAAATTTCCGGTCACGGGTTAACATTGCGAAATTAAAATGAATCTCGCAAAAGATAATGGTCGCCGAAGAGTACAAAAACGTTAGTGAAGACTGGTCGAAAATAGTGAAATTACTGCCTGATGGGTGGAAAGATCAGGCGCGAACGTTGGGCGCGTTAAAATTTGGTCGCCAATTTTCTGGGCCGGATAATTTATTGCGCGTATTGCTGATGTATTTCAGTGACGGTTGCTCAATGCGAGAAACGGTGGCGCGTGCACGCGCAGGCAATTTGGCCGATTTATCTGATGTTGCGCTGCTTAAGCGAGTCAATAAATCGGGAGAATGGCTGCGTTGGATGAGCGAGCGATTGATTCAAGAAGCACCGGTGCCGGTGATGAAATGCTCTGCGCTGGACGGTAGGCGAATATTGGCAGTCGATGGCAGCGTGATACGCGAACCCGGCGCTATCACATCGAGCTGGCGCTTGCATTATGCAATGGATATCGGTACGTTAGCCTGCCAGGAAATTCAGATTACGCGTGGCAAAGTGGGCGAATCATTGACCCGGTTTGGCGTGCAAAAAGGCGATGTCATTGTGGCCGATCGTGGTTTTGCCAATCGGCGCGGCATCACTCATGTCCTTGATCAGGGCGGCGACGTCCTGGTGCGGATGAATCTGACGAGTCTGCCATTGCAAGATGATGAGGGTAATCCGTTTGTCCAGTTGGCGCATTTGCCGTCTTTGCAAATGGGACAAACCGGGGAATGGCCAGCGACGATACAAGGCACGAAAGGCCGCGTAGCTGTGCGGGTGTGCGCGTATCGCAAGAGTGAGGAACAACGGATTGAGAGCGAGCGTAAGTACCGTCAATACATCAATAAAAAACAGCAGAAATTTCATGCAGAAACACTGGAAGCAACGGGCTATGTGGTGGTAGTCACAAGCTTGGACAGTCTGGATGCAGAAGCGATACTGGCGTTATATCGGCATCGTTGGCAAATCGAATTGGCATTCAAAAGGATGAAGTCATTACTGGGGCTGGGGCACTTGAAAAAGAAGGATGCCGAGGGCGCCAAAGCGTGGTTGCAGGGCAAATTATTTGTTTCTTGTTTGATCGAGCGTTTGATTGCATTAGGCGATCATTTTTCCCCTCTCGCACCTACGTTGCACGAAGAGCAAAGTTATGAAACGTCGCTGTTGCTGGCGTGAAATGGCGTTTGTGCATTGGTTACTCAGCGCAGCTGTTAACCCGCGTTTGTCGTTGTTTGGTTGCCTTGAGCGATGGACGGAAATACGCAATTTACTGCGAGAACCTTCGCGAAAGAAACGTCTTTATCAGCAGGATCAATTAAGAGGGGGAAAGTTTGGTTAGCGCGTATGGGGGTAGCCCGGC
>NZ_FOKF01000085.1 GCF_900111995.1 Collimonas sp. OK607
TCACACCCAAAAAGCGGTTACAGAGGTATTTCTATGAGTTTAGCGTTTGCCGTATCCAAAGTGTTATCGCATCTCCATGCAGCTTGCGCCCATGGAGTCTTTTGAGAACTCTTTACATACTTTTTGATTTGATACAATCATACCCATCAACAAACAATGTCTTGTTTGCTGACGAATCTTTACTTCTTCTAGATTGTTAAAGAACAGTTATTGCTTTTGATCTTAAAAAGACCAAACCTAAATCCCAGTGCGCATACCTTGCACCGACTTAGGTTTGACATTTCACATTTCACACCAAGGAAACTTGGTGGAGGTTGACGGGATCGAACCGACGACCCCCTGCTTGCAAAGCAGGTGCTCTCCCAGCTGAGCTAAACCCCCGAAACTTATTGGTGGGTCTGGTTGGGCTCGAACCAACGACCCCCGCGTTATCAACACGGTGCTCTAACCAACTGAGCTACAGACCCGCTTGGATCAGTACGAGCCTACCATCAACTTCAGCACTTTTACGTGCCGCAGCCTTTGACCGATACCTGTTCTTCTTAACTAACAGACGATAAGTGTGGACGCTTAACTTTCATGCAAACTCTAGAAAGGAGGTGATCCAGCCGCACCTTCCGATACGGCTACCTTGTTACGACTTCACCCCAGTCACGAATCCTACCGTGGTAAGCGCCCTCCTTGCGGTTAGGCTACCTACTTCTGGTAAAACCCGCTCCCATGGTGTGACGGGCGGTGTGTACAAGACCCGGGAACGTATTCACCGCGACATGCTGATCCGCGATTACTAGCGATTCCAACTTCATGTAGTCGAGTTGCAGACTACAATCCGGACTACGATACACTTTCTGGGATTAGCTCCCCCTCGCGGGTTGGCGGCCCTCTGTATGTACCATTGTATGACGTGTGAAGCCCTACCCATAAGGGCCATGAGGACTTGACGTCATCCCCACCTTCCTCCGGTTTGTCACCGGCAGTCTCATTAGAGTGCCCTTTCGTAGCAACTAATGACAAGGGTTGCGCTCGTTGCGGGACTTAACCCAACATCTCACGACACGAGCTGACGACAGCCATGCAGCACCTGTGTTACGGTTCTCTTTCGAGCACTGCCAAATCTCTTCAGCATTCCGTACATGTCAAGGGTAGGTAAGGTTTTTCGCGTTGCATCGAATTAATCCACATCATCCACCGCTTGTGCGGGTCCCCGTCAATTCCTTTGAGTTTTAATCTTGCGACCGTACTCCCCAGGCGGTCTACTTCACGCGTTAGCTGCGTTACCAAGTCAATTAAGACCCGACAACTAGTAGACATCGTTTAGGGCGTGGACTACCAGGGTATCTAATCCTGTTTGCTCCCCACGCTTTCGTGCATGAGCGTCAGTGTTATCCCAGGGGGCTGCCTTCGCCATCGGTATTCCTCCACATCTCTACGCATTTCACTGCTACACGTGGAATTCTACCCCCCTCTGACACACTCTAGCTATGCAGTCACAAATGCCATTCCCAGGTTAAGCCCGGGGATTTCACACCTGTCTTACATAACCGCCTGCGCACGCTTTACGCCCAGTAATTCCGATTAACGCTTGCACCCTACGTATTACCGCGGCTGCTGGCACGTAGTTAGCCGGTGCTTATTCTTCAGGTACCGTCATTAGGGAACCGTATTAGGATTCCCCGTTTCTTCCCTGACAAAAGAGCTTTACAACCCGAAGGCCTTCTTCACTCACGCGGCATTGCTGGATCAGGGTTGCCCCCATTGTCCAAAATTCCCCACTGCTGCCTCCCGTAGGAGTCTGGGCCGTGTCTCAGTCCCAGTGTGGCTGGTCGTCCTCTCAGACCAGCTACTGATCGAAGCCTTGGTGAGCCTTTACCTCACCAACTAGCTAATCAGATATCGGCCGCTCTATGAGCATGAGGTCTTGCGATCCCCCACTTTCATCCGTAGATCGTATGCGGTATTAGCTAATCTTTCGACTAGTTATCCCCCACTCAAAGGTACGTTCCGATATATTACTCACCCGTTCGCCACTCGTCAGCGGAGCAAGCTCCCTGTTACCGTTCGACTTGCATGTGTAAGGCATGCCGCCAGCGTTCAATCTGAGCCAGGATCAAACTCTTCAGTTCAATCTCTGTTTTGTGGCATTGCTGCCTAGCATCTCTGCTATCGCTCACTCAAAATACTGACAGGCCACTTTCTCTCGAAAGCGCCTATTTTCTTCTTTTGTGAACATTTAATGTTTTAAGTTATACG
>NZ_FOKF01000083.1 GCF_900111995.1 Collimonas sp. OK607
CAAAGCAAAAACCCTCTGAACGTTTGTTCAGAGGGTTTTTTAATAAAAGCCTGACGATGACCTACTTTCACACTGGTTGCAGCACTATCATCGGCGCAAAGTCGTTTCACGGTCCTGTTCGGGATGGGAAGGGGTGGTACCAACTCGCTATGGTCATCAGGCATAACTTGTAACCGCTGTTCGTTCTCCAGGTGGAGCAACGCACAACGCAATCTAGAAGAAGTAGTTTTTTAACCCGACCTCACCAGGGTGGGTGAGGTCGGTTGGGTATGAATGTCCAAACGGTGTGTTGAGCACCTTGGCAAACAAATAAGCTCATCATATAACCTGCTAAGGTTATAGGGACAAGCCTCACGGGCAATTAGTACTGGTTAGCTTAACGTATTACTACGCTTCCACACCCAGCCTATCAACGTCCTGGTCTCGAACGACCCTTTAGGGGAATCTAGTTCCCGGGAAATATCATCTCAAGGCAAGTTTCCCGCTTAGATGCTTTCAGCGGTTATCTCTTCCGAACTTAGCTACCCGGCAATGCCACTGGCGTGACAACCGGTACACCAGAGGTTCGTCCACTCCGGTCCTCTCGTACTAGGAGCAGCCCCCTTCAAATTTCCAACGCCCACGGCAGATAGGGACCAAACTGTCTCACGACGTTTTAAACCCAGCTCACGTACCACTTTAAATGGCGAACAGCCATACCCTTGGGACCGGCTACAGCCCCAGGATGTGATGAGCCGACATCGAGGTGCCAAACTCCCCCGTCGATATGAACTCTTGGGAGGAATCAGCCTGTTATCCCCAGAGTACCTTTTATCCGTTGAGCGATGGCCCTTCCATACAGAACCACCGGATCACTATGTCCTACTTTCGTACCTGCTCGACTTGTCAGTCTCGCAGTTAAGCACGCTTATGCCATTGCACTATTAGCACGATGTCCGACCGTACCTAGCGTACCTTCGAACTCCTCCGTTACACTTTGGGAGGAGACCGCCCCAGTCAAACTGCCTACCATGCACTGTCCCCGATCCGGATAACGGACCAAGGTTAGAACCTCAAACAAACCAGGGTGGTATTTCAAGGTTGGCTCCACGAGAACTAGCGTCCCCGCTTCAAAGCCTCCCACCTATCCTACACAGATTGGTTCAAAGTCCAATGCAAAGCTACAGTAAAGGTTCATGGGGTCTTTCCGTCTAGCCGCGGGTAGATTGCATCATCACAAACATTTCAACTTCGCTGAGTCTCGGGAGGAGACAGTGTGGCCATCGTTACGCCATTCGTGCAGGTCGGAACTTACCCGACAAGGAATTTCGCTACCTTAGGACCGTTATAGTTACGGCCGCCGTTTACTGGGACTTCAATCAAGAGCTTGCACCCCATCATTTAATCTTCCAGCACCGGGCAGGCGTCACACCCTATACGTCCACTTTCGTGTTTGCAGAGTGCTGTGTTTTTATTAAACAGTCGCAGCCACCTTTTTATTGCAGCCCTTTCGTCCTTCTGGCGCAGGCCAGTCAAACTACCGGGGCGTACCTTATCCCGAAGTTACGGTACAAATTTGCCGAGTTCCTTCTCCCGAGTTCTCTCAAGCGCCTTAGAATACTCATCTCGCCCACCTGTGTCGGTTTGCGGTACGGTCTCGTTAGACTGAAGCTTAGAGGCTTTTCTTGGAACCACTTCCGATTGCTTCGTGAATAAATTCACTCGTCCCATACCCTTGAATTACGCTGCCGGATTTGCCTAACAGCCTTCTCTGATATAGGAACCGGGACTTCCAACACCCGGACAACCTTCCGCGATCCGTCCCCCCATCGCATCTAACGACGGTGCAGGAATATTAACCTGCTTCCCATCAGCTACGCATCTCTGCCTCGCCTTAGGGGCCGACTCACCCTGCTCCGATGAACGTTGAACAGGAAACCTTGGGCTTACGGCGTGGAGGCTTTTCACCCCCATTATCGCTACTCATGTCAGCATTCGCACTTCTGATACCTCCAGCATCCTTTACAAGACACCTTCGCAGGCTTACAGAACGCTCTCCTACCATATCCTTACGGATATCCGCAGCTTCGGTGACTGGCTTAGCCCCGTTACATCTTCCGCGCAGGACGACTCGATCAGTGAGCTATTACGCTTTCTTTAAAGGATGGCTGCTTCTAAGCCAACCTCCTGACTGTTTTAGCCTTCCCACTTCGTTTGCCACTTAGCCAATCTTTGGGACCTTAGCTGGCGGTCTGGGTTGTTTCCCTCTTGACGTCGGACGTTAGCACCCGGCGTCTGTCTCCCAAGCTCGCACTCATCGGTATTCGGAGTTTGCAATGGTTTGGTAAGTCTCGATGACCCCCTAGCCATAACAGTGCTCTACCCCCGATGGTGATACTTGAGGCACTACCTAAATAGTTTTCGGAGAGAACCAGCTATTTCCAAGTTTGTTTAGCCTTTCACCCCTACCCACAGCTCATCCCCTAATTTTTCAACATTAGTGGGTTCGGACCTCCAGTGCGTGTTACCGCACCTTCATCCTGGCCATGAGTAGATCACTTGGTTTCGGGTCTACACCCAGCGACTGAACGCCCTATTCGGACTCGATTTCTCTACGCCTTCCCTATACGGTTAAGCTTGCCACTGAATGTAAGTCGCTGACCCATTATACAAAAGGTACGCAGTCACGGAACAAGTCCGCTCCTACTGTTTGTATGCACACGGTTTCAGGATCTATTTCACTCCCCTTCCGGGGTTCTTTTCGCCTTTCCCTCACGGTACTGGTTCACTATCGGTCGATATCGAGTATTTAGCCTTGGAGGATGGTCCCCCCATGTTCAGACAGGATTACACGTGTCCCGCCCTACTTGTTGCAAGCTTAGTTCCACAATGATCATTTCGTATAAGGGGCTATCACCCTCTATGGCCGACGTTTCCAAGTCGTTCTACTATGTCCACTGCTAAAACTTGCGGCTGTTCCCATTTCGCTCGCCACTACTTTGGGAATCTCGGTTGATTTCTTTTCCTGCAGCTACTTAGATGTTTCAGTTCGCCGCGTTCGCTTTGCAT
>NZ_FOKF01000080.1 GCF_900111995.1 Collimonas sp. OK607
ATATGGGGCACCCTGATCGCCTACAACATGATTCGCCTGGAGATTGCCAAGGCAGCATTGGTGGTCAAATGTGAACCCACGCAAGTAAGCTTCATCCGCGCCTTTCATTTGATCCAGTTCGAGCTTCACTGGGCCGCCGTCACCAGGTCCTACGGCAAGCTGCCCGCTTCGATGAAGCATCTCCGTGAAAGGCTCGTTAGCCTTCTCAATGACGAACGGCCCGATCGAAAATTCGACCGGGCCGTTAAGGCAAAACCACAGCGCTATGCTACTCGCGTTCTACGAAAACCTGCTTAACTGAACGGCATTACCACAGGGCACCCCATTTATATTGAGTAGCAGATACAGCTAGCCCGGCTTGGGCGGACAAAACGGACGCCGCGCCGTCAGCGATAACAAGCAAATCAAAACCAATCCGCTCGCCGTCGACGCAGGCGAACCCATGCGTTCCCTCAGTCTCAACCTGCCCGACTTGCGCGCCGAAACGGATAGTTACTCCTGCCAAGAGTGCCGCATTTAACAATAGATGCGCTAAGGCAGAGCGGCTGACTGCTCTGGCTTCATGCGAACGATAAGGAATGTCCACCAGGGTCCAGCTGCGGTGATTCTTGCCTAACAGCCGCTCAATTGGAAGGCTGCCGGCTGCGAACTCGGGTCCGACTCCCAGCGCTAAGAGGGCCGCGACGCCTTGGGGTTGAATCAGTAAACCGGCACCCAACATCGCGAGGCCGGGATGCTTCTCAAACACCTGAACATTGTGACCCAAGCGGGCAAATGCGATGGCGGTCGCCAAGCCGGCGGTTCCTGCGCCGACGATGCCTATGCTGAGTTTTCTGGACGAATGCATTAGTTTTTTGGTTTCTGGTTCTGACGCCGTTTCGCACTCGCCTGAGGTTGCCCGCTTTTGGCCTGTAACTGCAACGACACATTAGCATCGAGCACTGGCCGACTATTTGAGGCTATCCCCGAAGTTGTTGTCGTGACTTGAATCTTATTATATAGTCAGCAACATTGTAGAGTGGAAATTTTTGTACGCGTGTTCTTCTCGTATTTTTTCGAGGGGAAAAATTTCGCGGCAATCAGAAATTTGATTTTTGAATTCTCGCCACTTGAATTTTGTGCACGCCCGAATAGGAAGAATATGGATCTTGTCATGTCTTACGTCTTGGCGCATGGTCGCGTCGCCAGAGCTACTTGGTTTTACCGGCTCATCGGGCTTATTCTAGTCTGTACTGCTTTCGGCATGCTCGGTAAGTATGTGGCAGGCGAGACTGGCGCGACACTATTCGCAGCCTTATTTGTATGGTGCTCATGTGCTATTTCGACACAGCGGCTGCATGACATCGGTAAATCTGGTTGGTCACTACTTTTCTTTCTCATTCCCGTGTTCGGTCCAATCTGGCTCTTTGTACAGCTCACCAGTAAAGGAGCTGAGGGTTCCAACCGTTATGGCAAGGACCCTCTTTCGCGTCAAGGGTATTTAACCGTCAATATTGCTCACTAACACCTATGCCCTCTGTCAATGACGTCACGCATCTCAATTCGACCGAAGTATTTGCCATCGCGACACCGCAAAGTACTGAGGAGGTTCAGGCAGCTTTGAGGAACACGAGTCTGCCGATATCTATCGGCGGCGGACACTTCAGTATGGGAGGTCACACAGCGAGCCCGGGCAGCTTGCATCTTGACCTGCGTAGATTGAATAGGGTTCTTCATTTTGACCCTACAGCAAAGTCAATCCGTGTTCAGGCAGGAATTCGTTGGTGCGACATCCAGAAATTTATCGACCCTCACGGTCTGGCGGTCAAAATTATGCAGACGTACGCCAATTTTACCGTCGGCGGCGCTCTTTCCGTCAATGCGCATGGACGCTATATGGGGTTGGGGCCAGTAGTACTGTCTGTGCGCTCCATTTTACTTGTCTTGGCGAACGCCGAGGTCATCGAAGCATCGCCATCGAACAACATCGAGCTATTCCAGGCTGCGATAGGCGGTTACGGCGGCATCGGCGTTATTACCGAAGTAGAGTTGGATTTAGTTTCGAATAACCGTGTTGAACGGCATTGGCGCAAGTTAGCTACCGAGGCTTACCCGAACTGGTTTGATGCGAACGTCCGGGGTCGGTCCAAGGCTGTATTTCACAATGCCGACTTGTATCCACCGCACTACACGCGCGCTCGCGCTGTCACCTGGTTTGAGACTGATAAGCCGGCGACTACCGCCGCGCGGTTGCAACCTCTGCGCCGTCTATATCCGCTCGAAAAATATTTTTTATGGGCGGTGACCGAAACACCGTTTGGCAAGTTACGTCGTGAATATCTGATTGACCCGCTTCTTTACCTGAAGTCAAAAGTTCATTGGCGTAACTACGAGGCGGGTTACGATGTGGCGGAGCTCGAACCCATAGACCGCGAGCGGCGAACCTATGTATTGCAGGAATATTTTGTACCCGTTCAGCGTCTCGGTGAGTTCGTACCGAAAATGGCTGCCGTATTGCGCCGACACAAGGTCAATACCATCAACATCTCCATTCGTCATGCCTCGCATGACCCGCATACACTGCTAGCATGGGCGCGTGGAGAAACCTTCGCTTTGGTGCTTTATCACAAACAGCGCACTCGCCACAATGCACGAGAAAAAGTAGGAGTGTGGACACGCGAACTCATTGATGCGGTTCTTGCATGCGGTGGCACCTACTATTTGCCGTATCAACTGCATGCCACCCATGACCAATTTCATCGCGCCTATCCAAAAGCTAACGCTTTATTCCAATTGAAGCGGAAGCTAGACCCCGGTTACCGTCTGCGCGGAGCGTTTTGGGATAAATACTTTACGCCCGCTGGCACCGATGTAGATGCGACGCCGACAATGACCGATTCGCTATTTCACAAAGTCTACGGCGATACGCGGCAAGCTGACCACTTCTACACATTCTTGCAGAATATTTTTCATCTATTCCCGCAGGACCGCTTGCATGCGCTTATCAAGGAAGCCATCAAACTCCATCATGACGACGAATCGATTTATCGGACCATCCAGATGGAGCTGCCAGGTATTACGCCGCCGCTGTCGATGTTTACCTATGCACTACCTTCGTTAGCCATCCAGAAGAAGGAAATGGGACGCCAGTCAGCCACCCTACTCGATGGACAAAAGAGGTTAGATGGCTACGTAGAAATTGGTACGACTGGTCGCTACGTCCGCGCGATGAAGCGATATCTCAAGGTAACCGGTCCAGTTACGCTAGTTCACGATAGGTCAGCCGGGTTTTCGCCGGTCGATATCGTGGAGCGAGGACAACTGGCGCCAGTAGGCAACTTCGTTGCTCTCGACGACTATGCCCCGCTTTCGTTGCCATCGTCCACCGCTGATTTGGTCAGTTGCTTTGTGGGGCTGCATCATATGACCCCAGCAAAGGTAAAGCCTTTTCTTGATTCCATCGCGAGAATCGTCAGGCCTGGTGGCTTCTTTATCGTGCGTGACCATGACGTACGCGATGGCGCAATGGACGCGTTTGTGTCGCTGGCACACGTTGTATTTAATGCCGGCCTTGGTGAACCGTGGGCAGTGAATGCGGCAGAACTTCGTCATTTTGTTAGCGTGGATGAGTGGATTCAACGTATCGAGGCAGCGGGGTTCAAGCATACCGGCGCCAGACTGCTTCAGACCGGCGACCCTTCTGATAATGTACTCTTGGCGTTCCAACGGGTTGGGGCCGTCTAGTGTGAAGCGATACGTAATTTGCGCGTTCATCTTGTTGGCACTATGTACTTCTGCGTTTACCGCGGTTAGTTCAGAAAGCCCGATTCCAATCGAGGCACGTCGTGGCGTCGAGCAAACATTCTTAACTTTTCCAGAGTGGTTCCTGGTACACAGTCCGGCAGAATACGCGGCCTACGTCTCGCGAAACCCAGCACATGGATTTCCTTTTATTGGCCATGTTGGGCAGCTATGGTCCAGTTATGCGAGCGTGACGCGGGAGCAGCTTCGGGCTCACTACCCCGCCAACCTCGGATATCACGTCATGATTCTCGTGCTAGCGTCCAGCACGACGGTGGAGTATTCACTTCGATGGGCCTATGAGAATACGTTGGGCCGCTTGAGCTGGGCGACGTCATCAGGGCACCTGACAGCTGAAGACCGCTATGGTGCTGAAATTGCGCAAGACTATGTCAAATTTATTCGTCAAGAGCCTTGGTATTTGTATGACTTCAAGTCCAAGCTAACAGACCTATGGAGTAGGACACCCGCATGGGGACCTGACATGATTCGGAAATGGGAACGTCGCTATGCGTTGACCACCGAATATGCCATCAAGGCCACCTATGGTTGGCTTATTAAACAAGCTACGGGAGCGGCATACGAACCTGCATTAATGACTACCGAAGTCGAGGTGAACCATGCTCCGGCAACTATCTCACCCGGTTTGAATATTCGAATTCTGCACACCTTGCCGGATGGACGGGCCTTAATGAGCCTACCTCGCTATTTTGATTTCCGAATTGCAGTGACCGATTTAGCTGCGCAAGGGGTGTCGGTTGTCGATATCGCCGGTAATACTTCAGTCATTCTAGTTACGGCTTGGGCTCCAGAGGAGCGGGAAATAAATGCAAAAAATGCGCGAACACTATTCGAACATCCTATATTGACAAAACCCGGAATCAAGCGAGTTGGTGTTGTGATACCGGTGTCAGAGCTTTCGAGTTTCTTGCTGCATGCGCCGGACCAAGGTTTGATAATTGAGCACGTCTATGACTACTGAATGTATGTCCTCCTACATTCACGCATTGACACCACGAGCCAACGCAAACGGTAACTCAACGAAGGGTGGCGCTCGACGCATTGATGAACGGGTTCCTATGGACGTCTTGGGCCGGTCTCGACAGGCTCAGTTCGACCCAAAGCGGCTGGTCAGGCTTTTGGGAAGCGGACGCTCGACGTCTTGGTGAACGGCAGGCGAGGACAGATGGCTGATATGGCGACGCGTTTAATGTCCATCCGCTCGACTGATGGGATGGACTTCCCCCACTTTTGCACGACATCATTGTGCCAGCTCACCTCATGACTTATAGGCAATGACCTCAATCTCAATCTTGGTGTCGACCATGTTTTTTGCTTGTATTGTCGAGCGCGCCGGCCTCTTTCCAGGAAAGAACTCGCTGTAAACGCGATTGAATTCACCGAAATCGCGTGCGTCATCGAGCCAAACCGTGGTCTTCACCACATCCTCGAGCGTGCAACCGGCCAATGCAAGTGCGTGAGCGACATTTTTCATCGTCTGGCGCGTTTGAGCTTCGATTCCCCCAGCGATGAGGTCGCCGTTTTCATCCCTGGCTACTTGGCCGGACACAAACACAAAACCGCCGGCCTTCGTCGCCAGCGAGCGCGGCAGTGTTCGTGTACCTGCATTACTCTCTTCAAAGAACTCAATCGTCATTTTCGGTACCTTTCACGAAGAAGGACTCATCGACTCTGTGGGACCGGCATATTTACGCCCACTCGTAGTCTCGGTAGAACCAACCGTCTGGCCAAGATTTTCCCGCGTTGGCTGATAGTTTCCGCATGCAGTACTTTCGCAACCAATAACCTGATACTTAAAAATAGCGCGTATCTTGGAAACCGAAAGTGATGGTTCGGACACTGGAACCACTTTACGGTATTGGCTATGTTTCCGGTAGTGCAGGAAATTATCCTTTAATTTGATTTTTCATATTTCCGAATTGCAATGTCAGCTTTGGAGGTTATTCTCGAATGACAGCAGTTGGCCCAGAGTGTGTAAAAACGTAAAAATTCGTTGGCACAACCAATAACGTGTTCAACGACCGCCATCAAAGTCACCAGAGCGCTTTATTCTG
>NZ_FOKF01000076.1 GCF_900111995.1 Collimonas sp. OK607
GCATAACCGCCAACACCTTGGGCGATTTCCCGTTCTTCATCCGTAATGAAAGGCACATCCAGGAATTTCGCGCCCAGCGATTCGATCTGTTCCTTCACCGCAGGCCGCACATCAGAGGCCTCGATGACTGCGCCAAGACGCTTGGCAGTGGCGATCGCTTGCAAACCAGCAACACCAGCGCCCATGATCAACATGCGCGCCGCCTTGACGGTACCGGCGGCGGTCATCAGCATCGGCATGAAGCGCTGATACGTGTTGGCCGCCATCAGCACCGCTTTGTAACCTGCAATGTTGGCTTGCGACGACAGTACATCCATCGATTGCGCGCGTGAGGTACGCGGCGCCGCCTCCAGCGCAAATGCTGTCAAACCGTGACTTGCCATAACAGCAATATTGTCGGCATCAAAAGGGTTCAGCATACCGACCACGACCGTACCGCTTTTCAGCAGGGGCAGTTCGTCCGCGCTGGGGGCACGTACCTTGAGTACGGTTTCCACGCCAAATGCAGCCGCCGCGGTAACCACCTCGGCGCCTGCAGCCGCGTAGGCCTCATCGGTAATGCTGGATAAAATGCCGGCGCCAGACTGTACCAAGACCTGATGCTTGGCTGCCACCAGCTTTTTTACCGTCTCCGGAGTCGCTGCAACCCTTGTCTCGCCAGGCCGCGTCTCGGCGGGGATGCCGATTTTCATGTACTTCTCCCATTAGTGTTAAGAATTCTTTCTGGAATCTTACACGGAAAAATTGCGACCCAACAACCAGACGTCTTGATGCAGGTTATTTATCCTAAAATTAATCATAAGTTGCGTGTATGACTACAATCACTCCTTCGCTCTGTGCTAGGCGTTGCGAAAGCCTTCCTTGCCGCTTTTCATCCAAAACCGGCAGGCAAGTTAAAATATCGGATTAACCGAGGAATTTATGACTGACGTTTGGAAACCCTCTGTCACAGTTGCCGCGATCATAGAGCGCGACGGCCGCTTCTTGCTGATTGAAGAAGCGACCAGTGACGGCATCCGCATCAGCCAGCCAGCCGGCCATCTCGATCCCAACGAGTCGCTGCTGGAGGCGGTCGTGCGCGAAACGCTGGAAGAAACCTCGCATGATTTCACCCCTACCGCGCTGGTTGGCATGTATATGGCGAGTTATGTATCGGCGCGGACCGGCAAAGCGGTCACTTACCTGCGCTTTGCCTTTTGCGGCGATCTCGGCGCCCAGCACGATCAGGCGCTCGATCATGGCATCTTGCGTACCCTGTGGATGTCGCGCGACGAACTGGCAGCCTGCCCCGAACGCCATCGCGGTTCGCAAGTATTGCTTTGCATAGACGATTACCTGCGCGGTCAACGCGCACCGTTAAGCATGCTGAACACCCATCCTAGCGCTTACGGAGTAGCTAATGTCTAGTAAAAAACGCGTTGTCATCGGCATGTCGGGCGGGGTTGATTCCTCCGTTTCGGCCTGGATGCTGAAGCAGCAAGGTTATGAAGTCATCGGCCTGTTCATGAAAAACTGGGAGGACGACGACGATTCCGAATACTGCTCGACGCGGCAGGATTGGATCGACGCGGTCAGCGTGGCTGACGTGATCGGGGTCGATATCGAAGCGGTGAATTTTGCGGCCGAGTACAAAGATCGGGTATTCGCCGAATTCCTGCGCGAATACCAGGCCGGGCGCACACCCAATCCGGATGTCCTGTGCAATGCCGAAATCAAGTTCAAGGCGTTTCTCGATCACGCCATGAAACTAGGCGCCGACCTGATCGCTACCGGCCATTATGCCCGGGTGCGGCAAGCCGACTCCGGTCGCTTCGAGTTATTGAAAGCGGTCGACGCCAGCAAGGATCAAAGCTATTTCCTGCACCGCCTGAACCAGTCGCAGTTATCGCGAACCCTGTTCCCGCTGGGTGAAATCCAGAAAACCGAAGTGCGCAAGATCGCCGAACAGATTCAGTTACCGAATGCCAAGAAGAAGGACTCGACCGGCATCTGTTTCATCGGCGAACGGCCGTTCCGTGAATTCCTGAACCGTTACCTGTCTTATAAACCGGGACCGATGAAAACCCCGGATGGCGATGTGGTGGGTGAGCATGTCGGCCTGAGTTTTTACACGCTGGGCCAGCGCAAGGGCATCGGTCTGGGTGGCATGAAGACGCACAAGAATGCCGGTGGCGATAGCGATCCTTGGTATGTCGCCAGGAAAGACGTGGAAAACAACACTTTGTACATCGTCCAGGGGCATGATCATCCCTGGCTGCTGTCGTCGACGCTGCAAGCCGGACAACTCAGCTGGGTGTCGGGCGAAGCGCCGGATAGCGAGCATTTGTCAGCCAAGACGCGCTATCGGCAGGCTGACATGGCATGTTCGTTTGAGAGCCTGCTGTTGCCTGAAATAGTGACGGGAGCGGGGACGGGAGCGAAAACTGAAAACTTCGCACTCAAATTCACCGATCCACAATGGGCGGTCACTCCCGGCCAGTCTGCGGTACTGTATGACGGCGATATTTGTCTCGGTGGCGGTATTATCGAGTCATCGCGCAGCGCTGTCTGATACTCGCTGTTTGAACTGATTCCGGCTGGCCGTCCTGGCCAGCCTTTTCGTAAATCTTCTCGCAAGCCTTTTCCTAAGCCTTCCCGCCAAGTCTTCCCGGACTTTACTTTGTTGCGCAACTGCAGCACAAAGTTCCTAATTATTATTTCTATTTCAGAAATAGTTAATTTCCAATAAGGCTATTTATTGTTGATATCGAAATCTCTAAACTTAGCTTCATCGATGGGCGCAACACACAAGCAACATTAACAACGCAAGTGCGCCGCTCACCGAGGCAGGACCCGACGGGCTGCACAACGCCTGTTCCGCCGAGCCCGGTGCCATCAACTTACTGGAGAAAAACATGAACGCCAAACAATTTATCGCAGGTCTCGCAATCTTAGCCGCCGCTGGCAGCGCAATGGCAGTTACCCCATATCCACCTGAAACACCGTTCGTCTCGACCAAGTCGCGTGCCGACGTCCAGGCCGAGCTGTTGCAAGCACAGAAAGACGGTTCGCTGAATGTGGCGAGCAATCAATACCCCGTGATCGCAACCGCAAGCAAACCGGTTAGCCGTGCTGAAGTCGTGAGCCAGATCAACAAGACTGAGCCATCGATCTACAACGGTAACTAAGCTGCAAAAATATCTGACGCGACGCTGATTCGACGAGTTTCAGCGTTACGCAAAAACGCCAGCAATGCTGGCGTTTTGCTATTATTGAATCATATCCTCGTGCACCGCAAAAACCCGGGGTTTTAGCAGATAGAAACGTTCAAACCAGTCATCCTATTTTGGGTTCACATGTGGTTATTTCTCTTCTCCAGGCGTTCACCTTCGGTCAATCTGCTGCTGGCCTGTTCCTTGACGCTCCTGCTAAGCGCCTGCGCTGATTTCTCAGGCATCAATCCGCAATCCAAATTAACGGATAGCAATTCGCTCTCTGCAGGCAAAGCGCTGACAGACATCACCAACACTCAATGGCCCAAAACTGCCTGGTGGCAAAATTATCGCGATCCACAACTTGATGCCCTGGTACAACAAGCCATCGCCGACAGCCCTAATTTGAAGATCGCGCAGGCGCGCATCCGCCAGGCGTCGTCATTGGCCGGCGTGGCGCGTGCCGCCACACTACCCAAGGTGGGCGCCGAAGCCAGCAGCACGCGCGGCTTGTACTCATCCGAATATATCTTCCCGCCACCGCTCGGCGGCAGCTGGAACTGGGACAATGAAATTACCGTCAAGGCCAGCTATGATCTTGATCTGTGGGAAAAGGATCGCAGCGCGCTGGAGTCGGCGCTCGATACAGTCCATGTCAGCGCCGCCGAAGCCCGTAGCGCCCAGCTGAATCTGGAAGTCGCCGTGGTCCGCGGCTATCTGCAGCTGGCCACGCAATACGCGCTGCGCGACATTGCCAGCTCAACGTTGACACAGCAAACTTCCATCGCCAGCATCGCGCAACGAAAACTGGCGGCGGGCCTCGGCACCCGGCTGGAAGTCAGCCAGGCCGAAACGGCATTGCCTGAGGCGCGCGCCAACATCGAGAAAATCGATGAGAGCATCGCCTTGCTCCGCAACCAGATTGCCGCTTTATGCGGCAAAGGCCCCGGCAGCGGCGACGCAATTCAGCGACCGCAACTGGCTGCTCGCCTGGTCGGTGCTGACAACCAGTCGCCGCTGGCGATTGGCTTGCCCGACAATGTGCCGGCACATCTGATTGGCCGTCGCCCGGATGTCATTGCGCAACGCTGGCGGGTTGAAGCTATGGACAAGAATATCGATGTCGCCAAGGCGGCGTTCTATCCCGATATC
Organism: Collimonas sp. OK607; assembly: GCF_900111995.1. Classification (GTDB taxonomy): domain Bacteria; phylum Pseudomonadota; class Gammaproteobacteria; order Burkholderiales; family Burkholderiaceae_D; genus Collimonas. Next base: position 4,344 of record NZ_FOKF01000076.1, read on the forward strand.
AATATCTCCGCCTTCATCGGCTTGCAAGCACTCGGCTTCACCAATTTCCTGAGTGCGTCGTCAGGTGTGCGCGGCGCCGGGCCGGCCATTTCGCTGCCGATTTTTGAAGGCGGCCGCCTGCGCGCCAATCTCGGCGCCCAAACCGCCGCGCTCGACGGTGCTATCGAAAGTTACAACAACACCGTGGTGCAAGCGCTGCAAAACGTCGCCGACCAGATCGTCAAACTGAAGTCGCAGCAACAGCAGCGCGGACAGTCTGAACAAGCATCGGCGCTGGCGCAGCAATCCTACGATCTGGCCAAACGCGCTTACCAGGCTGGCCTGACCGCTAATATCAACGTCATACAAACCCAGTTGACCCTGTTGCAGCAACAACAACGCGTAGCGCAAATCCGCGCCAGTTATCTGGACAGCTGGGCGCAACTGATGCAGGCGCTGGGCGGTGGCCTGGGCGACGATTTGCCGAAACCCGCTGCCGCGGTAACGACAACTGCAGATAAATAAGCGACGCCAATCATGACAATCGTGAGCGGGATTGCAAGCAATCGGCACAGTTGGCTGGACCATCTGAAACATGCTGCCGTCGGCTGGGTAGAAGGTCATGGCCAGGATCTGCTGTATATCAGCAAAATCCTGCTGGCGACTTTGCTAGCGCTGGGCCTGTCGCTGCTATTCGACTTGTCCAAACCGGGCACCGCAATGGTGACCGTCGTCATCGTGCTGCAGCCACGCAGCGGCCTGGTGCTGGCCAAGGGTTTCTATCGTTTCGTCGGCACCGCAGTCGGGGTCGTCATGTCGATCATCCTGGCGGCTTCGTTTTCGCAACAACCGGTCTTGTTCCTGGCGGCCGGTGCCTGCTGGCTGGCTTTTTGCACCGCCGGCTCGACAGTATTCCGCAATTTTCAATCGTATGCCTTCGTGCTGGCCGGATATACCCTGGTGATTGTCGGCTTGCCGGCAGCCCTGCAACCGGATCAAGCCTTCGATATCGCCATGACGCGCCTCAGCGAAGTGATGCTGGGACTACTCTGCGCCGGGGTTGTCAGCGACGTGCTGTTCCCCAAACAATTGTCCGACGTCCTGCTGCAGATTGCGCGCAAGCGCTTCGCCGATTTCAAGCGCTTCATAGCATTGGATGAGGTTGCCGATTCGCGGCCAGTGCGTGAGCGGATGGTGCTACGCTTTATCGGCGAAGTCGTTTCGCTTGAAGCCCTGCGCACCTCGTCGGTATTTGAAAGCGCTGCCGGACATCTGCAAAGCCTGCGGCTAAGGCAGCTGAATAACGCCTTCATGACCGCCTCTACCACCTTTCATTCACTCGACCAGCTGTTCGGCCGCTTGCAAACCAATGGCAAACTAAGCACGCTCGATGCATTATTGATGGAGTACAAAGCGATCGTGCGCGCGCTTTCCAGTCAGAATCTCTCGCTACTGACACAAGTGCGCAGTGAGCTGCCGCAACGGCTGACCGCCTTGCGCCGCGGCCTCGCTGCCAGCAGTGACAGCGACAGTAGTCACTTGCTCGATTTCGATTCCGCCACCGAATTGCTGACAAGATTCGCCTATGAACTGCAGATTTACGCAAGAATCCATACCGTCGTGACCCAGACCGAGTTGCACCGGCCGGACGATGTCCAGCTGATCTCGCATTATGTAGCGCGCACCGACCCGACGATGGTCGTGACATCAGCGTTGCGGGCGGCGATCGGCTTTGGCGTATCGTCGCTATTCTGGATAGAATCCGGCTGGGTTTCCGGCACCGACGCGGTCGTCATGGCAACCGTCGTCAGCGCCCTGTTTGCGGCAGCTCCCTCCCCCTCCAAGATAGTCAGGCAATTCATGATCGGCGCTGCGCTGGGTGGATTTTTCGGCTTCTTATCGGCCTATTACCTGCAATCGCAAGCAGAAAATTTCACCATGCTGTGTCTCTCGCTGGCGCCATTCATCCTGATCGGCGCCTGGCTTAGCACCACCCAAAAATACGCCGGCATCGGCACCGGAATATTGCTGTTTTTCTTGTCATACGCCAGCATCGGCAACAACTATCAGTTCGACATGCCGGCGCTGCTCAACGGCATGGCCGGCGGCTTGATCGGGGTTGCCATTGCCCTGGTCATGTATCAAATCATCGATCCATCCGATAGCAGCTGGATCAAACGCCGCCTGGCGCGCGCATTACGACGCCAGGTGATAGAGGCTTGCAGCCGGCCGTTACCCGGACTGGCGGCGCGGTTCGAGAGCGGCACACGCGATCTGCTGGCGCGCTTTGCGGTTACCCACTCGCTGGAAAATCCGGATGACCGCGATATCATGACTTGGTTATTATCCGTATTGGAAATCGGCCGTGCCGTGATCCAGTTGCGACAGGAGACGTTAAGTGTCGAAGATCCTGCGGCGCACGAAAAAATCGAACAATGCATACGTAGCATCGCCCATCTTTTTGCGCGACCCAGCCAAACCCGTTTGCGCACTGCGCTGGATGCCGTGCTGGCTGCGATTGCCGTTTGCGGCGAACTGCCGTCCGTGCTCGCCAATTTGCATCTGATGCGCGGCGCCATGCTGGAACGCGTCACCGTGCTGACGCCCGCCGAAACCTCACCTATCCTTTCGGAGACTTGACCATGCCGCGCGAAATCGCATTATTCGATGCGCTCATACCGACTTTGCTGCTGGTATTTATCGGCTGCCTGTTTTTGCAGATGGCAATCGATTGGGTATTCACCCGCCTCGGCTTGTTTCGTTTTGTCTGGCATCCCAACCTGTTCCGAATCGCCCTGTTTTTTTGCATTTTCGGCGCCGCCGGATTGCTGCTGCACACCGCATAATTTGCCGTAAAAATTTGTTCTAAGGCCGACATGAAATCATCAACCATTCTAAAAACACTGCTGCAGGTAGCGATCACGCTGATCGTAGTGCTGATCGCGTTCTTGCTGGCGCGCGCGCTGTGGGACCGCTACATGAACACGCCCTGGACCCGCGATGGCCGCGTGCGCGCCGACGTCATCAGCGTCGCCGCCGATGTCTCCGGCATCGTGGTCGCGGTGCCGGTAGCCGACAACACCTATGTACACAAAGGCGATTTGCTGATGAAGATCGACCCGGCGCGCTACACGTTGGCGTTAGCGCAAGCTGAAGCGGCAGTAGCCGAACGCCGGATCGGCCTGAGCACCAAACAACGCGATGCGGCACGTCGCGCCAAGCTGGATGGCGATGTGATTTCCAACGAAAACCGCGAAAACTCCAGCGCCGACGCCTCCGCCGCCCAAGCCCTTTATCAAGCAGCCCTGGCAGCCCGCGACAGCGCCAAGCTGAACCTGGACCGCACCGAAATCAGAGCCACGGTAGACGGCTGGATCACCAACCTCAACGTCCATGCCGGCGACTTCGCCCAGGCCGGGACGCCGAAGCTGGCGGTAATCGATGCCAATTCGTTCTGGGTGTACGGTTATTTCGAAGAAAACAAACTACCCCTGATGAAAGTCGGCGACGCCGTCGACATGCGCCTGCTCGGCAGCGAGCAGATCATCAACGGCCACATCGACAGCATCTCACGCGGCATAACCGACCGCGACAATGCGTTAGGCAGCAACGGCCTGGCCAATGTGAACCCAAGTTTCAACTGGGTCCGGCTGGCGCAACGGGTGCCAGTGCGCATCCATATCGACAAGGTGCCGGATGGGATAACGCTGGCTGCGGGTATGACTTGTACGGTGATTGTTAAGCCCGGGCAGCGGAACGACAAAAAATAAGAGCAAGCTGCTGCGTGCTACGGCATGTACTTCGTGGTCCGTTAAATGGGGTCAGAGTCTGACCCTTCCCCTCAAATAACAACATGAATAGCCATAGAGCGCAGGGTATGAATTGCCTGGTTAATTTGCGAGATTGGGATCTGTCGGGGTGCTTCGCGCATCCACCACAGTGCGAGTGAGAGGATGGACAAGGTCTGTTCGGCTTTGTGCCGGCTACCGTATTGGATCTTGAACCCCTGATGTTGCGCGGTTAATCCGATGATCCAGAGCGCATACATGGCGAGTGCTCCGATCAATAGCAGAATGGAAAAACGCAGTGGATCACGCGTTTGACTCTGAGATAGTCCCAATCCAAATTGGGCATTTTTGATGTCACGAAAGGTCTGTTCGATCTGCATGC
>NZ_FOKF01000075.1 GCF_900111995.1 Collimonas sp. OK607
TTCTTCACGGCCCTTTATGACATTGAGCGAGAGGTCATAGCACTCGCTCCCGAAGAGCGACGTCAAATTCGCGAGACCCGGGCAAAGCCGATCACTGACAGGTTGTACGCGTGGATGCAGAATCAACGCCGGCTGGTGCCGGAAGGATCTGCCATCGCTAAAGCATTGGACTACAGCCTCAAGCGCTGGGATGCGCTGGTGCGCTTCCTGGATAATGGCAATGTTCCCATAGACAATAATTGGATTGAGAATCAAATCAGACCGGTGGCAATCGGTCGCGGCAATTGGCTATTTGTCGGATCGCTACGAGCTGGGAAACGGGCCGCTGCCATCATGAGCTTGATTCAGTCGGCCAAACTCAACGGGCACGATCCATATGCCTACCTGAAAGACGTGCTCACGCGCTTGCCGACGCATAAAGCCAGCGAGATCGCAGATCTGCTACCCCACCGCTGGAAGCACAACCCGCCAGTCAACGCGTAGTAGAACGCATTTGCTATTGGCGGTATCCGTCAAGATGACTTTGCCAGCCGCTTACAACAATAGAAAGAAAGTAGGGTGGGCATTCTGCCCACGCGTGACCGCGATAACCGGAGCGCAAACTCACGCGATACCGAAACAGGCATCCGCACCGAGTCAATTCCGCGTGGGCATCTGTGCCCACCCTACGAAGTTCATACGCGATTTGCACAGACATAAAAAAGCCAGTCAGCTTACGCGACTGGCTTTTTGCTTGTGCATCCCATCTCTCTGCGCATCAAGTCGGGTCACGGCAAGATGCAAGAACGAGTCAGCCGGACAGCGGCTCCGCACCGTTAATCAGCAGTGACTGGCTGGCGCATTCGTGCAGCCAGTCTATGAAAACCTGCAACCGTCTGGGCATGGGGTCGTGCGGCGGGTGAACCAGATAGTAATCGTAGTGGCCGGACTGGGTGAAGCTACCAAAGGGCAATATCAGCTCGCCCTGGTCTATCCGCTTTTGTACCAGTTGCTGCCGGCCTATCGCGACGCCGGCGTGGTTCATCGCTGCAATCACGCACAGGTCGGAGCGGTCGAAGGTGATACCGCGCTCGGGTAGCAGCGCCGCCATGCCTTGCTGCGTAGCCCACAGCGTCCATTCGGCATCGTAGGCGGCGTTGTCCCAGGCCAGCGAATCGTGGAGCAGCGTGCATTGCCGCAGATTGTCCGGATTGTCCAGCAGGCCGTGGCGGCGGGCGTATTCCGGGCTGCAGACAGGCGCCATTTTTTCGCCCATCAGCTTGTGGCTGACCAGGCCTGGAAAGTCGCCATTCGCGTAATACAGCGCCAGGTCGATATTACGGGTGCGGAAGTCGGCGTTGTCGTTGCCCACCCGGATATCCAGCGATACCAGAGGATAGCGTTCGGCAAAGTCGCCCAGCCTGGGCACCAGCCAGCATTGCGCTACCGACGGCCGCACGTACAGCGCAATGGCGCCGGCAACTTCGGCCTGCGAGGTTTGCTGTAGCGCTTCGGACAGCTCGCCCACTGCATCCTGCAAGATCCTGAAAATGCGTTCGCCTTCCTCTGTCAGGCAAACCTGGCGCGTCAGGCGTTGGAACAGGCGGATGGACAAGGCGCTTTCCAGCCGGCCAATGCGGTGGCTGACGGCACTTGGTGTCAGGCATAGCTCGTCGGCGGCGCGCGAGAAGCTGAGATGGCGGGCGGCAACCAGAAAGGTGTAGAGGTTGGAGAACTGGGTGCTGTTGAGCCGCGAACCGATGCGTGGAGGGAGATTTAGCATGGCAATATTATCGTTGAAATTGCAAGCCGCCGGTCCCGCGCTGTATCAATAGCTAAAGTAGCGGCGAGACTGGCGGCTTATTCCTGCGGTCTGCTCCCGGTCGGCAGGTGTAGGCGCGGCAGGATTTCAGTCCGGCAGCAGCTGGCGACCCTTGGCCAGATAAGCCTCCATCTCGGCCGACGGCACCATGCCGCCACCGGTACCCCATACCAGATGGGTGGCATGGGCAAGTCGTTCTGCACTCAGGCCGACGCGGGCGCGATAGCCCTGTTGCTCGCCCAGCACTCTGGCCATGCCCGGCACGCCGGCCAGCGCCGACGGCTCCAGGCGTATGCCTTCGCTACGCTCCATTAACGCCAGCAGCCGGTACAGCTCCTCATCACTGACAGTATAGTAGCCGTCCAGCAGACGCTGCATGGCCTTGCCGACAAAGCCGGAAGGGCGACCAACAGCCAATCCATCGGCGGCGGTGACATTATCGATGCCGAAGTCTTGCACAGACACTGCATCGTGCAGGCCAGTATATACCCCCAGCAGCATGCACGGCGAGTGGGTGGGTTCGGCAAAGATGCAGTGCACTGCGTCGCCGAAAGTCAGTTTCAGCCCGAAAGCGACGCCACCAGGGCCGCCGCCCACGCCGCAAGGCAGGTAGACAAACAGCGGATGCTCGGCGTCCACAACGATATTGGCCGCAGTCAGCTGGCCTTTCAACCGTTCTGCCGCTACCGCGTAGCCAAGGAACAGATTGGTGGAGTTTTCATCGTCGACAAAGTGGCAGGCGGGGTCGGATTCGGCCTGCTTGCGACCCTCGGCCACGGCTACGCTGTAGTCGGAGGCGTACTCCACCACAGTGACGCCGTGCGAGCGCAGCTTGTCTTTCTTCCATTGGCGCGCGTCGGCCGACATGTGCACGGTGGCTTGAAAGCCCAGGCGCGCACTCATGATGCCGATCGATAGCCCCAGGTTACCAGTGGAGCCGACGGCAATTTTGTACTGGCCAAAGAAGGCCCGCGCCTTGTCGCTGTCTAGCACGGCGTAGTCGTCGCCGGCTTGTAGCAGACCGCCAGCCAGTGCCAGGTCTTCGGCCTGTTTGAGCACTTCATAAATGCCGCCACGGGCCTTGATGGAGCCGGAAATCGGCAGGTGGCTATCAGTCTTGAGCCACAAAGCGCCGCCCGGCTGCAGGCCGTGTTCCTGTGCCAACAGAGCTTGAAGAGCGGGCAGGGGACGGATGCCGGATTCGATAATGCCGCCATTCGCCGCCGTCTCCGGGAATACGCGCATGATGTAGGACGCATAGCGCGACAGGCGGGCGCTGGCGTCGGCCACGTCCTGCGCGGTCAGGCACACATCGCCCAATGCTTCCGAGGCCGGCGCGATAGCCGGATTGAACCAGCTGGTTTCTTTCAGCTCCACCAGATCGCGGATCAGAGGGTGGCTGGCGTACCAGTTTTCCAGTGTTTTTCCCAAAATCATTATTCAGCTCCTTGATTGATGTAAATTCTATGGACGTAATCGGTTGGCGGCTCAGACAAACCGCGACAGCAGCAAGGTCAACCCCAGGGCGACCAGCGAGGCCAGCACTGTGCCGCCGGTAAATTTCTTCAACGCGTCGGACAGCGATACCCCCAGGTATTCCTTCACCACCCAGAATGCGGAATCGGTAACGTGGGTCCAGCCTATGGCGCCGGCGCCGATCGCAATGACCATGATTTCCCGGCTCTGCTCAGGATGTGCGCCCAGCATCGGCAATACCATGCCGGCGGCGCTAATCATGGCCACGGTGGCGGAACCGACTGCGAAGTGCATCAGGCCGGCTACGAGCCAGGCCAGCACGATAGGGTTCATATGCAACTGTGCCAACGAGTCGCCCAGGACTTTGCCGATGCCGCTGTCGATCAGAATGCCGTTGAAGGCGCCACCCGCTCCGATAATCAGCAGAATGCTGGCCAGTGGCGGAAAACATTTCTCGGTCAGTTTCAGCAGATCGGCCATTTGCAGGCCGCGATGCAATCCCAGCGACCAGTAGGCAAACATTACGGCAATTGACAGCGCAATTAGCGGGTTGCCCAGAAAGGCAACTAGCTCGAATGCCGCCGAACCCTTGCTCAGCCCCATCATTCCGAGCGTCTTTCCCACCATCAGCAACAGAGGCAGCAAAATTGTGAACAGGGTCAGGCTGAAGCTAGGCAAGTCATTGCTTGCGCGGGTTTCGCAGCGCTCTTCCAGAAACGCCTCTTGCGTGGCAGGCGCCTCGCTCTTGCATACCAGCTTGATCCATAACGGCCCGGCGATGACAGCAGTGGGCAGCCCCACAATCAGGCCGTACAAAATCACCTTGCCCACATCCGCCCTCAGCATGCCGGTGATCGCCATTGCGGCGGGGTGAGGCGGCAGCATGCAATGCACCACCATCAGCGAAATGGCCAGCGGCACGCCAAGGTATAGCATGTTGAGGCGAGTATCTTTGGCTACCACGTAAATCAGAGGAATCAGCAGGACAAAACCCACCTCGAAAAACACCGGAATCCCGGCGATAAACCCCACCAGCATCATCACCCACGAGGCGCGTTGTTTGCCCAGAGTGTCCAGCAACGTCTGGGCAATGCGCTCGGCCCCGCCGGATTCCTCAAGCATTTTCCCGAGAATGCTGCCAAGGCCGATAATTGCTGCCAGAAAACCCAGCGTGCCGCCGATACCTTTCTCGACAGACCCGGCTATTTCGGCTAACGGCATGCCTGAGCCGATACCCACCACAAAACATGCTGCCATCAAGGCCAGGAAAGCATGAACCCGGACTTTAACGATCAGCACCACAATCAGCACTATCGCAGCCAGCAAAACCAGTAATAAGCCTGTACCACCCTGCATGACGTCTCCTTCTCCAGAAATATTAGTTGTTGTACGACGCGACCGGAATCGCCGTCTTGGCAGGTATTAGACGGCAGCGCTTAACGGCTGGCAAAGGATGGATACTCAAGGGACAGATGACGCAGAATCATCTATGCGTGGCAAAGGTAGGGCGGGGGTAGGGGGAGGCGCTGGGATATTGCCTAAAATATTGCCTCAAGAATCACTTTGGAATGCCGACTTAGCGGCTTCAAGGTAAACTACTGTCTGAATTTTTATTTAGCGCTTAAACGGGAGGTCGAATAAACTTCGCCTCTTGGGAAATGTGGCTTGCGTCCGAGGAAACGTTGCTTCCATGGACTGGCAGTCTCCCGGCTAATTCAGCGTGCCCGTAAGGATTGGTGGCAGAAAGCACCAAACCAATGTGGCAGCACCAACCAACACACCAACCGCAAGGAGATTACAGTGACCGCAGGTAAATCAACCATCATCTATACACTTACCGACGAGGCGCCGCTTCTGGCAACCGCTTCTTTGCTGCCTATCGTCAGGACCTTTGCCGCAGCGGCCGGTATAGATGTCGTAGAGAGCGACATCTCGGTGTCGGCGCGGATTCTTGCCGAATTCCCCGATTGCCTCCCCGATGACAAGAAAGTGCCGGACAATCTGGCTGAGTTGGGCCTCCTCACCCAGGAACCCGATACCAATATCATCAAGCTGCCGAACATCAGTGCTTCGGTGCCGCAGCTGGTCGCGGCCATTCGCGAACTGCAGGCACGCGGCTACAAGATCCCCGACTTCCCCGAAGATCCGAAGACCGACGAAGAAAAATCCATTTTGAAGCGTTATTCAAAGACGCTGGGTAGCGCCGTCAATCCGGTGTTGCGCGAGGGTAATTCCGACCGCCGTGCGCCGGCGGCGGTGAAACGCTATGCGCGCAAGAACCCGCACTCCATGGCCAAATGGAGTCCGGCTTCTCGCACCCACGTTTCCCACATGCACGGTGGCGATTTCTACGCCAGCGAAAAATGCATGACGCTGTCCAAGGCCTGCGACGTCAGGATGGAGCTGGTCGCCAAGGATGGCTCGATCACTGTCTTGAAGAACAAGGTGTCGCTGCAGGAAGGCGAGATCATCGACAGCATGTTCATGAGCAAGAAGGCGCTGTGCGCATTCTACGAAGAACAGATGGAAGACGCGCGCGAAACCGGCGTGATGTTGTCGCTGCACGTCAAGGCGACGATGATGAAAGTCTCGCACCCGATCGTATTCGGGCATGCGGTAAAGATTTTCTACAAGGACGCCTTCGCCAAACACGGCAAGCTGTTCGATGAACTGGGCGTAAATGCGAATAACGGTTTGAGCAGTGTCTACGAGAAGATCGCGACCCTGCCGGAATCCAAGCGTGATGAAGTGATCAAGGACCTGCACGCCTGTCATGAACACCGTCCGGAACTGGCGATGGTGGACTCGGCCAAGGGTATCTCCAATCTGCATGCGCCTAACGACGTGATCGTTGATGCTTCGATGCCAGCCATGATCCGCCTCGGCGGCAAGATGTGGGGTGCGGATGGCCGTCCGAAAGACACCAAGGCGGTGATCCCGGAAAGCACGTTCGCCCGGATCTATCAGGAGATGATCAACTTCTGCAAGACCAACGGCGCGTTCGATCCCACCACCATGGGCACCGTGCCGAACGTCGGCCTGATGGCGCAAAAGGCCGAGGAGTACGGCTCACATGACAAGACTTTCGAAGTTCCCGCCGATGGCGTGGCGCGCATTGTCGAACTTGACGGTACCGTGCTGCTGGAGCAGAACGTCGAGCAGGGCGACATCTGGCGCATGTGCCAGGTCAAGGACGCGCCGATTCGCGACTGGGTCAAGCTGGCGGTAAACCGCGCACGCCTGTCGGGCATGCCAGCGATTTTCTGGCTGGACGAGTACCGCCCGCATGAAGCCGAACTGATCAAGAAGGTGAAAACCTACCTGAAGGACTACGATCTGACCGGTCTCGACATCCAGATCATGTCGCAGGTACGCGCCATGCGCTACACCCTGGAGCGCGTGATCCGCGGCAAAGACACCATCTCGGTGACCGGCAACATCCTGCGCGACTACCTGACTGACCTGTTCCCGATCATGGAACTCGGCACCAGCGCCAAGATGCTGTCGATCGTGCCGTTGATGGCTGGCGGCGGCATGTTTGAAACAGGTGCGGGTGGATCGGCTCCGAAGCATGTCAAGCAGCTGGTGGAAGAAAACCACCTGCGCTGGGATTCGCTGGGTGAATTCCTGGCACTGGCCGTGTCGCTCGAAGATATCGGCATCAAGACCGGCAACAACAAGGCCAAGATCCTCGCGCAGACTCTCGACGACGCCACCGGCAAGCTGCTGGAGAATAACAAGTCGCCTTCACCACGCACCGGCGAGCTGGATAACCGCGGCAGCCATTTCTACCTGGCCATGTACTGGGCACAGGCGCTGGCGCAACAGACCGCCGACGCAGAACTGCAGGCGCAGTTTGCTCCGCTGGCCAAAAGCCTCACCGAGAACGAGCAAGCCATCACGGCAGAGTTCAAGGCGGTGCAGGGCAATCCGGTGGACATCGGCGGCTACTTCATGGTCGACCAGGAGAAGCTCAAAGCAGTCATGCGCCCAAGCGCAACCTTCAATGCGGCATTGAACGCTGCGGGTAACTGACGGCAAGGTAATGCGGATCTGCGCAATGCCGCAGATCCGTACCGACTTTCCGGCGCAATTTCGCAGCTCGCGTAGCAACGCTACGTGTTTTGGAATAGCAGCGGTTCGAATTGTTGTGTGCGAAGTAGAGGCCCCGACTCCGTCTAGTGCGGAGTCGGGAGCGACTTTCTGTTTGCCGATGATGTCAGTGAAATCTAGTCACTGGTATTTGTTTCCCACATTAATTCGCATACCGGCGAAATTGAAATCAATTTCGTGCAAGCAAGAAGCCTCTGGTACTAGAAGAAACATCGATTTTTGTCGACAGGCACATTGCCATTGAGATTGAGATTCAATCGAACAATCACTATCAACTGGGGAGCGGGTATGGATGCTGGTCAGTGGAATTGGTTGGAAATTGTCAAACTGTTGGCGAGTGTTTTAACTCCTATTGCTCTTGCTGTTTTCGGGATTTACGTTCACCACATTACGAAGCGATTTGAGCACGTCCAATGGCGGAGTCAAAAATTGGTCGAGAAACGTCTCTCAGTATACGAAGATCTCGCCCCGCTATTCAATGATTTGCTGTGCTACTTCACCTACGTTGGTTGCTGGCGCGACTTGAATCCTCCTGACGTTGTCACCCTCAAACGAACCATAGATAAAAAGATCCACATTGCAGCGCCACTTTTCAGTCCACAGTTCTTTGCATCCAGCATGGCGTTTCAGCGTTAAAAAGATACTCGGTCTGCCGGATCCTTGAAATTCATTGCACACCAGTTGCACACGACCGCCTGAAACCTCGCATAAATCCTCGTTTCTACATCCAGTCCATCATGGGATAGAAATCTCTGCATCGGATATTAGTCGTATGGGTATCAGGTGCGCGATACAGCATAGGCCAAACATGAGAAAAATTTTAGGATTTTTTTAAAAAAATAGCCCTGGGGTAGGGGGGCTAACATCCAAAAAACCGTCAAAGGCAGGTATAGACTACACACACTGGGAATGATGACGGGATAAATCTAAAACGATAAAAAAATAGAAGCGAGCGCACGTCCTGTTGTTCGCGTTGATAGATTCCCAAATGGTGGGGTACAAAGTGGGGGTACAAATCCACAAAATGAAAAAGGCCAATCCGAAGATTGGCCTAAGTCTTTGATTCTATTGGTCGGGACGGAGTGATTCGAACAATCTACCCCTTGCACCCCATGTGATTAATCGTGTGTCCAGGGACATCCAAATTAATCCATTTAATAAAATTAAACCCATATAAATCAATTGGTTATATATTTTTGTTGTCCAATGGCATCCAAAGAGATACACTGCAAGCCAATCAATTTGTAGGGGTAAATGTAGGGGTAAAATAGGAATGTGAGGTTCCCTCGATATTTCGTCTTCCATCAGGTGGATTTTATGCAGCCCGCTTTTCCTGATTTTGCTCACTGGCCCATTGTTCGAGGTGCTGGATTGGTGAGCGATATCCAAGCGTCGAATGCTGCCGTTTGCGATTATAAAAGACTTCGATGTATTCGAAGCTGGCAGCCTTCATGTCGGCATGCGTAGCGTAACGCAGGCCATGGTAGCGTTCATTCTTGAAACTGTTAAACCAGCTCTCCGTAGGGGCATTGTCCCAGCAGTTACCTTTCCGGCTCATCGAGCAAGTCATGCCGAAT
>NZ_FOKF01000073.1 GCF_900111995.1 Collimonas sp. OK607
CAAGGTCACCTCGACCCCGAGCAGAACAACGATGAACTCGAAAAGTTTGCACGTCTCGTCGCACCACGCTTCGGCAATAAGGACAAGGACGGTACGTATATCTAAGCGAGGATTGAAGCAACCCTCCAATCACCTGTAAGCCTGCCGCGCTCTAGGCTCGACCGCATTGGAGGGAATCGCCTGGAGCGTAGTCCGGGCGCCATTTGGGCACGGCCGTCGGGGCATCCTCCCACCCGAACCGCTATTTGAAGGCGGTTTCATCCGTATTGAATGGTATTGCGCATCGGAGTTCTCCTGTCTCTAAGTCCGTAGCGCAGAGGGTCCGAGTGCCCTTTTTTTTTCCATCTTTAGCGAGCAGCTCCGGGCGCGATGCCGGAGTCGCTGGTCTCCCTTCTTAGCTAGGCTTGCAAGATATGCCCTCAAGAAAAATCTTGCAGAAGGTATCTGCGACTTCCCTTCCACTTTGCTTGCCATTCGGCTTGAACCATCGATGTGTCCAGTTGAACATTCCAAAAATGGCGTTCGTGGCGATACGCGCGGAAACATCTGAGCGAAAAATACCTTCTTCAATGCCTTGCACGATCAATGCCATCGCCATTTTTTCAAAATTTCGCGTCTGTCTCAACATCTGCTTTGCCCAAGGTGAACTTTCGTGCGGGACCTCATGCATCAGCTCCTGAATGTAGACATACATGTGGGGATAGTTATCCTCGTATGAAGTCATCAGCATCTCAAACAGAAGTTTCAACTTCTCTTTTGGACCAAGATCGGGCAAGCGCGCGATACGGGAAGCTTCATCGACATTACTCTTCAGCATGCCCTGTATTGCCTCTTGCAATAGCTCTTCCTTGCTACTGACGTAGTAATAGAGTGTCGCCCGTTCCAAACCAGATGCCTTTGACAGGTCATTGAGCGTCGTCGCCTTGAAACCCTTTTCCTGGAATAATTTCACTGCCAACTGCACTAATTCATCGCGTTTAGCGGTGTAATCAGCGCCTCCTTCTGCGAGTGCGGCTTGACGCCGACGAGCAATGTTGCTCGCTTTCACAAGCATGGGCTTTTCAATTCCATCTGGCTTCGCAATGTCAGCAGGAGGGGCTTTGACAATCGACTTCTTACTCCGTCCAGTAACTTTTCTACTTTGTTCCATATATTCCTTTATTTTCTGAGTCGTGGATTGCGCCTCAATCTGCATAACTTGCTGCAATCCCCGCAAGTCTATCGCATCAACGTCAGCACCAGGCAAAATCCGCGCAGTTTGCAAATCGCAAGTCTGGAAGACGTGGCGATGCGAGGATCGAACCAGATCAGATCCAGGCTGCGATAAATGGCTTGCATCAGAAGTGGAAGCCATTCACTGCCAGGCGGAAATTTTACCAGCTAGATTAGCATATGTCAGAGCGAAAATTCATTTTTTGGCTCTCACAGTCAACGCAAGTGAAGATTATCAACAATGGTGTTGACATATCTAATTTTATCGAGCATTCTTTAACTGCACCCACCAATTGAATCGACCAGATTGCTTCTATTTTTCTCAACTTGACGGCGATGTTGCCGTGAAACTCAAGGGCAATTGCTTTCATCGCATCCTGCGATAGGAAAAATTGGGAAAAAATTGGACGGATTAGCAATGGGTTATCAATTGGCTTGCAATTTACGGAGAAGAAGAACTTAAATAAAGGAGCAAACGCAATGGAGATGGGACAAGGCAGGAGACATTCAAGTAAGGCAGATAAAAACAGGGGAGTGAGGACTATTACTGGTACGTATGGAAAGAGGTGCTTTCCAATAGTGAGGTTCGTCGCTTCTACAGCCGTAGTCGCAGCAGTATCTGTATCTTCTACGGGTACGGCGTATGCATACAAAATTGATACTGATCCGGATTGGAAACTCAATCTGGATAATTCGGTGATGTACACAGCGGGTTGGCGCGCACAATCGATTAATCCATATATTGCCAATAATCCGTTTTATCACCAGGGTGACACACGATTCGCAAAGGGTGACATGGTCACTAACCGTATCCAGGATCTCATTGAGTTTCAGGGGATTTACCAGGATAAATTCGGTTTCCGTGTCACTGGCTCGGCGTGGAAAGATTGGGCCTATCACGACAACATATCCGGCAATCCAGCTCTCTTGGCATTGGGGTTGAACGACTCTCCGAACGGAATGTCGAGCTATACAAAGCGTTTCCAATATCAGGGCGGAGAATTGCTCGACGCTTTCGTCTTTGGTAGTAAAAAGATAGGCGATATAGATTGGCACGCCAAGGTCGGTCGCTTGACGCAATTCTGGGGTAACGCTTTTTACTTTGGTTTTTCAAATATTGCCTATGGCCAGTCGGGGGTAGACCAAATCAAGGGCTTTTCCCAGCCAGGTTCTGAGCTGAAGGAATTGTTCCTGCCGCGAAAGCAAATTTTGCTTTCTGCTGACATTTCGCCAGAACTTTCGGTCGCTGCCCAGTATTTCTTTGAGTTCGGGGCTAATCGTTATCCTGAGAGCGGCACCTACTTCAGTGCAGCCGATTTTTTATATAAAGGTCCAACGAGCGTCCCCGCGCTGGCTGGCCTTGCCGGCGGTCCGGTAACTGCTGGAAACGAGAACAAACCCAAGAATAACAACGGCAATTTTGGCGTAAAAGCCGCATGGTCTCCAGAATGGGCGCAAGGTGATCTTGGATTCTATTATCGGGTTCTCGATGACCCGCATCCATGGGCCCTGCTCGACATCAACACCAATAGTACGGGCGGAGACGTACATCTTGATTACGCCCAAAAAATAAAACTCTACGGTCTGAGTTACGAGCGCACTTTCGGAACAGTAAGTACCGGTTTCGAAGCGTCGTATCGTCAAAATACAGGCCTCAATTCCGCACTAGGCACGTTCCAGCCAGGTGTCGCGTCTCATGGGGCAACAGGCGACATCGTGAACCTTATTGCGAATGCGTTTATTCAGTTAGGACACACGCCGCTTTATGACACAGGTTTGTTAATTGCTGAGTTGAGCCATACCCACCTGGTGAGCGTAACGGGTAACCAAAGCATGTACAACGGCGTTGGCTACGCTGGTTGTGGCGGCGGAACCAAGTGGACAGGATGTTCGACCAAGGATGCTACAGCGCTCTGGGTCAGTTTCGAACCGCAATGGCTACAGGTGTTTCCAAGGGTTGATATAAGTATGCCTACGTCGTATGCATGGGGTGTAAAAGGCACCCCTGCGTATGGTGCGGGTGCATTCTATGCCCAAGGCACGGGACTTTATAACATTGGCGTGAAGGCACTGTTCGATGGAAAAACCTCTATAGCGCTTTCCTATAACGGTATCAACTGGCGATCACGTGACATCGGAAATGGTCCAGCTGGTCCGATGTATGCCACTGGATCCGGCGCGTATGCTCTCAAGGATCGTGACTGGATTTCGCTAACCCTCAAGACATCATTCTAAAAATTTTTCCGGAGATACTGACAATGAATATAAAAGGAACTTTACTTGGTGGCGTGGTCGTTGTTGCGGCGTTTGCATTACCGCAATTTGCACTGGCGGAAGTGACAGCTGAAGAGGCCAAGCAGCTAGGTGCAACATTGACCGAATTCGGTGCCGAAAAAGCAGGAAATGCGGATGGCTCGATTCCCGCCTATACGGGCGGACTGACCAAGCCACCGGCTGGCTGGACCAAGGGTGATGATCGTTATATTGACCCTTTTGCCAGTGAAAAGCCACTCTATTCCGTCACAGCGAAGAACATGTCGCAGTACGCCGCTATGCTGACGGAGGGCAATAAAGCGATGCTTACTCGTTTTCCTGATACTTACAGGCTCGATGTGTATCCGACGCATCGAACTGTAGCCTATCCATCCTGGGTGTTGAAGAATACAGTCAAGAACGCTGCTACAGCCAAGCTGGGAGGGCAGGTTGAAGGTGACACGGTAGTGGGTGCCGACGCCGAAAATTCCCCGTTCCCGGGTATCCCGTTTCCAATACCGAAGAGCGGTGTTGAGGTGATGTGGAATTACAATTTCCATTACACGGCGGCGGTTACCCACACTGTGCCAGGTGCCTGGCTAGTCGACACTGGAGGCAACATTTCAAATCTGCCGACCCCGGACGAATATTATCTTCATCCTTGGTACGAACAGACGGGAAAGTTGCGGAAAGAAACCTACAACGCCGTTCACGGCTTTACCTCGGTGCTGCTTGACCCACCTTCGTCGGCAGGTATCGTATTCCTGAACTATTACATGCACAACGCTGCCGATGGTGGTCAGAAAGTCTGGTTCTATACGCCTGGCCAGCGCCGCGTCCGGGCTGCGCCGGAATTTGCCTACGACATCCCGATCGCCAGCTACGGTGGCGTGCTGTTGTGGGATGAGGTTCATGGGTTCAACGGTCGCATGGATCGCTTCGACTTCAAGCTAGTTGGAAAGAAGGAGATGTTGGTTCCTTATAATGTCTTTGGTGTCACCAACCAAGTCCTGTCAAAGGATTTTCTGGGGAAGAAGCACGTCAACCCCGACGCAGTTCGGTTTGAAAAGCGTCGCGTCTGGGTCGTGGATACCACGCGTAAGGCAAATGCCAGGCATGTCTACAGTCGGCGCACTTTTTATGTTGAAGAAGATTGCTGGTGCATCGTGGCGTCCGAGGCGTACGACAATGGCGGAAAACTCTGGAAAAATGCAAGCCTTTATACATTCCCGACTTATGACGTGGGCGGCGTAAATAATGACGGATGGGGATTCAATGACCTGATCAAGGGTAATTATTTTGTGGCGAATTCCGGACGAAAAGATCCAGGTAAATTTGTCCGCAGTTACCTAAGTCACGAAGGTCTGCCGCTCACACTGTCCCCGCAATCTGTTGTCGGCGGTAGCGTTCGATAGCGAGTGTGCCATATGGTGATCACAGTGCAGAATGGTTGCCATAAGGCGGGTGGCTCCTGTCGCTCCAATTGCATCAACCGGAGCGACGGGATTACCCACATTACCTCTTGATCAAAGCGTTGTAATAACTGGAGCAAGAAACACAATGACAGGTATCTACCTTCGAATTTATATAGAGAAAATCGTCAGATTCGCCGTCCTTGCGTTGCTGGGGGCATCGATTTTCTTTAGTCCGACAGTTTCAGGTGAGCCGGTCTTCAAAGATCCCCTAGATCACGCAGCGGAGATGAGCCTTGCGGTTGTTGGTCGACCCATGATGGCCGTTGCAAAAGCCGGCGCGCGCTTGGTCGCAGTAGGTTCACGTGGCTTGATCATTACCTCAGATGATAACGGGGTATCCTGGGCACAATCCCGGGTACCCGTTCAAAGTGATCTTCTTGCCGTCCAATTTCCGACAGCTTCCCAAGGTTGGGCCGTGGGGCACGATGGCGTAATTCTCCATAGCGCGGATGGCGGAACGACTTGGGAAAAGCAGTTAGATGGCCGGCTCGCAAACGACCTTTACAAATCCTTCTACCGTAAGATCGTTGACTCAGGCGATCCAGCAGTGAAACGCGCTTTGGATCAACTGGTGCTGAATTTCAAAGCTGGTCCCGCGTTGCCGTATCTGGACGTGTGGTTTTCCGATCCCCAACATGGGTTTGCCGTCGGGTCGTTTGGCATGATAGCAGCTACAGTTGATGGAGGAAAGACCTGGGAGCCGTGGCTGCATCGTATCGAAAACGACCAATTCCTTAACCTGAATGCTATTCGTGGCATCGGGGGCAATATCTACATCGTCGGCGAGCACGGAATGGTTTTTACGCTTGACGAAAAGAGCGGTCGTTTCAATGGATCCGCTACTGGATACGCGGGCAGCTTTTTTGGTATTGCGGGTAGTGCCGGCGTCCTCGTGTCCTTCGGTCTGAGGGGGAACGTTTATCGCAGTCGCGATGATGGCAAGAGCTGGGAATCGGTAAAGATGCCATCCGATGCAACCGTAATGGGCGGTGCCGTGCGTCCGGACAAATCCGGCTTCGTTTTAGTAAATAGCGCAGGCCAACTGATGGCGGGCGATGCGGAGGCGCGAGATTTCCGGAGTATTCATCCGACCAAGTCCATGCGCTACACCAATATCGCATTCGTCAATGATCTCTCCATGGTCCTTACTGGTCTGGGAGGCGTGCGAGTCGAGACACTGCCTGCCAGCGCCAAATGACCCGTCGACCACAACAAGAAATTTATCTCCTGCGAAATCATGCACGCAACTACAAATCAACTTGACTCGATGCCGATTGTGTCGTCTCGCAATCTCTTCGATTACAAGTCAGGGAATCTGCTTGAGCGAGTGATTTTCAATAATCGCATTATATTATTGACGATATGCTTGCTTACAACCTTATTTCTTGGCTTCAAAGGCTTCGGGCTGGAGATCAACGCAAGCTTTGAGAATATGATGCCAATCTCGCATCCTTTCGTTCAGAATTATCGCGCCAATGCGACTTCGCTGGGGGGACTGGGAAATTCCGTGCGTATTGTTGTCGAGAATCCCAACGGTAGTATCTACGATCCTGCCTATCTAGAAAAATTGCGAAGGATTAATGATCAGGTTTTTCTGATTCCCGGCGTTGATCGCTCCTTC
Organism: Collimonas sp. OK607; assembly: GCF_900111995.1. GTDB lineage: Bacteria > Pseudomonadota > Gammaproteobacteria > Burkholderiales > Burkholderiaceae_D > Collimonas. Next base: position 6,562 of record NZ_FOKF01000073.1, read on the forward strand.
ATGAAGTCGTTGTGGATGCCCGTGGTGCGATGGACCGAAATAACCGAGGAAGGATACAAGGGCGGTTCTGTCATGCCTGATACCTATAACGGTTCGGAGGAGAGCATCAAGGCCTTGCGTTTCAATGTCATTCGATCAGGAATCATCGGTTCCCTGGTCGCAAACGATCAGAAATCCAGTACCATTTTTGTTCCCCTCGTCGAGTTGGACGCCACCACCGGCAAGGCGCTGGATTATCGGGCATTTCGGGATCAGCTAAACAAAATCCGTGAATACGAAAAGGATGGTGTGCGCATTCACATTATCGGCTTCGCGCAATTAGTGGGAGATCTCATCAATGGCATGCTAGAGGTTTTCACCTATTTTGCCTTCGCAGCACTAATTGCGACCGCAATCATACTGTTCTATACACGTTGCGTGCGAAGTACATTTCTTGTTGTCTTCTGTTCCTTTGTCGCCGTACTCTGGCAATTGGGCCTGATGCAGTTACTTGGATTTGTTCTTGACCCTTATTCGGTTCTCGTGCCTTTCCTGATTTTTGCGATCGGTGTTTCTCACGGGGCCCAAAAGATGAACGGGATCATGCAGGATATTGGTCGAGGCACCGATCGCTACGTAGCTGCCCGCTATACGTTCCGCCGCCTGTTTCTCGCAGGCCTTACGGCTTTGCTCGCCGATGCGGTTGGATTTCTGGTTCTTTCGGTAATCGATATTCCTGTTATCCATGGGCTGGCTATTTCCGCAAGTATCGGTGTCGCGGTTCTGATTTTCACCAACCTGATCCTGCTGCCGATCATGTTGTCCTACACCGGGGTCAGTCCGGTTTCCGCGGCACGCAGTCTGAAGAGTTTCGAGGGAAAGCATCCGCTGGTTCATTTGCTCGGACGATTTACCGAGCGCCGGTGGGCAATCGGTGTGCTTGTCACTACGGCGATTGTGACTGGAATCGGACTGGTCGTTGCCGGTGGGCTGAAAATTGGCGATCTTGATCCCGGTGCCCCCGAATTGCGTCCCGATTCACAATACAACCGAGACAACGCTTATATAACTTCGCATTATCAGTTGTCTAGCGATCAATTCGCCGTGATCGTGACTACTCCGGTTGGAGGCTTAATCAGCTTCGAGACAATGTTGGAGATGGATCGTCTTGAACAGAAGCTTAGAGACCTGCCCGGCGTGCAGACGACAGTTGCTGCCTCAAGCTTGGCACGCGCTTACACGGCTGCCGGCTTTGAAGGGTCGGATAAATGGATAACAATTAATCGCGATCCATTCGTGATCTCCGACGCGCTTAACTACGTTTTCGACTCCAATCCCGAGATGTTGAATGAGGCCAGATCGGTATCTCCGATTATTGCGTATCTTGCCGACCACAAGGCGGAAACGCTGGAGCGTGTTGTAAAAACGGTTGAGGAATTTGCCGCCGAGCACAATACGAAGGATCGCAAGTTTTTGCTAGCAGCGGGAAATGCGGGTATCGAGGCGGCGACAAATGAGGCGGTCAGCCATGCCAACCGGACCATGTTGATTTATGTGTACGCGGCAGTGATTATCCTTTGTTTTATCACTTTCAGGAGTTGGAAAGCCGTGGTTGTTGCTATCGTCCCACTCATTGTGACATCAGTGCTTTGCGAAGCACTGATGGTGATTCTCGGCATAGGCGTCAAGGTTGCTACATTGCCCGTTACCGCGTTGGGGGTTGGTATCGGCGTAGATTACTCGCTATATCTGCTAACAGTTCAGCTGGTACAGCAGCGCCAAGGATTGTCAGTGCCTGAGGCCTACGGCAATGCACTGGTATTCACAGGTAAGGTTGTCGCATTGATCGGCGTTACGCTGGCTGCCGCGGTTATTACCTGGGTATGGTCTCCGATCAAATTTCAGGCCGACATGGGGATACTCCTGGCGTTCATGTTTGTTTGGAACATGTTGGGTGCGCTTGTCTTAATGCCGGCCCTCGCATCATTCTTGCTTAGCTCTGCGACGCCAAAGAGTGTAATGCCAGCCAGTGTCGAGCCCGACGAGATCGCGGTGTGACCGACGAGGCACTCCCCATACGCGGCTTATTTAATTGAAACAAGGAATCGAGATGAACATCAAGCGGGTTGGCGTCATCGGCGCCGGTACGATGGGAAATGGGATCGCCCAGGTTTGTGCTGCAGCGAATATCGACGTGGTGATGGTGGATATATCGAACCAGGCCGTGGAGCGTGGTGTGAGTATGATCGTGGCGAGCCTGGATCGACTGACCAAGAAGGAAAAGCTGTTAGTGGCGCAAAAAGAAGCAATATTGGGGCGTATCTCTGGAACAACGGATTATTCTGCAATAAGGAACTGTGATTTGGTCATCGAAGCGACCACGGAGAACCTCGATCTGAAAAAGCGCATTCTGAAACAGATCAGCGACGAGGTCTCAGCGACTGCGATTATTGCCACCAATACCTCGTCGCTTTCCGTCACGGAGCTAGCGGCGGCAGTGAGCGCACCAGAGAGTTTCATCGGCATGCATTTCTTTAATCCAGTACCGATGATGACGTTGATCGAACTCATCCTGGGTATTCAAACATCATCCAAAACCTTGGTTGCGGTCCGAGAATTCGTAGAAGCGATCGGAAAGATTTCGATCACTGCAAAGAACAGTCCCGGTTTTGCGGTGAATCGCATACTTTGCCCAATGATCAATGAAGCAATTTTCGCTTTGCAAGAAGGTCTTGCCACTGCGGAAGATATCGACACTGGCATGAAGCTGGGCTGCAACCAGCCAATTGGGCCACTTGCGCTGGCCGATCTTATTGGACTGGACACTATGCTGGCTGTAATGGAATCGTTTTATAACGGATTTGGCGACCCGAAATATCGGCCAGCCCCAATGTTGAAAGAAATGGTTGCTGCCGGTTATCTCGGGCGCAAAAGTGGACGTGGATTCTTTCGATACTAATTTATTTGCGCAACTTTATAGGAACTATCTTCTCTTCTGCTCTCACTGGTTTGGATTTCAATTTCGCAGTAACAGCGGGGGAGTTCTCGTGAAGGCCTGGGTTCGCCCCTTTTGTTGCATTCAATATTGCTAAGGGAAGCAATTTTTAGGATTGCTATCAACATATGTGTTGACAGATGAAATTAACTGTCGCATGCTTGAACTGCGTTTAGATAAAACATATAGGTTAGTCCACGTTAGTTAAATGAATGGAGCGTTGATGAAATTCAATCTTATGCAAACCGGCGTTATCGGTCGGCGTTACGAGTTAGAGCAGGGCATGGCTGGTCAGCGCCCGGAGTTGTATCAACGGTT
>NZ_FOKF01000079.1 GCF_900111995.1 Collimonas sp. OK607
GTGAAAAGGAGATGTGGGTATACCTGCTTGCCTACAACCTCATCCGAATGATTATGCTGCAATCGGCCTTGCTCGCCGATGTCTTGCCACGCGCACTGAGCTTCAAGCATACGCTGCAACTATGGCTGGCAACGGGCGATACATTGCGTCACCCTAATGACGATGATAACGTCGCAGAATTCTTGGCGTTGGTGGCCGAACAGACGATCGGAAACCGACCGGGGCGAATCGAACCGCGCGCCATCAAGCGAAGACCAAAACCTTACCCTCTACTGATGCAAGCACGGACCCCAGCAAGAGAGATGCTGCGAAAATACGACCATCCGAAAAAGCTAAGTAAGTGCCATTCGACTCTGACCCTATTTAATTTTTTTAGCTGTTGGCCTGGCGTTGCTGGCTTGGTGGGAGGCTTTCGAATTTGCTCCATACGCGGCGTAACTGGCGGGTTGAATTGAAGCCAGCCTGTTGCGCTACCTGTTCCATGTCCAGCTTGGACTGGGTCAGCAATTCGCGTACCAGCGCTACGCGGATGCGCTGGATGTAGTCGACCAGGCTGCTACCGGTATGTTCGCGGAACAGGCGCGTCAGATGGCGTTCGCTGGTGCAGGCGATTTCCGCCAGCTGCTGTAAATCCCAGTCATTGGCAGGATTGCCGATCACGGCGTCTTGCACTCGATGTATCGCCGGATGCAGGTGATTGCGGCATGCCAGCCATGGCGACAATTGCGGATCGCTGCCGGCACGCCGCATATATACCACCAGCGAACGGGCAATCGAAGCGCTGCGGGCGTGGCCGCAAATTTGCGCCACGACATGCAACGCCAGATCGATGCCAGTGGTCACGCCCGCGCTGGTGTACACATTGCGGTCTTCGACAAAAATCCGGTTTTCCAAAACATGCGCGCGCGGCGCGATGCGGCGCAGGTCATCGCAATGGCTGTGATGCGTGGTGCACTGGCGGTCGTCGAGCAAACCGGCGTACCCGGCCAGCAAGGCGCCGGTGCAAATACACAATAATTTATGCGACGCACTCCAATGGGCACGCAGCCAGCTCACTGCGCGCTGATCGGCAACGCTGCTGAAATCGTCGTCGCTACCCGTGCAACCGTTGAGCACCAGGATGGCATTGGCGGGCAGGTTATCCGGCAATGGACCAAAGCCCGTCAGGCCAAGTCCGATGGAAGTGCTGATGCTATCCGCGGCGCTGATATAACGCACATCAAAGAAGTTCGGCCTCCCTTCACGTTCGGAAATCCGGTTGGCATAGCGCAGCACTTCCGCCGGACCAATCAGGTCAAGCGCCATGGTGGCGTCACGCAGCAGAAAATAGACCGGAATGGTGGTTTCCCCGGTACCCATGTTGTCGGCTATTGCAGCCATCGATACTCCATCTGTTTGGCAGTGGCGGCAGCCAGTTCGGGTCCGGCCAATCGCTCGACCAGATGCAAGCTCATGTCGACGCCCGCCGAAATGCCGCCGGAAGTGACCACTTTACCGCAATCTATCCACGCTACATCACGCTTGACGGAAAGCGCCGGAAAACCGGCCTGCAAATCGTCCTGATCCTCCCAATGCGTGGTGACATCCAGCCCATCCAGCAAGCCCGCCTTGGCAAGCAGGAAGGCGCCGGTGCAGACCGAAGCGGTAATAACCGTGCCCAACGACTGCGTGGCGATCCAGTCGATCACCGCGTCGTTATTGAGGATGGCCGAAACATCGCCACCCGGCACCAGCAGCACATCCAGTTCCGCAGATGGCAGCAATACACAGTCAGGTAACACTTTCATGCCGCCGCGAGCGCGCACCGGCCGCATGCTCGGCGCCACCAGAAAACATTGGAACAGGTTTGCCGCAGCATGATTGCCGTTGCTGCGGCCATGCACCCGGGTCGCAGTCGAAAACACTTCGTAGGGACCGGAAAAATCCAGAATTTCAACATCGTCAAAAACCAATATTCCCACACTCAACATGCTCAGACCTCATTCAACTCACGGAAAGTCCGGGGCCGGACTTCTATCGTTGATATCAGGTTAAGCCTGTGGCGGGTATCGCGAAATACTCTCCGTAGACATAATGCGGACAAAACCGGACAAATTCAAACAATGTCACCGCACAGGTAAAAACTGCAAAAACGACCCGCCCACCATATTCTGCAAATAGCTGATACCGGCACGCTTGTACTTCTCGGTTGTCATCTCGGCCAACAGATCGATGCGGCCGATGATCTTGCCAAACTCCCTTTCAAAACTGATGTTGCGCTCACTCTCGCTGATGTCGTTGGACAGCAGCAAAGGCTGGCCTGCGGGATTTTTCCGGCTGTTCAATATCCACGACGCTATGTCCATGTTGCGGGCGGCGTTGTACAGATACTGGGCATCGAAACCGTCGATCAGATAGAACTTGGTTTTACCGCCATGCGCAACGATGATCATGTCGGCGGCGCCGTAGATAAAAGCTGCAACCCGGTCGCCGCTGAACTCCGGGGACAGCGCCATAGACAACGCCTGGATATCATGCTTTCCTTGCAACTCCGGCCATGGCTGGCGCGCTTCGATGGCATCGCGCACACGCTTGATCGCCAGCTCGCGACTGGTGGCAGTCTTTTTCCATTCGGCCGGATTGCGTCGGTACAATTTATCCAGCAAGTGATAAAGACTGTCGAGATTGTCGCGCATGGCAAGGGTGGCGAAACGATTGACATCGGACTGCGCCAGTTCTGTACCGCTGCTGGAAGCGCCCTGGACTTCGCCATGCGGCGCCGGTGTCGGCGCCAGCAGGCCGCATGCGCCGAGTCCCATACATAGCGGGATCACCAGCAATAATGATGACAAACCGACATTGCAACGACTGGTATTTGCCTTAATCGCCATGTGCGGCCCGGCCCGGTAGGTAAATTAGCAAGCTCGCGTCCATTGTAAAGAGTTGCAGCTTCGATAGCAGCCTTGTTGCAATGGTTCACATTTGTGCATATTCACCGGGAAAAGATCACCAAAAATGGGCGAAATGCAAACAGCGGAGCCATCTGCCATGACGCTGGCGTATAATTTAGGGTTTGATTGCAAAAGAGCCGAAAATGGAAGCCGAACGCTTAAATTCCCTACAAAACCTGCTTGCGGACCTGACCAGCCGCGAAGCCGAACTTCGGAGGTATCTTTGACTTCGATACGAAGTTAGAGAAACTCGACCAGGTCAATGGCGAACTGGAAGATCCGGAAGTCTGGAATGACCAGAAACGCGCCCAAGACCTGGGCAAGGAAAAGAAATCCCTGGAAGCCATCGTCCTGACGCTGACCAAGATCGAAGCCGATCTGCGCGACACCAGCGACCTGTTCCAGATGGCCCGCGAAGAGCAGGACGAAGAAACCATAGAGGCAGTCGAAGCCGATACCGAAGGCCTGCGCAAGCTGGTCGAAGGCATGGAATTCCGCCGCATGTTCAGCAATCCGATGGATCCCAACAACTGCTTCATCGATATCCAGGCAGGCGCCGGCGGTACCGAAGCGCAGGATTGGGCATCGATGCTGCTGCGCCAGTATTTGCGCTATTGCGAACGCAAGGGTTTCAAGGTCGATATCCTGGAACAGTCCGACGGTGAAATCGCCGGCATCAAGACCGCCACGCTCAAGGTCGAGGGCGATTACGCCTACGGCTTCCTGCGCACTGAAACCGGCGTGCATCGACTGGTGCGTAAATCGCCTTTCGATTCCGCCAACGGCCGCCACACTTCGTTTTCCAGCCTGTTCGTGTACCCGGAAGTGGATGATTCGATCGATATCGATGTCAACCCGGCCGATGTCCGCGTCGACACTTACCGCGCGTCCGGCGCCGGTGGTCAGCACATCAACAAGACCGACTCCGCAGTGCGCCTGACGCATATGCCGTCCGGTATTGTCGTGCAGTGCCAGAACGACCGCAGCCAGCACCGCAACCGCGCCGAAGCGTGGGACATGCTGAAAGCCAAGCTCTACGAACTGGAATTGCGCAAGCGCATGAGCGAGCAGCAAAAGCTGGAAGACTCCAAGACCGATGTCGGCTGGGGCCACCAGATTCGCTCTTACGTGCTGGATCAATCGCGCATCAAGGATTTGCGTACCAACTTCGAGAGCGGCAATACCAAGGCCATCCTCGACGGCGACCTTGACGACTTCATCGCAGCCTCGCTCAAGCAAGGCGTGTAAGTTACAAAGCGGTTGCAAACCATGCCACGGACCAGGTCCGTGGCAATGCCTTTCTCGCCGCACCACAGACGTTTCACCGCATCACTTTAAAAGATACTGACATGACGACAGACAATCAGCAGCAACCTGTCCCGCAAGACGAAAATAAAATCATCGCGGAACGCCGCAGTAAGCTGACCGCCCTGCGCACGCAAGGCGTGGCTTTCCCTAACGACTTCCGGCCGACGCACAAAGCCGCCAGCATCCAGGCCGAATATGCCGAACAGGAAAACGAAACGCTGGACGCTGCGGCAGTCAAGGTTGTAGTTGCCGGTCGCATGATGTTGAAACGAGTGATGGGCAAGGCGTCCTTCGCCACGCTGCAGGACGCCTCCGGCAGCAATGCCGACGGCCGCATCCAGCTGTTCATCACCAAAGAAAATATCGGCGAAGAAAATTACGATAATTTCAAGCATTACGATTTGGGCGACATCCTCGGTGCCGAAGGCACGCTGTTCAAGACCAAGACCGGCGAACTGTCGATCAAGGTGACTACCCTGCGCCTGCTGACCAAATCGCTGCGTCCGTTGCCGGATAAATTCCACGGCCTGGCCGATCAGGAGACCAAATACCGCCAGCGTTACGTCGACCTGATCATGAACGAAGATACGCGCCGCACCTTCAAAGTGCGTACCGCCGCGATGTCGTCGATCCGCCGCTTCATGGAAAAGAACGACTTCATGGAAGTCGAAACGCCGATGCTGCACGCCATTCCCGGCGGTGCCGCGGCCAAGCCGTTCATTACCCACCACAATGCGCTGGACATGCAAATGTTCCTGCGTATCGCCCCTGAGCTGTATCTGAAGCGCCTGGTGGTTGGCGGTTTCGAACGCGTGTTTGAAGTCAATCGTAACTTCCGTAATGAAGGCGTGTCACCGCGCCACAATCCGGAATTCACGATGATGGAATTCTATGCTGCGTACGTCGACTATCAATGGCTGATGAATTTCACCGAGCAAGTGATCCGTCAGGCAGCTATCGATGCCCACGGCACAGCCACCCTGACTTATCAAGGCCGCGAACTGGATCTGAGCAAGCCGTTCCAGCGTTTGACGATTGTCGGCGCCATCAACAAATATGCGCCGCAATACCAGGACGCACAACTGCAAGATGCTGAATTCATCAAGGCCGAATTGAAAAAATTCGGCGTCAAGCCACACGCTCACGCTGGCCTCGGCGCGCTGCAACTTGCCTTGTTTGAAGAGACGGCAGAAGCGCAACTGTGGGATCCGACCTACATCGTCGATTATCCGGTCGAAGTATCGCCATTGGCACGCGCCTCCGATACCGTGCCAGGCATCACCGAACGCTTCGAACTGTTCGTCACCGGCCGCGAAATCGCCAACGGCTTTTCCGAGTTGAACGACTCGGAAGACCAGGCCGCCCGCTTCCAGGCGCAGGTTGCAGCCAAAGATGCCGGCGACGAAGAAGCCATGTATTTCGACGCAGACTACATCCGCGCATTGGAATACGGCATGCCTCCGACCGGCGGCTGCGGCATCGGCATCGACCGCCTGATGATGCTGATCACCGACTCGCCAAACATCCGCGACGTACTACTGTTCCCACACCTCCGCCGCGAAGACTGATCAACCTGCAGCAACCCGGTCAAATGGGGTCAGAGTAATTTACGACGGTGAGGCTGTCGTAAAAAAACTCTGACCCTGACCCTTCCCCTCAAATAACAACATGAATAGCCATAGAGCGCAGGGTATGAATTGCCTGGTTAATTTGCGAGATTGGGATCTGTCGGGGTGCTTCGCGCATCCACCACAGTGCGAGTGAGAGGATGGACAAGGTCTGTTCGGCTTTGTGCCGGCTACCGTATTGGATCTTGAACCCCTGATGTTGCGCGGTTAATCCGATGATCCAGAGCGCATACATGGCGAGTGCTCCGATCAATAGCAGAATGGAAAAACGCAGTGGATCACGCGTTTGACTCTGAGATAGTCCCAATCCAAATTGGGCATTTTTGATGTCACGAAAGGTCT
>NZ_FOKF01000072.1 GCF_900111995.1 Collimonas sp. OK607
GAGCCTGAAACCGGCGAACCAGCGATACGCGACGTTGACTTGCACCTCGCGCATCAACTGTCGCTCGCTGCGCACGCCAAACAGGTAGCCGATGAATAACAGCTTGAACAGCACCACCGGATCGAGCGCCGGACGCCCGTTATCGGCGCAGTACAGATGTGCCACTTTCTGACGGATAAAGTCAAAATCGACCGCCGCGGCGATCTTGCGTAGCAGGTGATCGCTGGGCACCAGGCTTTCCAGCGTCACCATCTCCAGCTCGTGCTGGTAAGGCGCAGGGATTTTTAGCATCCCTAATTATAAAAAAAGCCTCCCAATTTCGGAAGGCTTTGTCAGCAACCTGACGCCCGGTTATACCGGGCGTTTTTTTTCAGCTGATCACCGGATTATTCGGCGATACCACCTACGACGTGAGAGAAGCCACCGTCGACATAGGTGATCTCACCAGTGATGCCGCTGGCCAGGTCCGACAGGAAGAAGGCGGCGGCATTGCCGACATCTTCTACCGTCACGTTACGGCGCAACGGCGCGTGCTCGGCGACAAAGCCCAGGATCTTGCCGAATCCCTTGATGCCGCTGGCGGCCAGGGTCTTGATCGGACCGGCTGAAATACCGTTCACGCGCACGCCCTTAGGACCCAGCGATCCCGCCAGGTAGCGGACGCTGGCTTCGAGCGATGCCTTGGCCAGGCCCATCGTGTTGTAGTTGGGGACGACACGTTCCGAACCCAGGTAAGTCAATGTCAGCAATGCCGAGTTAGGGCGCAGCATTGGCAGCGCAGCCTTGGCCATTGCCGGGAAGCTGTAGGCGGAAATGTCGTGGGCAATCTTGAAGCCTTCGCGCGACAAGCCGTCCAGGAAATCGCCGGCAATCGCCTCGCTTGGCGCAAAGCCGATGGCATGCACCAGGCCGTCCAGCTGGTCCCAGGATTTGCCGAGGTCGGCGAACAATGCGTTGATTTGCTCATCGCTGCCAACGTCGCAATCGAAAATCAATTCGCTGTCGAACTCTTTGGCGAAATTGGTGATGCGCTCCTTGAAGCGCTCGCCGACGTAGGTGAACGCCAGCTCAGCGCCTTCGCGCTTGCAAGCTTGAGCGATGCCATAAGCGATCGAACGGTTGGACAGCAAGCCCGTGATCAGAATTTTTTTGCCTTGCAGGAATGCCATATTGACTCCAGATGTGCGCCGTTTGTATTGCTGGCGGTGGTGTGATGCTTGTGCACCGGATGTTCTGCTTGAAGTTCTTATCGAACAGGGCAAGATTGTAGGGGTTCGTCGCGCCGACGGCAACTATAGCGGTTTTCCCGGGGGAATGTATTTTTGATATCGGCGGGGATTTTGCAACAACCCATGGCGCTGTTGCGCCACGGGTTATTTTCTACTGCTTCGGATCAGCTGCGTGAATTCCTGGATGAGGCCAGCACTACAGGCTTGCTGCTTTTCTTTGCTGCAACCTTGTTTTTGCTGCTGCGGCTGTTGCTGGCGGTTGCTGTATGGTAGCGAACGTTGTGGCCGGCTTTCGTACCGCCGGCAGAGGCTACCATGCGGTTTGGTACTTGCAGTTGCAGGCTTTGGCCGCGGCTCACGGTATCACGACGCAAACCGTTCCACGCCTTCACCTGGCTTACGCTGACGTGATAGCGCGATGCAATCGATGCCAGGGTGTCGCGTTTGCCTACCTTGATGGAAATGCGGCGGGTTTCCGGCGCATCCGGCGTCACTGCCATGGTGGCGTTATCGGCTACTTCGGCGGTGATGTCGCTGTTGGCGGTTTCGGTTTTCGGCACCAGGATGGTGGAGCCGGCCTTCAGTAGCATTCTTGGCGGAATATGGTTGACTTCGCGGATGATGGCCGGTGTGGTGTCGAATCTGGTGGCAATGGTTTCAATCCGCTCACGGGCGCTGCTGACGGTGTGCGAAGTCCATGAAGACAGTGTATGCGTCCACTGGGTCAGATTGTGTTTGAATTTTTCCGCATTGCTTTCAGGCAGCAAAATCTTGGTATCGGCGCTGCCGATGATGACTGGCCGATTGAACTGCGGGTTCAGGGCCTTGAATTCGTCCAGCGACAATTCAGCCAGTTGCGCTGCGACCTTGACGTCGATATCGCGGGTTTTGCCGATAGTGACGAAGTACGGCTGGTTGTCCACCTTAGGCAGCGAGACGTTGTACATCTCGGGCGCTGCAATAATATTCTTGACGGCTTGCAACTTGGGAACGTAGTTACGCGTTTCCGCCGGCATCAGCGGCGCCAGGCTGTTGAAGTCGATCGGCAGGCCTGCTGCCTGGTTCTTGTTGATGGCGCGCTGTACCGAGCCTTCGCCCCAGTTATAGGCGGCCAGCGCCAGTTGCCAGTCGCCAAACATGCCATACAGCTTTTGCAGATAAGTCAGCGCGGCATCGGTGGAGGCCAGGACGTCGCGGCGCTCATCCTTGAACATGTTTTGCTTGAGATTGAAATCGCGTCCCGTAGCCGGCACGAATTGCCACATGCCCGCTGCCTTGGCGCCGGAATAGGCTTGCGGATTGAATGCCGATTCGATGAACGGCAGCAACGCCAGTTCGGTTGGCATGCCGCGTTTTTCCAATTCTTGTACTACGTGATACAGATAGCGCGAAGCGCGCACTGTGGTCCGTTCGAAATATTCCGGGCGGGCGCTGTAAAAATCGGTTTGACTCACCACCTGCGCGTTATCCAGATCGGGAATGCCGAAACCCTTGCGTATGCGCGCCCAGATATCGACCTGTTCCATGCCGAGCATGCCGGCGCCAGGGTCGTTTGGGTCGGTTAAGCTGAAAGTGGGAGTGTAGATCGAAATGTCGTTGGCCTGGGCCAAGAGCGGAGTGCCGAAAAAAGCGAGCGCGGCAAAAGCGATGTTCTTGAGTTTTAGCTGATACATGGGTTCAATTTATGTGACCGGGATGTCATCAACCGGTAATAATGGATTAGACGCAGTGTACGTAAGGCAGTTTTCTCCCGTCAAGCAAAAATTACACAGTTACAAACGATAAGTGATTGATTTATCAGGTATTAGTTTTAATAAATCGATATGCGGAAACTATGTAACCAGCAATAACAATAAATCACGATGATCGGCGGCGCTACTTGTTGCTTACGTATTGGATGTTTGCCGAATTGTTTGTGATTTATTTGTCATTTATTTGTAATTGTTTTTCCATTCGCGCAATGCCGCAAACGCTGCAACGGGATCGGTTTCCCGTTGTTTTTCGGCGAGGCGGCCGCTGGCTTGCAGGCTGGCAAGAATAGTTGGTTGACGGTAACGCAGGAAGGGGTTGGTGGCGTTCTCGATCGCTATGGTTGACGGCACGGTGGCTTGTTGCCGCTCGCGCTTGGCTTGTTCGGTTGCCATGCGTGCTACCAACGCGGCATTGTCCGGCTCTACCGCCAGCGCAAAGCGCAGATTCGAGACGGTGTACTCATGCGCGCAATACACCTGGGTGTCGCCCGGCAAGCTGCTTAGCTTCCCCAGTGAATTGATCATTTGTCCCGGAGTGCCTTCAAACAGCCGTCCGCAACCGCCGGCGAACAGCGTGTCGCCGCAAAACAGCCAAGGCTGGCCTTGCGCCACGTAGGCGATATGGCCGCTGGTATGGCCGGGTACATCCAGTACCGACAGCGTCAATCCTAATTCTGGAATGGTCGCAGTATCGCCTTCGTTGAGCGGCTGACTAATGCCGGCGATGGCTTCGCCGGCAGGGCCGAATACCGGGATGTTAAAGTGCTGCAGCAAAGTTTGTACCCCGCCGACATGGTCAGCGTGGTGATGTGTCAGTAAAATAGCGACAAGTACCAGGCCATGAGCATCGAGTGCAGCCAGAATCGGCTGGGCATCGCCGGGATCGACGACTGCGGCATGACGGCCATCGTGGATCAGCCAGAGATAGTTGTCGTTAAATGCAGGCACCGCCAATACACTCAATGATTTACTTTGTGATTTATCAAATAAGGCAGGCATGGGATATCCGTCATCAGAAAAGTCCATTATAGCGCTCGGCCCCTGGCTGCAGACGCCCACAGGCAGTTACATGCTGGAGTGGGAGCAGGCGCGCCTGGATGCGATGACGGCAGATATCTTCGGCTTCAACGCAATGCAGATCGGCGTGCCGCAAATAAAGGCTTTACAAGCGAACCGGATGCGCCACAAATGGCTGACAGACAGTCGTCTGCCTGAAGCTGGCGAGGTGCAATCCGGCGTGGTGATAACCCACGATTTTGCGGAATTGCCGTTTGCCACGCAAAGCCTGGATCTGGTGGTGCTGCCGCACGTGCTGGAGTTCGCGGCCGAGCCGCATCAGATCCTGCGTGAGGTCGAGCGGGTGCTGATCCCTGAGGGGCAAGTCATCATTTGCGGTTTCAATCCGGCCAGCCTGTGGGGCATCCGGCAAACCGCGGGCCGCATGTCGGGAGTGCATTTTTTGCCGCAAAATGCTGAGTTCATCAGTTTGCTGCGCCTGAAAGACTGGCTGAAACTGTTGAACATGGAAGTCAATCGTGGTCACTTCGGCTGTTACGCGCCGCCGTATACCAGTAGCAAATGGTTGCATCGGTTCAACTTCATGGAGAAGGCCGGCAATCGCTGGTGGCCGTATTTTGGTGCGGTATACATTGTGCAGGCAATCAAGCGGGTCAAAGGCATGCACCTGATCGGCCCGGCTTTCAGCAAGCAGGTGATCAAGGCCGCGCGTGGCGTTCCCGCCACCAACAAGATTCACAAGACGGATCAGAACGGGGCGGAGTAGAAGCAGCGTAGTAAACTCATGCCTTTAACAAGCGGTGCGTCGCACAGTCAGGCGCACCGTCACAACAAATCAAAGCAGCGAAAGTGAATGAATCAAGTATGGACAAAGTAGAAATATTTGCCGATGGCGCCTGTAAAGGCAATCCCGGTACTGGTGGCTGGGGTGCGTTATTGGTGGCGGATGGCAAGGAAAAGGAATTGTTTGGCGGCGAACGCAATACGACCAACAACCGGATGGAACTGAAAGCGGTGATCGAAGCGCTGACCGCCTTGACCCGGCCTTGCGAGGTGATTGTGTTTACCGATAGCCAGTATGTACAAAAAGGGATCAGCGAATGGATCCATGGCTGGAAGGCACGCGGCTGGAAAACCGCGGCACGCGAGCCGGTAAAGAATGTCGACCTGTGGCAAGCGTTGGATGCAGCACAGGCCCGGCATAAAATCGAATGGCGCTGGGTAAAAGGCCACGCCGGCCACGTCGGCAACGAGCGCGCCGACCAGCTCGCCAATCGCGGTGTGACTACTGTTGTATAAAGCCGAGACTAAAGCCGCAACCGCATGCCGCGTTGTTGATAGCGGTTTTGGCAGAGTATGTTTTTATGTTTGTGTTTGTATTAAAGATTAAGTGACCATGCGACAAATTGTTCTGGATACCGAGACCACCGGCCTCAACCCACGCACCGGCGACCGCATCATCGAAATCGGCTGTGTCGAATTGATGAACCGGCGCCTGACCGGTAATAATTTTCATCGCTATATCAATCCCGAACGCGATTCGGAAGAAGGTGCGCTGGCAGTGCATGGCTTGACCACCGCCTTCCTCAGCGACAAACCAAAGTTTGCGGAGATATTCGACGAGTTGCGTGAGTACACCCGCGGCGCCCAGGTCATCATCCACAACGCACCCTTCGATTTGGGATTCCTGGATGCTGAATACAAATTCCTGGGAAAAGGCACGTTTTCGGGCGACATCGCCGGTGTCATCGATACCTTGGTGCAAGCCAAGGAAATGTATCCTGGCAAACGCAACTCGCTGGATGCGCTGTGCGATCGCTACGGTATTTCCAATGCCCACCGCACCTTGCACGGCGCGTTGCTCGACTCGGAATTGCTGGCAGAGGTGTATCTGGCGATGACGCGCGGGCAGAATAGCTTTAGCATCGATTCGGGCGCGGGGCATGGCGAAGCGGACGGTGAGGGAGCGGTGATGGAGTTGCTGCCGTTGGCCGATATTGTCGTGCGTACGGCAAATGCGGAAGAGCTGGCTGAGCATGAGTTACTGCTCAATGGTTTGGACAAGGACGCGAAAGGCGCGTGCATATGGCGTCAGGCGGTCGTTGGGGCGGCAGAAAACCTGCCGCAAAAGTAATCTTGCAAAAAATCTACACAAGACACTAGCCACGAGCGAGATTTGCTATTATAATTTCGCTTCTTTAGGCGCGTAGCTCAGCTGGTTAGAGCACTACCTTGACATGGTAGGGGTCGTTGGTTCGAGTCCAATCGTGCCTACCAGTATTCTCGACGTTTGCGGGGGTTCTGGGTTTTTTTTGGGTTTTTTCCAAAAGAAATTGTTGTGAAAACGTCGTTAGCAAATCATGAATGGAAGCGCAGTACGGCTTCCATTTTTGCTTTTTCCCTTCCGCGATCCGCTGCATCAATCCACTTCGCATACACTGTAAATAGCATTTTTGCATTTGCATGGCCGAGTTGCCGGGCAATATATGCCGGATTTACGCCCGCCATCAGTGCTGTGGTCGCATAAGTGTGCCGAGTTTGATAAGCACGCCTTGCCCGGATCCCCAATTTGTTCAAGCTTGGTTTCCAATAATGATCCCGTTGCGACCGTTCGTCGTGCCATGGTCTGCCGGTGACTGGATTTTCGAATATTTCAGCCGACTTCAAAGAGGTAAACGCCTTTTGGGCTTGGAGTGCGTTTATCGCTCGGTCCACCAGATCGACATCGCGGACCTCGCTCGTTTTTAGATCTTTGAACTGCCCCTTAAATGTCTTTGCCCGTTCGACGCGTGTAGTCCGGTTGTTCCAGTCTATGTCATCCCAACGCAACGCGATAATTTCTTCCGGTCGCATTCCGGTAAGAAATGCGAATATGAAATAATTAGCGATCTGCAGTGGGTATCGCTCAATCATATCGGCCAGGACGCGTTCCATCTCCGCGATCGTCAACGGATCGGGCGGTGTTTTCTGGTGCCTCGAGTTATTGATACCGTCCAACGGATTGACTAACTCCCTCATGTCCCGACCGGCAAGTATGAAGGTGCCGCGCAATGGAATCAGATAGTTGTTACACAGCTTCGCCGACGGCCAAGGATGGCCGCCGACGATGGCGGCGATCTTTCCATGCGTAATCTGGTCAATGCGAGTTTCAGGGCCAAACTTCACTTTCCAAAATTCCAGAGCATTTTTGTATTGAGACAGGGTGGCTGCCGCCAAACGTCCCTTCGTTTCAAGCCACAATGCACACGAGGCAGCAAAAGTCGGTATATCGGTCAGGCTCTCAGCCGCATGCGGGGAATTGGGAAAAGTGAGAGCGTAATCGAATGTTCCAACAGAAATTTTCAACTTGATTTCGGCGACCAAGCGCTCGGCGTATTTAATGTTCGCCGGTGTTGGCATCAAATCCAATTTTTCACGGCGTTGCTTTCCCTGCCAAATGAAAACGACGCGGATACTTTTGTCCCGCAGCTCTACGCCCCTTGCTCGACCCATTTGTAATACTCCTCAACGTTCATTGTTATATGGCCGTCCGGCGCGCGCCGGTAATGCATGCCTTCGACCCAGATACCATCCTCGATTTTTCGCCGCACGGCCTTATCGGTATAGCCGGTGAGGGCGCAAAATACTGGGATTAGCACCCAGCGAATATTTGCGACGATCGCATTCATAAAGTGTCTTTCATATGCGTTTGAATCCGATCCATCATTTTGATACTCCTCGGTATTAGTGGCGACTACCACTTTCTGCATATGAGTTTAATTTTTTATAAATGAGAGAATGAGTTGAATGCGGGTATAAATTTGATCGCTTTTGTTTTCAAGCAATTGCACGAAATTTTGTGCGCGTTTACTCGCTTGGTCAGTCGTCAACAAAATTGCGATTCTCTGACGTAGGTAACTAATCAGGAAAAATGATGATCGGGATGAGCAATACCGAGAACTCAAAAAAGCCGCATAAATGCAACACTCAGGCGACTAGCTTGAAAATTTTATTTATAAGAGCAACTACTTTTTGGAAACTTTAAAAAAAACATAAATTAATCAATGATTTACAAAAATCTAATTGCGGCACTGTGGTCACGAAAGCCAATTCGAGCGAATTTCAGTGTTCATCTGATGACGAGTTGCCCAGGTTTAAAACAGAATTGCGAAATGCTTACCCGGTCCAGGTTGACGGCCGCATTCTTCTTCTCATCCATGACGTGGACGCAGACAGCGGTTTGGTGCGCGTTTGCCACGCCGGCGCTGAAAATCCCGCGAATGCCACGCACTGCAAGCTGAATTGAGTTAGTTTCTTTTGAGTCCTTTTAGTTGAAAAAATATAGTCCCGCGTTGCCGTGGCATACAGCATTGATATCGCAGCACGCCGACGGTCAACTGACGCTCCGCTTCAATTTAAGTGCCTTCGTCTTGACGGCCCATGCAATTTCGCCCAGATTATTCAGAAACTCCAAGCGCGTCACGGTCACAAAATGATGCATACGGTGAAAAGCATACATCCGGCTTTCCAAGGTGCCACATGGATTGAGTACGATCGCTGCCACATTGAACACATTCCACCAGCACGCGCGCAAATCACCTCTACCGCGCAGCATCGCCTTGACCGACCGGCCATCGTTACCGGATACGTCCTGCATCAAGACGCCCTTGCACATGATGCCTGGCGCGATTTGTTTGTTCTTCTGAACGCGACCGACTGGAATACTTTGCAGGAATTTTTGACGGTCAGCAGCTGCCCAATCGATATGGAACAGGTTTTGGTTCGTAATTTCGATATTTTTCATAATCTTCTCCGATCACTTCATTGAGGCACCACCGGATAGTTTGACTTATGGCAGGTGCTTTTCTTTGTCACGGAGCTGATGTTCTGCTCTGTTCTTTTCGTTACCTGGATTAGCATCGCTTTGCTTAATCAGTGACTCAATCGTATCAAGACAATTTGTTTGCGCAACTCGGCAGGCGATGGCACGAAAGAGAGAAAGGGAGAAATGCCGGCGCCATTGAAACGCCGGTGGGTAACGCTAGAACTACTGCTGATCCAGCAAATTTGATAGCTTGCCACGCCGAGGCCAGGAAAGACATCACCGCGTACGTTGTCGGCTTCTGCTTCTATAACACCGAGCGATTAAATTCAGTATTGGGCAATCTGCCGCCCACCGCCTATGAGCGGAAAATGGCAGCAAAGGAACCTATTGTTGTGTCCGAAATTACTTGACGACCGCAGTCCGGCCTCCAATACGATCGAGTATGGATAGTCGGATTGGAAGAAAGCAGCTTCCCCAACAACAAGAGTTCGCTAGAAGAACAACGGCGTCTGATGTGCGTCGCCATGACGTTCGCCAAGAACATTCTCTGGACGTCTTGTACGACCGACAAGATACCAAGCGTGTTTGTAAAGGAATCCGGCGTAATTAGAGCAACCACTTTTTAGGAATGAAAATAAAAACAGCGATAAATCAACGAGATACAAAAAACGAATTGCGCCACCGTGGAGAAAAAATCCAATTCGAGCAAATTTGAGTGTGCATTTGAAGACGACTTGTCCCTGGTTCAAAACAGAACTGCGAAATGCTTAATCCAAAGAAAAGTACCGACGCGATCAAAGAGTTGTTGAAGCCGCTGGCTCCATACTTTGAGGTAGCCTGACATTTTCGGACACTCCCGTTTGATACACTTATCAAAGGGAGAACTGAAATGAAATTGAAGACATACACGCCGGAATTCCGGGCTGAAGCAGTCAAACTGGTGCTGGCACAAGGGCTGTCGCTGGAAGAGGCGGCGCAGCGGATCGCGATGCCCAAGGGGACGCTGGGTAACTGGGTGAGCGCAGCAAAGCGCGGCAATGGAAGCGCTGCGGCGCCCGGTAGCCGAACGGTTCCCGAGCTGGAGGCAGAGGTCGCGAGGTTGCGCAGAGAATTGGCCGAGTCGAACATGGAACGAGACGTGTTAAAAAAGGCCACCGCGTACTTTGCACGGGAGTCGCTGCCCGGTACGCGCAAGTGAACGCCATGCGACCCGACTTTCCTCTGGCCTTGCTGTGCCGCGCTTTTGACGTATCGCGCAGTGGTTTTTATGCATGGCTCGGGCGCGCTCCCTCGCAGCGCATGCAGGACGATGAGCGCCTGAAGGTGGCGATCAAGGCTGCCCACGTCCAGACGCGGGAAACCTATGGGCCACTGCGCATGTGGCCGGAACTGGTCGCGCAAGGATTCGACACGGGACGCGACCGTGTCGTGCGGCTGCGGCGGGAACTGGGCCTGCGCTGCAAGCAAAAGCGCAAGTTCAAGGCCACCACGAATTCGAAGCACGGCTTTCCGGTGGCGGAGAACCTGTTGAATCAGACGTTTGCCCCGACGCGGCCTGGCGAAGCCTGGGTAACCGATATAACGTATGTATCGACCGGTGAAGGCTGGCTTTACCTGGCGGGTATCAAGGACGTCTTCACATGCGAGATAGTTGGCTATGCGATGGGAGCACGCATGACGCAGGAACTGACGGCGCAGGCTCTGTGGCGGGCAGTGCGCAACAAGCGGCCAGCACCGGGCCTGATTCATCACTCGGACAGGGGTAGCCAGTACTGTGCCGACGACTACCGGAAGCTGGTCGGGCAGTTCGGCATGCAGCCTTCCATGTCGCGCAAGGGGAACTGCTACGACAATGCCCCTATGGAGAGCTTCTGGGGAAGTCTGAAGAACGAGATGATTCATCATCAGAGGTATGCCACCCGTGCAAGGAGTACATCGAAATTTTCTACAACCGCCAGCGGCGCCATTCGCGCCTTGGCTACATTTCGCCAGCACAGTTCGTTGAGAATTTCAGCAATACTGAGCTGGCTGCTTGAGACGGAAGTGTCCGCTATTGACAGTACACCTCACTTTGACGAACGCAATGTCGCGGAAATCATGGTCAATTCGGGTGGGCAACCAAGCGGGGCCACCTATGAAGAAGAGCATCCATTTTTTGCAATGTTTGAAAAAAACCGTTTAAAAACGAATATTTAAAATCTTATATCGCGGCCACTGTGGACAATGTACCTGACACATAGGTGTCACTAGCCACTGCTGATAACAACCATATAGTAAAAATTCGAGGCGGCCACGGCGACCACTATTTGGACCTTGTCGGGGTTTTGTCCTCCAATATGTGAAGCACTACATTTTTTGCCGCTTTATCCATGTGAGGCCATGCGCTCATGATGGCACGACCAAGGGCCTCCTCTTTTGAGGTGGGTGTCGGCAATTGCTGCTTCTTGTCTAGGTACATGGACAATCCCATTACCCCCACCAGTATGCCAACAGCGATGGCCATCATATTGGAGGTGGCGACCTTAGCCCGTAGCCACAAAATATTTGGATTCGAATTCCTAGCTTCTGTTCGAACTTGCTCAAGCACCACCTGACCAACCCGGTAAAAATCTATCTTCATTTTTGCAATGCCAGCGTCGGTCGCTTCTGAAATTTTTTTGGTGATTTGTTCCTGAGTTATTTTTGAAGAATTGTCATATGCCGCAGCAGCAGCCATTTCGCGTTTTGCCGCGTCCTTCAATTCTTTAATCGCTGAATCGATCGATTCCTTTGCCGTCTGAGATACCTGGATTCCTGTTGTTTCTATAGCCTGACAAATTGCCGGTGCTTGGACGCGTAAGGCTTTGATTTGGTCGTGCACTATGCCTATATCGCCAAGCAGTTCAGCAGTAAGGGCTTCAAGAGCAGTTGTTTGCATAGCTAGTTCATTTCAAAAGTGATTTGAATACTGTATCAAGCTCATTAGTCACACCAGTCGCGAGTCGCTTTGAGCTTCCCCTGAAATTTAGTCTTCCACGGGTGACGTAAAATAACGTTACTTTGGAAGAAGCGGAAATGAAGAAAATACCAAAACAGGCATACACGACCGAGTTCAAAGAGCTTGCCGTCAAACGGGTGGCTGACGGGCAGGCAATTTCGCTGGTGGTCAAGGAGCTAGGCTTGAGTGACCAGACGTTGCGCAACTGGATCAAGGCCGCCGCGGTAGGTGAGCTCAAAGGTGCCGGTAGCAAGGTGGTCACGCCGGAAGCGATGGAGTTGTCCCGTCTGCGAGCTGAGGTCGCTCGCCTGAAACGGGAGAACGAAATCATAAAAAAA
>NZ_FOKF01000071.1 GCF_900111995.1 Collimonas sp. OK607
AAACAGGTGAAAATCACGATTCGGCTTCGCGTCGTTACTCTCAATCATCCTAAACTCAGCAGGCCTTGTCCACACGGTACAGGGAAGACGCTTACTGTGAAAATAGGGGATGAGACTATGCAATAAGCTTTCGTACGACTTTCCCTGGTAGGTGTTTTGGAAATAATTTGCATGCGTCTCGCTACCCATATGTAGCGATATGATTGGTTGGGATACCAAATATTTCAGTCTAGTGCACGAACTAGCGGCAGATAGTTCTACTCAGCGGTAAGCGGTTCCTGATGGGTAGCGGATCGGTGGGAATTATTGGCACTAGTATTTTCACAAACACGATCACGCCCGCCAGATTTGGCTGCGTAAAGCGCCTTGTCTGCCGCCTGTATCAGTTCCAGCGGCTTATCCAGATCAATAATAGGGACAACCGCATCAACGCCGGCGCTGACTGTGACAACGCCGGCTGAATTGCCGGTATGTTCGATTCCAAGATTGTGTATCTCGAGGCGGATTTTTTCGGCAATGGCCATCGCTCCCCTCACGTCCGTACCGGGAAGCAGTACACCCAGCTCTTCGCCGCCGTAACGAGCGGCGATGTCCCCCGGTCGATTTTGATTGGTTTTGACAACCTGGCTGATTTTGCGTAAGCATTCGTCGCCTGCTGCGTGACCGTAGATGTCGTTATATTGTTTGAAGCAGTCGACATCAATCATGACTAGGGCCAATGAACTTGCCTCTCGCACTGCACGGCTAAACTCTTTATCCAGCGCTAGGTCGAAATGACGACGATTCGCAAGCCCGGTGAGCCCGTCTTGCAATGCCAGCCTTTCAAGCGTTTGGTTGAGTGTTTCCAAAGCATCTCGCGTTCGCACCAGTTCTGCTTCGGCATTCAAGCGTAGCTTGATTTGACCAACGAGATGAAACCCTAGCAAGCCGAGCACAACGAGTAGTATCGCTACGCCGGCTGTATGCGTGTAAGTGTCGGTCAGCCAGTCCGCGAGAATTTCATCTTTTGACAGCGCTGACGAGACATATAACGGGTACTGATCCAGATGTCGAAAACTGTTCAGTCGTGTTACTCCGTCCTGGGCCGATACGATGAAAACCGTGCCCGTTGCTTTCTTGGAAATGCTGTCACGGTATAGAACGGTGTTTGCCATGCTTTTACCGGTGTAATCATTTAAAAGCGGCCTGCGAGTCAGCATGATGCCGTTGTTCAAAGCCAGCACGATCGCACCATGACGCCCGATATCGAAACTATCGTAGAATTTTTTGAAATAGTCGATGCTGAGTGTCGCCAATGCGACGCCAGCAAAACTGCCGTCGGCATGATTGATTCTGCGCGACACGGTGATAATCCACACGCCCGTTGATCTGCTCTTTATCGGTGATCTTGACGATGTTCTGAAGTCTACGACCATCGGAAACCGAGCAGCACTAGAATTTACCTACCAAATTTTATCTGGACTGTGCCATTTGCATGAAAACAAATTTCTTCATCGCGACATTAAGCCATCTAATATTTACGTAACTGAACAAAATATCGCTGTAATCGGAGATTTTGGCTCAGTGAAAAAGCTACCGGATGGTCGATCTTCTATACCTGCCTCAAGCCACTCCTTGCTATATCGGCCGCCAGAAACAGTTACACACAATTGTTATGGAATTTCAGGGGATATCTATCAAACCGGCGTCGTGTTGTTTCAACTTCTCGGTGGATATCTTCCTTATGAATCTCGCGCTTGGCTCACAAGAAGCGATTTAAAAAAACTTGATTCGATGTCGAATGAAACAGATCAAAATGCGTTTGTTGACCAATGTGTAAAAACCAAAATTGCGAATGGAAAAATTCTAAATTTTGCGTCACTCCCACCTTGGGTCCCCGATAATTTGAAACGAATAGTAAAGCGTGCATGTCTTGTAGACGACACGAAACGATACTCAAGCGCATCGGCATTTATGGCTAAACTACATGAATGTAGGCCTAAAACGCTTGATTGGCGAATTGAGGACGGACATCCAATACTTCTCGGAACTCCAAGCTACAAGATAGTGAGTCAGGGTGGATTCCGGGTACAAAAAAGACACGACGGAGAATGGCGAAACGACAACAGTTTCTCCGGTAAAAATTTAGCTGAGTTGGTGGTCGAAATTTCCAACAAAGTGCAGACCTGAAAATTGATATTACGGACGGTCAAATCCGGTGTGAATGCCGGATCGCAGTTCAAGGGATGCACGAAATTTCCTGCCTGCCAGTACACAACAAACGAGGCATAGCCCGAAATTCAATGATATCTTCGTTCATCATCTTTTAGCAGGTGTTCATTCATGCAAGCACTATTTCTAGGCGCCGGTGCATCATACGATTGCGGAATGCCATTGGTCAGCGAGCTGACCGCGGAGCTTAGAAGATGGCTCACGAAAGAAAAACTCGAAAATTTCAACAGTATGTGGCGTACCCACGGTGGTGGCTGGAGCGACGAATCAATTTCGATGTTTCTGCGTCTGCTGGAAAATAAAAGCATTCACTACGAAAACATTATCGGTGCGATAGAAGTAAATTTTTCGCGAGAAACAAATGTAGAAAAGCGAAAGGAACTGCACGCGATCAACAGTTTTTTGTTACAAGCCGTCTATGGACTGTTGGTCGAAAGGCAGGTTAAAAATTTTCCTTTTGCTATGGGAGTGTTAGAAGATTTTGGCAGTATCACCAAATTAGTCGAGGCAAATAGACCATTGTGGGTATTTTCCTTAAACCATGACCTCATGTTTGAATTGCTAGCAGCTAATTTCTCAATTCCTGTCAAAACTGGCTTCAATGAAAAAATTGAAATAATAATGGGTTCAGGAGATGAAAAGCGCAGCGTAGTAAATTTTGAACGGCTATCTCGTGAAACAATTAAAAAAAATGGTTACGATTTCTTCGCCCCTGGTGAAGCTGGAATTAATCTGATAAAACTGCACGGCTCATTAGACATGTTTGCACAAGGTGACGATTTAAATTATCTAAAGCTAGTTTCGAACGATGGCAATTCTGCGTCGTATATTGAACAACTTACATTGATTAATGCAATCGACCTATCTCTGGGACAAAGGTCCGGTGTTCGGGCTGTAAACGAACATACCTATGTCGATTCGGAGGGACAGATACAATTTTTGCGCAATAGCCTATTAAGTGGTGCGCACAAATTTTCACCCCGCACGTCGCAGGTTGCGCCATCCGAATTTATGTCTATATTTCGAGGGTATTTGAACTATGCTTCCGAATTGATATGTATTGGTTACGGATTCGGTGATAGACATATTGATGAGCCAATTGTAGACTGGCTTTCGCACAGCAGCCATAGACGGCTCAATGTAGTGAATCCCGGAATTAACAGCTGCCCGCCTAGGTACGGACACCTCTATGAGCAGGTCTCGTTAACTCCCCAAGGTGCCAGCGAATATTTTCTTCGTCTCGGCGACAATACAGGTAGTGTTACGCAAAAGTTAATGCGGAAAATTCGTGCCGAAAAAAGAAAAAAGATGATGCAGGAGTTACTGGCGTAGACGAATGTCCGTTGCACGCAATATGAGCGATCACACTTCGGATAAATCGGCCATCACATTCCCCATCCCCTCAAACATCTTTCAAGTTTGCAAACCCCGCCCAAACCCGCGTAAAATGCGGGTATCGCGGGTGTAGTTCAGTGGCAGAACGAAAGCTTCCCAAGCTTTAGACGAGGGTTCGATCCCCTCTACCCGCTCCAGATCAGCGCTGGCACCTGTTACTCAGGTGCCATTTGTATTTTTGAGTCGATCAATTGTCTGGCGTTACAATGACGCTACAGCTTCCGGCAATCCAGCACTAGCTTCACCCTAACCTTTTACTCATTAAGCATGTCAGAAAACAAATCCGGCAAACCCCTCTTTTACGATCCTACCGAGCACAGGATCCGCAGTTTCGTCACGCGCGCCGGGCGCTTGTCGACGGCGCAGGCGCGTGCAATCGAGGAATTGGGGCCGCGTTTTTGCGTTCCTTATGACAAGTCAGTGGCCGATCTTGACCAGGTTTTCGAGCGCAGTGCGCCGACCATCCTGGAAATCGGCTTCGGCATGGGTGAAACTTCAGCGAAGATTGCCGCCGGCATGCCGGAAAAGAATTTCCTTGGCGTCGAGGTCCATACGCCTGGCGTCGGTAGCTTGTTGAAGCTGATCGGCGAGCAGCAACTAAGCAATTTGCGTTTGATCCAGCACGATGCAGTCGAAGTGCTGACGAATATGATTGCACCCGGCTCATTAGCAGGTGCTCATGTGTTCTTCCCTGATCCCTGGCACAAGGCGCGGCACAACAAGCGCCGCCTGATCCAGGGGCCGCTGGTCAGTTTGCTGGCGTCGCGCATTGCGCCAGGCGGTTATCTGCATTGCGCGACCGATTGGCAGGAGTATGCTGAGCAGATGCTGGAAGTGTTGAGCGCTGAGCCGCTGTTGAAGAATACGGCGGAGACTTACGCCGAGCGGCCAGACTATCGGCCGGTGACCAAGTTCGAGAATCGCGGTTTGCGTCTCGGGCATGGGGTCTGGGATCTGGTGTTTACGCGCGTTTGATGCATGAGTTTGATGCACGCGCTTGAGCTGACCGTCTGCGCTGCATAAAGCGCAGCGCCAGGTAAATGCAATTGTCATAGGAAGTCTGCGGCATGTTGATGATCCAATTTTTTCCCCGTATCGGCAAACGGTTTGCCCGATTGGCAGCCTCGGTGTCGCTGCTAGCCCTCTTCCAATTTCCGCTCGCGCAGGCGGGAGAGCAAGTACCTCCGCTGCCGCCTGGAACGATAACGGTCGAGGACACGCATTATCAGCCTGTCGCTCCCGGCAGTACGGCGCCACAACTACCTGCAGCGTCACACCGGCCCTCCGCCGAGGACATGGTCGATGCAGCGAAACGCAATATCGGAAAGATAGACCGGGATCTGCGCAAGGATACGCCGCCGGCCAGCGAACCGGCAGCACCAGCCGCAAAAGAACCAACCAGACAACAAATACTGGAAAAAGCCCTTGCAGGGCCGGTCGTGCAAAAAGAAACGCCCAAGCCAGGTGAAACCACCATGGAAGACATTACCCGGCCCGATGGCCAGCGGGTTACCAAGGTGACCGGACCGAACGGCACATATTGCGTGACGCAGATTTCGGTCGGCAATACCAAGGGTGAAGACATCATGCAAAAAGGCGCTGTTTCGCGCACCACCAGTTGCGGGGCGCCATTTTGAGCACATTTGCCTCTGCGCAATCATTTAATTCAAAAAGCTAAGCAAAACCGCTGTAATTGGCCGCCATTCGGTACAATCTACGGATGTTGTCCGAATTCGACCTAATCTCCCGCTATTTCACTCGCACGGCGCGCAGCAATATTGATCATATTGCCCTTGGCATCGGCGACGATTGCGCATTGCTGAAGCCCGCGGCCGGTATGCAAATGGCCATTTCCACCGACATGCTGGTGGAGGGGCGGCATTTTTTCCCCGATGCGGATCCATTCACGCTGGGCCATAAATGCCTGGCGGTCAACCTGTCCGACCTGGCGGCGATGGGCGCCCGTCCGCTGGCGTTTACGCTGGCGTTGGCGCTTCCCGCCGCGCGCGAAGAATGGCTGGCGCCGTTTTCAGCCGGTCTTCTGGCGTTGGCCGATGAGCATCATTGCGAGTTGATCGGTGGCGATACAACCAAGGGGCCGTTGAATGTCTGCATCACGGTATTCGGCGAAACCCTGCCGGGGCAGGCTCTGCGCCGTGACGCGGCGCAGGCGGGCGATGATATCTGGGTCTCCGGCACATTGGGCGATGCGCGGCTGGCGCTGGCTGGTTATCGGCACGAACTGGCAGATCAGCTGGCCATGGATGCCGAGCGTCATGCGCTGGCAGCGACGCGCATGCACCAGCCGACACCGCGCGTAAGCCTGGGCCTGGCCCTGCGCGGCATCGCACGTGCGGCGATCGACATTTCGGATGGCCTGGTCGGCGATCTCGGTCATATACTGAAGCGCTCCGGCGTCGGCGCTACGCTGGCGGTCGATAGCCTGCCGGCCGGCCCGGTCCTGTCGCAACAAACCCATGCGATCCGCCGCCACTTCACCCTGGCCGGCGGCGACGATTATGAATTGTGCTTTACCGCGCCTGCCGACCGGCGCGATGCAGTGCTGGCAGCAGGCCAGGCGGCGGCTACGGCAGTGACCCGCATCGGCAGCATTGACGCCAGCCACGGCCTGCGCCTGTGCGATGCCGACAATGCCCCGCTTACGCTGCAACTTGCTTCCTTCGATCACTTTCTCTCAACCTGACTCAAGCAACCAGACTCGCGCTACATGACTCAAGCCAACCCCACTCCTCAACCGATCAAAGCTAGCGCCCGCTTCATGCTGTCGCACCCGGCGCACTTCATTGCACAAGGTTTTGGCAGCGGACTCTCGCCCATCATGCCGGGCACCTTCGGCACCTTGTTCGGCTGGTTATCGTATGTGGTGCTGACTACCCGCTGGCCGGAAATTTTCACGCCGCTGAACTGGCTGGTGATCATCGCTGCCGGCTTTGTGGTCGGTATCTGGACGTGCCAGAGCACCGGCCGCCATCTTGGCGCACCGGATCACGGCAGCATGGTGTGGGATGAAATCATCGCGTTCTGGCTGGTGCTGGTGCTGGTCACGCCGGCCAGCTTGTCGGCACAGTTCGGCGCCTTTATCGTGTTCCGTTTTTTCGACATGGTCAAACCGCCGCCGATTGCCTATTTCGACCGTCATTTGAAGGGCGGCTTCGGTGTCATGTGGGATGACATTGTGGCAGCGTTTTACACGCTGCTGGTATTGGCCCTGTGGCGGTTGTTTTAAGTTACCTGCCTAGCTTTGACGGATTGCATCTGGCCGCTACAAGTGGCAGTATGTAACCACCTACCAGGCAGAAAACAGGAGCTTCGACATGAACACCGCGCTTGACGATACCACCGAACAAATCACTGATCTGGCAGCACAAGTCGGGCGCGCCCTGCAGGCCAAGAACTGGTTCTTGTCTACCGCCGAGTCCTGCACCGGCGGCGGTGTGTCGCAAGCGATCACTGAAATCGCAGGTTCCTCAGAATGGTTCGACTGCGGTTTCGTCACCTATTCCAACGGATCCAAGACCGAATTGCTGGATATTCCAGAGGCCGAGATTGCCCAATATGGCACGGTCAGCGAAGAAATCGCTGGCGCAATGGCGGAAGGCGCGCTGGCCAACAGCAATGCCGATGTCACCGTCTCCACCACCGGCATTGCCGGCCCGGGCGGGGCGGTGCCGGGCAAGCCGGTTGGCACCGTCTGTTTCGGCTGGTCAGTCGGCCATCACACCCACACTGAGCGCCTAGTGTTTTCAGGCGACCGGCGCGCTGTGCGCGAACAAACCGTGATTCATGCGTTGCAAGGCTTGTTGCGCTTCTTGAAATAATTACAGGCCGGATATTCGGGCCCGATGCTCAGGCCCGATGCCCGGGCCTGATCGTCTCAGTCCTCAACCCCGAAAACGATTGATCGCATCGCGGGTTTCTTCCGCCACGCGACGCGCGGCCTGGGCGAAGTCTTCCCCGTTAGCCTGATCGGGCTTGGCATACAGGATGGCGCGCGATGAGTTGATCATCATGCCCATGCCGTTTGCCGTTTTGCCGGCATTCACGGTTGCCTGGATATCGCCACCTTGCGCACCCACGCCCGGCACCAGTAACGGCATGTCGCCGATGATGCTGCGTACTTGCGCCAGTTCCTGCGGGAAAGTCGCTCCGACCACCAGGCCGCACTGCCCGTTGGTATTCCATTTTTCAGCCACCAGGCGCGCCACGTGCTGGTACAGCGGTACGCCATCCACGTTCAGGAATTGCAGATCCGAACCACCGGCATTGGAAGTGCGGCATAACACGATGGCGCCGCGATCCTTCCACTCCAGGTACGGTGCGACCGAGTCGAAGCCCATGTACGGGCTCACCGTCACGGCGTCGGCGCCGTAGCGCTCGAATGCTTCGCGCGCATATTGCTCGGCAGTAGCGCCAATGTCGCCGCGCTTGGCGTCCATCACAATCGGTATCTGCGGATAGTTTTTGCGCAGATACTCGCAAATCGCTTCCAACTGGTCTTCTGCACGTATAGCGGAAAAATAGGCAATCTGCGGCTTGAAAGCGCACGCAGTGGCGGCGGTAGCGTCTATAATTTCCATGCAGAAAGTAAAGATGGCATCCGGTTGCTGCTGCAAATGCGATGGCAATTTAGTAATATCCGGGTCTAGCCCGACGCACAGCAAAGAATTGTTGGCGCTCCAGGCGGCGGATAATTTTTCGATAAAAGTCACGATCAAGCCTCAATAATACGAACCCCGCATTGTAAGTCCAATTTAGCCGGGAATAACCGGAGTAGCTGCTATTTAACACTTGAGCAGCTATCGATAGTTTGCTAACGTGCATTACATTGTTTCTTTTATCAGGGATATCCATGAAAACTTTCTTCAAATGGCTGGCTATTGCTGCTATCGCTTCGTTGCTCAGCGCTTGTGGCTACAACGATTTCCAAACCAAGGATGAGGCGGTAAAAGCCGCCTGGGGTGAAGTCGTCAATCAATATCAAGGGCGCGCCGACCTGGTGCCGAAAATCGCCCAGATCGTGAAAGCCTATGCCGTCCATGAAGAAGCTACTTTTGAAGCCGTGACCAAAGCCCGCTCCGCAGCGACCAGCTTCCAGATCACGCCGGAAGTGCTGAACGACCCCGCCGCGTTCGAGAAATTCCAGCAAGTGCAGGGACAGTTGTCGTCCGCCTTGTCGCGTTTGATGGCTGTGTCTGAAAATTACCCGCAGCTGAAAGCCGACGGTTTGTACCGCGATGCTCAGTCGCAACTGGAAGGTATAGAAAACCGCATCAAGGTGGCGCGTAACCGCTACATCGTCGCCGTCCAGGATTACAACGTGCTGGCACGTAGCTTCCCGACCAATCTGACCGCGATGGTGATGAGCTACAAGGTCAAGCCTTCTTTCACGGTGGATAATGAAAAAGCCATCTCGACTTCGCCCGACGTTGATTTCGGCGGCAAAAAATAATGTCGCTTAAGGTATTCCTTGCGATCGCGGCAATCCGCGCGCGGTTATTGACGCCGGTGTTGGCCTGCTGTTTGGCGCTGCTGAGCATGTTGGCTGCGCCCGTCGTGGCGCAGACCATGGCAACGCAGGTCGCGGTACCGCCCCTGCAATCGCATGTCACCGACCTGGTCGGCATGCTTCAGCCGGCCCAGCGCGAAACGCTCGACAATACCTTGAGCGGATACGAAGCACGCACCGGCAGCCAGATTGCAATCCTGCTGCTCAGCAAGACCGAGCCGGAAGGCATCGAGGACTATGCCGTACGGGTGGCCGACGCCTGGAAACTGGGCCGCAAAGGGATCGACGACGGCGTCATCCTGCTAGTAGCGAAAGACAATCCGAAAGCCTTGCGGCGCATGATGATCCTGACCGGGCGCGGGGTTCAGGGCACGTTGACCGATGCCCAGTCCAAGCGCGTATTGCAGGAAATCATCGCGCCGTATTTTTCTAAAAACGATTATTACGGCGGCCTGACTGCCGGCATTTCGGCCATCATGCCGCTGCTGGATCAAGAGAATTTCGCGCCACCTAGCCGTAAGTCCGGGCCAGCCCAAGAGCCCTCTTCCGACTTGCTTGGCGCTTTGGCGCCGCTGCTGTTCTTCGGCTTCTTCATCTTGATCACCATCATTTCGCGTGCACGTGGCGGCGGCGCCGGTTCTGGCCGCGCGCTTAACAACAACGTCTGGGGCAATGCCGCTGGTGTCATCATTGGCAGCATCTTGAGCCAGGGCGGACGTGGCGGCGGCGGTTTTGGAGGAGGAGGTGGTGGTTTTGGCGGCGGTGGCGGCTTTTCCGGCGGCGGCGGTGGATTCGATGGCGGCGGCGCGTCAGGAGATTGGTAATGGGAAATACTTTGAAACGCATCTGGCGCCATTTACTAACCACGCGACGCAGCACACAACGCGCATTCTCTGCAGCCACGCTCAAGGCTATCCAGCAGAAAATTGCTGACGGTGAAGTCACGCATCGGGCCGAAGTCAAAATGATTGTGGAAGGATCGCTGAGTTTGCCGTCAGTGCTCAACGGCGTAACCTCACGCAATCGCGCCCATGAGCTGTTCTCGCACTATCGGATCTGGGACACGGAAGAAAACGTCGGCGTCTTGCTCTACGTGAACCTGGCCGATCACAAGGTCGAGATCATTGTCGACCGCGCCATCGGCCGCGCCACCAAGTCTACCGAATGGCAAGCCGTGTGCAAAACCATGACCAAGGAGTTCGCCAACGGCGCATTCCACGACAGTACGCTGGCAGCGCTAGAGCAAATGAACGCCCTGCTGACACAGCACTTCCCTGATCAAGGCCGGAAAAAGAACGAGCTGTCGGACAAACCGCTGGTGCTGTGATTGCCCGACTAAATCGACTGACCCCAATTAATTTTGGTTCTTCACGGATTACCGATAAACGACGGTAAAAACAGAAAGAAAGTAGGGTGGGCACGAATGCCCACGCGTGACCGCGATAGCCGGAGTGCAAACGTACGCGTTACCGAAACAGGCATCTGCCACGAGTGAATTCCGCGTGGGTATACGTGCCCACCCGACCCTACCGCAAGGCAAAAAAAATTTTGCCAATACAAACGGACGATCTGCTTACGTCGCTTGTGTAGCTGTTCCAAGGATTGCTGTATTGCATCTAGCCACATTTGTGGAACAATATTCAGTTGTAGGTAAAGCCGATGGTTATGGCGGTTGAACCGGTGCCCTGGGTGATCGTGGGCAGGGTCTGCCTGAATCTGGCGCGATGCGGATAGTTCACGCCATTTGCCGCAGGGGTCCATGTCTGCCGGGCGCCGTTAGGCACGATGGCGGCGCCGGTGGTGCGTTGAACTTCAATGCCGACGCCTCTTATGTCGCCCGTGGTTACCCGGAACAGGCCGTTGTTGTTGGCATCCGCGGTACCCCTCCAGGTCATGTGCACTTGTGTGGTAGCCGCGTTGCAGCCTTCAGATATCACATTGAGGGGCAGCCATGGGGTAGTAGCCCCGACTCCGGTGAACGTCCTGGTATCATGGAGCCCGAGATTCACTGGATTAGGCGCCAGCCTGAAACCACAGGTCGGCACCGGCTCTGCAGCCACGTTGATGGTAAACCCACGGAAGTAGAAGCTTCGAACCTGGGTAATAGTACCTGTATCAGAAACCGTCGCGCGGCCGTACAGGCCAGTCAAGGTTCTCCCAACCCCCAGAGGCCCCGTTTTTATCAACGTAAAGCTGTAGAAGCTACGTCCAGGTGGGGTCGTGAGCCAACCGCTAGTGTTTTCAATCGGCCAATGGGCAGCGTTCCCAACGTCCATGACTCTCATACAGATTCCCTGGATAGGGGTGGCGTAGCATTGACCTGCGATGCTTCCGTTGACCAGAGGATACGTCGAAGCAATTGCATACCGTCCCCCGGGGTGGGCAGCCATTCCATCGTGATTTCCACCTATTCTATTGGACGCGCCAATAACTGCGCCAACTGCAGCACTGTGGGCAGTCGCAGCGACGTTCATGGTGAATGCGTCCAAGTCCAAGCGGCGCTGCTGCTGCGCCTGGGCACAGAAAGACAAGACGGCGAGACTCAGCGCAGCAATAACGTGAAAAAATCCTCCATTCAACGGGGCCATTCGAATACTCCAATAAATGTTAGTGCAGTTGCAAGGCTTGAATCCACTCTACCGACTACAAGTCAGGCTCTCAGCCAATTGAGCTAAATTATAAAAATGTTAATTATACACTATGTTATCAATTTTGCATCATTAAACTCGGATTAGGGTAAATCCTCTTGGCAGTTCCGGATCTTTTACTGCGCACAAAATCGAATTGCCGCGAATTTAGTGGATGCTTGTGCGCTTTCGCATACAAGCCTTTACAGCCTTGCCATGGCCAATGATGAGAGGTTGAACGTATCGAATCCCGGTTGCGGATACGTCCGATGCAGCCACGATAGGGCGACATGTCCCGGGCAAAAGAAATTTCAAAAATTAATTGGGGTCAGAGTCTGACCCTTCCCCTCAAATAATCGATAAAAATCAAAGGGCTAATGATTTTGAATTGTCAGTTGCATGCATGAGCTGTT
>NZ_FOKF01000070.1 GCF_900111995.1 Collimonas sp. OK607
TTCTTCGACAGTACTGTCGCGATCGCTGCTGTCAGCGTGGTCTTGCCGTGGTCAACGTGACCGATAGTACCAACGTTGACGTGCGGCTTGGTCCGTTCAAACTTGCCTTTTGCCATCTTAGACTCCTAAAGATTTTATGAGAATGTTCAGGCACGCGCCCGACCGTCTTACAGTTTGAAAACCCGAATCAGAAGCTCACGCATTAAATTCGAATCTATTGTGATACTTGATTGATACCTGAGTTGATACTTGATCTTTGAAGCTTCAGCTTCTACAGCGCCCAATGCGAGCACCGAAAACAACTAAATCTGGTGCCCTTGACGTGGATCGAACACGTGGCCTCTCCCTTACCAAGGGAGTGCTCTACCACTGAGCTACAAGGGCTATGCCGTATGCGCGCTTCATAACTACCAACACGCCCAACTTTATATTCTTACTAGTGCCTGCAAAATCTACTGGAGCGGGTGAAGGGAATCGAACCCTCGTCATAAGCTTGGAAGGCTTCAGCTCTACCATTGAGCTACACCCGCGAGATCACTTCAATTCAGCTCACTTCACTTCTACCGTCGCAGCAATTTCTTGCTTCTTCTTGCCTTTTACTTCTTCCCAAAATGGTGGAGAGGGCTGGATTCGAACCAGCGTACTCGTAAGAGGGCAGATTTACAGTCTGCTGCCATTAACCACTCGGCCACCTCTCCGCAGGGAACCCCAGATTATAGTAAAGCGCCCTTTAAGTGTCAACTACGGAAATTGATTTCTTCTAAAAATTTCTTAGTTTTTTTCAATTTCACCGTCGGATCGTCATCGGGGCCTGGCCGGAATCGTAAAAATCGGGGAAATATGCTTCACCGGCC
This sequence comes from Collimonas sp. OK607, assembly GCF_900111995.1. Lineage (GTDB taxonomy): Bacteria > Pseudomonadota > Gammaproteobacteria > Burkholderiales > Burkholderiaceae_D > Collimonas. The sequence goes on from NZ_FOKF01000070.1 coordinate 855, forward strand.
AAGGCGCAAGATAATATCAGAAACGGGTCTCGCGTGCAGCTCTTAAAAAGCCATCGAGTATTGGCGTGCAATCCAGCAACTGCGGGCCGCCGGCGCGGTGGAATTCCGGATGCCACTGCAAACCCATGACAAATGCTGCCTTGCGGTAACGTATTGCCTCAACGATATTGTCGCTGCCGGAGATTGCCTCTACCGTCAGGTCGCGCCCCAGGTCGCGTACCGCCTGATGATGGATGGAATTGACCACCCATTCGTTTTGGTCGCCGCCATGGCTATTGAACAAGGTTGCCAAGGAGGAACCAGGCGGGAACTGGATCGCATGGTGCAGCCGGTCGTATTCATCGTTCACGTGCTTGATCGAGGTAGGGACATCGGTTGCGATGTCTTGGTACAACGTACCGCCGAAGGCAACATTGATCAGCTGGCAACCACGGCATATCCCCAGTACCGGCTTGCCCGCTTCGATGAATTCATGCAATAGCTCCAGCTCGTACATGTCGCGCACCCGGTCGCCACCCCATTCAGGGCGGGTGGCAGCTTGTGCATAACTTTGCGGCGAGACATCGGCGCCGCCCTGCAGCACCAGGCCATCCAGGTGCTTGGCGTAGTCGCGTAGCCGGATCGAGCTGGGATGGACCAGGCCGTTGGTGTTAACGGTGGGAATCATGAATACCAGTACATTGCGCGACATGACCCACTGCGCAATGGATTCCTCCAGATATTGCAGCGTCCGGCCGCGCAAGCCTTTGGCGCCCTCTTCCGGATGGAAAATCCGCGCCGAGATGCCGATCTTCAAGGTCCTTTGCATCATTCGGCGGCCAGCCTTGTCCGACAGCGCACGAAAACGCGCGGCGATCAGCTTCCAGGTCTGCGGCCACGGGGGACTGTCGTCACTGCCCGGGCCGGACGGCCTGAAGGCTGTAGTTGCGGCAGGCTGGGGGGCAGCGTGATGCGGGGGAGGTTCGGCCTTGACCGGCTCGGCAGCAGCTGGTTCAGGAGGAGTAACAGGCTTCGCTTCGACAGCGGCATCAGGTGCCGAAGCCGCGGCTGGGCGGGCAGGATCGTTTGATTGGGGATCTTTGGAGTCAGACATAGTTGTCAGAAATTGTCAGAAATAAATAAATTTGAGGAAGTGCTGCTAGCATGTCCGCTGCAAGCAAAAATAATGCCCTGGCGCCGGACCTGGTCCAAATCAGTTCGCCAAAGTATAGACTTGATTCCTGTGTGAGCCTTGTTTTCAACATCAGTTCATCCAGTGTTACGCATTTTTACTATTTAGCCGGCAACCACCATCGCTCGTCATGACTAAACCACCGCAAATTCTGATCTTGTACGCGCACCCCACGCCGCATCACTCGCGCGCCAACCGGCGAATGGCCGATGCGGCCGCCAAAGTGCCCAATGTACACGTGCACGATCTGTACGAGTTGTATCCGGATTTCCATATCCCGGTGCGGCGCGAGCAGGCGCTGGTGGCGCAAGCCGACCTGATCGTGTTTCAGCATCCGATCCAGTGGTACAGCATGCCGGCGCTGCTGAAGCAGTGGGTCGATTCCGTATTTACGCCTGGCTGGGCCTATGGTCCGGGCGGCGACGCCTTGCACGGCAAGGATTTCTGGCTGGTCGCCACCACCGGCGGCTCGGCTCGCTCGTATCAGACCGAGGGCCATAATCTGCTTCCGTTCTCGGCTTTCCTGCCGCCATACCAGCAAACTGCGCAGTTGTGCGGCATGCGCTGGTTGCCACCGCACCTGTTGTTTGGCGCGCACCAGGTCAACCAGAAGACCTTGGCAGCACACATCGAGGGTTATCGGAAACGCCTGGCGAATTACCCGGACTGGCCGGAGTTATTGGCAAGCACAACGCCCGCGGCGCCTGCCTCTTCCGCGAGCGTTATTGATCAACCTGCAGACCAACCCGGCTAGATCCATGGAACAGAACCTTTTATTCAATGCATTGATTTACCTGGCCGCGGCGGTCGCAGCAGTGCCGATAGCCAAACGCCTGGGCTTGGGTGCGGTGCTGGGTTATTTACTGGCCGGCATGGCCATCGGCCCCTGGGGCTTACGCCTGATCGACAATGTCGAAGACATCCTGCACTTCTCCGAATTCGGTGTAGTGCTGCTGCTGTTCATGATCGGCCTGGAGCTTGATCCCAAGCGCCTGTGGTCGCTACGGCGCTCTATTTTCGGCTGGGGCACAGCGCAGGTGGTGACGGTTTCGCTCGCGCTGTTCGGCGCCGCCGTGGCCGCCGGGGTCGACTGGAAAACCGCGCTGATCGCCGCGCTCGGCATGTCACTCTCGTCCACCGCCATCGCGCTGGCCACCATCAACGAGCGCAAGCTGAGCGCCACGTCCGCCGGCAAGGCCGGCTTTGCCATCTTGCTGTTCCAGGACATCGCTGCGATCCCGATGATCGCCATCGTGCCGGTGCTTGGGGTTGCTGCGGCCCACGGCAGCGGCGAAGGCTGGATCGGCGGCCTGAAGGTGGTGGCGGTGATCGCCACGCTGATCCTCGGCGGCCGTTATCTGATCCGGCCTCTGATGCGCATGATTGCCCGCACCGGATTGCGCGAAATATTCACCGCCTTCGCACTATTGCTGGTGATCGCCATCGGCCTGTTGATGGAATCGGTCGGCATGTCGATGGCCTTGGGCAGCTTCCTGGCAGGCGTGCTGCTAGCCGATTCGGAATATCGGCATGCACTGGAAACCGATCTGGAACCGTTCAAAGGCTTGCTGCTGGGACTGTTCTTCATAGCGGTCGGCATGTCGGTCGATTTCGGTCTGCTGCTGAGCCACCCGTGGCTGATCCTGGGCCTGGTGGCCGGTTTCCTGGCGATCAAACTGGCGGTGCTGTATCTGCTCAGTAAAGTATTCCAGATCGCCCGCGGCCAGCAATTCCTGTTTGCGGCGTTGCTTTCGCAAGGCGGCGAATTCGCTTTCGTGGTGTTCGGCGCGGCTGCCACCGCCCGCGTTTTTTCTCAAGAGACTTCGTCGATCCTGGTAGTGGTGGTGGCCCTGTCGATGGTGACCACGCCGCTGTTGCTAGTGCTGTATGACAAGGTGATCGCGCCGTATTTCCTGGCCACGCAGAAACGTCCCGACGACGCAATCGAAGACAATGAAAACCCGGTCATCATCGCCGGCTTCGGCCGCTTCGGCCAGATCATCGGCCGCCTGCTGCATGCCAACAAGATCGGCCTGACCGTGCTCGATCACGATCCAGACCAGATCGATCTGCTGCGTAAATTCGGCTTCAAGGTGTTCTATGGCGACGCCACCCGCATGGACCTGATGCGTGCCGCCGGCATCACCAAGGCGCGCCTGCTGGTAGTGGCGCTGGACGACATCGAAGGCAGCTTGAAGCTGGTGGCGGCGGTGCGGCGGGTAGTGCCCGATCTGCCGATCATCGCGCGGGCGCGCAACGTTTCGCATTACTTTGACTTGATGGACCTTGGCGTCACCGTGATTGAACGCGAAACCTTCGAGTCGGCCTTGCAGCTCGGACAGCAGGCGTTACGCAAGATGGGCTTCGGCGCCTACCGGGCGCGCCAGGCCGCGATGAAATTCCGCAATCACAACCTGCAAACCCTGCACGATATGTACCCGCACCAGAAGAACCAGAAAGAACTCGTCTCGATCGCCAAGAAAGCGCGCGAGGAACTGGAAGAAATGTTTGCGCACGACCGCATATTGCGCGAAGACATGCCCGCCAGCGGCTGGGATGATGAAATAATACCGACAGAGCAAACACCAACGTCACAGGAGCCGACATGATCACGATCTACCACAATCCGCGCTGTTCGAAGTCACGCGAAACACTGGCTCTTGCCGAGCAATACTGCAACGAGCATAAGATCGAACTGGAAGTCATCGATTACCAAAAAACGCCGCTGACCCTGGCGCAGCTGAAAATCCTGCATGGTCAGCTGGGAGGGCCGGTCAGCGCCATGGTGCGCGACAATGAGGCCGAGTATGCAGAACTCAACCTGGCCCAGGCCGATGATGCAGCGTTGCTGCAAGCGCTCGCCGCACATCCGAAACTGTTGCAGCGGCCTGTCGTGACTTACCGGGAACGGTCAGTGATCGCACGGCCGCCACAACTGTTCAACGAGCTGCTCGATACCTGAAGCAGCACGTAGGGTGGGCAAGTATTTTTGCCCACGCGTTTCAGCGTTACTTTGAGGTCCGCGTGGGCATATGTGCCCACCCTACAGCACCCGGACCAGCAGGAACAATACTGTCGACAGCAGGATGGTGGAAGCAAACGGCAAAGAGAATTTCTTGCCGAACAGGGTAAACCGCAAATCGCCGGGCAAGCGCCCGAGGCCGAGTTTTTCCAGCCAGGGCAACGCGCTGGAAAATACGATGACGGCGACAAAAATCACCAGCATCCACCGAATCATGTTGTGCTCATCATGTTATGCCTCAAAGGCGGTGACTGCGATCGTGGTTGGCAAAGCGCGTCGGCAACTCGGCATTGACGCCGATTGCCAGTACCTTGAACAACTCGCCCATCTCGGCCGGCGACACCAGTTTTTGCAGAGCATTAGCTTGCGGCAGATACGCCAGAGCATTCTCTGGCGGCGTGCGTAACAATAATTTGCCGATCCCGGCTTCCAGCAGGAAAGCGGCTTGACTGCTGTAGCCAAGCAAATCCAGCCCGGTATCGAGGGCGGCGACTGCCATCGCAGTGAAATCGACGTGCGCGGTAACGTCCTGCAAACCCGGTAAATAGAACGGATCTGGATGGGCGTGATGACGGTAGTGGCACATCAACGTGCCTTGATCGCGTTGCTGCAGATAATATTCTGCGGCGGGGAAACCATAGTCGAAGAACAAGGCGACGCTACCCTGCCCCGCCTTCAGCATCGCGCCCAGCGAGCGCATGAAACCGATCGCCACCGGATGCACTTCAGTCAGATGACCAACCGTCAGCGATTCCGCATCGGGAATTTGCGCGATCAACTCAGGCTCAGCCGGACGGTCAATGTAGATAAATTGACCATCACCGCCATCCGCACCGGCTTCACTCAGGCCGACTCCGCGTTGCAGCCAGCCTTCAGCGCCGCGCAGCACCAGTTCGACCGGCATCGCATCCAGCACTTCGTTGCCGATCACCACGCCGGAGAAAGACTCTGGCAAGCGATCCAGCCACTGCACTTGTGGAAATGCCTGTAATTTGAGCTGCTGACGCGCCCGCAACTCGGCCGATAATTCGACGATGTAATAAGCTTGTGGCAAAACAGCATCGCCAGCCAAGGCTGCCAGGCCGCTGGCGAGTTCGGTCAGGATGTCATAGGCTAGCTGGCCGCTGCCGGCGCCGAATTCCAGTATCTGCGGCTGCAGTGCAGGCGACGAAACCAGTAACTCTGTTGTCAAATGGGCCAAAGTTGCGCCAAAAAGCGGCGTAATCTCGGGCGCGGTTGTAAAATCACCCTCTTTGCCCAATTTTGCCGCGCCGCCGCTGTAATAACCGAGATCCGGCGCGTACAGCAGCAGTTCCATATAACGCGCGAATGAAATCCAGCCCTGTTGCAGGCGGATTTCAGTGGCGATCAGATTGTGTAACAGGCGCGATGCGCGCTGTGCTTCGACCGAAGCTTCGGGTAATTGCAGTTGCATGGCGCTATTGTAGAAGATAACGCCAGGCTGAAAGCAACCGAAGCCATTGAAACAGTGCAAATAAGTGCCTGGCCACACGCCTGGAATCCCGCTCAGCGATAATGATTAAATAACACTCGTGCATAAATTCGCACACCTGGATTTGCGAACATGAGTTTGCGTAAATGAATTTGCCTACACCTATGCCTACACCAGTTGCCCCAACCGTTGCCCTTGTCACCGACGCCGCCAGCCCGGTCGGCCGCGCCGTTGCGCTGGCGCTGGCGCAAAAGGGTTGGCATCTGGCATTGCATTATCAGGATGACAGCACGGCACCTGCGCTCTCGGCGTTGGTACAGGAATGCCAGGCGCTGGGCACGCGGGCCGTAGCCATCCAGTGCGGGTTGACAGCGGAAACTGACATAAACATGCTGTTGCCGCGCGTGATGCAGCAGTTCGGCAGCATCGGCTGCATCGTCAACAACGCCAGCCACATCGAACACGACGATCCCGCCAGTTTTTCCTCGGCAAGCCTGGAACGTCACATGCGGAGCAATCTTGCCGCCCCGATCCTGCTGGCGCAGGCGCTGTACGCCGCTACCCTCGAGAACGAAGGCGCGCAAGCGGTGGTGATCAATCTGCTGGATCAAAAGCTGTTCAATCCACAGCCGGATTTCCTGTCGTATACACTGTCAAAAGCAGCGCTGCACAGCGCCACTGCCTTGCTGGCGCAGGCTTACGCGCCGCAGTTGCGGGTGGCGGGAGTCGCTCCCTCATTGACAACATCACTGAGAACGCCACTGACAACAAACGGCCAGCAACCGAAGTTGCCAGCCACTTTAGAAGACATCGCGGCGACAGTTTGTTTTATCGCCTCCTCCTCCGCCATTACCGGCAGTACACTAGCAGTCGATGGCGGCCAACATTTGTATCCTGACCCACGGGACCAGGTTGCCGCTCACGGCAAACCATCCCATCCTCACTGAAAATACCATGCTCTCCGCACTCATCCATCCCGACCTTAGCGATTGCCGCCGCCTGTTCCTGCGCGACTACGAAGTGCAGATCAATATCGGCGTCTACGAATCCGAAAAACAAGGCACGCAGCGCGCGCTGATCAATGTCGACCTGTTTGTGCCCCTGGCTTTGTCTACGCCCACCAAAGATCATGTGGATGACGTGCTGGATTACAATTTCATGCGCAATACCGTGGCGAAGCGCATGGCGCAAGGCCATATCCATTTGCAGGAAACCCTCTGCGACGACCTCGCCAACGCCATGCTGCTGCATCCACGGGTGCGCGCGGTACGGGTATCCTCCGAGAAACCTGACGCCTATCCCGATTGCCACTCGGTCGGCGTCGAAGTGTTTCGGATCAAACCGAAAGCCTGAAACTGAATCACCTTGAGCGTCGCCATGAATGAGCTATTGAAACAGGAAGTCCTTATGCAAGACCCATTATCAGCACTCGCGCCAGTATCAGCCCCGGCCGACAGCGCCGTGAGCGCGCCCAGCCAGAAGAGCGTAGAGAAAATCGCGCACGAAAACAATAAATTGCACAAGCGCCTGTGCCGCCAGGTTGGCCAGGCGATCGGCGATTTCAACATGATCGAAGACGGCGACAAGGTGATGGTCTGCCTGTCCGGCGGCAAGGATAGTTACGCCCTGCTGGATATCCTGATGACCTTACGCGAACGGGCGCCGATCAATTTTGAGATCGTCGCGGTGAACCTGGATCAGAAACAGCCGAACTTCCCCGACCATATCCTGCCGGCTTACCTGGACAAACTGGGCGTTGCCTACCATATCGAAAACCAGGATACCTACAGCATCGTCAAGCGCCTGATCCCGGAAGGCAAGACCACCTGCTCGCTGTGCTCGCGCCTGCGGCGCGGCATCTTGTACCGGGTCGCCACCGAACTGGGCGCCACCAAAGTCGCGCTCGGCCATCATCGCGACGACATCATGGAAACCTTCTTCCTGAACATGTTCTTCGGCGGCAAACTGAAGAGCATGCCGGCCAAACTGCAATCGGACGATGGCAAGCAAATCGTGATCCGGCCGCTGGCTTACGTCAAAGAAGCCGACCTGACCCGCTATGCCGAGGTCAAGCAGTTCCCCATCATTCCTTGCGATTTGTGCGGCAGCCAGGAAAACCTGCAGCGCAAGCAGATCAAAGGCATGTTGCGCGATTGGGAAAAGAAATTCCCGGGTCGGGTGGAAAACATCTTCTCCTCGCTGTCGACTGTCGCGCCATCGCACCTGATGGATCGCAACCTGTTCGGCTTCACCGAACTGAAAGCGAACGGGATTGCCGACCCCAACGGCGACATCGCCTTTGACGACGATCCTTGTTCGCCCCCCGCAATGGCCAGCATCATCCCGTTACGGTCCATGGATTAATTTGCCCGATCCCCGTATCGGAATCCCGGCCGGACTATATAATCAAAGCGGACCAGCAGCGATCAAGTGCAATCTGCTGCAAACACAGAGCGATTTGCGCCGTTGCATGGTCGGCAACTTATCAGGAGAAGTTCAATGGCAGGGTCCTATGTTCTCAAGAAGTCAGTGGATGGACAGTACTATTTCCTGCTCTACTCTAGCAACGGCGAAGTGGTCCTGAATAGTGAAATGTATGTTGCCAAGGCATCCGCCGAAAACGGCATCGCCTCGGTCCAGAACAACAGCACCCAAGACGACCGTTATAGCCGCAACCAGGCTTCCAACGGCAAATTCTATTTCAACCTGAAAGCAGCGAATCACCAGGTCATCGGCAGCAGCCAGATGTACACCACCACCAGCGCGCGCGACGCCGGCATCGATGCGGTAAAGAAGAACGGCCCCAGCACCGACGTCAAAGACGAAGCCTGAGCAGTCAAGACAGTCGGCGCAGACGATCGGGACGAACGTCAGCGCCGACAATTTGCAAGTATTTGTAAGCCCTGTATTCATTCCTCGCGGCAAACCGTTTAACACCCAGGATCTTTTTCTGGAGACATAAATGAACCGCCGCCGTTTTCAACGTTATCTCGTATTGTCAGCTGTAGCAGCGGCCACCGTGTCGCTTGCCGGTTGTGTAGTAGAACCGCCCCGCACCCGTGTCGAGTACCGCGAAGCCAAAGTAGTGCAGGCGCCGCCGGCGCCGCTGGTGGAAGTGGTGCCGCCGGCTCCCTATCCGGATTCTTACTGGATCGCGGGCCATTGGAAGTGGGAGAACAACCGCTACGTCTGGAATAACGGCCATTGGGAACAAGCGCGGCAAAACATGGTTTACCGCCACGCCTACTGGAACAACGAAGGCGGCCAGTGGGTATTCCATGGCGGCGCCTGGGTAGCGATCAATAACAGTTACAACAGCGCGCCACCGGTCGTGATCAACGTCGCGCCGCCGGCGCCGCGGATCGAAGTCATGACACCGGCTCCCAGCCCTAACCATGTCTGGATCGACGGCTACTGGCGCTGGAACAACGGCCGCCACGACTGGGTCAACGGTCATTGGGAAGCGCGCCGCGACGGTTATTTCTGGGCGCCGGGGCATTGGGTCCGTAATGGCAACAGCTGGACGTTCTCGGGCGGTTTCTGGCAACGGTATTAATTTTCGCCCGACCTGCGTCGTAAGCCGAATTCGCCTCAATGCCGTACAAGCGGCTTTGGGGCAATTTCTTTTCTAGCCGTTAAACGGCCACGCCGACGCAATCGTGCGACGCAATCGTGTTGTCACCTATACGGTACAGATGCTGATTTTGCAGCTACCGCGCATGATAAAATTTGCCACCTATTCTTTCTCCTATCTACTATGAACGTTGTCATTCTTGCTGCCGGTATGGGCAAGCGCATGCAGTCCGCGCTGCCAAAAGTGTTGCACCCGCTGGCGGGCAAACCGCTGCTGTCACATGTGATCAGCGCGGCACGTGCCTTGTCTCCCACCACCTTGTGCGTCATCTACGGCCATGGCGGCGATGCTGTGCCGCGCTCGCTGGCAGCTGCAGACCTGGTGTTCGCCAAACAAGAGCCGCAACTCGGTACCGGACATGCGGTGGCGCAAGCCGCTTCGCATCTGGACGACGCGGTGCCTACCCTGGTGCTCTATGGCGACGTGCCTCTGATTACCAGCAGCACGCTGCAACGGCTGATCGACAGCGCAGGCAACGACAAACTGGCGGTCCTGACGGTAGACCTGCCGGACCCTACCGGTTACGGCCGCATCGTCCGTGAACACGACAAGATCGTCAGTATCGTCGAGCAAAAGGACGCCTCGCCGGAGCAGCGCGCAATCCGGGAATGCAACACCGGAATCATGGTGGCGCCGACGGTGCAGCTCAAAAAATGGCTGGCGGGCCTGTCCAACAACAATGCTCAAGGCGAATACTATTTGACCGATATCGTCGCCAGCGCCGTCGCTGACGGCACGCCGGTTGTATCGGCCCAGCCAGCCGCCATAGCGGAAACCCTGGGCGTCAACAGCAAGGTACAACTGGCCGAACTGGAACGCATCCATCAACGCAGCGTCGCCGAACGCTTGCTGGAACAAGGCGTCACCCTGCTCGACCCGGCGCGCCTGGATGTGCGCGGCACGCTGAATTGCGGGCGCGATGTCAGCATCGATATCGGCTGCATTTTCGAAGGTGAAGTCAGCATCGAAGACGGCGCAGTCATCGGCGCCCATTGCGTCATCAAGAATGCCCGCATCGGCCGCGACGCCAACATCAAACCGTTCTGCCACATTGAAGATGCGGTGGTCGGCGCGGCTTCCCAGATCGGGCCTTATGCACGCTTGCGGCCCGGCACCGAACTCGGTGAAGACGTCCATATCGGCAATTTCGTCGAAGTCAAAAACAGCCAGGTCGCCGCGCACAGCAAAGCCAATCACCTGGCCTATGTCGGCGATGCCACAGTGGGGTCGCGCGTGAATATCGGCGCCGGCACCATCACCTGCAACTACGACGGCGCCAACAAATTCCGCACCATCATCGAAGACGACGCATTCATCGGCAGCGATAGCCAGCTGGTGGCGCCGGTACGTGTGGGGAAAGGCGCTACCCTGGGCGCAGGCACCACACTGACGAAGGATGCGCCGGAAGGCAAACTGACCGTCTCGCGCGCACGCCAAATCACGATCGACGGCTGGCAGCGGCCGGTGAAGATCAAGAAATAGAAATAGAAGCAGAAATAGAAGCAGAAATAGAAGCAAAAACAGAAATAGATGGAATGAACGCCGGTTACGACCGGCGTTTCCTTTTATACGGCTAACCGTGTATCGAACTTACTGCGGTAGATCGAAAAATACGTTCGCACGTTACGCACATTCTTTTGCGCGGCAAACAACTGGTGCGCCAGCGCGTGGTACGCCGCCATATCCGCCACTTGCACCACCAGCACGAAGTCCGGCCCCGGCGATACCCGGTAACATTGCAGCAGCATCGGCTCATTCGCCACCAGCGCTTCAAACTCCTCCAAACGTTCAGCTGCCTGGTTATCGAGCGTGACTTCAACAATCGCCGTCAGGCCGGCGCCGACCTTGTCGGGCGCCACAATCGCCACTTGCCGCAAGATGATGCCGGCATCGGTCAGGCGTTTGACGCGCCGCAGGCAGGTCGGCGCCGACGCGTGCACCTGTTGCGCCAGCTGATGGTTGGTTTGCGCTGCATCTAGCTGCAATGCATTCAAAATCCGCTTATCCAGCTCGTCCAGAATAATATCCATACGGAAATATGCAATTTATTGAATAAATTAAAGTATAAATGAAATAATATTCCACATGATTTGTACCGTGAAATATTAAGTCAAATACGAATGGATTTAGTAATCATATTTCATAAGTGTTGACCTAAGATACACCCATTCACCTAATCAACGAGGAAAGCCATGTGCGGTATCGTCGCAGCAGTTGCCCAGATTAATGTCACACCCATCCTGCTGGAGGGATTAAAACGACTCGAATACCGCGGTTACGACTCATGCGGCGTAGCCTTGCACATAGATGGAAAATTGCAGCGTTCGCGCAGCACTTCGCGCGTAGCAGACCTGGAAGCACAAGTCGAAAAAGCCCATTTGTCGGGCTTCACGGGAATTGCACATACCCGCTGGGCCACCCACGGCGCACCGGCGACTCACAATGCCCATCCGCATTTTTCGCGCGACCACATCGCCCTGGTCCATAACGGCATTATCGAAAACCACGATGAACTGCGGGCTGAACTGCAAGCCGCCGGTTACCACTTCGAAAGCCAGACCGACACCGAGGTAATCGCCCATCTGATCGACCACATGTATAGCGGCGACCTGTTCGCCACCGTGCAGCAAGCCGTGCGACGCCTGACCGGCGCCTATGCGATTGCCGTGTTCTGCGTGGACGAACCGCACCGCGTGGTCGCCGCGCGCCAGGGTTCGCCATTGATCGTCGGCATTGGTGAAGGCCAGAATTTCGTCGCCTCGGACGCCATGGCGCTGGCCGGCACCACCGACCAGATCATCTATCTGGAAGAAGGCGACGTGGTCGACCTGCAATTGCAGCGCGTCTGGATCGTCGACGCCGCCGGCAAAGCGGTCGAGCGCGAGGTCAAGACCGTACATGCCTACACCAGCGCAGTCGAACTGGGGCCGTATCAGCATTACATGCAGAAAGAAATTTTCGAACAACCGCGTGCAATTGCCAACACCCTCGAAGGCGTCACCGGCATCATGCCGGAACTGTTCGGCGACGGCGCCTTCAACGTCTTCAAGCAAATCGATTCAGTCCTGATCCTGGCATGCGGCACCAGCTACTACGCTGGCCTGACTGCCAAATACTGGATCGAATCGGTCGCAAAAATACCGGTCAACGTCGAGATCGCCAGCGAATACCGTTACCGCGACAGCGTGCCGAATCCAAAATCGCTGGTGGTCACCATCACGCAAAGCGGTGAAACCGCCGACACGCTGGCCGCGCTCAAACATGCCCGGGCACTAGGCATGCAACATACACTCACCGTCTGCAACGTCGCCACCAGCGCCATGGTGCGCGAATGTGCGCTGGCTTACATCACCCGCGCCGGCGTTGAAGTCGGCGTCGCCTCGACCAAGGCCTTCAGCACCCAGTTGGTCGCGCTATTCTTGCTAACGCTGGCACTTGCGCAAAGCAAAGGCCGACTCAGCGACGAAGAAGAAGCCGCCCACCTGAAAGCCATGCGCCACCTGCCCGCGGCACTGCAAAGCGTGCTGGCGCTGGAACCGCATATCGTCGCCTGGGCCGAAGCCTTCGCCCGCAAGGAAAACGCATTATTCCTCGGCCGCGGCATTCACTACCCGATTGCGTTGGAAGGCGCACTGAAGCTCAAGGAAATCACGTATATCCACGCGGAAGCTTACGCCGCTGGTGAACTGAAGCACGGTCCGCTGGCGCTGGTTACTGAAGAAATGCCGGTGGTGACTGTCGCGCCGAACGATGCGTTGATTGAAAAATTGAAATCGAACATGCAGGAAGTCCGTGCGCGCGGTGGTCAGCTTTATGTGTTTGCCGACGCTGATTCGCAAATCAAATCGAGCGACGGGGTGCACGTGATCCGGTTGCCGGAGAACTATGGTTTGCTGTCGCCGATTCTGCATGTGGTGCCGTTGCAGTTGCTGGCTTATCACACGGCGCTGGCGCGGGGGACGGATGTGGATAAGCCTCGGAATTTGGCTAAGTCTGTGACTGTCGAATAGAGTTGAGGCATTGGCAATCCACCTATTGGTCCTTCAGAACAAAGATGCTAACTGGCCAATAAAGTTGCTAACTAGGCGCCGACTCGTAGAATAAAGATGCTAACTACGACGGCGCTATTCCTTACAATTAAAGTCGAAAACAAACGATCGGCACTACCAACCGAAACAATAATGTCTGTTGCACGAGTATTAATCCGCAGGTCCCTGGCTCGAGTCTAGTCGAGGAGCCAGAATACATAAGGGACAGCTACATGCTGTAATGCCGTTCAGTTAAGCAGGTTTTCGTAGAACGCGAGTAGCATAGCGCTGTGGTTTTGCCTTAACGGCCCGGTCGAATTTTCGATCGGGCCGTTCGTCATTGAGAAGGCTAACGAGCCTTTCACGGAGATGCTTCATCGAAGCGGGCAGCTTGCCGTAGGACCTGGTGACGGCGGCCCAGTGAAGCTCGAACTGGATCAAATGAAAGGCGCGGATGAAGCTTACTTTACTTGCGTGGGTTCACATTTGACCACCAATGCTGCCTTGGCAATCTCCAGGCGAATCATGTTGTAGGCGATCAGGGTGCCCCATATTTCCTGATATACGCCGTCCACGGTTTTT
>NZ_FOKF01000069.1 GCF_900111995.1 Collimonas sp. OK607
ATTACGGTATTCTTCATTTCGGGTTCTCCTGTCTTAAGTGGTTTTTGCGAACCTCTACTTTGGCACAATGATGCCGTTGACAGCGAGAACCCGCCCTCCGAATTCCATCCCGTCTTGTCAGCTTCGCCCCTGAGGGGGAGGCGTCCATTCCATTTCTTTTGCTTGCCTGCGCGGCCCGGCCAAAAGAAAGTAAGCAAAGAAAAGGCGACCGCAAAGCCACTGCCTTCCCTTCGGTCAGGTCCCCAAATGCGTCACGTGCCAGTCGGGTGGAAAGACCAACTCGCTACGCTCAAACATGTCTTCCCACAATTCCCGACTGACACGCGCCGCATTTGGCAGCGTCCCAATGCGGAAGGCACGTCAAAAGCCGCGTCAAAAACAACCCCACGCAGTTATTTAGGGTCAGAGTCAACTTTCGCAGGCTTTATCGCGAAACTTGACTCTGACCCTAATTAACGGTCCACGGAGTAAACGCCGTTGCCTGCGTCAATAATTACTGCGCCCCTTGCGCCAAAATCAATGCCTTCAACTGCTCACGCTCTTCCGCATTCAAATCAATCAACGGCGTCCGTACCGGCCCACCATCATGGCCGACAATAGTTGCGCCAGCTTTGACGATGCTCACAGCGTAACCGGCTTTCTTGTTGCGGATTGCCAGGTAAGGCAAGAAGAAACTATCCAGCAAACGACCAGTGGTAGCGTGGTCGTCATTCTTGACTGCAGTATAGAAATCCATAGCCAGTTTCGGCATGAAATTGAATACCGCCGACGAATAAACCGGTACGCCGAGCGCCTTGTACGGTGCGGCAAACAATTCTGCTGTCGGCAAGCCACCCAAATAAGTCATGCGGTCGCCGAGGCGGCGGCGGATCGATACCATCAGTTCGATGTCGCCGATGCCATCCTTGAAGCCGATCAGGTTAGGGCAACGCGCTGCCAGCAATTCCATCGAATCTGCATTCAGGCTGCATATGCCTCGGTTGTACACGACGACGCCGAATTTGACCGAATTGCAGATGGCTTCGACGTGGGCTACCAAACCATCTTGCGATGCTTCTGTCAGGTAATGCGGCATCAGCAGGATGCCTTGCGCACCCAGACGTTCGGCTTCTTGTGCGAAAGCGATGGCGGTGCGGGTCGGGCCGCCGGCGCCGGCCAGGATCGGTACTTTGCCACGGCAGGTTTCTACCGCCAGCCGTACTACGTCAGAGTATTCGGAGGTGGTGAGCGAAAAGAACTCGCCAGTGCCGCCTGCCACAAACAAGGCACTCGCACCGTAGGGAGCTAACCATTCAAGCCGTTCCGCGTAGGTGCTCGGGCGGAAATTGCCTTGCGCATCGAAATCGGTAATCGGGAAAGACAGCAAGCCGGAGGAAAGTACTTGTTTGAGTTCTTGAGGATTCATGGTCTCGGTATCGTGTAGTGCTGCGGTTGATGATTGAGCGCCTTTGCCACGCAGAAGGGCATGTTGGCGTTCAGGGACTTATGTTATCAGTCATCGTACAACAAAGATTTGCAGTATGCAAGCCGGGAAATGTCATTTGTTTTATTCAGGAGAGTGAAGCGCGGCGTTAAAAACGGCGGAAATCCATGGCGGAGCAGGCGGTTAGCCGTGCGTCGCAATGCGGGTTTTTACGGAGTTTGTGGAGCGACCGGGCATGCCGGCAGCTTGATTGTTCGATTTTATTCGATTGCGCTCGGTTCGTTGTCGCCGTCTGGTCGTGGCTTTTTTGTGGCTTTTTCGTCGTTTACGACTGCAACGCCATGCTGTCCTGCACCTTGCGCAAACGCTCGCGGCTATTACTCAGGTGGGTGCGCATTGCCGCCCGTGCTGTCTCCGGGTCCTGGCGCACGATGGCGTTGTAGATATCTTCATGCTCACGATGCACGCGGTCCAGATAGGCAGCCGGATCGTCATGCGCCAGCTTGGCGGAATTGATCCGGGTGCGCGGAATGATGGTGGTGCCGAGGTGGGTCAGGATATCGACGAAATAACGGTTGCCGGTGGCTTGGGCGATGTGCAGATGGAACTGCACATCGGCCGCAACCGAGTCGCCATGCTCGTTGGCGCTTTTCTGGAAGGCATCCAGCGCCATCCGCATTTGCGCCAGTTGCTCGTCGTTGCGCCGTGTCGCCGCCAGTCCGGCGGCTTCTGCTTCGAGGCTGATGCGCAGTTCCAGGATGGCCAGGATATCGCGCATGGTGACCACGGTTTCCGGATCGATGTCGAAATTACTGGAGTTGCTTGCTGCCAATACAAACGTGCCGATGCCGTGTCGCGTCTCTACCAGTCCCGAGGCTTGCAGATGCGAAATCGCCTCGCGTATCACGGTACGGCTGACGCCTTGCGTGCGCATCAGTTCAGACTCGGTCGGCAGCTTGTCTCCCGGTTTGCTGACGCCAGTGCGAATGCTGTCGGCAATATTGGCGACCACGCTCTGCGCCAGGTTGCGATGTTTTTTCGGCGGAGCGCTTGGAACGGGCAGAGTATTGAGCGGTGTATTCATAGGGTGGGGCCGCGGGAAAAGTAAATCTAGTTGCCAAATTATTTTTCGGTGATTATACTACGATTCAAGTTGTAGGATGACTGATAACACAACTGTAGTCTAGTACACATAAACACTAATAACAATAAGAACGGCGCCCTGCAGCAAGTAACAACGGGCAGGCAATAACCGACAAACAACAGCCGACAATCCGGCCCCGATCCGCAAAATACGCAAGATGCGCGGTGACGAGTTCGGATAGTGGGGATCTGCAGTGTATCAAGCGGCTTCATTGCAAGCGCTGACTCTGGAAAAAGACAGGAGACGTAGGTGATTATCAACAAAACGACTGGGCCGGTATCGGCTCAACGTGGCAAGCTGCGCTACACGATTTTGTTCATGCTGTTCATGGTGACCACTTTCAACTACGCCGATCGCGCCATCCTTTCCATTGCCGGTACCGCAATGAAGAGCGAGCTGGGCTTCGACGCTGTCACCATGGGATTCATCTTTTCCGCCTTCAGCTGGGCTTACGTGCTGGGGCAATTGCCGGGTGGCTGGTTGCTTGACCGCTACGGCTCGAAGCGCGTGTACGCCGCCAGCATCTTCATCTGGTCGCTATTCACCCTGTTGCAAGGCGGGGTGCATTTTCTCGGTGCGCTGTGGGCAGTGCCGGCGCTATTCATGTTGCGCTTCATGGTCGGTCTGGCCGAAGCACCTTCCTTCCCCGCCAACGGCCGTATCGTCGCCGCCTGGTTTCCGACAACTGAACGCGGGACTGCTTCGGCAATTTTTAATTCGGCGCAATATTTTGCTACCGTGCTGTTCGCCCCCTTGATGGCCTGGATCACGCATGCCTACGGCTGGTCGCAGACGTTTGTCGTGATGGGCGCTGCTGGCTTGGTGCTGAGCATGATCTGGATGAGGGCGATGCATAGCCCGAAAGATCATCCGAGCATGACTTCGGCAGAGCTGGCGCATATCCGCGACGGCGGCGGCCTGGTCGACATGGACCAGGGACTGGGAGGCAGCAAGAGCGCGGCCAAGGGTGGCACGGCCAGCAAAGTCAACCGCGGCGTCAAGCTGGGTTACCTCAAGCAACTGCTCAGCAATCGCATGTTGGCGGGTGTGTATCTCGGCCAGTACTGTATCAATACCATCACCTATTTCTTCCTGACCTGGTTCCCGATCTACCTGGTGCAGGAACGCGGCATGTCGATCCTGAAAGCGGGCATCGTGGCTTCCTTGCCGGCGATCTGTGGCTTTCTCGGCGGCGTATTGGGCGGCATGATTTCGGATCGACTGATCAAACGCGGCTTCTCGCTGACCTGGGCCCGCAAGATTCCTATCGTCGCCGGCTTGCTGCTGTCGACCACCATGATCTTGTGCAATTACGTCGATACCCAATGGATGGTGGTCGGCATCATGGCGCTGGCATTTTTCGGCAAAGGTGTTGGTGCGCTGGGCTGGGCCGTTGTGGCCGATACCTCGCCGAAGGAGATCATCGGTCTCACCGGCAGCCTGTTCAACATGTTCGGCAATATCGCCGGCATCACTGCACCGATCGTGATCGGCTATATCATCAAGGAAACCGGCTCCTTCGAGTGGGCGCTGGTATATGTCGGCGCCAATGCCTTGCTAGCCGTGATCAGCTACCTGGTGATTGTGAAAGATATCAAGCGCGTCGAGCTCAAGCCGCTTGACGACGCAGGACAGCCATACAAGAAATTATCTGGAGTGGAATCATGATCAAGGCAGCACCGGTTGTCGATACGGACAACAACAATACGCCGCTGTATATCCGCATGCAGGAGCAGGACAACGTTGCGATTGTCGTCAATGACGGCGGTTTGCCGGCCGGTGCGATCTTCCCGTGCGGGTTGGTGCTGCGCGACAAAGTACCGCAGGGCCATAAGGTCGCTCTGCGCGATCTGGCGGAAGGCGAATCGATTGTCCGCTACGGCGTGGTGATCGGTTACGCGCAGCGGCCGATTGCGCAAGGAAGCTGGATCGAAGAATCGCTGGTGCGGATGCCGCCGGCACGAGAACTGACCAACCTGCCGATTGCCACCCGCGTTCCGGCAGCTGCAACGCCACTGGACGGCTACACCTTCGAAGGTTATCGCAATGCAGACGGTACAGTCGGCACCCGTAATATCCTGGCGATCAGCACCACCGTGCAATGCGTATCCGGCGTAGTGGAACACGCTGTCAAGCGCATCAAGGCCGAATTGCTGCCGCGATACCCGCACGTCGACGATGTCATCGGCCTTGAACATACCTACGGCTGCGGCGTGGCGATTGACGCGCCGGGTGCCGAGATCCCGATCCGCACCTTGCGTAACATCAGCATGAATCCCAATTTCGGCGGGCAGGCCATGGTGGTCAGCCTGGGTTGCGAAAAATTGCAACCAGGCCGGCTGTTCCCGCAAGGATCGATTCCGATTCAAAGCACCGGCGGCAAGGAAGAGGGCTTGCGGGTGGTGTGTTTGCAGGATGCCGAACACGTCGGTTTCGAGTCGATGATCACATCGATCATGGCTACTGCAGAAGAGCAATTGAGCGAATTGAATAAGCGCCGCCGTGTTTCTTGTCCGGCATCGGAACTGATCGTCGGCGTTCAATGTGGCGGCAGCGATGCTTTCTCCGGCGTCACGGCTAATCCGGCGGTGGGTTTTGCCAGCGACTTGCTGGTGCGCGCCGGCGCCACTGTGATGTTTTCCGAGACCACCGAAGTGCGCGACGGTATCGACCAGCTTACTGCGCGTGCCGCCAACGCCGAGGTGGCGGAGGCCATGATCCGCGAGATGGCCTGGTACGACGACTATCTTACCCGCGGCGGCGTCGACCGCAGCGCCAACACCACGCCGGGAAATAAAAAAGGCGGCCTCGCCAACATCGTCGAAAAAGCCATGGGCTCGATCGTCAAATCGGGCAGTAGCGTCATCTCCGGCGTGCTCTCACCTGGCGACAAGTTGAAGCAAAAAGGCTTGATCTATGCAGCCACGCCGGCCAGCGATTTTGTCTGTGGCACCTTGCAACTGGCGGCTGGCATGAACCTGCACATATTCACCACCGGCCGTGGCACGCCCTACGGTTTGGCTGCAGTACCTGTCATCAAAGTGGCGACGCGCAACGACCTGGCGCGGCGCTGGCACGATCTGATGGATGTCAACGCCGGCCGCATTGCCAGTGGTGAAGCTAGCATCGAAGACGTCGGCTGGGAAATGTTCCATCTGATGCTGGATGTCGCCAGCGGCCGCAAGAAGACTTGGGCGGAACATCACAAATTGCATAACGCATTGACGTTGTTCAATCCGGCGCCTATCACCTGATTCGGCACTAATGCATCTGGAACACGCGGCCCGCTCGCCGCGCCGCTGCAGCCAGATACAGTGGCGACGGCGCGCGCCGGTTCTCGCAATAGCAGGTGTACACCATCTTGATCACGTGGTCGTCATCGGAAGCGATGGCGGTGGTGAACAGGTCATGCCACGTGTCCGCGCTGTCGGCCAGGATCTCTTCCTCTGGCAATGTGGCATGCAGAGTGGCATGTGAGGCGGCCAGAGGCGGCGCACCTGTCGACACATAGGCGGCACAAAACGCTACCCACAAATCCGGCAACAAGCGCTGCGCCAGCGTTGCCGGCAAATGCGTCAGGACGCGGCGCGCGGCGTGCAGGCCGGTGACGACATGCAAGGCAGTGAAATTATTGGTTTGCCAATACAAGGCAATTGCCGCCTGTGCCATGTCGTCGAGCAGCTGCTGTTGGGGTTGCGCCGGTGCGGCCGGCAGCGTCGCGTAAAACGACGGATCGGCACCCACCGCTCGCAGGCGCGCTACAATCCAGTCGCCAGTGAATGTCTTGCCGCCCATTGCGCGCGACAATGCCGCCAAACCTTGCTTCACCGAAGCGGCGGGCACGCGTTGCCGCGATCCCATATCGATATGCAGATTGCCACTGACTAGCGCCGCAAGTCCGGCAGCGATTTCGCCGACATGTTCTGCTTCCAGGCCATATCCGAGCCGGATCAAAGCGTGAAAAGCACCGCTGGCAGGGGCAAACGGTATCCGGCTCAGAACTTGTGCAAGCACTGCATCCGCGCCGGCGCTCCAGATCCATTCTTCATAGAATCCGCGCAAAGCGGTGAATGTGCTGGCATCGCCGAGGAAAAGCGGCCAGGTTTCGCGGTTGACGGACCTGGCGGCAGGCTTGGCAGCCAGCGCGAAGCGGCCTTCCCATCTGTCGAAAAATTCCTGCAGGCGCGCAGGTTGCGCACCCATGCCGGCCAGCGCGCAAAGCGCCATCGGACAGTGATTGGCCATGCCTCCGTTGTCTGCTGCAAAGCGGGCATTGTCGTCGAGCAGCCGATGCAGGGTGGGTTCGCGCAGTCGTTGATTCATGTCATTGGCTCAGGATAAGTAGTAGACGAACCCAGTATGCAAGTTCAAGTAAACTTGAAGTCAACAAGAATTTTGCTGCTTGCAAATTACAGATTACCAGGCGGCTCTCTTGAAGATAACGCTGGCTTTCAATCCGCGCAGCCGCTGCGCCTGACCGAGTTGTACTTCAGCCTGATGCAGCTCGGCCACCTGCTTGACGATCGCCAGGCCAAGACCGCTTCCAGTTGCTTGCGGCACCAGGCAGCGGTAGAAACGGTCGAAGACGCGCTCCCTTTCTGCCGGCGGAATGCCGGGGCCGCTGTCTTCTATCTCCAGCAGGATGTCATCTTGCCGGGCCCGGATGGTGACGTCGACCTGGCCGCCGCTGGGCGTGTAACGCACCGCGTTGTCGATCAGGTTGCGTAGCAGGATGTGCAAGTGATGTTCCGATCCGATGACAGCGCCCGCGTCCAGCTGTTCCACGCCGAGGTTGATCTTTCGCATGTTGGCATAGGGGATAAGGTCAATCGTCACCTCGCGCGCAATCTCGTGTAGTTGCAGCGGAACGTGCTGATCCTGGATACCGGCGGATTCAAGGCGCGACACCATCAGCAGTTGCTCGACCAGATGACTGGTTCTTTTGACGCCAGCCTTCAGATCGGCCAGCGCATAAGTCTCGCGCCCGCTTCCCAGCGATTGTTCAACCAGCTGGGTTTGGATTTGCAAGGTTGCCAATGGCGTGCGTAGTTCATGCGAAGCATCGGCAATAAATTTCTTCTGCCCCTCCAGGGCGATACCGAGGCGTTGCAACAAGGTGTCGAGTGCATGCGTCAGCGGCTTGATTTCGGCCGGCTGGTCTTGCGAGGCCAGACGTCCCAGCTTGTCGGGAGTGCGCTTTTCCAATTCCTGCGACAGGCGGGTTAATGATTGCAATCCGGTGCCGACACTCCAATGTATCAGCATGCCCATGATCAGCAAGAATAGCAGCAGCGGGATCAGAGAGCGCAACGCATGTTCGACGGCTATATTGCGCCTGCCGCTCAGCGATTGCGCGACCTGGATAAAATTGCTGTCGGTTTTGCGGATATACAGCTTCCACTCACCGTCACGCCACCGCACTTCACTGAATCCAAGAGTGGAGAATTGCGGCAGGATGATGTCGGGATGGGAGCTATAGCCTAGTTTTCCGTTCTGATCCCAAATCTGCAGGATGCTGTCGTCGCCATCGTATTTCAACGGCGGAGCGGATCTTTCCAGGTCGCTGTTGTTGAAATGGGCCGGAATGGCGAATGCGATCTGGCTCATCTGGTCGTCGTAGATATCGGCCAGCAAAGCGCGGTCGATCAGATAGTCTGCCAGTACAAAACAGGCGCCCAGGATGGTTAATCCGGACAGCAGCCAGAACAGCAGGCGATTCCTAATTGACACATGCACTTTCATTGCTGGCGAGCATATAGCCGAGGCCACGGATGTTCCGTATTACGCCGGGAGATAATTTTTTCCGCAATGCATGGATATGCACTTCGATGGTATTGCTCTCGACCTCATCGTTCCAGCCATAGACCTTGTCCACCAGCTGGGCTCGCGACAGTACCGCGCCAGGTTTCTCTATCAGCGCAGCCAGCACCATCAGTTCACGGCTGCTAAGGGAAATATTCTTGCCCTTGTAGGTGACGGTATTGCCGGCCGGGTCGAAATGGATATCGCCATGCGTCAGCAACGGGCTGGTGCGGCCGCCGCTACGCCGCAGCAAAGCGCGCACGCGTGCGGCCAGTTCATCCAGATCGAAGGGTTTGCTCAGGTAATCGTCGGCGCCCGCATCCAGTCCTTCAATCCGGTTCAGCACGCGGTCGCTGGCTGACAGAATGATGACCGGCGTGCTGTTGCTGTCGGAGCGCATTTTCTTCAGCACTTCCAGTCCCGATTTGCGCGGCAACCCCAAATCCAGCATCACGGCCGAATAGGACTCCGCAGCCAGGGCGGCTTCGGCGGCAATCCCGTCCTGGGTCCAGTCAACGGTAAAGCCATAGGGATAGAACCCTTTGCGGATGCTATTTCCCAGCATGTAGTCGTCTTCTATCAGAAGTAAGCGCATTGGAGTTCTTGGCCTGGTCGACCTTACAAAATAGCAGCCGATTGTGACGAGCGCGTGAAATGTGCGGGTGATTGACGTAAATCAGACAGATTCGGGCAGATTTTTTGCAGATCATTTTCGCTTAATTTTCAAAGCTTATGCTTCGCCCCGAACTACGGCCAGCACGCTTCTGCACCTAGCTGCAAGCCATTCACGGACCATCTTCTTTCGATTTTTACGACACGATCTGAATTCAAAAAAAGGAAACCTAGAAATGAAGCGCCCCAGTTTTAAGCCGAGTTTGAAGCCAACTACCCAGCAAGTTTTGCAGGCATTAGCCGTCATGTGCATGGCCGCGCCGATTATCGCCAGCGCGCAGCAAGCAACTGATCTTGGTGCAGTCAGCGCCAACGGTGGTTCCGGTACCGTTGAAGTAACCGGCAAGGCCATCACTGCCGACAAGACCGCACCGTCGCAGAGTTCGCTGACAGCACGTTCGGCGCAATCGATAGTGAGCGATGAGTTCATCCGCAACCTGACTTCACCGGTGGCCGATTTCAGCCAGGTGCTGCAGATGACGCCGGGCATGTACAGCTATAGCCCGAACGGTGTCGGCCTGGGCGATACCAAGACCTTCTTCCGCGGTTTCTCCGACGGCGATTACACGATCAGCTTCGACGGCATTCCATTTCAGGATACGAATAGTCCGTCGCATCACACGTGGGCATTTTTCCCCAGTCAGTTCCTGGGTGGCGCGGTAGTCGACCGCAGCCCGGGCTCGGCAGCGACCATCGGCCCTGCCAACTTCGGCGGTTCGGTCAACCTGCTGTCGCGCAACCTGGAGCCGGACCAACGCACCAGCGTATTCGGTTCATACGGTTCATTTAATACCAAGATTTACGGTGCCGAGGTTGAAAGCGGCCAGTTCGGTCCGGACGGCTCGTCCAACCTGCTGGTGAATGCCCATCAAATGACATCGGATGGCTATCAAACTTACAACAAGCAAACGCGCGATGCAGTGTCGCTCAAATATCAATATGCGATTACCGACAACACCGCGTTGACCTTGTTCGGTTCCTATATCGATCTGAAAGCCAATACCCCGAATACCAAAGGTGCGACCCGCGCCCAGATTGCGCAGTTCGGCGAGGATTATTTGTTGAGCAACAATCCCAAGCAGGCCAACTACTGGGGCTACAATTTCTATCATGTCACCTCGGACTTCGAATATGCCGGCCTGACCTCGAACCTCGGCGGCGGCTGGAAGCTGGACGACAAGCTCTACACCTACGCTTATCATAATCAGCAGAACTACAACGGTACCACCATCACGGCCACTAGCGGCACCGACAAGCTCAACAGCTACCGCACCTACGGTAACCTGCTGCGCCTGAGCCAGGAATCCAGGTTCGGCATTCTGCGCACCGGCCTGTGGGCGGAAAATGCCGATACCAATCGCTACCAGATTCCATCCGACCCACGGACCTGGGTCGACTCGGTACTGCCGAATTTCCATGAGCGCTTCAAGACCACTATCCTGCAACCGTTCGTCGAATATGAGTTCCAGGTTGCCCAGGATCTGAAAATCACGCCAGGCGTCAAATATTCGTCGTATCGCCAGGACCTGACCCAATATGCCGATAACGGCAAGACCGTCGGCAACCTGGGCGGCCTGCCTAGCGTCGAGCATGCGGTGACATACAACACGGTGTTGCCGTCGTTCGATGTCCATTACATGCTGCAGCCGAACTGGTCGGTCTACGGCCAGTACGTGGTTGGCGATGAAATTCCGCCGAGCAGCATATTCGATGTCAAGAACGCCAAAGTCACCGCCCTGCCGTCGTCGATCAAGAGCAAGACCTTCCAGATCGGCTCGGTCTGGAAATCCGACCGCTTTACCTTCGATATCGATGCTTACCATATCAAGTTCGATAACGCCTACTCGTCCTTTACCGACAACGCTGGCAACACCACTTTCTTCGCCAACGGCAGCTCAACTACCCAAGGCGTCGAAGCTGAAGGTAACGTCGTCCTGGGCGCGGGTTTCAGCCTGTACGCCAATGCCACTTACGGCACGGCCAAGTACGGCAACGGCCAATGGATAGCCAGTGCGCCTAGCGATACCGAAACACTCGGCTTGAACTACAACCAGGGCGGCTGGGATATCGGCTGGCTCAACAAGCGTGTCGGCACCATGTACAACGACAATGGCAGCGTGCACCAGGCAGTCAAGATCGCGCCGTTCACGATCTCCAACCTGTTCGTCAACTACACCATCAAGCATCCGGCGCAATTTATTAAACAGGCCAAGATCCAGTTCGGCATCAACAACCTGTTCGACAAGCACAGCATCGTCGGTGTCAATCCAGCCAGCACCACGACTTCGGCGCCGGCGCCGGGAGATGTGTTGACGCTTTTGCCGGCACGGAGTTTGTCGTTGGCTTTGAATCTGGATTTCTGATTTTCCAGGGCATTCGATCCACAGGGAGAGCTTTGCTCTCCCATTTACCTGAATCTACATCATGAATATTTCACACTTGCTTGAACTGGCCAACGAATCCGGCGGCACGCTGTACCTGATGCTGGTGCTGTTGCTGGTCGCCCTGACCGTCATCATCGAACGCGCGCGTTACCTGTCCAACATGCAGCAAGGCGGCGAACAGATCATCGCCATGCTCAAGCGTGAAGATGGCGGTCTAGAGCAGGGCGTGTTGCCGCAAAAACTGGCGCGCCTGCCGCACGGCCGCTTGTTCGATGTGCTGCAGCATGAGCCGGCCAATGTTGACCGCGCCACTTTCGACGGCCATCTGGAAGAAGCCATCATGCATGAAGTGCCGACGCTCGACCGCTCGCTGTGGTTGCTCGATACCGTTGTCACGCTGGCGCCGCTGCTCGGTTTGTTCGGCACCATCATCGGCATGTTCAACGCTTTCCACGTACTGGGCGACACGCAAAACGGCGCGGCCCAGGTCACTGGCGGAATTGCCGAAGCGCTGATCGCCACTGCATCCGGTTTGTTTATCGCCATGATCGGACTAGCCTTCTTCAACGCCCTGCATACACGCGTACGCATCGTGCTGCATCAGCTGGAAACCATCAAGGTCATGTTGCTTAATCGTCACGACCGGCTGCAGCCGCGAATCACGTCTGGCGTATCCAACGTGAAGTCGATTTCCCATCCGGCGGCGAGGGCTTGAGATGCGTTATCTGGAAACCAAGAAGGCCAGGATAGAAATCATTCCGATGATCGACATCATGCTGTTCCTGCTCGTCTTCTTCGCGATGCTGACACTGCGCATGATCCCGGCTTCCGGTCACCTGACCAAGCTGCCCACCAGTTCCACCGCAGTCAGCATTCCCGCACCCAAGCTGCTGGTCGAGATCCAGCAAGACGGCACCCTGCTGGTTGAGGGGCAACAGCTGACGCCGACGCAATTGACTGACAAGCTACGCCAGCAGGACAACAGCAAGACCGCGGTCACCATCGCCGGCAACCAAACCGCATCGCTGCAGCAGGTGATGGCGGCTATCGATGCCATCAAAAAGGGTGGCGTCACCGAACTCGGCCTTGCGACCCGCAACGGCGATAGTAAATAAAGGCGGCAATGTTGATTAATTTCCGCCATTTCCCGAGCCGTGCGTTTGCGCTGGCGATCCTGGCCGAGCTGGGCATCGTCGCCGTGGTGGCGCTGATGCTGGCAGGTGCGGCATCGTCCAGCCCGGCCTTGTCGGAACCGGTGCCGATCACCCTGGTCAGTGAAGAACCGGCGCCGCCGGAGCCAACCCCGCCAGCACCGCCGCCACCGAAGCCGTTACCGCCGGTTGCCCTGCCCAAACCGCAGGTCCAACCCAAGACCAAGGTGCCGCCGCAGAAACCCGCTGCACCGGCAGCGGCAGTCGCGACTCCAGAGCCGGCGCCTAGCGCACCTGCGCCGCTAGCCGAAGCGCCAACCGCTTTTTCCGAGCCGGTACCGACGCCGCCTGCACCACCACCGGCTGGTAACAAGGACGCACCTAACGCCGAGTACGCGGCCAAGGTCAAGGCTGCGGTGCAAGCTGCCGTGGTGTATCCGCCGGCAGCGTTGGCGTTGCATTTTGCCGGACGCGTGCGGGTCGAGTTCCATCTACGCGACAGCATCGCCGGCCAGGCCAGGATTGTCACCGCCAGCGGCGTCGGCATGATCGACCGCGCCGCTTTGGCATCGGTACAGAGCGCCAGCTATCCAGCGCCGCCGGCCGATATGCAGGGCAAGGACCATGTGTATCAGGTCTGGGTTGAATTCAAATCCTGATGTTTTGACGTCAGTTTGATCTTATCGATTTGTTTGTTTTGTCTTTCTATTAATCCGTTTTTATTTGAAAGTACCGTCATGCGTAAATTCATTGCTTCCGTACTGGTCATGTCCCTCGTCGCCTGCAGCGCATCGGTGCTGGCGCGCGAGGAAAATCCCTTCATCACGTCGAAGGAAATCGACCTGATCAAATTGCTGCCGCCGCCACCGGCCAACGATTCGCTCCAGACCAAAGCCGAGCTGAGCGAAATTCTCGCCTTGCAAGCCGCCCGCACGCCGGAAATGGTGGCACGTTCGCAAGCTGACGCGACTGAAAACATCTGGCGTTTCGCCGATGTGATGGGAGTCAAATTCAAACCAGAGCAATTACCGCTGTTCGCCAAGTTCTTCCAGCGCGTGGTCGATTCGGAAGGTGCCGTGGTCGACACCTACAAGGATGTCTGGAAGCGTCCGCGTCCATTCATGTATAGCGATCAAGTCAAGCCAGTGGTCAAATTATCCCGCTCCGGCGCATACCCGTCCGGCCATGCGACAGCTGGCACGTTGATGGGCATCGTATTGTCCAACATGGTCCCGGAAAAACGCGCCGAGATCATGGCCCGTGCCGCCGAATATGCCAACAACCGCATCATCGGCGGCGTCCACTACCGTTCCGACATCGAAACCGGCCGCATCACCGGCACTGTGATCGCCGCCAGGTTACAGACCCGCGACGATTTCAAAACCGGCTTCGACGCCGCAAAGAAAGAGTTACGCGCTGTGTTGGAACTGGGACCGGAGCTGGCTGAGAGCATGTAAGTCTGGGCGAACCCCTATGCTGCAAGAAAGCCAATCTTCGGGTTGGCTTTTTTTTAGCTGTCATTTATACGATCCGCCCGTATTTTTACGACATCTTTATACGCGCTTCCCTACACTGGATTCATCAGAGACAGCTACGCAGGTCATATCATGATCATCACGATTTTCAGCGAAAACGGATTTGCGAAACGATCAATAATCGCTCTCAATCTGGCAGCATATTGTGCGCGTAACCATCACAAGGTGTTGTTGCTGGATGCTACTTCGCCGCAGCATGCGCTGGGTTGGGACAAGAGACGCCAAACCACCGGGAGCAAGACGAAGATTACCGTACGCGGCATCGAGAACTTGCAATCGGAACTGGAAAACCCAGCGTCCTATTACCGTAATCACTACCCCGATACGATTATCGATGCCGACGGCGTCGATGTCCGCAATACCGACGCAGCACTGGTCGCCACCGACGTATTAGTGATTCCGATCGATTCTCGCCAAGGCTATGGCGGAGAAACATTAATCCAACGCATCGAAACCCTGCGTTTGTTTAATCCAGCGCTGCGCGTGCTGGTAGTAGAAGTCCAGGCCATCAGCGCCTTTGGCGCGGCCGCAAGTACAGAGAGCAATCCTGCCCAGATCGCAGCAAAAAAAATCCTGACAGCGACGCTGGCAGATACGGTGATCCACGAATGGATCGACGACCGCAGCACTTTTGATCAAGGGTTGTCCTTATTTGAATGCGACCCACGCAATGAGCGCGCTATAGCGGAGATCAAGGATCTTTATCAAGAAATTAAACGGATCAGAGTCCAGCCGTTGGAGTCCGCCGCGAACAGTTTGGCGATATTGCATGCTTTGCAAAGAAGGACGGAAGAGAAGGAATTGTGCCAAATCGATATTGATACACTTCAAGAATCGTCAACTGGTAGCTGATACGGTTGAAGTACGGGGCAGTTGCAGTTGTTTTTGAAGTGGTTTTTGAATTTGAAGTCCGCATTGGGACGCTGCCAAATGTGGCGCGTGTCAGTCGGGAATTGTGGGAAGACATGTTTGAGCGAAGCGAGTTGGTCTTTCCACCCGACTGGCACGTGACATATTTGGGGACCTCCTGCGGAGGTGGTGGCTTTGGCAGGAGCGGTGCTCCAGCCCTTTTTTTGCTTACTTTCTTTGGCGAAGCAAAGAAATGGAATGGACGCCTCCCCCTCAGGGGCGAAGCTGACAAGACGGGATGGAATTCGGAGGGCGGGTTCTCGCTGTCAACGGCATCATTGTGCCAAAGTAGAGGTTCGCAAAAACCACTTAAGACAGGAGAACCCGAAATGAAGAATACCGTAATTGGTGTTGACATTGCAAAGACTGTTTTTCAGTTGCATTGGGTGGAAACAGAGACCGGCGAGATCAGGAGCAAGCAGCTCAAACGGGCTGGTTTTCTGTCCCATTTTGCCAATCTGGCACCTTGCCTGATTGGCATGGAAGCCTGCGGTGGGGCTCAGCATTGGGCACGCCGATTAATGGAGATG
>NZ_FOKF01000088.1 GCF_900111995.1 Collimonas sp. OK607
GTCGACAGCGAAGTGACATTGCTGTTGGTCGAGCTCAGGCCAGTCGACAACGAAGTCACATTGCTGTTGGTCGAGCTCAAACCTGTCGACAGCGAAGTGACGTTACTGTTGGTCGATGACAATCCAGTCGATAGCGAAGTGACGTTGCTATCAGTGGTGCTCAAACCGGTCGACAACGAGGTGACATTGCTGTTGGTGGAGCTCAGCCCCGTCGACAACGAAGTCACATTGCTGTTGGTGGAGCTCAAGCCAGTCGACAACGAAGTGACGTTACTGTTGGTGGAGCTCAGGCCAGTCGACAGCGAAGTGACGTTGCTATCAGTTGTACTGAGGCCAGTCGACAACGAAGTCACATTGCTGTTGGTCGACGACAGGCCAGTCGACAGCGAAGTGACGTTACTGTTGGTCGATGACAATCCAGTCGATAGCGAAGTGACGTTGCTATCAGTGGTGCTCAAACCGGTCGACAATGAAGTCACATTGCTGTTGGTGCTGCTCAAGCCAGTCGACAGCGAAGTCACGTTACTGTTGGTCGATGACAGGCCAGTCGACAGCGAAGTCACGTTGCTATTGGTCGAGCTCAAACCCGTCGACAGCGAAGTGACGTTGCTGTTGGTCGAGCTCAGACCCGTCGACAACGAAGTGACGTTACTGCTGGTCGATGATAGGCCGGTCGACAATGAAGTCACATTACTATTGGTCGATGACAGACCGGTCGACAGCGAGGCGACGTTGCTGTTGGTGGAGCTCAAACCGGTCGACAACGAGGTGACATTGCTGTTCGTCGAGCTCAGACCTGTCGACAGCGAAGTGACGTTGCTGTTGGTCGACGACAGGCCAGTCGACAGCGAAGTGACGTTGCTGTTCGTCGATGACAGACCGGTCGATAGCGAAGTGACGTTGCTATCAGTGGTGCTCAAACCGGTCGACAATGAAGTCACATTACTATTGGTCGATGACAGACCGGTCGACAGCGAAGTCACGTTGCTGTTGGTCGATGACAGTCCGGTCGACAGCGAAGTCACGTTGCTGTTCGTCGAACTCAAGCCCGTCGACAATGAAGTCACATTGCTATTGGTCGATGACAGGCCAGTCGACAGCGAAGTCACGTTGCTGTTGGTCGATGACAATCCAGTCGA
>NZ_FOKF01000082.1 GCF_900111995.1 Collimonas sp. OK607
GGCGCTGGATATGCGTGCCGGCATGGACACGCTTCTGGCGCGTGTTGTAAAGGTGTTCGGTGCTGCGCGTCCCCATCATGCCTATTTGTTTGCCATATGGACACTCTGTCACCCACGCCACAGCCACCCGAGCGTACGCCAAGCACTCAGGTCATCCTGCGCGTGTGGCGCGACGATCGCGTTGTTCGCGCAAGCACCGCGCAGCAATATTTACAATGGATCAACCGGTTTCGACGCTATTGCCGTGCCCTTGGCCTGGATGAAGGTGCCGAGCTAACGCGCGACGGGGTCAAGCGCTTCCAGGCTTGGTACGCGCGTTCACGCAAGATCAATACCGCGCATCTCGGTCTCGCGCGTTCGTCTCTGCGCTCGCTACGGCGCGCTCACGAGGTCATGGGCATGCCGGTGCCGCCGTGGCAGCCTATCGAACGCCGTCGGCCACCTGCCACGGCGGTTCTGCGCGACTACGCTGCCCACCTTGGGCAACATCGTGGCAATCCCGAGGTCACGATCCGCAAGAAGCTCGACCACGTTGGCAAGCTGTTCGCGCACCTGCACCGCTCCGGCAAGTCCTGGCGCCATCTGAGCTTGCCCGATATCGACGCATTCCTCATCGAATGCGCCAGTCACTATGCACGTTCGACGACAGCCGACATCGCCAGCACGGTCAGATCCTTTGCCCGGTTCTTGCTGGCCAGCGGGCGCATTCGCACCGATTTGGCTGATGGAGTAATCTCGCCGGTACAGCCCAAGTTCGAACGTCCCAAGCCTGCGTTACCGTGGGAGAACGTTCAGCGACTTCTGCGCGCTGTGGACACGAGCACGGCAGGTGGACTGCGCGACCACGCGCTGCTATTGATGATGAGTATCTACGGCCTGGGTGCCGGCGAAGTGATTGGCCTGCAACTTCAGGACATCGATTGGGACGCCGGTACGCTGCAGATGTCGCGGCCGAAGACCGGCGTCAATTTCATGTTGCCGTTGCTGCCCCCGGTGGCCAAGGTGCTGGCCCGGTACCTGCGGCATGGACGTCCGCCGCATACACCTACGCGGCATGTGTTCGTCCAGATGAAGGTGCCATTCGGCGCCCTCACGGCGTCGTCGGCGGTGCGACACGTACTCATCAAACATGCCAAGGTCGCCGGTATCCAGGCACCATACTTGGGCAGCCACGTCTTGCGGCACTCGAACGCCGCGCGGCAACTCGACGTAGGCACCAGTGCACGAGTATTGTCGGATCTGCTTGGCCATCGCGACCCTGATTCGGTGTCGGCCTACGTGCGCATCGCCACGCAGTCGCTGCGCGATGTCTCTCTTCCGGTGCCGCGATGAGCGCGAAGATTACCGCCGTCACCCTGGCCCACGACGCAACGCAGTTCCTGGCGTTCAAGCGGGCCATGGGTATGGGCTACCGCCGCGCCGAGTTCGTGCTCAACGGCTTTGTGCGCTTCGTCCGTGATCGGTACGGCGACCATCCGGTGTCTTTGGACCAAGCGGTGACGCAGTGGGTGACGCGGATCGAAGGCCGCAAGGCCATCACTGTGGGCAACGAGTTCGGCGTAGTGCGTCAGTTATGTCTGTTTCGCCGCCGCAGCGATCCGTATGGCTTCGTCCCCGATCATGCGGTGGCACCGGTCAAGGAGTCGGTGTTCGTACCTTACATCTTCAGCCGCGAAGAGATACTTGCCTTGGTGGACGCGGCCACGCGGCATGAGGGGCGCAGCATGTGGGGTGCGATGTTGCGCGCACTCACGCTCGTACTGTACTGCACCGGGATGCGGCTGGGCGAAGCCGCCAGGTTGAACCTGATCGACGTCGATCTACGCAAAGCCGTTCTGACAGTTCAACGAAGCAAGGGGCGCTCGCGCATCCTGGCGATCCGCAACGATCTGGTTGTCGAACTACGCCAATACCTGCGGCTACGCGAGGAAATCTTAGCGACAAGCGGTACCGACGATCCGTTGACCCTGTTCATCCGTCGCGATGGATCAGCGCTCACCCTGCGTGCTGCCTCGGACGCGTTGCGATGTTTGCTGCGCGATCTCGGCTTGAAGCCGCCACGCGGTCGCTCTGGAGCCAGGCCTTACGAGTTCAGGCATGCCTTCGCCGTACATCGGCTGACCGCGTGGGCCGTCGAGGGTGTGGACGTGCACGCGAAGCTGCCGTGGTTGTCGGCCTACCTCGGCCACCAGAACGTTCTTGGCACGGAAGTGTACCTCAAGGCCACGCCTGAGCTGTTGCAACTGGCAAGCCAGCGCTTCGAGCGGCACTCGCGCAACAAGCGCCGATTGCCATGAGCCGTTCGCCGAGTGGCCTATTCGCGCATGTGCAGTCGTACTTCACAGAGTACCTGCCGAAGCAGCGAGGTGCCAGTGTCCACACCATCCGGGCCTACCGTGATGCGCTGAAGATGCTGTTCAAGTTCGTTGCTGAGCAGTGCGGCCGAGGGATTGCGTCCTTGCAGCTCGGCGACATCGATGCTGATGCGGTGACACGCTTCCTGGATTATATCGAGGCGCAACGATCGAATTCAGCAGCAACACGCAATTGCCGCAGGGCGGCTATCCGTGGCTTCTTCAAGCACCTACTACGCAACGATCTGGCGCACTCACAACAATACGTGCGTGTATTGGCTATCCCTGCGAAGAAGGCGCGGCAGCGACCAGCGACATACCTTGAGGCCGAGGACGTTCGTCTGATCATCAGCATGCCCAATCAGCACACCTTCGACGGTTGGCGTGACTACACGCTGCTGCTCTTCCTATACAATTGTGGTGCTCGGGTCAGCGAGGCCGCCGGGCTTCGGTGGGACGATCTGCAATTGGTCGCACCAAGGCAGGTTCGCCTGCGCGGAAAAGGAAAGAAAGAGCGTCTGTTGCCGCTGTGGACCGAGACCGCCAACGCGCTGCATCGACTGCGCGGTATGACAGACGCCACCGATGGGCAGTGCGTGTTCCTGAATCGACATGGCCAGCCTATTACCCGCGATGGCGTCGCTTACGTTCTCAACAAGCACGCGGCGACAGCGGCTTGCGACAACCCAGTGCTGCGACACAAGCACATCACGCCGCACGTCCTGCGTCACAGTTGCGCCGTTGCGCTTCTGCAGTCAGGAACCGACGTGACGGTGATCCGCGACTACCTCGGCCACTCCAGCGTCGCCACGACCGGCCGCTACATCACGACCAACCTGCAAATGAAGCGGGAGGCTATGCTGGCATTCTGGAAGAAGACTGGTATCGAGCCCGCCAATGCGAAGACATGGAAGCCCAAGGGCGATATGCTCGCGTTCTTGCGGTCCCTGTGAACAATTCAAATTTATGTGGAGTGCTGACCATCGATCGAGCGCATGAACGTTGCTGCCGACTGGCTTCACTCAAGATAAAACAGCACTCGGGATAATGCGCCTTATGTGGAGCTCCACATAAGGCGCATGCACGCCGGAAATTCTTTGATTTGCATGTCTCCAATAAAAGCCAAATTGCCGAACAAGCCTTGAA
>NZ_FOKF01000067.1 GCF_900111995.1 Collimonas sp. OK607
CTCGGATCGAGGCCGCCCAGTATGCCAGTCACGCGTTTCAGGACCAGCTCAAGAAATTCGGCATGACTTGCTCGATGAGCCGGAAAGGTAACTGCTGGGACAATGCCCCTACGGAGAGCTGGTTTAACAGTTTCAAGAATGAACGCTACCATGGCCTGCGTTACGCTACGCATGCCGACATGAAGGCTGCCAGCTTCGAATACATCGAAGTCTTTTATAATCGCAAACGGCAGCATTCGACGCTTGGATATCGCTCACCAATCCAGCACCTCGAACAATGGGCTAGTGAGCAAAATCAGGAAAAGCGGGCTGCATAAAATCCACCTGATGGAAGACAAAATATCGAGGGAACCTCACGTTTTTTTGATTTATCTGGCGATAGGTCTTCTTGCCGTTGCCGCAGCGGTGTTGATTCTTCGCATGCTGGATATTCACGACCCGGCTGCCTGGGTGCAGGCCGTGGGGTCGGTTGGGGCCATCGGCGCCGCAATTTACGTTCTTGATCGGCAAAATAAGAACGCTACGAAACTCCTTCAAAGAACCGAGGACATGAGCATTCTCCGGAAGTACGCCGGAATCGCCGCACTCGTTGACCATGCCAACAACCTGATACAAGAATCGGGGGGGCGTATTCGCCCTCCGAATGATCTGTCTAGATATTTCTTCCGCTCTCACAATGAGGCCGCGTATTCCGACGTTAAAAATGCGCTGCTCGCAATACCCCTCTACGATCTGTGGTCGTACGATATGGTGGTAGGTGTTCGTGAAATGTGCGACGTCGTCCAAGCGGCGATTAATACTCTTGATCAAATGGGTAGCTCGCCAAATGCTCTGGGGGATTATCATAAGGTGGCGTTTTCCCATTTCAGCGCTCTCGTGGTTCAATCCTCTGAAGCTCACGAGAAGGTCAGATTGGCGATTCAAACGCTGGGTGGTATGGATGTGATCAAGTAAGCTAACGCTTTCGAAACAAATTCTCGATTGACGCGGTGTGGCTGCTTGGTCTGATTTGTAGTCATGCTAGGATATCTTTTCTAATGGAGGATGTGATGACCCAACAAATTCAAGAAATTTGGAAAAAGTTCGACGTCTTGATAGAGACAGCAGAATCGCCAGATACGAAATTGTTGATCGAGGCGATCAAGTTACAAACTGAGTTGCTGAACATTCGGATCGCTCCTATGGAGCATCTCTTGGGCACAATTGCTACGAGAAAATAGATCGATGCGATTGAGTAATTGATCATGCGACTGTCGCGGCTTCGATGCCGCCGCATACCGAACCATAGCTATACAGTAGGCTCGTCAGCCCACGCTTCATGCTAACATCCATAAAAATTGACGCTTGGGAGCATGCGATATGTATCTTTTGAAGCCATTTGCCACAGTGTTTGGTATCGCGATGATCGGAGTCTGGTGCTACTCGCTAATGGGGACCGTGGTGCTTCAAGATGCATCCCATGATTGTGAATCGTCAATCCTCGCCCTTGCCGATGCACCCGTCATCAATGACAGAACCAGTGCGAAAATGACCGCCACCTGTGTCGGCGCTGCGGCTAAGGCCAGAGTGCTTGTCGCGCCGTTTGTTAAGTAACTTCGCCGCCCAATCCAGTAAGAAGGCTGCGCATTAGCGCGTTAAGATCTGTGGCCATCAGTACGAAATCGCTGTCAAATCGCTCGTCATCGCTCCGTGAACTGACATCAGATTCTCCCTTCAATTGGTCATGTGCCTCAACGCGCCTGACTATCAGACTTTCCGTTAAAACAAACGAAATACGTTCATTCCACCTCATGGCTAGCCAGGTGCATTGCCGACCGTTCAAAAATTGGGAAGGGCACACGTTATGATTATCGGAGCAAAATTATCAATGGACTCAAGGATATTGACCACGCCGCGCAGGTTCAACTCGGTGAGTTCCTGGAAGCTCTGGTCAAGGCTGATGCATAGAATTTCGCCGCGAAGCTGTACTAACTGATTTGCATGGGTTTCGCTGTACGACGTCTTGGTCTGGAGACGATCCAAATCGGCCTATCGGCCAGCGCGATACCACTGGCGACATACCGTTCATTGAATCGTATCGGCAGAAAGCTATTCGACTGCATCAGATATCTGATGGCTTGGGACGGTCCGTACTTCCTCTACGTCACGCCGACTAGTTGGTGGGATACATATGAAATGCAGTCCTATTTTGATCGCGAGCTAAACTGCTCAAAGTCGAAAATCTGGTCACGTGTGCCGGTCACTATCTGATTACGCATCCGCAGCATCGAGAGGAAATCTTCAGCCGTATTGACAGAGATTCGCAGATGTTCTACGAAGAATACGTTATGAAATACCAGGTTGTCGAACAAAGTCCTATTCGAAGGGGGCGACTCATTCTGAGCACACTGCGCAAACTCGTTGTTGCGTGTTTGTAATGTGGCGATTTCGGCTTGTACTTCAGCCAGGTCAGCCTGTTGGTCTGCCGTCAAATTTGGGGGTGCGGCGTAAAATTTGGACTGATTTATGCCGTAAATCCGAGGCTTTCTCGGTATTCGAGGGGACTGAGTGAGCCAAGGGATATCTTGATGCGCTTTTCGTTATACCAGCGAATGTAAGAATCGACTACCTGAATGAATTGCTCAACGGTTGTAGCCTGCCAGTCACGAGGGTAGAACAACTCCGTCTTCAGCCGCCCGAAGAAGCCCTCACAGGCGGCATTGTCGGGTGAGCATCCTTTGCGCGACATCGAACGAATCAGCTTTGCGTTGTGTATCCTTGAGAGCCACCCAGGCCAGCGATAGTGGGCGCCACGATCAGAGTGAACGACAGGCCGATCTCCGCCGTTGGCTACCGTCTCGATGGCTGCATCCAACATCGTGTTCACCAGATCGGCATCTGGACGTGTGCCGATGGACCAACTGATAACCAAGCCATCAAAGCAATCGATCATGGGCGATAGATACACTTTCCCAGCCGGGATCTGGAACTCCGTGATGTCGGTAAGCCATTTCTCATTTGGGGTGGCAGCCTGGAAGTCCCGGTTGATGAGGTTCTCTGGCACTGGGCTGATTTCGCCCAGATAGGATCCATACCGACGCCTTCTGTTAGCGGTGACGACCAAACGTTCCTGCTTCATCAAACGTTGTACGACTTTCTCCGAGATAAACACCTGGCGCCTGCCAAGTGCCGCACGCATCCGCCGATAACCGTAGCAACGGTGATTGCACTCGAAGACTTCGGTGATGGCAAGACGCGCATCAGCATACTTGTCAGCGCCCCGGAGTTGGGCCCGATGATAAAAGTAGGAGCTGCGGGCGAGGTCAAGTTCGACAAAAAGTTCTGACAGCGAATAGGTTTGCTTCAGGGCGTCAACCAGCAGCGTCTTCTCCCGGTTGCTCAGGATCTGCAGATCGACGCCCAGGCCTTTTTTAACAGTTCATTGGCCTTCTTCAATAGGTCGTGTTCAAGCTGTAATCGCCGGATGTCCCGTTGAAGCGACTCGACTTGCCGCTGCAGCTCCGTCTCCGTCTGTTCAGGAACTGGCTTTGAATCGTTCTGGCGTTTCATGGATGGGGGTGCCTCACGACCGAGTAATTGATTCTTCCAGTTATACAACGTCGGCCTGCACACTGCTAGTTTTTGAGCAATTGCTTGTGCACTTGTCTTCCTGGTACACAGATCAATGACTGCCGCATTCTTGAACTCAGGGCAGTGCTGTACGTTTGCAGCTCTGCCGATAACGCGATGGCGAACTTCGGGGTGCAGTTCATCAATCCACGCAGTGAGCGTTGCACGGCCGGGGTATCCCAGCGCCTTCATAGTTGAAGCAATACAACGATCGTGCTCTAGGTAATGTTGAACCGCCGCCTGTTTTTGTTTGTCAGAATACCTCTGCCTTGAGCGCACATAGCCCACCTGCAGATCGCGACTTTGTTCGTATTCTCGATACCAGCTCTTGAGTGCATTCTTTGTTGGATAGCCCAACTGCCGAATGGTCGGGCGAATGCGCTTCCCGAGCTTGATATAAAGCTTGACTGCTCGAATGCGGTCTTCGTATGAGTACATGAACTACCTCCAAGTAGTCCAAGTTATTGTCCGCATCCCCTTTCGATCTGAATTCAATGTGACCTGACAGAACGTAAGTAATGTGTTTAGCAGAATAGAGCCGTCGTGAAGACCTCCATAGTCCGAGAGCGAAATTACACCTTTGAAGATATCGCGTGTACCTAGACTGAGGACCGTGCCATCGATGAGCTTTAACTCGCCGGTGCGACGCAGCGTGAGTTCATGCTTCGTCAGTTGATTCACGCCATGTATTAGTCCTCGAACAAGATCAACCAACATCTGGAGTTCGTCACCCGAATTTGTCTTGCGGGTCAGCCCCTTTTTTTTAATCTCGAAGAGCCCTATGAATTGCTCTGTCTCCACCAACAAATCGATATCGCCGGCCTTTGCTCCTTTGGTAGGCCTAGCAACTTCAATGCGTCGGCACTGGATACCCAGTAGCTCCCCGTTTAAGCTTTTGAACCATTCAGTCAAATTTTTGGCAACGAAGTTTTGCAGAGTGACCCACAACGCAAAAGCACCCACGCCGAATGTCCCAAAGCCGGCAAACGCGTCCCACCTAGTGTTACTTAGGATGAGCGTGTGTTTTAAAGCGGCGTATGCGAGGGGTTTGGTGCTGAATACCGCGAAGTATATTTGCCACTGGCAAATATAACGATGGTTTCGACCAAAAGAAAAGGGGCTGCATTTGCATGCAACCCCTTATGTATCTTGGCTCCCCGACCTGGACTCGAACCAGGGACCTGCGGATTAACAGTCCGTCGCTCTACCAACTGAGCTATCAGGGAATTGAAAGAAGCAGAATTATAGTCTTGAATTCGCTGAGTTGTCAAAGCTTTTTCTAAACTTTTCTACATCCCCGGAGCAGTCGTTACAACTTCTCCGGGACCCGAATATTACAGGACTTTTGCAATTGCGGCGACAACATTATCGATATTTTTTGTGTTGAGCGCTGCCACGCAGATGCGGCCGGTGTCTACCGCGTAAATCGAAAACTCGTCGCGCAGGCGATCGACCTGGGCTTTGGTCAAACCGGAGTAGGAGAACATGCCGCGTTGCTTGGTCACGAAATCGAAATCATGGCCTGGCGCTTGTTCTTTCAGTTTCTTGACCAGCAGGTGGCGCATTTCGCGGATACGTACGCGCATGCCGGCCAGCTCTTCTTCCCACAGCTTGCGCAGCTCTGGCGACGACAGGGCGGTGGCGACTACCTGGCCGCCGTGGATTGGCGGGTTGGAGTAGTTGGTGCGTACCACGCGCTTCAATTGCGACAGCACGCGGTCGGCTTCTTCTTTGCTGGCAGCGACGATGCTCAATGCGCCAACGCGTTCGCCGTACAGCGAGAACGACTTCGAGAACGAGTTCGATACGAACAGCGGGCCGCCGGCTTCGGCGAAGCGGCGTACTACCTGGCCGTCAGCTTCGATGCCGTCGCCAAAACCTTGGTAGGCCATGTCGAGGAAAGGAATCAGGCCGCGCTGGGTCACTACTTCGATGACCTGGGTCCACTCGGCATCGGTCAGGTCGGCGCCGGTCGGGTTGTGGCAGCAGGCGTGCAGAACAACGATCGAGCCGCTGGCCATGGTCTTGAGCGCGTTCAGCATGCCGCTGAAGTTGACGCCGCGGGTGGCTGGATCGTAGTAAGGATAGTTGTTGACGGTGAAGCCGGCCGATTCAAACAGTGCGCGGTGGTTTTCCCAGCTTGGATCGCTGATCCAGACTTGCGCATCGGCCGCGGCGAAGCGCTTGAGGAAATCGGCGCCCAGTTTCAATGCGCCAGTGCCGCCGATGGCTTGCACGGTTATCGCACGCTTCTCTTGAACTACGGCGCTGTCGGCACCAAATACCAGTTCTTGCACAGCCTTGTCGTAAGCAGCCAGACCTTCGATCGGCAGGTAGGTGCGCGGCGACAGTTTTTCGATCAGCAGCGCTTCAGCCTTTTGCACGCAGTCCAGCAGCGGCACCTTGCCGTTGTCGTCGTAATAGACGCCGACGCCGAGATTGGTCTTGCCTGAATTTTGATCCGCATTGAAACCTTCGGTGATGCCGAGGATAGGATCGCGTGGCGCCATTTCGATGGCGGTGAAGAGGGAGGCTGAAAGAGGTGCGTTCATCGTGATAACATAAAAAGTTGGCTGCAGATTGAATCTTGTAGCCGGGTTGAATGCTGTGCCGGGTCACGAATACTTCGCTGATCGGCGCGGATTTACTACCGCTTATTCTACCAAAGGTCGAGGCCCATGGCTGACATATCACAGGTTTCCAGTAGCGTTGACGAGTCTAAAATCGTCACTTTCCCCAATTCGCCATACAAATTGTTCCAGCCGTTCCTGCCCGCAGGCGACCAGCCGGCGGCGATCGCCAAGCTGGTGGAAGGGGTGGAAGACGGCTTGTTTTACCAGACGTTGCTGGGCGTTACCGGCTCTGGCAAGACGTATACGATGGCTAACGTGATCGCCCGCATGGGGCGGCCAGCCATCGTTTTTGCGCCGAACAAGACGCTGGCGGCCCAGCTATATAGCGAGTTTCGCGAGTTTTTCCCGCATAACGCGGTGGAATATTTCGTTAGTTACTACGATTATTACCAGCCGGAAGCGTATGTGCCGCAGCGCGACTTGTTCATTGAGAAAGATTCATCGATCAATGAACATATAGAACAGATGCGCCTGTCATGCACCAAATCGCTGATGGAACGGCGCGATGTGGTTATTGTGGCAACGGTGTCGGCAATTTACGGTATCGGTAATCCTAACGAATACCACCAGATGATCCTGACCTTGCGCGCCAAGGACAAAGTCAGCCAGCGCGACCTGATCGCACGCTTGATCCAGATGCAATACAACCGCAATGAAATCGATTTCGGCCGCGGCACTTTCCGCGTGCGCGGAGATACGGTGGATGTGTTTCCGGCCGAACATGCTGAACTGGCTGTGCGGATCGAGATGTTCGACGATGAAATCGAAAGCCTGCAGCTGTTCGATCCGTTGACCGGCCGGGTGCGGCAAAAGATTCCGCGTTTTACCGTATATCCCGGTTCGCATTATGTGACGCCGCGCGCTACCGTGTTGCGTGCCATAGACACCATCAAGGAAGAGTTGCGTGATCGGCTCGAATTTTTCCGCAAGGAAAATAAATTGATCGAGGAGCAACGCATAGAGCAGCGCACTCGTTTCGATCTGGAAATGATGCAGGAAATCGGTTTCACCAAGGGCATCGAAAATTATTCACGTCATTTGAGCGGCGCCTTGCCCGGCGAGCCGCCGCCGACCCTGGTCGATTACCTGCCGCCGGATGCGCTGATGTTCCTGGATGAATCGCATGTGCTGATCGGTCAGCTGAACGGCATGTATAACGGCGACCGTGCGCGTAAAACCAATCTGGTTGATTATGGCTTCCGGTTGCCGTCGGCGCTGGATAACCGGCCGCTGCGTTTCGATGAATTCGAAGGCAAGATGCGGCAGACGGTTTTCGTATCGGCAACGCCGGCCGATTATGAAAACCAGCATGCCGGCCAGGTGGTGGAGCAAGTGGTACGGCCGACCGGCCTGATCGACCCTGCCATCGAGGTACGGCCGGCCTTGAGCCAGGTTGACGACTTGATGACCGAAGCCAATGCCCGCATCAAGAAAAACGAGCGCGTGCTGGTGACGACGCTGACCAAGCGCATGGCGGAACAATTGACCGAATTCCTCAGCGATAACGGCATCAAGGTGCGCTATCTGCACAGCGATATCGAGACCGTCGAACGGGTTGAGATCATCCGTGATCTGCGTCTGGGTACCTTCGACGTATTGGTCGGGATTAATCTGCTGCGTGAAGGCTTGGATATTCCTGAAGTGTCACTGGTGGCGATCCTGGATGCGGACAAGGAAGGCTTCCTGCGGTCCGAGCGCAGCCTGATCCAGACCATCGGCCGCGCCGCGCGTAATCTGAATGGTACTGCGATCTTGTACGCGGACCGGATGACCGATTCGATGCGCCGTGCGATCGACGAAACCGAGCGCCGCCGCAACAAGCAGATTGCTTTCAATACGGCCAACGGTATTACGCCGGTCGGCATCAGCAAGCAGATCAAGGAATTGATCGACGGCGTCTATAGCCCGCAAGAAGCGCGCGAAGAGCTGCATGCGGCGCAGGATCAGGCCAAGTACGAAGCGATGAGCGAAAAGCAGGTGAGCAAGGAAATCAAGCGCCTGGAGAAGCTGATGATCGATCATGCCAAGAACCTGGAGTTCGAAAAAGCCGCGCAGGTGCGCGACCAGTTGCATGTGTTGAAGACGCAATTGTTCGGTGCGCCTGGAGCTGACAATATTGCGTTCTGAGTGTGGGGTTCTTGCGACCTTGTTTGTGCAGTTCTTTTACTGACCTGATTTTTTTACCTTTACCAAGAACGATGACTGATTTTCTTCCTGTTTCAATTCGTGCTGCTTTAGATGGTGTGCATGCTTCCTGGCTGACTATTCTGGAGGAGGGTTTGCGCGCCGTGGCGCAGGCCAATCCAACCTATTTGCAGGATCTGGCGGTAGCCGATTATTTGCCAACTGAAGGCCGCCTGTTTGCCGCCTTCACCCAGCCGCTGGATGCGGTGCGTTACGTGCTGGTAGGCGAGGGGCCTTATCCGCGTGCTGCGAGCGCTACCGGCGTGTGTTTCATGGATGGCGCCGTCGGTTCGTTGTGGTCTGAGAAGGGCTTGTCGAAGCAGGTCAATCGTGCCACCTCTTTGCGTAATTTCATGAAAATGCTGCTGGTGGCCGATGGCCAGCTTGCGATTGAAAGCACTACCGGCGACGCCATGCTGGAAGTGGCGCAGCGGGCGCAAACGAACGGCTCGGCGGCGATTCAATTGCTGGCTGATTTGCAGGCCAATATGGTAGGGCAGGGGTTCTTGTTGCTGAACGCTTCGCTGGTGTTTCGTCCGGATGTGCCGCCGGTGAAAGATGCCAAGGCCTGGCAGCCGTTCATGCAAGCCGTATTGCAAGGGCTGGCCGATGCTGCGGACAAGCGTGGGGAGAGTCTGCCGACGCTGGTGTTGTGGGGGAAAATCGCTGAGCAGTTGAATGCTTATCCGGTGACCGCACGTTTCCCGAAAGCGGTGGCGGAGCATCCATACAATCTCAGTTTTATCGGTAACGCCGGCATGCAGGCCTTGTTCGGGCCGATGCAGTTGTTACGGCGCGCAGGTTGATCGCAAGGCGCTTGATCTTGGTTTTAGATCAAACTCATTTGCCGTAAATCGATTTCCGCCTGGGTCAACGGCTTATCGGCTGCAGGTGCTGGGCTGAGAAGATCCAGTTCCGGCTCAGCGGCAGGCGCAGCAACTTTTGGCGCTGGTGCGGGTTTGGCGCGTTTGCTGCTGGCGACGACGGTAGCGGTTGGTGTGGCTGGTGTGGCGGCAGCCAGCCAGCGCTTGAGCATGTCGTCAAACAGCGCCAGCATCGCTGCAGGCAATTCCGGCGTGTAGGCTTGCCGGATGACGATGCCATCCCACATGGCGGTCAACAGCAACGCCGCCGCATGCGCATCCAGCGCCTGGTCGATCTGGCCGCGTTCCTGGGCAGTGCGCAGCATGTCTGCCAGGCCGTCCACCCATTCCGTCTCCGCTTTCTTGATCACCGCGCCGACGCGCTTGTTGCGCAAGCCTTCGGCGTAGATTTCTGTCATCAGGCCGGCATCGCTGATGGCGGCGTAACGCTGGGCGAAGGCGCGGGTGATGGCTGACAATGCTTGCGGCAGGTCGTCGGTATCGTGAAATTCCGACAACAGCGTGCGTGCCTGACGCCGCTCGTCCTCCGCCATGGCGGCAATAATCGCATCCTTGCTAGT
The DNA here is from genome assembly GCF_900111995.1 of Collimonas sp. OK607. Classification (GTDB taxonomy): domain Bacteria; phylum Pseudomonadota; class Gammaproteobacteria; order Burkholderiales; family Burkholderiaceae_D; genus Collimonas. The sequence goes on from NZ_FOKF01000067.1 coordinate 9,871, forward strand.
GAAATAGCGGTAGACAGCACCTGGCCCCAGGCCTACTTCGGTGCAGATTTCCTGTATGGAGGTCTGGTGAAAACCGGTCTTGCGAAAGCACTTTCCTGCGGATTTCAGGATGTCGACGCGTTTCTGGTCGGCTCTCTGCGTCGGTGATTGCGGTGTCTTGGATTTGCGGATGGCCATACTGAGTGCTGCTCAAAAGAGGACTGTGCGGAGGGTCGACATTATAGGTTTAAGCGCGACCTCCTAGAATAAATTTTTTGCTGTTAACGCCATTTTTGCGCGCTTCTTGTTATAGGTGTTTGTGTATAAAAGGCAATTTTTCAGTGCTGGGCAGGGTCCGGATAATGCCCTTATTTATTGTGTTTGTATAAATGACAATTGCCTTCAGAGCCCCGTGCGGCGCGGGATTTCGGGAATTTGGCAATACCTGACGGATTCACTCAAGTTTGGTATACTGACGTAACACTACGTAATCCCGAAAAAAGGATACGCGGATAGGATAGGTTTGAGAGCGGAGATTACATGCGTCTGACTACAAAAGGCCGGTTTGCGGTAACTGCGATGATCGATTTGGCATTGCGGCAGGGTAAAGGTCCAGTTACTTTATCTGCAATTAGCGAGCGTCAAGAGATTTCCCTGTCATATCTGGAACAATTGTTCGGTAAATTGCGTCGTCACCAGATTGTTGAATCCGTGCGCGGGCCAGGCGGCGGATACAACCTGGCGCGCAAGGCCGAAGACGTCACGGTGGCGGACATCATTATCGCGGTCGATGAGCCGCTGGATGCGACCCAATGCGGCGGCAAGGAAAACTGCCACAGCCCGGATCACGAGGGCGGCGGCCGTTGCATGACGCATGACCTGTGGTCGACCTTGAATGCAAAAATGGTCGAATACCTGGATTCGGTGTCGCTGAAGGATTTGGTAGACCAACAACATGCGCAGCAACAAGCGCAGCAGAAGAAGACCCTGGAACAAAATGTGGTGGTGATGCATCGGTCCCACCTGGTTGCTTGATTGGAGCTAGAAAAAGTATGAACGCACCCTTGGAAAAAAGCCTGATAGACACATTGAAGGCGCCTCACTTCCCGATTTACATGGATTATTCGGCCACTACGCCGATCGATCCACGTGTTGCCGACAAGATGATTCCTTACCTGCGCGAGCAGTTCGGTAATCCGGCTTCGCGCAGTCACATGTATGGCTGGTCTGCTGAAAAAGCCGTCGAAGATGCACGCGAACAAGTCGCCAGGCTGGTCAACGCCGATTCGCGCGAGATCATCTGGACTTCGGGCGCTACCGAAGGCAACAACCTGGCAATCAAGGGCGCAGCCAATTTCTACAAGACCAAGGGCAAGCACATCATCACCGTCAAGACCGAGCACAAAGCTGTGCTGGACGTGGTGCGCGAGTTGGAGCGCCAAGGGTTTGAAGCGACTTACCTGCAACCGCAAGACAATGGCCTGATCACTCTGGAACAGCTGGAAGCAGCGATCCGTCCTGACACCATTCTGGTCTCGGTGATGCTGGTCAATAATGAAATCGGCGTGATCCAGCCGATCCCGGAAATCGGCGAACTGTGCCGCCAAAAGGGCATCATTTTCCATTGCGACGCGGCGCAAGCTACCGGCAAGGTGGAAATCGACCTGGAAAAATGGAAGGTCGACCTGATGACTTTTACGGCCCACAAGACTTATGGCCCTAAAGGCGTCGGTGCTCTGTATGTACGCCGCAAACCGCGCGTCCGTCTGGAAGCCCAGATGCATGGCGGCGGTCATGAGCGTGGCCTGCGTTCCGGTACTTTGCCAACCCACCAGATCGTCGGCATGGGTGCAGCGTTCGAAATCGCACGCGAAGAAATGGAAGCTGAAGGCATCCGTATCAAAGCGCTGCGCGATCGCCTGGCGAACGGCCTGCAAAGCATGGAAGAAGTGTATATCAACGGTGACATGGATCACCGCGTACCGCATAACCTCAACGTCAGCTTCAACTACGTTGAAGGCGAATCGCTGATCATGGCGATCAAGGATATTGCGGTATCGTCCGGTTCGGCATGTACTTCGGCGAGCCTGGAACCTTCGTATGTATTGCGCGCGCTGGGCCGTAACGACGAACTGGCGCATAGCTCGATCCGCTTCACCATCGGTCGTTTCACTACCGAAGAAGACATCGATTTCACGATCAACCTGATCAAGAGCAAAGTGGCCAAACTGCGTGAGTTGTCGCCGCTGTGGGACATGTACAAGGATGGGATCGATATCAGCTCCATCCAATGGGCGGCACACTAAGAGAATTTCGTTGCGGTCTGGTGAATTTTAATGATATTCACCGCCGCGGCATCAAACAAGGAGTAGCAAAATGTCTTATTCAGCAAAAGTTTTGGACCACTACGAAAATCCACGCAACGTCGGCGCTTTTGAAAAGGGCGACGAAACCGTGGGTACCGGCATGGTCGGCGCGCCTGCATGCGGCGACGTCATGAAGTTGCAGATCAAGGTCGGCGCCGATGGCATCATCCAGGACGCCAAGTTCAAGACCTACGGCTGCGGTTCGGCGATTGCTTCGTCGTCGCTGGTGACCGAATGGGTCAAGGGCAAGACACTGGACCAAGCTATGTCGATCAAGAATACCCAGATCGCCGAAGAACTGGCGCTGCCGCCGGTCAAGATTCACTGCTCTATCCTGGCGGAAGATGCGATCAAGGCTGCGGTTGAAGATTACAAAGCCAAGCACGGCGAACAGAAGCAGGCAGCGTAAAAGCTAATCTGGCAGAAAGAGATCGACGGCATATGGCAATCACACTTACTGAAAAAGCGGCGAAGCATATCAACCGCTACATCGAGCGGCGCGGCAAGGGCATCGGCCTGCGCTTCGGCGTGCGCACGACGGGTTGCTCCGGGCTGGCTTACAAGCTGGAATACGTGGACGAGAAGACTGACGAAGATGCAGTGTTCGAATCGCACGGGATCCAGGTGTTTGTCGATCCCAAGAGCTTGCCTTATATCGATGGCACCGAGCTTGATTTTGCGCGTGAAGGTTTGAACGAAGGCTTCAAGTTCTACAACCCGAATGTCAAGGATGAGTGCGGTTGCGGCGAGAGTTTCCGGATCTGATACTGGATTTGAAACTATCCGGTTGACCCTGCATCACGTTGGATTAGATGGATGACCAAGCCTGTTGCACTCCAACAGGCTTTTGTTTTAAGAACTATGCAAAATCATTTCGAGCTCTTCCACCTGCCGCAACGCTTCACGCTGGATACGTCGGCGTTGGAGCGCGCCTATCACGAGGTGCAGAACCAGACGCATCCGGACCGTTTCGCCAGTGCCAGCAGCGCTGAAAAGCGAGTGGCGATGCAATGGACGACGCGCGCCAACGAAGCCTATCAGACACTCAAGAGCCCCTTCAAGCGCGCCGCCTATCTGTGCGAGCTGAACGGTGTTGAGTTGCAGGCTGAGTCCAATACGGCGATGCCGGCGGCGTTCCTGATGCAGCAGATGGAATGGCGCGAAACGCTGGACGATGCACGCGCCGCGAAGAGTATGCCGGCACTGGAACAACTGGACAGTGAGTTGCGTGCAGCTCGCAAGGTCGATTTGGAGCGCATCGGCACTCTGTTGGATGCACAGGATTTCCAGCAGGCCGCGCAATACGTGCGGCAGTTGATGTTCCTGGATAAATTTGGGGAAGAGATCGGCAATGCGTTCGCCGTTCTTGAATCGTAAGATTAATTGAAAAACTATTAACCGAGTACGAGCATGCCTGAAGTCTGGTTATTCTTGATTGCCGCAATGACGTTGACCCTGGCGCCGGGTCCGGACAATATCTACGTGCTGACGCGCGGGATAACGCAGGGCCGCAAAGCCGGCCTGGTTTCCGCACTGGGTTTCAGCTCGGGTTTGATTTTTCATACCACGCTGGCGGTACTGGGATTCGCTGCGCTGATCAAGGCTTCGCCGTTGGCGTATTCCTTGTTGCGCTATGCCGGCGCCGGTTATCTGATCTACATCGGCGTGCGTACTTTGCGGTCTCATTCGGCGATCCATTTGCAAGGCGCTGCCGAGGGCAATGCCGAGCCGATGAAACTGTCGCGCATCTATTGGCAGAGCGTAATCGCCAACATGCTGAATCCGAAAGTGACCTTGTTCTTTATCGCATTCCTGCCACAGTTCGTGAATGCAAGCGCCGGTCATATTCCAGCGCAGATGCTGCTGCTGGCGGCAGTATTCATCGCGCAGGCATTGGCAATTTTCAGCCTGGTGGCCCTTTTTTCCGGCATGGTCGGAGCGTTCTTCCAACGCAAGAAATCGGCCGCCACCACCATGAACCGCTTGGCGGGCTGTGCGTTTATCGGACTCGGTATTCGCATCGCTCTGCCTCAATAAAGCAATAAACGAAAAGCAAGTCACCCTATGGCACTTTTACAAATTTCCGAACCAGGCATGTCCACCGCGCCGCATCAGCATCGGCTGGCGGTAGGGATCGATCTGGGCACCACCAATTCACTGGTCGCGACGGTGCGTAACAGCATCCCCGAAGTGCTCAACGATGAAGCGGGGCGGCCGTTGATGCCGTCCATCGTGCGTTATCTGCCGAACGGCAATGCGCATATCGGCTACAAGGCGCAGGCCGCGCAGACCACCGATCCGAAGAACACCATCCTGTCGGTCAAGCGTTTCATGGGACGCGGCCTGAAAGATATCGCCTACGCAGAAAACCTGCCTTACGATTTCCTCGATGTGCCGGGCATGGTGCAATTGAAGACGGCTGCCGGGGTCAAGAGCCCGGTTGAAATTTCTGCGGAAATCCTGGCCACGCTGCGCCAGCAAGCGGAAGATGCGCTGGGCGATGACCTGGTCGGTGCAGTGATTACGGTACCGGCTTATTTCGACGATGCCCAACGCCAGGCAACCAAGGATGCCGCCAAACTGGCCGGCCTCAATGTGCTGCGTTTGCTCAACGAACCTACCGCTGCGGCGATCGCCTACGGCCTGGATAATGCATCTGAAGGCGTGTACGTAGTGTATGACCTGGGTGGCGGTACCTTCGATATCTCAATCTTGAAACTGACCAAGGGTGTGTTCGAAGTGTTGGCGACCGGTGGTGATTCTGCATTGGGCGGGGACGATTTCGATCACCGGGTAATTTGCTGGATCAGCCAGGAAGCCGGGCTGGCGCCATTGTCCGATGAAGATGCGCGGGTGTTGATGGTCAAGGCGCGCGAAGCGAAGGAACTGCTTTCCACCAAAACCGAGGTCACCGTCGATGCAGCCTTGGGTTCCGGTGAACAAGTACATTTGCTGCTGACGTCGGAGATTTTTGACGAGATTACCCAGCATCTGGTGGCCAAGACTTTGACGCCTACGCGCAAAGCACTGCGCGATGCTGAATTGAGTGTCGATGATGTGGACGGCGTGGTGCTGGTCGGTGGCGCTACCCGCATGCCGAGTATTCGCAAAGCGGTCGGTGCTTATTTCCAGACTACGCCGCTGGCGAATATCGATCCGGACAAAGTGGTGGCGCTGGGCGCTGCAATCCAGGCCAATCTGCTGGCCGGCAACCGCGCTCCCGGCGATGACTGGTTGCTGCTGGATGTGATCCCGTTGTCGCTTGGCATAGAAACCATGGGCGGTTTGGTGGAGAAGGTTATTCCACGCAATTCGACCATCCCTTGCGCCCGTGCGCAAGAGTTCACCACCTTCAAGGATGGCCAGACTGCAATGGCGATCCAGGTCTTGCAAGGCGAGCGTGAACTGGTCAGCGATTGCCGTTCGCTGGCGAAATTCGAGTTGCGCGGGATTCCGCCGATGGCGGCAGGCGCTGCAAGAATCCGCGTGACCTATCAAGTCGATGCAGATGGATTGTTGTCGGTCTCGGCGCGCGAATTGCGTTCTGGCGTGGAGGCATCGATCAGCGTCAAGCCGTCTTATGGATTGGCGGATGATGATATCGCGAGGATGCTGCAGGAGTCGTTTGCCTCGGCTGATGTCGACATGCAAGCGCGTGCCTTAAGAGAAGAGCAGGTGGAGGCAGAGCGTATCGTGCTGGCCACCGAATCGGCTTTGCAAGCGGACGCTGCCTTGTTATCCGAGCAGGAGCGGGTCGACATAGCGGGTTTGATCGATGCTGTCCGAGTGCAGGCGCAAGGCACGGATCACGTGGCCATCAAGGCTGCGGTTGATGCGCTGGCGCACGGCACTGAAGAGTTTGCCGCCCGTCGCATGGATCGCAGCGTACATGATGCATTGACCGGCAAGACGCTGGACCAAGTGTCATAAAAAATTATATAAATTCATAAGACTTAATCTATTCCCGAGGTAAACCAAGTGCCCCAAATCGTCGTATTGCCCCATCCTACTTTCTGCCCGGAAGGCGTCGTGATCGACGCTCCAAGTGGCCAATCCGTTTGCGATGCCTTGCTCCAGCACGATATCGAGATCGAACACGCTTGCGAAAAGTCCTGTGCCTGCACTACATGTCACGTGGTGGTGCGCGAAGGTTATGCGTCTCTGAACGAGCTGGACGACAAAGAAGAAGATTTACTGGACATGGCCTGGGGCCTGGAAGCGACTTCGCGCCTGTCATGCCAGGCCCTGGTCGGCAAGGAAGACCTGGTGGTCGAGATTCCGAAGTACACGATCAACCACGCCAGCGAAAATCACTAAGCGTCGGCTAAGCGCCACTTTACAGAGAGGATCAGAACCATGAAATGGACCGATACATTGCGCGTTGCAGAAGCTTTGTACGATAAATTCCCGGATACCGATCCGGAAAAGATCCGCTTTACGGATCTGCACAAATGGGTGCTTGAGCTGGATGGCTTTGAGGATGAGCCGAATCGTTCCGGCGAGAAAATCCTGGAAGCGATACAAGCAGCCTGGATAGAAGAAGCCCGCTAAGGAAAAGAACCGCAGCACAAAGAAAAACCCGCTGTCGCTACAATCGTAGCGACAGCGGGTTTTTCTATTTCAGCTTGAATCTGGCTGATGCGGTTTAGCCGCGTCCTTCCAGGTGGCCGTTGACTACACGAACCGGATCGCCGACACGCCATCCCTGGCTGGATTGCGGGAAGCTGCGGACCTTGCCGTCTTCCATCCGCACCATGACTTGATAGGTAGTGTTGGTGCGAGTGCGTTTTTCTACTTCATTACCCGCAAAACCGCCGCCAACTGCACCGGCGACAGTCGCCAGCGTATTGCCGTTGCCATGACCAACCTGATGGCCCAGAACGCCGCCCAACAGCGCACCTGCTGCAATACCTACGCCGCTAGGCGGAGCTGCATGCTGGATTGCCTGAATCGATTCCACCCGGCCGCAGCTGCGGCAGATGGCTGGTTGTTGAGGAGCCCGTTCCTGCTGACGCGGGGCAGCAGCATATTCAGGCTGCGGCGCTTGCCTTGGATCCTGTGCCTGCTGCAGTTGCTGTTGTGTTGGTTGTTGCTGCGGCTGTTGTTGCTGAGAGTAGCCGTTCTGGTACGCAGTTGATGCACCATTTTGCATCGGCTGGCCGTTCTGTTGCTGATTGTTATAGTCAGCAGGCGCTGTCGACATAGCAGCGACTTGTGCCGGATTCGAGCCTTGCGAGCTAGGGAACAAGCCGGTCATGGCGGCCACGCCAACCAGGCTGGCCAGCATCACAGCCACAGCCGCGCCGGCAACCAGCGGATGAATGCGATTATTTGGTTTCGGGTTATCCATTAGTACCTCCAGGAGAATTTTTGTTTGTTGGTTAATGTAATTATCAAAGGTTCAGATACCGAACGCTATGCTGATAATGTGTCAGATGTATCCTTATGTAACGAGTTCCCGCATCAACAAAACAATTCGACTCTGACCCTAATGCCGTTAAGTTAAGCGGTTCAAAGGACCCGGTTGGCGGTTGTATACAACCGCCAAAGCTGTTAACCTTCGGCGACGATGCTGTCCGACGCCCTTCCACTTGTCACTGTTGATCTGCCGCCCCCCGACTGGAGGCGGCTTGGGGAGCATTTACCCGACGATTGGATTGAACAGGCGTTGGGCTACACGGGCAAGGCCAGTATTCGTCAGCGTCGCTTGCCGGCGCAGCAAGTGGTTTGGCTGGTGATCGCCTTGGCTATCTACCGACATCGATCGGTGCGGCAGGTAATGGCGGAATTGGATTTGGCGCTCCCCGACCTGAAGGAACGTTGTGTCACGGACAGTGCTGTGACGCAGGCACG
>NZ_FOKF01000066.1 GCF_900111995.1 Collimonas sp. OK607
ACAGCTCATGCATGCAACTGACAATTCAAAATCATTAGCCCTTTGATTTTTATCGATTATTTGAGGGGAAGGGTCAGACTCTGACCCTATTTAACTATTTCTCTCGGGGGTGTTGAGTAAAACCGAAGCGAGTTGAAATATTTTCTGTGGCGATATGTTCGACTGTTAGTGTTGTTCCGGTTTTTTGCCATGTCAGGGTTTGACTCTTTGACGGGTTTGCCATCCATTCCAGTAGTGCTTCATCGCTGGCGATTTCTCCGTCTATGCGCAGGTCGGCCAGGCATTGCGCCAGGTCGCGATCGTCGATTGCGGCTACCTGGTTTGGGGCGATCAGTAGTAGGCGGCCTTGTTCGGTTAGCATGACTGATTCGATTGCCGTCATCGGCTCGCCGGTTTGCAGGACAAAACCTTGGATCGGATCGGTGTGGGCGATGTAGGGTGTCAGCTCCAGATCGACATAGACGCGTTGCGGGCCATTTTGGAAGTACCAGCAGCCTTGGTCGTCTGCGCCGTAATTGCGATTGATAAAGCCGACCAACGCCGTGTGCATGATCTTGTCGCCAGGAAGGTTCTGGCGCTGCGTCTGTTCATCGCGCATGCGCCAGGCGCCACGCGCGTCCAGCGCCAGCCAACCGTGGCAATGGGGGACGTTGGGCCATTTCTGCATGGCTTGGGCTACGATTTGATCCATCTAGTTACCTTGTAAAAAACGCAGCATGCGCTGCGGCAGCCAATCGAGGCGGCCGGGCGGGCCGCCAACGGCGAATCCTACGTGACCGCCTTGATCAGGATATTCGAGGGTGACGCTGGTGGCGGCCTTGGGCGGCAAATGCTGCGGCGGCAGGAACGGGTCGTTGCGGGAGTTGAGCACCAGGGTCGGGACTGTGATGTCGTTGATCACCAGCTTGGCGCTGGCGCGATGCCAGTAATCGTCGGTGTCGCGGAAACCATGCAGGGGCGCTGTGACGATGTTGTCGAACTCATACAGGTCGCGCGCGTTCAGCATTTTTTCGCGGTCGAACAGGCGCGGGAATTGTTGCAGCTTGTCGAGCGACTTGCTTTTCATCGTGCGCAGGAACGAGCGGGTGTAGACCATGTTGAAACCATGCGACAAGGCGGCGCCACCGCCGGCCAGATCGAGCGGTGCGGAAATGGCGCAGGCGGCGTCGATGATTTCTGCCTGGTGCTGGGATTCGCCGAGCCAGCGCAGCAGCGCGTTGCCGCCAAGTGAAACACCGGTCGCATAGAATTTACCAAATTGCCGGGTGGCGCGGCTGGCAACCAGGCGGCGCAGTATCCAGTCGACCTCTTCGGCGTCGCCGGAGTGGTAAAAACGCGGTGCCTGGTTGATTTCACCGGAACAGCCACGGAAGTGCGGTACCGCACCGGACCAGCCGAGCGTTGCCAGTTGCGCCATCAGGGCGCGGCTGTAGTGGCTGGCGGAAGAACCTTCCAGGCCGTGAAACAGCACCACCAGTGGTTGCCCTGGCTGGCCGTCGACAAAATCGATGTCGATGAAATCGCCATCCGGCGTATCCCAGCGTTCGCGTCTGTAGGCGACTGCCGGTTTGCTGATGCAGGTAGCCGGATAAATGGTTTGCAGATGTCCGCCGGGCAGCCATAGCGGCGCAGGGTAGGAACCAGGTGAGACGGAAGCAGGCATACTATTTTCTGTGTCGGATCTGTGTAATCTATTCAATCTGTTCAATTTGTTCAATGCAAGGTAGTGCTGGATGCGGTTTCTTCCGGCGCTGCGCCCGGCGCCACAGAGGCGTGATGCAGCACGATACGCCAGCCGCGTGGCGTCTTCATGTAGATATTGGTCGCCAGGATATGCATTTCGCGATCGGACTCGCTGGCCTGGTGCAGCTCTTCCACCAGGTTGTGAATGCTGGTCGATAGATTATGCGTCACATGCAACTGGCGCGCACGGATATGAACGCCGCCGCGTTCGAACAAGCTTTCGAACGCTGCCCGGATCGCCGCATGCCCATGCAGCCTGGTGGCATTCGGATGGATGCAGACGATTTCGTCGTCATCGGCCCATAGCGTCATCATTGCTTCGATATCGGCTCGGCTCATGGCGTCGTAAAAAGCGGTCTCGGTTTCTTCGGCTGAACCGTGCATGAATTTGGCATGTGGCATAGGGGCTCCGTGTTCAAACAGTTTGATCGGCTATCGCAATGCTTTTCCGTCATCAAAAAAGGGAGCCGAGCTCCCTTTTATTTTGATTAGTGTCCTGTGATAACGGCACCCGGTTTCAGCCGGTATTGCGTGCCGCAGTAAGGGCATTTGGCGCTGCCGCTGCTGTCGAGATTCAGGAACACGCGGGGATGCGACGACCAGACCGGCATCAGCGGATTAGGGCAATGCGCCGGTAGATCCTTGCCGTCGAGTTCAACCGGGGTTTGAATCGTCGTTGTTGCTTTTGCTGCTGTATTCATTTGCTTCTCCAAATTTACTTGTGCTTGACTTGTACTTTAGCTGGGATGACGCTGGCTTATTTTCCAACCACGGTAAGCCAGTGCTGATATTTGGGCGACTTGCCTGCCACCACATCGAAAAACATCGACTGCAGTTTTTCAGTGACCGGGCCGCGCTTGCCTTCGCCTATGGTGCGATTGTCGAGTTCGCGGATCGGCGTGATTTCTGCGGCGGTGCCAGTAAAAAAGGCTTCATCGCTGCAATACACTTCGTCGCGGGTGATGCGCTTCTCGATGACTTCGATGCCGCTGTCGCGCGCCATGGTCAGCACCGCATCGCGGGTAATGCCGTCCAGGCAGGAAGCCAGGTCAGGCGTATAGATCTTGCCGTTCCTGACGATAAACACGTTTTCGCCGGAACCTTCCGAGACGTAGCCGTCGGTATCCAGCAGCAGAGCTTCGTCGTAACCGTCGGTCAATGCTTCCTGGTTAGCCAGGATCGAGTTGATGTAATAACCGCTGGCTTTGGCGCGCACCAGCGATACATTGACGTGGTGGCGGCTGAACGATGATGTCTTGACGCGTATCCCTTTAGCCAGCCCGTCTTCGCCCAGATAGGCGCCCCAAGGCCAGGCGGCAATCGCGACGTGGATGGTGTTGCCTTTGGCGGCAATACCCAGCTTTTCCGAACCGATCCAGATCAGCGGCCGCATATAGCAGGATTCCAGCTTGTTTTCGCGCACCACTTGGATTTGCGCATCGATCAGGGTTTGCAGGTCGTACGGCACGTGCATCTGGAAAATCTTGGCCGAATTCAGTAGGCGCTGAGTATGCTCCTTCAGGCGGAAAATCGCAGGACCTTGATCGGTCTCATAAGCGCGCACGCCTTCGAAAACCGCCATGCCGTAGTGCAGCGAATGCGTCAGGACATGGATATTGGCTTCACGCCAGTCAATCAGTTTGCCATCTTTCCAAATCTTGCCGTCGCGGTCATCCATGGACATGTTCAAATCTCCGATAAATAGGAAGTTGCTGAAAAATTGCTGAATCTGCAATTATTTGTGGTGGCGGCCAGCCGCCCATAGTTCACTATGGGCCCACCACGCGCTCACTACAGATATTTGGCAGATTCTTAGGTATAAAGTGACATTTTAACGGATTCGATGAGGCCTACTCTGTAGAATATTGGTTTCGGAATGTGACTTTTGAGTACCGCTATGTGCGCAAAACCGTGTTTCGACAGAGGCTGCTGGAGTAAAATAGCGGCTTTTCCTCACTAATATTGCCTGATCGACATGAAATTCAATCGACTAAGCGACTTGATCGCGCAACACCAGCTGCAAGGCAAGCGCGTGTTTATCCGCGCCGACCTCAATGTACCGCAAGATGCTGCGGGCAATATTACTGAAGATACGCGCGTGCGCGCTTCGGTGCCGGCGATTCGCCAGGCGCTGGATGCGGGGGCGGCGGTGATGGTAACTTCACACCTGGGACGTCCGACCGAAGGCGAATTCAAGCCGGAAGATTCGCTGGCGCCTATCGCCAGGCGCCTGGCGGAATTACTGGGCCAGCCGGTTGAGCTGCGTCAAAACTGGACCGACGGCGTCGAAGTGGCGCCGGGCCAGGTGGTGCTGCTGGAAAATTGCCGCGTCAACAAGGGCGAGAAAAAGAATAGCGACGAACTGGCGCAAAAGATCGCCAAGCTCTGCGATATTTACGTCAACGACGCTTTCGGTACCGCGCACCGGGCCGAAGCCACTACCCACGGCATCGCCAAATTTGCGCCGGTTGCCTGTGCCGGCCCTTTGCTGGCTGCCGAACTGGATGCCTTGGGCAAAGCCCTGAACCAGCCGGCGCGGCCGCTGGTGGCGATCGTCGCCGGCTCGAAAGTGTCGAGCAAACTGACTATATTGAAAGCGCTGGCCGACAAGGTCGATAATCTGATCGTCGGCGGCGGCATTGCTAATACCTTCTTGCTGGCAAGCGGCTTGAAAATCGGTAAGTCATTGGCGGAACCAGATCTGGTGGAAGAAGCCAAAGCTATTATCGAGATGATGGCCAAACGCGGCGCCTCGGTACCGATTCCGGTGGATGTGGTGTGCGCCAAGGAATTTTCGCCAACCGCAGCTGCGCAGATCAAGGATGTCGCCGATGTTGCTGACGACGACCTGATTCTGGACATCGGCCCGAAGACTGCAGCGATACTGGCAGCGCAAATCGGCCAGGCTGGCACCGTGGTCTGGAATGGCCCGGTCGGCGTGTTCGAATTCGACCAGTTCGGCGAAGGTACTAAAACCCTGGCGCTGGCGATTGCCAATTCCAAAGCTTTCTCGATTGCCGGCGGCGGCGATACGCTGGCGGCAATTGCCAAATACGAGATTACCGACAAGATCGGCTATATCTCCACTGGCGGCGGTGCTTTCCTGGAATTTTTGGAAGGCAAGACCCTGCCAGCGGTTGAGATTTTGTTACAGCGCGCTGCTTAGTATTTAGTATTTATTTTTAGCTTCCAGTCGGACATTTGGTTGTAGCAACCAAATGTCCAGATGTTTGTTCATGCTGTGCTGAAAGGTTGTCCATGCAAAGAGCTACCAAGATCGTCGCCACTATCGGACCTGCATCCAGCGATGCCGACACGCTGGCGCGGATGTTCGTCGCCGGGGTCGATGTGGTGCGCCTGAATTTCTCGCATGGCAAGGCGCAGGACCATATCGATCGCGCCAAGCTGGTGCGTGAAGTGGCTACGGCCTGCGGTAAGCAAGTCGCGATCATGGCCGATTTGCAAGGACCGAAGATACGGGTCGGTAAATTCGAGCAAGGCAAGATCGAGTTGAAGAATGGCGAAAAATTCATTCTCGACGCCGATTGCGCCATGGGCAGCCAGGAACGCGTCGGCCTCGATTACAAAGCCTTGCCGCGTGACCTGAAACCGGCTGACGTACTGTTGCTCAACGATGGCTTGATCGTGCTGGTTGTCGAAAGAATCCTCGGCAATGAGATCCATACCATCGTCAAGATCGGCGGCGAACTGTCTAACAACAAGGGTATCAATCGGCAAGGCGGCGGCTTGACGGCGCCGGCGCTGACCTCCAAGGACATGGACGACATCAAGACCGCCATGAGTTTCCAGGCCGACTACGTTGCGGTGTCGTTCCCGAAGAACGCTACCGATATGGAAATGGCGCGGCAATTGTGCAATGTGGCCGGCGAAGCCTACGATCACAAGCCGATGATGATCGCCAAGATCGAACGCGCTGAAGCGATCCCTGTATTGCAAGAAATTCTCGACGCCTCCGACGGCATCATGGTTGCCCGTGGCGACCTGGCAGTCGAAGTTGGCAATGCTGCTGTACCGGCACTGCAAAAGCGCATGATCAAGATGGCGCGCGTGTCCAACAAACTGGCGATCACCGCGACCCAGATGATGGAATCGATGATCGTCAATGCGGTGCCGACACGTGCTGAAGTGTCCGACGTCGCCAACGCCGTGCTGGATGGCACCGACGCCGTAATGACTTCCGCTGAAACCGCTTCCGGTAAATATCCGGTAGAGACGGTGGAAGCGATGTCGGCGATTTGCCTGGAAGCCGAGAAATCGGAAGACTGCAAGCTCGACGCCGATTTCCTGAATGTCCGTTTCACCCGTGTCGACCAGTCGATTGCCTACGGCGCTTTGTTTACCGCTCACCATCTGCGCGTCAAGGCGATTGCCGCGTTGACCGAGTCCGGTTCTACCGCACTCTGGATGAGCCGCCACAACATCGATATTCCTATTTTTGCACTCACCCCGAGCGTCGCCACCCAGCGCAAAGCGGCCTTGTTCCGTAACGTCCAGACTTTCGAGCTGGCTAAATCGAACGACCGCGAAGCGGTGTTGCAAGCGGCGCAGAATTTGCTGTTGGCCAAGGGCGTAGTGCAGCTGGGCGATCTGGTGGTGGTGACGTGGGGTGAACCGATGGGACAAATCGGCGGCACCAATGCGCTCAAGATCATGAAGATCGGCGAGTATTGAATTCGTTGGAACAGAATCGGCGCGGCTGCAGGTTACTAATAACAATGCACCGCCTGAACGCTGTTCCACAACAAGTTTCTATTATCGGAGTACAACATGCCTCTAGTATCCATGCGTCAATTGTTGGACCATGCAGCTGAAAATAGCTATGGCCTGCCTGCTTTCAACGTCAACAATCTGGAACAAGTCACTGCCATCATGCAAGCGGCCGATGAAGTCGGCGCGCCGGTCATCATGCAGGCCTCGGCCGGTGCCCGTAAATACGCGGGTGAAGCATTTTTGCGCCACCTGATTGAAGCAGCGGTAGAAGCCTTCCCGCACATCCCTGTTGTGATGCATCAGGATCACGGCCAGTCGCCGGCAGTATGTATGGCGGCGATCAAGTCCGGCTTCACTTCGGTGATGATGGACGGCTCGTTGATGGAAGACGGCAAATCGGTTGCCAGCTACGAATACAACGTGGAAGTGTCGCGCAAAGTGGTGGAGTTCTCGCACGCTATCGGCGTCACCGTGGAAGCAGAGCTGGGCGTGCTCGGTTCGCTGGAAACCATGATGGGCGACAAGGAAGACGGCCACGGCGCCGACGGCAAGATGACGCGTGAACAGTTGTTGACCGACGTCTCGCAAGCTGCCGATTTTGTCAAGCTGACCCAGTGCGATGCGCTGGCGATTGCGATCGGTACTTCGCATGGCGCCTACAAGTTTTCGCGCAAGCCAACCGGCGATATCCTGGCGATCGAACGCATCAAGGAAATCCACACCCGCATTCCAAACACCCATCTGGTGATGCACGGTTCGTCATCGGTGCCACAGGAATTGCTGGCGGAAATCCGCGAGTTCGGCGGCGACATGAAAGAAACCTACGGCGTGCCGGTGGAAGAAATCCAGGAAGGGATTCGTCACGGCGTGCGCAAGATCAATATCGATACCGACATCCGCCTGGCAATGACCGGCGCGATTCGTCGTTATCTGATCGAGAATCCAAGCAAGTTCGATCCGCGCGATTACCTCAAGCCGGCACGCGAAGCGGCCAAGGCAGTGGTGAAAGCTCGTTTCCTGGCGTTTGGCTGTGAAGGCCAGGCTGCCAAGATCAAGCCGGTTTCGCTGGAAAAAATTGCAGAGAAATACAAGAAGGGCGAGCTGGCGCAGATCGTTCAGTAACAGATAGATATAGATGTCGTAATAGCGCCCGGTATGGCCGGGCGCAATAATTTACCAGCTTGGGGGATGGCGCATCAGTCATCCTGCAAGCTGGTTTTCTGACTTATGGAATAACCATGACAAGCCTCTACCAATCCACCATCACCTCCCTGCCGTTGCTCGGTCGCGGCAAGGTGCGCGAAAACTATGCCGTCGGTGAAGACAAGATCCTGATCGTTACTTCCGATCGCCTGTCGGCTTTCGACGTCATCATGAATCAACCGATCCCGGGCAAAGGCAAGGTCTTGAACCGCATGTCCGATTTCTGGTTCGACAAGCTGGCGGCGATTGTTCCTAACCATCTGACTGGCATCGCGCCGGAATCGGTGGTGGCGGCGGATGAGGTCGAGCAAGTGCGCGGCCGTGCGGTGGTGGCGAAACGCCTGCAGCCGATCATGGTCGAGGCAGTGGTGCGCGGTTACATCATCGGTTCTGGTTGGAAAGATTATCAGGCGACTGGTGCGATCTGCAGCATTACCTTGCCGGCCGGTTTGCAACAGGCAGCCAAGCTGGCCGAGCCGATTTTCACGCCGGCCGCCAAGGCTGAGATGGGCGAACATGACGAGAACATCAGCTTTGCCGACATGGAAAGCCGGATCGGCAAGGAACTGGCTGGCAAGATCCGCAGCATCAGTATCGAGCTGTACAAGACGGCAGCCGATTATGCTGCAACGCGCGGCATCATCATCGCCGACACCAAATTTGAATTCGGTCTCGACCAGGACGGCACGCTGCATTTGATGGATGAAGTGCTGACCGCCGATTCGTCGCGCTTCTGGCCGGCGTCCAGCTATCAGGTCGGCATCTCGCCGCCGTCGTTCGACAAGCAGTTCGTGCGTGATTACCTGGAAACTGTCACCAGTTGGAACAAGACCGCTCCGGCGCCGACTTTGCCTGATGACGTGATCGAAAAAACCGGGGCCAAGTATCGTGAAGCACTGTTCAGCCTGACCGGCGAAACGCTGAAGGATTGATGATGACCAAGGATACTGTGAACCAGCCGCTGATTGGCATCGTCATGGGTTCTTCTTCCGATTGGGATGTGATGCAGCACGCGGTCGCGATCCTGACTGAGTTTGGCGTTGCGCATGAGGCGCAAGTGATCTCGGCGCACCGTATGCCGGATCAGATGTTTGCTTACGCCGAAACTGCGCGTGCACGCGGCTTGCGCGCCATCATCGCTGGCGCTGGCGGCGCCGCTCATCTGCCGGGCATGATTGCAGCCAAGACCATCGTGCCGGTGCTGGGCGTACCAGTGCCGTCCAAGTACTTGCGCGGCGAAGATTCCTTGCTGTCGATCGTACAGATGCCAAAAGGCATTCCGGTCGCCACCTATGCCATCGGCGAAGCCGGCGCGGCCAATGCGGCGCTGTCAGCCATCGCCATGCTGGCCACCACTGACCAGGCGCTGGCCGACAAGCTGCTGGCGTTCCGCGTCAAACAGACGCAAATTGCCCTTGATATGAAATTGCCACCGGTATGAGCAGTATGCAACACGAATCCATCGATCCGATTGTTCCAGCCACCACGCCGGCAACCTGGCTTGGCGTGATGGGCGGTGGCCAGTTGGGCCGCATGTTTACGCACGAAGCGCAAGCCATGGGCTACAAGGTAGCTGTGCTGGAGCCCGAGCAGGATTGCCCGACCGGGCATGTCGCGGATCGCCATTTCCTGGCTGATTACAGCGATGAAGTTGCATTGACCGAAATGGCCGGTTTGTGTGCGGCAGTCACTACCGAATTTGAAAACGTCGCGGCCGAGAGCCTGGCGATACTAGCGCGGAACAGCTTTGTCGCTCCTGCCGCTGCCTGCGTCTCGGTAGCCCAGGATCGCATGGTGGAAAAGCGTTTTTTCACCGATTGCGCCAAGACTTCGACGGTGCTGCCGGCACCGCATCATCTGATTGCATCGGCAGCGGATATTGATAAAATCCCCGCCGACCTATTGCCAGGCATCCTGAAAACGGTCCGCCTCGGTTACGACGGCAAGGGGCAGGCGCGGGTGCGCACCCTGGACGAAGTGCGCCTGGCATTTGCCGATATGAACGGCGTGGCCTGCGTGCTGGAAAAAATGCTGCCGCTGGCCTACGAGGTTTCGGTGCTGGTGGTGCGTGGCGTCGACGGTACGGCGGCGGTGTATCCGATTGCCGAAAACGTGCATCGCGACGGCATTCTGTTCACCACTACCGTGCCTGGTCCGAATGTCTGCGACGAAACCGCCAAGCGGGCCCAGCATGCAGCGCTGGCCATCATCGAGCAACTCGCGTATGTCGGCGTCCTGTGCATTGAATTTTTTGTCCTGCAGGACGGTTCCCTGGTGGTCAACGAGATGGCGCCGCGTCCGCATAACAGCGGCCACTACACCATGGATGCTTGCGTTACCAGTCAGTTCGCACAGCAAGTCCGCGCGATGGCGCGCATGCCGTTGGGCGATACCCGTCAACATTCGCCGGCGGTGATGTTGAATATCCTGGGCGATGTCTGGTTTGACGGCGATAGCGAACAAGCGCGCGAGCCGGCATGGGACCGGATACTGGCTTTGCCGGCGGCGCATTTGCATTTGTACGGCAAGGCGCAGGCACGCCGCGCGCGCAAAATGGGGCATATCACTTTCATCGCAGCGACCTTGACAGAAGCCCAGCAGCAAATGGCGGCGGCTTGCGAAATCCTCGGCATTGCAGCGTAAATGAAAGGTTCGATGAGCGGCGCGATGAAGGACGCGAAGATAGATCTGCAAGCAATCCAACTGGCCGCACGTAAGCTGGAAGCCGGTGCATTGGTCGCGTTTCCTACTGAAACTGTGTACGGACTGGGAGCCGATGCCGAAAATGCGGCGGCGGTTGCCAGCATATATGCCGCCAAGGGACGGCCGTCCAACCATCCGGTGATTGTCCATGTGGCGCCCGAGGCGGACATCGGCTATTGGGTAGAGTCGGTGCCGCCACAGGCGCGGGCATTGATCGCCGCTTTTTGGCCAGGACCTCTGACACTGATCTTGCCGCGCGCAGCGCATATCCCGGATCAGGTTTCAGGTGGCCAGAACTCGATTGGCTTGCGTTGTCCTTCGCATCCGGTGGCTCAGGCATTGCTGCGTGAGTTCAAAGGCGGCAAGGGCGGCATTGCCGGCCCGTCTGCTAACAAGTTCGGTCATGTCAGTCCGACCACGGCGCAGCATGTGCGCGATGAGTTCGACGCCGATGGCGACAGTCCGATCGCTTGCATATTGGATGGTGGCCAGAGCGAAGTTGGCATCGAGTCGACCATCATCGATTTGTCGCGCCTGGCCTCGCATGGGCCGGTGCTGCTGCGCCCTGGTCATATCAGCGCCGCACAAATCGGCGCGGTGCTGGGGGTTGCGGTACAAGCCGCCGATGCGTCTGCACCACGTGCTTCCGGTACGCTGGAGTCGCATTACGCGCCGCGCACCCCCGTGCTGCTGGTACCTCCAGAGCAGTTGACTGGCGCACTGCAGCAATTACATCAGGCCGGGCAAAATCTGGCACTGATCAATTATTCGGCGCTCGCCGCGGAAGTGCCGCCGTTGGCCGCGCACTCTCCAATGACTGCATCGCCTCAAGCCTATGCCCATGATCTTTATGCGGCACTGCGTAATATGGATCACGCGGCGGCCGACCTGATTGTGGTGGAAGCACCGCCATCCGATCTCGCCTGGCAGGGTATCAACGATCGTTTGCGTCGAGCCGCGCACGACTCATCTGCCGTTCTGGCAGGCTTTAAAAAATAATTTGAGGTAAAAAAGCTACAACTATAGTCAAATGATTCCAAAGCTGGCATAGTGTAAAAAAAAGAATAGCACGCGCGTTCTTTTCGGGGTAATGTGCGTGAGACGATATCCGGAAATCACGGATACGCGAATTTGGTAACCGCAGTCGAATAAGAGAGCGTTGTCTGGTATGGCCTGGCCGGACCGGATTTGCAAAACGCCACAAAATGGGTTTGTGCTGTATTCGCTGCAGGCAAAGATCCCGCAATTGAAAATGAAGTGTAACTTGGAGAAGACATATGAAAAAACAATTCAACGTATTACCAAAGCTGGCAGCCCTGTCCGTGCTGGCAGCATTTGCCGTACCCGCAATGGCGCAACAAGCAGGCGATAACCTCATCAATGCAGGCTGGGCTCACATCGGCCTGAACCAATCCAGCGAACCATTAAAGCTCGGGACCTTCACGGTTCCAAATAGTGGTGCGCATGTTTCCAACGCTGATACCCTTCTTCTGTCTTTCACACACTTCATTACCGACAATATCGCCGTAACGGCGGATTTGGGTATTCCACCGAAGTTCAAGCTCAGCGGTGAAGGTTCCCTCAACGGTTTGGGGCAACTCGGCACGGCTACACAATGGAGCCCGGCTCTGTTGGCCAAGTATTACTTCGGCGACGCTAACAGCCAGTTCCGTCCTTACGTCGGCGCCGGTGCTGCGTACGTCTGGTATTCAAATATCAAGCTGACCAGCAGCTTGACCGGTCTTCTCGGCGGTGGTGATCCAGGTGCTTCTACCAGTGCCGATCTGAGCAGCTCTTTTGTGCCAGTCGCCAACATTGGTATGGCCTATAATTTCGACAAGAACTGGTCCGCCAACGTATCCCTGTCTTATGTCCCGCTGAAGACCAAGGCTGATCTGTCTACTCGCCATAGCGATGGATCGACAACGCACGCCACTACTAAAATCACCCTGAATCCTTTGGTTTCGGTGTTGAGTGTCGGCTACAAGTTCTAAATCGTCGAAATCGTCGAAATCGTCGAATAAGGTTTGGATTAAATGCCCTGCATAGTCAGGGCATTTTTTTTGCCTGCTTTGAGTGCAAGTGAGTTGCACGTGACATTGCGTATATCTACATCGACAAGTGTGAGCAGATTGCGTTAAAGTTAAAGCGTTATAAGAAGGCAACCAGGGGAGAGCAGCCATGACCAAGGAAATTGCAGTATTAGGAGGCGGATGCTTCTGGTGCCTGGAGGCGGTTTACCAGGAAATAAAGGGAGTGGAGCATGTCGAATCGGGGTATACCGGCGGTCATGTAGCCAACCCGAGTTATGAACAGGTATGCGAGGGTACAACCGGACATGCCGAAGTAGTGGCGGTGACCTTCGATACGGAGCAGATCAGCTTTCGCGAGTTGTTGGAAATTTTCTTCACAATTCACGATCCGACTACGCTGAACCGGCAGGGTAACGACGTCGGCACGCAATACCGTTCGGCGATCTATTACCAGTCGCCGCAGCAGAAGGAAGTTGCTGCACACGTGATTAAAGAAATGGCCAACGTCTGGGACGCACCGATCATCACTGAGTTGAGTCCCGCGGAAACCTATTACAAGGCAGAAGATTACCACCAGAATTACTTTCGCCAGCATCCGTTGCAAGGCTATTGCGCATTCGTGGTCGCGCCTAAAGTGGCAAAGCTGCGAAAGATTTTTACCGAGAAGGTTATCGGTAGCTGAGAGGCGGCAGCTGACGGGGCACAGTTGAGGATCTATCCACTGTTCCTGCAGGAACAGTGGATAAATATATAGATAGCCCGTGGATTATTGCGGAGCCTGGTAAATATAATCCCGCGACCAGGGTAGCGTGTTCGCACTGCGACCGGCTTTGCGGCAAACCACCTGGTACAGCGACATCCAGTCGCGCTCGAAGCCGTAAGAACTGCCGGCCAGATAAATGCGCCAGATGCGGAAACGGCGGTCGTCGGCGGCTTTCCTGACTTCATCGGCGCGCGCTTCCAGATTGTCTGCCCAGA
The DNA here is from genome assembly GCF_900111995.1 of Collimonas sp. OK607. Lineage (GTDB taxonomy): Bacteria > Pseudomonadota > Gammaproteobacteria > Burkholderiales > Burkholderiaceae_D > Collimonas. The sequence goes on from NZ_FOKF01000066.1 coordinate 13,392, forward strand.
TGCCGCAAGTCTTGGCATAGTGGCGTCGTAGATTTTCCACGTCGAATACTTCCAATCCACCTTCCTGCATGGTTTTCAGCACCAGGCCGATATGCGGCAGTTCACCGTGTGGGAACACGTATTTTTCGATGAATTCACCGCCACCGTATGGCGTTTCACCATTCGCGACGTCGGTAGTGGTGATGCCGTGATTCATCGCGATGCCGTCGTCCGCCAGCAAGCTGCGGATCCGCGAAAAATACATGGGCAGGTTGTTCAGGCCGACATGCTCGAACATGCCGACGCTGGTAATCCTGTCGAAGCTGCCGGTGATGTCGCGATAGTCTTGCAAGCGAATCTCTATCTGGTCTTCAAGGCCGGCTAGTGCAACGCGTTCTTTGGCTAATGCGTACTGATTTTCCGAAAGCGTGATGCCGACGCATTTGGCGCCGAATTTTTGCGCCGCCCGCAATACCAGGGCACCCCAGCCGCAGCCGATATCCAGCAAGGTTTGGCCAGGCTGGAGCTGGATCTTGGTCAGGATGTGATCGATTTTTTTGATTTGCGCGGTGGCCAGGTCTTCATCGCCATTCTCAAAATAGGCGCATGAATACACCATGTTCTGGTCCAGCCACAACTTGTAGAAATCATTGGAAACGTCGTAGTGATAACGAATCGCCTCGGCATCTTTTTCCTTGTTGTGGCGGAAGGTGCGAGTAATACGGGCAAATTTGCCATCTGCTTTCAGCGTATTCGCCGCCAGTGCATTACCGATGGCGATGATTTCCCTGATTTTCCCCTCGACTTCGATTTTCCCCTCGACATACGCTTCGCCGAGATTGGCGAGGGATGGCGTCAGCAGGTAAGACAGCGCTGAGACATGCGGGACGCGTACGGTAACCTCCGGCGCCGTGTAGGTGCCAAAGTCAAACCGCTGACCGTTCCACAATTCGAGCCGCAATGGCAGTGCGGCACGGTGACGAACCTCATTAACCCAGTTTTCAAGCCGTTTTTCCCAGAACACGATTTCTCCTCCGGTTAAATACTTGTAACTTGTATCTAGCGTACCTCTGCCAAGCTGTCAGCGTCGACCAATAAAAGTGCGCTAAGGCTGCAGGCGTTGCCGCTGCCAGCTGCCAGTTGCATCCAAGGTATACAGAATGCGGTCATGCAAACGAGACTGACGTCCCTGCCAAAATTCTACCGTATCCGGTAACAGTCTGTAGCCGCCCCAATGTTTTGGTCGTGGCGGATTATCGCCAAACTTTTGTTCGGCTTTTGCGTACTCGGCTTCGAGCATTTCGCGGCTGGCAATCGCCTGGCTTTGTGCCGATGCGATCGCGCCGAGCCGGCTACGTAACGGCCGGCTGTGAAAATAGGCGTCGCTGTCGCTTTCGGAGACGCGTTCGACGCGGCCTTCGATACGCACCTGGCGCTCCAGCGCTATCCAGTGAAACAACAGTGCGGCGTAGGGATGCTGCGCCAGTTCGTGGCCCTTGCGGCTGTCGAAATTGGTAAACCAGGTGAAGCCATGTTCATCGAATTGTTTGATCAGCACGATGCGCGACGACGGCCGTCCATTGCTACCTACCGTTGCCAGGCTCATCGCATTCGCTTCCGGCACTTGTGCGTGGATGGCTTCATCGAACCATTTTCCGAATTGCGTAAACGGATCGGCGGCGCTGTCGGCCTCGGACAGGCTGGCCTGGCTGTAGTCGATCCTGAGATCGGCTATGGATTGGCTCTTAGCCTGACTCATGCTGAAATACCTCGACGTTGCTGCATTGCTGCTCCTAGCTGTTGCATCTGCTGTGCATTGAAAATTCGTTTTGCCATGGGCGCGATCCAGGTTTCTTCCTTTTCCATATGGGCAGAGTAGATGGTGGAAAATTGATGGACATCTTGCGGCGACAGCAGCGTTTCCGAGGTTGCCGCGTCACCATCGGCGATATGCGTCAATTGCCGGTTGATGGAATGCCAGAGGCTGTCCATCTGTTGGTGTTCAGCCAGGATTTCGGGTGCCAGTCTTTGCAGCACCGCAGCATCTTCTCCGGTCGCTGTGGCGTGCAACATCGGCAGCAAGTCGTGCTCCTCATCTGCATGATGATGCGGGGCGGCTTGGTTGAAATAGCGCATGACGCTGTGGGCTGCCTGCTGTGCCTGAGCATCGTTGCCATGTTGCGGCACATGGTCGAGCAAATTCTGCAGCGTGGTTAACTGCTTGCGTATCCGGTCGTGGCAGTGTTTGAGGACTGCTATCGGCTGGCTGAAATCTGGCGCGGTGTCTATCAGTGCATTCGGCATGATGATGTATCTCGTGGATTAAACTGGGGCGCTCGTGGCGAATTGATGCTTGTTTGATAATTTCTGGATGGCTGGCGACGAATATCAATACAGCCATATTAAAACACTTCAAAATAATTTCGTCTCACGGAGCCGGTAAAATAGCGTCAATAGCGATATCCGGCCATTCCTGGATATTTTGGCAATTGCCCGTACATTTTTTTGCTCCCGACCATGCCTTCATCTGTCGTATCAAGCGCTTCCGACGCATCTGTTCCTGTCATAGACCTCGAAGAGGTTGATTTCGACCGGCGTTTTGGCGGTATCGCCCGCCTGTATGGCGCCGCCGCGCTGGCGCGTTTTCTGCAAGCGCATGTCTGTGTGATCGGGGTTGGCGGTGTCGGCTCGTGGGCGATCGAGGCATTGGCGCGCAGTGCGATCGGCAATCTGACCATGATCGATCTGGATAACCTGGCTGAATCTAATATCAACCGCCAGATCCATGCGTTGACCGACACGCTCGGCCAGGCCAAAGTGAGTGCGCTGGCGGCCCGTATCGCCCAGATCAATCCGTACTGCCATGTCACCGAGGTGGAAGATTTCATCACCGCCGATAATTTGCCCGAAATGATTGGCGAAGGGCGTTACGACTATGTGATCGACGCCATCGATAATGTGCGCGCTAAAGCGGCCTTGATCGCCTATTGCCGCGACAAGGGCATTCGGCTGATCACGATTGGCAGCGCCGGAGGGCAAGTAGATCCGACCTGTATTGAAGTCCGCGACCTTGCCAAAACCGAACAAGAGCCGCTGCTGGCGAAGGTGCGCAAGCGTCTGCGTTCCGAGTACCGGTTCCCGCGCGGCGATAAAGTGCGCTTCGGCATCGACGCCGTGTTTTCTACCGAGCCGTTAAGTGCGCCGCTTAGTGAAGAGGTATGTGCCGTTGATGGCGACGTCGCGCCTGGCGTAACCGGCCTGAATTGCGCTGGTTACGGTTCGGCGGTGGTGGTAACCGCGACCTTCGGCCTGGTGGCAGCCGCCCACATCATGCGCAAGCTGGCGGCGGATGTGACAGTGAATGCGGCAGCGGATGTGGCAAATGCGCCGGGCATTACTTGACTTGCCAATGGTGTCTAAATAGAATCATGCGGACTATCTTTGTAGGAGATCCGGTTTTGGACAGTTGTACCAGTACCTGTGGATGGGCGCACAGCCCGACGCAATTCACCTGCTTTTAGTCGATCATAACTACAGCCGGTGAATTGACGCGCTGTAGTATCTCAGGCGATTTCGCATCGCCGCCCTGCGTCTTATATATACGTTATATATATCCCATCCATTCGTTTGTTCGATTTGCTAGCTGATCTTCAGTTTCTGAAGCAGCGATGCGCACCCATGGAATGTCGCCGGCTGGCATTTCGATGCATACAGAAAGGTAGTGAAGATGGATTGGAAAATATTTACCCTGCGAGTCTTGCTCGCCCTGACCTTGGGTTCGCTGATAGGCGCAGAGCGCCAAATGCGCCAGCGCATGGCGGGTTTGCGGACTAATGCCCTGGTATCGATTGGCGCGGCGCTGTTTGTCATGGTGTCGGCATTCGAATCGGATCCGCAAGGCGCGACCCGGATTGCCTCTTATGTAGTGTCCGGTATCGGTTTCCTCGGCGCCGGCGTCATCATGCGCGAAGGGATTAACGTGCGTGGGCTCAATACCGCAGCCACGTTGTGGTGTTCCGCCGCGGTCGGCGTGCTGTGCGGGCTTGGTCATGCGCTGGAAGCCGCTATCGGCGCGGCGGCAATTCTGGGCGCCAATGTACTGTTGCGCGGCGTCTCTCATATGATCAATCGTCAGGATCTGCATAGCGCGACGGAAATCGAGCAGGTATATCGCCTCTCTGTAGTATGCCGGCCTGAAGACGAGGTGCAGGTGCGGACCTTGATGCTGCATATGCTCAACGGCATGCCGCACCTGGTTGTACAGTCGTTGCATAGCGAGGACCTGGCTTCAGGTACCCAGCTGGAGGTGCGCGCGGACTTGATTACTTCACCTAGCAATCATTTGCAGCTGGAGCAGATAGTCAGCCGGGTCAGCCTGGAGAAGGGCGTCAGCGCTGCCCGCTGGGCTGTGCTGAACTCTGTTGATGTGTAATCAGTAGCTACGCTTAATAGGTACGGTTAATAGATGCAGAATTGGATAAATGAAGTAAATCGAAATATCTTTAACAAAGTACTTGCGGGGAGCGGAGAGGGTTGCTATAGTTCGCCTCCCGTTGAGAACGACGCGAAATAAACGAAGCAGCTGAGAGGTAAAAAGGCTGTTTTGGGGAGCGAAGTTTGAGGGAAATAAAGCGGGTTGAAGTTGGTGTGGGCGGTAAAAAGTTTTTCGGTGAGTAGTAAAAAAGTAGTTGACGAAAAACGCGAAACGCCACATAATCTCATCTCTCTGCTGCTGACAAACAAAACGATTTGACAGCGACGCGAACCGGGGTTCTGGTGACGCGAAGTAGAAGGTTCTTTAACAATTAACAGTCGATAAGTGTGGGCGTTTGATGGAAGTGCAGCGCTGGTGACGTAAGTCGCTAGCGTATAACTTAAAACATTAAATGTTCACAAAAGAAGAAAATAGGCGCTTTCGAGAGAAAGTGGCCTGTCAGTATTTTGAGTGAGCGATAGCAGAGATGCTAGGCAGCAATGC
>NZ_FOKF01000063.1 GCF_900111995.1 Collimonas sp. OK607
CAGGTTACGCGCATCGTGGGCAACCAATACCGCCACTGCCAGCGAAGCGGTGCAACCGTTGATCAAGGCCGAGGCATCCTTGGCTTTCAGGTCGAACTTGACCGGACCGACGCCAGCCTTGGTGATCGCTTGCGGCGCGCTCATGCGCTGGCCTTGGTACATCACTTCAGCTTCATCAAAACCGGCAATCGCCGCCGCCAGGTAAGACAATGGCGCCAGATCGCCGGACGCGCCGACCGAACCTTTTTGCGGCATGATCGGATGGATCCCGGCATTCAGGAAAGCCAGCAGGCGGTCGACTACTTCGACCCGTGGCGCTGAATAGTTGCTGGCAAACGCATTGGCGCGCAACAGCATCGTGGCGCGGCTGACCTCTTCCGAGAACGGCTCACCGATACCGGCGCAATGGGCCTTGATCAGCTGGGTCTGGAACAACTCGATATGTTCGACCTTGATGCGGGTGTCTTTCAACAAGCCGACGCCGGTGTTGAAGCTGTACATCATCGGTGCTTCATCGTGCATCCAGGTCGATTCGATGTAGTCGCGGCTTTCTTTCAAGGCAGCGCGTGAAGAATCGGCCAGGGTTACTGGCAGGTGCGGCGCGCGGGCAACGTCGACTACTTGCTGCGCAGTCAGGTTGAAGCCATCTATTGTGATAGTTTGGGACATGAGTACTCCAGATTTTTCTTAAATGAGGTCAAGCGCAGAGGCCGATTGAGCGTGGTAAAACTGCTCAATCAGCTTCCGGCTTTCAGGATGATTTCCGACGTGCCTGACTTACTTGGCGCCGGAGGTATACCAGGTGCCGATCAGGGCGCGTTCTTCGTCCGTGATATGCGTCAGGTTAGCCAGCGGCATCGCCTTCAATTGCACCGCTTGCTGATAGATCTTGTCGGCGTGCTGACGGATCTGGTCCGCCGTCTGCAACATCACGCCGGCCGGTGCAGTAGCAAATCCTGGCTGGGTTGGCTGTGCCGAATGGCAGGTAGCGCAACGCTGGCCGATGATTTCCTGGATATGCGCCATATCGGCGGCCGGGGCCGCTGCTGCTGCAGTTGTTGCCGCTACCGTGGTGCCTGCTGCAACTGCAGCGTCTGCCTTGGCAACCGGCGCCACCGGCTGGATCGGCTTCGGTGCAATCGCAATCGCCACTGCCAGCAACAAGGCAACGCCGGCAATCGGATAACCGAGCGAAACGCGGCCGGCATGACGCAGGTTGAAGAAGTGACGGATCAACGCGCCGGCAGCAATAATCGCCGCCAGGATCAGCCAGCTATACGAATGGTTATAAGTCATGCCGTAGTGGTTGCTGATCATGATAAACAGCACTGGCAGCGTGAAGTAGTTGTTGTGCACGCTACGTTGCTTGGCCTTCTTGCCGTAGATCGGATCAGGCGATTTACCGACGCGCATCGCTTCCACCAGCTTGCGCTGCCCCGGAATGATCACCATCAGCACGTTACCCACCATCATGGTGCCGATCATGGCGCCGACATGGATATACGCAGCACGGCCGCTCAGCAAATGCGTCAGCACAAAGGCTGCGGCAACGATGAACAGATACATGACGATACCGAGCAAGCCATCACGTTTGCCCAGCGGCGAACGGCACAGCAAGTCGTAGACGGTCCAGCCCACCACCAGCGTGCCGAGGCCGACGCCGATTGCCTGCCAGGTATTCAGATCGGCCACATCCTTGTTGATCATCATGGCCGAAGCATTGAAGTAATAGACGATGAACAACATGGCAAAGCCGGACAGCCAGGTGGCGTACGCTTCCCATTTGAACCAATGCAAGTCGTCCGGCAATTCAGCCGGCGCAACCAGGTATTTTTGCGGATTGTAGAAGCCGCCGCCGTGCACCGCCCACAATTCTCCGGACACGCCCTTTTTGGCCAGATCGGATCCTGCCTTCGGCGGCCGGATCGAATTATCCAGCCAGACGAAATAGAAGGATGCGCCGATCCAGGCAATGCCCGTAATCAGATGCAACCAGCGGACCAGCAAATTGAGCCATTCGACTCCATACGAAACTAATAATGCATCCATGTCTTCCCCACGATTATCACTCGTTTGCCACTGCGGGCTCTGCAAACGAAAGAGGTACAACCTCCTACACGGCCGCGAACTATTTATAAAGTTTGTTTTATATCAGCTCCGCTACGACCAACATGATCGGATAAGCAAGATACTTGCCCACCTTTCATTTTCCTCTTCTTGCGCTCAGAAGTTAAAAGCGCGCCAGATTCACGCAAGATAAACGTATTGGGAATCTAAAACATGGATTTTCAGATATATTTGACATACTCATATCCATATAACAAAATGAACTGCAGATTACTAGGACTTACGCAAAACTGTTCCAGCAAGGCACGACGACGAAGACAGTACGAATGTACGGCTAGGAGGAGTAACGCCGCTGGGGCAGTTTTGCGTAAGTCCTACCTAAAAAAATTATTTGTCGGAGACAATATGGCCAAGCTGCCTGACCACCTGGATATTCACCTGATACGCATACTGTATCTGTTGCTATGCGAGAAGAATGTATCGCGTGTAGCCCTCAAACTCAATCAGCCGCAGCCGTCGATTTCGGCTTCGCTGCGCAAGCTGCGCGAACTCACCGGCGATCCCCTGCTGGTACGCGGCGCGCGCGGCATGGTGCCAACCCAGCATGGTGAAAGCCTGCTTAAGCCGGCCAAACGGATCCTGGAAGAAACCGAACGGCTGTTTGTCCAGAAAGCCACGTTCGTACCCCAGGCTGAAGCACGTACTTTCCATATTGCCGCACCAGATTACATGAATACGCCGTTCTTCCTGGAAGTCGTTGCGCGCTTGCGCCGCGAATCGCCGAAGAGCCGCATCGTGATTCATGCACTGGGGCCGGAAACCGATTATGTCCGGCTGCTGTCGGACGGCGACCTCGACCTGGTCATCGCCAATTGGGACGAACCGCCGCAACATCTGCATTTATCCAAACTGTTCGACGATCCTATCGTCTGCCTGATGCGCGCCGACAGCGCCTACGCCAAACGCACCGGGCCGGACCAGATGACGGTCGAAGACTATCTCTCGCTGCCGCACGTAGCGCCATGGCAAGTGCTGCCCGGTTATCACGGCATCATCGATTCCTTCCTCGACAGCCAGAACCTGAACCGCAACGTGGTGGTCGAATCCGCCTACTTCGGCATGCTGCCCTATATGGTTGCGCAAACCGACCTGGTGCTGACCACCGGCCGCCAGTTCGCCCGTTTTTATGAAAAGACCCTGTCGCTGAAAAGCTTCACCTTGCCGATCAAGTTTCCGCCGATGCGTTTTTATCAACTGTGGCATGAACGGGTGCATCAGGCAACTGAACACAAATGGCTGCGCGAACAAATCGGGATTGCTGCGAAGGCAATGATTGCCAAGTAAGCAGATAAACAATGAGAAAGACAGTGAGATAAAACAGTGAAATAAAGTGATGTTGCCCTACAGGAAACACATTAACTCATATATCCAAATACATAAATCAACTATCAGTCAGCAAATATATCGTCAGGGTCTGGGCCAAGTAGTATCGGGCAGTACAGGCCCTGTGTTTACCGCGGGTGACTTGTGAGGCTGTAGCGCATCAACCGGATCGGCAGGAGCTAAGTAACAAGCTAATAAAGGCCGGATTGATGTCGCCGCAAGCACTAAAATCATAATTAGCACCTAGGAGACACATGATGACCAGCACCACTGATCCAGTAGATGAAAGACTCCCCGTAGGTAAACTCGCTGCACTCGGCATGCAGCACGTGCTGGTGATGTACGCCGGCGCGATTGCCGTGCCGCTGATCATTGGCGGCGCGCTCAACCTGGCAAAAAGCGACATTGCATTCCTGATCAGCGCCGACCTGTTTTGCTGCGGCCTGGTGACCTTGATCCAAAGCCTCGGCTTCTGGAAATTCGGCATCAAGATGCCGGTAATGATGGGCGTCACCTTTGCCGCCGTCGGCCCGATGGTGGCGATGGCCGGCAACCCGCAACTGACTATCGTCCACATCTACGGTGCCGTGATCGTCTCCGGTATCTTCTGCGTTTTTGCCGCCCCATACATGAGCCGCCTGATGCGCTTCTTCCCGCCGGTCGTGACCGGCACGGTGATCAGCGTCATCGGCATTTCACTGATGGGCGTCGGCATCAACTGGGCGGCCGGCGGCCAACCGGTAATCGGCACCCTTGTCGATGGCGTCTTCACCAAAATCCCCAACCCTGACTACGGCTCGCCGACCAGCCTCGGCATCGCGCTGGTAGTGCTGGTATCGATCCTGCTGATCACCAAATACGTCAAAGGTTTCATCGCCAATATCTCGGTGTTGAGCGGTATGATCATCGGCTTCGCAATTGCCTTGGCAATGGGGAAAATCAGCTTTTACGGCCTCGGCGACGCCGAATGGTTTGCTTTCATCCGCCCGTTCCACTACGGCTGGCCGAAGTTCGACATCGGTTCGATTCTCAGCATGTGCCTGGTCATGATCGTGACCATGATCGAATCGACCGGGATGTTCATCGCCCTGGGTGAAATCGTCGGCAAGAAAATCGATGACAAGACCCTGGCGCGCGGTTTGCGCGTCGACGGCCTGGGTAGCGTGATCGGCGGTGTTTTCAATACTTTCCCTTACACCTCGTTCTCGCAGAATGTCGGCCTGGTCGGCGTTACCGGTGTGCGTAGCCGTTATGTCTGCGCCGCCGCCGGCGTGATCCTGATGCTGTTCGGGCTGTTTCCTAAAATGGCGCACGTGGCTGCCTCGATTCCGCAATTCGTGCTGGGCGGCGCCGGCATCGTCATGTTTGGCATGGTGGCGGCAACCGGCATCAAGATCTTGTCGGGCGTCGATTTCCAGCGCAACCGGAATAATCTGTTCATCGTCGCCGTGAGCTTCGGCGCCGGCATGATTCCTATCGTGGCGCCAACCTTTTTCGACAAGATGCCACTGTTCATGTCGACCATCCTGCATAGCGGCATCTTGCTGGCTTCCGCGATGGCGGTCCTGTTGAATCTGTTTTTCAACGGCAAGGGTTCCAATGAAGACAGCCGCTCGCATGCACTGGCGGCGGCACAAAGCTCCGATCATTAAAACTGTTTTTGAAGTAAATTGAAGTAAATTGACGTAAATATTATTGAAGTAGATGTGGGTCCAACCCGTATTTGAAACAGAAGCGATTTAATCAAGGATGAAGCGGGTCGGACCCGCCAATAGCACAAATGACAACATTAGAACAACTGAATAACAGCGATGTAACCGCCTTCGTTTCAACGCTGCATGGCATCTATGAGCATTCGCCATGGATCCCGGAGCGCGCCGCCGCGCAACGGCCGTTTGCCAACATCACCGCACTCAAGCAAGCGATGCAGGCAGTCGTCAGCAAGGCCACCCGGGAAGAACAACTGGGCCTGATCCGTGCCCACCCGGAGTTGGCCGGCAAGGCAGCCATTTCCGGCGAGCTGACGGTCGAATCGACCGGCGAGCAAGCCAAGGCTGGCCTCAATAATTGCAGCCCTGAAGAATTCGCCACACTGCAAAAACTGAACGCCGACTACAACACCAAATTCGGCTTCCCATTCATCCTCGCAGTCAAAGGCGCCGATGGCCAGGGGCTGTCGCGCCAAGCCATCATCGGCACCTTCAGCCGCCGCCTGAAAAACCAGTTCGACGACGAACTGGGAGAAGCGCTGCGCCAGATCGGCCGGATCGCCGAAATGCGCACCAACGACCTGCTCGGCTACACGCCGGAACTCGGCAAAACCATCATGCAATGGGCCGAACAGATCGGTGCCTGGAGCGATGACGAGACCGGCCTCACCTGCGCCTACATGACCGATGCACATCGGCGTACCGCGACACAGATTGCCGGCTGGATGCGCGAAGCCGGCATGCAAGCCGAGACCGACGCCGTCGGCAACGTGGTCGGCCGCTACCTGTCGGACAATCCGGCAGCCAAGACGCTGATGACCGGTTCGCATTACGACACCGTGCGCAATGGCGGCAAATACGATGGTCGCGAAGGTATCTTGCTGCCTATCGCTATCGTCAAGCACCTGCATGAGCGCGGCGAAAAATTGCCGTTCCATTTTGAAATCGTCGCGTTCTCCGAAGAGGAAGGAGTGCGTTTCAAGAGCACGTTCCTCGGCAGCAATGCCATCATCGGCCAGTTCAACCTGGAACTGCTGAACAATCTTGACCGCGACGGCATCAGCATGCGTGATGCGTTGCTGAAAGCCGGCCACGATCCTGCAGCGATTCCCGCCATCGCGCGCAACCCGGCCGATTTGCTAGGCTACGTCGAAGTGCATATCGAACAAGGACCGGTTCTGCTGCATCGCGACCTGCCGGTCGGCATTGTCACTTCGATTGCCGGCAGCTGCCGCTATATGGTGCAACTGAAAGGCGTCGCCAGCCACTCCGGCACCACGCCGATGTCGATGCGCAAAGACGCCGCCACCGCCGCCGCCGAAATCCTGCTGTATGTGGAACAGCGTTGCGCGCAAGACCAGCAAGCATCGCTGGTTGGCACCGTCGGCCAGTTGCAAGTGCCAAACGGTTCGACCAATGTGATCCCGGGTGCTTGCGTATTCTCGCTGGATATCCGTGCCGCCGACGACACCATCCGCGATGCCGCGGTGGCCGACGTGCTGGCACATATCGCAAAGGTTTGCGAACGCCGCTGCGTCGAAGCCAATGTCGAAAGAATGGTATCGGCGCCTGCCGCACCTTGCGCTTCGTGGCTGATGGACCAGTTGTCCGCAGCCACCGAACGGGCCGGTGTGCAGCCGTTCAAACTCGCTTCCGGCGCCGGTCATGACGCCATGACCATCGCTAAAATAACTGATGTCGCCATGCTGTTTACGCGTTGCGGCAACGGTGGCATCAGCCACAATCCATTGGAAACAATGACTGCGGACGATGCCGAAGTATCGGCGCAAATCTTGCTGGATTTCCTACGCCGCTTTACACCGAAACCTTAAGCCAGGGCTTGAACCAGCGTCTTTGGATTTAACGTAATGTCTAAAACCTTATTGATAAAAAATGCGCGCGTTGTAGTCACAATGGACCACGCGCGCCGTGAAATTGCCGGCGGCGCGGTGTTCATCCGCAACAACGTGATTGAACAGGTCGGCAACAGCGCCGACCTGCCGCAAACTGCCGACGAAGTCATCGACGCCAGTAATCATGTCGTCATCCCGGGCCTGGTGAATACCCATCACCATATGTACCAAAGCCTGACGCGCGTGATTCCGGCGGCGCAAAACGGCGAGCTGTTCAACTGGCTGACCAACCTGTATCCGATCTGGGCTAACCTGACGCCAGAGATGATCCAGGTCTCGACCTTGACCGCGATGGCCGAACTGATAATGTCAGGTTGCACCACCAGCAGCGATCACCTGTACATCTATCCGAACGGCTGCAAGCTGGACGATAGTATCGAAGCTGCGCAGAAAATCGGCATGCGCTTCCATGCTGCGCGCGGTTCGATGAGCGTCGGCCAGTCGAAAGGCGGCTTGCCGCCGGATCGCGTGGTGGAAGATGAAAAAGCCATCCTGCAAGATACGCAGCGCCTGATTGAAACTTATCACGACAGCAGCCGCCACGCGATGCAACGCATCGTGGTGGCGCCCTGCTCGCCGTTTTCGGTGTCTCGCGACTTGATGCGTGAATCGGCGAACCTGGCGCGTCATCATGGCGTTTCTCTGCATACGCATTTGGCGGAAAACGTCAACGACATCGCCTACAGCCGTGAGAAATTCAACATGACGCCGGCGGAATATGCGGAAGATTGCGGCTGGGTCGGCCACGATGTCTGGCATGCCCATTGCGTCCAGCTCGACGATGAAGGTATCTACATGTTCGCCCGCACCGGCACTGGCATCGCCCACTGCCCTTGCTCCAACATGCGGCTGGCCTCCGGCATCGCACCGATCCGCAAGATGGTCGATGCCGGCGTGCCGGTCGGTATCGGTGTCGACGGTTCGGCCTCCAACGACGGTGCCCATATGCTGGGTGAAGTGCGGCAAGCTATGCTGTTGCAGCGGGTCGGCTTCGGCCCCGACGCCATGACCGCAAGGCAGGCGCTGGAGCTGGCGACGTTGGGCGGCGCCAAGGTGCTCAACCGCGACGATATCGGCGCGCTGGAACCAGGCATGTCGGCCGATCTGGTCTTGTTCGACCTGAACCAGGTCAAGTTCGCGGGTGGCTGGCACGATCCGGTAGCGGCGTTGGTATTCTGCACGCCGTCTGATGTTGCCTACAGCATCATCAACGGCCGCGTAGTGGTGCGCAACGGCCAGTTCACCACGGTCGATCTCGGCAATGTGCTGGAGCGCCACAATAAACTGGCGCTGTCACTGGCTGAAGCTGCACGCTGATACGTAGTTCAGGCAGTATGAAGAATGGCCGCTGGGGCAGCAAGCAAGCGGCCATTTTTTTATCCATGACGATTTGTCAGGCGCCGATCAAGCCCTGGCCGCAAACGCGAATCGTGTCGCCGCTGATGCCGTATGCTCCGGGGGTGCATAGAAACGTAACCAGCTCTGCTACATCGCGCGGTTTGCCGCCCTGCTTTACCGAGTTCAGGCGACGGCCGATTTCGCGCGCCATGAATGGCATGTCCTGCGTCATCGCCGTTTCGATAAAGCCGGGGGCGACGGCATTGATGCCGATGCCGCGCGTGGCAAGCAGCGATGCCTGAGCTGCCACATAGCCGATCATGGCTGCTTTGGTTGCGGCATAGTTTGTCTGCCCGAAATTGCCTGCGACGCCGCTGATCGAGGACAGATAGACCATACGCGCGTCGTCACGCAAAACCTGTTCCGACAGCAGTACCTGATCGATAGCCATCACCGCGGAAAAATTGATGTCCACCACCTGATCCCAGGATTTCCCGGCCATCTTGGCGAGCGTCTTGTCGCGGGTAATACCGGCATTGTGAACCAGAATATCCAGGCCGCCGAACCGCTGCCTGAAAAAATCGGCCAGCTGCCGTGGTGCGTCGGGACTGGCAATATCCATCGCCAGCGGTTTTGCTCCGATCGCATTGCAGGTCTCTTGCAAGACCTGGCTTGCAGCCGGAACATCCAGGCATATCACCTGTGCGCCTTCCTGCACTAGCCGCTCCGCAGTCGCCCGGCCAATGCCGCGCGCACTTCCCGTGACCAGCGCAACCTTGCCTTTCAGCGCCTCGTGATACCGCAGCGCTGCCAGTGCCGGTGCGGTCACCCGCGATGTAACGTGAACTGCCTGTCCAGACACGTAGCTGGTCTGGATGCCGCAAAAGAAATGCACCACACCCTCAAGGCGATCGACCGCATCACGCGCAACATAGGCGAGATTAACGGTGGCGCCGCGTGGGCCCAGCTCTTTCGCCAACGAACGGCTGAAGCCCTCGATACCGCGCGCCGCCGCCGCGGCAACCGGGTCTTTGGCTTCAGCCGGCAGCCCTGCGACAATCAACACCCTGGCGTTACGCGCGATCCGACGCATCCATGGATGGAAGAAATCGTAGAGCGCCCGATAGTCCGACGGCGTGGTGCAGCCAGTCGCGTCCATGATCAGGATGTCAGGGCCGGGAGCGGCATTTTCGGGCAGGGTTTCCAGCGACACCGCTCCCGCATCCAGCGCGATTACCCATAGCCGGTCTATCGCGTAGCCATTGGGAGAACGGCCCAGCAGGACATTTTTCCGCGCCAATGGTTGCGCGGCATAAGGACCTTTGCTGCGAGCCAGTTCGACCGGCGCCGGCAATCCCAACAACTTCACCACGCCGGCGCCGATCGGACTGCCGGCCAATTTCATTAACAAGTCGGACATGAATGCTGATTTCCTTACTTTTCGTAGCCAGGCAACCGCTTTTGCTCGTTGACGTCAAACATCCTGTTTCTTAACTCTGCAATGGCGCCCGCGTCGCTGAGTTTACTGCGCTCGGCAAGATACGCGCCAATCCGGCTTTTCCAGGCCGCTTCGTCCTGATCCACTTCTGCCATCCGCGCTGCGGCTTCCGGTGACAAGGCTGCCGCGCGCATACGATAGATGTCGTCTTCGCTTGCTCCCTGCTGTCGCATCTTAGCTGCAGTATCCTCCAGCTTGACGATTTTCAGGGGCGCCTCCCGGGATTCCCGCAATGCGGCTGGCATGGCCGCGTCCAGTGCGGCTAGCTTTTCCTGCTTTTGCGGCGCACTCAGCGATTTATCCTGGGTGATTTCCATCCTTGCCAGTGTATCCGCGTCCTCGGTATCAACAAAGCCGAACATGCGTTTACTTTCGGCCGAACTGAAAAACCGGGCGCGCACCTCTTGCATTTTCTGCAGGCGGCCACGGATCGCCGCCAAGCCGTTTCCGGCCAGTTGCGGATCTTTATCCAACGCAACCAGAGCGGTTTTATAATCGATATAATTTCCCAACAGACGCTTGGCTTCAGTCGCAGCAAGCGGCTTCAGACGTCGGTCCAGTTCCTGTTCGATCTCCTTGCGGATGGCATACAGCGGCTTTTCACCCACCGCGCTCAGATAGTAATCAAACAGACTTACCAGCTGGGCGTCAGCGACCAGTACATCGCCGGCAATGACTTGAAGGTCACCGTCGGGATGCGTTCCCTGCAGTGAGCGCACGAATGGGAAAAGATCTGGTTGCGTAGCAATTTTCGGGACTGGCGGTTCCTCATGCGTCATCAGCATCGGAACAAAAATGGCGGCGGCCAAAGCCGCCGCCCCGACCCAGATAAATGGATGTCGGATTCCCATATTTACAGTCCCAGGCCTTTCAGGCGATTGGCTTGCTGGCGGTAGACCGTCTTCGGATTGGTTTCAAAAATATTCACCAGGCCGAGAAGCTGATTCACCTCGTCCAGATGATTCATGCCGTAATTGTCCCGGATCACCTGGCCAAGATGGCTGCTGCAACTACCTACCAAACCATCGTTTTTAGCTCCGCCATATGCCAGTGAAAGCAAACCCATGCTGGCGTCGCTCGGATCTAGCACATTAGTTAAAGGCTGACCGCCGCTCCATGAGAAATAGTACACGCCACCCACCTGGTAAGCGCCTTCGCCGCAAGCTGTCACTGGAACCCCTTCAGGATGTGCCAGATTGAATTTGGCCATGCCGGCGGTGGTGAGCGAGTCCAGGGCAGCTATCGAATTCTGCGGATCGCTGGGGCTACCTGACAATATCTCGATCAGCGTCGTAAAGCTGTTGACGACCGTTCCCAGCACAGCCTGGCTGAGCGAGCCCGGGGTCACTACTCCGCGCAAGACGTCAGCCACCGCTGCCCCCTTGTTCGGGCCGGCGACGCTGGTCACCGAAGCCACCAGCTGCGGAGCAACCGAGGCCACGTAGCGGATAGTCGGCCCGCCATGGCTGTGGCCGATCAGGTTGACCTTGGAGGCGCCGGTAGCGGCCAGGACTTGCTTGACATAAGTCAGCAACTGCTCGCCGCGTACTTCCGTGCTGTTGGCCGCCGATACTTCGGCTACGTAGACCTGTGCACCGTCAGCACGCAGCGCGTCTGGAATGCCGTAGAAATATTCAACCGGCCCGATCTTGTCGAAGCCGAACAAACCATGCACCAATATGATGGGATATTTGGTCTGGGTATAACCGGTTGCCCAGGCTGGGACCGGCAGGACGGCGATAGCAACCAGAGCGGCGCCAAGCCATTGCAGGAATTGCTTTTTCATTTTTTTATCTCCGAAATTTTTATGAACTCGTTACGGTGAAACCACGTTTTGGATTACCTGATGGATTTCTCCTTTCTATTGTCAGCATCCTCGGTTCCTGCCACTTCAACGAAGCACCGCTCTGCGGCGGCGTCCCATTTTTTACAAAAAAATATTGGCGATTAGTGACGGCTATTGGCGATTAAGCATCGCCAGCCGTTGCAAATCCGATGAACATTAACATAGGCAAGCCTATTCAAACATAGGGTTCCCTATTTTTATGCTGGCTTGTGGTTTTTTTGAGATTGGCATTTTTTACAACAAATATTCGTGTCGGCCGGTGAGATCCGCCAATCGAAAATAGTTGGGACGTGCGATTGAAACTGTGCGAAAGAAGACGTCCGGGACAACCTGCTATTGCGGTTCAGCCGGTAATTCTTCGGACAAGGCATGAACTATAATGAATCACCATCGCCAAGGAAGGAAACCGGAGTGCCGTCCGAGAAAATAAAACCCGCAAAATCCGCTAATCCCGCGGACCCAGCAAATCCCGAATCACCGCGCCGCGTGAAAGCAAAAAAAATCCTGGCCCCGGACGACTGGATCGATGCCGCAACCGAATTACTGATAAGTAAGAGCATTGATGCCGTGCGCGTTGAATCGCTGGCAAGAGAACTTGGTATTACGGTGGGAAGTTTCTACTATCACTTCAAGGATCGGAATGACCTGCTGTCGAAGCTGCTGAAAAGGTGGCATGAGAGGACCACTACGCAAGTCATCCGCACGTTCGAAGGACGCACATTTTCTGCGGACGATGTTCTTGACGAAGTCCTGGCGCTGCCTTTTCACGGCCTCACCGCACGACGCGCGGCGATGATCGAATTTGCCATCAGGGCATGGTCGCGGCGCGACGATATGGCGCGGCAGGCTGTGCGTGAAGTGGATCAGCAACGGCTGACCTATTACAGCCAGGGGTTTCAGGAAATGGGATTTGGTAAATCGGAGGCCAGCAACCGTGCTTTTACGCTATATAGCTTTCAGCTGGCACAGTCGTTGTTGTGGGATCTGAGTGACGATAAAGCCAGAAAAAAACAACTGAGCTTCACCAAAGAATTGCTGCTGACTCCGCGTCGGAAATAGAGCTCTTCCCGAAAACGCCATCACAAAAGAAAACGGCCACGCATCACGCCGTGGCCGTCGAATTTACAGGGTCGTGTTTTACTGCGGCCAGACTTCCGCAAGACGCAACAAATTGGTGCTGCCCGACTGCCCGAACGGCATGCCGGCGGTGATGGCGATCTGGTCCCCGGCCTTGGCAAAACCTTCCTTGACGGCGGTCTCGCAAGCGGCAGTTACCATCTCGCTCTCGTTATGCACCTGGTCGCTGATGGTCGAATGCACGCCCCACACCAGCGCCAGCCGGCGCGCTGTGGACAACTTCGGCGTAATGCTGAGAATCGGCGCCATCGGCCGCTCACGCGCTGCGCGCAAGCTGGTGTGGCCGGAACTGGTGTAGGTCACCGTCGCCTTGGCGCCGATGATGCGGGTGACATCGCGCAAGGCCGAGCAGATGGCGTCACTACGGTTCGACAACGGCGCTTCGTGCTGCGCGTCCAGCATGTTCTGGTACAAAGGATCACGTTCAACTTCGCTGATGATGCGATCCATCATCGCCACCGCCGGCAGCGGATAAGCGCCGCTGGCCGATTCGGCGGACAACATCACGGCATCGGCGCCGTCGTAGATGGCGCTGGCAACATCAGAGGTTTCAGCACGGGTCGGCACCGGCGAAGTGATCATCGATTCCAGCATCTGGGTTGCGATCACGACCGGCTTGCCGTGCTGGCGACAGACGCGCATGATGCGCTTTTGCACGCCAGGTACGCGTTCCGGCGGCAACTCGACGCCGAGGTCGCCACGGGCCACCATGATGGCGTCGGACACCTGGACGATCGCATCCAATTGATCCAGCGCTGCCGGCTTTTCCAGTTTCGACAAGATGCTGGCGCGATCGCCGATCAGGTCGCGTGCTTCCAATACGTCTTCCGGCCGTTGCACGAACGACAGTGCAATCCAGTCGACGCCCAGTTCCAGTGCGAATTTCAAATCGCGTTTGTCTTTTTCAGTCAGGGCCGGGATCGGCAATACCGCATCCGGCACGTTGACACCTTTGCGGTCCGACAGCGAACCGCTGTTGACCACGCGGGTGTGGATCGACTGACCATCGCAAGACAACACCTCCAGCCTTACCTTGCCATCATCCAGCAGCAAGGACTGGCCGCCGGCTATCACCGCGAATAATTCAGGATGCGGCAGGTAGACACGTTGATTATTGCCTGGCGTGTTGTCGCGGTCCAGCGTGAATTCCTGGCCGGCTTGCAGGGCTATCTTGCCATCGGTGAAGGTGCCGATGCGCAGCTTCGGTCCTTGCAGGTCGGCCAGGATGGCGATCGGGCGGCCAACGGTTTTCTCGACGGCGCGGACGATATCGTAACGCTCCTGATGATCAGCGTGACTACCGTGGCTGAAGTTGAAACGGAAAACATCGGCACCGGCTTCAAATAACGCCTGGATTGTTTTCTGGTCCGCACTGGCGGGACCGAGCGTGGCGACGATTTTTGCTTTGCGTTGGCGGCGCATGATGAGCTTTCTGTAGTAGATCGACCAACTGTCGACCAGTTGAGTGACAGGCGTCGGCCCGGAAAGGTGCCGACGCAGGAATAAATAATTGCAGGGAATTGCTGAAAACCCGATCCCGCTTGATCAGAGAATCACGATGGCGCGGAAATCGTTGACGTTGGTACGCGTCGGCCCGCTGACGACGAGATCGCCCAGCGCACTGAAGAAACCGTAGCCGTCGTTGTTGTCCAGCATGGCGCGCGGACGTAATCCCAGTTCCGCGGCCTTGCGCATCGAATCCGGCTGGTAGATGGCGCCGGCGTTGTCCTCGGAACCATCGATGCCGTCGGTATCGCAGGCAATTGCGTGGATATCGGGGAAGCCGTCCAGGGCATTCGCCAGGCTCAGCAGGAATTCTGCATTGCGGCCGCCGCGCCCTTTACCGCGCACGGTGACCGTGGTTTCGCCACCGGAAATGACGACGCACGGCTTGCTGAATGGTTGTCCACGCCGCGCGATCTGGCGCGCCAGCGCCGCATGCGCCAGGCCGATATCGCGTGCTTCGCCTTCCATTTCGTCGGACAGGATATACGGTGTCAAGCCGGCAGCGACAGCGGTCGCAGCTGCAGCTTCCAGAGCGTCTTGCGCGGTGGCGATCACATAGTGCTGGTTACGTTCCAGGCGCGGATCGCCGGGCTTGGGAGTTTCGCCTGCGCCGGATTCAAGATGCTTGCGAATGGCCTCAGGCGTGTCAATATTGTATTTGCGCAGCACTGCCAGGGCTTCGGCACAAGTGGTTGCATCTGGCAAGGTTGGACCGCTGGCGATGATGCCGGGATCGTCGCCCGGGATATCGGAAATCATCAGTGTCACGACTCGCGCCGGAGCACAGGCCAGCGCCAGACGGCCGCCTTTGATGGCAGACAGATGCTTGCGCACGCAATTCATTTCAAAAATATTGGCGCCGCTTTTCAGCAAGGCTTTGTTGATGGCTTGTTTCTGCTCAAGGGAAATACCTTCGGCCGGCAACGCCAGCAAGGCCGAGCCGCCGCCGGAAATCAGACACAGCACCAGATCGTCTGCAGTCAAGCCCTGGACCAGTTCCAGCATGCGGGCCGCCGCTTTGCGCCCGGCTTCATCCGGCACCGGATGAGAGGCCTCAACCACTTCGATCCGTTTGCAGTCGGCGCCGTGGGCGTAACGCGTCACCACCAAACCGGAGATATCGCCTTGCCAATGATCCTCTACCGCCTTGGCCATTGCTGCGGCGCCTTTACCGGCGCCGATCACCAGGGTCCGTCCCTTGCCTGACGGCGCCGGGATTTTGGCCAGGTATTCTGGCAGGCATTTGGCGGCGCTGACGGCGTCGACCGCGGCCTGGTACATGTCGAGGAGAAGCTGGCGGGGTTTGATGCTGTTGGCGGTAGTCATGCTGTGTACCTTGATAAATGCGCTTGATAAACGCGCTTGATATATGCGCTTGCTAGATGAAGCGAATTGTCTCTAAAAATTCTTGTATTTAATTTGGCGTTGCTACTGCAGGTTTACTTTTTAAAACGATAACAGATATTACGGGTCGAAGTGCAACGCATTCCGACCCGCAGTTTTAACTCAAGACAATATCTTACGCCTTGGCGATTTCATGGTTCGACATGATTTCAATCGCACGGCACAGCGCCGAGTGATCGAGGCCGCTCAAGCCGTTGGCTGCGCAGGAATTCATCAGTTCTTGCGCTACCGCGGTGTTCGGCAGCGATACGCCCAACGCCTTGGCGCCTTGCAAGGCCAGGTTCAAGTCCTTCTGATGCAGTTCGATGCGGAAGCCTGGGTTGAAAGTCCGTTTTACCATGCGTTCGCCATGCACTTCCAGGATCCGCGATGCAGCAAAGCCGCCCATCAGAGCCTGGCGTACACGCGCCGGATCTGCGCCTGCCTTGGAAGCAAACAGCAACGCTTCAGCTACGGCCTGGATATTCAGCGCCACAATGATCTGGTTCGCCACCTTAGTGGTTTGACCGTCGCCATTGCCGCCGACCAGGGTAATGTTCTTGCCCATCAGTTCGAACAAAGCCTTGGCATCGTTGAACGCGCCTTCGGAACCGCCGACCATGATCGTCAGCGATGCTGCCTTGGCGCCGACTTCGCCACCGGAGACCGGTGCATCCAGGTATTCGCAACCCAGGGCGTTGATCTTCTTGGCGAAACCCTTGGTAGCGATCGGCGAAATCGAGCTCATGTCGATCACGATCTTGCCGGCGGTCAGACCTTCGGCAACGCCCTTTTCGGCGAACAGCACTGCTTCAACGTGCGGGGTATCCGGCACCATGATGATGATGATGTCGGCGCGCTTGGCCACTTCAGCACCGGAAGTACAAACGGTTGCACCGCCGTCGATCAGCGCTGCCGGTGGATTCTTCTGGTCATGCAGATACAGCTTGTGGCCGCCGCGCTGCAGGTTTTCCGCCATTGGCGCGCCCATGATGCCGAGTCCGATAAAGCCAACTTTTGCCATGTTATTTCTCCGTAATTTTTAAAATATCTAGATCAGTCAAACGTCTGTCAAACGCCGTGCGCAGCGCGCCAGCCCAAACCTTCGACGGTGCCGGCCTTCGGCTTGTATTCGCAGCCGATCCAGCCGTCGTAGCCGATTTCATCGAGGAACTTGAACAGATAGTGATAATTGATTTCGCCTGTACCCGGCTCAAAACGACCCGGATTGTCCGCCAGCTGCACATGCTTGATTTGCGACAGGTTGGCCTTGATGGTGTTCGCCAGTTCGCCTTCCATGCGCTGCATGTGATAGATGTCGTATTGCACAAACAGGTTGCTGGAACCGGTAGCCTTGATCAACTCCAGCGCCTGATGCGTTCCGGTCAGGAAGAAGCCCGGAATATCGAAGCTGTTGATCGGTTCGATCAGCAAACGGATACCTGCAGCCTGCAACTTATCGGCAGCAAATTTCAGATTACTGATCACAGTGGCACGCGCCAGCTCAGCGCTAACGCCGGCAGGAACGATGCCGACCAGGCAGTTCAACTGCTTGACGTTCAACACCTTGGCATAGCGAATCGCATCGTCGACGCCTTGCTGGAATTCGCTGACGCGATCCGGGTGGCAAGCGATACCGCGCTCGCCGGCTTCCCAGTTACCCGCAGGCAGATTGTGCAAGACCAGCTCGAGGCCGTTAGTGCTCAATTTGTCAGCCAGTTGCTCAGCCCGGAACGCATACGGGAACAGGAATTCAACTCCCTTGAACCCGGCCTTGGCTGCAGCATCGAAGCGGTCCAGGAACGGCAGCTCGGTGAACAGCATGGTCAGGTTAGCGGCTAGTTTTGTCATGTCGTCTCTCCTGAAAATCAGTCCAGCAAGGAAACAGCGGTCGGTGCATGGCTGCGATGTGTTGCCAGTTCTTCGAACTCGTTGATGTTGTCGATCTCGGTGCCCATCGAAACGTTGGTGACACGTTCCAGGATGATTTCCACCACCACCGGCACGCGGAATTCCTTCATCCAGCGCTTGGCTTGTGCGAATGCATCCTGGATAGCGTTTGGATCGGTCACGCGGATTGCCTTGCAACCTAAACCTTCAACCACAGCGATGTGGTCGACGCCGTAGCCGTTGAGTTCTGGTGCATTGATGTTTTCAAATGCCAGTTGTACGCAATAGTCCATCTCGAAGCCGCGTTGCGCCTGACGGATCAGACCGAGGTATGAGTTGTTCACCACGACGTGCAGGTAAGGCAGGTTGAACTGCGCGCCTACCGCCAATTCTTCGATCATGAACTGGAAGTCGTAATCGCCCGAAATCGCCACCACGTCGCGCTTCGGATCGGCGACGCAAACACCCAGCGCTGCGGAAATAGTCCAGCCCAAAGGACCGGCCTGGCCGCAGTTGATCCAGTGACGAGCGTGGTACACGTGCAGGAATTGCGCGGCGGCGATTTGCGACAAGCCGATGGTGCTGACGTAGCAGGTATCGCGGCCGAAAGCCTTGTTCATTTCTTCGTAGACGCGTTGCGGCTTGACCGGCACGTTCTCGAAATGGGTGCGGCGCTGCATGGTGCGCTTGCGCTCCTGGCACTCGCCCAACCAGGCCGAACGGTCTGGCAATTTGCCGGCTGCTTTCAATTCTTTCGCGATTTCGACGAACAAGGTCAATGCTGCCTTGGCGTCCGACACGATGCCGTAGTCCGGACCGAACACGCGGCCGATCTGGGTTGGTTCGATATCGACGTGAACGAACTTGCGGCCCTTGGTGAATACTTCCACCGAACCGGTATGACGGTTAGCCCAACGATTGCCGATGCCGAGCACGAAATCGGATGCCAGCATGGTGGCGTTGCCGTAACGGTGGCTGGTTTGCAAACCGACCATGCCGGCCATTTGCGGATGATCGTCAGGGATTGCGCCCCAGGCCATCAAAGTCGGGATCACTGGCACGCCAGTCAATTCCGCGAATTCCACGGCCAGATCAGCAGCATCGGCATTGATCACGCCGCCGCCGATAGTCAGCAATGGACGCTCTGCTTCATTCAGCATGGTCAAGGCTTTTTCAATCTGTGCACGCGATGCGGTCGGCTTATAGACGGACAAAGGCTCATAAGTGTCCGGATCGAATTCGATCTCAGCCATTTGCACATCGAAAGGCATGTCGATCAAGACCGGGCCTGGACGGCCGGAACGCATGATGTGGAAAGCTTGCTGGAATACGCGTGGCAACAATGCCGGCTCACGTACCGTGACCGCCCATTTGGTGACTGGCTTGGCGATCGATTCGATATCGACAGCCTGGAAATCTTCCTTGTACAGGCGAGCACGCGGCGCCTGGCCGGTAATGCACAAGATCGGGATCGAATCAGCCTGGGCCGAATACAGACCAGTGATCATGTCGGTGCCGGCCGGGCCGGAAGTACCGATACAGATACCGATGTTGCCTGGATTGGCGCGGGTGTAGCCTTCAGCCATGTGCGATGCGCCTTCAACGTGGCGCGCCAGCACGTGCTCAATCCCGCCATGTCGTTTCATTGCAGAGTAGAACGGATTAATTGCGGCACCCGGCACGCCAAAGGCTTGGACACAGCCCTCTTTCGCCAAAACGTGCATTACTGCGTCTACTGCCTTCATCTTTGCCATGTTGCCTCCGAGTTACTAAATATGGGTTATTGCTATAAGGATCAAGAAATCGCTCGAGACTTCCGAGTGGATGAAGCACATCCTATAACCAAACATATTGTTTGATAAGAACACAAACAATCGCTGTATTCGATACATGAAGTATGGAATACTAGAAAAATGGCATAATGCAAATAACCAAGATGAATCACTAAGTTGAATAACAGGCAGGACGAGACATGGACAAACTCAAACAGATCGAAGCATTCGTCAGCGTGGTCGAGAAAGGCAGCCTGGCAGGCGCGGCGCTGGAACAAAACATTACTCCCGTGATGCTGGGACGGCGCATCGACGCGCTGGAAAAACGGCTGGGCACCAAGCTTATGCACCGCACCACCCGCCACCTCACATTGACCGAGCAAGGCACGGTATTTCTCGACCATTGCCGCAAACTGCTGACTGAGCTGGATATCGCCGAGAAGATCATTTCGGAAGGCCGGCACAAGGCCACCGGCCATCTGGTGGTATCGGCGCCGGCGGCGTTCGGCCGTAAACACGTGGCGCCGCACGCGCCCGCCTTCATCGCCACCAATCCTGAAGTACAGATTTCATTCAACCTGACCGACCGCGTGGTCGACCTGGTGCGCGAAGGTTACGACATCAGTATCCGCATCGGCGGCGCGATCGATCCGAATTTCGTTGCGGTCAAGCTGGCCAGCAACCGGCGCGTGGTGTGCGGCACGCCGGAATACTTTCATCGCAACGGCATTCCCAAAACACTGGA
This sequence comes from Collimonas sp. OK607, assembly GCF_900111995.1. Classification (GTDB taxonomy): domain Bacteria; phylum Pseudomonadota; class Gammaproteobacteria; order Burkholderiales; family Burkholderiaceae_D; genus Collimonas. The sequence continues at coordinate 20,188 of NZ_FOKF01000063.1, forward strand.
AGACATCGCCAGCCACAATTGCCTGTCCTTCAATCTGCAAGGCGGCCAGCAGCGCGGCTGGTATTTCCAGCAAGGCGGCAAGCCGGTAATCATCAAGACTGCTGGCAACCTGGATTGCAACGACGGTGAATTGCTGCATCGCTGGGTCAGTGAAGGTTTGGGGTTGGCATGGCGCTCGACCTGGGAAATCGAGTCGCAACTGGCATCGGGGGAATTGCTGACAGTGCTGGATGAATTTGCGCTGCCGCACTACGACATCATGGCGGTCTATCCGCAACAGCGCCATTTGCCGGCGAAGGTACGTTTCTTTATCGATCGCTTGAAGTCGATCTATGCGCAGCCGGATTATTGGAGCAAGGGCTGAAAAAAACTGAAAAATGCAGGTCGACGGATAAAAACGTCGCTTCCCTGAATTTCCTTGATGCAATCCGGAAACCGATTTCGCGCTAAGCTGTCGAATATAGTCAACCGAGCCAGCCCCGACAACGTTTTAGTGTGGTGTAACGCACATACGCAACACTACGAAGTACTACACTGACTACATTGAATATTCCAACTCATACTACGAGGCAGTTATGATCATCCGCAGAACATCTAAACAAGCCATGCTGGCTGCAGTCATTGGCGGCACGCTGCTGCTCGGCGGCTGTGCTGCGCCATATGGCGGACAAGGCTATGGCAACCAAGGTTACGCTAATCAGGGTTACGCCAATCCCCCGCAGCAAACTTATCCCGGTTACCAGCAAGGTTACCAACAACAAAACAACAGCAACTACGGCGTGGTCGACGCCATCGATGTGGTCAACACACCTAGCCAGGGCATAGGCGGTGCGGTTGTCGGCGGCGTGCTGGGCGGCGTAGTCGGCCATCAGGTCGGTCACGGCAGCGGCAATACCCTGGCCACTATCGCCGGCGTCGTCGGCGGTGCGGTAGTTGGTAATCAGCTTGAAGCCCGCAACAGCCCCGGCTCCACTTCCTACAACGTGCGCGTGCGCATGAACAACAACGGCTACCAGACCATCAGCGTCAGCAATCCAGGCGATCTGCGGGTTGGCGACCGGGTACGGGTTGATAACGGGCAGATTTCGCGCTACTGATACGGCGAAGCTGCGTACTTGATTAGTCCGTTTACATCCGGCATTTCGCCGGATGTCTAAAAACAAGGAGGCATCATGAACATGCAACTGAAACCGCTATGGCTGGCACTCTTTATCGCAGCTAACGCTTTTGCGCTACATGTCAACGCAGCTGAAGAAAACGTAGAACACAGGGATCCGCCGCGCTGGAAGATTGAAGACCGGACACCGCAAGCGCGTTTCCAGACCATGAAGAAAGAAAATACCAATGCCTATGCGCAGGCATTGAATGATTGCCGTGCAATGCGCGGCCGCGAAGCCGGCGACTGCAAGAAAGAAGCCCGCATGAATTTTGACCGTGACATGCAACATGCGCGCGAAATGACATCGCAACGACGTTGATGAGTAGGGTGGGCACGCCTTTGTGCCCACGCGTGAACTCACAACACGCACATACTCGTTGCCGTGCCACGAGGGTCCGCACTCCGGTTATCACGGTCCGCGTGGGCACAAAAGCGTGCCCACCCTACGAACAAAAACAAAAAGCCCGCTTGCGCGGTAATGCCGTTCAGTTAAGCAGGTTTTCGTAGAACGCGAGTAGCATAGCGCTGTGGTTTTGCCTTAACGGCCCGGTCGAATTTTCGATCGGGCCGTTCGTCATTGAGAAGGCTAACGAGCCTTTCACGGAGATGCTTCATCGAAGCGGGCAGCTTGCCGTAGGACCTGGTGACGGCGGCCCAGTGAAGCTCGAACTGGATCAAATGAAAGGCGCGGATGAAGCTTACTTGCGTGGGTTCACATTTGACCACCAATGCTGCCTTGGCAATCTCCAGGCGAATCATGTTGTAGGCGATCAGGGTGCCCCATATTTCCTGATATACGCCGTCCACGGTTTTTGAACGCA
>NZ_FOKF01000064.1 GCF_900111995.1 Collimonas sp. OK607
AACCTGCGCAGCCATGGGGTGGATGCGACCCGCCAAGAAATCTGGGGCGTGCTGATCGCATACAACCTCGTCCGGCTTGAAATGGCGCGCACCGCAGAACAGGTGAAATGCATGCCAACTGAAATCAGCTTTGTCCTGGCCTTGCACGCCTTCCAGTTCGAAATGATGCACGCCGCAGCCCTCAACGCTCAAGGAAATCTACCAGGCTTACTCAAACGCATGCGCGAGAGGATGATCCTCGAACTGAATGTCTACCGACCCGGCCGAAAATTCGACCGGGTCACCAAGGCCAAGCCGCAGCGCTACCCCGAACGTCGGCTAAGAAAGCCGCTAACTTAACGGCATTAGGGTCAGAGTCGAATTAACTACTGGGTTATTTCAACCATTTTCGTATACCCACTGTAGCAGGCCGTCTTGTGCGGCTTGCCCTCTGGGGGCGTTGGAGTGGTTGATCAGGCATACCACTGCGTAGTATTTGCCGGAGGCGGCCAGGACGTAGCCGGCGATTGCCCTGACGTCGTTCAGGGTGCCGGTCTTGACGTGGGCCTGGCCTGCTACGGTTTGGTTTTTGAGCCGCTTGCGCATGGTGCCGTCGTAACCTACCAATGGCATGGATGAGACGAACTCGGGCATGGTCGGCGACTGGAATGCGGAGGCCATCATGCGGCCCATGGTCTTGGCGGAAATCCTTTCGTTGCGAGATAGTCCGGAGCCATTTTCAATTACAAGGCCGCTGGCATCTATGCCCTTGTTGGTTAACCAGCTTTGGATGGCGCGTGCACCGCGTTCAGGGGTGGCGGGGACTTTCAGAATATCGGAGGCGATGGTCAGCAGCACTTGCCGCGCCATCACGTTGTTGCTGTATTTGTTGATGTCGCGGATTACTTCCGGCAAGGTCACCGAGCTCCATTCGCTGATCAGGTTGCTGCCGGCTGGCATCACCCCGCTTTTCACCACGCCGCTGAAAGTACCGCCGAGATCGGCCCACATTTGCCGGAATACCGCGCCGAAATATTGGGTGGAGCTCATCTTGTAGGGATTGACGTACCAGGTCTTTTCACCGCAAGAGGCCGGCATCGCGCCGTTGAAACTCGCGCCGTCGGCATCCACCGCCGCTTGCAGTTTGCCCTGCCAGTCATCGCAATTACCGCTACCCAGGCGCGGCGGCGTCACCGGGTAACCGCTCATCGGTGGATCGGTCAGCACATTGACCTGGCGTGTTTCCAGGTTCGGCACGAACTGAAAGGTCAGTGTCTTGTAGTTCAGCAGCAAGGCGTCGGGGCCGACGTTATACGGTTTCGTCGGATCGCCGTCGAACTCTGAGGGATCGTAGGCATTCTCATCAAACGTGCTGCGGTCGAGGACGATATTGCCGCGGATGTCGCGGATACCCTTGGCCCGAATCTGGCGCAGGAACAACCAGAAATTTTCCAGCACCAGCTTGGGGTCGCCGTTACCTTTGAAGATCAGATCGCCTTGCAATACATTACCGACCTGGCTGCCGTTGGTGTACGCCTGGGTTTTCCAGCGATAGGTCGGCCCCAGCAATTCCAGCGCGGCGTCGGTCGTCACCAGTTTCATGGTCGACGCCGGATTGAACGGCACGCCGGCGTTGGCCGATGCCAGCACTCTTCCGGTGCCATCGACCTCTTGCACATACACGCCGACGCTTTGGACCGGAATCCCGGCAAGCTGCAAGGCTTTGCTAAACGGCGCCGGCAACCCGGCGGAAGACTCTTGTGCCTGCACACCGCTCAGCAAGGCGGAAGACAAAATAAGGAGACTGATTGCGCGGATTTTATTCAAGTGGGCACCGGTGAAAAAAGAGAATTTGCGTGGGATTATCCCACGCGTTCACGCGATGCAAAGGATGGAGTTGTCGCCGACTTTGAAAGTCGGTGATCAAATGTAAAGCAAACAGAGTAGCGGCGGGATGTTGTCAGCGATCCCGATATGCTTTCCGGACTGTGGCTTCAGAGCAAAGCTGGTATGGCTTCCAAAATCACCAATGCCAACAAAGCTCCGCAAATAGCGCCGATGGCACGCAAGCTGCCTCTGGCAAACTTGGATGCTACCGGTACTTCCCCGCACAGTACCAATCCGGCGATGGCTGCCGGCACAAAGAAAAGCAGATTGTGCATTATCAGGTTGACCATCATCGTCTCCTTCGCTTACTTGTAATTTCAGTATAGTTTTCCGGTTCCCAAAGACAAGGCCGGATAATGGAATGACAACAATATGAATGCTAAAAAAACAATGAAAAACCAAAGCCGAAAAAACTAGTGCTGTCCTGCACAATTTTCTTGACCGCCACCCACGGCGCGACTACTATCCACCAGTCTAAATTTTATGGAGCCCCTTTTAATGGGCACTTGTTCGAGTGACAGTTGTAGCCAGACCTGTTCTGGCACCGCCTCGGCAAGATAACGCAGGATTTCCCCTGCCGTCATCTCGCCACCGGCGGATGATGGTATCCCAGTGTCCGGAATCCGTTTCCGGCCATGCAGTATTCCACCACCTGATCTTGTTTTATGCAAAGCTGTGTTGCCGTTCCGGTAGCGCGCTAGGCTGAATCTGGCTCCGACCCCGGCTTTTGCCGACGTCCGGAGTCATCGAACATCTGTATACCCGCTCTTGAAATTGACCCGAGATTGTCATCAAGATGTCACCGATCGAATTTACAGTCTGGTGCCGTCCTTAAGCTTTTACTTTTTTCGCTAACTCGCTGTCATCCGGATGGATTGCCAATCGTTAACATAAAGTTAAATCGATGAAGTTGAATCGACAAGTTAAAAAGCCCGCAGGAAGCAACACACTGATCGACGACAGCCGACCGTATTGCATGAAAAAAAGAAGAACTCCATGAATCTGAACATTCTTAAAGAAACATTCGTCAGCTTTGTACGCACGCATGGCATGGATCGCCACTTTCGCCGTCTTGGCGCGGACATGTTTCGCAGCACGCCGGTTACCAAAGAAGTGCCGCCGTCACTGGCAGAAACCTTGTCCAGCGCGGCCCGTGTCGATATCAGCGAACTGTTCCAGACCCTGCACAGCCGTGCCGACGGCCTGACAGAAGCCGAGGCGGACGATATCCGCGCCGTCGCCGGCCCGAATGAAGTCGAACATGAAAAGCCGATCTCGAAATGGGTGCATCTGTGGCAATGCTATAAGAATCCGTTCAATCTGCTGCTGACCGTGCTGGCCGCCGTCTCCTTCCTCACCGAAGACATGAAAGCCACCATCGTCATCGGTTCGATGGTGGTGTTGTCGACACTGATGCGCTTCATTCAGGAATCGCGCTCCAACACAGCCGCCGACAAGCTCAAGGCAATGGTCAGCAATACCGCCACCGTGCTGCGGCATGACCTGGCCGAAGACATTGCCGAAGAAGCGTTGCGCTACTTCGACGTCACCTTGCATCCGAAGGGCGCGCGCCGCATCGAATTGCCGATCAAGAAACTGGTTCCGGGCGATATCGTCCAGTTGTCTGCCGGCGACATGATTCCTGCCGATTTGCGCTTGCTGACTGCCAAGGATCTGTTTATCAGCCAGGCCGCCATGACCGGTGAATCGCTGCCGGTGGAGAAATTCATCACCCACCGCGGCGTCGCCACCAGCAATCCGCTGGAACTGGACAACCTGTGTTTCATGGGTACCAACGTGGTCAGCGGCTCGGCCACCGCGATCGTCGTAACTACCGGCAACCGCACCTACTTCGGCGCCCTGGCCGAACGCGTTACCGCCGCCGACCGCACGCCAACCGCGTTCCAGTCCGGCGTCAACAAAGTCAGCTGGCTGTTGATCCGTTTCATGATGGTGATGACGCCGGTGGTGTTCCTGCTGAACGGCTACACCAAAGGCGACTGGGTCGAGGCGTTCCTGTTTGCGATGTCGATCGCGGTCGGCCTGACACCGGAAATGCTGCCGATGATCGTCACCTCGACGCTGGCCAAGGGCGCGGTCGCCCTGTCGCGTAAAAAAGTGATCGTCAAGCGGCTTGATGCGATCCAGAACTTCGGCGCCATGGATGTGCTGTGCACAGACAAAACCGGGACCCTGACCCAGGACAAGATTTTCCTGGAGCGCCATACCGACATCCTCGGCGAGCAGGATGACCTGGTGCTGGAATATGCCTACCTCAACAGCCACTATCAAACCGGCCTGAAAAACCTGCTGGATGTGGCCGTGCTCGACCATGCCGAGTTGCAGCGCGAAATGGCGCTGGCTTCTGCCTACCGCAAGGTCGATGAAATCCCGTTCGACTTCCAGCGCCGCCGCATGTCGGTGGTGGTCAGCGAACGCGAAGACCATCATGAACTGATCTGTAAAGGTGCGGTAGAAGAAATCGTTTCGGTATGTACCCACGCCCGCCATAACGGCGAAGTGGTGCCGTTCACCAAGGAGCTGCTGCAAGAAATCTACGAGACTACCTCCAGCCTGAACGCCGAAGGCTTGCGCGTGGTAGCGGTAGCGGCCAAAGACCTGCCGCCGACCAAAGAAGTGTACGGCGTGGCCGATGAATGCAACCTGGTGCTGATTGGTTACATCGCCTTCCTCGACCCACCGAAAGAATCGACCAAGCCAGCGCTGGATGCGCTCAAGGCGCATGGCATCACCGTCAAGATCCTGACCGGCGACAACGAACTGGTAACCGCCAAGATCTGCCGCCAGGTCGGTCTGGCAGTGGACGGCATGCTGCTCGGCTCCGATGTCGAAAAAATGAGCGACGCCGATCTCGCAGTCGCAGTCGACACTACGACCGTGTTCGCCAAGCTCAGCCCGACCCACAAGGAACGTATCGTGCGGGTTTTGCATGACAAGGGCCACGTGGTCGGTTTCATGGGCGACGGCATCAACGACGCACCGGCGCTGCGTGCCGCCGATATCGGCATCTCGGTCGATACCGCAGTCGATATCGCCAAGGAAGCGGCCGATATCATCTTGCTGGAAAAGAGCCTGATGGTGCTGGAAGAAGGCGTGCTGGAAGGTCGCAAGACCTTCGCCAACATGCTGAAATACATCAAGATGACCGCCAGCTCCAACTTCGGCAATGTATTCTCGGTACTGGTCGCCAGCGCGTTCCTGCCATTCCTGCCGATGCTGCCTTTGCATCTGCTGGTGCAAAACCTGCTGTACGATATTTCACAAATCACGATTCCTTTCGATAACGTCGACAAGGAATTCCTGGAAAAACCACAGCGCTGGAATGCCGGCGAAATCGGTCGTTTCATGGTGTTCTTCGGCCCGATCAGTTCGATTTTCGACATCACCACTTTTGCCTTGATGTGGTACATCTTCGGCGCCAACACACCGGAACATCAGACCCTGTTCCAGTCTGGCTGGTTCATCGAAGGCCTGCTGTCGCAAACCTTGATCGTGCACATGATCCGCACCCGCAAGATTCCATTCTTCCAGAGCCGTGCATCATGGGCATTGATGAGCATGACCATCATCATCATGATGGTCGGGATCCTGTTGCCGATGTCGCCGCTGGCGCATTACTTCAAGCTGCAGGCTTTGCCGCTGACCTACTTCCCGTGGCTGCTTCTGATCCTGGTTGCCTATGCCGTGCTGACACAGGCAATGAAAGGCTGGTATGCCCGCCGCTACGGCTGGCAATAAGGCGATATGTTGACGGGGTGGCGGAGGTGGTGATTTAACCTGTCATTCCCGGCCCATACGAAAAAAGCCAATCCGCACGGATTAGCTTTTTTTACGCCGCAAGCGAAACGCTCTTGTCGGAAATTTACCCGACCAGGCCGGCTGCGATATTGATCGACAAACCCAGGATGGCCGAATTGAACAGGAACGTCAGTATCGACTGCATCAAGACGATCTTGCGCATTGGCCGCGTCATGATGCTCACATCGGAAGTCTGAACCGCAACCGCCATGGTGAAAGAAAAATAAAGAAAATCCCAGTAATCCGGATTCTTTTCATCGTCGGGGAAGCGCAGCGGCAGTTTGTCGGCATCGCAGGCATAGAACAGACGTGCATAGTGCAAGGCGAAGACGGTGCCGACCATGAACCACGAACCCAGCACAGTCATCCCGGTAAACAAATACCGGAGTTCTTTCGGTCCCGGCAAGAAGTCCTTGGTTTGCGTCAATCCCATTACCACCGCGCCAATGCTGGAAACGGCTGCGATGCAAATGATGACCAGGATCATGGTATCGTTTTCATCCTCTATGGCGGCGCGGCTTTTCACCAGCTCCGATGTGGCCCTGGTCATCATCCACCAAAGCGTCACCAGGTAAGTCCAGACGCCCGCATTCCAGCCTATCAGCAGCTGCGTCAGGTGCGAGCCCTGCGGCAGGATCACCCAGACCACGACACCTACCAGCAACGCAATCACCAGACGCGGGTGTGTATGAAAAACCAGGCGGCGTATATCCATGCTTGTCCTCAGTTAAATCCGATATCGAGATGCGGCGAGCCGCCATTGACGCGGCTTCGCCATTTTTATCGATAGCATATTGCAACCGGGGATTTTCGTGTGTTTTCGTTTGATGCAACACGCAGCCGTAGAGTGGGCACGCCTTTGTGCCCACGCGTGACCGCGATAACCGGAGTACAAACCCTCGCGACACGAAAACAGGTATGTGCGTGTTGTGAGTTCACGCGTGGGCACAAAGGCGTGCCCACCCTACGGTTACTTCTCAGCGGTATGCAGTTTTCCACCCGCTACACCGGCAGCTGCCTCACCGTGTTTACGCCGGAATTTGCGTTTAGACCAAATCAGGAAGTCATCGACATACGTAAATACCACCGGTATCACCAGCAGACTCAAGAATGTCGACGTCACCAACCCGCCGATCACGGCAATCGCCATTGGTCCGCGGAAACTGGAGTCGGCTCCCAATCCCAGCGCAATCGGCAGCATGCCGGCGCCCATGGCGATGGTGGTCATGACGATTGGCTGAGCCCGCTTGTGGCAAGCGTCCATCAAAGCGTCGAAGCGGCTCAGTCCGTGATCGCGCCGAGCCACGATGGCGTACTCCACCAGCAGAATCGAATTCTTGACTGCAATACCCATCAACATCAGCAAACCGATGAGCGATGGCATGGAGAACGAATTATGCGTGATCAGCAATGCCGCAAATGCGCCGCCGATGGACAAAGGTAATGCCGCCAGAATCGTCACCGGTTGCAAGAATCCTTTGAACAACAGCACCAGCACCATATAGACGCACAAGACACCGGTCAACATCGCCACGGCGAATCCGGAGAACAACTCCTTCATGACTTCCGCATCGCCCAATTCGCCGCGCTTGACGTTCGGTGGCAGGTTTTTCAGGTTCGGCAACTGATTGATCTTGTCCATTACTTCACCCAGTTCGTGACCATTCAGCTCGACATGGATGATCACGCGGCGGTTGCGGTCGATGCGATCGATACGCGCCGGCCCGCTGTCGAAACGGATATCGGCGACAGAGCTAAGCGGGACGTTACCGTTTTTCCCTTGCACCGACAGACGTTCCAGCACACTCATGTCGTGCCGCGCACCTTCCGGCAAGCGCACTCGAATCGGCACCTGGCGTTCCGGCAGATTCAGTTTGGCTACCGATTGATCGTAGTCGCCCGAGGTTGCTATGCGCAGCGTATCGCCAATCGCAGAAGCGGTGACGCCAAGGTCGGCGGCTTTGGCAAAATCAGGCGTGACGATGATTTCCGGACGCACCAGGCTGATGCTGGAAGTCACATTACCGAGATCCGGAATGCCACGGATTTCACGCTCTACCGCTTGCGTTACCGCACTGAGTGCTTGCGGATCGTCGCCGGACAACAATAGTTGCAGTTCCTCGCCATTGCCGCCGGCGCCGACGGTAAAGCGCAAGCCAGGTAGTTGCGTCAGCAGTTTGCGCAGCTCCATATCGACCTCGCTCTGCTTCTTTTTACGCTCCGGCATATCCCTGAGCAGTACGGTCAAGGTTGCGCGCCGGGCATCGTCGCCGCCAATCGCGCTATACACCTGGGACACGTCCTTATTGGTCATCAACAAGCTGCGTGCGTGTTCCGCGCTGGCGCGCGTGTCCGCCAGGATGCTGCCAGGCGGCAGTTCCAGCGTGACTTGCGTCTGTCCTCTGTCGCTAGCGGGAATGAAGCCGGTTGGCAAAAAAGGAATCATCGCCAGGGATGCAGCAAAAAATACCGCAGCCATGATCGTGGTCTTGACCCGGTGATGCATACACCATGATGCAACCACCAGATACCTGGTCATCAGGCCGCTTCCCTTTTTCTCATGCACGATGGGCTTTAACAAATACGCCGCCATCATCGGTGTCAGCAGCCGAGCCACTATCAATGAGGTAGTCACCGCAATGGCTGCAGTCCAGCCGAATTGCTTGAAGAATTTACCGACGATGCCACTCATGAATGCCGTCGGCAAAAACACCGCGACCAACGTAAACGTGGTGGCCACCACCGCCAGGCCGATTTCGTCGGCAGCTTCCATCGCCGCCTGATACGGCGTTTTTCCCATGCGCAGATGGCGCACGATATTTTCGATTTCAACGATCGCATCGTCAACCAGGATCCCGATCACCAGCGCCAGCGACAGCAAAGTCACGCCGTTGAGAGTAAAGCCAAGGTAGTTCATCACCATGAAAGTCGGGATGATAGACAGCGGCAGAGCAGCGGCAGCCACCAGTGTTGCGCGCCAGTCGCGCAAGAAAAACCAGACCACCAGCACTGCCAGGATCGCTCCCTCATACAACAGCGACATGGAGCCATCGTAGTTTTCCTGGACTGCGTCGACGTTATTGAAAGCTTCTTCGATCTTGACGTGCGACGCCTTCTCGTTCAGCGCAGCGACCGCTTTTTTTACGGCTTTGGCTACAACGATTTCGCCAGCACCCTTGCTTCGTGTGATTTCAAATCCGACTACCGGCTTGCCGTCGAGCAGCGTAATCGCCGTGCGTTCACCGACGCCATCGGTCACCTTGGCGACCTGATCCAGGCGGATAACGTGACCGTCCGGCAGAGCCATCTGCAACGCAGCGATCTCAGCCACATTGCCGACGGTGCCGATGGTGCGCACCGATTGCCGGGCGCCGCTGATATCGGCTTTGCCGCCCGGCGCCTCCTGTTGCACACGTTGCAGCTGGCGCGAGATTTGCGCCGCTGATACATTCAATGCAGCCATGCGTTCAGGATCGAGTTCAACCAGCACCTCACGGTTGACGCCACCTACCCGGGCTATCTTCCCCACACCTTGAACCGACAGCAGGGCTTTGGAAACGTCATTATCAACAAACCAGGACAACGCTTCCTCATCCAGCTGATCGGATTTTACGGTATAGGTGATGATCGGTTGACCTGAAGTGCTGGCCTTGCCATAGACAGGATCGCGCAGATCGGAAGGCATATCGCTGCGCACGCGATTGACCGCATCGCGGACATCATTCATCGCTTCGGCAATGTCTTTTTCCAGGCGAAATTCGATCTGGATATTCACTACGCCATCGCTGATGGTGGTGTAGATATGGCGGATGTCGGTGACGGTCGCCACCGAATTTTCAATCTTGCGCGCAACTTCCGTTTCCAGCTGCGACGGCGACGCACCTGGCAAACTGGCCGTCACTGAAATGAACGGAAATTCGATGTCCGGATCGCTCTGCACAATCATGCTTTTGAAACTCATCAACCCCATGATGGTCAGCAAAATGAACAGCAAAATGGCGGGAACCGGATGTTTGATCGAGAGAGAGGAAAAATTCATGGCGGTTCCTCGCTTACTTCAATGCCAGCGATGCGTTGCGGGCAGGAGTCGGCTTCGCGGCGGGCTTAACTTCCGCCGGATTAGCCACACGTACCGTATCGCCGTCTGCCAGGAATCCCGCGCCCTTTTCTATCAGGATCATCGCCGGCGTGATGCCATTGTCGCCACTGGCCACTTCGATCCGTTCGCCGACACGACGCCCCAGAGTCACCTTGGTTTGTATGACCTTGTCGTCCTTACCCAATTGGTAGACATAACTAAAGCCGTCGCGCATCACTACCGAGCTTTGCGGCAAGGTGAGTGCTTCCGCATGGCCCAGCAAAAACTGGCCGGTGCCGAACATGCCTGCGTGGGCACTGCCTGGCACCGGCAAATCGACATACACCAGCGCGTTGCGGGTAAGTGGATCTACCGTAGGTGCAATCATGCGCACCTTGCCGTCGACCAGAACACCGTTAGTCACGCGTAATTTCACTGCCTGCCCGACCTTGATTTGCAACAGGTCGGTGGCGTTGACTTCGGCGCGCCATTCAAGACGATTCTGGCGAATCAGCTTGAATAGCTCTTGTCCCTGGGACGCCACCGCGCCAACCGTTGCTGTGCGCGAAGAAATAATCCCGTCATCGGGCGCAATCACCTGAGTCTGGCGCAACCGGATCTGCTGCATCTCCAGGCTCGCCTGAGCCGACAACAAACGCGCTTTGGCACTGCGCTGAGCCACTTCATATTGCGTAGTTTGCTGGCCGCTCAAAGCGCCGCTGTTGCCCAGGGTGCGCGCCCGTTCAGCATTTGCATCGGCCTCTGACAAAGCGGCGCGCGCTTCTTCCACCGCGGCTTTTTGCTGCGCCACCTGGGCCGCCACGCTTTCATTGGTAAACCGGGCCAGGACCTGGCCGCGCTTGACGACGTCGCCGACGTTGACCCGCACTTCCGCCAGCAACAATCCACCCAGCTCGCTGCCGACCACGGCTTCTTGCCACGCGGCGATACTGCCGTTGGCTGACAGGGATAATGGCCAGTCGATGCTCTGTGCTTTGGTGGTGGTAACGGTGAGCGATGCCTTCGGCTTGGCCGGCTCTTTGTCGACGGATTTGGCGTAATTGCCGGTAGTGGCCCAGAACGCACCGCTGCCGATGACAACGATGACTGCGACGATTGCTATTTGCTTGAAGGACGGTTTTTTCATGACAGTATTCTTTACGTATATTGTTAAGAACGATCGGTGTTTGGCGCAGTAGCAGACGATGCTGGTATTGCCGCCTGCTCCTTGTCGTTGCGCCAGCCGCCGCCCAGGGCTTTGTATAGTGCGATCCAGGCGGTTACGTGTTCGCGTTGTACGCTGATTTGAGTTTGCTGTGCTGCCAGGAAAGTACGGCGTGCGTCTTCCAGTTCAAACAGGCTGCCGCTCCCGGCTTTGAATTTATCGTTATTGGCATGGTAATAACGCTCATATTCCTGCGCTGCCAGCGCCGCATCGTTTTCACGCCGTGCGGCAGCATCCAGCCGCACCAATGCTTCTTCGATTTCTCGCACGGCAGTCCGGACTTGCAATTGGTAGCCGGCATAAGCCTCATCGTAGCGGGCGCGGGCCAGGTCGACTTCGGCCTTGCGGCGGCCGGCGTCAAACAAGGGCAGGTTGAGCGAAGGACCGAACGACCAGGTTTTGGAATGTCCGCTTTGGCCGTCAAACCGCAAGCCGCCGATACCGATGCTGCCCAGCAGAGAAATGCTCGGATAGCGATTCGCCTGGGCGACGTTGATCTCAGCACCGGCCGCCGCCAGCTCCCGCTCAGCCACGGCGATATCGGGCCGTTGCGACAAAGCTTGCGCGGGCACACTGTCGACTGTGATGTCGTGTGGTAGCGGCAAGTGCTGGTTGAGTGCGAGCTTGGTGCGCAAAGCCGGTTCAGGAATATCTGTCAGCGCCACCAGCGCCTTGATATCCAGATCGCATTCGGAGCGCTGCACGATCAGCTTTTGCCGCGCATCGGCGGTTGATCCGTTAATCAAGGCACCGTCGGCAGGCGCAGTAAATCCGGCCTTGACCTTGAGTGCGGTGAGTTGCCCGGTTTGTTCACGCGATTTCAAATCTTCCGCCAGCATCTCTGTAGTCGCGACACAAGCCCGGTAGTTGACCAGCGCGCTGCCGACTTCAGCCGCCAGCGACACCCGGGCGCCATACCAGTCCGCGTTGCGGGCGGATACACGCGCATTGGCGGCATCGGCAGCTTTGCGTTTGCCGCCGAACAAGTCCAGCTCCCAGCTGGCGTCGAAGGTAGCGCTGTTGCTGGTGGAGATGAAGGCTGTGTCGCCGATACCGCCGGAGAGAGACCGGCTGCGCATGCTGCTGGCATTAGCCGCCAGCGAAGGATATAGCGCGCTGCCGGACGAAACCGCGGTAGCGCGCGCCTGCGCAATTCGCGCCAGGGCCTGCGCCATGCTTGGGTTGTTTTCTTCTGCGGTGGCAACCAGCTCGCTCACCAGCGGATCGTCGAATTGCGACCACCAGCGTGTCAGGTCGCTGGTACCGGCACCGGCACCTGCAGCTGCCGACTGCGGCAGCGTGGCCTGGAATTGCGGCAGCACTGCTTGTGATGATGTGGCTGGCGCGGGTACCTGGTAGGTAGGCCCGACAACACAGCCAGCGATCACGGACAGCAGGGGTACGCTGCCGAGCATCTTGTATAAACGCATTTTTTCCCTTACTTAATTTTTTGAGGGCTCCCAAATTGGGGGGTTTTAGTTGTTTTATGCTTTTTACGAGGTAATGCGTTGTCTCAGAATATTTGCTGCAACTCTCCAATTTACAGTGTGTATCGACACTATAAAGAGGACTATTGCTACTGAGTATGTGATTGCGACAATCTGCAGAATCGCGGGGATCAATCGACTAAAACACGGGATGGAATGCAATCAAGCCGAGCTGCGGGAAATATGCTTGAATATTGCCAAAATGCTACCTTCTATCTTTATCGGATATCTTGCCAGATTTCTGCGCAGCAATAATAGCGCGCTTTCCTCCTGCTTAGTAACCCCCATACCACTTTCGCCTGACTCGGGCATGTATTCGAGAAGCTGCAAAGAAATCGATAATTCTCCGGCGAATCCGAATGCGGGCTTGAAAAATCGACAGAGCGTCCCTATACTTAGCACTCGTTAGGAGAGAGTGCTAACAATCTCCCCGACCTAGTCACTGTGCGGCGCATCTATATATAGCAAAGCAGAGCGGTCAGTTCACTTTGCTGCGATGTTGCTGCAAATACAAATAACCTGTTGAATCTTAAGGAGTCACATATGAATCTTCGTCCTTTGCACGATCGCGTTATCGTCAAGCGTCTCGACCAGGAAACTAAAACTGCATCGGGTATCGTGCTGCCAGAAGCTGCTGCTGAAAAACCGGATCAAGGTGAAGTCCTGGCCGTCGGTAACGGCAAGATTCTGGATGACGGCAAGGTCCGTCCATTGGCAGTCAAGGTTGGCGATCGCGTTTTGTTCGGTAAATACTCCGGCCAAACTGTCAAGATCGACGGCGAAGAACTGCTGGTTATGCGTGAAGAAGACCTGTTTGCCGTAGTTGAAGGCAAGTAATTTCGGGGAAACCGGAATTATCTGATGAATATCTGATTAATCGGCGCCCAGCGCTTCTAATCGGAATCAGGTCCACGCACTACACAATCGAAATCAACCCTCTTCAGGAGAATCAAACATGGCAGCAAAGCAAGTAATTTTCGGCGATGATGCACGCGCCAAGATCGTCAACGGCGTCAACATTCTGGCTAACGCAGTTAAGGTAACTCTGGGTCCTAAGGGCCGTAACGTGGTTCTGGAGCGTAGCTTCGGCGCGCCTACCGTGACCAAGGACGGTGTTTCGGTTGCTAAAGAAATCGAACTGAAAGACAAGCTGGAAAACATGGGCGCGCAGCTCGTGAAAGAAGTTGCTTCCAAGACTTCCGACAACGCTGGTGACGGTACTACTACCGCTACCGTGCTGGCACAAGCTATCGTTCGCGAAGGCTTCAAGTACGTTGCCGCCGGTTTCAACCCTACAGATCTGAAGCGCGGTATCGACAAAGCTGTTGTCGCCATCGTTGCAGAAATCAAGACACTGTCGAAGCCAACCACAACCAGCAAGGAAATCGCTCAAGTTGGTTCGATTTCAGCTAATTCCGACGCTGACATCGGTGAAATCATTGCCAAGGCAATGGACAAAGTCGGCAAAGAAGGCGTGATCACAGTTGAAGATGGCAAGTCGTTGGAAAACGAACTGGACATCGTCGAAGGTATGCAATTCGACCGTGGCTACCTGTCGCCATACTTCATCAACAACCCTGAAAAGCAAGTTGTTGCCCTGGAAAACCCGTTCGTCCTGCTGTTCGACAAAAAAGTATCGAACATCCGTGACCTGCTGCCGATCCTGGAACAAGTCGCCAAGTCGGGCCGTCCTCTGCTGATCATCGCAGAAGATGTCGAAGGCGAAGCGCTGGCAACTCTGGTTGTGAACAACATCCGCGGTATCCTGAAGACTGCAGCTGTCAAGGCTCCAGGCTTTGGCGATCGTCGTAAAGCCATGTTGGAAGACATCGCTATCCTGACCGGTGGCCAAGTTATCGCTGAAGAAGTCGGCCTGACACTGGAAAAAGCCACTCTGGCTGAACTGGGCCAAGCCAAGCGTATCGAAATCAGCAAAGAAAACACCACCATCATCGACGGTGCTGGCGAAGCCATCACTATCGAAGCTCGCGTCAAGCAAATCCGTGCGCAAATCGAAGAAGCATCTTCGGATTACGACCGTGAAAAACTGCAAGAACGCGTTGCCAAGCTGGCTGGCGGCGTTGCTCTGATCAAAGTCGGTGCTGCTACCGAAGTTGAAATGAAAGAAAAGAAAGCACGCGTTGAAGATGCTCTGCACGCTACTCGCGCTGCGGTTGAAGAAGGCGTAGTTCCTGGCGGCGGCGTTGCATTCCTGCGCGCACGTGCTAACGTCAAGAACCTGAAGGGCGACAATCCTGACCAGGAAGCCGGCATCAAGATCGTGCTGCGCGCGATCGAAGAGCCACTGCGTCAAATCGTATTCAACGCTGGCGACGAGCCATCGGTTGTGGTTAATGCAGTCCTGGCAGGTAGCGGCAACTACGGTTACAACGCTGCCGACGGCACTTATGGCGACATGATTGCACTGGGCATCCTGGACCCTACCAAGGTTACCCGTTCGGCATTGCAAAACGCCGCTTCGGTTGCTTCCCTGATCCTGACTACCGAAGCGATGATCGCTGAAGTAGAAGACAAGTCGGCTGGCGGCATGCCAGGCGGCATGGGTGGTATGGGCGGCATGGGTGGTATGGACGGCATGATGTAATTTTGAAGGGCCGGAGTATTCTGGCCCTGAGAAAGCATCGGTTGTTATGCTTTGAAGAAGCCTGCGATAGTTTTCTATCGTGGGCTTTTTCTTTTGGGAAACAGTAGTCAGTAAAAGTCAAATGGGGACAGAGTTTGAGAACCGCCGCAGCGCGGTGAGCTCCACTCCCCGTGCGGCTCTGTCCCCTTTTGACGGTGATCGGAGAAAGAACAAGGTGTTTTAACCTTGCGCTCCGTAGCCCGCTAAAATGGGTCAGAGTAATTTACGACGATAAGGCTGTCGTAAAAAAACTCGTATATTGAGCATGCCGCATCGCCGTTGGATAATAAAGGCGCAGAAGCGGTCGGGCGGAGTGATGCCGATGAGACTAAGTGCAGTTGAGCACGTGGGTCAGATAGGCGCCTCTGCCTGTTTCATTTTATGAGTCCGAACGGTATCTTGGGCCATCGCCTGACGCGTAAGCCCGCATACGAGAAAGGTCGAAAATGGAAACGGCATGGGCAGTTGTTGGTATCGATGTGAGCAAGAAGAAGCTGGATATTGCCTTGCTGGTCAACGGCAAGACCAGGGCCAAGGTGGTGGAAAATTCTGCCGATGGGTACAAATTACTACTGGACTGGCTAAGCAAGTCGAAAGTGGCTAAGGAAGCGTTGCATGTTTGTATGGAGGCGACCGGGGTCTACTATGAGACGGTGGCATTGGCGCTGCATGACGCGGGAGTGAGCGTTAGCGTGGTCAATCCGGCATGCATCAAAGGTTTCGGTCATAGTGAAAACATCCGCAACAAGAACGATACCGCCGATGCCGGGCTTATTGCGCGGTATTGCGCTGCCATGAAGCCCGCACCTTGGATGCCACCACCACTGGAACAGCGCCAGCTGCGGGCCTGGTCGCTGCGCGTGCAAGCACTAAAGGATATTCGCCAACAGGAAGAAAACAGGCTCGAGGCCAACACCTTCACCGGCATGACCGACGTCGCCGAACATGTGAGACAGCACATCGCCTGGCTAAGCGCCGAGATCAGCAAGTTGGAGGGCGACATCGATGACCACATTGATCGACATCCCGGCCTCAAGCATGATGCCGAGCTAATCAAGAGCATCCCAGGCATCGGAGCCACCACAGTGGCGAGGATCCTGGGTCAATTGGGCGATATCCGGAGATTTGACAATGCCAAGGCATTTGCCGCATTTCTCGGTGTAACACCTAAACAACGCAGCTCCGGCACCTCCCTCAAAGGTCGAACCATGATTTGCAGAGCAGGAAGCACGTCTATGCGCGCAGCACTTTATATGCCAAGCTTGGTAGCATGCCGGCACAACCCGATACTACGTCGTTTTGCTGAGCGGCTATCGGCTACAGGTATGGCGAAAAAAGCTGTGATCGGCGCCGTCATGCACAAAATGACGCATCTCATTTACGGAGTGGTCCGTACAGGCAAGCCCTTCGACCCAAATTATTTAACCAACGGGCTTGCTATTCAAGACGGTATCTGACCCCATTTAGCTGCAGATGTATATACCTGACAGTAATAACGCCATACCTAAATGTTCCTTCCCATGCTTAACGAATGCTTATAAAATAAGCACTTATTGAATAAAATACATAACGGCGGCGAGATTGTTGATGTTTATGCAATCAGCTGCTTTTTTTCATTCTGAAATGATAGAAATCAAAGCAGTTACCCAGCGCTTCAACGGCGCACGCGGTCCGGTCGATGCGGTTCGTAACGTTAACCTGACGATACGCAAGGGCGAGATCTTTGGCATTATCGGTCGCAGCGGCGCCGGAAAAAGTACGCTGGTGCGTTGCCTTAACCTGCTGAACCGCCCTACTTCCGGCAACATCATCGTCGACGGCAAAGATCTGACCGCGCTGAGCGCCGACCAGTTGCGTACCGCGCGGCGTGAAATCGGCATGATTTTCCAGCATTTCAATTTGCTGTCGTCGCGCACCGTATACGACAATATCGCGCTGCCGCTGGAACTGGCAGGCATGTCCAAAAACGATATCGAGAAAAAGGTCACATCGCTGCTGGAGCTGGTTGGCCTGACCGCGCTCAAGGATAGTTATCCGGCGCAAATCAGCGGCGGCCAGAAACAGCGCGTCGGCATCGCCCGGGCGCTGGCCAATGAGCCGAAAGTCTTGCTGTCCGACGAAGCCACCTCCGCGCTCGATCCGGAAACCACTCGCTCCATCCTGGAACTGCTGCGCAAGATCAATCGCGAGCTGGGCCTGACAATTGTCTTGATCACCCATCAAATGGAAGTCATCAAGATGATTTGCGACCGCATGGCGGTCATGGAAGCCGGTGAAGTGATTGAACACGGTGAAGTGCTCGATCTGTTCCGCTCGCCTAAGCACGAAGTGACGCGGGCCTTGATTGGCGATGTGATTGCCCAGGAATTGCCGCAAGGTGTACTGCAGCGCCTGCGCGCACGACTGGCGCAAAGCGATGCCGGCAGCGGCACCGATCACCTGTTCCGTTTTGCTTTTACCGGGTCTGGCGTAGATCAACCTTTGCTGTCGGAAGCTGTCCGTAAATTCGATCTGGATTTCAATATCCTGCACGGCCAGATCGATGAAATACAAGGACAGGCGTTTGGCTCCCTGGCGATTCTGGCCAACGGCACCAGCGAAAACATTAGCGCCGCCATGGCTTACTTAACCGAGCAAGGCGTCACTGTAGAGGAATTGAATCATGTCATCTGAAATGCTCGATCTGTTTTTGTCGTCATTCGGGGAAACCTTGATGATGGTTGGCATCTCAGGCATTCTCGGCGCCCTGCTCGGCGTGCCGCTGGGGATCGCCTTGCACCTGACCGGCCGTGACGGCGTCTTGCCGCATCCGCTATTCAACCGGATCGCCGGCTTGATCGTCAACGCGGTGCGCTCCACGCCGTTCATTATCTTGCTGGTAGCAGTGATCCCGTTCACGCGCTTTTTCGTCGGCACCTCGATCGGCACCGCGGCAGCAATCGTGCCTCTGACGATTGCCTCCGCGCCATTCATCGCGCGCCTGGTGGAAACCGCATTGCGTGAAGTCGACCGTGGCTTGATCGAAGCGGCGCAAGCGATGGGCGCTACTACCTGGCAAATCGTCTACAAGGTGCTGGTGCCGGAAGCTTTCGCCGGTATCGTTGCCGGCCTGACGATTACGTTCGTCAGCCTGGTGGGTTACTCTGCGATGGCTGGCGCCATCGGCGGCGGCGGCCTGGGTGACCTGGGGATACGCTACGGTTACCAGCGCTTCCTGCCGGAAGTGATGTTGCTGGTGGTAGTGATCTTGATCGTCTTCGTGCAACTGGTCCAGACCCTGGGCGATATCCTGGTGCGCCGCCTCAGTCATCGCTGATTTTTTGAATCCTGCGCAGCCTCGTTGCACAGGATCGTCATGATTTTTGAAAGGAAGAAAATGAATCGTCGTCAATTAGTGCAATTCTTTGCTGGCTTCGGCCTTCTCGCCGGCCTCAGCGCCGCTCCTGTCAGCGCTACTTTCGCGCAGGACAAACCGATCAAGATCGGCGCCACCGGTGGTCCGCATGCGCAGATCCTGGAAGTCGTCAAAAAAATCGCGGCCAAGGATGGCTTGAATATCCAGATCGTCGAATTCAGCGACTATGTGCAACCCAATGCAGCCCTGGCGGCCGGTGACCTGGATGCCAACAGCTATCAGCATCTGCCGTATCTGGAAGCGCAAATCAAGGATCGTGGTTACAAACTGACGAATGTCGCCTACACCATCACCTTTCCGATGGGCGTGTACTCAAAGAAAATCAAATCCCTCAAGGATCTGAAAAATGGCGCTCGCGTCGGCATCCCTAACGATCCGACTAACGGTGGCCGCGCATTGCTGTTGCTGCAGGCGCAAGGCTTATTGAAATTAAAAGCCGATGCCGGCTTGAAAGCAACGCCGCTGGATATCGCCGACAATCCTAAGAAACTGAAAATCGTCGAAATTGACGCCGCTCAATTGCCACGCTCGCTGGATGATCTGGATGCGGCGGCAATCAACGGCAACTATGCCGAGTCAGCCGGTCTCGATCCGACCAAGGACGGTATCGCTATCGAATCTGCAAAAGGCCCTTATGCCAACGTCATCGCGATTCGCACGGCAGACAAGGACAAGCCTTGGGTAGCCAAGCTGATCAAGGCTTACCATAGCCCGGAGGTCAAACAGTATGTCGTGACTCAGTTCAAGAGTTCTGTGATCCCGGCCTGGTAATTTGGCAATTCAGATGTAAAAGCCCGCGTTGCAAATGCAACGCGGGCTTTTTTTATTGCTGCGGACCTGTTCAAGAAAAAACGCAACGGCGTTCTTTCGAAGCCGTTGCGTTTGCATGTCACTTTGCCATTCGGTCAAGAGCTACGCCCGTGACCGCTGAGCAAACTGCTTATTTCCATTTGAAGCCGTAACCGACGCTGAAGCCAGCGTTTTTACCGGTTGTGCTCACACCGGCGCCCCAGGCACTATTGCCAGTCTTGCTGATAGCCTTGAATTGCAAGGCCAGTGCGCCATATCCCTGGTAAGAACCGATACCGACACCGACACCCTTTTCACCGGCCTCCAGAGGCGGCATCACCGCTCCCGACAAGGCCATGCCCATGGCGATACCTGAGTAAGCGATGCGTTTGACATCGCTAATCTGGTTTTGCACATTGTTGAGTTGGGACACATTGACTGCATCGGTAGGATTGACGCCAGCAGCGACATTGGTAATACGACGCTCATTGCCGGCAGAACCAACCGAGACCGTATTTTCCTGATCGGCCACCGAATAAGCGCCCAATGCCACCGACCGGTTTGCAGTCGCCTGCGCGCCTGCACCCATCGCCACTGCGTCATTGCCTGACGCCAGCGCGTTGTTACCAATCGCTACCGTCGGATCACCCGTGGCTCGAGCGTTGTAACCGATCGCCACCGAACCAGCCTGGGAAGCCAATGCACGGAAGCCCACCGCTGTGGTATTGGTGTCAGTTGCCTGGGCGTTCGAACCGATCGCCGTAGCGCCATCCTTGGTCGCTTGTGCGCACAGGCCGGAGCCGGTGGCATCCACGCCATTGACAGTGCCGCAAGTCGCCGCCACCACATTGTTGACTGCGGTACCGACGGTGCCGCGGGTCTGTACCGTGCCATTGCTATTGGCGCCACCAATCGTGGTGCCTCCAAAAGTAGCACCGGAGTCCGTCGCATTTTTGGAGGCATCAACCAGGGACTTGAGCGATGTCGACAGCGAGGTCGCCCCATTGGCGACACTATTCAAACCTGTTGAGAGCGAAACCACCTGGCTCAAACCAGTTGACAAGGACGATATACCCGTCGACAAGGAGGAAATCCCGGTTGAGGTTGAAGTCGACAGCGAAGTCACATTGCCATTGGTCGTAGACAGGCCGGTCGACAGCGAACCGACGTTCGAGACGCCGGTGGAAAGTCCGGTCGACAGCGAATTGATGCCGCTGTTTGCTGAACTCAAACCGCTCGAGGTTGAGGTCGACAACGAGGAGACGTTGCTGTTGGTCGATGACAGTCCGGTCGACAAGGAATTGAGGCCGGCCGCGGTGGAAGTCGACAGCGAGTTCAGCTGGCTGACATTGACCGCGTCGGTGTTCTGCGTACCGGCTGCTACATTGATAATCCGCCGCGCGGCGCCCACTGAACCAACCGACACTACATTGGTGAGTCCGCCGTCGGTCGAACCCGCGCCCAGCGCCACCGAATTCAGGCCCGTCGCGTTCGCGTTCGCGCCGATCGCTACCCCGCGCGTACCTGCCGCAACCGTTGCGTTATCAGTGCCGTCCTTTGCTCCATCGGCCTTGAAGTAATTGGCTACACCTGAACCCTGCAGACTGGAAACGCTGGTCGACAACGAAGTCACATTGCTATTGGTCGAGCTCAAGCCTGTCGACAACGAAGTCACGTTGCTATTGGTAGAGCTCAGGCCCGTCGACAGCGAAGTGACGTTGCTGTTCGTCGAGCTCAGACCAGTCGACAACGAAGTGACATTACTGTTGGTCGAGCTCAAACCTGTCGACAACGAAGTCAC
>NZ_FOKF01000062.1 GCF_900111995.1 Collimonas sp. OK607
GAGTGTGATGGTAAACAGGTCAGACCGGGGCTCACGAAACCTGAACTCACTTTAGAGCCAAGAGCTCGTCAAAGAAATTAGGTGTGGGCCAGCGGATTCCATCAAGGCCAGCAGAGTTCAGTCTGCAACAAGGCCGGATATAAAACTGCATCCTTATCTGTTTGGCAGTACACAAAAAACCTTGGCAAATAGGAGGCGTCCATATAAAAGTGAGTAGCTGCCGGGCTACCCCCGGCACACGTCCCCACGGAGTAGTTACCGTTTCAGGTAACGTGAATTTCCGACCAAATACCCACAGCATTTACTCCGTGGGCCGTTAATTGGGGTCAGAGTAATTTTCGCAAAGGGCGCGAAAAAAAACTCTGACCCCATTTAACTACGCTTGCGGTGAAAGAAATTAACTGCTTTTGCGGTGACGCAAAAATCGAACACATGAATATCGAGGAAAATAAATGAACATCACTGGTGAAATGCTTATCGGCCAATCCAGCGTACGCGGCAATGAAGGCACGCTACGCGCAATCAATCCGGCCAACAATGAAAAAATCGGCCCCGATTTCGGCGCCGGCGGCACCGCTGAAGTAGATCGCGCCTGCATCCTGGCGCAACAGGCCTTCGACGTCTACCGCGAAATCACGCCGGAAAAGCGCGCGCAATTTTTAGAAGAAATCGCCAACGGCATCCTAGCCCTAGGACCAACCCTGATCGAACGCGCAGCCCAGGAATCTGGCCTTCCAACCGCCCGCCTCGAAGGTGAACGCGGCCGCACAGTTGGCCAATTACGCCTGTTCGCCACAGTAGCACGCGCCGGAAACCACCTAAGCGCCACTCTCGATTCAGCCCTACCCGACCGCACCCCGCCACGCTCCGATCTGCGCCTACGCAAAATCGCCCTCGGCCCAGTCGCGGTATTCGGCGCCAGCAATTTCCCGCTAGCATTCTCAGTAGCTGGCGGCGACACCGCAGCTGCGCTAGCCGCCGGCTGCCCGGTAGTAGTCAAGACGCACAACGCCCATCCAGGCACGTCAGAACTGGTCGGACGCGTGATTCAACAAGCAGTCGCTACCTGCAAACTGCCAGAGGGCGTGTTTTCCCTGATCATCGGCACCGGCAACGAAGTCGGCCAGGCGCTGGTCAGCCACCCTGCCATCAAAGCGGTCGGCTTTACCGGCTCGCGCCAAGGCGGCCTGGCCCTGATGCGCGCAGCAGCACAACGGCGCGAACCGATTCCCGTTTACGCCGAAATGAGCAGCATCAATCCCATGTTCCTGCTGCCGCACGCATTGGCCGCACGCGCATCGCAAATCGGCAGCGCTTTCGTCGATTCGCTGACCATGGGCGTAGGCCAGTTCTGCACCAACCCAGGTTTAGTGATCGGCCTGGCGGGCGAACATCTGTCGCAGTTTCAAGCAGCGGCATCAACTGCATTGCAAGCCAAGGCAGCCGGCACCATGCTGACACCAGGCATCCACAGCGCCTATGTCGCAGGTATCGAACGCATGGGCGCAATTGCCGGCGTCACCACCCTCGGCCAGGGTCTGCCGGCAAGCGCGCCATGCGCCGCCCAGGCTACATTGTTTGCCACCGATGCCGCAACCTTCCTGGCCACCGAACAGCTGGAAGATGAAAATTTCGGCCCCAGCTCATTGATTGTCGCCTGCCAGAATGAAGAAGAAATGCGCGCCGTAGCCGAACACCTGGCCGGCCAGCTGACCGCCACGCTGCAGCTCGATAATGAAGACCACGCGTTGGCCAGGAAACTGCTACCAACGCTGGAACGCAAAGCCGGCCGCATCCTGGTGAACGGTTATCCAACCGGGGTTGAAGTGTCTTATGCGATGGTGCATGGCGGCCCGTTCCCGGCAACGTCCGACAGCCGTAGCACCTCGGTCGGCGCCAGCGCCATCGACCGCTTCCTGCGCCCGGTGTGCTACCAGGACCTGCCTGCAGATTTGCTGCCGACAGCCGTGCAAGACGGTAATCCCCTTGGATTGACGCGACTGGTGGATGGGAACTTGATCAAGGCCTAAGCAGATAATTCGACCGGAAATCGATCGTACAAACGGGACTGCGCGAAATGTTATTCACGCAGTCCCGTTTTAATACAGCATCAGGAATTTTCAATTTCCGAGACGGTAAATTCAATCCCGCCAACCCATTTTGCAATGAGGTTGTAGATCCACGCGTTAAACGCTGTGAAAATAAAGCCGAAGATCAAATAAAGAAACGGCAATATGAACATCACGCCCAGCGGTGCTTTAGGCCCGGGCATCAATGCGTAAAACAAACTCATGAGAGCAATTACCGGCACAGAAATAGCGAAATAAACCAGTGCCAGGACTTTGGCGGTTTGAAATGGCGAAATTCTTGAAATTTGTTTTTTCACGAACTATTTTCCCTTTTTTTAAATTCCGGATCGACCTTGCGACGAACGCCGATCCGGAACTTGCGCGGTTAGCCCGGCACCTTGCCTTCTACACCCTTCACGTAAAACGTAATGCCATGCAGGAAACCGTCATCAGGCACGACGTCCTTGGCCACCACTTCCTTGCCGGTATTGTCGACCACCGGGCCTTTCCAGATCGGCCCGCTACCGTCGATGATGGCTTTCTTGCGTTCGGCAACCAGTGCTTTGACATCGTCTGGCAAGGCAGGATTGAAGCCGCCCAGATCGATGCCATTGTCTTTCAGGCCGAGCCAGCTGGTGCTGGTTTTCCAGGTGCCATCGAGGACTTCGCCGACGCGCTTGGTGTAGTACACGCCCCAGTTGATCTCCGATGCCGCCAGATGCGCTTTCGGGCCGAAGCTGGTCATGTCGCTATCCCAGCCGAAGGCATACACACCCTTTTCCTGGGCGGTTTGCACCACCGCGGCGGAATCGGTATTTTGCATCAGCACATCGACGCCCTGGCCGATCAGCGTGGTTGCGGCTTCGCGTTCCTTGCCCGGATCGAACCATTTGTTAACCCACACCACGCGGGTAGTGGCTTTCGGATTGACCGAGCGCGCACCCAGCGTGAAGGAATCGATGTTGCGAATGACTTCAGGAATCGGCACCGAAGCGACCACGCCGAGCTTGCCCGTTTTACTCATCTTGCCCGCCACTACACCGGCCAGGTAGGCGCCTTCATAGGTGCGGACATCATATTGCGCCAAATTGTCGGCAGTCTTGAAACCAGTGGCGTGTTCGAATTTGACGTCCGGGAATTCCTTGGCGACCTTTAGCATCGCTTCCATATAGCCGAACGTGGTGCCGAAAATTACCTTGTTACCGTCGACCGCCAGCTGGCGGATCACACGCTCGGCATCGGCAGCGGATTCCGGGACGTTTTCGACGAAAGTGGTTTTCACCTTGTCGCCGTATTTCTGTTCGACTGCCTTGCGGCCCTGGTCATGGGCGAAAGTCCAGCCGGCGTCGCCGACCGGTCCGATGTAGACGAACGCCACCTTCAGCGGTTCAGCCTTGGCTGGCGCTGCGGCGGGTGCTGCTACGGGAGCTGACGCTGCGGCCGGCTCCTCCTTCTTGCCGCAGCCGATGAGCGTGGCGGCGGCCAGCGCGGTGAGCATTGCGAGTGATGCTCTGCGTGAAATCTTCATTTCCTATCTCCCTCTATGTGATGGTTAGTCGACGAACTATCAGGTTTGCCCGGTTTTTTCTCATTTGTTACTCATGCTACTCAACTGGCCCCCGGTTTAAAAGGCTTGCCAAGCGAAGCCGGCATGTTCAGGCGAATCCAGTCCGGATTGCGCGAAATCAGCGCCAGTACCACGATGGTTGCTACATACGGCAACATCGACAGGATTTGCGAAGGCACCGTAACACCAATGCCTTGCAGGTAAAACTGCAGGATGGTGACGCCACCGAACAGCAATGCACCGAGCAGCACACGAACCGGACGCCAGGTGGCGAACGCAGTCAACGCCAACGCAATCCAGCCACGGCCGGACACCAGACCCTCAACCCACATCGGCGTATACACCAGCGACAGATAGGCGCCGGCCAGACCGCAGCAAGCGCCACCGAACAACAACGCGGCAAAGCGGATCCAGCGCACCGGATATCCTAGCGCATGCGCAGATTCCGGCGATTCGCCAACCGCGCGCAGGATCAGACCGGCACGGGTGCGATAGATGAACCAGCCGATGGCGGCACACAGCAACAAGGCCAGGTAACTCATCCAATGCTGCTGGAACAGCGCCTGGCCAAGAAACGGGATGTCCTTGAGTACGGGAATAGACAGCGTTTGCGACGGCAACGCCAGGCCGACAAAGCGCTGTCCGATGAAGGCCGACAAACCGGCGCCGAAAATCGACAGCGCCAGCCCGGTGGCGACCTGGTTGGTCGCCAGCACCAGCGCCAGCCAGGAAAACAGTGCCGCCATCAGCACGCCGCTGAGCGCGCCGGCCAGGAAACCTAGCATCGGGCTATGGGTGGTATAACCCACCGCGAATCCGGCAATCGCGGCGACCAGCATCATGCCTTCCGCGCCAAGGTTGAGGACGCCGGCGCGCTCATTGATCAGGAGGCCAAGCGCCGCCAGCAGCAATGGCGTTCCGGCGTTGATCGAGGCGGCGATAAGAGAAGCGAATTGTTCCATGTTTAAATCTCGACTTTCCGACGCAGGCGATAATCGATCAGGGTATCGCTGGCCAACAGAAGGAACAGCAGCATGCCCTGGAACACACCGGTGATCGCCGATGGCAATCCGAGCCGCGATTGCGCCAGTTCACCACCCAGATACAGCAGCGACATCACCAGCCCGCCCAGCACCGCACCGACCGGATGCAGGCGACCGATGAAGGCGACGATGATGGCGGCGAAGCCGTAACCCGGCGATACCGACGGCAGCAACTGGCCGATCGGACCGGCAATTTCAAACGCTCCCGCCAGGCCGGCGAAGCTACCCGAAATCAATAGCGAGGTCCACAATGCGCTACGGCTGGAAAAGCCGGCATAACGCGCCGCGTGCGGTGCAGTGCCGCCGACGAACAGCGAAAAGCCGCGCAAGCTGCGCGTCACGAACACCGTCATCACAGCCGCCAGCACCAGCGTGACGACAAAACCGATGTGCAGGCGCGTGCCACTGATCAGTTCCGGCAACATGAATTCGCTGGAGAACACTTTCGATTGCGGGAAATTCATTCCGTGCGGATCTTTCAACGGCCCGTTCACCGCATACATCAGCAGCAGTTGCGCGACATAAGTCAGCATCAGCGAGACCAGGATTTCGTTGGCGTTGAAACGGTCGCGCAACAACGCCGTGATGCTAGCCCAGAAGGCGCCGCCGAGAATCCCTGCGACGATCATCAGGTACAAGCCGAGGCCGCCGGGAATGGCATGCCCCGGCACATCTATCAACACCAGCGCGCCGCCGGCAAACAAGGCGCCGACAGTGAATTGTCCTTCGGCGCCGATGTTCCAGACATTGGCTCGGAAGCATACTGCCAGGCCTAGCGCACACAATATCAAAGGGATGGATTTCAGCAGCAATTCGCTGATGGCGCGCTTGCCGTTGAACGGGTCGATCAGGAATACCTTGAGGCCGGCCAGCGGATCCTTGCCCAGCGCGATGAACAGCAATGCACCCAATAACATGGTCATTACAATCGCAATCAGCGGCGACAGATACGTCATCGAACGCGACGGCGTGCCGCGCAGCTCCAGTTTCCAGGGCCAGAGATTACGCATGCGCGGCCTCCTGACCATCTTGCCCATCCTGCCACAGGCCACTCATCCACAAACCAACCTGCTCGCGGGTAGCCTGCTCGATCTGGATCGACGGCGACAGCTTGCCCTTGGCAATCACGTGCAGTCGGTCGCACAGGGCAAACAATTCATCAAGCTCTTCGGAAACGATCAACACCGCACAACCTTCCTTTTTCAACGCCAGGATTTCCGTATGAATTTGCGCCGCGGCGCCCACATCCACGCCCCAGGTCGGCTGCGCCACGATGAACACGCTCGGCTTGCGATCCAGCTCGCGGCCGACGATGAATTTTTGCAGATTGCCGCCGGACAGGCTTTTGGCCAGCGCATCGGGGCCGCTGGCCTTGACCTTGAAGCGCGCAATGATGGCGGCGGCGGCATTGCGGGTGTAGGTAAAATCGATCATGCCGCGCTTCACATAAGGAGTCTTCTGGTGCGACAGCAGCATGTTGGAAGCCAGCGACAAGGTCGGCACCGCGCCGCGGCCCAGCCTCTCCTCCGGCACCAGTCCGAGGCCGAGCGCGCGGCGCGGATTCGGCGCCAGATGACCGGCAGCACGGCCGACCAGCAACAGCATATTGGGCGCCGCGCGCTGATCTTCACCGGACAACGCCGCCAGCAATTCCTGCTGGCCGTTACCGGAGACGCCGGCGATGCCGACGATCTCGCCGGCTCGCACTTCACATTCGATATTGTGCAGCTCGGTGGCGAACAGGTGCGCTTTCGGCAAGCTCAGGCGGTTGATATGCAGCTTACGCTCGCTGCGTTGCGAATCAGGATTGCGTTCGCGCTGCAAGCGCACCAGCTCATCGCCAATCATCATGCGCGACAAGCCTGCGCTGGTTTCGTTACGCGGATCGCAGTTGCCGGTGACCCTACCGTTGCGCATCACCGTGGCGCTGTGGCAGAGCGCACGGATTTCATCGAGCTTGTGGCTGATATATAGAATGCTGCAGCCTTCGGCAGCCAGCTTGCGCAAAGTAACGAACAGCTTGTCCACTGCCTGTGGCGTCAACACCGAAGTCGGCTCGTCGAGGATCAGCAATTGCGGATTGGTCAACAAGGCGCGTACGATTTCCACCCGCTGGCGTTCGCCGACCGACAACGTGTGCACATGGCGACGCGGCTCCAGCTCCAGGCCGTATTTTTCGCCGGTCTGGCGGATTTGCGTCACCAGCTCCGGCATGCTGACATCAGATGCCAGGCCCAGCGCGATGTTCTCTGCAACGGTTAGCGTATCGAATAAGGAGAAATGCTGGAACACCATGGCAATGCCGAGCTTGCGCGCCACATGCGGATTAGCGATGTGGACCTGTTCGCCGTTCCAGAAAATCTCGCCGGCATCCGGTTTCACAGTGCCGAAGATAATTTTCATCAAGGTCGATTTGCCGGCGCCATTCTCGCCGAGGACCGCATGGATTTCGCCGGGGGCAACGCTCAGATTGATATCGTCATTGGCCAGCACGCCAGGATAGGCTTTGCGGATATGGGCGATTTCCAGACGCGGTATGGTTGAAGTCACTTTCTTTTGCCTGTACCAGTGAAAGACTGTTGCAAAATGATTCCAGCGTTGTTGCCTACGTCCTGCATGCGCGTTTTAACGCATACCATGCAAGCAACATGCTACATCAATTCCGATTCTTTTCGCCGACTTAAAATACAACGATTCGTGCAAGGATTCGTGCAATGGTTCACCGGCATAAAGTCCTTACAAAAGCAAACTGTGTGCCAGAGGTCGATACTGAAAGGTTGAAGATAGGATTGAACGCGTCTGGCGCGGTTTGTGCCTATGATTTTGCTTGTAACTGACGACAGGAATTTGCGGTAGCATGAGCGCAGGCTTGCAATCCAAACAGAAATGAGACCCATGAAAAAAAAGTCTGATAAGTCTGGCGACACGGTTTCCGCGCCGGCCAAAGCCGTCACCAAACGCGGCAGCGGCATTATCGACCAAAAGATCTACGACTCCGTCCTGAAAGCGGTCATGAGCCAGCGCCTCCCGCCGGGAACCAAGCTGACCGAGACCAGCCTGTGCGACCTGTTTGCCGTCAGCCGGACCATCGTGCGCAAGGCGATCCAGCGCCTTGCGCATGACCATATTCTCGAATTGCGGCCCAACCGGGGCGCCATCATTGCCCAACCTACGCCACAGGAAACCCGTGATATTTTCGCCGCGCGGCGCGCTATCGAAGCGGCCATCATGCCGCTGGCGGCAGCCAACGCCAGCCGCGCGCAAATCACCCGCTTGCGTCAGATCGTAAGAGAAGAACATGCATCCTTTCATTCCGGCGATCACGCCAAATGGATACGCCTCGGCGGCGAGTTCCATATCCTGTTGTCCGAGAGCGCCGGCAATCCGGTGCTCACCCGCTTCCTGCGCGAACTGGTATCGCGCTGCTCCCTGATCATCGCGCTGTATCAGGCGCCGGGCAAGACTGCCTGCCCGAACGACGAACACGAACACCTGATAGACGCGATTGCCGCCGGCGATGCCGCACAGGCCGTCAAAATGATGAATCAGCATCTGCTCGATATCGAGCGCGCCCTGCGCCTGAGCGACGACGAACACGAAGTGGACCTGGCTGAAATACTTGATATCGCATAGATACCGCACCATAAATCCCACTCGCCTCATCCCACACCGGACATTGCTACAACCTCTTTAAAGTGTATACAACTTATTAAAAAGTGTCGCTATTCTGAGACATTGATACGCACTAATCCGGTTCTTTCCTGATGTCGACGTCCCTAATTTGGCGCGCAGGCTCACCAATAAACAGCGTTATTTTTCGCCGATAATCATCCCGCCCTGAACATCTCCACTTGCCGCTGTTGTATCGCAACCTGGCATCAAAAACAGTTTTTCATATGTATACAATATATTGGCGATATAAATCGTAATTCGATTTCTTCAACTTTTCTCCGATTATTCCTGCCTGGAAAAATTCTGGCACGGTCTTTGCGTTGACTGAATCCGTTCCGGTCAACAGTCGAGATAACTTCTCGATGGTCTGATCTCAACTTGCGCGATGCAGGTACAAAAAAACAAACAAGTTCGGTTTATCAATGTCGATAACATGGGAGTGGAAAAATGGGGAAAAAAGCGAGGGCTCGCGCCCACATGCGTTGCGCACATAAAATGGTTCTGACGCTGGGAGCAGCGTTGCCATTCGGGGCGGCAATGGCCCAAACGGCGCCAGCCACGATGGCAACGGCAACCGCACCGGGCAGCGGACTGCAACTGGAAACCATGACAGTCACGGCGCAGCGCAAGGTCGAAAAAATCAAGGACGTGCCAATCTCGGTGACCTTGCTCAAGGGCGAAACCCTCGATGTCCTCACCTCCGGCGGCCAGGATATCCGCGTGCTGGCGGCCAAAGTCCCTAGCCTGAATATCGAATCGTCGAATGGCCGCACCTTCCCCCGCTTCTATATCCGCGGCTACGGTAATACAGATTTTTCCGCCTTTGCTTCGCAGCCGGTATCCCTGATATTCGACGATGTGGTGCAAGAAAACGCCGCCCTCAAAGGCTTCCCGATGTTCGACCTGGCCGGAGTCGAAGTATTGCGCGGTCCGCAAGGCACGCTGTTCGGCCGCAATACGCCGGCCGGCGTGGTCAAGTTCGATTCGGCCAAGCCAAGCCTGGACAAGGTCTCCGGTTATTACAGCGTCTCCGACGGCACCCACAATACCGCCAATGTCGAGGCGGCGGTCAACGTGCCCTTGAGCGATCAATGGGCGATGCGCTTTTCGACGCTGGTGGAACATCGCGACAACTGGGTCACCAACAACGGCGGCGGGACGCCCAACCTGGAAGGCTACGACGAACGCGCCGGCCGCCTGCAGTTCCTGTACAAACCGGACGGCACTTTCAACGCGCTGTTCAATATCCACTCGCGCGCCACCACCGGCAGCGCACGCCTGTTTCGCGCCAATATCCTGGAGAAAGGCAGCGACGGTTTCGTCTCCGGCTTTAGTCCATCTCAGGTCACCTTCAACGGATTGAACGATCAGTACCTGCATACCGCCGGCGGCAGCGCCCGGCTGAGCTGGAACCTGGATCAGGTAAAACTGTATTCGATCACCGGTTACGAAACCATCTCCAGCTATTTCAGCCGCGGCGATATCGATGGCGGCACGCCGACTGGCCCCGGCTTCATTCCCTTCCAGGTACAAACCGGTGGCGGCATAGCCGACCATAAACAGCTTTCGCAGGAATTCCGGGTAGAGTCGAAAAATGAAGGGCCTCTCAACTGGCAGACCGGCCTGTATTATTTCTACGAAGATGTGGCAGGCGACAGCGCCAACTTCGACAGCAACACGCAATTGCAAACCAGCTATCTCAAAAATCGCCAGAAAAACACTGCCTATGCAGCATTCGGTTCGTTGACCTATGACGTCAACGACAGGCTCAAATTGCGTGGCGGCCTGCGTTATACCCAGGACAAAAAGGATTTTACCAACGAGATCGCCAACAACGTCACGTTTACCGGACCCGGATCGATCAGCGAAAGCAAATCGAACGTGAGCTGGGACGCCAGCGCCAACTACGCCTTGACCAACGACATCAATACCTATGCACGGGTTGCCACCGGCTTCCGCGCGCCGAGTATCGCGGCGCCGTCGTCTTCAGTGCCGATCACTGTGGCCAATGCTGAAACCATCACTTCCTACGAAGCCGGGATCAAGGCCGACTTGTTCAACCGCCGCGCCCGCGCCAACTTCAGCGTCTACAGTTTCGACGTCAAGAACCAGCAGCTGACAGCGGTGGGCGGCGCTTCCAACTCGATCATGCTGGTGAACGCAGCCAAGACGGTGGGCCGCGGCGCCGAGCTCGATCTGGAAGCCAACCTGACCGAACGCCTGCGCGTTACCGTTGGCGGAAGCTACAACTACACTCAGATTCGCGACCCGAACCTGCTGGTAGCCGGCTGCGCCTCCTGCACCATGCTCAACACCCAGGTGCGGCCAGGCTTGTTTTCGATCGACGGCAATCCCCTGCCGCAAGCGCCAAAGTGGATTGCCAACGTGACCGCACGCTACGGCATCCCGATGGGCAACAACGACGAGCTGTACTTCTATACCGACTGGTCGTATCGCAGCAAGATCAACTTCTTCCTGTACAACTCGACCGAGTTCACCGGCAAGCCGTTGCTCGAAGGCGGCTTGCGTATGGGTTACAAGTGGGATGGCGACAAATATGAAATCGCCGCATTCGCCCGAAATATCACCAACAAGATAGTGGCAGTGGGCGGCATCGACTTTGACAACCGGACAGCGTTCATTAACGAACCGCGCATGTTCGGTATTCAGTTCCGGTCGAATTTCTGATTTGGCTGAGCGTTGCAGCAATCTCCAGGGACGGCACTACGGGTCGTCCCTGAAGATCTTTAACTATTTGAAAGTACTTTATGAAATCGAATTCAGTGCGTTGCCGCTTGCTATCGACAGTATTCATGTTGGGGCTGGCAGTCGCCGCGACGGTGCCGTTGCGGGCACAGGCTGAAGGCAAGCGCAAAGTGATTATCGATGACGACGTCGGTGGCCCACGGGCGGCGCAGCTGATGGCGATCCAGTCGCCGGATGTGGAAGTATTGGGCATCACGATTGTCAGCGGCTCGACCTGGCGCGACGAGAATATCGCGCATGCCCTGCGTACTCTGGAAGTGATCGGACGCAGCGATATTCCGGTGGTGCCCGGTTCAGCCTTTCCCTTGCTAAATACGCAGGAAACCACACGGCGCTGGGAAGCCTTGTACGGCAAGCTGTTCTACAAAGGCGCCTGGATGGATGAAAAATGGCCGGACGGCACCATCCAGAGCCAGCCGAATTACCACGCGCACGATGTGGTGCCGCCACTTCCCGAAGGCATGCCGCA
This sequence comes from Collimonas sp. OK607, assembly GCF_900111995.1. GTDB lineage: Bacteria > Pseudomonadota > Gammaproteobacteria > Burkholderiales > Burkholderiaceae_D > Collimonas. The sequence continues at coordinate 11,587 of NZ_FOKF01000062.1, forward strand.
TACCAGGTCGTCGACTGAAATCGCCGCCAACTTCATGATCAGGAAAGTGCATGAATTCCCAGGCCAGGTCACCATCCTTGCCACCGGGCCGATGACCAACGTGGCGCTGGCGATCAGCCTCGACCCCACCTTTGCGGAGACGGCGAAGGAAATCGTCTACATGGGCGGCAGCCTGAATCCGCACCAGGTGCTACCGTCCAAATCGGCGGAACAGTTTGCACGCGAATATATCAATTCGCCGCGCCTGGAATTCAACTTCCGCTGGGATCCTGAAGCAGCCAAGATTGCTTTGCGCGCACCGTGGAAACACATCGTCATGGTGCCGGCCGATCCGTCGACCGCGACCGAACTCAGCGCCAGGCTGTTGAACGACATGACCAGGGCGAACACGCCTTTGACGCAGATGGTGAAAAAGGTGACCGAGACCGGTTTCCCTTTGTGGGATGAGCTGGCCACGGCGGTCTGGCTGGATCCGACGCTGATCAGCAAATCCGACCAGCTGTTTGTCAGCATCGACACCGATTTCGGCGCCGGCTATGGCAATACCTTGTCCTGGCCGGCAGCTTACGCACCACCGGGCCTGATCGCCAGCCCGACGACGGTGGTGCGCGAAGTTAACGTACCTGCCTTCGAAAAGCTGATGATAAAACTGATGAACCAGCCGACGCCACCTGCGCCAAAAGCGGCAGAGGCCGTTGGAACCAAACCCTGATCAGTTCATCGCGGCGCCTGGCAGCTTACGATTTGGCAGAGTAGAAACGATATATCGCCCGGTAAGGCACGCGCGCCTCCTTGCCGAGAGCGGTTTGATTGCAACCGTCCGCCGGGGCTTTACCGCCAACCGTTTGCAGCCGCTGGATGCTTTGCGTCTGACCAAAGATGCCGGTGCCGGAGTTTGATTTTGCACTAAGCAGCAACCACATAATGGCATTGGCGTCGGGGCCGGTGTTTTGCGCCTGCACTGTACCGACGACCTTGCTGCCATCCGTCGATTCCCAGCTCGGACCGGCGTAATGCCAGCCTATCTTCTGGCCGCCCTGGTCAAACAGATCGGCTTCCGGCGCCACAAACTGCCATTCGAATCTCGAAGCGTCGTCTTTTGCGATGGCGCATCGATAAATTTGTACACCGGTCGCCTTCAGTTCCAGCGACAAAACCTGCGTCGGCGCCACGTTCAGATTGGCGGGAACCGCGCTCGGCTGCGGTCCGACACAGCCGGCCAGAACCGTCACGCAGCAGGTTGCTACCGCTGTCAGAGCTAGCATTTTCCTTGCCATTATTCTTCTCCCAGAAAATGTGACGGATGCGTTTGACAGATGCGTTTGACAGATATATCGGACTGAATCGTTTGCAGCGTCTTTATTGTAAAACAATAAATGGCCTAGGCACGGCTCTTGAACCATGCTGCCGTTACAGCATCGGCGGGAAAGAATGATTCTATCCGCAACTCGTGCACGGTGACGTCGTGCGGCGTGCCCATGGTGGCGATCGAGGTGAACAGATTCAATTCCACATCATCCTTCCTGATCGTCATCGCCAGGAACGGCAAGACGCGGGTGTCGAGATTCGGCGTTTGCGTGGCGGCCTTGATGCCTGGTAGCGCGACCAGTTGTTCCAGCAGGTTGGTAGCCTCGCTGCCGGGACCATCGCTCATGGCTTCGCGCTGTATCCAATGCAGCAGATCGGCGCTGACATCTTGCCAATTCACCAAATATTTCCGGATGGCTTGCGGATCCAGCATCAGCTTCAAGACATTAATGCCTTCGCGCGGAATCGGCTGGTTCTCCGGCATGTCCAGCAGCCACCTTATCATCATGGCCGCCGGGCCGTTGCTCATCACCAGATTCCATAAGCGGTCCACCACCAATGCCGGATAGGGTGCTTGCTGGGCCAGCATGAAATCCAGCGCCTGCTTGACCGCGCTTAACTCAGGATCGGTCAATTTCCGCTCCTGGTAGGCCGGCGCGAAACCCGCCGCCAGCAGCATCACATTGCGCTGCCGCAGCGGGATGTCGAGTACCGTCCCCAGCTTCAGGATCAGTTCCCGGCTCGGTTGCGATCGCCCGCTTTCCAGGAAGCTGATATGGCGCTGCGAGATAAGACTTTCGGTAGACAGGCGCAGCTGGCTGTAGCCGCGCTTGTCGCGCCAATAACGCAAAGCTGCCGCGAAGTCGTTGAAATAGCGATTCGGAGCAGCCGGTTCTGCGCCTTGTTTCGCTATGAGCGGCTTCACTAAACTCGCCTTCGCTACGGCTTGCTGTGCACCCATAATTTGGCTCCAAAGAATTACCGGGCAGTTTATCTGGATATCGAAAGGACCGCCCGCAGTTCACTTCAGATGGCCTCAAGCCGGCAAGTTCATCGCATCCAGGAAACCGGTGACGCTGCTGATGCGTCCATCGTCCGCCACCACGACGATATCGGTGCCGTAAGCTACCGGCTCGGCGCCTTCGGCAGCCAGGGTCCAGGAAAAACGCACCACGTCGTTATGGCCATCTTGCTTGCCATGCAGTTTGAAACGCAATCCGGCAAACTGCTGTTGCACCGCGCCGATCATGGCATCGAGCCCATCATGGCCGGCGTTGCTCATCATCGGATCTACATACGTTGCTTCCGGGGTAAACACAGACGCTATCAGCGCACGACGGCGGATTGCATCCGACTCGTCCCAGGCGGCGATATAGCGGCTGGCGATGGACGAGGCTTCATTTGCGATATTCTTGGCAATAGTGGCGTTGGTCATGATCGTGCTCCTTCAAGGATTCGTAGGTTCGGGGAGATCTGCTTTGTCGTTGTCGACAATTGCATTCTCCGCGCAAGGCCGGGCACGGTCGATTACCTCTCAGGTAATCAAACGGATGCGGTGGCGATCCTGTCGAAAAATGGTAGCAAAATGATAATTCAATCTTTTAAGAAATAAGGCAGCATGACTAACTCGATATCTTTCTGGATCACCGGACTGCTGTTAAGCGCCACTCTTTCAGGTGCGATAGCGCAAACGGAATCCGCCGCGCCAACCTACGGCCCTGAATTGCAGGGTTTCGACTACCCTTATGAATTAAAGCATTACGCGTTCGAATCCCAAGGCCAACAGCTGCAAATGGGCTATATGGACGTTGCCGCAACCGGCGCCGCCAACGGCCGCACCGTGGTTCTCATGCATGGCAAGAATTTCTGCGGCGCGACCTGGGAGCAAACCATCAAGACCCTGAGCACCGCGGGTTACCGGGTAGTGGCGCCGGACCAGATCGGTTTCTGCACCTCGACCAAACCGGAGCATTACCAGTACTCGTTCCAGCAGCTCGCCGTCAACACCCACGCCTTGCTGGAGCAACTGGGTGTCCGCAAGACGATCATCGTCGGCCACTCCACCGGTGGCATGCTGGCAACGCGCTACGCGTTGCTGTATCCGGAACAGGTAACGCAACTGGCGATGGTGAATCCTATCGGCCTGGAAGACTGGAAAGCGCTGGGCGTACCTTATCGCACGGTCGATCAATGGTATTAGCGGGAATTGAAGCTGAAAGCCGACGGCCTGCGCAAGTATGAACAGAATACTTACTATGTCGGCCGCTGGAAGCCGGAGTACGAACGCTGGGTGACCATGCTGGCCGGGCTCAACCAGGAGCCCGGCCACAAACTGGTAGCGTGGAACTCGGCGCTGATCTACGACATGATTTTTACGCAGCCGGTAGTCTATGAATTCAAGAACCTCAGCATGCCGACCTTGTTGTTGATCGGCGATGCGGATGCCACCGCCATCGGTAGCGATGCCGCTCCGGCTGCGGTGAAGGCGAAAATCGGCCAGTACAAACTGCTGGGCAAGCAGGCCGCCAAGCTGATCCCGCAATCAACGTTGATCGAGTTTTCCGGCCTCGGCCATGCGCCGCAGATGGAGCAGCCGGCCGAGTTTCATAAAGCCTTGCTGGAATGGCTTGCCAGGCAATAAATTCCGCCAGGTCCGGTCGACTTAGCGTTTGCCAGGCTGGAGCAAGCCCCATTGCGACAGCATCCAAGCCATTTCGAACGCGCGCTCCTTGATCGCGTCATAGCGGCCGGACGCACCGCCGTGGCCGGCGCCCATATTCACTTTGAGCAGCAAGGTGTGATGGTCGGTTTTCATGGCGCGCAGTTTGGCGACATATTTGGCCGACTCCCAATACATCACCTGACTATCGTTGAGCCCGGTGGTGACTAACATCGGCGGATAGTCTTTGCGCTCGATATTATCGTAGGGCGAATAGCTGCGCATGTAGTCGTAGGCGGGCTTTTCGCTGGGATTGCCCCATTCCAGGTATTCGCCGGTAGTCAGCGGCAGGCTGGCATCCATCATGGTGTTCATCACGTCGACAAACGGCACCGCTGCGTGCACCGCGTGGAACAGGTCGGGCCGCATATTGGCGACCGCGCCCATCAGCAGGCCGCCGGCGCTGCCGCCTTCGATGATCAGGTGCTGCTGGCTGGTCCAGCCTTGCCTGATCAGATATTCGGCGCTGTCGATGAAATCGTTGAAGGTATTCTTCTTGTTCATCAGCATGCCGTCGTCATGCCAGTGCTCGCCCATGTCGTTGCCGCCGCGAATATGCGCTTCGGCGAAAATGACGCCGCGATCCAGCAGACTGACGCGGCTGTTAGAAAAGCTGGCGTCGGCCGGAATGCCATATGAACCATACGCATACAACAGCAATGGCGCCGAGCCGTCCAGCTTGACGCCCTTCCTGGCGAAAGTCCACAACGGTACTTTGACGCCGTCACGCGCAGTGGCCCACAAGCGCCTGGTTTCATACAAGGCGGGATCGTAGCCTGGCACTTCCTGCTGTTTCAGCACTACGCGCTGGCCGCTCGCCATGTCGACATCGAACACCGTCGACGGCGTTACCGGTGATTCGTACATCAAACGATATTGGCGTGAAGTGAATTCCGGCGTGCCGCCAGGGTGCGAGGCGTATACCGCTTCATCGAACTGCACGGTCTTCCAGCTGTGATCGGCAAAATTGTAAATGCGGGAACGCTCTTGCGCATCCGATTTTTCGCTAACCACCAGGAAATCGCGGAACAATTCGAATGATTCAAGCAACACCTTGGGATCATGCGCTACCAGTTCTTTCCAATGATCCGGACCGGGAGTCGCCAGCGGCGCCGTCACCAGGCGGAAATTCTTGGCGTCCTTGTTGGTCATGATGAACAGTTCGCCATCGCGATGGTCGACATGATAGCGATGTCCGGTTTCACGTCCCAGCACTGAATGGAAGCTGCCTTCCGGTTGGTCCGCCGGCAACAGGCTGACTTCGGTGGTGTCGGTGCTTTGCACCTCGAGTTCGATGAATTTGCGGTCGCCGCTGATGCCGACATCCAGGTTGAATTGCTCCACTGTTTCGCGATATACCTCGGCCGGCTTACTGCCCAGCTTGAGGCGCATCAGCAGATCGGAACGCTTGGTGGTGGCGTCTTCCTGCACCAGGAACAAGGTCTGGCTGTCGGCAGCCCATGCCAGGCTGGTGACGCGCTCCATCGAATCATCCAGCAATTTCCCGCTGCTCAGATCCTTGATGTGCAACCGGTACTGGCGATAACCGGTGGTATCGGTGGAGTACGCCAGGTAACGGTCATCGGGGCTGACTGAAAAGCTCTCTACCTCAAAAAACTTCTTACTCTTTGCCAGCTGGTTCTCATCCAGCAGGATTTCTTCCGTGGCGCCGGCGTCATAGGCAAAATCGGCGTCTGCCTTGGCGAGTCGACGGCAAATTATCGGATACTGCTGACCGGCCTCGGTGCGGCTGTAATAGTAGAAATTGCCGCGCCGGGTCGGTACCGACAGATCGGTTTCCTTCATGCGGCCCTTTATTTCGCCGTAGAGCTTTTTCGCCAGCGGCGCCAGCTCCTTGGTCATTGCCTGCGTATAGGCGTTCTCCGCTTTCAGGTAGGCGATCACCTTGGGATTGTTTTTTTCACGCAGCCAGTGATAGTCGTCGGTGACGACTTCTCCGTGCCGAGTTTCTTGCCAGGGCTGCCTGGCAGCGACCGGAGGTGTTGGAGCGGATGCAGCAGGAGTAGAAGTGGAAGTCATCAGAGCCAGGAAAAATAAGGATACGCCCAGGACATGGGCACGTTGCTGAAGGAAAGACATAGTGTACAGATCCTTGTATGGATAAGCATGAATGTACACCTGGCTCATCGGCACAGATTGAAAATTCGCATGCGCATACCGGTTAGAATATCTTTCCGCCATTCTCTGCAGCAAAACAAGATGACAACACCGCCCGTAGATTTCGATCTCATCAGTTCACTTGAGGAACGTGCGTTCAATGCATGGCCGGCGCAAAAATCTGCGCTCCGCGGCGGCTGGCTGTTACGTCTGTCCGAGGGGTATACCAAGCGCGCGAATTCTGCCAATGCCTTGCGCCCGGCGGTGGCATTCAGCGAAACACTGCAGGTCGTAGAGAGTTTCTATGCGAGACATGGCTTGCCCGCGATCTTCCGCTTATCACCGCTGGCAGGCGCCGAGCCAGACCGCGCACTCGACCAGGCGGGATATCGTAAAATCGACCGTACACTTGTCATGACTGCATCGCTGGCGACTTCGGCACATACATCGACCTCGCATGATGTCGTGATTGAAGCAGCGGCAAGCGATGCGTGGAGTGCCGGTTTTTCGCAAGCGAACGGCGTCCCATCCGCCTCGCAGGCGACGCATGACCGCATGCTCGCCGCTATCACGATGCCGGCCGCGTTCGCCACGTTAATTGAGAATGGTACGCCTGTTGCCTATGGTTTAGCGGTGGCAGAGAACGGGCTTATCGGTCTGTTCGATATTGTCGTCGCGCCGGATGCACGTCGTTGTGGCGCTGCGACAAGGCTCGTGACCGCTTTGCTGGAGTGGGGACAGGCGCAACGCGCAACACGCGCATATCTCCAGGTTGTTGCCGATAACGTGCCGGCAATTGCGCTGTATCGAAAACTCGGGTTCGATGAACAATATGAATATCATTACCGCATACGTCCATAAACATGACTTCTCAAACTCATAACTCCCTGCCCGCCGCAGCCATCCTCGCGGAACGCCGCCGATCCGGCACGCAGGGCGCACGCCTGCCGCCGTCCTTGCGGCCACTGGATGCCGCAGCCGCGCTGGTGGTGCAGGCTCTCGTCAGTGAGCAGCTGGGCGACAAGATCATCGCCTGGAAATGCGGATTGCCGGTCGATCGACAACCCGTGCTTGCCCCCATCTATGCCGGCACCGTCTACAGCGGTGGCGCGTGCGCGGCGTGGGTACGCCACGGCCAGGTCCGGGTTGAGCCGGAACTGGCTTTCATCCTCGACCAGGATTTGCCGGCGCGCTCATCACCCTACTCCACAGCTGAAATTGATGCCGCTATTGGCGGTACCTACCTTGCACTGGAACTGATAGACAGTCGCTACAGCGAGCCGGATGAAGCGGGTTTTATTGAAAACCTGGCTGACGGCTTGCTCAACCAAGGGTTGTATCTCGGCCCGCAGGTGGATGCAGAGGCTGCACGTGGCGCTACTGAAATAGCGATCCGAATCGGCATCGCCAGTCAAGATACAAAACAGCTAAGCGGCCGCCATCCCGCCGTCAATCCACGCGCTCCGCTGTACTGGCTGGCAGAATTCCTGCGCGCTGCAGGGCAAGGATTGCAAGCCGGACAAGCCGTCATCACCGGCTCCTACGCCGGCAGTTTCGGCTTGCCTGTGGCGCAGGATATCTCAATACGCTACGGTGACCTTGGTGAACTGGCCGTCCGATTTTCGCCGAGATGAATGCCGTTGCAGACACCGTCGGCCATTTCCGGCCGCGCCTGACGCTGCAAACCCTGGGACGCGGCGACGGCCTCCTGGGGATGCGCCCTTCCGGTCCGTTCGGCCCGCGCGGTCCCAACGTGACGGTAGCGCAAATCACCTGGACGTATGTCACCGATGACGGCTTGCAATGGGAAACCGCAGCGCCCGCCACGCTGCTGAATCGCCGCCCGGCATCGGCGCAAACGGTTGAAGACAGCCAGGGTCAACGCCTGTTGCTACGCGACCTGGGAGCCGAAGCCGACGCCCTGGACCTGGTGTGGGACCTGGGCTTGCATCCGCTGCCGAGCGATACCCTGCAATGGCGCACGGATGACGCGGCCCAGGAAGCCGGGCAAACGCTGGCTTCGCTTTGGACTTTGGTGCAGGAAGATTTTTTCGGCGATTTCTGGGCGGAACAATTGCCGGATCTGCAGGCAAAGGGCTGGGCGATTGTAGTGCGCCCTGGTTTTGCGCATGAAAGCGTGCCGGTAGATGCCTGGCACCTGATCGTCAGCCCCGAAACCGGCCAGGTACTGGGCAAGGAAGTTGCGGCGCGCATGCGCGGTCGCGAGCAGACGGTGACTGCCTTAGGCCTGCCTGCCGGCGAAGGTTCCTGGCTGCTGACCCTGGGCATTGAAATCGACGGCGAGATGGTGGATCTGGTGCCTCTGCTGGCGCATTTGCTGCAACGTGACGGGCGCTGGCTGGACGCCAAACAGATTGCCTTGATCGACGACCATGCCTTGATCATGTTGCGAGCGCCGGGTGGCAAACGGATTGAAGCCCGCGCGGCCCCGCTCAAGGCAATCGTCGGCAGCATGCTGGAGTTGCTGACCGACCCCCAGCGCAAAGACGGGCCGCTGCAGCTGTCATCGTGGGATGCTTATCGCCTCGAAACAATGCGCCTGAGTTTGCTGGATACGCAGCGTGAACGCGCCAGCGCCCATGGCAGCTGGCAATTGCAAGGCGACGCAGGCCTGCGCGCGCTGGCACAACGGCTGCAAGGCGCCGGCACGCCGCCGGCCGTTATCGCGCCGACCGGCCTTGGCGTTACGTTACGCCCCTATCAAATGCATGGTGTGGCGTGGCTGCAATACCTGCGCGAACATCACCTGGCCGGCATCCTGGCTGACGATATGGGTCTCGGAAAAACCGCACAAGCGCTGGCCCACCTCCTAATCGAAAAGCAGGCTGGCCGGCTCGACTTGCCGGCATTGGTAGTACTGCCGACTTCGCTGATATTCAACTGGCAGGCCGAAGCCCGGCGCATGGCGCCGGGCTTGCGTGTACTTGCCTTGCAAGGGCCGGAGCGCCATCGCGATTTTTCTCGCATGGCAGAGTACGACCTGATCCTCACTACTTACCCGTTGTTATGGCGCGACCGGTCGGCGTTGGAAGCACAGCCATTTCACATGCTGATTCTGGACGAAGCACAGACCGTAAAAAACGCCACCGCCCGCAGCGCCGGCGCCGTGCGGCGTTTGCGCGCGCGGCATCGGTTATGCATTACAGGCACCCCGCTGGAAAATCACTTGGGCGAACTATGGACCCAGTTCGATTTCCTGATGCCCGGTTTCCTCGGCGACATACGAAGCTTCACACGCTTGTGGCGCAAACCGATCGAGTACGGTGGTCAAACCCTGCGCGCGCAATTGCTGGCGCAAAGAGTCAGGCCGTTCATCCTGCGCCGCCGCAAAGATGAAGTGGCAAGCGAACTGCCGCCACGCAGCGAGGCAATCAAACGCGTGCAATTACAAGGCCAGCAACGCGATCTATACGAAAGCGTCCGTCTGGCCGCCGACGAACAGGTACGCGGCGTTCTTAAACGCAAGGGCTTTGCCGGTGGACAAATCACGATTCTCGATGCGTTGCTCAAGCTACGGCAAGTATGCTGCGATCCGTTTTTGCTGAAGGGTATGGAACATCCGGCGAGCATGGAACGCGCCAAGCTGGAACTGCTACGCGACATGTTGCCGGCACTGGTGGCGGAAGGCCGACGCATCCTGGTGTTTTCTCAATTCACTGAAATGCTGGATTTGATTGCGATCGAACTCGATGCGTTGCAACTACCTTGGTTAGCCTTGACAGGCAAGACGCCACCCGCAAACCGCGGCGCGTTGGTTGCCGAGTTTCAAAGCAAATCCGTTCCCATACTATTGATCAGCCTCAAAGCCGGCGGCGTCGGCCTCAACCTGACCGCAGCCGACACCGTTATTCACATCGATCCGTGGTGGAATCCAGCGGTGCAGGAACAAGCCACTGCGCGTGCCCATCGTATCGGCCAGGAGCAAACTGTATTCGTCTACAAGATCGTGGTTGAAGGCAGCATTGAGGAACGGATTATTGAGCTGCAGGCACGCAAGGCGGCGTTGGCGGAAGGTGTGTTGGGTAGCGATGCAGCGTTAGCGACTAAGTTTAGCAGTGAGGATTTGCAGTTGCTGCTGGCGCCGTTGGTTTGAGTGATATCAAACATCTGTCGAACGCTAGTGCATGTACTCCGTGGTCCATTAATTAGGGTCAGAGTGGAATGGCACTTACTTAAGCGCTAAGTGCCTGAATTAGTGAGGAAAAACAGGCTGGCAAGATGGTAAGCTTAAGTCGCCAAACCATCGCCACCATCCAAGAGCCAGCCCTCATGCATAGTAATCGTTCTGTGTTATCTCGGCAACGTCGGGTTCGACATCACGCTGCCACCAACGACGCATTTCGTTTTTTCGATCTACTTACTTCGCCGGAACTATTTGACACACTGGAGGCGTCGTTGCCGGTTCACCGTGAACGGCTCTTCGCGCCAACGGAGACGCTGTCGATGTTTATGGCTCAGGCGATGAAACCGGATCGGTCTTGTCAG
>NZ_FOKF01000061.1 GCF_900111995.1 Collimonas sp. OK607
CAAACCGCGCAATTTGTCTTTGGCAGTGATCACGGCGACCTTGGCTCCGGCGTTGGAGAAGGCCTCGAATATGGTGCCGGCGCGCAGGTATTTGGCGTCATTCATCATGACTTCCTGATTCGCTTCGCGATCCAGGAAATAGTTACCGCAGATGCCGTGCACGGAAGGCGGCGCGCCGGTCACGATCGACAGATTGTTCGGATTGGTAAAGCTCGGTACAACACAATCACCGGTAAGCACGGTGCCTTGCGCCACCATTTTTTTAAGAAACGGCGTGACGCCGGCTTGAATCGCCTGATTGATGTATTCCTGTTCACAGCCGTCGACACAGACAACGACGACAGGCTGCTTCATCCATGGGTAGCTGCGGCCATTGACCTGCAGGGTTTTAGTGGTGGACATTAGTTAGCCTTTCGGTTTGGTAGGGAATCGGAGGTAGTAGCTGCCAGTAGCTGCCGCGCATGCGCACTGTGCATACGGTGGCGACCGGCCATCGCATGCTCGCGCATGATATGGCCAGCCTCTTGAGGATTGCCGGAGGCAATCGCATCAACGATCTTGTGGTGTTCGGCGGTAGAGGTCGGCAGGCAGCCGCTCTGCGCCAGCGCCGAGCGCCGATACAGGTTCAACTCGTTCACGAGACGACGATAGGTCTGTATCAGCTTGTTGTTATCGGTCATGTTCAACAGCAAATCATGGAATTCCAGATTCATCCGTGAATAACCATCGACATCGCCATCGGCGGCCAGACCATCCATGAAATCCAGGATGGCGCGCAAATCCTGAACCTGGGCGGCACTGATCCTGCTTGCCAGCTGGCGGCCGATCAGGTCGTCCAGGGCGCAGCGGACGTCATATATATCGTCGGCTTCCTCGAGAGAAATCTGACGGACAAAAACACCGAGATTTTTCTCCTGCCGCACCAGGCCGACCTCTTCCAGCGCACGAAAAGCTTCCCGTACCGGGCCGCGCGAGACACCCAGCATATCTGCCAGCGTGATCTCGTTAAGCTTTTCGCCCGCCGACAGATCGCCCGCGAGAATCATGCGCTCAAGCTCTTTCTGCACCAGCGACGGCAAGGAATTATTTTTCAGCACGGCAATAGTGTTCATAGTGCGACCCGTAGTCATGTAAACCTTTTTATTGAACAGTGATTGCACTTTAAACCGGCAGCGTGTAGATTGTCAACAATAGACAGAAAACATAATGCAATTTACAAAATTACAAAATGTTCCAGATGTCTAGGCCGGGACCATTGGCACAATCTTTTGTGACCGGCCGATGTAGCAAGAACGAAGGGGTTGAGAAGTATCAGGAAGGTGCATTACAGCAATTTGACACTGATTGATGACACAACAACTGAGGAGACAGCAATGAACATAACAATGAAGCCGCACTTTTTACGACTTTTGCAGAAAACCGCAATCATCACGACCTTGGCGCTGGTGGCCGGGACTGCCCTGGCCCAGGCAAAAACCGAGCTGCTGGTTTATACGGCCATCGAAAGCGATGCCATGAAGGCCTACAAGGATGGCTTTGAAAAAGCCCATCCGGACGTGGATATTCGCTGGGTACGCGACTCGACCGGCGTGATTACCGCCAAATTGCTGGCCGAAAAAAATAATCCGCAAGCCGATGTCGTGCTGGGCGTTGCCGCCAGCAGCCTGGCATTGCTGAGTCAGGAAGGCATGCTGGTGCCCTATGCGCCGGCAGGCCTGAAAGACCTGAATCCAGCCTTTTCCGATAAGGCCCGGCCGCCGGCCTGGGTAGGCATGGATGTATGGGGAGCGACCGTTTGCTTCAACTCGGTAGAGGCCAAGAAACTTGGCCTGCCCAAGCCAACCAGTTGGCAAGACCTGACCAAGCCGATCTACAAGGGTCAGATCGTCATGCCACATCCGGCGTCCAGCGGCACCGGCTACCTGGATGTCACTGCCTGGCTACAGCTGTTCGGCGAGGCCGGCGGCTGGAAATACATGGATGGATTGCATGAAAACATCGCGCAATACACCCATTCCGGCTCCAAGCCTTGCACCATGGCCGGCACCGGCGAATTCCCTATCGGCATTTCATTTGAATTCCGCGCCCATCAGGTCAAGGCTACCGGCGCGCCGGTAGAGCTGATTTTCCCGAAAGAAGGCCTGGGCTGGGATATCGAGGCAAGCGGCATCATGAAGGGCACGAAAAATATGGAGGCCGCGAAAAAGCTGGTCGACTGGATGACCACGAAAGAGGCTAACCAGATCAGCGCCACCTGGTGGGCCATCGTTGCCTATCCGGGGATCGCCAAGAAAGTGGAAGGCATTCCGGAAAACTACGAAAAACTGCTGGTATCCAATAACGACTTCAACTGGTCGGCCAAGAACCGCGCTCGCATTCTGGCCGAATGGAGCAATCGTTATAACGCCAAAGAAGAGAAGAAGAAGTAAATCTCGAGTACAGGCCGACGCTGAGAGGTGCCAGGCGCTTCCAGCGTCGGTGTAAGGATATCAAAAAGTGAGGACTTATCATGGCTAAGCAAAATCAGTATCTGGTACTTAACAATATTTCGAAGTCTTTCGGTAACTTCCACGCATTGCGCGACATCAACCTATCCATCGCGGAAGGCGAATTTGTCTGTTTCCTGGGCCCGTCCGGCTGTGGCAAGACCACGCTGCTACGCATCATCGCCGGTCTGGAAAGTCAAAATCAGGGGCGCATCAGTCAAGCCGGAAAAGATATTTCGTGGCTGCCGCCGATCAAGCGCGACTATGGCATCGTGTTTCAGTCATACGCACTGTTTCCGAACCTGACCATTGCAGACAATGTCGCTTATGGACTGGTTAACCGTGGGCAGTCGCGAGCTCGCACCAAGACGCGGGTCGAAGAACTACTGACGCTGGCTGGCTTACCGACCAGCGGCAACAAATTCCCGGGGCAGCTATCCGGCGGCCAGCAGCAGAGAATTGCGCTTGCGCGCGCTCTGGCCACATCGCCCGGCCTGCTGTTGCTGGATGAGCCGTTATCGGCGCTGGACGCACTGGAACGGGTTCGCCTGCGCGGTGAAATCCGGCAATTGCAACAACGACTTGGCGTCACCACCATCATGGTCACGCATGACCAGGAAGAAGCGCTGACGATGGCCGACCGCATCGTCGTCATGAATCAAGGCGAGATCGAGCAAATCGGGACACCGCAGCAAGTCTACCTGCAGCCGGGCTCGCCGTTCGTCGCATCCTTCGTCGGCAAGGTCAATATCCTGCGCGGCACATCGCTCGGGGACGGCCGCTTCCGCATAGGCGATCTGAATTTTCACTGGGAATCGAGCGTCGATCATATTCCCGCCGGTGCGCCGGTCAAAGTGTATTTGCGTCCGGAAGATTTTGTCGCCCGCGATGCCGAGAACCGGACACACAACAACGCCATGGCAGAGATTCTTAAAATCGAATTCCTGGGCGCCTTCAGTTATCTCACAGTGGCATTCGAAGGCATGCAGCAACAGCCGGTGGTGACATCCATGTCGCTAAACCTGTTAAAAGAATTACGCCTGAAGGTCGGCAGCAAAGTGTTGTATGGATTGCTGCCGGAACGCATCCGTATCTATCGCGACAACGAGGTCGAACCGCTCGTCATGCCAAAGCCAGCGTTAGCGGAGGCAGCATGAACAGATCTGCCAACGTGTTGCCGTTATCGGTCGTAACGGCAACGTCAAACGTCAAATCGGTCGCAAAGGGCCGTCAGAAAAGTCATTGGCATGACCGTATCGGTCACTTGTTATTGCTCTTCGTCTGTATAGGGCTGGCAGTGTTTTTGCTGATGCCGGTGATGATGATCCTGATTCAAAGTGTCCAGGACAAGAATGGTGCTTTTGTCGGATTACGCCAATTCAGCGAATACATGTCGACCCCGGCATTGCGGCAATCGGTACTCAATACGTTGACCGTTTCAATCTCGGTGACGGCGCTGGTGATCCCGGCCGCCTTCACTTTCGCCTATGCGCTGACGCGCAGCATGATGCCGCTCAAGCGCACGTTTCGCACCCTGTCGCTGATCCCTATCCTGGCGCCGTCGCTGCTGGCGGCAATTTCATTCGTGCAATGGTTCGGTACGCAGGGTGTACTCAAGGGCTTGCTTGGCGGTCATTCGATCTACGGTCCGATCGGCATCATCATCAGCGAATGCTATGCCGTGTTTCCGCATGCGTTGATGATTCTGATCACCGCGCTGACACTGGCGGACGGCCGCTTGTATGAAGTAGCGGAATCGCTGGGCACCAGCCGCCTGCGCAAATTCCGGACCATCACCCTGCCCGGCGCCAAGTACGGTTTGATTAGTGCGATGTTGGTGGTATTTACCTTTACAGTCAACGATTTCGGCGTACCGAAAGTCATCGGCGGCGATTACAGCGTATTGGCGATGGACGTCTACCAGCTAGTGATCGGCCAGCAGGATTTCAACAAAGGCGCTGTAGTCAGCTTGTTGCTACTGCTGCCGGCACTGCTGGCGTTCGCGATCGACTACACCATACGGCGCAAGCTACAGTCTCAGTTGTCCGCGCGCGCGGTGCCGTTTGTACCGAAACGACATCGGATGTTCGACTCCCTGATGTTCTGCTATTGCAGCATCATCTGCGCGTTGCTGTTAGCGGTATTGAGCATGGCGGTGTACACCTCGTTCATCAAGCTGTGGCCTTACAACCGGACATTGGTGTGGGATCACTATTATTTCGGTCTGTTCCAGGATGGCATCCTGGAGTCGTATTTCAATAGCTTGAGACTGGCCGCCTATGTAGTCGCCAGTGGCATCGTACTGATTTTCGGCAGTGCCTACCTGGTCGAGAAAACCCGCGGCATGAATGGAGCTCGCCCAATCATCCGTCTGTTGGCCATGCTGCCGATGGGCGTACCGGGATTAGTACTCGGCCTGGGTTACATCATGTTCTTCAATCATCCGGATAATCCGCTCAACGTCCTGTATCGCAGCATGACGATCCTGGTGTTGTCGACCGTGGTGCATTACTTCACTTCGAGCTACCTTACCGCAGTTACCGCCTTGAAAGCCATCGACAACGAGTTCGAAGCGGTATCTGCCTCGCTCAAGGTGCCTTTCTACAAAACGTTCTTCCGGGTCACCGTGCCAGTCTGTCTGCCGGCGGTGCTGGATATCGGCCGCTATCTGTTCATCAACGCGATGACCACCATTTCTGCGGTCGTGTTCCTGTACTCGCCAGACACCACGCTTGCTTCGGTAGCCATCTTGAACCTGGAAGCGGAAGGCAAGATCGGCCCGGCAGCGGCAATGGGAACGTTGATCGTGCTGACCTCGTCCATCGTCGTTCTCCTGTATGCGCTGACCACCCGTGTGTTGTTGAAAAAAGCGCAGCGCTGGCGCAAGACTGTTTGAGTTTGAATTCAAGTTTGTTATTGCTGTGAACTTTAAATGTATTACCTCAATTGTTTAAATTCAGCTGTTTAAAATTAAAGGAAATGCCATGAGCCTCGTTAGTCGGGATCCAGTCCTCCTCACCCCAGGACCATTGACCACCTCCCTCGCCACCAAGACCGCCATGCTGCGTGACTGGGGTTCCTGGGATGTCTCGTTCAACGCCATTACCGCGGAAGTCCGCAAGCACTTGCTAGACATAACCAATGCACATGAACACCACGTCTGCGTACCGATGCAAGGCAGCGGCACGTTCTCGATCGAAGCTGCAATAAATACATTGCTGCCACGCGACGGCCACATGCTGGTGCTGATCAACGGCGCCTATGGCAAGCGGATGGCTAAAATCGTCGAAATGATGGGCCGCAAGGTATCTGTATTCGAGACCGCGGAAGATGTACCCACCACGGCGGCCGATGTCGACCGCCTGTTGAGCGGCGACGCCAGCATCAGTCACGTCGGCCTGATCCACTGCGAAACAAGCACCGGGATCCTGAATCCGCTACGCGAGATTGCCGAAGTGATCGCCAGTCATAAACGCAGCCTGATCATTGACGCAATGAGCTCGTTCGGCGCGCTCGCGGTCGATGCTGCCACAGTGCCGTTTGATGCATTGATTGCCGCCAGCGGGAAATGTATCGAAGGTCCGCCGGGAATGGGCTTTGTGGTGGCGCGCAAAAGCGTGTTGGAAAAAGCTGCAGGCAACTCGACCTCGTTATCGCTGGATCTGTACGATCAGTGGACTTACATGGAAAAAACCACACAATGGCGCTTCACGCCGCCAACCCATATCGTGGCGGCATTTCACCAGGCGTTGCTCCAGTTTGTCGCGGAAGGCGGCCAGCCTGCCCGGCTGGCGCGCTATCAGGAAAATTACGAAGCACTGATGAAGGGCATGCAGGAACTCGGATTAAAGTCGTTTCTAGATCCGAAGACCCAGGCACCGATCATCGTGACGATCCATGCGCCTGACAGCGCCAAATATGAGTTCAAGCGTTTCTACAATCAGGTGCGCGACAAGGGATTCGTACTGTATCCGGGCAAACTGACACAGGCGGAAACCTTCCGCGTCGGCTGTATCGGTGCGATTGGCGCAGAAGAAATGCGGCAGGCAGTACATGCCATCGCCGATGCGTTGCGGGAGATGGGAATTGTAACCAAGGCCAAGCCTGAATACCGCCTTGCGCCGGAACTTGCCGTCAGCGCGGCATAAAAGAAAAGTCGGATTCGGCCGTGCCGGTACTAGATAGCGGCACGGCACGGTCGACGCAACAGTTTTTTCCTGACGATTCGATTTAGAGAGACAGGCAAATCCGACTGGTAAAAAAATCGCTGGAATGCGTGCCAAAACCGTGGCTCGAGCTGACCCGGACAGACTGCGCGATTTGTGGCAAATAACCCGTTCAAAGAAGGTTAGAAAATGCAAATCACATCCAATCATCCACGCTCCGATTTTGTGGGGAAAGCAGCACAGTTTTCAGGCATGCCCTACAAAATTCGCACAACCCACGCATTTGATGTTGACGAACATGCCCGCAATTTAACCGACTGGAAGCAAAGTTATGACCAGATCACATCGGGTCAATTCCACGGGGTTCTGTCCGAATTGCTAATACCGCACATGCAAGTGCTTCTTGAGGAAACTAACAAGGCTGTGCGCCGATCCTGTTGTGTCCGGCCCGATGCCTTCTGGTTCGGTCTTCCGGCGAATGCAAATAAGGCGCGTATTAATGGCCGCTTGTGCGACACCGGCACGATCATGGTACGACCGGGTAATTTGGAATTCGAGTTGGTGACCCCTGCCGATTACGCCATCTATGGACTTGTTATCCAGCGAAATTCCTTGCTGCGTGTCGCAGAACAGATAGGTTGCAGGGTCGACTACACACAACTGATCAAAGCTGAAGTCTTGCATGTAACTGAGTTGTCAAAGACGGTTTTTCAGCAGACGCTGGCATATATGCTGTCTATGCGTGACGCACGCGATGCACATAACCCCGTCTTCAGCCTGGCACTTTCGCAGCGGGCCGTGGCAATGGCGCTCCTATCCATACTTGATAGCGGTGAAATAGACAGCACCATCAGCAGCTGTTTCGTACGCCGGCAACGCATTGTTGCCCAGGCGCGTGAATATATGCTGGCGCACCGAGAGCAGGCGATTATAGTGCCGCAACTTTGTGAACACCTGCACGTCAGCCCTCGCTCGCTACAGTATTGTTTCGAAGACATTCTCGGCATCAGCCCGATACAGTATCTGCGCATCATTCGCTTCAACGGAGCGCGCAGGCATCTGCGGGAAAATATATCGGATAGGCATACAGTGCAGGAAATCGCTGCAGATTGGGGATTCTGGCATCTGAGCCAATTTTCTTGTGACTATCGAAAATTATTTGGAGAAAGCCCATCCGAATCATTGCGCAAGCGCATGACTGAATATGGCGCAGTCATGTAACAATTCTCTCAGTGCTGCAATGCGATTCAACGTATTCACGATATCCACCTCCTCTCTTTTCTCCCTTCCCCAACCTTGATCTCCAGGTATTTACGCGGCCAAGCGTATTCGCCTTCCAGTTACAAAAGACCGGTTCGTAAATGCCAATCTTTTTGAAAGCCGCTTCAACTGGCGCTCCAGGCTCAATCATAGTGACGGATTCGAGCAACAAAGCCGGCCACCTTTGTTTTTTTGCCGAAATTCGATAACGCAAAAAAATAGGGCGACGTTATATTCGATCAACGCAGATTGCAACGTCCGCCGATAAATCGCATGTGTCTGAATAAAAATTGCCGCGCACATATAGGCCAGCAGATTAATCAGGAAATGAGAAATTCGAAGCTGGATTATTTCCCTGTAAATGCAATTTTTTATCAACGTTTTCCAGATGTTTTTTTGTAGTTCCTTGGTTTTAAATTTTTAATTATTCTAATAATTGGGGGTAGCACATGAAGAAAATGATTCTGGTTGCAGGTGTGTTGAGTGGTATTTCCGGTATGGCGCAAGCACAAACCAACGTCACGATTTATGGCCTTATCGATTTGGGTGTGAACTACACCAATAATGTCGGCAAAAAAAGCCAGGTTCAACTGGAAAGCGGCGATGTACAAGGTAGCCGTCTGGGATTTAAAGGCAGCGAAGACCTGGGTGGTGGCCTGAGTGCTGTGTTCAAGCTAGAAAACGGGTTTCACGCAGATACCGGCGCGCTGGCGCAAGGTGGCTTGTTTTTCGGACGTCAGGCATTCGTCGGTTTGTCGAGTACGACAGCCGGTACTGTCACAATGGGGCGGCAATACGACTCCGTGGTCGATTACGTCGGCCCTGTGACTGCGAACGGCGGCTGGTCTGGCTACCTGTTCTCGCATCCACTGGATAACGACAATACCGATAACTCGTTCCGCGTCAATAATTCGGTCAAGTACACCAGTCCGAATTTTTCCGGCATCACGTTCGGTGGTCTGTACGGCTTCGGCGAAGCAGCCGGCGATAGTGCCAACAACCGTACCTACAGCCTGGGTGCGAGCTACGCCAACAGCTCATTGACGGCTGGCCTGGCGTACATGAATCTGAGCCGTACCGGTACCACCAAGAGCGGTTCCATCACGCCGTCTGACGCCACCTTCCTGGCCGACAAGCAAAAAATCTTTGGCGCCGGCATTAACTACACGATTGGTGCGGCGATACTCGGGTTCGTGTATACCAACACCAACCTGACCAATCCAACTGGCGACAATGGTTACATCAGCTCGTTTGCACCAGCCGTTGGCACATTGAATTCACTCAAGTTCAACAACTACGAAATCAATGCAAGATATCAAGTCACCGCAGCGCTTAATCTCGGCGCGATGTACACCTACACGCAAGGCAAGTACGATGCAACGGCGGGCAATGTCAAGCCAAAATGGTCCACTTTAGGTCTGATGGCCGACTACAACTTGTCCAAGCGAACTGACATTTACCTGCAAGGCATTTACCAAAAGGTCGGCGGCGATCTGACAGGAACATCACTTGATAATGCCTACATTCCCGGTGCTTCCGACAGTTCAGGCAATGACAAGCAAGTGCTCTTCCGCGTAGCAATGCGTCACAAGTTCTAAGCAGTATCCGGGTACTGCCGATTGTCGCGCCGCTTGAGCTCGGCGCGACGATTGGCAATACCTTGTAATTTTGCCGATTAGTGGCAGTAGCTAAACGTCCCTGGGGAACACCCAGATTTTGCCCATTCGATTTGAATGGGCTTTTTTTCGGTTTTTATTTGCCGTCGCCAGATATCTGGATGCCTTGGCTACTTGACTGGAACAGGCTGGGACAGGCTCTGCTGCGCAGCCAGCTTACGCAACTCGCCCAAGTTAGTCGTGCCGAGCGGAGATTTTTTCAACAAAACCTTCGTAGCGGGCATTTATTTCGTCCGCGCGTGGTTTGGCGGCTACCGCGATGATTTCCAGCCGCCAGCCGGGATCGATCAATTGTTCCAGCGTGCAGGCGCGGGTGGGTGCGTAGCCGGGCGCGACCCATTCATCCCAGACCGCGTTCATTCCAGCATAGTCGTTGATATCGGCCAACAGAATGCGTACCGACAGTAAATACGTACGATCGCTGCCGGCCTGGGCCAGCAAACGATCGATATTATCCAGGATGGCGCGGGTCTGGGCGCCGATGTCGCCGCTGGTATTATCGGCGACCTGGCCGCCGATATAAATCGTGTTATCGTGAATCACCACCTCAGAACGGCGCTGGACGGTGTCGATACGCTGGATGCTCATGCCACTTCCTGTTTCATCAAATTAGAATAGAAAACTAAGCTAAGCTTTATCGGCCTTGCCGGCCGCATTGGCAAACTTGCTGAGCAGTTTGTCAATCAGCCACGGTTCGCGATTTCCATCTTCGGCGCTTTCCTTGCGACGGATTGCATTGCGCACCACCAGCGATCCCAGATAACGGATCGGTTCCGGCGGAAATGTACCTCGCGGGCCATCGGCCAACGGACTGCGGCTCCATTCATTGTCAAGCCCGAGCACCAGCGACGACAGCAGCTGCCCGCCCATGTATGTCGGGCCGACGCCATTGCCCGAGTAGCCGAAACCATAGAAAATATTCGGGTGATCATCAAGTTTCCCAAAAAAAGGCAAGCCTGTAACCGATCGGTCCGACGGCCCGTTCCAGCTGGCCGTAATCGGCACCTCCGACAACGCCGGGAAAAATTCGTGCAGGCTTTGCTTCAGTTGATCTTCGTACGGCGAGCGCTGATCAAAAACCGGGAGAATGCGGCCGCGCCAGGCAAAAGTATTTCCGCCTTTGCCCAGCATCAGGCGGCCGTCCTCGGTGGTCCGGTAATAGAACACGAAAGTGCGTGAATCAAGTACCGAGACGCCGTCCTTGAGGCCGATCATCCGCAACAATTCAGGGCACTTTTCGGTAATTATCATATCGCTGGAAACCACCGCCACCGTGCTTTCAAACTGCGGGAAGAGCGTTCCCATCCAGGCATTGATGGCCAACACCATCTTCCCGACTTGCAGTGTGCCCGACGGCGTTTGTATCGTTACTTGCGGACCTGGCTCAAATGCTAGCATCGGCGTTCTCTCATAAATCCGGATACCCATTTCCAGGGCAACCCGCCGCAATCCGCGCACCAGCTTGCCCGGATGCACGGTAGCCGCCATTGGCGAGAACACGCCAGCCAGATTGCGCATCGAGCCGGAACGCCACTGCACTTCTTCAGTAGACAGCGAGTGATACGAGTTGATGCCGTGCTTGTCCAGTTCCTTTAACACCGGGTCCATCATCCCCATCTGAGCCTGTGTGGTCGCGGTGTACAAAGTGCCATCCTGACGAAATTCGGCATCGATCCCATGCTTGCGACAGAACTCTGCAATATGGGTTACCGCCGCTTCGGACGCTTTCGCCAGACGCACCGCTTCGACCTCTCCAAACAGACGGCGTAGCGTAAAAAATTTGGTAGTCCAGGTCAGCATGCAGCCGCCGTTCCGGCCGCTGGCGCCGGCTCCGCACAGATCGCTTTCGATAATCGCAATATCCAGTGCCGGGTTCTGCTGCTTGAGTTGCAAAGCAGTCCACAGACCGGTAAAGCCGCCACCGACAATACCAACGTCGGCGCGCTGCGCACCTTGCAATGCAGGCGTCAATTCTCCATCCATCGACAGGGCATGTTCAAGCCAGAATGGGCGCATGGGAAGCTTTCCTAAAGTATGAGAAATCGATCACCGCAGCTGATCTGATGCTGTCGGCCAGCCGGTTCCGACGAGATTTTTATCCGACGGTGATTGCACTTTAATTTAACATAGCGTAAATTGTCAACAATAAACATAAGGCAATCTACAGAGTTACAAAATACTGCCTATCAGCGAACTGAAGCGGCTGGCACAAGCTTTTGCGACTGGTTGGCAAATTGAGAAATGCGTTGTCGTCGCATCAAAAATTGCGGCGAAATTTTTCTTTGTATCAATACTTCCCAATAGCAAAAGACATCGAAATGGCCAACATCGAAATTTTTTCCAGCGAAACCCGTGTTTTTCCACCATCTGCAGAATTTGCCAAAACAGCCGCAATTTCCGGCATGGACGCATATAACGCCTTGTGCGCAGAAGCGGCGCATGACTACGAAGGATTTTGGAGCAGGCTGGCTCGTGAACATCTGACCTGGCACAAGCCTTTTACCAAAGTTCTGGACGCATCGAATCCACCCTTCTACAAATGGTTCGGAGATGGCCAGCTGAACGTTTCTTACAATTGCCTCGATGTCCACCTGCAAAACGGCAATGCGGATAAGGTCGCGGTTATTTTTGAATCCGATGACGGTGACGTAACCAAAGTCACCTATCGGGAGCTGTACGAAAAAGTCTGCAAGTTTGCCAACGGCCTGAAGTCGCTCGGTATCAACAAGGGTGACCGGGTGGTAATTTACATGCCGATGTCGGTCGAAGGCGTGGTCGCGATGCAGGCTTGCGCACGCATCGGCGCCACGCATTCGGTGGTGTTCGGCGGGTTTTCTGCCAAATCTCTGCAAGAACGCATTATCGATGCCGGTGCGGTTGCGGTACTGACCTCGGATGAGCAAGTCCGGGGTGGTAAGCGCCTGCCGTTGAAAGCTATCGTAGATGAAGCGCTCGCGCTCGGCGGTTGCGACAGCATTAGAAACGTCATTGTCTATATGCGCACTGGCGGCAACGTGAAATTCAATCCGAATATCGATCTCTGGTTACATGAGCTGGTAGCCGGCCAGACTGCGCACTGCGAACCTGAGTGGGTTGACGCAGAACATCCGCTATTTATCTTGTATACGTCGGGTTCCACCGGAACTCCGAAAGGTGTGCAGCACTCTTCCGGCGGCTATCTTTTGTGGGCAGCCTTGACCATGAAATGGACTTTCGACATCAAGCCTGACGACGTCTATTGGTGCACCGCCGATATCGGCTGGATTACCGGCCACACCTATATCGCTTACGGCCCGACCGCGGTCGGCGCCACGCAGATCATTTTCGAGGGTATCCCGACTTTCCCGAATGCCGGTCGCTTCTGGGACACGATCCAACGCCACAAAGCCACCATTTTCTACACTGCACCTACAGCGATTCGTTCATTGATCAAAGCCGCCGACGCCGACAGGAACGTCCATCCATCGCAGTACGATCTGTCGTCCCTCCGTTTGCTGGGTACCGTCGGCGAACCGATCAATCCGGAAGCCTGGATGTGGTATCACAAAAATATCGGCGGCGAGCGTTGCCCGATCGTCGACACCTTCTGGCAAACCGAAACCGGCGGCCACATGATCTCGCCGCTGCCGGGCGCAACGCCGCTGGTGCCCGGGTCGTGCACTCTGCCGCTGCCAGGTATTCAAGCAGCGATTGTCGATGAAGCCGGCCATGATCTGCCAGATGGCCAGGGCGGCATCCTGGTGGTCAAACGTCCGTGGCCTGCGATGGTGCGCACCATCTGGAATAACCCTGAACGTTTCAAGAGCGCCTATTTTCCCGCAGAGTTCGGCGGTAAATTGTACCTGGCAGGCGACGGTGCGATCCGAAACAAGGATACCGGCTACTTCACCATTACCGGCCGCATCGACGATGTCCTGAACGTCTCCGGGCATCGCATGGGTACGATGGAAATTGAATCGGCATTGGTGGCCCACCCCATCGTTGCGGAGGCCGCAGTGGTCGGCCACCCGGACGACACCACTGGTGAAGCAATTTGCGCCTTCGTAGTCCTCAAGCGCAGCCGCCCGACCGGCGATGAAGCCAGACAGATCGCCAAGGAATTGCGTGACTGGGTCGCCAAGGAAATCGGCCCGATCGCCAAGCCCAGGGAGATTCGCTTCGGCGACAACCTGCCCAAAACGCGCTCCGGCAAGATCATGCGTCGATTGTTGCGGGTGCTGGCCAAGGGGGAAGATATTACCCAGGACATCTCGACACTGGAAAATCCAGCGATTCTGGAACAGCTGAAAGAAACACAGTAATTAAGCCGGCGAGATGGGCGCGGCCAGCGCAACGTATTTTTCACCGCAACTCAAAAACAAATAACAATTAGAAAGGTAATGTATGAAGATATTACGGAAAATCATCGTTGTTTTGTGCACTATGGTCGTTACGGGCGCATTCGCCAAAGACGACGATATCCCGAAACAAATCACCATCGGCCTGATTGCAACCACCACGGCCGAAGATACGCAAAAACGCTGGCAGCCGGTCATCGACGATTTCGCAAAATACACAAAAATGGAAGTCCATATTGTGGCCTCCACCGACTACAACAAGATTGTGAGCGGGCTGAAATCCAATACCATCCAGGTAGCGTGGTTAGGTAACAAAGCCGCCCTGGACGCGGTGGAAGACCAGCACGCAACGATTTTTGCTCAGTTCGTGAAAAAAGAAGGCTCGCGCGGCTACAACTCGGTATTGATTACGCCGGCAAATAGTCCGGTCAAATCGTTGACAGATATTTTGACGAACAAAGGCGTCTATAGCTTCTACGACGGCGACAAAGGTTCGACCTCCGGTTATCTGGTGCCGGCTTACTATGCATTCGCCAAAAACAAGGTAGAGCCTGAAAAACTGTTCAAGAAAATTACGGCCGGTAACCACAAAAAAAACCTGCAAGCAGTGATCGACGGTCAAGTCGACGTTGCGACCAACAATACCGAAGAGTTGGATCGCCTGAAAAAAGAAGCGCCTGAACAATTCAACAAGGTGCGGGTAATCTGGACTTCGCCCCTGATCTCCAACGATCCGCTGCTGTACCGCAAGGATCTGCCGGTTGCTACCAAAAACAAGATCGAAGAATTTTTCGTCACTTATGGCAAACCGAAAAATCCAGCCAGCCAACCCGACGTGCTGCAAAACATACTCGACTTATCCGGCTTTCAGCATTCCACCGACGCCCAGTTGAAACCGACGGCCGATCTCACCATGTTCGGCCTGTTGCGCAGCAATATGTACGATGCCAGCCTGAGCACTGCGCAAAAGCAAAAGGCGTTCGAAGATATTACCGCCCGTTTCGGCAAACTCAGCGTCACTCTGGAAATGGCACGTCTGCGCTGACAGGGCCTGCATCTCATTATCCAGCCAGCCTTCACTTTGTTTTAGCATTTAGCACCACCAATACGCGTCGGTATGCGAGGCGCTATTGCTTACCTGCGCGCGCCGACAGTTTGAGTCGAAGCAGACCCTGACTGAAACGCCTCGCAGGTTATTTTCCACATGCCTCACACCTTCGACGCGTTCGCCTCATCACTACGCGTAGTTGGCGACGCGTCCAAAAATTGACACTTCGTTTTTCTTGAGTGCCCAATTTTTGACTCTCTACGGGGCTTTTTTTTTACCACCTCTTCATGGCATAGCGAACTTAACGGTGTCCTCTACACACGGCACAACTATTGCTACATGGAAATGTTTGTCATAATTGGAGATAAGTAATGCGTTTTACCCCTCTATTACCCATCCGTTATTCATTGGCTGCCGCCACAACACTCTCACTACTGTTATCTGCATGCGGCGGCGGCGATGGGGCCAATAGTGCTGACACAGCCCCGACTTCCAACTCCGGATCACCCGCCACACCGATGCCGCTCGCTTCCCCACCGGGCACATCGACGCCACCTCTGCCCGTCGCAAGCGGTACGTTGTCGTTGAACAGCGTTGAACTGGCTCAAACGCATGTGATCCCGCCAACCGGGCGCACGATGAATACTGCCGATGGGAAAAGCCGGACCTTGACCCTGCTCGCAAACCGCGCCGCGTTGCTGATGGTGGAACCGGCTACGGAAGGCGCCAACATTCAGGTTGAGATAGTGGGTAGCAATCTCGGCAGCCTCATCCTGAATACACCTGACAAATTGCCGGCGACGGACAACGGCATGCCCCAATACTCTTCCAACAAATACAGCGTGCTGTTACCTAAAGAGTGGCTACAGCCGGGGGTTACGCTGAAGATCACGCGCGGCAACGACGTCACCACGGTGCCATTGACCGTAACCGGGGGTATCAATCTGACAGTGAGAACGGTCCCGGCCTTTTTCTTTGGCGCCACTCGCGCAATGGCAACCGTAGCCAAGGACAAATTGGAGATGGATGGGATCAGCATAGCGCTTGACTATGCCCAGGAAATTCCTGTGGCATCGGTGGACGGCGTAAATTCAGGAGATCTGTCATTCAACGATTTCGTGCTTCCTCCCACGGGCACCGTCGCAGCGCAGGCCTATTCCACCTTCGCCACCGCCAGGAACTCCCCCGGCGCGGACGGTTATGTACTAATGGGGCAGATGCTCAATATCCTGCCTGAATTGCGCAGCGTCACGGCCAATAATGACCGCAATCTGAATGTCGCCTATTGGGCTCCAATGGTAGTGGAAGACCCGCTTACCGGAAAACTCATCGGCATGGGTGGTGGGCTGACTAGCGTGGGCGCCGGAAATGCAAGCGGTGATTCCGATAACTATGGCGGGATTTTCGACCATGAAATGGGTCATGGCTACGGCATGTCGCACGCGGGCGACATGTACAACAACGGCACGTATCCCTATCCTGGCGGGAGTTTATCCGGATCAAGTTGGGGCTATGACGCCATTCGCAATCAATTGCTGTCTCCGGTATTGCCCGCGTTGCCATGCAAATCCAGCGGTCGCCAGCTGGATGCTTCAGGACGTTGCTACCGGCAAGACCCGATGCAAGGTGGCTCCGGCGACCAATCGGCTGGCTACCGCTGGGAGATGTTTGCTGATTACAGCAGTGCGTTGATACAGGGATGGATGAACGGTCGCATCGTCTACAACCCGGCTGCGGCCGGCAATGCCTCCCGCTTTACCATTTGGTCTGCCGTCCAAGGTGCCTATGTCGATGCAAGCGCCACGGTGAGTCAGTTACAGCGCGATATGCAAGGTAACCAACAGGTTGTCACCGTGTTGGGTAACATATCCAAAACCGATGGCACTCTGAATCGCCTGGTGGTAAGCGCGACAGGTCAGGGAAACATACCTCGTACCTTTGATCCGACCAGCCAGCCTGACTGGGATCAGATGAAATCGCAGTACACGAGTTACTGTCAAAGTACGGGATGCGACTACACGTTACAAGCTACGTTTACCGATGGAACCACGCAAAATGTGCTGCTGCCAAAGGGCTATCATCAAAACAATAGCAATACAGTGAATCCGAATTCTGGCAATCCGCTTAACGGCGCAAGTTTTATCCGGTTCGCTGTCAACTTCAGCGCGGCTAAAAAATTGAAGCGCGTGGATTTATACGTAACGGAATTCGGCGCAAAGCCGACTTTTAGCGCAATGAATCCGGCCAGCTTAGTCAATCCAATTGGCAGCTTGGTTGTGCCTTAATCGTTAAACGCGAACGGGATCTTCCGATCTGCAGCACGTCAGGTCGGAAGATGCGCGCCAGTCGCACCAACCGATCGTGGCACCATGAAAAATGAACGGCTACTACACTGCGCGTTATTTACCCAGCAGTTCCAGAGAATGGTTCCATTCCGTAGTCCATGCGTACAAAAAATCATGCGTATTAAAAGCTCTTTTCAGATGGGACATTGGTACCCGATACACATCGTTTAATCCCAGCGCCAGCGTGACCGGGTTCCACACAGCTTTGTTTTTTACCTTTTTAGCACTACCCTTAACCCTTGCGCCGTCATCGCCAAATATGCCACCGCCACCGCTAAGGGCCTGCTCCAAATCAATTTTTACCAGACTGGAAAATGCGATTAACACCTGATCTTTGCTGATGCCATTCTGTGATTCCTTTGCCACTTCAATGGAAACCGGCTCACCCTCGGCCTCGCGCTCAGCATCGCGCTTGAGCTTACTGACCAGTCGCTCCAGATCCTTCTTCAGAAATCGTAACTCATCCAAAGACCGTCGAAAGCCTGGCGGTTTGAGCTGCGCCACTATCTTATAGACGTCTTTCGTAATCGTGATGAGCACATCCTCGCTTCCGGCTGCAAGCCGCCTGGTGTCGCCTTCGAAAAAAATCGGCGCCGCGTAGCCGCCGTTGGCGTCACCGAACAGTTCAGGATAGTCGGCGTCATAGTCCAGCCAAACGTAGGGAATCAAGCCGCTCTCTATCATGCGCGCCAATGTCCATGGCGTGCCGGTTTGCTGCGCAAGCCAGTGGCAAGCCTGCGCGGTGGTCGCCCGAAAAGGCAATTCGATGATCGTCATTGTTCTTTCTTTCACATGCCAAATTCAATCTGGCCTAAAGTTGAATCCCGCTGATACTACTTTTTGCGAGTTGTCTTCGGCGGCGTTCCCGACTCAAGCACGCTCTTGATAAGCGGCCGATTTTTTCGCACGGCAAGCGAGCACATGTAGTAGTCGATAGTCACCGTCGTGTCTATAAGCTTGATCGCTTTCGTTCCAGGTATCGCCACGTATTCAATCTCAGATACGAAGCCAATGCCCATGCCTTCCGCAATAGCATGCATGATGGCTTCCCGGCTATTGAGCTCCATCACGCAATTTATCTGTATGCCTTGATTGCTACAGGCATTCTCAAGCAAATCCCGTGTCTTGGAACCGCGTTCACGCATGATGGCTGCTTCATTTTTGATGCTTGCCAATGGTACGGATGATTTCTTCGCCCAGGGATGGTCGTCCCTGACGACTGCGACAATAGGATAGGTGCGGTAAGGCACGACGTGCAAACGTTTGTCAGGGTCTACGATAGCCAAAATCGCTATATCGATAGTGAAATCATAGAGTCGGGCCAACGTTTCCTTTTCCGAGTTGATCGATATCGCGAATTCAATCCCCGGGTGCTTACGCATTAAATCATAGGTCAGGTTCATCACCACGGGCGGTGAAACCGCGCCAATACGGAGTAAGCCTGTTTTCTGGGAATGCAAACTTTGCAACAACTGAACGGCCTCGTCTTCCTGACCGAAAATCCCCTCGGTGATTTCATACAAGCGCCGACCCGCGTCCGTTAATTCAACATGCCGGCCGCGGCGGTAAAACAGCTCCACGGCAAATCTGTCTTCTAACGCTTTGACTTGCTCGCTTATCGTTGGCTGGCCTATCTTCAGGTAGATCGCCGCGGCGGTAAAGCTATGTGCTTTGGCTACAGCATGAAATGAACGAATCCATTTATGGTACTGGTACATAAAGATCCTTCAAGAGCACATCTTCTTCAATGGCCACATGGCCGCCCTACCCTTTGAAGCTACGCAATTCGCGACTTACTTCCCATTGCATACGCCAGCAGTAAATAGCTATCTCCCATTATCGGCTGAAACGATAGAAACCACATAATAATCGATTTGTACTACAACACGGCCCCGCCGACAATCAAGCTATCGAGAACATATAACCAATAAAACAGGAGACATTGATGGCACAGCAATTTTTTAACCCCGTCGCGACCCATTTTGGCCCGGGCAGCCTGGAAGAGTTGCCCCGAATCGTCAACGGGGCAAAGGTGGTGGTGGTGACATTTCCCGAAGCAAGGTCGTTGGGCCTTGTAACAAAATTGGAGAGTTTATTAGGCGACCAGCTGGCTTATGTCATTGAAAATGTCCAACCTAATCCGGACGTTTCCCACCTGGCGGAGATATATAACCGCTTCTGGCGCGACGAACATGCATGCGACGTCGTTGTAGCGTTGGGCGGCGGGAGTGCTATCGACACCGCCAAGGCATTGATAGTTGGTACCGAAGGCGGAAGTTTCGATGAACTGCTGGCCCTGCTTGCCGATGGCAAGCCTTTCACGCCAAACAAGGCAAAGACGCTCATCGCCATTCCGACGACCGCAGGCACCGGCAGCGAAGTAACGCCGTGGGCAACCATTTGGGATTCGGCGAAACAAAAGAAATACTCATTGCACCTGGATTGCACCTGGCCTAAAGCGGCCATCGTCGACCCGGAGTTGATGCTTACCCTGCCCAAGTCAATTACCATTTCCACCGGCCTGGACGCGTTATCGCACGCGCTGGAATCGATCTGGAACGTCAATGCGAATCCGGTTTCCGACGTTTTCGCAATCGGCGCGATCCACGACATCATGACCTGCCTGCCGCTACTTGCCCGTGAACTCGACAACAAGGCACTGCGATCATCCATGGCGCTCGCTGCGATGAAGGCAGGATTGGCATTCTCCAATACCAAGACAGCACTGGCGCACTCCATTTCTTACGAAATGACGCTGCGCTACGGGTTGCCGCATGGCATAGCCTGCTCGTTCACACTGCCGCTGGTCCTCGGCATGGCATGGGGCGAGCACCCCGAGAGAGATATCGCCCTGCAGCGGGCCTTCAATACCGATCGTAAAACCGCAATAGATCGTTTGCGCGCGTTCCTGCATCAACTGGAAGTCCGAACTGAGTTTTCCGACTATGGCGTTTCAGCGCCAGAAGCGCAGGAAATGGTGCAGCACGCAATGCAGGGCGCACGGGGGAAAAACTTTATCGGTACAAAAGCCGCTGTGGCTTTGTCTTGAATCGCTCCCTTGGATCAAGAAGCCATGAAAAAATTTACGAACCAGCTGATTTTTACTTTTCCGCGGAGGGGAAAAGGAACCAGCAATAGTTAGAAATTCAGTTAATCAAATTATAAAAATTACCTTTTCCAACCAAATAGGAATGGGGCTTACCGGGAAATAACAACTCGGTTATCCTCGATAAAGGAGACATGCAATGAGTTACGTATATACGACGCCAGATCCGCTCGTAGCAACCGACACGAGCTTTCGCAGGGCGCAATGGCGAATGCTGTTAGCGGCGATGCTTTGTTATCTGTTTTTTTACACTGGCAGACAGACATTCGGCTTCGCGATTCCAGGGATTCAAAAAGAGTTTGGCCTTTCTAAAGAGACATTAGGCTGGGTATCCAGTGCGATGTTATGGTCATACGCCATCGGACAGGCAATCAACGGCAATCTCGCGGACAAGTTCGGTGGTCGCAGGATCATGAGCTTAGGTGCAATTCTTTCCTGTGGCGCCAATTGGGTCGTAAGTTTTTCGAGTGGATTCGGGAGCCTCATTTTTCCATGGGCGGTTAACGGTTACTTCCAGGCATTGGGATGGGCGCCTGGTAGCCGCCTGCTGTCAAATTGGTGGGGCATTGGCGAACGCGGAAAAGTCTATGGCTTCTATGTGTTTGCCGCTGGCTGTGCCTCCGTGCTTTCTTACATAACTTCCATTGCCGTACTCGACGTTTTGCATCTTGACTGGCGCTGGATATTCCGGATTCCCGTTCTTTTGATGCTTGGTGGCGGCATATTTTTCTATCTGGTTGCTCGTGAGCGGCCAGAAGACCTGGGTTTCCAACCGCTGGATACCGGCGTTGCCAACGACGGCGACAAAGCGCACGCCGTCCTTGATGATCTGCATGAGTCTTCCTGGACCCGGTATAAGGCCGTGTTGAAAAACTGGCGTTTGATCGTAGCGGCCCTTTCCTTAGGCTTTCAAAACGCAGCCCGATATGGGCTCATTGTCTGGGTTCCCGTCCATTTTTTCGGATCGAACTGGGCGAAGTCGCCGGACGCGTTTATTGATCCAAAATGGATCAGCGTCGCTCTTCCGGTGGGGATGGCGATCGGCGCACTCAGTAACGGCTGGATCTCGGACAAATTGTTCGGCTCGAAGAGATATAAAGCGATCATGCTCTACATGGTACTGGGTGCAATGACGAGTGTCTGGATGTATACGATACCCGGCCATTCGATGCTTGGGGTCATGGCTTTATTCCTCTGCGGTTTCTTTGTGTACGGGCCCGCGTCATCGTTTTGGGCACTATGTCCGGATCTTGTCGGCTCGCGTCGTGCCGGCACCGCTACAGGCATCATGAATTTTGCATCGTACCTGTTTGCAGGTCTCGGCGAGCCGCTTATCGGAAGAATGCTGGATCACTCTGGCAATACTGCACTGATATTTCCAATTGTCGCCGTCAGCTGCGTAATTAGCGCGTTTGTTGCGATGTTCATCAAACGCTAGAGAACTGCCTGGCCATCTCATGTACGCTCGTTGGATGCCTTGTCGGCGAGCATGCGATGGCCGGTCGTCACCGCATGCTCTGTGTGCATGCAGTTGCGACCTCATATTTCCAGAAAAAACCGAAAGGCTAACTAATGTCCACCACTAAAACCCTGCAGGTCAATGGCCGCAGCTACCCATGGATGAAGCAGCCTGTCGTCGTTGTCTGTGTCGACGGCTGTGAACAGGAATACATCAATCAGGCGATTCAAGCCGGCGTCACGCCGTTTCTTAAAAAAATGGTGGCGCAAGGCACCGTGCTTACCGGTGATTGTGTTGTACCGAGCTTTACCAATCCGAACAATCTGTCGATCGTGACCGGCGCGCCGCCTTCCGTGCACGGCATCTGCGGTAACTATTTCCTGGATCGCGAAGCGAATCAGGAAGTCATGATGAATGACGCCAAATACCTGCGCGCCGGCACCATATTCGAGGCCTTCTCCAACGCCGGAGCCAAGGTCGCCGTGATCACTGCCAAAGACAAATTGCGCGGTTTG
>NZ_FOKF01000084.1 GCF_900111995.1 Collimonas sp. OK607
GGTGAAAACGACAGGTCGTTGTGCAGTGGTCAATATCTGGGTCGATCCTGCGGTGTACGCCCCGGGAACCATGGCTCAGACCATGTACAAATAAGCTGCATAAGTTAATTCTAGCCATCATGTCGCAAACCAACGCATCCGGATGACTCGCAGTCATCCGGATGCGTTGGCTCGCAGGAGAGCCGCAATGGAAATGCATCAAATTGTAGACATGGATAACGTCGCGTCCGTCATCGCCGCGCAAAAAGCGATGCCTGGCGCACTGCTGCCTATCCTCCATGCGATTCAGGAATCGGCCGGATATATTCCAGCTGAAAGTGTGCCAATGATTGCGCAAGAGTTGAACCTCTCGCGCGCCGAGGTGCATGGCGTGATCAGTTTCTATCACTATTTTCGACAAAAACAGGCCGGCCGGCACGTGGTGCAGATTTGCCGCGCCGAAGCCTGCCAGGCACGCGGTTCGGCGGCACTGGAAGCCCATGCCAAGGCCGTATTGGGCTGTGATTTCCACGGCACTACCAAGGATGGCGAATTTAGCCTGGAACCGGTGTATTGCCTGGGTCAATGCGCTTGCGGACCGGCCATCATGATCGACGACGAATTGCACGCCAGGGTCAGCGACGGCAAATTGAACCGGCTGTTGCAGGCCAAGCGAGGTGCGCAATGAGTAACACAGGTATCACAGGCATTACTGGCATTACCATTTACGTGCCGCGCGACTCCACCGCGCTCGCGCTGGGAGCCAATGAGGTTGCTGCGGCAATTGTCGCCGAAGCCGGCAAGCGCGGACAGGAAATCACCCTGGTGCGCAACGGTTCGCGCGGCATGTTCTGGCTGGAGCCATTGGTTGAAGTCAGTACCGCACAAGGCCGAGTCGCCTATGGTCCGGTTGAGCCAGAAGATGTAAGCAGCCTGTTCGACGGCGGTTTGCTGCAAGGCGGACAACATGAACTAGGGCACGGCCTGACTGAAGAAATTCCATATCTCAAAAACCAGGAGAGGCTGACCTTTGCCCGCGTCGGCATCACCGATCCGGTTTCGCTGGACGACTACCTGGCGCATGAGGGTTACCTGGGCTTGCAAAACGCATTGGCGATGCAGAGCGCCGACATCGTGCAGGAGGTGCTGGATTCCGGCCTGCGCGGACGCGGTGGCGCGGCTTTCCCGACTGGCATCAAGTGGAAAACCGTACTGGGCGCGCAGAGTGCGCAAAAATACATCGTTTGCAATGCGGATGAAGGCGACTCCGGCACATTTTCCGATCGCATGGTGATGGAAGACGATCCCTTCGTCCTGATCGAAGGGATGACGATTGCCGGCCTGGCTGTGAATGCCAATTACGGCTATATCTACGTCCGCTCTGAATATCCGCACGCGATTGCGGTGCTGAATGAAGCGATTGCCACCGCTAACGCCCGTGGTTTTCTGGGCGAAAACATCCTCGGCTTTGGCAAGGATTTCCAGCTGGAAGTGCGCAAGGGCGCCGGCGCTTATGTCTGCGGCGAAGAAACCGCATTGCTGGAAAGCCTGGAAGGCAAGCGCGGTGTGGTGCGCGCCAAGCCGCCGCTGCCAGCCATCGAAGGCCTGTTCGGCAAGCCGACCGTGATCAACAATGTGATCACACTGGCCAGCGTGCCGATAGTCCTGGCGCGCGGCGCTGCGTTCTATAAGAATTTCGGGCAAGGGCGTTCAATGGGCACCTTGCCAATGCAACTGGCAGGTAATATCAAATACGGCGGCCTGGTGGAAAAAGCCTTTGGCGTGACGTTGCGTGAATTGCTGTTCGATTTCGGCGGCGGCACGGAAAGCGGCCGCACCATGCGCGCGGTGCAGGTTGGCGGGCCGTTAGGTCCGTACCTGCCACCCGCATTGTTTGATACGCCGCTCGACTATGAAGCATTCGCCGCTGTCGGTGGCACGGTCGGCCATGGCGGTATCGTAGCGTTCGACGATAGTGTCGACATGGCTAAACAAGCGCGTTATTCGATGGAATTCTGTGTAGTCGAATCGTGCGGAAAATGCACGCCTTGCCGTATCGGCTCCACTCGCGGCGTGGAAGTGATCGACAAGATCGTCGCCAATAAGAACCAGAGCCAGCGCCAGCAACAGATTCATTTGCTGCGCGATCTGTGCGACACCATGGTCAACGGCTCCTTATGCGCGATGGGCAGCATGACGCCGTTGCCGGTGCTGTCGGCCTTGAATCATTTCCCGGAAGATTTTGGCGCGCCGCCTGCCGTAGTCGGCAAGGCGGCCTGAAGCGCTCACCAGGTATCAAGCTGATGCGTGCGATCCAAGGGATCCAGGTATCGGTCAACAGGAGAAACAGAGAATGAACCAGCTCAACGACATAGATTACGGTACGCCGGCGCGTCTTTCCGAACGCATGATCACCCTGGAAATAGACGGCGTCGATGTTGACGTGCCAGCCGGCACTTCGGTGATGCGCGCGGCCATGGATGCCGGTATCAGCGTGCCCAAGCTGTGCGCTACCGATAGCCTGGAGCCTTTCGGTTCCTGCCGCCTGTGCCTGGTTGAAATCGAAGGACGCAGAGGTTATCCGGCGTCTTGCACTACACCGTGCGAGCCGGGAATGAAGGTCAAGACCCAGACCCCGAAACTGGCCGATATCCGGCGCGGCGTGATGGAGTTGTACATCTCTGACCATCC
>NZ_FOKF01000059.1 GCF_900111995.1 Collimonas sp. OK607
AACAGTCTTTGCAATGTCAACACCAATTACGGTATTCTTCATTTCGGGTTCTCCTGTCTTAAGTGGTTTTTGCGAACCTCTACTTTGGCACAATGATGCCGTTGACAGCGAGAACCCGCCCTCCGAATTCCATCCCGTCTTGTCAGCTTCGCCCCTGAGGGGGAGGCGTCCATTCCATTTCTTTTGCTTCGCCTGCGCGGCCCGGCCAAAAGAAAGTAAGCAAAGAAAAGGCGACCGCAAAGCCACTGCCTTCCCTCCGGTCAGGTCCCC
Source organism: Collimonas sp. OK607 (assembly GCF_900111995.1). GTDB lineage: Bacteria > Pseudomonadota > Gammaproteobacteria > Burkholderiales > Burkholderiaceae_D > Collimonas. Next base: position 271 of record NZ_FOKF01000059.1, read on the forward strand.
AAATGCGGCGCGTATCAGTCGGGTGGGGAAACCAACTCGCTTCGCTCAAACATGTCTTCCCACAATTCCCGACTGACACGCGCCACATTTGGCAGCGTCCCAATGCGGAATTCACGTCAAAAGCAGCTTCAAAAACAACGGCAACGGCAACGGCAACCGCAACCGCAACCGCAACCGCAACCGCCTGTTGTCTGTTAGTTGGTTATGTTGAATTTACTCCGCTAAAAAATCCAGCAAAGTCAGCGCAATCACTTTGGTCGCTTTACGCAAATCATCCAGCGCAAGATTTTCATCGGCTTGCTTGGCGTTGGATTCCATCAGGGTGCGTGGACCTGCGCCGTACAGTACCACCGGAATGCCGTGTTCGCCATACAGACGGGCGTCGGTGTATAGCGCTGAACCGTTGGCTGGGATGGCTTCGCCGAGGATTGTCTGTGCATTTCGTTGTATGCTGGCTAGCAGTTTTTCGTGGCCTGGCAGGGGGCGCAGCGCGCGTGCCAGCAGCAGGCGTTTGATTTCTACGCGGATGCCTGGCAGGCCTGCTACCGCGGCTTCGATCATCGCTCTTACTTCTGCTTCTACTGCTGTCGGATCTTCTTCCGGAATCATGCGGCGGTCCATCTTCAGGACTACTTTTCCTGGCACCACATTGGTATTCGTGCCGCCATCAATGCGGCCGACAATCATGGTCGGATGGGTGATGCCTGGAATCGCCGAGGTGATCTTTTTCAGGTCGGGTAGCTTGGCGTAGATCGCTTGCAGGACCTTGGTTGCGGCTTGCAATGCATCGTGGCCGGTTTCTGGCATCGATCCGTGGGTTGCTTTGCCATGCACCGTTACTTCAAACTGCAGGCAGGCGTTGTGCGCGGTGACGACGTTGTAGCTGAAGCCGGGGCCGATTACCAGGTCGGGTTTGGTTAGCTGGTTTTCCAGCAGCCAGGCCGGTCCTAGCAAACCACCGAATTCTTCGTCGTAGGTGAAGTGCAGTTCGAGCGCGCCTTTGAGCGGTACGCCTAGTGCTTCCAGCGCGCGTACGGAAAAAATGTACGTGGCGAAATCGCCTTTGGATACGGTGGTGGCGCGGCCGTAGATGCGGCCGTTTTCTATTTCGCCGCCATACGGCTGTTTAGTCCAGCCTTCGCCGGGCGGTACCACGTCACCGTGCGCATTCAACGCCAGCGTCGGACCGGGGGCGGTATACTTGCGGCGGACGATCAGGTTGGTGATGCTTTCCATGCCGTATTCTTTGACTGTGGCGGTCGGTACCGGATGTTTTTCGGCTTGCCAGCCCCAGGCAGTGATCAGCTCGGCTACCGCGTCGGCGTGCGGCGCGTTGTTGCCGGGTGGCGTGTCGGTGGGGATGCGGACGATCTTTTGCAAGAATCCGACTTCTTCGTCAAAGTGGCCGTCGATCCAGCTGGTCAGCTGATCGGATAGTTTTGAATTATTCATGATTATGGGACAGAGTTTAAGAGTCGCTGCAACGGGTCAATTTCCGACATATTCCCGATAGTAGCGCAATCCTAAGCTTGTCAGTATTTCATAGCCGATAGTGCCGGCCAATTTCGCCACTTCGTCAACCGGACGGTGCGGCCCGATCAGCTCGACCAGGGCGCCGGCCTGCAGGTGCTCAGCGGCGATGCCGGTGACGTCGATGGTGATCGAATCCATCGAGACGGTGCCTACCATCGGCACCGCGCTACCGTCGATGAATACCATGCCACGATTGCTCATGCTGCGCAGCCAGCCGTCGGCATAACCGACGCCGACGGTGGCGATCTGCCGTTGCTCGGTGGCGCTATAACTGATGCCGTACCCTACGTGGTCGCCGCGCTCGATGGTCCTGGTCTGCAGGATGCGCCCGTGCAACGCAACCACCGGCTTTAACGGATTGGCGGCGCCGGCAACCGGTGCGATGCCATACAACGCGGCGCCGGGCCGGACCAGGTCGAACTGGTAATCGCGGCCGAGGAAAATCCCGGAGGAATTGGCCAGGCTGGCGGGCACTTGCGGCAGGCGCTGGCGCAGCGTTTTGAAACGCGCCAGCTGGCTTTCGTTCATTGGATGGCCTTGATGTTCGGCGCAAGCCAGGTGGCTCATAAGGAACAGCGGTGGGATGCTTTCCAGGTAGTGCGGGTTGGCCAGCCAGGCTTCGGCTTCGGCCGCCGGCAATCCCATCCGCGACATGCCGCTATCGACCTGGATGATTGCCGGCAGCGGGCGTTCCAGCGATTGCGCCAGTGCGTGCCAGCCCTGGATTTGTTGCAGGCTGTTGAGTACCGGCGTCAGTCCGTGGGCGATGAATTCATGTTCCGTCCCGACCGGCGGGCCATGCAGCACAAATACCTGTGCCGTTGCCGGCAGATGTGGACGCAGAGCGATGCCTTCATCCAGATGGGCGACAAAAAAATGCCGACAACCTTCCGCCGCCAGCGCCGGCCCCACCCGCTCTGCGCCCAGTCCGTAGGCATCGGCCTTGACGGCCGCGCCGCAGAAGGCTGTTCCCGCTTGCTCGCGCAGCAAACGGTAGTTGCTGCGGAGGGCGTTCAGATCGACTGTCAGGATGGCGCCCGCGTGTGCTGCTTGTGGATGCATGATGTGTGCCGTTCAAAAATGGTGTGTTTGCCGTAGCCGATACGGCGCCGGTATCGACTCAGGCGTAAGCGGGATGCGCCTGTTGGATACCGTGCTTGTTGTAACGGCCGACCGCCAGGTCATCCGAGGCAATCGCCGGCCGCTTGCCGGAAATCAGATCCGACAGCAATTGCGCCGAGCCGCAAGACATGGTCCAGCCGAGCGTGCCGTGGCCGGTATTGAGGAACAGATTGCGGATATGCGTAGCGCCGACGATCGGCGTGCCGTCCGGCGTCATCGGCCGCAAACCGGTCCAGAAACTGGCGGCGGCGGTGTTGCCGGCGCCCGGGAACAAGTCGTTGACTACCATCTCCAGCGTGGCGCGGCGTTTCGGCTTGAGCGTCTTGTTGAAGCCGACGATCTCTGCCATACCGCCGACCCGGATGCGGTCGTCGAAACGGGTGATGGCGATCTTGTAGGTTTCGTCGAGGATGGTCGAGACCGGCGCTGCTTCAGCATCGACAATCGGCACAGTGATCGAATAACCCTTGAGCGGGTATACCGGAATGTCCAGCAAGGAGCCGAGGAAGCGGGTCGAATAGGAGCCCAGCGCCACCACATAGCGGTCGGCTTGCAGATGTTCGGGGCCGCATTGGACGCCGGCGATTTCGCCATTGGCCAGGGTCAGCGCATCGATCTGCAGGTTGTAGCGGAAACGCACGCCGAGTTCTTCGGCCATTTTTGCCAGCCGCGTAGTGAACATCTGGCAGTCGCCGGTTTCATCGTTAGGCAAGCGCAATGCGCCGCTCAGCTTGTGCTTGACCGCTTCCAGCGCCGGTTCCGCCAGCGCCAGCTGGTCCGGCGTCAGCAATTCGAACGGTACGCCAGTGTCTTGCAACACCTGGATATCCTTGCAGGCGTCGTCCAGTTGTTGCTGGCTGCGGAACACCTGCATGGTGCCGAGCTGGCGGCCTTCGTAGGCGATGCCGGTGTCGGCGCGCAGGACTTTGAAGCAGTCGCGGCTGTATTCGGCCAGGCGCACCATGCGTTCTTTGTTGACCGCATAGCGGGCCGAACTGCAGTTGCGCAGCATCTGCCACATCCAGCGCAGCTGGAACAAGGTGCCGTCGGGCGTGATCGAGAGTGGCGCGTGTTCCTGCACCATCCATTTCAGGGCTTTCAGCGGGATGCCTGGCGCCGCCCAAGGCGACGCGTAACCAGGGGAGATCTGGCCGGCGTTGGCAAAGCTGGTGTCTAATGCGGGCCCCGGCAGGCGATCGATGACCGTTACCTCGTGACCGGCTCGCGCCAGATAATAAGCACTGGTAACACCGACTACACCGCTGCCAAGGATAAGCACTCGCATCTTGAATCTCCATGACGCCAATTCTTATCTTTATCTTACTGCGTGTACTGAAAATCAGGCTAGCAAAAGATAGGAAATCGCGTGTTGATTAATTGTTGTTGATTTGCAGGAATAAGCGCTATGCTAATGGCTATTTAGTAGCATTTGTTACTGTATAAACAGATGTATTCAGGACTTAACACTGAAAATATGAGTAAATTCCGGATATGAGAATCTACAAAGAATCGAGCCGTACCCTAGACAAGCTGGACCGCCATATTCTGCGGTTGTTGCAACAGGATGGCCGGATGTCGATGAAGGATCTTGGCGAGCAGGTGGGTTTGTCGACAACGCCCTGTATCGAGCGTGTAAAACGGATGGAGCGCGACGGCGTTATCGATGGTTATTACGCCCGCATCAACCCGGCGGCGGTGGGCGCCAAGCTGCTGGTGTTCGTCGAGATCACGCTGAATCAGAAATCCGCGCATGCCTTCGAACAGTTCCGGCGCGAGGTGCTGCGCATTCCGGAAGTGCTGGAATGCCATCTGGTGTCCGGTGATTTCGATTACCTGATCAAGGCCCGCATCCGCGAGATGGCAGAGTATCGAAAACTGCTGGGCGACATGCTGCTGCAACTGCCCGGCGCCGCGCAGTCCAAGAGCTACGTGGTCATGGAAGAAATCAAGGAAACGCTGGCGTTATCGATGGAAACTAAATAGCGGCGACGGCCCCTGGCTGCAGGCTGATCTCGATGCGTTCCTTGCCCTTGCCGGTATTCTTGCGTTTCAGCTTGAGGCCGCCGATTTCCGCAGTTGAGCGCGGATGGGTACCGCCGCAAGCCATCCGGGCAAATCCCGCGACCTCCCAATAACGGCGTTGTGCCGCTTCGTCGGTGAAGGCGGTGACGATAGGCAGATCGGCGCTCAACAGGGCGGTTACCTCGGTTTCTATCTGCGGGAACAGCACGGCAATATTGTTTTCATCGGCAAAATCGATGCGCGCCTTGTCGGCCGAGATATGGGCGCCGATACGCTCTATGCCGGGGCGTAGCTGGTAGACCAGTTGCAGGACCATTTCGGCGGCGAAGTGTAGCCGCATCAGGCGATAGCGGCGTTCCCAGTCGATGACGATCTCGACTTCGGTGCCGACTTGCAGGCCATGTCCGGGAGCTAGTGTGTAGACGATATCCAGGCCATCTTTTTCAGCGGACAGCACGGAGTGGCCTGCCACGGTGCCGGCGTCGCTCTCCTGGCCGCCGGAGAAGGCAAAGAAAATGGTTTCCGCGAGGCGGATGCGGTCGTTGTCGACAGCGACGACTTTGGTATCAAGCGTCGTGCGATAAGGGTCTTGCCAGAAAAGCTTGAGTGTCATGGCCGAACGGACTGAGGAAAGGTCTGACAAGGATAGCAATGAAAAGGGGCGAATTCGATATTCGCCTCTTTTTTCCCTGGCTAAATCTTAGAATTTGCCATTCTGGAAATCCCGCATCGCCTGTTCCACCTGCTCGCGGGTGTTCATCACGAACGGTCCCCATTGTGCAATCGGTTCATTCAACGGCCGCCCGGCAATCAGCAGAAAGCGGCTATTACCCTGTGCTTGCACGCTGACACCTGCGGCATCGGCAGTATTGCTCAAGATTGCCATGCGGCCGGCGGGTGCGGCACGGCCATCTTCACCGATGCGCAATTCGCCTTCATATACGTACAGGAACGCATTGTGGCTCGCCGGTATCGGCAAATCCAGCTGTTGGCCGCCTTCCAGCTGCAAATCCAGATACAGTGGTTCAGTGTGCGGTCTTTGTACCGCGCCGTCGGTGTCGAAAGCAGAACCGGCAATCACTTTCACCTTGACGCCAGGCTGCGGCGATACCTGCGGGATTTCGTCTGCCTGCAGATCGCGGTAGCTGGGAGCGATCATCTTGTCGCCCGAAGCCAGGTTGAGCCACAGTTGGAAACCGCTCATCAAGCCGTCTTCCTGTTCCGGTAGTTCCGAATGCACCAGGCCGCTACCCGCTGTCATCCATTGCACGCCGCCGGCCTGCAGCAAGCCTTCATTACCGGCATTGTCGCGATGGCGCATGCGGCCGGCCAGCATGTAGGTGACGGTTTCGAAACCACGGTGCGGATGGTCGGGAAAGCCCGCGAGATAGTCTTCCGGCTTATCCGAGTGGAAGTTGTCAAGCATCAGGAACGGATCGAGACGGTGTTGCAGGTCGTGTGTCAGGACCCGCACCAGGCTCACGCCTGCGCCGTCCTGGGTCGCAACGCCGGTGACCAGGCGTTCGAGTTGGCGATTGAAAACTGGCTTACTCATGAAATTCTCCGTTCCTTGATAGCTTGACGATTTGATGCTTAACGAATTGATGCTTAACGAATTGATGCTAAATTCATTGCTTGGATTGCGCTTATTTTTTCGGCTCGGGACTGGCCGCTGCCAACATCAGCAACGCACCGATGATCGAGACGTTTTTCAGGAAGTTGTTCAACTGATCCTGCATATTGGCTGGATCTGCTTCCCAGAAACGGTGTGCGGCCAGGGTTGCGCCAACCGTGAACAGCGCCACGATGAGCGCCGCCGGACGCGCGTTCCAGCCGGTCATGATCGCCAGTCCACCGCCGACTTCAACCAGGATGGTAAGAGGTACGGCCAAGCTCGCAAACGGTACGCCAATGCTGCTCATATAACCGACTACGCCGGAAAAAGCGGTGATCTTCAAGATGCCAGAAATGAGGAACAAGGAAGCCAGCAGAACCCGGCCGATGCGATACAGTGTTGGCGAACTTTGCATGATGGATCCAATCTATAAAAGGGTTTTAGTGTAAGTGAGCATTCGCTTTTATCGCACCGCATCAACTGATCATCGTGTGCCGATATGGGGGAGCTGGTTACAGCGAACAAGGCCATCTTAATCCTCTTATGTTTGGCAGGATATTGATTATCTTGCGATAATCAATATCTAATTATTAGATATTGTTGAGTGGCCATGAATATCGAACGACTATCGCTGGATCAACTGCGCGTGTTCGCCCAGGTCGCCGATAGCGGCAGTTTCCTGGCCGCGTCAAAGGCGTTGGCGCGGGCACAATCGGCGGTCAGCTATGCGATCAGCACTTTAGAAGGGCAGCTTGGTTTGCCTTTATTCGATCGCAGCAGCTATCGTCCACAACTGACGGCTGCCGGCATCGAGCTATTGCGCGATACGCGCCAGGTGCTGGATCAGGTCGATGCGCTGCAGGCGCGCGCCGCCGCCTATGCGCAAGGGCAGGAACTGGAGATCACCCTGGCACTGGATGTGTTTTTCCCAACCACGGCGCTGGTGGCGTTGCTAGGCGATTTCCGGCTGGCATTTCCTGGCGTTACAGTGCGCCTGGAGATCGAAGCGCTAGGCTCTGTCGCCGAACGCGTGATCGATGGCGAGGCGATGCTGGGTGTACTCGGCACCTTGCCCATCATTCCCCCCAATTTACTGCACGTCAGTTTGCCCACGATACTGCTGGTCGGGGTAGTATCGCCAAGCCATGCGCTGGCGCAGTTCAGCGGCCGCATCCCAGCCCATGTGCTGGAGCGACAGGTGCAACTGGTGCTGAGCGATCGCAGCGCGCTCACCGCCAATCAGGATTTCGCGGTGCATTCCTCCCTGTCCTGGCGCATGAGTGATCTGGGCACCAAGCACGCTTTGCTGCGGGCTGGCCTGGGATGGGGTTATATGCCGCGACACGTGGTAGCCGACGATCTGGCAAGCGGCCGGCTGGTGCATATCCAGACGGCCGGCCAGCCGCCGCAGGGCGCGGCAATGCCTATGCAGTGTGTGTATCGGCCGGATCGCGAGGTCGGGCCCGCCCTCAGCTGGTGGCTGGATGCATTATCAAAACTGACTACTTTCGATCTGGCCTGAATGATGAAAAAAATAAAATATCCAGAGCAGTTATTGATGTTGGCGTACCTGGCGCGCTGGCTGATATTGGCATCCGTGGTCGGCGCTTTGGCCGGGCTGGCGTCGGCAGTGTTGCTGCTGTCGCTGGAATGGGCCACGGATACCCGCAATGCCCATCGCTGGTTATTGTGGCTGTTGCCGCTGGCGGGTTTTGCAGTTGGCCTGATTTATCACTTGCTGGGTAAATCGGTCGAGGGTGGCAACAACCTGCTGATCGACGAAATCCACGATCCCCAGCGCATCGTGCCGAAGCGCATGGCGCCGCTGATTTTATTAGGCACCGTGATTACCCATTTGTTTGGCGGCTCTGCCGGACGCGAGGGCACTGCGGTGCAGATGGGCGGCGCCCTGGCCGATTTGATTACGCGTATCACTCGCCTGGGACCGGACGAGCGCCGCATCTTGCTGATGGCGGGTATCAGCGCCGGGTTCGCCTCAGTGTTCGGGACACCGCTGGCGGGCGCCATTTTCGGGCTGGAAGTACTCGCCATCGGCCGCCTGCGTTACGATGCCATCCTGCCCTGTTTCATTGCCGCCATCATCAGCGACCAGATCCCGGGTTTGCTCGGCGTTCACCATACCCACTATGCGATTCCATTCGTGCCGCATTTCAGCATCGGCATCTTTGCCGCGACACTGGTGGCCGGCATCGTGTTCGGTGTGGTTGGCATGGTGTTCGCGCAAGCAACGCACGGCTTGTCGCGCCTGATCAAGCGTGGCATCAAATTTCCGCCGTTGCGGCCGTTTGTCGGCGGCATTGCAGTAGTGCTGCTGGCCTTGTTGCCGGGCACGGATAAATATCTGGGACTGGGGATTCCGACGATCGTGGAAGCCTTCGAGAAACCACTGCCGGTATATGACTTCGCGGGAAAAATAGTCTTCACAGTGGTGACGCTGGCATCGGGCTTCAAGGGTGGCGAAGTGACGCCGTTGTTCTATATCGGCGCCACCTTGGGTAACGCCCTGGCGCAATTGCTGTCGATGCCGATACCGGTACTGGCCGGGCTGGGATTCGTGGCCGTATTTGCCGGCGCTGCCAATACGCCGATCGCATCGACCGTCATGGCGATTGAATTATTCGGACCGGAGATAGGCGTGCTGGCCGGTATCGCCTGTGTCGTCAGCTACCTGTTTTCCGGCCACACCGGGATCTATCATGCACAACGGATAGGTCACGCCAAACGCCTGACGATTCCGGAGGGTATGCGGTTATCGGAGATTGCCGGTTTTCGCAAACGCGGCGGCAAGCCCGATAAGGCCGATGAAAAGGTCGAGTAGCAGGTATTGAAACTCAGCCGAACTTGCGCACCGCATCTAGCGCCAGGCCGGCGCCGATACTGCCGAACAAGTCGCCCTCAACCGCTTTTGCCGATGGCACCAGCGCAGCAATCTTGTGACGCAACAGTTGCACGCCACTGGAGCCGCCGGTAAAGAATACCGTATCGACTTGCGCCGGCGTGACACCTGCGTCGCGCAGCAGATTGCCGACGGTGTCTTCCACCGTACTCACCAGATGCCCGATACTGGCGTTGAATTGCTGCCGCGTCAGGCTCAACGCCTGGTTCGGTGCGATGCGGTCCAGGCTGAGTTGTACGGTCTCGGCATCGGACAAACCGATCTTGCCTTGTTCCACCTGCAATGCCAGCCAGTGTCCCGCGCGTTGTTCAACCAGATCCAGCAGGCGGCCGAATTTTTCCCGCTCGACGGTTTCGCGCTGCACGTCCTTCAACTGCAGCCAGGCTTTGCGGGTATAAATCTGGTTGATGGTGTGCCAGGTGGCCAGGTTGAAGTAATAACTGGATGGCACTTCGCTATTGTTAACCAGGCGGCTACCCAGCCCCAGCATCGGCATCACGCTGGACAAGCTCAGGTATTTATCGAAATCGGTACCGCCGATGTGGACACCGCCGGTGGCCAGGATATCGTCGCGCCGCTCGCTGTTGCCGGCGCGCTGCGGCGACAAGCGCACCAGCGAAAAGTCAGAAGTACCACCGCCGATATCGGCAATCAGCACCAGTTCCTCGCGCTCGATGGTGGATTCATAGTCGAAGGCGGCAGCGATAGGTTCGTACTGAAAAGCAACGTGCTGGAAACCGACCGAGCGGGCGATTTCTGCCAGTGTATCTTCAGCGCGTTGGTCGGCGGTTGGGTTGTCGTCCACAAAAAATACCGGACGGCCCAGCACCACGCTATGAAATTCCCTGCCGGCGGCTTGTTCGGAGCGTATTTTCAGTTCTGCGATGAAGTGGGTCAGCAGGGCGCGGAACGGCAGCGCGCGGCCGCCAACCTCAGTCTGGGCATCGATCAGGCTGGAGCCGAGCAAGCTCTTCAGCGAACGCATCAAACGCCCCTCGTAACCGGCTAGATAGCCGCTCAGCGCGGCGCGGCCGAAACTGAACGCATCGTCCTCGGCGTTAAAGAAAACCACCGAAGGCAAAGTGACTTTACCGTCTTCCAGCGGCAGCAAGGCATTTTGTCCGGGCCTGCTCCAGCCAACTGTGGAATTAGACGTGCCGAAATCCACGCCGCAAGCATTTGACATGCACAGACCTCACAAATAAAAAAGGGGCCGGCAATGGTATACCAAAGATATTGGCGGTGCAGGGGAAATACGGCAGGGTGTTGGAAAATTGCGAATTAGTACGCGGATACAGCACGTTGTTGCCACGAGGCATCACCAGCGCGAGAAATGTTCCTCGGTCACGCCCACCAGATGTTCCACCGGGCGTGGAGCTGCATTGCGCTCCGGCTTGACCCAGCCGCTGAAACTGCCTATCGGCTGGATATAGCGGGTGGCGGCGATCAGCATGTTCTTGTTTTCGCGGCGAGCGCCTTCCGGCATGAATTGCAGATCGAGCAAGCCGTCGTCGGTATAGATATGCCAGGGCGCCAGCGGCGCCGCGAGGTCATACTCGAAACGTACATTGCCGAGCGCATGCAGCTGGCCGTCGAGCCAGAGTACGTTTTCCTGCTTGCCGAAATAACCGGCTTGCAGATTGAAACCGATATCCAGGCCATGAGCCGAGGCCCAGCGCCATTCGGTATTGCGCGCCAACAAGCCGTTCGAATAATCAAAGCTGGCGACGCCGCCCTCCAAAGCATAGCGCTGGTCTCCCACGCGCACCTCGCCGGTGAGCGGCATGCCTGGTGATTTCTGGGTGGCGTGCACCGAACCGTGGACGATCGGCCCGACCGCCAGCAACAAAGGGGCAGCCTGGCTGGCGTCGAACTCAGCCTCAAGCTCGAATTGCTCGCATTGCAAACTGAGCTGATATTTCCCGTCGCCGCCATCGGTCGGGGGCTGATAGTCGATCCGGTTGCCGAAACAGTGGAAACGGCTAGGCCCGCCCGCCTGATCGCTGACTTTAGCGCTCAAGCCCGGGATGCCGTCTTGCGAAAAGCCGGCAATCTGCTTGCCTTGCTGGCGGTCGAAAACATAGGCGAAAGCGGTATTGGTCCAGCCAACGTCGACAATCGCGATACCGCACAGTAGTTGCGGCGTCGACAGCGCCACGTATTGCCAGCGTTTGTGATGGAAGCGCCGCCACAGGCTGCTGCGCGCATAGGGTGCGGCCAGCGTCGACCAGTCGATCACTCCGGTGCTGCCGGCATAGCGCCCCATGCGCGGCTGGCCGTCGGCATCGATGACATTGGCGGGAGCAGCGGGCAGGGATCGAGAAATCATGTGGGCGGTAGGGCGTCAGTGAGTATTGTTGAGCATCCGGTAGGTTTCAACGTCAGGTCGCGTAGCATCCGGCTTTCTGTCCGCTGTCCTGGACCTGTTCGTGATAGCGTGCGCTACCCATTACAATGGCGGGTTGGGTATTGATTTTTACACACACAGTCGTCAAAAGCATCATTTAACGCCAATATCCGATATATTTTCTTTTTTGCAACGTCACTACTGCAGGCAACCCGATTGTTTTTTGAACCAGACCGACTTAATTTTTTCAGGCCGCTTGCCGGCAAGCACCGCGGCGTAGTGGTGGCTTGTGTGCGCGCGCTGTATGAGCGGCTGCATGGCCCCAGCGCCGATTATGGCCAGAACCTGACGCGTGACGGTTTGCGCGACCTGCTGTTGCCGGTAGTGCAGGAGTCGCGCCAGATTTTGTTGATGCAGGAAGAGGCAGCCGCGGGCGCCGAACTGGCAGAAGACGATTTCATCCCCGCCGGCGCCGACGATCAGCAAAGCAGCAGCGCGCTGTTGCGCACCTTGCTGCGGGATGGCTGGCTGGAGACCTTTGGCGACCGCGCCGGGCTGGTTACCGCCTATCGCTTTACGCGCGCCGGCAAGCTGTTCGCCGAGGCATTCTGGGCGATAGACCGGCGCAGCGCCCGTACTCGTCAGCGCAATGTCCGCAGCTGCCGCAATGCGCTCAATGCAGCGCTACGTAATGTCGATGCCTACGATTTGATCGATGCTTACGACTATGCCGAAAAAGTCATTAGCGACTTGTCAGAAGGCGTTGATTATTTCCAGGAACTGGTACGGCGTCTGATGTTGGAAGCATCGCAAACGCCATGGGATGGCTTCATGGAGTTCCTTGACCGTTTCGAAAAGGAATTCAAGAAGCAACTGACTGCCGACAGCATAGAACGCCATCGGCAGGCCATCCGCGATGTGATCGCCCGTTTGCATAGCCTGGAAGACGACAAGTCGCGGGCGCTGGAAGAGCAGCTCAACGATATCGCGCGCTGGGCCAGCCAGGAGCGGCAGGGGCCGTCGACGCTGGACTGGATGCTGGATCGCATCGAAGAAATGGTGGAGGCAGCTTGCACCACCAAGCATCCGGAGCTGATCAAGGCCATGAGCGTCTACATGCAACGCGCCGCCAGTATCGTGCAGCAAGCGTTGATGCTGCGCGGCGGCCAGACCCGGCAGGCCTATAGCGTTGCCATCAGCAAGACTGCAAAACTCAGCGGTGATGCGCAGAACGCTCTGCTGGAACGTCTCGGCGCCGCCATCGCGCCGGCCGAAATCCGCTTGCTCGATCCATCCGGATTCAAGCTGCGCAGCGCTTTGCAACGGCGCAAGGCTCTGACCGTGACGGCGCAACCGAAAGTGACACGCGACGCCAGGCTGGCGGCCGCCATGTATCGTGCCGAAGCGGACGCCTTTGCCTTGTCGAACGATGACATCGTGCATCGCATCCGCGCCGAATTGCGCTTGCGCGACCGGCCGATCCGCCTCTCGACATTACCGGTGGCGACCACCACCGATGTCCTCAACAATATGCAAGTGGTAGAAGCCGTACGCGGTGCGCGCGACGAGCGGCTGACTGTGCAGAAATTGCCGAGCAAGCTCTGGAACGAGTTTTATGCCGGCGACGATTATCAGATCGAGATGAAACATGACACTGAATGAAACACTGAACGAACAACTGGCAACGCAGGGTTTGTCGCTGGAGCGGTTTCGCGAAATCGTCGGCCGTTTATTCGCAGCCGGCATCGTGATCCGCGAAGAGGATGGCGTCGAGCAACGCCTGTATGACGATGCGCGCCGGATTGAAATTTGCCTGAGCGATTATTTCCAGCTTGGCGGTTTTCGCCTGGAGCACAATCTCAAGGGTGAATTTTTCCGCCTGTATGCCCCGGGCGCCGAAGTGCCGGGTATGCCGGAAGACGGCCTGGAGCCGGTGCCTGGCTTGCGCGCCCGGCTATCACCGGATTTCGTCGCTGCGGCGCTGGCGCTGCGTTTCCAGTATCAGCAAGGTTTATCGGAAGGCGGTAACCGGCTGACTGATTCTGGCGAGGTATTGACGCGCTTTGAAGAACTGTCGGCCACGCTTCAGACGCAATTGAAACGCACCCTGCCACCGACCAATATCGAACGGCAGCGCCTGCTCAACGATCTCAAGCGGCATCGCCTGATTCGTCTGGCGGCGAATTTTTCCATGGACGATGAGGATGCCTTGCTGGCGATCCGGCCAACGATCCTGGGCATCATCAGCGACGATATGCTGGAAGCTGCGCTGGAATCGGAACCGCTGCAGGCGGGAACTGAAGTAGAGCCCGAGACAGAGCAAGCCAGCTTGCCTGTAGTGGCAGAACCTGTGATGGAACCGATGATGGAAGAAGAAAGCATTGAAGGAAACATCGAATGAAGCTGGATAAACTGATCCTGGTGAACTGGGGCGCGTTGCGTTCGCAAGAGTACCCGATGGGCAATATGACTTTGCTGACCGGCCCCACCGGTTCCGGCAAATCGACCATGCTGGATGCTTTGCAAACCGTGATGACCGCTGTTTATCAAAATATTTTCAGCTATAACCCGGGGCAGGATGAAACCACGCAAGGCGCGCGCAATGGCAAGACCAAGCGTACCTTGTGGTCCTACATCGTCGGCGCCGAGGATAATCTGTTCGCCCGTCCCAACGGCGCACATGGCTATATCGCCGCGGTTTTCAAACCGAGCGAAGGTGAAGAAGGGCGCGAGTTCACCGCACTGGTGGCGGCGTCGGCCCGGGTCGATGGCGCCGGCGAGCGGCGTCAGGCGGTATCGGAACGGCTGGCCTTGCTGATCATCGACGGCGTTGCGTTGCAGTTGGATGATCTGACTTCGACCGAGATCGATGGCGGCATGGCAGTGGTTGCAGTCGAAAAGATCGAGCATCATCTTGCCGGGAAATACCGCGGCATCACCAATTTCCGTGATAGCAAGCGCGAGTATCTGTGCCAGTTGTACGGTCGTTTCCGCGGTCAGAAAACCGTTTCTTTCGCTGAAGCCGAAAGCGCTGCAAGAGCCTGGAGCCAGTCGATCGCGCACAAACCTATCGGCAGCGTCGACGATCTGGTCAAGCACCAGATCCTGGAACTCGACACTACGCAACTGTCGCAGCGCATAGGCCAGATCAGCAAGCTGATGCGGCAGGTGAACGAGTTGCGCAAGGAAGGCGAGCGCCTGACGGACAACGTCAAGCGCCTGGAGTTGCTCGGCAAAGCCGTCAGCGATACCGCGCGCGCGCATCAATCGGCAAGCCAGTCGCAGCTGCTGGTATCGTCGCTGGCTTTGCGCGAAGACCAGCGGCAATTGGAAGCGGCGACTGCCGCCATCGACGGCCTGCAAGCATTGATCGACGATGAAACCGAAAGCGCCGACAAGCTGGAGCAGGACCGCGCCGCCAAGAACCGCAGCCTGACGCAGATTCACGCGCAGATGATGGGGATTCCTGCCGCCGAACAAAAGACCCGGATTCAAAACCAGATCGAGCAGAGCGACGGCAAGATCAAAGCCGTGTTCAATGTGCTTCAACACAATGCGCTGGCGGCGCAGAAGCTGGAAACCGCAGCGCGCGACGTAGCCGGCATGCAGATCCCGTCGGAACAAAAGGAGATTGCCGATGCTGCCCGCCAGGTAGTGCTGGCGTTGTCGGCTGCCGGCACGTTGGATCTGGCCGTACATCTGCGTAGCATCGCTGAACTGGCCAAAGCTGACGAAGTAGACGTGCTGAAATCGCTCATGCTGGTCAATGACTTTGAAGGCGTTGATGCAGCCCTGGGAAAATTGCACGGCGCGCTGGCCGGCATCGAACACAGTTTCGTATCGGCCCTGCACACCCAGATCGCACAATTGCGCGCAACCGAGCATGAAGCCTTGCGCCGCGAGAAGGACGCTGCATCGCGCAAAGCTAATCTGGCCGAGGGCGGCGCCGACTATCCGGCGCATATCCGCCACGCACTGAAAGAATTCCGCTCCGAACTCGGCGCCGCGCGGGCCCAGGTGTTGTGCGACCTGGTGGAGCCGATGTCGGCCGACTGGCAAGCGGCGATCGAAGGATACCTGGGCGGTGCGCGTTTCAACCTGGTGGTGGATCAGGCATGGGAAGGTAAAGCCATCGATTTTGTACGCCAAAAGAAATTGCGCGCCAATGTGATTCAGGGCAGTTTCTGCCTGAAGAACCTGAAAATCGAAAGAACCCCCAGCGACTCCATCGTACATGAACTCAGCACCGAGCATCCGATTGCCCAGGCTTATCTGCATGAGCAGTTCGGACAGGTAGTAAAGGTGGCCGATACCGAAGCCCTGCGCCATACCTCGCGCGGCCTGACCAAGGATGGCAAGGGCAGCGGTTCGCGCACCATGTTCACTGCCGATGCGGACCTGCTGGTATTCGGCCAGGAAACCAAGCGGCTCGCTAAGCAGCGTGCCGAGCAAGAACATGCTGAAGCAGAACGAGAGCTGACACAGGTACGTGCGCAGTTGCGCGACCTGCAGGGTGCGCTGGCCATGATGGGGCAATTGCAATGCCCGTCCTTTGCCGCGATCGACGAATTGGGAAACCTGGTGCGCGAACTCGACGGGGCACGCCAGGATTTGAGCCGGCTCGATTTGACCGAGGTTAGCAAGCTGGAAGATGAAGCGGAAGTATTGAGTGTCGAGATCGCCGGCCTGGAAGCGCGTAAGACTGCTTGCAGCAAAAATATCGGCGGTCACGAAAAATCCATACAAGGTCATCAGGCCGCGATCACCAAGTTGAACCTGGGCATGGCCGGCAAACAAAGCCGGGTTGATGGCGACACCGGAAAACTACGTGACCTGTGCATTGTCAACGGCAGCTTGTCCTTCACCGCGCTCACGGACGAAGTCGCAACCTGGGTCAGCGAAGGAAGCTATTCGTCATTCAAGGCGTCTGACAATGTCGCCAAACAAACCGCGCTCAGCTGGCAACTATACGGCGATGCACGCAATGCGCTGGGCGAATATCACGCCCATGCGCGTATCGACGAGCGCTTCGAAATCGCACAGGGCGAGGATTCGCGCGATGGCGATTTCACGCCGCTGTACGCAATGATGGTTACCTTGCAAGACCGTACCCGAGCCCAGCTGACGCGGCAAAAAGATATCGGCCTGATCAAGAACCTGGAACAGCTGCGCACTGCGGAATCGTCGTTTAACGACGTGTTCACCAAGCAGTTTTGCTACGAAATCCGGAATGCTGTCGATACCGGTGTGCGTACCTTGAAAACGCTTAATATCGAGCTCGACAAGCTCAAGTTCGGTACCGATAAATTCCGCATCGACTGGTCGGAGTGGGTACCGGAATTCAAAGCCTACTACGACTTCTTCTGCGCCACTTCAGAAATGTCGGATACGCAAGAAGCCAGCAGCCTGTTTGCCGATCCCGTGTTAAGTGCGGATAACTGCCTGGTGCGCGACCGCCTGGTGCAATTGCTGTTGTCCGACGATGAAGACAAGGCAGTCAAGGAGTTGCAACGGGTTGCCGATTACCGCAATTACCGGCGCTATGAAATCTACAAGGAATCCGATACCGGTTCGCATGTACGCTTGTCGGAGTGGGGTACCGGATCCGGCGGCCAGCTGGAAACGCCTGCGTATATCATCCATGCGGCGGTTGTCACCAATCGCCTCAAGCGTTTCGAGAAGGGTAACAGCCTGCATTTGCTGGTCAACGATGAATCGTTCGCCAAGATGGATGAGGGGCGCGCACGCGATGTCTTGAAATTCCTGCGCGATAACCTCGGCATGCAATTGATCTGCGCCATGCCGACCAAACACGCCGGGGCGATCAAGCCGGAGTTCTCGCGCGAATGGAGTTTCAGCCGGACCGTGGCAGATGGCAACGGCGAAGTCGGATTCGTTTCGGAATCGGATGAACGTGAATTGCGCTCGGACAAGTTGCGCGAATTGTGGGAGTTGCGGCGAGCGCAGGTACGTGAGCAGGCCCAGATTAATTTCGAGGCGGCCGAGCAGGCGACGGCATGAGTGCGCCGCTCCGGCCAGAGTCACCAGACAATACGGAAGCATATGTCACACGCCATTGAAACAGCTGGATTTGTCGGCAAGAGCCCAATCAGGGTCGGTCGATTCACTTACGGTTTTGAGAACATCTCAATCAGAGAGTGGGGGGGAAGGCGCGGCCCTGACAATTGGCTCCTTTTGTTCTATAGCCTCATCAATCACTATTTTTTTGGGTGGGAATCACCGGTTGGATTGGATAACAACGTTTCCATTTGGGCATATTTTTCAAGAAGAATTTGACGGAACCGATATCCAAGGGCATCCGGCGACAAACGGCGATGTAATAATCGGCAACGATGTATGGATTGGACACGGCACGACCATCATGTCTGGCGTCTCGATTGGCAGCGGTGCAGTAATTGCCGCAAATTCCAATGTTGTAAAAGACGTGATGCCATATGAGGTTGTCGGGGGCAACCCGGCAAAGGTGATAAAAAACCGCTTTTGCAAGGAAGTCACAGAGTTGCTGCTAGCACTTGAGTGGTGGAACTTTCCTGTTGAAGTCATTAAGCAGATAAACCAGGATTTATCAGCGGAACCCACTATCGATGCGCTAACGAGTCTTATCAGAAGATACAAAATCTAGACGGCTTTAGCGCGTCTTGCCGGGCCAGTTAAATGAAAGGATTCTCTTGTTTTCGCACACTCCTGAATTGAACCGATATCTCGCATTCAGCAGCTATATTGATGGCGACCACCCGGCAGTCGCCAGCCAGGCGCGCATCCTGGCTGCCGGCTGCACGTCCGAGGAGGAAGTAGTGCAAAACTGCTTCGAGTTCGTACGCGACAAGATCAAACATAGCTGGGATTTCAAGCTCAATCCGGTGACTTGCCGTGCCTCTGACGTGCTAATTCATGGGACCGGCTATTGCTACGCCAAGAGTCATCTGCTGGCTGCGCTGTTACGCAGCAATGGCATTCCGACAGGGCTGTGCTATCAACGTTTGTCAGTGGGTATGGAAGGGCCGCCGTTTTGCCTGCATGGATTGAATGCGGTCTATCTGAAAAACCATGGCTGGTATCGAATTGATGCAAGAGGCAACAAGCCCGGAGTCGATGCGCGATTTACGCCGCCGTTCGAGAGATTGGCCTTTCCTGTTCTGGCTGAACAGGAAAGGAACTTGCCGGAGATCTGGGAAGAGCCATTACCCCTGGTCATCAATGCATTGTTAGCGTATTCGTCGGTTCAGGAGGTTGCAGAAAATCTTCCCGATATTGAATTGATTTCCGTCCAGTGAGTTAGCGCTCAGGCATTCATTTTGCTTACATCCGCTGGCCCCTCCAACGAAAGGAACGCCCTTGTTTGCTCAAACTCCTGTATTGAAAATGTTACGCCGGACTGCATGCGCCTTGCTGGTCGGCGGCGCCATGATGGCGACCGCCAGCGCGACCCCGGTTGCGGACACACATTGCCTGACTGAATGCAAGCCACGCATCGGCATCGTTTCGGCGTTCGGCGCCGAAGCCGACATCTTGCTGGAACAGACCAGGAACAAACGCGACTGGAAAATCAACGGCAACCGGTTTACCACCGGCGAGCTGCGCGGCAACCAGGTGGTGATCGTGCTCAGTGGCGTCAGCGTGGTTAACGCGACCATGGTGACGCAGTTGATGATGGATCATTTCCATGTCGAACGTTTGCTGATGAGCGGCATCGCCGGCGGCGTCAACCCTGCCAGCCATGTCGGCGACGTCACCGTGCCGGAGAGCTGGGCGATGCCGATGGAAGTCTACTGGAACGGCGACGGCAGCCTGCCGGCGCCTTGCGGCGCGGCGGGCGATGTCAGCTGCCTCGGCGTCAAACTGGCGACCGACAACGGCAAGCCGCGCCCGGATTTCAAAATCGATTCAGTCAACGGTCCGGTCAGCAGTGGCCTGTTCATGCGCGATAATTTTGTGATGAATTCTACCAATGCGCCGCAAGGGGAATTCCGTTTCGATTTCCAGGCCGATCCGGAGATGCTGGCGCTGGCGCGTACCTTGAAGCCGGCACTGGCGAAGTGCGGGCCAAAGAATCCGTCCTTGTGCGTTAGCGTTCAGCCGGTCTTGCGGGTTGGCGGCCTTGGTGTTTCGGGCAGCGCTTTCCTGGCCAATCCGGGATACAGGGCGTATCTCTACGATAACTTGCAGGCACAGGTAGTGGATATGGAAACCGGCGCCTTTGCGCAGGTAGCCTATGCCAATCGCGTGCCTTTTATTGCATTTCGCAGCTTGTCCGACCTGGCCGGAGGTAATGACTTCAAGGATGTCGGCGCCTTCTTCGGTAGCGGCCTGGCAGAGACCAATGAGGCCAGTGTGACGCTGGCCTTCCTGGAAGCATGGGGCCGTCGCATCCGTCGCTGACCTGGACGGACAGGCCGGATCATAGCTGGGGTTATTTCAGGGAAGCCAGTTTCTGCTCCAGTGCCTTGGCGTCGAGTGCGCTGCCGGTCCGGCTGCCGTCGGCGAAATACACAGTTGGTGTGCCGACGATGCGCAGCTTCTTGCCTAACGCCAGCACCTTGTCATTGGGTGTCGGGCAGGCAGGTGCGGCCACCGCTGCGGCTTTGCCGTTCGTCATCCAGTCGTTCCAGGCTTTGCTGCGATCGGCCGAGCACCAGATATCGCGCGACTTGACCACTGAATCGTCGGACAGGATATTGAGCAGGAAGGTATAGACCGTCACATTATCGATTTCCTGCAGGGTCTTGTGCAGGTTCTTGCAGTAAGGACAGTTCGGATCTTCAAATATTGCCAACACCCGTTTACCATTGCCCTTGACGGTCTTGACTGCTGCATCGAGCGGCAGGTCGGGGAAATTGATCGTCGCGAGCTGGTCTACTCTTTCTTTGGTCAGGTCTTTGTAGGTACGGGTATCGATGACTTTGCCGACCACGATGTAGTCGGCGTTTTCATCGGTGTAGAAGATGTCGCCGTTGGTGCGCACTTCATACAGTCCGGCATACGGCGTTTTAGTGATCGAATCGACTTTGATGCCGACACCCATGCGCGGCTCGATCAGTTTCTTGATGCGGGCTTCCTGCACGGTCTCGGCGCCGGCAGTCGCCGCCGCCAGGGCAAGCAGTAAGAGCAAGGTTTTTTTGAACCGGGTCATGGCGTTTCCATTAGTGAGAAAGAGACAGGTTTCAGCGTCAGATTTTTTTCTTGGTGTCGATACCAGAAAGATCGACCCCCGGCACCTTCTTGTGTTGCGCATCGGTTGGCGCCGCATAACGGGTGGCCAGTTTCCAGTCGCCGTCGACTTGTTTCCAGGTATCGACGATAAATATGTTCTTTGCCAACGGACTGGAGGCGGCGACATCCAGCGACCAGAGGAAACTGACGATCATCACGTTGCCATATTCATGCACCGCCATCTGTTGCACCTGCGATGCAAACGGCGCCTGCTTCAGGGAGCTGGCGATCGATTCCGCGCGCGGCGTCGGCCGGTTGGGAGCGGCGGCAGTGCGCAGTTCGTAATCGTCGGCAAGGCGTTTGTCGATGACGCCGCTATTGCGCTGCTGCACAGCGTCATTCAATTCGTTTTCCAATGTGCTGAAAATCTGTACCGTGCGGGTGACGGTCGGTATGGTTCTCTGGGCCGGGGTAGCGGCTTGCTGCGCAAAACTGCATATCGGGGTTGCCAGCAGCAGCGCCAGCAGGAGAGGAAGTTTTTTCATGGCATGGACTCGGGCGATTGAATAGGAAATATCATCAGCTGAAGCTCCGCCGCGGAGCGCTCCGCGGCGGAATTCCATGTTACATCACGATCGTCTTGACATCACGGATAGTGTTGGGCGCAAGCCTGGCTCGGCAGCAAGGTCCAGTTTTGCTGGATCAGGTACCGCATGGTGCCGAAGGTCTGATTGTATGCAGCGCCGTTGGAAGCGGTCGATGTAGCGCCAAAATTCCATGCGCATTTATCGCCGTTTTCCATACCGTTGGACAACGCGTACCAGGCATTGCCGTCCGGATCGGTGGTTGCTTCTTCAAGCTCATGCGAAATGATGCTGGCCATCGCATCCGCGCCCGGCGTGTTGTTCGGGCTTGGCGTATTGGCGCCGCACGAGCTTGCGCACTGGGTTTCAGGATTGCCGATGAAGGCGTACTTGATGTTTTGGCCGTTGATCGTGGCGTTGGTATGCCAGCCGCAATACTGGGTGCAGAAACCCGAGGTTGCGGTGGTGTTCTTGTCGGTCAGCACGAAGTAGACGCCGTTCGCATCCAGCGGCAATGCGCCGGCATTGATCCTGTTGGCGACGATGGTCTCGATGTTTGCGTCGGACAGCTTGGTGCCGAGCGAGCCGCTGTCGGTAGCGGTGCCGGCGTAGTTGACCACATTCTGAACATGCGTACCGGCCTTATCGGTGTACGTGGTGTTGATGTTGAAATAAGGCGAGCCGCCGATGTGATTGCCGAGGTTGGTCAGCACGTTTTGCGAGGCGCTGTCCCAGGTACCGTACCAGATGTAGTAGACGTTCTTTGGTGCGGTCATCACGGGGCCGCCCTGGTTGGTCAGGTTGGCGGTGCGCTGCGCCCTCAGGGTTGCAACCTTTTGTGCATGGGTCTGCACGTCCAGGTCGAGCTCGCCCCAGCCTTTGCCGGTCGGCTTGTAGACCGAGTCGCTGGATCCCTTGACTGCGCCTGCAAGTGCAACACTGGCGTACGCACAAGACAGCGCCAGGACGACTAATTTGCGATTCAATTTCATTGCATCTCTCCATAGTTGATGTGAATTGACATAGCCGGGCGTCCGATCGGGAGCGTCCGGTTACCGCAACTGAAGCGAGATTGCGTCTCGCTTCAGAGTCGACGCACGGGCGAGCCGCCACCTGCCATGGCGGAGCGACGGGTGCGTCTAGTGCAACCCGGGCATTCGTGCAGAACGCCAGGATTGAAATTCGGTAAAGCGAAGGAAATGAGAAGCTAGAAGTGCGGAGGCGGGGCGAGAGGTCTTGAGGCGGTTAGATAGGCGTACGGCTGAAAACGAATGAAGCTGAGCATCATGCAATTCCTCCTGTTGTACTGCCATGTGCCAGCGCCGCAGGGTAGCGCGGGCCGCATCATTTTATTGTGGTCTGGGTTGACCATGGGAAGGGAGTGTACGCCGCGATTTTGCTCTGCGGCAATGTATTTAATTGGTATGTGGAAATAAAATTGTAATGAAATGTTACAGAGTGATACAGTTGTCCAGCCATTGCATGCGAATGATTCTTGGTAAAAAAAATGACAGCCACAGCTGTAATGCCGTTCAGTTAAGCAGGTTTTCGTAGAACGCGAGTAGCATAGCGCTGTGGTTTTGCCTTAACGGCCCGGTCGAATTTTCGATCGGGCCGTTCGTCATTGAGAAGGCTAACGAGCCTTTCACGGAGATGCTTCATCGAAGCGGGCAGCTTGCCGTAGGACCTGGTGACGGCGGCCCAGTGAAGCTCGAACTGGATCAAATGAAAGGCGCGGATGAAGCTTACTTTACTTGCGTGGGTTCACATTTGACCACCAATGCTGCCTTGGCAATCTCCAGGCGAATCATGTTGTAGGCGATCAGGGTGCCCCATATTTCCTG
>NZ_FOKF01000058.1 GCF_900111995.1 Collimonas sp. OK607
GGGCAAAGAAGGCCGATGCTTTTTTTAAAATATCTACATCCTGGCGAAGTTGGCGATTCTCGAGTTCCAATTGTCGTATGCGTTGTTGCTCTGACGTGAGCGGCAAACCAATCCCTGCCTGGCCGTTCTGTTCGGCGCTGTACTGCGTAACCCAACGACGGATCGCCGTCGGCCCTATGTTCATACTTTCGCTGACATGCTGGACGCTCAGGCCCTGTTCTTTGATCATGCGCACGACTTCCAGCTTCAGACTCGTGTCGAACTTCTTGCGTTGCTTTGCCATGTACTTTTCCTCAGTTGATGGATTATCCACCCATTGAGGTGTCCGGCAAAATTAGACCACAGCAGGCCCCTAGATTCACCAGGTGACACTGGTGGTTCCCTCCGTTGAAGTGGGAACAACTTCCACAAGCGACTTCGTGTCGCACGATAATCATCTAGCCGTCCTCCCCTCGGCAAACGCCGAGCGATAAAGTAACGGTGCGAACCCAACTTTATCAAGGAGAACGGCATGTTATTTTGCGGCATAGACCTCCATTCGAACAACTGTTTCGTCGTCATCAGCGATGACGACGATAGGGTGCTGTATTCCAGGCGCTTGCCCAATAATCTGACTGAGATTTGCTCTGCACTCGGTCCGTATCAATCCAAGCTATTCGGGGTTGTCGTAGAGTCAACCTGCAATTGGTATTGGCTCGTCGATGGCCTGATCGAGGCAGGCTATTCGCTGCACCTTGCCAACACCACTGCGATCAAACAATACGATGGGCTCAAACATCGAGGCGATGAATCGGATGCCAGGCATCTGGCACACATTCTGCGTCTTGGGTTGCTTCCGGAAGGTCATATCATGCCGCGGTCGATGCGAGCGGTTCGCGACCTGGCGCGCAAGCGCATGCAATTGGTGCAGCAACGTACCGTCCAAATCCTTTCGATAGAAACCTGTCTGGAACAGCAAACCGGTGGCCGCATTACCAGCAACGACGTTAAACAATTGACCGATGCAGCCATCGACAAGATGGCGATAGGTGCAGTCGAGGCCATCGGCATGAAGGCTAACGTAGCCGTACTGCAGGCGTTGCAAACGCAGATCGACGGCATCGAGAAAGTACTAGCTGTTCACTGTCGCAGCAATCCTGGATATCGACTGCTCAAGTCCGTGTCCGGTATCGGTCCGATATTGGCCTCGGTCATTCTTCTTGAAACCGGAAGCATCGAGCGTTTCGCCGATGTCGGCAACTATGCATCGTATTGTCGCTGTGTCGGCAGCATTCATGTCTCAAATGGTAAAAAGAAAGGTGAAGGCAATACCAAGAACGGCAATCGCTATCTGGCTTGGGCGTATGTCGAGGCCGCCAACTTTGCCATTCGTTATTGCGAGCCGGCGCGCAAATTCTATCAACGCAAGAAAGCCAAGCGGAACGGTATCGTTGCCATCAAGGCAGTAGCGCATAAACTGGCACGCGCCTGTTTCCATATGTTAAAAACTGGAGAGCAATTCTCGATAGAGCGTTGCTTTACGTAAGATTGGCAACGGCCAGTAAGCCAGTAAGTGGGTTGGGCTTTGAACCATCAAAATTGATTGGATACTGCGCCGTCTGCCATTGTTGTCTGTTCTGAGGAAATGAGTCGTCCGGATTGCGAGCCACCAGGGTCTGGAACCGCCAAGCGGTAGCCATAGAATTGCCCACCATTTGGACGTAAGACGGTACCGAGATGCTTCTGGGGCAGCTGTACTGCCAGGGTGGAGCAATGCAATAACGCATCCACTTGCTCCATATGGGTGACTGGTGCGATTCACGCAACCACACTACGAAGCAAAGGGCACGAATTCAGCTACCGCGCGCAGCAGCGATGGCGCGATTGAATCAACCTATCGCAGAACATCGCGAGTATTAAATTCGTACCCTTTACAAGGAGCGGCTAATGGGTGACCCACGTATAGACCACAATCCCACTCAATATAGTGAGTGGGAGATTGGAGTGATCGACGTGGCATTATTAGGCATTATTCGACGCTGGCACCTTCGTGACCAGGTCTCCTTGAGGGAGATCGCCAGGCGCTTAGGCATCTCCAGAAACACCGTCAGACGTTATCTGCGCTCTGAAATCATAGAGCCGGCTTATAGGGATCGACGCACTCCGAGTGCTCTTGATCAGTACGCCTTCAAACTTTCATCCTGGCTTAAAACCGAAGCGACCAAATCTCGAAAGCAGCGCCGCAGCTTGAAACAGATCCATGCCGATCTATGTGCGCTAGGCTTTGAGGGATCCTACGACCGGGTTGCCGCCTTTGCGCGACAGTGGCGCCTGGATCAGTTGGATAGGGTCAATTCTGCAAGCAAAGGAACAGGTCATCGATGAAATGGCTCTACGTCCCCATGAAATGGCTGGCAGACATTTTGTTTTTGGTCGTGCTTTTTGTCACCGCAAAAAAACTCTCTGTCACCCCCACGCACGTTGATCAGTTCATGGTCTACATACTTGCGCTCTGCGCCGCTTTCCCTTGCGGACTACTCTTCAATATCCTGCATTGGATGGAGAAATATTCCAAGGATCCGGCAATTCAGAAAAAAATGGCGGGGATCGCTGCCGAACGTTATGTGCAAAAACTCATTGAAGATTGTCGTAAGAAGGAATTACCTGTATCCCGCTCCCTTCATGGCAAATTGTTTGTCTTTAACGAGCACACGCCCAATGAATTTTCCGTGGAGGTCGACCACTTGCTGATCACCGAGCGAAACGTTTTTGTGATTGAGACGAAATGCAAATCCGGCAGCCTATCAGCGGGAGCCGATTCTCCCACCTGGAAGATTTCATCTCCCTATGGTGATACGGACATGCGTAATGCGCCAAAGCAGGTCAAGAATGCGACTCGCGTATTGCAGCACCAAGCCGCCCTCCCCTGCGAGCTCATTCCTTTGGTCGCTATAAAGGGCAACGATGTAAAAATCGTCGACGGTCCGACAAATGTGCTGGTGGCTGCGGACCTCGTCAACGTCCTTCGCGCATTTGAACGCGACAAACCTCAACCGACCCTGGATCCCGCTTCGGTGACCGCCCTGCTTTTGCCGCATATGAATGACGATCCGGCCGCAATGAAGAGGCACGTCGAACGGGCTAACGCAGCCAGAGTGCGCGCGGAAATGACCGAGATCGTCCATGCTGCATCGATTCGATGAGAGTTGAACCAATAACACGAGCGCCGGGACCGTACTAGGTATGGTCTCTAGTCGGCAATCCAAGTAATCAGGGAGTCACGATGTCTATCAATCAGCGAAACAAGTGCTTTATGTGAATGCCTTATAACATGCGATGTATGTAAAAAAGACCTTAAAAATGCAAGGACTGCCTACATAGATGCCAAGAAAAAAATCCATCATATTTATTGGGGAGGCTGGCCGGAAGCTCTTAAAACCAAACCAAAATTTTCTTAATAAATTGAATTTAAAACAATTTCTTAGATTGTTTTAGCTCACTGCGGCATCCAAACCAACTCATACCATGGCTTGGATAGTAAATTACCAAAATCCGATTCGTCATAACTCTGGGTGATCTACTACCAAGTAGAAATCTGTGGCGGTCAGGTAGGCCGACTCCCATAATCCACTCCTTGTAGCGTTCCGATATACGCCTTTTACGCCCGTCGGATTCGTGCCGGCCGCCGGTCCAATCATTTCTTCGAATTGTCTCCGTAATCCGTATCTCGATCAACTTTAACTCGGTTACTTCATTTCCTCATTTTTACTTCTATCCCGCGTCAGAGAGTGAGGATAAAAAAATCGCACGCACGGTGGTAGAAAACAATACGAAAATAACGATGACACCGAACACCATCCCTATGAACCTGACATGGAGGGAAGCTTCCGAGTACCAGGCTACGCGTCACCCACAAGCCTAATGGAGAGGCGGGTGGTCAAGTACGGCTGTTTGGAAGTTCAAAGCAGCAACCGCCTAAGCCAGAGCACCCGGCTGCTTCAGATAACGTTCGCGAATCGCTTTGGCCGACCAGTAGGTTAGTGCCGCGACCAGGCCGGTGGGGTTGTAACCTAGCCCTTGCGGAAAGGCCGATGCCCCGAGCACGAATACGTTGTGCACGTCCCAGCTTTGGAGATATCGGTTGACCGCGCTAGTACGCGGATCGGTGCCCATGATCGCGCCTCCGTTGAGGTGAGTGGTCTGATAACCCACCGTGTCGAAATGCTCGCCAAAATTCTTGACGAACACACGCACGGCCTTTGGGCCCATCGCATCAGCGATGGCGTGCATCTTCCGCGCCATGAAGCGTGTCATGCGGATATCGTTATCCTTCCAATCGAAGGTCATACGCAACAGCGGAAGACCCCACGCGTCCTTGTAGGTCGGGTCCAGACTCAGGTAGTTGTCGCGGTAGCTCATGTGCGCGCCGTGCGCATCCATCGACATCGTGTGTGTGTAGTTGTCGGCGACGGCCTGCTTCCACGCACTACCCCAGCCGGGCACGCCTTCGGGCAACGCGATGCCGCTAATCGGCTTGACACCGGCCTGATTGACCCACATTGGTGAGCCGCCGACAAAGCCCAACGGGCCGTGGTCGAAGTTGTCGGCGTTGAAATCGTCGATCGCTACACCGTTTCCGCCAGCGCCGATGAAGGGATTGGCGTGCACATCCTTGTCGAAGAACGCTTTGATCGACGCCATGTTCTGGTAGGCGAAGTTGCGACCTACCGTGCCTGTGCCAGTCGCGGGATCGTAAGGCGTACCGATGCCCGACAGCAGCATCAGCCGCACGTTGTTAAACTGAAAGGCAGCAATGATGACAATGTCCGCCGATTGCTCTACCTCGCGCCCCTGCGCATCGACGTATGTCACGCCGGTGGCGCTACGGCGATCAACAGCAAGATTCACCCGAAGCACGTGTGCGTGCGTGCGCAGCTCGAAGTTCGGTAGTTGGCGCAGCGCCGGCAGGACGTTGACGTTGGGTGATGCCTTCGAGTAGTTGTAGCAAACGTATCCGCTGCAATAGCCACAGAAGTTGCACGGTCCCATCTGGCAGCCATAAGGATTGGTGTAAGGCCCGGAGGCGTTGGCCGAAGGCAGATTGTAAGGGTGGTAGCCCAGTTTCGCGGCAGCATCACCGAAGCGTTGCGCCGACACCGTACGCTTCTGCGCGGGCAACGGAAAGTCATTCGAGCGGTCGGCCGCATAGGGGTTGCCACCCTTGCCTTCGCCCACATTCTTGCCGGCCACGGTCCACGCGGTACCGGACGTACCGAACACCTTCTCTGCGAAGTCGAAATGCGGCTCGAGCTCCTCGTAGCTAACGCCGAAGTCCTGGATCGTCATACCCTCGGGAATGAACTTCTTGCCGTAGCGTTCTTCATAGTGGCTGCGCAGACGCAGCTCGACGGGGTCGACGCGGAAATGCACACCCGACCAATGCAATCCTGCCCCGCCGACGCCAGTTCCAGGCAGGAATGCCCCCAACTGACGGTAAGGCAGCGCTGTGTCGCTCATGCCATGGCGGACCGTTACGGTCTCACGCGACACGTCCTGGAACAATTTACGGCGGATGCTATACGTAAGCTCGTCCAGTACCTTGGGGTAAATACCGTCAGTCGCAGTATCCTGCATCGGGCCGCGCTCGAGCGCGACCACATTCAAACCGGCTTCGGTCAACTCCTTGGCCATGATCGCGCCGGTCCAGCCGAAGCCGACGATCACCACGTCGACCTTGCTCATCGCATTGTTGCTTGTTTTTTTGTCAGTCATACTCAATCTCGCTTCCCGCTCATGGCCACCGGCAACAGCGGGTACTTCACATCGCGCTCAACCCAGTCCATGAAGTCGGCGCGCGCACCAGGAAACCCGATCAGCTTCCAACCCGCGAGGCCACGGTTCCCACCGTGTACCGGATCGGCAAAAAAACCTTCGCGCACATTTTGCAGCAATAGCGAGAAGAACAGCTTGGCCGGAACGGATTCGAATATCGCCTGACCCGATTCGATTGCGTGAAGCGCTGCATCTTGCGTGTCCGTTGACATCTGTGCAAACAGTTTACCTTGCGTCTTCTGAACGAAGCCATTGGCGGCGGCAATGCCCAGGCGATAGATCTGCTGCGGCGTGAGCTGATACTGATAACCCATCGTGTCTGGCGCGTCGGCGTTGAAGGGGCCCTGCATGTACCATAGCGCGCCGACTGCCCAGGACGTACCCATCTGCCGGTCAATATACTCGGGCACGCCGGCCTCTACAGCCCCGAGACCTAGCGCATCACTAGGGATCAGTCGCGCGCTGGCCACGTTGATGAAGGTCCATTCGTCAGGCGTGAAGAATTGCGGTACATAGGTACTCCCGGCCCCATTCTGCGCAGGCGTCGCCGAGCGAATGTCGCAGCCGGGAAGTACAACGGTAGCGAGAGTTGCCGCTCCCAATCCCTTGAAAAACTGACGCCTCGAGGGCGTTTCCGATGAGTCTGGTGCAGTCACGAGCTTACTCCTGTATGAATGCATGAGGCGGTCGTCACCGCGCGTCGGCTGCCTGCGCAGACCGCTCTTGCTGGATTGAGTCACGAATTGTCTTGACCTGCGCGAATTGCACGCCCGGAGCATGGTTGCCCCAACTCTGGCGTACGAAACTCGCGAGTTGCGCCACTTCGTCGTCCGATAACCGCCAACCGAAGCCGGGCATACCGAGCTCCGATGGCGCGGTGCGAGTGGCGGGCAATTTGCTACCGTCGAGGATCAAGCGGATCACCGAACTCGGGTCTTCCGCCAGCAAGGTGGAGTTGCCGGCTAAGCGTGGAAATACCTGCGCATAGCCGAGCCCGTCGCTACGATGACAGCCCGCGCAATTGTCAACGTAGAGTTCGGCGCTGCGCGTCGCGTTGATGCCTTGCCACAAGGCCTTAGCTGTGGTTGGATCGGCCTTGAACGACGAAGGCGAATGCGTCGACGGCGCGAACGTTTTCAGGTAGCCAGCGATCGCCTCAAGATCATTGTCGCTCAAGTATTGAGTACTGTGCACGACGACCTCGTTCATTGCCCCCCCCACCACTGCATGTGAAGCGTTGCGTGAGCTGCGCAAGGTCGCAACGATATCAGCTGCCGACCATGCACCGAGCCCGTCGGCTGGATTGCCACGCAGGCTGACAGCCACCCAGCCGTCAACTATTGGCCCGCCGGCCAGGTATTCGGCGCTGGACTCGTTCAGCGCCTTCTCCTGCATCGTCGGCGTGCGCGGCGTGTGACAACTACCGCAGTGGCCCAATCCCTGAACCAAATAGGCACCGCGAGCTATCGAGACGTCAGCATAATGATGCGGATCGAGCGCTACAGCATCGGGCTGCGGCGCGAACGCCTTGCGCCACAGCGCCATCGGCCAACGTATCGACAGCGGCCAGGCGATACCGCGCGGATGCGGATGCGCCTTGACCGGTGCCACGCCGTGCATGAAGAAGGCATACATCGCGCGTATGTCGTCGTCACTCATGTGTGCGTACGACGGATAAGGCATTGCGGGGTATAACGAATCGCCGTCGGCACGGATGCCATGACGCACCGCGCGATCGAAGTCATCGAGCGAATACGCGCCGATGCCGCTGTCTCGATCAGGTGTAATGTTAGTGCTGTAGATCGCACCGATCGGCGATGTCAGCGGCAGCCCGCCGGCGAATGGTACGCCAGCCCGTGCGGTGTGACAGGCTATGCAATCGCCGGCACGGGCAAGATAACGCCCCTTTTCGACGAGGTTCGGCAAATCATTCGGCGGCGCCGGGAGCAGTGAGCGCGTGGTGCTCGGCCACAGTGCCACGGCCAACGCGCAAACGAACACCGATACACCGGCGAAACTGACTAAGACAAACAAGCGTTTCATCTTCATTTTCATCTTCATTCAACCGAAATTCGCCACTAGAACGCTTAGCCTTGAGGCCTGTATACGCAACCCTATGCTACACATTTGCAAGAATGCGATAAACGGTGTTATATGTGATTATTTATCCCAAAATTCGGAACAAAGGATAAGCAACGGATCGGCTGGATGCAATGCAAGCGTTTGTTTCTGCTTTGGAGACCGGCAGCTTTATGAGTGCGGCCGACAAACTTAGCATGCCTAGAACCTATTCGTTTGCATGAAAATTTTCCCCACGCGAGGATCAAATTAACGTGCGGCCCCTCATTAAAGTGAGTCAGATATCCATTTTTCTAGTTATCATGGTACTGACCCAGATACAAATCTGCGCCTGAAGACAGATCAAGAATGAACGCAAATCAACAATTTTTTCTATAAACGCGTAAAAAACATACATCAACACGTGCGTTCATATTCCGTTGCGCTCGCTCGATGTTTTAGATGCGAGCCTAGGCAAGATGCCTTGACATCACTTCTACTCAGAGGTGACTTTCAAATTTCTAAAATAACCGAGAGTGCCTGAGTCAATCCAAAAGCCAACGCCCCCTTTATGCTCTGGGCCTAGCTTAAGGTCGTGAACAACAAGAGACGGCTGTTTAGCGCGGTTCACATATAGTTTTGCATCGCAGTCATGTACCTCAATTTTCATGTGGCTCCATTCGCCGAGCTCGATATCTACGTAGGACTCGTATTTTTCAGGAGCGTCTTTGCGAAGACGTTCGAAGCCATAGCCTGGTAAAGCGAAATACTGAACGGAGTGATTGCGCCGTACCTGATCGTCTGAGCGGCTGTTGGCTGGACGTAGATAGATTCCTTCAAAGCTTAAGTTGGAATCTATCCTGAATCCCAGGCCAATGAAGCCTCTGGCATAGTTCGGAGCATCGCGGGCGAGTACAGCGGCCACATCGACTTCGATAGTGCCGTTGTGAAAATCGATAGGAATCCAGGCTAAATTTGCTCGATCAGTAAGGACCTCTTTCTCTGGATCCTGATAGGCATCACGAGGCATTGCTACTTCGAATGCCTCTTTGCCTTTAAATGTGAACTTCTCGATCGATACAACATTCAGTTTGAACTCCGAAGCATCTATCGCCGGAGCGATAGGTGTTGCGCTTGCTTGTGCCATATTTGTGCCCAATGAAATTAAAGCTATAACCTTGAGAAAAATGCGTTGGCAACTCATTGTATAATCCTTAATTGTACTATCGCCTGTGCACTCCACATAGAGTCGGCGCGGTGAATAGTGTCGAATTTTGTATCTATCGATCAGGCCTTTACCTGGACATCTCGCGTCGTGTACCAAAATATCTTTTGCAGCAACCAGTTTGATCACTTGAATACGTTCCCTGTTAAGCAGCGGTCCACATGGAAGAAGAGTTTTTACCGGTTAGCTTGAAAAGCTCTCAGGAATTGCCGGTACCGCGGCTTTGATCGACAGCATTTCGCCGGGGCTATATATCCTTTGATTCGTCCCTCCGGATCCAAATATCCGGAGGGACGGGCACGGACCAAAGCGCCCTGACCTTGTGCTTTCTTAGAACGCGTGGCGAATGCCGCTCATGACACCAACCTGATTCAATCCGACGCCGACGGTTCCTCCTGCATCCAGTGAGACCGCGGCCGAGCCTGCATTCCGAATATAGCCAAGCGATGTATACAACGCTGTGCGTTTCGACAGGTTATAAGTTACGCGCGCCACCGCCAGGGTTGAGACTTTGTCAGTATTTTTAACACTCAAGCGCGAAATCTGGGCATCCAGCACCCAAGTAGCGGAAAATGGATAACTAGCGCCGAGGAAATACAGATTGGAATGCGTGTCGCTAGCGGTTTTTATTTTACGATCAACCAGACCGGCGCCAATCTTGGTCTGACCCAGCATGAAATACCCATTAAGGGAAATACGCTGATCATTGAAGTTGCTGCTAGTCAGGCCTGCAGCGGCGCCAGGTCCGCCATAAAGAATATCGTAGGCCGTTGTTATACCGAACGATGTGGTGTCATACCCAACCAAGCCGGTCATCTGACGACAAGCTTTCGAATTTCCGGCGATTTCTCCAGGGCAGCCTGTGGCTGACGGGCCGCCGGCAGCAGAGACATCGCGTCCAAAGCTATAGGTCGCGCCAAGCGTAACATTTGAGAATGTGCCGAGGTAGCCAATTGCATTGTCGCTACGGGCATTAGGCAAATAGAGATCCAGGCTGTTGATGGAGAAAATATTTGGTCCTATTACGTCTGCTTTAAGCACTGAGAGATAAGTCATGTTGAGAATACGTCCCAACGTGAAGGCACCATAGAAATTCTTCAGCCCTACATATGATTGGCGTCCGAACAAGCGATTACCCTGCCCCATGCCTCCAGAGTCGGTCGTGAAACCACTTTCCAAAACGAACAATGCCTGCACCCCCCCACCTAGATCCTCGCTGCCCTTGAAGCCGATGCGAGATGGGAGTGATCCGGTCAGCGACGGCATTTTAACCACCGAGTCACCCGCCGCGTTGGCGTGAGTTACATATGCGACGCCAGTATCGACGATCCCATATACCATTACTTGCGATTGCGCTAGGACCATCGTCGAACAAAGCAATGTTGAAACCGCTGCTGCACTCAATACTAATTTTTTCATCATCCTGTCTCCTGATTGTTTACAAACGAGTTTTGTAGTCATGCTTTTTTTTTGGCATTCAGTGTTTTAAGTGCTGTCTCCTTATTGTTGCTTTCTCGACGTATGCCGAGAGACGCAAAAAATTAACCTGCGTTTCGTATTCATTGTTCTATTTCTTCGTCGAACTCGTTACTGCAATCGACGTGACGTGGCGCCAGGTGAGCCGCTCGAATGCGTACCTTCTTTTCGCCGACAGTTCAATCTATTCAACAACGTCCTGAAAAATTATGGCGATTTTCATTGGCTTTCATGTGACGTTGACGCAGAAAAAACAACGCAAAAAAAATCACGCAAATTCAAAAAAAACCGGAAGATTACGGCATACAGATCATTCACTATCAGGTTGGCATTGAGGATGAGCTCTCTGAAACTCAGACAATTCTTGACACGCTGCGTCAATGGTCGTCAGAGTTGGATACTGACTTAAATCAATGGCAAAGCGTCGTGCATTAAACAGCTGTGGAACCAAGCAGCAATCCGCAATTGTTGGCACATCGCCGAAACAATATCTTCCTCGTTTTGTTGAATGTGCCAGTTCCGATTCCAAGGCCGAGAGGCCAATTTCTGTCCAGTGCTTAACCCACATGCCCTTGGATTCTTCCGATAGACCCAAAGTCCCCGTGAGAAATTTGAGAACGCGTAGATTACTTATCGGATGAATCTCACAAGCTATCGCCAAAGCCAACTGACGCACATAGGCCCGATCTTCAATAGCTTGTGGGAGCAATGGCGGATGGGGATACTTTTCTTCAAGATATTCTAGAATGGCGAGGGACTGACTGACGTTCAGACCCTGATCCCTGAGAACGGGGACCAATCCTTGTGGGTTCAATGTTTTGAACTCAGTTTGAAACTGCTCACCACCGTTACGGTTGAGATGTACTGCCGCATACTCAAAGGGCAACCCTTTCAGATTCAGCGCAATACGCACACGGTATGACGATGAGCTACGGAAATAATTGTGCAAGACACGCTCGTCTTTCCTGTTTTCTTCCATCTTAGACTCCAAGATATTGATGAATAATGTTCGCCTCTGCGCGCAAAGCGCTGGAACTTCCGTTCCAGACCACTTTCCCTTTTTCCATCACATAATGGCGATCAGCGAATTTCAGTAAGGCTCCAACGTTTTTGTCGATGACAATCTGCGATAAACCTTCGTTCTTCAAAGTACTCAATACATCCCATATTTCGGCACGAATCAGCGGCGCCAAGCCCTCCGTCGCCTCATCAAGTACCAACAACTGCGGGTTAGTCATGAGTGCGCGACCGATCGCCAGCATTTGCTGTTCTCCGCCAGACAGCTGCCAGCCCTGGTTGCTGCGCCTTTCCTTAAGACGTGGAAAGAAGCTGTAGACGCGATCCAGAGTCCACTTCTCAAGACTATCTTTCGTATTGCATCGAACGCGCGCGGTAGCTATCAAATTTTCCTCGACCGAAAGAGTGGGAAATATCTGGCGGCCCTCGGGTACCAGGCCCAAGCCCAATCGGGCAATGC
The DNA here is from genome assembly GCF_900111995.1 of Collimonas sp. OK607. Lineage (GTDB taxonomy): Bacteria > Pseudomonadota > Gammaproteobacteria > Burkholderiales > Burkholderiaceae_D > Collimonas. The sequence goes on from NZ_FOKF01000058.1 coordinate 12,048, forward strand.
TATGCGAAGGAAAATTGTGAATAGATTTGCCGGAGAAGGCGATGGAACCCGCTTTGACAGGAAGCAAGCCAAAAAGACATTTAATAATCGTGGAACGCCCCATGCCATTACGACCGAGAAGGGTAACCACCTCCCCAGCCTTGACCTCAAAAGACACGCCAAAAAGCGCTTGCGCATGTCCGTAAGATGCTTGCAGATCGGTTACTGTAAGTAATGTACTCATGAATATCTCCTTGAAACTTATATTTCTTCTTCACCGAGATACACGGCTCTCACCTCAGGGTGATTTCTGATCTCTTCAGGCGTTCCGCTGAACATCACCTTGCCGTAAACAAGGACAGTAATCCGGTCTGCTAGCGCAAACACGGCATCCATGTCGTGCTCAATCAGCAAAATTGAGTAGCGTCCTTTCAATCTCTTTAGCAAAGACACGACCGCGTCGGATTCCTGGACGCTCATGCCGGCCATCGGCTCATCGAGCAGAAGAAATTTTGGCTGTGCGGCTAATGCCATAGCCAATTCAAGCTGTCGCCGCTCACCATAGCCAAGATCCTTTGCCGGTACATTTTTCCGACATATCAGACTTGTTGCCTGTAGCGCGTCATGCGCAGCGCGCACCAGTTCTTTACGCTGCAACATAGGTTGCCAGAAACGGAACGCGTGTTCCTTTGCGCCCATTGCAGAAAGCACTGCATTTTCCTGTACCGTGAACTCCTCAAAGATGGAAGTGATCTGATAGGAACGTAACAAGCCCATTTGTGCACGCCGATGAATAGGCAATGCAGTCACATCTATATCGGAAAATATAACCTTGCCATCATTCGATAGAAGTTCGCCGGACAACTGATTAATGAGAGTCGTTTTTCCGGCCCCGTTTGGGCCGATAATCGCGTGGAGTTCGCCCGGCCGGATATCCAGCGAAACACCATCCGTGACCAGAATCCCGCCGTAACGTTTGACCAACGACTCGGTGCGAAGCAGGCTTGTCTTCATCATTGATCTCCTGCGCCGTGTGCCTGCACCTGCATAGAACTACTTACTAAGTGTTCACCTGCATCATTGTGCAACCCCTGCCGACCATCCAACATTTGAAGAAGACCCACAATTCCTGTTTTCCCCAGCAGCGCCACCAAGACGATGACTGGGCCGAAAATTACCATCCAGTGCTCGGTAAACATTTTCAGGACTTCTTCCAATCCAAGAAACGCCAACGCACCAAGTAACGGTCCGAAGACAGTGCCTATTCCGCCCAGAACCACCATGACAATCAAGTCTCCAGAAACGGTCCATGACATACTGCTTGGCGATGCAAAAGCGTTTAGATTCGCAAACAGCAAACCAGCTATGCCGCATAAAACGCCTGAAAACACATAGGCAGACAATTGATACTGCTTGCTGGGTAGGCCAACTGCATTGATTCGACGCGCATTTTGTCTGGCGCCACGCAGTACCATGCCAAACGGTGCAACGCGCATGCGCGCCATCCACCATGTCGCAAAGCAAAGCGTAATTAACGCGGTCGCATATAACGTGTTTGAATTGCCAAGATCTGAACCAAAGAATTTGCTGGTCAGAGAAATGGTATTGCCATCGTCGCCACCAAATTGCTTGAGGCTCACAAACACGAAGTAACCCATCTGCGCGAAAGCCAGAGTAATCATGATGAACGCAATACCGGAAGTCCGCAGACTGATTGCCCCGGTAACCAAGCCTACCAAGGCGCAAACCGCGATGCACAGTAGCAGATGTATCCAGCCACTATCGATACCATAAAAAGCCGGGATCGCTACGCTATAGGCCCCCAAGCCGAAGAATAATGCATGCCCCAGGCTAACCAGACCACCATAACCAATGGCGAGATTAAGCGCAGTGGCGGCAATCCCATAGATAATGATCCGGGCAAAGAAGCTGACGTAGAATGGCTGGCCCATGAAATAGGCTGCAAACGGAACGACCGCGAGACCCACGAGCAACACCAGAGATACCAGAACGCTCAATCTGGACGAAGATATTGGACGTAACATTAGTTTCTCCATGGCGTGAACAGACCTTGAGGCCGAATGGCAAGTACGATCGCCATCAGTACATAGACGAGCATCGATGCCAACGCCGGACCAGCTGCATTGGCGATTTCCCGGCTCATCGTTTCTCGCAGCAGCATAGGCAGAAACGCACGTCCTAAGGTATCCGCTATTCCGACAATAAGTGCTGCGTAAAACGCGCCGCTCACCGAGCCGATTCCTCCGATCACAATGACCACAAGCGCCGTTATCAGAACAGGCTCCCCCATACCCGACTGAATGGATAGGATAGGACTGGCCATTACTCCCGCCAGACCGGCCAATCCAGCTCCCAGGCTAAACAGCAGTGCATTAAGAAGCTTGATGTTGATACCCAGGGCTCCGATCATCTTCGGATTGCTTGCTCCCGCCCGTATCAGCATTCCCAGGCGTGTTCGGTGCATCAGAAGATATGAGCCAACCGCAACCAGTAAGCCGACAACGATGATCGCAAACCGATATGCGGGATAGCTGATTCCAAACAGGTTTACAGTACTGTCCAGGAAAGGCGGCACGGGAAGAAAATAAGGCTGAGGTCCCCAGACAATCCGAACAATCTCATTGAAGAACAACACCATACCAAACGTTGCCAGCACATGATCCAAGTGATCCCGGCTGTACAAGCGGGATACGGCAAGTTTCTCCAGGACGAATCCTAATGCTATGCAACCACCGACAGCGGCCACTATCGCGAAGGTGAAGGACGAAGTAAGACCGTAGGCCGTTGCGGCAAAATAAGCACCCATCATATACAGTGAACCGTGCGCCAGGTTCACAAAACTCATGATGCCAAATACCAAGGTAAGGCCCGCCGCAAGTAGAAATAAAAGGACTCCGTATTGCAATCCATTTAATAACTGAGGAAAAATAAGATTTAACGCCATGATCTATACCTCACTTTAATTGGCACTTGGTATAGTAGGCATCCTTATGGTCAGGAAGCGGCGTCCCAAGCAGTTTTACGGCGGGCTTGCCAGACTCCTTAGCCACTTGAAATACGTAATAATTTTGAATAGGAAAATTGTTGTTGTTGAAGCGGAACGGACCGCGTACGGAGCTGAACTCTTGTCCCGATGCTTTTACTGCCGCAGCAAATACCTTCTTGTCCGACGTCCTTCCGGCTACCTTTCGAATAGCAACATCAAGAAGTTGCGCAGCATCGAAAGCCGTTGCAGCGTACTCACTTGGCGTGCGCCTGTACTTTGCTTCGAATGCAGCGACAAATTTCCTGTTTTCCGGATTGTCCAGCGCGGCATCCCACATCGCTCCCGACAGGGTGCCAACAGCTGCATCGCGTAAGGCCGGCATGGTGGTACCGTCTACGGTAAACACAGAATAATTTGGGAATTTTCCAAGCAGTCCGGCCTGACTGAGTTGCTTGATATAGTTGACGCCCATGCCGCCGGGATAGAAAGCAAACACGGCAGCGGGGGTGCTGGCTTGCAACTGTGCGATTTCTGCCGAATAGTCGCTCTGCCCAACTTGCGTATACACCTCATCGACAATCTGGCCTTTGTAGAAGCGCTTGAATCCAGCCAGCATGTCTTTGCCTGCTTGATAGTTGGGCGCCATGAGATACACGCTTTTGTGGCCCTTATCCTGTATGTATTTCCCTGTCGCCTCGGCCGCCCCATCGTTCTGCCAGGCAACCGAAAAGACATTGGGCGCACAAGAAGCACCGGCAATAGGTGATGGCCCGGCATTGGTCGCGATTGCCACCGTCCCCGATTCAACGATGGGCTTCAGGCTCGCCATCAAAACGTTAGAGAAACCTAGGCCAACAATCGCGTCGACTTTGTCCTTGTCCAAAAATTTTCGGGTAATCTGGATGCCGATTTCCGGCTTGAGCTGATCGTCTTCTTTGAAGATAGTGACCGTTTGGCCACCGAGCTTATTACCCAGCTGTTCAACTGCGAGCATGAAGCCATCAATCTGATCCTGCCCCACCATAGCCTGGCTTCCAGAGAGTGGCGCCACCAGACCGATCTTTACCTGCGCCGAAGCTAAAGCGGCCGCGCTCAGCAATATCCCTGCCATTAAAGCCGGCACACATTTCTGAGAATTCATTCTTGTCTCCTATTTTATTAAAATAATTATTCAGCAATTTACAACTAGCTCGTGGGGAAAGAACCTAGATCAACAAAGACTCTCCCGTCTTGTATCTTGACGGGATAACTACGAATATCTTCGTTTACCGGTTCGCACAATGCCTTGCCATTACGGATATCGAACTTGCCTTGATGCAGAGGGCACTCAATCTCGCAGCCATCAAGAAACCCATCACTAAGACGAGCATGTCCATGCGTACAGATATTGTCTGTAGCGAACACTTCACCGCTAACGCTATACAGCGCCAGGTCTTTTCCGTTTACGTCGATGCCAACTACATCGTCTTCCGCCACTGTTTCCCGCGCGGTCACGTCAATCCAGTTTTGAGTCATTGCGCACCTCATATCGGGTAAATAATAGAGTTGGGAATCATCTCGGTGTCATAGATGCACAATCGGGATTCAAACTTCAATCCCAGGGGCGTAATGCGCACCCGGTCCAGATAGCGCCCAACGTTGAAAACGGTCGAGTCTTGGCTAAGTTTGGTCCGGAACACCGCGTAGTTCGCTTCCGAAACGATCAGGTCTCCGTCGTGTTTGAGGACCAGCGGCACGCCTACCACATGGCGCTGGTAATAAGGATCATGGAACAGCGTCTCGCGGATTCCATAGGCTCGATCCTTCAACATACCGCGACTGAGGAGCGAAAGCGTCGCCAGTGGAAATCCGCGCTCATAATTCTCTCGCGGTTGCACCTTGTATTCGCACTCTTCCGTAAAGAAATCGACCCACTTATCCCAATCGGCGGCGTCTACCACCGATGCGTAGTCCGCATACAGGCGCATCAGATCGAAATAGGCTTGAGAATCAGTCATCATCAAATCTCCATTACCTTGCGCCAGTAGTTGTACATGCCGCGAATGAGCGTCTCCGTCACCATGTGATCGGTGTTGCCACATTCGTATCCTCCCAGCTCCGCCAGCGTTCGGTGAAACGGCTTTTGCTCAAAGCCACATTGCGAGAGCTCAATGACCTCGCCGTCGTCAGCTGAGACGAACCCTGCCGGGCCGAACAAATTCGCCTGAATAAGACGACGCTCAGTCATTTCAGGCGTGTCGTCCTCGAATCCGAAGTGTGTCCACACAAAATCGAACGAACCTTTTCCATTCGGCTGGATATGTCGCGTCGATACGCTGTTGACCTGCTGCTGGAAAATCACGCTGGGAAAGATGGTCAGCATGACGGCGGTTGGCCCGCCCCACCATGGCTCGGCTACGATGTCCAGCAGCCGTTTGTCATTGATTGACATGCTTTCCTTGAAACTCGTGACGCCTGCCGTAACTTCCGCCTTCGCGCCCGCAGAGCCACGGGTCGAAACCATGGCGGCATGGCGGAACTCGCTATCCATTTTCAGCTCGGACTTATTGTCAGCGCGCCACAAACCATAAGTGACGAACCAGGTATGCAGAAGACCCGGATGATAGGGATCCTTGATGTTTTCCTGCATCAGCTTCCAGTTACCCGGAATACGCTGGCGGTTGTAGCCCAGAATATGCAGTTTTCGTCCGCTAAACAGCCGGTCGAAATAAGCAAGAATATCCGGCCCCAGGTAGTCCTCAAGACTTTGCACGTCATGGTCGAAAGATGCGAACACAACACCACCTCTGGTAGCAACCTTAAGTTTGTTCAAGCTGTGCTCTTCCGTCTTGAATTCTTTCGGCATGCCGCCATTGACCTTACCATCCTGCTTCACGCCACGGCGAAACGGGACACCCTGGAGATCGCCCTTCAGGGTGTAATTCCACTGATGGTAGGGGCACACCAGTTCTTTCTTGTTGCCATGACGCTCGCGGCAGAATTGCATACCGCGGTGTGCGCACACATTCTCAACAACGTGAATGCTATCGTCCTGGGCGCGCGTCATAATCACGGAGCGTTCGCCCACGACAGTCCTTTTGAAGTCGCCGTGATTCGGGATTTCGGCTTCTAGGCCAACATAGCACCAGTGGCCGTGATAAAAGAAGCGCTCAAGTTCCTTCTTGTATATCGATTCGTCGGTATAAGCCCAAAACGGAATACGGCTTGATCCTTTTTCTTCCCAAGCCGGATTTTTCTGGAACACGACAGGAATATCACCCATGTCTCTCTCCTTGTTATCGGTGTATATGTGGGCGCACCATCATTGCGCCACGCGCACGACAATCTGACCCAATCCAGTAATCGCGCCGCGCATGACGTCGCCCGGATTGACAGCGTTGACGCCTGCCGGCGTGCCCGTCATGATGATGTCGCCCGGTTCCAGCACTTCATACTCTGACAGGTAAGATATGGCCTCAGCCACTGACCAGATCAGTTGGTCGATATCAGACGATTGCCGTGACGCATCATTGACTGTCAGGGAAATCGCTGCCGTGGTCGGATGACCGATGTCGGCCGCGCGATGCAGCGGACCGATGGGCGCGGACTGCGCGAACGATTTACCGAACTCCCAAGGACGTCCCTTATCGCGCGCGTCAAGTTGAAGGTCGCGACGCGTCATATCGAGGCCAACAGCGTAGCCGTACACGTGTTGCAAGGCATGCTCGATCGAAATGTTCGCACCGCCTGTGCCAATCGCGACCACCAGTTCTATTTCATGATGAAAATTGTTTGTCTTCGGCGGGTAAGCGATGGTGATGCCTGCTTCATCCGCAGCGACAGCCGCGCAAGCCGGCTTCATAAAGAAGAACGGTGCTTCACGCTCCGGATCCTTGCCCATTTCACGCGCGTGCGCCGCATAATTACGGCCCACGCAGAAAATTCGATTGACCGGAAACGCTGTGCTTTGACCTGCCACGCTCAGTGTGTAAATAGGTGCCGGGGTAACTGCATATTCCATGATGAATCTCCAAATAGTTGGTTAAATTTTCTCTTCGCGCCACAAGCCGAGGACTTGTTGAATGGGACGATCTGAATAGCTGAACAAAATCGTGTCGTGCTTCGCTCGCAGGCGCAGCGTATGCCAGGGTGGCACGACGAAAACATCGTTTTGGATAAAGTCGATTGTCTGATCGCCGATCTCGGCACTTCCCTCACCTTCGAGACAGACATATACCGTGCCATCAGTGCAGCGGTAAGGCCTGGTTTCGAAACCGGCTTCTAGCCGTTGGGCAAAAGCGCCTATAGTCGGCATCGGCGAAGCACCGGTCGCGGGATTCACAAACCGCAACTTGTAGCCGAGGTGTGGATCGACAGTTCCCTTGGAGATGCCGAGTAATGACTCTCGTGTTTTAGCGAACGGATAAATGAATACCTTGGTGGGCTCCGATGAAGTTTGATGAAAATCCACCGGCAGCATGTTGTTACCATAGCGCGCAAGCGCGTCGCCTTCGTCGCGGCATGTTGCTTGGGAAGCGCTGGCGCCATGCTCGGCAAAACCTGCGTCGAAAAAACGCACCGTCGGAATGTCCAGACCATCAAGCCACACCACGGGCTGATCACCCAGGTTCCCATGATCGTGCCAGGTCCAAGCCGGTGTGATGATAAAGTCGCCGCGGTGCATAGTGGTGCGTTCTCCGTCCACCGCGGTGTATGCCCCCTCACCATCCAGAACCAGGCGTAACGCCGATTGTGTGTGTCTGTGCGCGGGGGCGACTTCGCCGGGCAAAATCAGTTGCAGACCTGCATACAGCGATTGCGTCACCGATGATTGACCACGCAGGCCCGGGTTTTCCAATACCAACACCCGGCGTTCGGCTTCGCCAGCCGTAATCAGCCGCCCCGCCTCCATGACAAAATCGCGCACATCCGCATAGCGCCAGAGAGCAGGAGCAACAGGCGTTACAGGCGCTTTAGGCACCAGTGCACCCAATACTTCCCACAATGGCGTCAGGTTGTAATTATCGATGCGTTGATAGTATTGCTTGCGCTCTTCTAGCACGTCGTTGGATACGGCTGCATGCATGTCTTTTTCTCCTTGATTTAATTGGCACTAGCATAAAAAGCATCTGCGTAGACATGCTCTGTCAATACGCCTTTTTGTTTGACCAACAGGGCTGCAGCCTCGACCATCGGAGGAGCGCCGCATAGATAGACTCGCCACCCGGTGAGCGTCTGCCAGTCCTGTGCAACAGCATCTGTTACCACCCCATTGCGTGCAGCGGGGCTGTCATTGCCCGTAGCGACGACAATGTGTATGTGGAGATTGCTGTGGGCGGCCGCCAAATCGTACAGCCAGCGCGTTCCGTAAATGTCTTGCGGAGAACGTACGCCAAAGTAGACATGGATTTGATTCGTCATGCCCGCAGCTAACGCGCCGCGAACAATCGAGAGTACCGGCGCCAAGCCCGTGCCGCCCGCAACACAGAGCATTGGTCCTTCATGCTTGATGCGCAGATAGGCGGTGCCCAATGGCCCACTCACACGGACTGGATCGCCCACTTTCAGGTTCTGTGCGATATAGCCGGTAACGCGACCGTCGGGTACCAGACGGACATGGAATTCCAGTTCCTCATCGTCGCTCAGGCAAGCCATGGAATAAGGACGAATATGCTCAGGCGTGAACTGTAAGGTTGCATACTGACCCGGTGAAAACGCTAGGGGTTTGGCCGGGCGCAAACGCAGACGTTTGATGTCATGCGTCATTTCTTCAATCGCGGTTACCGTAGCTTTGATGATGCGTGCCGCGTGAGTGACGATTTCATCCGGCTCAGGAATTTCTATGGTGCAGCTTTCCGTCAACACGCTCATGCATGCCAGCACATATCGGCCATCGTTCGGATTCGTGATCTTGGCTTCCCTCCCCGACTCAAAAACATTGCCATCGAGCACCTTGCAACGGCAAGTACCGCAGCGACCAGCCATACAACTGTAGGACAGCGGCACATTGAGCTGACGCAGTGTTTCCAACAGGTTTGAACCTGGTTCCACCACAAAGGTGCGGTCTAGCGGTTGCACAACGAGTTCCATGATCTGCCTTGCCTTGCTCGGGGAATTGATGAGGTATGGCAGCAGTATAAAAAATCGGATAATATTAATATATAGAATTTTGTGAATTCATATCATCACTAAAATGAATATTGGTATGCCATGGATCTTAAAGATATCGATCTGAATCTGTTGATCGTGTTCAACCAGCTTCTTCTGGAAAAGCGCGTGTCGGCGGTGGGAGAAACACTGGGGTTATCGCAACCGGCGGTCAGCAATGCACTGAACAGATTGCGGCGTTTGCTGGGAGATGAACTGTTCCTGCGCACCTCGCGAGGAATGGAACCAACGCCCTTTGCGACGCAACTGGCGGAGCCGATAGCCTACGCATTGAGTACAATCCTCAATACCCTCAACCAGCGCGCGACATTCGAGCCCGCCGTCAGTACGCGCAAGTTCACCATCGGCATGACCGACATAGGCGAGATTTACTTCTTGCCGAAACTGATGGATATCGTCGCGCGCATCGCACCTGGAGTGTCGATCAGTACGGTCCGTAACACCGCGACCAATTTGCGTGACGAAATGGAGGCTGGGCATGTCGACCTGGCAATTGGATTATTGCCCCAGCTGAAAGCGGGATATTTTCAACAGCGTTTGTTCAAGCAACATTACGTATGCATGTTTCGCCAAGGCCATGCGCTGGACAAAAAAAAGGTGTCAGTAGAAGAATTCGAGCGAGCGGATCACGTCGTGGTAATTTCGCCCGGGACGGGGCACGACAAGGTCGACGAATCCATCGCACGCAAAGGGATACGCAGAAATGTGCGGCTTACTGTCCCCCACTTTGTCGCAGTTGGACATATTCTATCTACCACCGACATGGTGGCGACCGTACCGGAGCGCTATGCGAGGGAATGCCTGGCGCCGTTTGGGCTCAAGTATGTGCACCATCCGGTGGCGCTACCTGAAATCGGCATCAATGTTTTCTGGCATGCAAAATATCACAAGGAGCCAGGTAACCAGTGGCTGCGTAGCGTCATTTTTGATACTTTTTCCGATCGATTATGAATACCTCCGTTGGCTCGCCATATTTCAATTTGAAGGACGCAGAGCGTTGACGATGACGCGAATTTAAAAATGTCGTGGCGGTGGCCTATTTACGCAGTTTTTTGTCATATCACGTCCGCGCCGCATCGAATCCAAGTGGAACAGTGCAACCAGTGAGTTAGACGCTTCGTTCTTGGATGCCTGCGGGAAGATGGAATATCAAATAGTCGATGAGGCTTCTGACCGACGGCAGCATGCCCCGCGGGGGAGGATAGACCAGATGGATTATGTAGGCGGATGCCGACCATTCTGGTAGAACATGCTCCAATGCCCCGCTTTGGACATTTGCCGATACGATTGGCTCTGCTAATAAAGCAATGCCAATGCCATAAACAGCTGCCTCCAACTGGACTCGTGAATCGCTCGAAATGAGACTTGGTGAAATTGGTGCATCGACCGCAGGGGACGTAGCATGAGTGAGATGCCATCTGACTTGGCTTTCCTGAAGATCTGCAATACGCCCTATCGTTTTATAGTGTGACAGTTCCGCCGGATGATTCGGGTGGCCGTGCAATTCTAAAAAATTAGGGCTGGCTACCAGAATCCGACGGGCCGATCCGAGCTCCTGCGCAACTAGATCAGAATACATATCGACTTCCGGGGCTGCCACTAGGGCCATATCAAACCGCTCCTCAATCAGATTAACTGCCCGATCTGTTGCTTCAATAAAGACTGTCACTTTCGGGTGGCTGGCCATGTACCCAGGCAGTATCGGCGCGAGGTAGTTCTGTGCAAGCACTACTGGACAGCTCATACGAACAATTCCCGCCGGTTCGGTTCGTAGACTATTCATGCTGTCATATGCTGCCTGCGCTCCTTCAACCGCGTTGATACATTGCGCATAAAACCGCTCGCCGGCATCAGTTAAAGAAATGCTGCGTGTCGAGCGATGCAATAGCCGGACGCCTAATTTTTTCTCAAGATCGGCAACTCGTCGGCTCAATTTTGTCTTCTCTATACCAATGGCACGAGAGGCGGCAGAAAAGCCGTTGTGTCGAATAACGGCAGCGAAATAGTAAAGGTCGTTGAAATCGTCCATAGAGTCCTCATTGGTGCATATGCGCACCAGTTAATCCTATTTTTGCCATCTTATCGCGATTCCGTTGCGAATATATAGTTAGTCCCTGAAGCTAACCAATAGTCCAAGGCATCCTGTTATGAAGTTTTCCCCCGTCATTCGAGCTGTCCGGATCGCGCAAGGTAGCAATTTTTTAGGCAACCGCCTCGACTTACTCAAGTTTTGTGGCATAGCGAATCCGATCGTTGGGTTCGAACACTACGAAATATGTGGCAAGACCTTCGCGCCGCATCCGCATGCAGGATTTTCGGCTGTTTCGTACGTGCTGGAAGATTCGCTTGGAGCGTTGCGCAGCAGAGATTCGCTGGGGAATGATCTGGTCGTAAAGCCAGGTGAGCTGATCTGGACGCAATCTGGATCAGGGATTATTCATGATGAAGCGCCTGAGACCACTGGCTCGCGCGTCCACGGTGTGCAGTTTTTCGTGAATGTCAGCGGGAAGCATAAGCATCTGGAACCAGAGGTCTTCCATCTGTCGCAGAATGAGATTTCTAACAGCCATGACCAAATAGAAAACCGAGTTCGAATTTTGGCAGGGCGATTTGGGGCGCATGCAGCAGCGATCAATCTCGTTGAGTCTTTCGATTTTTTCGACGTTTGGTTGAAGCTTCAGATGCGCTTTCTGCTTGCAGCAAAACGTGCCGTGTTGTTCTACGTGCTGGCAGGAGCCATCGAAGTCGTCGCAGAGGATGGCAGCCGTATAGTTCAAGAACATGAAGCGGTCGCTCTCTATGCCGAAGAAGATTCTGACCTGGCGATCTGCTGTGGTCTAATTTTGCCGGACACCTCAATGGGTGGATAATCCATCAACTGAGGAAAAGTACATGGCAAAGCAACGCAAGAAGTTCGACACG
>NZ_FOKF01000057.1 GCF_900111995.1 Collimonas sp. OK607
ATCGAACAGACCTTTCGTGACATCAAAAATGCCCAATTTGGATTGGGACTATCTCAGAGTCAAACGCGTGATCCACTGCGTTTTTCCATTCTGCTATTGATCGGAGCACTCGCCATGTATGCGCTCTGGATCATCGGATTAACCGCGCAACATCAGGGGTTCAAGATCCAATACGGTAGCCGGCACAAAGCCGAACAGACCTTGTCCATCCTCTCACTCGCACTGTGGTGGATGCGCGAAGCACCCCGACAGATCCCAATCTCGCAAATTAACCAGGCAATTCATACCCTGCGCTCTATGGCTATTCATGTTGTTATTTGAGGGGAAGGGTCAGGGTCAGAGTCAACTTTCGCAGGCGTTATCGCGAAACTTGACTCTGACCCTATTTAACGGACCACGGAGTAAAAGCCGCCGCAATAGTCAGCGCTCCTTAGAAGCCTTCAACTCCTCCTTCCACCGCTCCTGCAACTCCCTCTCCCGCGCATCGATCATAGACTGATCATAAAACCCCGCATCCGCCGAGTTACGCGCAATCCGCAACTGATCCAACGCCGCCGGCACACTCCCCGTCAACACATAAGACTCCGCCAAAGCCATATGCTGCAGCGCCCGTTTCCCCTGCGCCGAATAAACCTTAGCCAGCAAATCCTGCACATCCGCATCCTGCCGATACAACTGCGCCTGCTCACGCAGATATTTTTCAGCGTCGTCCAACCGCTTCGCAGCAATCAACACCCGGGCATACTGATGCGCCAACCCGCGCGACAACGGATATTGCAGCTGCGCCTGCTGCACCAGCTTCAACGCCTCAGCCTCCCGATCAGTAGCCAACATGATCTCCACGGCAAGATCCGTCAGCACCAGGCTCTGCTTCGCCGGCAACGCCGCCGCCATTGCCTGCCGCAGCAAATCCTCAGCCTTGTCATAAGCCCCCTGCCTGAACGCCAGGAAAGCCATGCCATATTTAGCCGCAACAATTTGCTGCTTAGTATTTTGCAGCAGCTGCGTATCAAAAACGATCTGCGCATCACGCCGGCCCTGCTCGGTATCATCCTGCAGCAACCGCACACGAGCCCGGATCAACTGAAAATCCAGACTATCGGCCCGCTGCCGATAACGCTGCTCACGGATCCGCGCCTCGATATCAGCAATCCGTTCAGTGGTCAGCGGATGCGTCAACAGATACGGTGGAACCACATCCGAATAATTGCGGGAAGCACTTTGCAAGCGCCCGAAAAAAGCCACCATACCGCTAGTCTCAAAACCGCCCGCATCCAGAATCGACAGCCCGATACGATCTGCCTCGCGCTCGGCATCGCGGCTGAAGTTCAACTGCCTTTGCATCGCCAGGCTGGTACCGCCCATCATCACCGCCGCGCCAGCGTCGCCACTGCCACGCATCGCCAGCGCCCCCAGCAACATGGAAGCCAGGGCGATCATCGAATCCTGCTTCTGGCTGCCCACCATACGCGCGATGTGCCGCTGCGCCACGTGGCCGATTTCATGCGCCAGCACTGAAGCCAGTTCTGATTCGCTCTGCGCCGCCAGCAGTAAGCCGGAGTGCACGCCAATGAAGCCGCCTGGCAACGCGAACGCATTCAAGACCGGATCTCGTACCGCAAAGAAGAAGAAATCGAATCCAGCTTCGCCACGTACTTCTGGCCGTGCGGCAACCAGCGTCCAGCCGAAGTTGTTCAGGTATTCCAGCAGCGGCGCATCGCTCATGTAATCAGGATCGCGCCGGATATCGTGCATGATTTCTTCGCCGAGCTTGCGTTCCATTATTGGCGATAGTGATTCGCGCGAGGTATCGCCAAGGGTCGGCAGGTTTTGCACCGCAAATGTCGGCGCCATCTGCAATGCACAGCCGACGCTGATGAGCGCGGCAAGCAGTAATCGTCGTGGAGATGGCGATGATCGATTCATTGAATACTGGATAGTGTCAAAATCACGATGCTATGATACCAACAGAGGACAATTGTTCCACATTCAGCATGCAGTGATGGCCTGGGAAAATTCAATTAATGAATTAGTGATTCACTGCATCATCTAAAGAAAATATCATCATGACCGACAAAATTCCAGCTAGCACCAAACTGACGCATTTCGACCAGACCGGCCAGGCCCACATGGTTGATGTCGGTAATAAAAATGACACTCATCGTATCGCAGTCGCCAGTGGTTGTATTCGTATGAAGGCTGAGACTTTGGCGTTGATCCAGTCCGGAACGGCAAAAAAAGGTGACGTGCTAGGTATTGCCCGTATCGCCGCGATCATGGCCACCAAACGCACCAGCGATTTGATTCCGCTGTGCCATCCGCTGGCGCTGACGCGGGTTACGGTTGATTTCAGTATTGATGAAGCCGATGCCAGCATTACTTGCACTGCGCAGGCGGAAACGGTGGGCAAGACTGGTGTGGAGATGGAAGCTCTGACTTCAGTCCAGATCGGGTTGTTGACGATCTATGACATGTGCAAGGCAGTGGACCGAGGTATGGTCATTACCAATGTGCGGGTAATGGAAAAGCATGGTGGAAAATCGGGGGATTGGGTGGCGGAGTAAGGTAAGCAATTGATTCGTATCGATAATATTTCTTCGATCAATCACTATTACTATCATCTCCCAATCCGATGTCCGACAGATGTCTCGAGGTATTTTTAGCTATAAATCAGTTCTTGTCCCACGCTTGTCCCAATTGGAAGGCGTATGGCATCAATCAGACAACGCTTGGGTGTATGGCAGGCCCGAGTGCGGCGTAAGGGATTTCCCGACGAGGTAAACACATTTATCACCAAAGCAGAAGCACAGATATGGGCTAGAAGTATTGAGTCCTCGATGGATAGCTTGAGACCCGGCCGCTGGGATAAACCTGGGCGCCAAAATGTGCCCGGTGCTCGGGCGTGTCGGTGGTCTTTAAGGTCGTTCCATCCATGGCAAACAGACTAAGTCCCTTGAACAGATATCGCTTGCTGTCCTGCTCAGACCACACCTGTGCTGACAACTCAAAGAGTGCCGTCAATGGGGCTGAACCAAGCCGTTGGCGTTCTTGTGCAACAGCACGTCAGTTGTTTCCAACCCCAAAAATGAAAATGCCGTTCAGTCTTAACTGAACGGCATTACCCATCTCTGGGGCATTTTGTCACTTAAGCTCGGCAGTGTTTTTGTGCAAATCCACGCTGGCACAAAATCATTGCCACGATACATGGATTAGTTTGTCTTCACATAATTGGAAGTTACGCACGCACCGCTATACTGCCAAACTAAGCGCGTGGGCGCTGGAGGGGTGCCTTCTGCAGTCGGGGTCAGGACGCAAGTATCGGTGGCAACAATACCTTTATAAGCGTTCGGAGTTGCTGTAATTATGCCGCCGGTGGTAACTGCCAAGCTGTTGAACGCTTTACTAGTAGAAATTGCAGGTGTCGTCGGTATACCGCCGGTTGCAGCGCCGCCATCAGTAAGGGCAGTCATATTGGCTAAGGTCTCGCCGTTCTGAAAAGACTCCTCAATAGCTAATTTGTAAGGTGCCATGGCCATTGTCACTTCTGTGTAGGCAGCTTTTTTCATGTATTGCTGATAAGCAGGCAATGCGACAGCCGCCAAAATACCAATAATCGCCACAACAATCATCAATTCGATCAGGGTAAAGCCGCGCTGAGCACGTTTAATCATTTTCATCGATTTCATTTGTTTCTCCTGTTAATAAAAAGGGGGGCTTCGCTTCACTACACGGGATATACAGCAATGTCTGTGCCAGTGGAAAATCTACGGTTTTCAAAGGCTTCAGCGGCGAAAAGTGAAGAAATTTGGCAGAGTTTCGATGCGAAGCTGACAAAGTTTGTCACAAAGAAACTATAGATATTCGTCGTTGATGGCTTAACCCTACACTTGGCCTATGCGCAGCCAACAAGATATGAAATGCGGCAAGGCATGCCCAGTTTCAGCGATTATCGGGACAAATAAAATTAGCGTTGAGCTTAATTTAGAGGGTCATACCATGTCACAGAGGTATTTTTTTGTGACATGGACAAAATGCGCGTCGTAACGGCCAGCGCTAAAGGAATGATAAGAAAATACTACATGCCAATTTTACAATTACTTATGCGGACTTCCAAGAAAATTTCATCTGAGTCCCTGCAATATCAATCACATCCTCGTCCTTGAGCGCCCGCGCGCCAGTACTTAACGGGGTGTCATTGACCCTGGTATAAGTCTGCCCTTCGACATGAGTCAACTCGTAACCATGCGGCCGACGTGTGACAATTGCCACCTGAATGCCAGGCCGACCAATCGTAGTCAACACCTTAGTCAACAGCATTTCCTTACCCGCACTAGGTCCATCCAGCACAGTAATCGTGGCATCCGGCCGCGGCACCGGGAACATCTTCGGCCGGTTATCCTTGATTTCCTCATCCGTATCGACCTGGTACAGCAGTTTGAACCTGGCCATCTGGATCACATCGTTATGCTGCAAAAAATGCTTGGTAACGGGATGCCCGTTAACCTGCGTGCCATTGGTACTGTTGAGGTCTTCCAGAAACGAATCGTTGTAGATAGTAATGATGACCGCATGCTCACCGCTAATGGCGAGGTTATCAATGACCATGTCATTGTGGGCGCGGCGGCCGATGGTGGTGCGCTCTTTGGTGAGCGTCATCTCTTGTATTACGGTGCCGCCTTTGGTCAGGATGATCTTCGCCATTCCTATCTCTCTTGGGAAACGCTGTCTGTAAGTTAATTTAAAACCATACTGCAGATCCGCCGACATCCGCAATTATTGGTGCAGTTATTAATATTGGCGCTGCTCAAACATCCGGTTTTGCACACTTTCACATGCCCGACAGTTTAATGTTGTTTCGGGGCAATGGTGCGCAAATTTCGGGATATATATTGTGAACTCTCTTATTGCATATGCCTTCGCAGGTTTATCCGTTCTCCGGCACCTGGATCAGGATCACCGATACATTATCCTGACCGCCGGCCAGGTTGGCGGCATTGATAAGCATGGTACATGCCATCTTCAGATCCCCCTTGGCATCGCTGACGATATTATCGATATCCGAATCGCCGATCCGGTCCGATAAACCATCCGAACACAGTAAATAGAGGTCGCCAGCCTTTACTTCATGCTGATGCACTTCCACCACCAGCTGGTAGTCGATACCGACGGCGCGCGTGACGATGTTGCGGTTCATCGCGAACTGCGCGTCTTCGGCGCGGATGAGACCGGCATCGATCTGTTCTTGCAGCAGGGAATGGTCACGCGTCAGTTGTTCCAGCAAGCCGTCGCGGATGCGATAGGCGCGCGAATCGCCGACATGAGCGATGCCGACGCTGCCTTCCGGTGCAAACCATGCCACCACCAGGGTAGTTCCCATGCCGCGATATTCCGGCTCGCGGCGGGCGGCATTGATGATGGTGCTGTTGGCCTGGCGCACGGCTTGCATCAGCCACATGCGCACCGGCATCTCGGCTTCCGGCTTTTGCAGGCGGCGGTATTCCTGCAACTGGCTTTCGATTTCTTCCTGGATGGCGACGGTGGCGATGCTGCTGGCGACTTCACCGGCGTTGTAACCGCCCATGCCGTCGGCCAGAATCGCCAGCTGCAAGGCATCGTCGACGACGACGGTGTCTTCGTTTTGTACTCGCACCATACCAATATCCGTTTTGGCGGCAAACTCAAGCGGCATATGTCGAGACTTTAAGATGATCGGTGAAAGAATGGTTACGGAACTGGTTACAGATCAGGCCCTTGCCTTGTTACAAGTATTTTCCTTGGTTATGGGAGGGACGGCAAGACAAATTGCAAAGTCGGCGACGGCCTTGCCTCAGGATGCGACACCCGCTATCAAACGCTAAATGCGCAGGCCGAAAAAAAGGGAGCCGAAGCTCCCTTTTTGTTTGATCCTGCGTACAGGCATCTATCTATACTAATTCATTGGATAGACGCCTGACCCGCCGTTAAGCAGTGCTTACAGCATCGCCTTCAGCAAGCGTGCCATTTCCGATGGATTCTTGGTCACGGTGATGCCACACGCTTCCATGATGTCCAGCTTGGCTTGCGCAGTATCTGCACCGCCCGAAATCAAGGCGCCTGCATGGCCCATGCGCTTGCCCGGAGGAGCAGTAACGCCGGCGATGAAGCTCACAACCGGCTTCTTCATGTTGTCCTTGATCCAGTAAGCAGCATTGGCTTCGTCCGGACCGCCGATTTCGCCGATCATGATGACCGCATCGGTGTCAGGATCGTCGTTGAACATCTTCATGATGTCGATGTGCTTCAAGCCGTTGATCGGATCGCCGCCGATACCGACTGCCGACGATTGGCCCAGGCCCAGTGCAGTCAATTGACCGACTGCTTCATAAGTCAGGGTACCGGAGCGCGAAACCACGCCGATACGGCCCTTCTTGTGGATATGGCCTGGCATGATGCCGATCTTGATTTCGTCTGGCGTGATCAGACCTGGGCAGTTCGGTCCGAGCAGCAAAGTCTTGCTGCCGGCTTTTGCCATGCGGTCTTTCAATGCCAGCATATCGCGTACTGGAATGCCTTCGGTGATGCAGATGGCCAGGTCGAGTTCAGCTTCGACGGCTTCCCAGATTGCAGCAGCAGCGCCTGCAGGCGGTACATAGATAACCGATACGTTGGCGCCGGTAGCGGCCTTGGCTTCGGAAACGTTAGCGAAAATCGGGATGCCTTCGAAATCTTCGCCGGCTTTTTTCGGGTTGACGCCAGCGACAAACGCATTCTTGCCGTTTGCATAATCGCGGCAGCCGCGGGTGTGGAATTGACCGGTCTTGCCGGTAATGCCTTGGGTGACGACTTTAGTGTCTTTGTTGATCAGGATCGACATATCTGTTCCTAGTTATTTACTTATTTACCGTTGGCCGCAGCAACAACCTTCTGCGCCGCGTCTTCCATGCTTTCCGCCGAGATGATCGGCAGGCCGGATTCAGCCAGCAATTTCTTGCCGATTTCTTCGTTGGTGCCCTTCATGCGGACGACCAGCGGTACTTGCAGCGATACGGCCTTGGATGCCGCGATCACGCCTTCGGCGATAACGTCGCAACGCATGATGCCGCCGAAAATGTTGACCAGGATGGCTTTCAGGCCAGGGTTCTTCAACATGATCTTGAAGGCTTCTGTGACTTTTTCAGTCGTGGCGCCGCCGCCGACGTCGAGGAAGTTGGCAGGTTCGCCGCCGAACAGCTTGATGGTGTCCATCGTGGCCATGGCCAAACCGGCGCCATTCACCAGGCAGCCGATATTGCCGTCGAGCGAGATGTAAGCCAGGTCGAACTTGGAAGCTTCGATTTCAGCTGGATCTTCTTCGTCCAGATCGCGGTAAGCGACGATTTCAGGATGACGGTACAGCGCGTTGGCGTCGAAGTTGAACTTGGCGTCCAGTGCGATAACCTTGCCGGAACCGGTAACGATCAGCGGGTTGATTTCAGCCAGCGATGAATCGGTGTCCCAGTATGCTTTGTACAGACCTTGCAATTGCTTGCGTGCATCTGCGATAGAACCGGCTGGTACGCCGATCTTGGTGGAGATGCTGTCTGCTTCAGCGTCGGTCAGGCCGGTAGCCGGATCGATGACGACTTGATGAATTTTCTCAGGGTGGCTTGCTGCCACTTCTTCGATGTCCATGCCGCCTTCGCTGGATGCCATCAGCACCACGCGTTGGCTGACACGGTCAGTTACCATACTTACGTACAGTTCTTGTTTGATGTCGGCGCCTTCTTCGATCAGCAGGCGACGTACTTTTTGGCCTTCTGGTCCGGTTTGATGCGTAACCAGTTGCATGCCCAGGATCTGGGTAGCGTATTCGCGCACTTGTTCCAGCGACTTTGCAACTTTAACGCCGCCGCCCTTGCCGCGACCACCAGCGTGGATCTGGGCTTTTACGACCCAAACCGAACCGCCTAAGGTTTCAGCTGCCTTGACCGCGTCATCGACGTTCAGGCACGGGATGCCACGCGGTGTTGTCACTCCGAACTGGCGGAGAATTTCTTTACCCTGATACTCATGGATCTTCATACGAGCTTCCCTTCTGACACTTAATTAAATGAAATTACTTGGTTGGATAAATAGATTGGGAGTCAACTGCTGCTGGAGGGCTGATTGCCCACTTCGGATAATATTTGGCGACAACTGCGCCATCACTACGTAATGCATGACAACGATCAAGCTGGGCTGGTTTCTTTTGCTCCGCTGCCGGATCGCCTTGCCGATCTTGATCTTGATCTCGATCAATTTCGTGGCCGAAAGCCTGCAATGCCGCCGTCGGCAATATCTGCGCCAACTCGGTCAAATGCGTGCAGCCGAGCGCGCCGCCGATATTCTCTCTCAGAGTATGGCGAAAGCCCTTGACCAGGCTCAAGCCGATCAATTTCTTGTAATCAGGTGCAATGGTATTGCAATAGCCGCTATAGGGCACCGCTTCGGAATTTGCCTCGACGTCAACGATGACGAACTGACGATCGAGCGTCAGCCTCAACCACAGGCTGTGCAAAGGCTGGCCTGCCGACAGATTGCCGGTCGGCAAAGAAAGGTCGAAAGGTTTGGTATCGGTAACATGCGCGTCGATTTCCCATAGGTCGTCATCGCGTACAAACGCTTCGATGTGAATCGCGCGGGTGTGCTTTAACGCTCGGCGGGAAATGGAGGTTGTCAGAGACATAATGATGGATTGATTTGCGTGTCGCTACCACAGTTTCTATGGTAACTGCCGCTCCTGCGGTTTGCAAAAAACCCCAAAAGTGTAGCACAGCTTGCGCGGCTTAGCGATTTTGATCGACAAATGCAAAATAGCCATCGAAAGCCGCCAATGCTGAATCCGTCAGTATAAAGCTGTGCGCTTCCCCGCCTCAGCAATCATCCTCATCGCCGCCACCCTTCACCGCCGCTTGTATTGCGCGATGAGAAAAACCACGTTGCAGCAAGAACCGCATTTGCTTGGCGCGCTCGGCGGCGTCTGCCGGCGGTTGCTTGAATTTCTTACGCCAGACTTCGCGTGCACGGGCGACTTCGCCGTCGGCCAGGTCAGCCTTGATATTCACCAGTGACTCGGCATCGATGCCGTGGCTTTGCAGTTCGGAGAGAATGCGGCTGTTGCCGTAACGATGGGCGCGCCGATGAATCAGGGATTCGGAAAAACGCGTTTGGGATAAAAGTTTTGCGGCTTCCAGCGTATCGAGCAAGGCTTCGATGTCATCGCTTTCCTGCGCATATCGCGCAAGCTTGCGCGCCAGCTCCATGCGGCTGTGCTCGCGTGCCGACAAATAACGCAGCGCCCTGCCCTTCAAACTGATTTGCAGCTTTGCCATGACGGCTTCCCGTAGTCCAGATACTTCCACATGCTTGTTTAAAACAAAACCAAAACAAAAACGCCTTTCAACAATCCGTTTGGCGGAGTTGCATGAAAGGCGTTTGCCGAAGCGGGTCGGCCAGGTCGCTAAAAGCGAGGTATTAGCGAGATATTAAGCCGGAGATATTAAACCGCCGGCTCTTCAGCCTTGGCTGCTGCGGCAGCAGCAGCTTTATTTGCCTTGGCAGCAGCCTTGTCGGCTTTATCGCCACCGTCCGCTTTGATCGCGCCCAACTCAGGCACGCCCAGTGAAGCACGCACTTTGTTTTCGATTTCGCGCGCCAGCTCTGGCCGCTCTTTCAGGTAGGTACGAGCATTGTCCTTACCCTGGCCGATGCGTTCGCCGTTATAGCTGTACCAGGCACCGGACTTTTCAACGATCTTGGCGTCGGAGCCGAGATCGAGGATTTCACCTTCGCGTGATGTGCCTTCGCCATACAGGATATCGAAATGCGCTTCCTTGAATGGCGGCGCGATTTTGTTCTTGACGACTTTGACCTTGGTTTCGTTACCGATGACTTCATCGCCCGACTTGATCGAACCGGTACGACGAATATCCAAACGCACCGAGGCGTAGAATTTCAGAGCGTTACCGCCGGTAGTCGTTTCCGGATTACCGAACATGACGCCGATCTTCATACGGATCTGGTTAATAAAGATCACCAGCGTGTTAGTGCGGTTGATGCTGCCGGTCAGCTTGCGCAGTGCCTGCGACATCAGACGCGCTTGCAAGCCTGGCAGTGAATCGCCCATGTCGCCTTCGATTTCAGCGCGTGGCGTCAGCGCTGCAACCGAGTCGATCACGATCAGGTCGACGCCGCCGGAACGCACCAGCGCATCGGTGATTTCCAGCGCTTGTTCGCCGGTATCCGGTTGCGAGATCAGTAGTTCGGACAGGTTGATGCCCAATTTCTGTGCATAACCGACATCCAGTGCGTGCTCTGCATCGATAAACGCGCAGGTGCCGCCCAATTTTTGCATTTCAGCGATGGTTTGCAGTGTCAGCGTAGTTTTACCCGACGATTCAGGACCGTAGATTTCAACTACCCGGCCGCGTGGCAAACCGCCGACGCCGAGTGCGATATCGAGACCGAGCGAGCCGGTCGAGACCACTTGCACTTCTTCGACCACGGCGCCGTCGTCCATCCGCATGACCGAACCTTTGCCGAATTGCTTTTCAATCTGCGCCAAGGCCGCGGCAAGGGCCTTGCTTTTATCCGGGTTGGCTGCGGATTTTTTATCGTCCATGGTTGCTCTTTCGACAAAAGTGGTGAGATATTCGAGACTTCAGGTAGCACTGTATAAAAAAACAGTGATTTATGCAAGCACTGTCGTATTTTTCTAAAAACATGTGGCGTATTGTATGTGCAGAAATCGCTGGCCGGAATGCGGGCCTTCTAAAATCTGTCGCGCGTAATCACGTTTTAGGTGCGAACTTATGCGAATCCGATTGAATACACCGGGCGCATTTTATGCTTAATACGCATATCGTCATCCGGCAAAGTAAAAAGCATGCCGGGTGAGCGAGAGAATGCAATAATTGTGGCGCATTTCATTTGTGCCGGTAGCCGGTTCGCTACCGTGCAATGCGTCATATTCAAAGGCAGGGGCAAGCGGCTTGCCCACTAATAATAAGGAGAAGGTATGCGTATTACATATTTGATGAAACCGTTAGCAGCATCGATATTGCTGCTAGGCTTGCTGGGTACGGTACAGGCGGCATCCGCGCCTGCGGTCGAAGCCAAAAACGGCATGGTCGTGACTTCCCAGCATCTGGCATCGCAAGTCGGTGTCGACATTCTCAAAATGGGGGGCAATGCGATCGATGCAGCGGTGGCGGTAGGTTACGCGCAAGCGGTAGTGAATCCTTGCTGCGGCAATATCGGCGGCGGCGGCTTCATGACGATCCACCTGGCCGATGGCCGCGATACCTTCATCAATTTCCGCGAAACGGCGCCGGCTGCGGCTAGCGCCAATATGTACCTGGACTCTGCAGGCAAGGCGATCACCAACGCCAGCCTGTTTGGTTATCTGGCCGCAGGCGTGCCAGGCACCGTGCTTGGCCTCGACACAGCGCAACGCAAATACGGCAAGCTGACCCGCGCGCAAGTGATGCAACCGGCGATCAAGCTGGCGCGCGACGGTTATATCCTGAACCGCGGCGACACCGACATCCTCGACACCACCATCGCCCAGTTCAAGAAAGACCCGGAAGCTGCGCGCCTGTTCCTGCGCCGCGACGGCACGCCATTGCAACCTGGCGACCGCTTGGTGCAGAAGGATCTGGCCAAGACGCTGGAAGCCATCTCGCGCAACGGTCCCGACGCTTTCTATAAAGGCGCGATTCCGGCAGCAGTGGAACGTGCGTCCAAGGCTGGCGGCGGAATTATCACCGCAGCCGATTTCGCCGGCTACAAGATCAGCGAAAGCGCCCCGCTGTCGTGCACCTATCGCGGTTATGTGTTCGTCTCCGCACCGCCACCTAGCTCCGGTGGCGCCACCATGTGCCAGATCCTCAACATTCTTGAGGGTTATGACATGAAGGGATTGGGCTTCCATTCCGCGGCGTCGGTGCATTACATGACCGAAGCCATGCGCCATTCCTATATGGACCGCAACACGTTCCTCGGCGATCCGGCGTTTGTCAAAAATCCGCTTGAGCGTTTGATGAGCAAGGAATACGCGGCTTCGATTCGTGCAAAAATCAGCGCCGACAAAGCTACGCCTTCGGTAGAAGTTCAACCAGGCATGGCGCCGCATGAAAAGCCTGAAACCACCCATTACTCGATCGTCGACAAGGACGGTAATGCGGTTTCTACTACTTATACAATTAACGGCCGCTTCGGCGCCGTGGTGATCGCTCCGGGTACAGGCTTCTTCCTGAACGATGAGATGGATGACTTCACCGTCAAGGCCGGCGTGCAAAACCTGTTCGGCCTGGTGCAAGGCGCCACCAATTCGATCGCACCGGGCAAGCGTCCGCTGTCGTCGATGGCCCCTACCCTGGTGACCAAGGATGGCAAGACTTACATGGTGCTTGGTTCCCCGGGCGGTTCGCGGATCATCACCATCACGCTGGAAACAGCCTTGAACGTGATCGACTACGGCATGGCTCCGCAAGAAGCGGTCGATGCGCCACGCATCCATCATCAATGGCTGCCGGACGAGGTGTATTACGAAACCCGCGGCCTGTCGCCGGATACGCTGAAAATCCTGGATGGCATGGGCTACAAGATGAAGGAGCAAACACCTTGGGGCGCGGCTGAATTGATCATGATCGGCTTGCCAGGCGCTGCCGGCGTGAGTGGCGCCAGCTCTGGCAATGACGCTGGCGTATCCGGCATCGTCCGTCCTGGCTTGTATTACGGCGCAAACGATACACGCCGTCCTGCCGGCGCTGCGATCGGGTATTGAACCGGGTGTATGCTGAGTTACGCGTGGGCACTGTGTGCCCACGCGGTGCTTGAATCAGATGCGATATGAAGATGGGTGCCCTGCACCCGTCTTTTTTTTCGCCGAAAACTATCCGAAAAAGTCAACGCATGAGAAAAACGCATTGATCCATCAGAATTATTCGTTTTATCAGGCTGCCATTCAAATTTACACTGCGCCTATCTTTCCCCGATAAAGAGCGCGCATGTCCTCCACCAACCTGCAATTCATGCTGACGTCGTTGCTAGGCGCAGAGCATGCCAGCCAATTGTCCGATCTGCTGCAAATCCCGGCCAGCACCCTGCGGCCACGTTCTGACACGGTTTCCCGTATCGAAATAGCGCAGGCGCTGAATATGTTGCTGTTCGAGAAACTGCTGAAAGCTGTCCCGCAAGGGAATGACTATGTACAGGACTCGGTGCGCGCAGGTAACAAGATCCGCTTTGATCATGGCGCTTTGCGTACCGTACTTGGCATCAGCACCGGCACCTTGCCAACTGGCGAAGCTGCATTCACCCGGATTCTGCTGCCGCTGGGTTACTACGTGAACGGTATCTACCCGCTGCCGAGAATCAGCATGACCGGCCGCGCTTATGCACATGAAGACGACGCCGAGGAAATCGCCCAGTTTTTCCTGAGCGAACTGCACCCGCATCACTTCTCGAACGAGTTCCAGGCAACCGTCAACAATGTCTTGTCGACCTCACAAGACCCTGTCGATGCACACTCGGCACAATTGCTACAGCAGCTCGGCGCCAGCAAAACCTTGCCGGTCGCCGATGCGCTGGCGCTATTGCCGGTGCTGGTAGCCTGCTTCGATCGTCAGCACGACTTGCCCAGCATTGCCGAATACCAGACCTTGCTGGCGGAATCGGCCGAAATGGCCTGGATTTCAACTGAAGGTAATGCCTTCAACCACGCCACCGATCGCGTCTCCAATGTAGAACAGGTAGCCGATGCGCAACGCGCGCTGGGCCGTGCCATCAAGGAAAAAATCGAAGTTTCCAGAAACGGCCGGGTGCGGCAAACCGCCTTCCGCGCCAGCACTGTGACGCGTCTGATGCGCGATGAAAATGGCGTGATGGTCGAGATGAAGGTGCCGGGATCGTTCTACGAATTCATTTCGCGCGACCGTTACCTGGATGAAGAAACCCAGCGTGAAAAGCTGGACCTGACCTTTGACAGCGGCAACGCCCAGGGGATTTTCAAGATGACCGCGTCGGCAGACGCCGCCTCCTGCTGATGGCTGACATGAGCGACATCGACCTGATCCAGCGGCGCATCAGCGATCTGCTGGGCTCGCAAGGTTGCCTGATAACGCCGGATCAGCGCCAGCCTTACGAAAAGGGAGCACGTTATGGCGACGGCCAGGCGATTTGCATCGCGCGGCCGGCCAGCGTCGAAGAGGCGGCCGAACTGATGCGCCTGTGCGCCAGGGAGAAAATACGCATCGTTGCCCAAGGCGCGAATACCGGCCTGGTGGGAGCAGCATCGCCAGATCGGTCCGGACTCGATGTGGTGCTCAGCATGGAGCGTATCAAGGGCGTGATTGACATCGACCCGGTCGACCGCGTGGTGCAAGCCTATGCCGGCACGCGCCTGTCCGATCTGAACCAGGCGCTCAAACAACACGATCTGTACTTTCCCATCGACTTGGCGGCAGATCCTTCGCTAGGCGGCATGCTGGCTGCCAACACCGGCGGTGCGCGCCTGATCCGCTACGGCGATGTACGTCACAACGTGTTGGGGCTGGAAGCATTGCTGATCGATCCGCCCGGCCAGCGTCTCGACCTTACCAATCGTCTAAGGAAAAACAATACCGGCCCCGACTGGAAGCAATGTTTCATCGGCAGCGGCGGCGCCTACGGCATCATCACGCGGGCGGTGCTGCAGGTGCATCCGTTGCCGCAGCAATGCGCCACGGCGCTGGTGGTGCCGGCTTCGCTGCAAGCCGCCGCGCTACTGTTGCGCGATGCCGAACGCAATTTCTCGGATTTCCTGAGCGCGTTCGAAGGCATCTCGCACAATGCCATGCAAGCCGTTTTACAGCACATCCCGTCGACCCAGGCGCCGTTCGATCCGCTGCCGCCTTATGCTTTCCTGATCGAATTGAGCAGCGCGCGACCGCGCAGCGCCGATTTCGACCTGGAAAAACTGTTCGGCGCCTGGCTCGAAGCCTGTTTCGGCGACCTGATCCTGGACGCAGTGATCGACAAACCGGAAACCCTGTGGCGCATCCGCCACGCCATCACCGACAGCGTGCGCCGGGAAGGCAAGGTCATTGCCTTCGATATCGCCGTACCGCGCTCAAAACTGGCAACCTTTCGCGATGAGGCTATAGCGTTGCTAGGATGGCGTTATCAGGGTGTCAAAGTGTTCGACTTCGGCCATTGGGGTGATGGCGGCCTGCATTTCAACCTCGTCGTACCGGAACAGCTGGTGGACGACTTCCCACCACAGCGCATTCATACCTTGCGCCAGGAAATCTACGATCTGGCGGTGCGCAAGTATCACGGCAGTTTCAGCGCCGAACATGGTGTCGGGCCGTTCAACCAGCAGTTCTATGAACGCTACACCGCTCCCGAATCGCAAGCGCTGGCCGCCAGGATGCAAACCGTTTTCGATCCGGCGCGACTGTTGGGGCTGACTCGTTTCGGTTCAGCCTCATAACGGCCATGCCTGACTCTACGCGCAGCCAGGCTGAAGTTTGCGCTAAAGGTAACGCTGAAAAACGGCGCCGCGTTTGGTATAGTGCCTGCTCGGCAGCAAGCACTGCGGCACATACCTACCCGGCTCCAAGAAAAATGCGCAGATTCATCCCCTCCACCTCCTGCCTGATCGCTTTCGATACGGCGGCGCGTCACCTGTCGTTTACCAAGGCGGCCAACGAGTTGCACATGACGCAGGGCGCTGTCAGCCGCCAGGCTGCCATCCTGGAAGATTATCTCGGTGTAAAACTGTTTGAACGTATCAACCGCCGCCTGATCCTGACTGCCGCCGGGGCTGAATATGCGACCCAGGTTGCCGCCATCCTCAAGGAAATCGAAATGGCGACCTTCCAGGTGATGGCGCACAAGAATTCCGGCGGCGTGCTCAATCTGGCAACATTGCCGACTTTCGGCGTCAAATGGCTGATTCCGCGCCTGGCTAAATTCACCGCTGCGCATCCTGACGTGATCCTCAATCTGAGTACCGAGGTGCTACCCTTCGATTTCAACAGCCGCTCGGTGGATGCGGCGATCCACTTCGGCGAACCCAACTGGCCCGGCGCGGTCATGGTGCGGCTGATGGGCGAAGAAGTACTGCCGGTCTGCAGCCTGGAACTGAGCCAGAAGATCAAGCGCATCGAAGATCTGCCTGCCATGACTTTATTGCAACACACTACCCGGCCGCAAGCCTGGCAGGACTGGTTCAACCATGTTGGCGTGGCTTGCCCTGATGCTCTTTCCGGCCCGCGCTTTGAGCAACTGTCGATGGTGATCCAGGCCGCGGCTGCCGGCCTGGGCGTGGCATTGATGCCAAAATTTCTGGTGGAAACCGAAATCGCCCTTGGCCAGTTGCATGTGCCCTTCCCGTTTGCCGTCAAAAGTCCGCAATCCTACTACCTGACTTATCCCGAGAAAAACGCCAGCAAGGCTGCTGTGATCAAATTCCAGGAATGGATATTGGGCGAACTGGCAGAAGTCTGAGTTACATCGGTTCTGCATGATCAAAAGTAATGATGTACTGTTATTTTTTGATTTTAAGAAATCGCGGTTTATTCCTTATACTCGGACTATAAGTTGGCCCAACACGTCGCCCGCCTCAGCTTAGCTGCGATTCACGACGACCAGATAAAACCCGGAACAAAGGCATTCCAATGACGCAAATTTCCACCATTTTCAATGAACTCGGCTTCGACTTTTCCGCCCACGCCGGCAACGATCTCCATTCGCGCTCCCCACGCGACGGCGCCGCGATTGCTTCGCTGTGCGCCCACACTGCGGAAGAAGCCGAAAGCGCTATCAAGAACGCCCATCAAGCCTATGAAAAATGGCGCGTAATACCGGCGCCGGTACGCGGCGAGCTGGTGCGCATTCTGGGT
This sequence comes from Collimonas sp. OK607, assembly GCF_900111995.1. Classification (GTDB taxonomy): domain Bacteria; phylum Pseudomonadota; class Gammaproteobacteria; order Burkholderiales; family Burkholderiaceae_D; genus Collimonas. The sequence continues at coordinate 16,887 of NZ_FOKF01000057.1, forward strand.
GACGTGCTGCGTGAACATCGCGAGCCGCTGGGCAAACTGGTGACGCTGGAATCCGGCAAGATCCTGTCCGAAGGTATCGGCGAAGTGCAGGAAATGATCGACATCTGCGATTTCGCCGTCGGCCTGTCGCGCCAGTTGTACGGCCTGACCATCGCCTCCGAACGTCCAGGCCATCGCATGATGGAAACCTGGCATCCGCTGGGTGTATGCGGCGTCATCACTGCGTTCAATTTCCCGGTTGCGGTATGGGCGTGGAATGCTGCGCTGGCGCTGGTTTGCGGCAATGCCGTGATCTGGAAACCATCGGAAAAAACTCCGGTCGTCGCACTCGCGGTACATGCATTGTTTGAAAAGGCCGCTGCACGCTTTTCAGAGCAGCGTCCGGATCTGCTGCCGGCCAATCTGTGCCAGGTACTGTTGGGCCGCGCCGAAATCGGCGCAGCACTTTCCGCATCGCCACTGGTGCCGCTGGTCAGTGCTACCGGCAGCGTGCGCATGGGCCGCAAGGTCGCCACCACGGTGGCGGAACGCCTGGGCCGCAGCTTGCTGGAACTGGGTGGCAACAACGGCATGATCGTCACGCCTACTGCCGACTTGAGCCTGGCTTTGCGCGCCATTACGTTCTCCGCAGTTGGCACCGCAGGACAACGCTGCACCAGCTTGCGCCGGTTGTTTGTCCATAGCAGCATTTATGAAGATGTAGTCAACCGCATCGAGCGCATCTATGCCAGCGTCAAGGTCGGCGATCCGCTGGATGGCGGCACACTGGTTGGCCCGCTGGTCGATCAGGCGGCATTCGAAGCGATGCAAGCTGCGCTGGTACAGGCCAAGGCCGAAGGCGGCGTGGTGACAGGTGGCGAACGTTTGCCGGTTGGCGATGCCGCCAATGCGTTCTACGTGCGGCCGGCGCTGGTGCGCATGCCGCAGCAAAGCGCCATCGTGCATCACGAAACCTTCGCGCCGATTCTGTATGTGCTGCGTTACGATAGTTTCGACGATGCAGTGCGCCTCAACAACGCCGTGCCGCAAGGCTTGTCGTCAGCCATCTTCACCAACGATGTGCGCGAGGCGGAGGCGTTCATGTCCGCCAGCGGCAGCGATTGCGGCCTGGCCAACGTCAACATCGGTACCAGCGGCGCTGAAATCGGCGGCGCTTTCGGTGGTGAGAAGGAAACCGGCGGTGGCCGTGAATCGGGTTCCGATGCATGGAAGACTTACATGCGCCGTGCGACTAATACCATCAATTACAGCCGTACCCTGCCGCTGGCGCAGGGCGTCAAATTTGATATCGACTAAGCTTTACTCTCAAGGCGGATCAACATCAGCTGATCCGCCCTGCTGCTTGCCAGCCCGTCTTCAAATCTTCAACAAAGTCGGCGCCCGCTGCTGCAATATATCCTCCATCCGGATCTGTATCGCCTGCTTCATTTCCGGATGGGTCAGGATATAAAACCGCTCCGAAGCAATTGCATCAAATACTTCGTCGGCCACCTGCGCCACCGGGATCCCATTCTGCACCGCTTGCATTATCGACATGCCGACCTTGAGTGTCACCGCATCAACTGCCGGGGTCGCCTCGCCATCATTGCCGGCCCCTGCCGCGACCCGATTTCGCTCGGAATGCGCCACGCCGGTCTTGACCCACCCCGGGCACAACACCGAGACTTTGATCTGTGATTTCCGCAACGCGAGGTCGTGATGCAGACCTTCCGATACGGTCACCACCGCATGTTTGCTGGCATTGTAGGTGGCCAGGCTGGGCTGCGATGTCAAGCCGGCCATCGACGCGGTGTTGACGATATGGCCTTCTTCGCCATGCTTCAACATGGTGGGGACGAAGGCGCGCAAGGCATGCGTGACGCCGTAGAAATTGACACCCATGACCCAGTCCCAATCCTGTTGCGTCGCTTCCCAGGCCGGCTTGGCGACGGCTACTCCGGCGTTATTCACCAGCAAATGCACGTTGCCGAATTTGGAAAACGCCTGCTCCGCCAATGCATTGATCTGCTCTTCGCTGGCGACATCGGTCGGTACACCGATCACTTCAACGCCGTTGGCCTTGAACTCAGCCACGGTCAGCTCCAGCTTGGCGGCGTTGATATCCGCCAGCACCAGTTTCATTCCTTCAGCCGCAGCGCGGATCGCAATGCCCTTGCCGATGCCTTCTGCAGCGCCGGTAATGACGGCGACCTTGCCTTGCAAATTCTTCATATGGTTTCCTGTTGATCCAGCGTTAGAGTCGGTTAGTTGAGCAAATAGCCGCCGTCTACATTCAAACAAACCCCGGTGGTATAAGTGGCCGCAGGCGACACCAGATACAGCACCGCACCCGCCATTTCATCCGGCTGGGCCACACGGTTCATCGGGATGTGTTGCAGTGCCTGCTTCAGGATCGCCGGATTGTCGATCAAGGCGGCGGCGAACTTGGTCTCGGTGAAACCCGGCAGCAAAGCATTGACGCGCACGCCGCTGGCCGCGCATTCCTTGGCGAAAGATTTGGTCATGGAAATCACCGCAGCCTTGGTAATCGAATAAATGCCTTGGAACACGCCGGGTGTGACACCGTTGACCGAGGCGACATTGACAATCGCGCCGCCGCCGTTCTGCGCCATCAGCTTGGCGCCATACGAAGACATGAAAAAATAACCGCGGATATTCACATCGACAGTCTTCTGGAAGGCTGCCACATCGGTCTCGACGATCGGTCCGAAATGCGGATTGGCGGCCGCGTTGTTGACCAGGATATCGAGTCGCCCGTGCTTGCCGCCGATGGCCTGGTACAGCGCTTCGATCTGCGCCATTTCGCCGATGTGGCAGGCGATGGTTTCCGCCGATCCGCCGGCTGCCTGGATCTCGGCCACCACTTTGTCGCATGCCTCCGCCTTGCGGCTGGATACGATCACATGTGCGCCTTGCTGCGCCAGGAGTTTGGCAATCGATGCGCCGATGCCGCGGCTGGCGCCGGTAACCAGCGCGATCTTGCCTTTCAGATCAAAAAGGGTTGTGCTTGTCATGTTCTGTATCTCCGCTTATTGGATAATTAATATTAGATAACTCAGCGATAACTCAGCTATAACTCATTCAGCGATAACTCACCAAGCCCGGATCGCACGCGCTTTCAAGATGCGCAAAATTATTCAAATAACTCAAGCTGACGCGCCCGGGGCGATACAGCAATTTGGTAACGCCGGTATTGACCAGCGCCCAGTTCAACTCGAAAATCTGCCGGTCCGGAATCGCCAGCAACTGCTGGCAAATCACACTGATCGGACCGCCGGAAGTAAATACCCAGACTGACTGCCCCTGGCCGAGCCGTTCCTGTAGCCGTGCCAACGCGTCGCTGCAACGCACCTTGAACTGCGGCCACGGTTCGCTGTAATCGTTGTCATGTTCGCCACTGACCCAGCGCGCTACCGCCTTGGCAAACAGCTTTTGAAATGCACGCCCGCGCTGCTCCTGCTGCGCCATGTATGCTGTAAACACAGCGGGATCAGCAAATTGCGGCATGTACCGTAGCAGTACTTGCTGGTGATTGAATTCGTCGAATCCCGGATCGTGCAAAACCTGGCGCTCGCCTTCCGTAGTCGTCGGCGACATCGCAGCCAGGCAGGCGTTGCTGCTCTGCTGGTGACGACGGTGGCTACCGGTAACCAGCAGCGGCATCTCGTGGCCGGTCCGCGTCAGCCACTGTCCCAGCAACGCCGACTGGCGTAAACCAAGTTCAGACAACTGATCGTAATCGGCGGCGCCGAAGCTGGCCTGGCCATGACGCACCAGATAGATGTTGCTCATATGTTCGACTGCGCAATCAGGTTCTTGCAGCGCTGTTCCAGGTAATTGGTAACGTGGACAAAGAATGCGAATTGCGGATTCTTGGTTTGCCCGTGATGAAAACGATAGTAGATTTGCTGCACGATCACCGCCAGCCGGAACAAACCGTAGATTTCGTAAAAGTCGAAATGATCGGTGCGGTAGCCGGTCTTCTCGCCGTAGTAGGCAATCACTTCCTTGCGCGTCAGCATGCCTGGTAAGTGCGTCGGCTGGCGTCGCATCTGCTTGAATTGCGCCTCATCGTCGGCCTGCACCCAGTAGGCCAGCGTATTGCCGAGATCCATCAGCGGATCGCCGAGGGTCGCCATTTCCCAATCCAGTACGCCGATGACGTTGAGCGGATTATCAACATCGAGCACCACATTATCGAAACGGAAATCGTTGTGGATCAGGCAGGTGGCGACGTCTGTGGCAGGCATTTTTTCATTCAGCCAGCTCATCACCGACTCGAAATCGACAGCGTCGTCAGTGCGCGCCTTGCGGTAGCGCTCGCTCCAGCCGCTGATCTGCCGTTGCACATAACCGTCACCCTTGCCCAGATGCGCCAGGCCGGCGGCTTGATAGTCGACCTGATGCAACGCGATCATCTTGTCGATCACATTCAGGCACAACTGGCGCGTGTCGGCCTCGCTCAGCACCAGGCCTTCAGGTAATTTATCGCGCAGGATGATGCCGCGCAGCCGCTCCATCACATAGAAATCGCTATCCATCACGGCGCGATCCTGGCAAGTTGCGAACACGCTTGGCACATACGGATAGACCGGCTTGAGCTCTGACATGATATTCGCCTCGCGCAGCATATCGTGTGCCGACTTGGCTTTGGCGCCAGACGGCGGCCGCCGCAGGATCAACTCGCGATTGGCGTAGCTCAGCAAATACGTCAGATTGGAAGCGCCGCCCGGGAACTGGCTCACTGTCGGCAATCCTTCAAGACTGCCGTCAATGCCTTTCAGGAAAGCGGCGACCTTTGCCACATCCAGTTCTTCACCGCTACGTACCGCACCGGCTTGATCGATCAGTGTCATGCCGCTTCTCCTACGGTAACAACACTCGCCGCTTTGGCAGCTTGCGCCTTCAATTCCAGCTTGGCAATCAAGGCTCGATGCACCTCATCCGGCCCGTCCGCCAGCCGCAGCACGCGAGCGTAGGCAAACAAAGCGGTCAGCGGCAAATCGTCGCAAACGCCCGCACCGCCGTGGATCTGGATCGCCTGGTCGATCACCAGCTGCGCCACGTTTGGCGCCACCACCTTGATCTGCGAAATTTCACTCATCGCCGCCTTGGCGCCGACAGTATCCATCATCCATGCCGCCTTCAAAGTCAGCAGGCGCGATTGTTCGATTGCCATGCGCGCATTGGCGATGATGTCGGCATTGCCGCCCAGATCTGCCAACGGCTTGCCGAAAGCGCTGCGCGTCAACGCCCGTTTGCACAGCATTTCCAACGCCACTTCGGCCGCACCCAGCGCCCGCATGCAATGATGAATCCGGCCCGGCCCGAGACGGCCCTGGGCAATTTCAAAGCCACGCCCCGGCCCCGCGATGATGTTAGCCAACGGCACCCGGACATTGGTAAAACTGACTTCGCCATGACCGTAAGGCTCATCGAGTGCGCCGAACACCGGCAGCATGCGTTCGATCTTCACGCCCGCCGTCGCCATCGGCACGATCACCATTGAATGACGCGCATGCTTTGGGCCGTCAGGATAAGTCAGTCCCATGAAGATCACGAACTTGCAGTTGGGATGGCCGATGCCGGTGCTCCACCATTTGCGGCCGTTGAGCAGCACTTCATCGCCGTCAACGATGGCCGTGGCACGCATATTGGTAGCATCGCTGGAGGCGACGTCCGGCTCGGTCATGCAAAACGCCGAGCGAATTTCTCCGGCCAGCAGCGGTTTGAGCCATTGCTCCTGCTGCGCCGCCGAACCGTACTTGGCCAGCACTTCCATATTGCCGGTATCGGGCGCATTGCAATTGAACACTTCCGGCGCGATGAACGAGCGGCCCATGATCTCTGCCAGCGGTGCGTAATCGGTATTGCTAAGGCCAGCCCCGAACTCTTCATCCGGCAGGAACAAGTTCCACAAGCCCGCTTCCTTCGCCTTGGCTTTCAAGGCCAGCATCACTGGCGGTACGTTCCATGGCAGCGGACCGCGCTTCAGCTGGCTGAAATACTCAGCTTCGGCCGGCAGCACATGCTCGGCCATGAACGCGTTGAGCCGCTCGATATATTGGCGAGCCCTGGGAGAATAAGCGAAATCCATGATGTTCCTCAGCTATTTGGCGATGTAGTTTTGCGATGTATTAAGTGTGCCGCAACAGCTATAATTCATCAAATGAATGATTTATATAGACAATAATTAATTTCATGCATATAAGCCGCATCGACCTTAATCTGTTCGTGGTGCTCGACACCATCTATACGGAAGGCAACATCACCCGGGCAGCGAAGGCACTCAGCCTGACCCAGCCGGCAGTCAGCCACGCCCTGGCGCGCCTGCGCGAACTGCTGGGCGATCCGTTGTTTGTCCGTCAAGGCAGCAATATGCTGCCGACACCGATGACGCGGTCACTAATCGGCCCGGTGCGGCAAGCGCTGCAAACGCTGGAAGTAAGCGTCAAACACGGCAATCAATTCGACCCGACCAGCACCCGCCGCAGCTTCAACCTCGGCCTGCCAGGCGTACTGGAAGCGCGGCTGCTGCCGCCGCTGATGCAACTGCTGCAAACCCAGGCCCCCATGGTAGAAATCAATTCAGTGCGGGTGGAAAGGCGGCAACTGGAATCAGAACTGGCAGCGGGCACGCTAGATATTGCCGTTGACGTCCTGCTACAGCGCCCCGGAGAAATCCGCAGCACACCGCTATCGCGCGACGCATTGGTAGTAGTAGCACGCCAAGATCATCCGGCGCTACAAAACGGCCTGGATCTAGAAACCTATCTGGCGCAGAGCCACATCCTGGTCTCCTCCCGCCGCACCGGCCCCGGCGTCGAAGACGTAGAACTGGCCCGCATCGGCCGCCAACGGCATGTCGGTTTGCGTTGCCAGCACTACTACGCAGCTTGCCAGGTAGTCAGCGCCTCAGATCTGCTGACGACCATGCCAGAACATTACGCGCACATTGCCAATATCAACTTGCCGAACCGGATTTATCCGTTACCGCTGCCGACACCGCCATTGGATGTGTATTTGTACTGGCATGAGAATGCGGAACTTGATCCGGCTAATCGATGGTTGCGCGAGGTGTTGGGACAATTGTTTCCCAAGCAGAGTGGTTGAAGGCTACGTAAAAACCTGCTCAAGATCACTGCCAGGTAGAAATGCAAGGCTGTTGCTTTTGACTTTGCGGTTGCGGTTGCTTTTGAACTGGCTTTTGAATTTGAAGTCCGCATTGGGACGCTGCCAAATGTGGCGCGTGTCAGTCGGGAATTGTGGGGGAACATGTTTGAGCGCAGCGAGTTGGTTTCCCCACCCGACTGATACGCGCCGCATTTGGGGACCTGACCGAAGGGAAGGCAGTGGCTTTGCGGTCGCCTTCTTTTTGGTTACTTTTTCTTGGCGAAGCAAGAAAAAGTGACTAGCTGCCGGGCTACCCCCGGCGCAC
>NZ_FOKF01000055.1 GCF_900111995.1 Collimonas sp. OK607
CATGCATGCAACTGACAATTCAAAATCATTAGCCCTTTGATTTTTATCGATTATTTGAGGGGAAGGGTCAGGGTCAGAGTTTTTTTACGACAGTCCTATCGTCGTAAATTACTCTCCCCGCGCGGCTCTGACCCCAATTAACGGCCCACGGAGCACAAACCACAGCATCCGTTTTAAGCAAACGCCAAAATTGTTTAAGGACCAAACAGTGAAACTCCTGTGTTACGTACCACCAGGCACCGACTTCGAAAACTGGATCGCCGACTTCAGCACAGCCATACCGCAAGCCGATATCCGTTTCTGGCAAGAAGGCGATAACGCCCCAGCCGATTACGCGCTGGTATGGCGGCCACCCGCAGCCATGCTGCAAGGACGCCATGATCTCAAAGCCATCTTCAATCTCGGCGCCGGAGTCGACGCGATCCTGCAATTAGGAGATGCATTGCCGAGCGGCGTACCGTTAATCCGGGTCGACGACGGCGGCATGGCAATCCAGATGGCGCAATACGTGACGCATGCTGTGCTAGGTTATTTCGGCCGCCACGACATTTACCGGCAACAAGCCGCGCGCGGCGAATGGCGGCCATTGCCGGCGCCCGACAAAAGCGATTTCAGTATCGGTATTCTCGGCATGGGCGTGCTGGGCTCGCGTATCGCCGAGGCATTGGCGCACTTCGAATTTCCATTGAATGGCTGGAGCCGCAGTCCGAAAGACCAGCCCGGAGTGCGCAGCTTTGTCGGCGACGGCGAGCTCGACGCGTTCCTGCGCGCATCGCGGGTACTGGTGTGCATCCTGCCTTTGACCGACGCCACGCGTGGCATTGTGAATCGACAAAACCTGCAGAAACTGCAAAAGGGCGCGGACGGCGCTTACCTGATCAATGTGGCCCGCGGCGGCCACGTGGTCGAGGGAGATCTGCTGGCATCGATCCAGGAAGGCCAGGTAGCTGCGGCGACACTGGACGTATTTGAGCAAGAACCTTTGCCGCCAGCCCACCCGTTCTGGACAGAGCCGCGCATCACGATCACGCCGCATATATCGGCTGTGACGGTAGATGTGGACACGGTCCGGCAGATCCGCAACAAGATACTGGCGCTGGAAAATGGCCAGAGCGTCAACGGCGTAGTCGATCGTACCAACGGTTATTGAAAACCGAAATTTGAAGAACAGGTGATGACATGACATTCCCCAGCAAAGTGAAAATCGTCGAAGTCGGCCCGCGCGATGGCCTCCAAAACGAAAAGGAAACCATCCCCGCTGACGTCAAGATAGCGCTGGTCGACCAGCTGACCAACGCCGGCTTCGTCAACATCGAAGCAGCTTCCTTCGTATCGCCGAAATGGGTGCCGCAGATGGCGACTTCCAGTGAAGTGATGGCAGCCATCCAACGCAAGCCGGGCGTCATCTATTCCGCTCTGGTGCCCAACATGAAAGGCCTGGAAGCCGCACTCGCAGCCGGCGCCGACGAAATGGTGATCTTCGGCGCGGCCTCGGAAGCGTTCTCACAAAAGAATATCAATTGCTCCATCGCCGAATCCATCGAACGGTTCCGTGAAGTGGCGCAAGTGGCCAAACAAGAGGGCAAGCGTCTGCGCGGCAGCATCAGCTGCGCTTTCGGCTGTCCGTATCAGGGTGAAGTCAGCATAGATTCGGTAGTCGATGTGCTGCATCGCTTGCGCGACCTCGGCTGCGACGAAATCGATATTGCCGACACCATCGGCGTCGCCACACCGAACAAAGTACATGCAGTGATGCAAAGACTGGTGCAGGAATTTCCGATTGAGCGCCTGTCGGGTCATTTCCACGATACTTACGGCCAGGCGCTGGCAAATATTTATGCCAGCCTGGAAGTCGGCATTTCGATTTATCACTCGTCGGTTGCAGGCCTGGGCGGCTGCCCGTATGCTAAGGGCGCAACCGGCAACGTATCGTCTGAAGACGTGTTGTATCTTATGCAAGGGCTCGGTATCGAAACCGGTATCAATTTGGATGCCGTCGTCGATGCAGGACAGTTTATCTCGGCGCATCTCGGACGCAAGGCGGTCAGTCGGGCAGGCAACGCCATCGCGGCCAAGCGCCTGGGCTGATTTGCCGAACAACAGGAAATGGAAAAATCATGAAACGTACCGCAATCAAAGCAGCATCCCTCATATTGACCGTATTGGCTTTGAGCGGCATCAGCGCATGCAGCAAGCATGAAGACAAACCTGCTGCGGGTGCGGAGATCAAAGAATATGTGGTCGGCACCGGCGCTACCTATGCGCCTTTCGAATACGAAAACGAACACAAGGAACTGGTAGGTTTCGATATCGACGTGATGAAGGCGATAGCGCAAAAAGAGGGCATGCAAGTCAAGTTCATCAATACCCCGTTCGATGGTATTTTTACCGCGCTGGCCCAAGGCGACCGTGACATCATCATGTCCGGCCTGACCATTACCGAGAAACGCAAGCTGACTGTCGATTTCTCAGATCCTTATTTTGAAGCCGGCCAGGTTATCGTGGTGCCGCTCGATTCGAAAATCCAGAAGATTGACGACTTGAAACCGCTGAAGGTCGGCGTTTTGCAAGGCTCCACCGGTGATGACATGTTGCAGAAGCTGCTGGGCGATAGTAATGCCAATATCAAGCGTTTCGAATCCAGCGCGCTGGCCATGAAAGAGCTGGAAGCCGGCGGCGTCAGCGCGGTCGTTGCCGACAAGGGTGCGGTGGTGCATTACCTGTCGAACAACCAGGTAAAGGGAATCCGGATCGTAACAGACGATAATTTTCCAAAAGAATTCTTCGGTATCGCTGTGAAAAAGGGCGATGCCGCATTGCTGGGGAAAATCAATCAGGGTCTGGCGGCGATCAAGGCAGACGGCACCTACGACAAGCTACACGCGCAATATTTCGATACCGTCGCTAAATAAGGTAGTTTCAAATGAATATACTTCCTGACAGTGCCCAACGTGTTGCCGATCTGCTGACGGCAATGGGGCACGACAAGCAAGTCGTCATGTTGCCGGAAACCGGCAAGACGTCGGCCGAGGCCGCTGCCGGGCTCGGTTGCAGCGTGGCCGAAATCGCCAAGTCGATTGTATTCAGGCGCTTGACCGATGACGCCGCCGTGATGGTGGTGGCCAGCGGCAGCAATCGTGTGGATGAAGCCAAGGTGGCGGCGCTTGTCGGTCCGCTGGGGAAGGCCGATGCACGCTTCGTCAGGGAGCGTATCGGTTATGCCATCGGCGGCGTTTGCCCTATCGGCCACGTCGGCAAGACGGTAATGCTGATAGACCAGGATCTGCTGGAGCTTGGCAGCGTCTGGGCTGCGGCCGGACATCCGCACGCGGTCTTCAATCTGACGCCGCAGCAACTGGTAACGATGACCGCGGCGCCGGTTGCCGATGTAGCCTTGCGGGCCTGACAGAGCTAATTGCGCGGATTCCTGCTGCGGGCGGCAACAGGGCCAGGTCAGCTACCGATTCGGCTCTGCAGCAAGTTTTAGCCACACCAACCCCAAACCCAGGTTACGACTATCTGCACTCAGCCCCAATGACGCGGGGGAGGCGGGTTTTTCGATGTTGAACTGGATCGTCAGTAAGCCGCCGCTTTTCGCAAGCAGATCGGGTGGAATCTTCACGGTGCGCGTGCTGTAGTCCGCATCCTGCGGAGCCACGTATTTAAATACCTCGAGTTTTTGGCCATTGACGGAAACGGCGACCTCTAGCGACTGGTGTGTCGCCGCCAGAAAGGCGCGCGACTTGAATTCGAGATTGACCGCGCGGTCCCCAACATCGGGCATACGCATGACCAGGCTCGCAGTTCGCGCATCCGTCCAGCGGCCCCAATCTTCGACGACCGACCAGCCGTCCAGCAGGAATCCTTCATCTGCACCGCCCTGCGTGAACGAAAGGGTCTTTCCAGCTTCATAGTGTAGAACGCCCGAGTAAAAATCAATCTGGTCCGGGGTCAGCCATTTGTTCTCTCCGATATCGTATCGGCAAACTCCATGCAAATTGTGGCTCCGGACATATTCCCCGACGCGATAGAGATACATCGGCTTTTGTTCGAATACCCAATCCGGCGGATTGAATGTCGCGAAACCATTTAATGTCGGGATGCCAAAAGTATCTGCAAGAAGCATCGCTTGTACATTTTGTTCGTACAGCCTTGAAACGATGTCGGTAGGTTTGGGAAGCGGATTATCGACAAAGAAAGACGCGCAAATTTTAGGGGCGGGTGTGGCGTTATCCAGTCTTGCCATTATTTTTTTTGTCTCCAGGTTAACCCCCGCATGCAAATTTACCTGGCTGGCGCAAACGATTAACAGAAGAATGAAAACGGGAATCCTGGCTTTGGGAAACGATTGCCACAAATTGCAGAAATACACCGTAATCAGGAGCGCGACAGGAAATGCCAGATAAATATAAAACCTGGAAATAACCCGCACACCGCTGGCGCCTGGAATGAGTGAATGGACAAAGAACCACAATGAATGGCCGGAAAAAGAAAGCGGCAAAACAAGGGCAATTAACGTTGCATAGCCCAGCGCCTTGAACCAAAGCGGTTTGAAGGTGGATTTTCGTAAAATCAGACCTGAAATGATAAACAGAGACAGGGCCAGAATATCCGGGGTGAACCCGAATTGATATTCGCCCGGGCGCCATAGTCCTGGGAAGCGTTTGTCAATGAAGTCAAAGGCGGGCTCCCAAAGCAGACTGCCTCTGCCGGTGTTGAACATTTCTGCAGCATGCAGACTGAAATAGAGCTGGTTGCCATAACCTTGTCCGCCGGTCTCCTTGAGTTTTGGCAAATACACGAAAACGAAAGGAATTACCGCAACCAGGAAAACGAACAGGATGAATGCGACCTGGTATCTCGACGATGAGATGGCTTTTAGAAATAGCTTTACCTTGCTGAAATCCAGACACGCATAAAAAATGGCATAAATTATCAGAAATAATCCGAAAAACCATGCCATGTAAAATCCGGTCAGTAGTATCGCCCCATACAGCAGGGAAAATGCGGCGCCATATAAAACGATGGATTTTTTTTGATTCGCTAAAATATTGCGGACGGTTTCGAGCAAAAGAAATGCTAGCAATGGTGCAAATGCGACGCCGAGCAATTGTCCGTGGCCAGCACTTGCCGACGAGTTGATAAACAAAGTAAATAGTGCGGCGCCCAGTATGGCGATGACGTTTTTTTGTTGCAGGCGGCCCAGCAGTACCGCCATCGAAAAGAATCCTATGGCCTTGACGCTGATGTGCATCAGTTCCTGGCTAACCAGCACATTCCATCCCAATACCCGATACGCGGCGGCTATCAATCCATAAATAAAGTAGCTGTCGTTATAGCCGAGGGTATCTGGATAGGGATAAAAATACAGGGGCTGATTCCACACATGGTGAAACTGGAAAACACGATACCAGTGAGATACTAAAACCGCCTCTATGACGCCGTCGTAATCATCTCCGAAAATCCAGGCAAAGCCGGAATTTATTTGCTGGTAGAAAAACAGATAGATGGTTATGGCGCCAATAACGGCCATTAGGAAATAGTGCAGTCCTTCTTGGGTGATTTTTTTCAAATTCGCCATTATTTTTTAATTTTATTTAATTTGAAGCGGCCCGGTAGAATATTCCGGATGCAGGTGACCGCTATTAGAGGCAGTGGTGTCGCGTATTATAGGAATAAGTGGCGAACAACCAGCAGAATATTTCGAGACGGCATGGAAAACAAGCAAATCAAGATCACCGGCAGGCCGCCTGCGATCAACGCGAGCGGCAGCGACGTTAACGGCATCAATCTGGATTACAGTGCATCGCCCTGCATCAACGTCTGCGTGATGAACGCGGGCAGTGGACTGTGCGAGGGCTGCCTGCGGACCCTGGATGAAATTGCCGCATGGGGCTGCGCCAGCGATGAGCAGAAGCGCGGTATCTGGCGGCATATCCTGCAACGACGGGCGGCAGCATGACGACGCTGCATTTGCCGCCGACCATGCGCGTTCTGGAGCGCGGCTGGCTGTCTTCCAACAACATCCTGTTTCTGGGCCGTGAACAAACGGCGCTGGTCGACAGCGGCTACCTGAGCCACGCGGTGCAAACCGTGGCGTTGGTGGCGCACGGCTTGCAAGGCCGGCCGCTGGACCGTTTGCTGAATACCCACCTGCATTCCGATCATTGCGGCGGCAACGCGGCTTTACAACAAGCTTATAGCTGCCATACATCGATTCCGGCCGGGCAAGCCGAGCAGGTACGCAGCTGGGACAGGGATGCGCTGAGTTACAACGGCACCGGGCAACAATGCGCGCCTTTCAGTTTCGACGATACCTTGCAAGCTGGCGACCTGCTGACGCTTGGCGACATGCAATGGGAGGTGATGGCAGCAGCGGGGCACGATCCGCATTCTCTGATTTTCTATTGCCAGGAACACGGCATCCTGATTTCCGCCGACGCCCTGTGGGAAAACGGCTTCGGCGTGATCTTTCCGGAACTGGACGGCGAATCAGGTTTTGCCGAAGCGCGGGCGACGCTGGAATTGATCGCCACGCTGGACGTGCGCCTGGTGATTCCCGGCCATGGCAGTCCGTTCAGCGGCGTCGCTGCGGCGCTCGATACGGCTTTTTCACGACTCGACTATCTGGCTGCCGATCCGCAACGCAACGCACAGAATGCCATCAAGGTGTTGCTGAAGTTTTTGCTGCTGGAACGGCAACAGATCGAATTGACCGAGGTGCCACCGATGCTCGCCACCATGCCCTTGGTGGCGGCCGCCAACCGGCGTTATCTGCAGCGCACCGAAGCCGACCTGAGCGAGTGGGCGATAGCGCAACTGGTACGTGCCGGAGCCGCTGAAATACGTGACGGTTTCTTGTACAACCGACATTAAGTCGGTCTTAATAAGTCGGACTTCGATGCTTGGCAGGCAGGGATGATCCCAGCCGGGCTTTAGAGGACAAAATCTAGCACGATCGTACTTTTTTATTTCCATTTTCCCCTATAATCAAACTCTTCATACCCAATACAAGAGGTCGTTATGGCATTGCCCGTTGCGTTGCAAAACCTGAGCCTTCCCGTGATAGGTTCGCCGATGTTCATCGCCAGCGGTCCGGCTTTGGTAGCCGCGCAATGCAAGGCCGGCATCGTCGGTTCGTTCCCGGCCCTTAACGCCCGCCCCGCGGAATTGCTGGATGTCTGGCTGACGGATCTGCAGGCGGAACTGGCCGCATACAAGGCAGCGCATCCTGACGCAAAAATCGGGCCGATCGCGGTCAACCAGATCGTCCATCAATCGAACGACCGCCTGGCGCATGACGTCGCGGTCTGCGTCAAGCACCGGGTACCGATCATTATCTCCAGCCTGCGCGCGCCGCCGCCGGAAATGATGGATGCAATCCACAGCTATGGCGGCATTGTGCTGCATGACGTGATTTCGATCCGCCATGCGCAGAAGGCGCTGGAAGCGGGAGTCGACGGCTTGATCCTGGTGGCCGCCGGCGCCGGCGGCCATGCCGGCCCCCTGTCGCCGTTTGCGCTGGTGGGCGAAGTACGTAAATTCTTCAAGGGCCCGATCGCCTTGTCGGGCGCAATCGCCACCGGTGACGCGATCCTGGCAGCACAAGCGATGGGCGCCGACTTCGCCTACATCGGTTCGCGCTGGCTGGCGACCAAGGAAGCCCATGTCGACGATGCTTATCGCCAGGCGATTGTGGAATCGACAGCGGCCGATGTGGTGTACACCAACCTGTTCACCGGCGTGCATGGCAACTACCTGAAAAAATCCATCGTGAATGCCGGTCTCGATCCTGAGAATTTACCGGAAGCCGATAAATCGAAGATGAATTTCGGTTCGGGCGGCACCGGCGCCAAAGCCTGGCGCGATATCTGGGGCGCAGGCCAGGGCGTCGGCCTGATGGACGACGTGCCGAGCGTAGCGCAGATGGTGGATCGTTTGCAGACTGAATATCAAGCTGCACGCCAGCGTCTGGCGTTGTAATCAGTTCGGCTGCGTACTTTTATCGCAGGCCCATAGCCTGGTAACAATCGCAGCCGGCGGCACAATTTCAGCTAATGACTGGCACTGACCCAGGGTGCAAAATTGATAATCCGGCGTGAATTCTGAGCGTGTCAGCAACAACTCCGACATGGTTTGCTGAGGTTGCCAACGCCAGAATCCGTCTTTAAAACGGCTAGCATGCGGTGGCTCCATGCCCGCGCCGCTGCCTTGTACGCGGGCTTCTTCCAATACCAGTGCGCCAGCTTCGACGCGATAACTCTCTTCCCAGCGGATTTTTTCCACCGAGTGCTGCCACGCCAGCGTGAAGCTGGCAATGGCGAGCACTGCTTTAACACCACCGCTGGCCAGGCAGAGCATGGCTCGGACTAATCAGATTCATGTCAGGCTTTGCGTGGCGACGGGTGCGGCATTACGCCAACGCCACCAATGTTGCGCCAACAGAACCAGAGCGATGGCAAAACCAAGTTCATCGCTATATGGCAGCTTCACCACCAGTACGCAGGCCGCTGCAATCATTGCGATGCGTTCCCACCAGGCCAGGCGTCCGCGCCAAAAGCCAATCGATCCCATGCCCCATAAAGTCACTGCCAGCAAGGCTTTGAAACTGATGTACACAATCGCCGTCCACGTCGGATCGCCTTGCAACATCAGCGCCGGGTCATAGACCGCCATGAAAGGCACCAGGAATCCGGCAATCGCAATCTGCAATGCCTTCATGCCTATCGCCATGCCGGAAGCGCGCGCAATCGGCGATGCGGCGAACGCGGCAAGCGCAACCGGCGGCGTCAGATCTGCCATGATGCCGAAGTAAAAGACAAACATGTGCGACACGATCAAAGGTACGCCCAGATCCAGCAATGCAGGCGCGGCAATCGAACTGGTAATGATGTAGTTAGGAATGGTGGGGATGCCCATGCCCAATACCAGGCACGTCAACATGGTCAACAGTAGCGACAACATCAAACTATGTTCGCCCAGGTCGACAATGTGGCCTGCAACCGTGGTGGCAACACCAGTCAAGGAAATAACGCCGATAATCACACCGACCAGCGCGCAAGCGATACCGACAGGCAAAGCATGCAAAGCGCCGTGATACAAAGCATCCACTGCAGTTTTGAGGACGCCGCGATCCCGGCCCAAAAAGATCAGTACGACCAGCACTGTCACCACTGCAAAAATCGCGGTAATGCCGTATTGGTTGAACGTCGCGCAAGCCACGCCCAAACCGAGCCAGAACATCACGCGCCATAGCGTCGCGCTAATCCGCGAAGCCAGGCCGCTGCCCAAGATCAGCACCACCGTCAAAGCCAGGCCGACCATGCCGGAAAACAGCGGCGTAAAGCCGGAGAACAAGAGTGCTACCAAGACCACCAGCGGCAACAGCAAATACCAGCGTGCGCGCAATGCGGCCAGGGGATTAGGGCAGTCTTCTTTTGCCAGGCCCATCAAACCTGCGCGGCCGGCTTCCAGGTGCACCATCCAGAATACGGTGAAGAAATACAGCAAAGCAGGTATCAGCGCCGCTTTGGTGATATCCAGATAAGGGACATTGATCGTTTCCGCCATGATGAAAGCCACCGCACCCATTACCGGCGGCATGATCTGCCCTCCCATCGAACTGGTGGCTTCCACCGCACCGGCAAACTCGCTGCGATAGCCGAAGCGCTTCATCAGTGGAATCGTGAACTGGCCGGTACTGACCACGTTCGCAACGCCGGAGCCATTGATTGTTCCCATCAAGCCGGAGGAAATCACCGACACTTTTCCCGGTCCGCCGCGTGAACTGCCGACCAGGCCAAGCGCCAGATCGTTAAACAATTTCAGCATGCCCGCTTGTTCAAGGAATGCGCCAAACAAAATAAACAGGAAGATGTAGCCTGACGACACATAGGTCGGAGTGCCATACAAACCCTCGGTACCAAAGGCCAGCTGTGAAATCACTTGTTCCAGATCGTAGCCGCGATGCTGGAAACTGCCTGGTAAATATTCACCAAATAAGGAGTAGGCTAAAAATGCCAGGCAGATACCTGGCAAGGCCCAGCCCATCATGCGGCGCGAAGCATCGAATACCAATATCAGCGTGGCGACACCGATGATCCAATCCCATTGATTGAGCTCGCCGGCGCGCAAAATCAACTCACCTTCGTATATCCAGTGATAAAACGCCAGACCCAGGCCAAACAGGCCAAGCGTGATGCCCAGCCAACTCGGACGTTCTTGTTTTACACCGCGCAAATCATATTGGCAGTAAATCAGCAGAAATAAAAAGCCGACGTGCAGTGCCCGCACCACGGTAGTGGAAACGGGGCTGAACGCTGCCGTAATGAGCTGAAATGTGGAAAACGCCAAAGCGCCGTAAAACAGCAGCCAGAATGGGCGTGACGGGGATTGTTCCGATTGTTCCATGTGGATTCCTGAATTGGTTTAATCGATCAAGCCTTTTTCGCGGAAATAGCGTTCCGCGCCAGGATGCAATGGAATCGGCAAGCCGCTGGTGGCATCGGCCAGGACGATCGATTTAGCGGCGTTATGTGCATTACCCAGCTGATCGATGTTGTCGTAAAGCTGTTTGGTCATTTCATACGCAGTACCTTCTGGCACCTTGTTATGCGTTACCAAAATATTGCTGATCGCCACAGTTGGCACGGCTGCATCCTGACCGGTGTACGTTTTTGCCGGCAGGCTGGATGCCTGATAGGCCGGATCGCCAATCCTGGCGACGACATCTGCCGGCACCGGGATGAAGATCACCGGAATTGTCGTGGACAAATCGCGGAAAGCCGCCATGCCCAAGCCGGATGATTGCAGCGTGGCGTCAAGCTGGCGATTCTTCATCAGCTCGACCGATTCGGAATACGGCAGGAATTCTGTCTTGGAAAAATCTGCGTATTTCAACCCTGCGGCGGCAAATACCGCACGGGCATTAAGTTCGGTACCGGATTTCGGCGCGCCAACGGAAATGCGTTTGCCTTTTAGATCGGCCAAAGTGCGAATGCCACTGTCGGCACGGGCAACGATGTGGATGTAATTGGGATAAATTGCGCCAATCGCGCGAATATTCTTCAATGGCTTCGGAAAACCCGCATCCGCTACGCCGGTCCAGGCATCGCTAACGCTGTCGGCTAAAGCAAAGCCGATTTCACCGCGGCCGCGTTCGAGCAGATTAAGATTTTCTACCGATGCTTTAGTTGCTTGCACCTGGATTTTGGCTTTGGGCAGGGCTTTGCCATATAACTGTGACATGGCGACGCCGAGCGGGTAATAAACACCGCTGGAACCGCCGGTCAAAACATTGACGAATTGTTGCTGTGCGTGGGCTGCCGTGGCAGAAACGCTGAGGCACGTGGCGAAAATGAGAGTGTGTGCTAACTTCATGACGGTCTCCTTGTTTATCAAAAAAACAAGGTTCACACACTACCATCAAAAAGTGTTTTTTTTACAATTCCGAGACAACTTTCTTATCTAAAAATTATCTTTTAATTCCTAAAGTACAATGTTTTTTAAGGGAATTTGTAGAGACACCCCGATTTTCTCTATCGCCGAGATATCAATTATCGACGGACCGCGATAGCCAGCCGGATAAAATCTGCAGCAATTCCTCGGGCTTCTCCAGCGGCGTCATATGGCCGCAATCCTCGATCACCACCATGCTGGCGGCGGGAATCCGGGTCGCCATCAGCCGTGCTTCGGCGATGCTGCTGAGCTGGTCGTTGCTGCTGGCGACAACCAGCGTCGGGCAGCGGATGTTTTCCAGTTCGGCGTAACCATCGCTGCGCAGCGCCGATAATTGGTTGATGAAGACTTCCTTGCCGTTACGCAACGCCATCGCCTGCAGACGATCGAGCAACACCCGGTCATGGGCCCGATCCGGGTGCAGCGACGATGCCAGCGCGCGGCTGGTCAAACCCTTGAACGGCACTTGCCTGGCCAGTTCCAGTTGCATCCGGTTGCCGGCAATTTCGCGCGGATCCTGCTGGCGCGCCGAGGTATTCAGCAACGCCAGCGCGATTACCCGTTCAGGCGCCTGCTGCATGATCGCCTGCGCCACGTAGCCACCCATCGAGAAACCGATCAGGACGAAGCGAGGCGGTGCGTTCTGCAAGACGCGCGCAGCCATCGCACTGATCGAGTCATCCTGCCCGAGATCGCCGAAATGCAGCTGGCCCAGTTGCGCCAGGCCGTCGCGCATATCGTCCCACAGGGTTTGATCCAGCATGAAGCCGGGTAACAGCAGCAGCTGGGGCAAGCTGTGATCGTGATTTATAGACTGCGTCATTATTTCTTGACCACTTCCTGTTCCACTACCATATCGAGGGTCCACTTGATGGAGCTGGCATCGGCTGGCGGATTGGCGACTTGTTCCTCCAGGATCCGCAGGCGATAAGCGATACCGGGCTCAAAATTGAAACCCTGGATGTTGCCGTACCAGAGCTGCCAGGGATCTTCCTTGCGCTCGCGGATCTGCAGGCAAGTGGTGCGCATCACGCCGGCGCTGCAAGGCACTTTTTCCGATGCCACATAGATGAACTTGATTTTTGCCGAAGCGCCCGGCTTTTCGCGCGCATGGAAACTCATGGTTTGACCATCCAGGGTTTTCATTTCCATCTGCTGGCCGTCGATCTTGTATTGATTCACCGCTTGCAGCTTGTCGAGGAAATCAGCTTCGAATTGCATTGCCGGTCCAGGGCAAGCCATGCGGGTTGTCACCGCCTGGACGATCGTCAACTGGCCGGGCCCGCGCACTGAATAGGGTGCCGAGAACTGATTGCAGCCGGCGCGGCCGCTGACTCTTCCCTGGCCTTTTTCCTGAGCGAAATTCAAGATGACCGGTTCGCCGTTGTCGCCATGCGGCACGGTGTGCCCGGGCCAGCGCGTCAGTTCCCAGCGCGATGCGGTGAGTGCCGCACTGCTGTCAGCCGCGGGTTGCGGGGGAGTGCCGGCACAGGCCGCCAGGGTAAGGCCGGCAGCGGCGCCGAGCGCCAGGCAGCGGATCAGTGAACGTGGAAATGCGCTAAGCGTCATGTGGACTCCATGCAAAGGGTTGGCGTACAAACGCAAGCGCATATTTTAGCGTAATGACATCATTCCAGCCATCTGGCGCGGCTAGCTGCCAGCGCCACCGCAATGCACAGCACGCCTACCAGCGACAAGGCTGCTGGCAGGCCGAAGCCATGCGCCAGAAAGCCGATGAGCGGTGGCCCGATCAGGCCGCCGGTATAACCCATGGTGGTGACCCCGGCCAGCGCGGTCGGGCCGTGGCGGCCGGCGGCGCTGAAGATGAAAGGAAAGATGGTGGCAATGCCGACGCCGGTCAGTGCAAAGCCGGCGATGGCGAATGGGATTTGACTGGCAAGTAACGCGATCAGCATGCCGATAGCCGCTATCAAGCCGCCACCGGCGACGACACGGCGCGCACTGAGTGCTTCCTTCAACCTGTCGCCGACGATGCGCGTCAGCAGCATCATGCCGGCAAAGAACGCAAAAGCGAGCGGCGCCACGCCGTCGCTGGCAAACAAGCGGTCCTTCATGTAGACCCCGCTCCAGTCGGCCACGGAGCCCTCGATGATCGCGCCGCCGAAGGCCACCACGCCGAGTGCAATCAGCGGGCCGTGTGGCAGCGCAAAGTGTTTTTTACCAGCGATATATTGCGGCCGGTCATTCGGCAAGGCGCGGTAACACAGCCGCAGCGGAATCGCCACACATGCAGCGATCAGGCTGAAATGCAGCAATGGCGAGATCTCCATGCCGGCAACGGCGCTGCCAAGCAAGGCGCCAGACAAGGTACCGACGCAAAACCAGGCATGCAGCTGCGACATGAGCGAGCGTCCGGCGAGCTTTTCGACTTCTGCGCCAAGTGTGTTGATCGCGACATTGAAACAGCTGGACCAGGCGCCCAGGCAGAGCATCGCCAGCATCAGCAACGGCTGCGTGGGCGCCAATGCCAGGCAGGGGATGGTGATCAACAGCAGCACGCCGGCATACCAGCTGGCGCGGCGCGCGCCATAGTGACCCACCAGCCACGCCGCCAGCGGGAACGAACCGACTGCGCCAATGCCGCCGCCGAGCAGAAACAGGCTAAGGCTGGCCGGATCCAGTTGCAGGTTATCGCGCAACGCCGGGATGCGCGAGACCCAGCTGGCATAGATCACGCCTAGCAACAGGAACAGCAGCGGCAAGGCCGCCCGCTGCATGCGAGTGATGACGACAGGAGTGGAGACTGGTGATGACATTGCTGGAAGGGTGGGGGGCTTATGCAGACTGCACAGACAGCGGAATGATTATGGCTGACGGCTCGCCGTCAGCCATAATCCCGGACGATCAGAAGTCGGCAGGCATGTCTTTCAGATGCGTCTGCAAAGCATCCAGCAATGTCTGGCAAGCCTCATCGGTACCCACCGTGATGCGCAGGAACTGAGCAATGCGGGCACTGCCGAAATGGCGCACGATGATGCCATCAGCACGCAAGCGGGCCGCCAGCTTGGCGCCATCGTGGCGTGGATGGCGCGCAAACACGAAATTGGCAGCCGATGGCAGCACGTCGAAGCCGAGTGTGGTCAAGCCGCTGACCAGGTGCTGGCGGCTGGCCATCACTGCCAGCCGGGTCTTGTCAAAGTGCGCCTGATCCTTGATCGCCGCGGTAGCGCCGACGATCGCCATGCGGTCCAGCGGATAGGAGTTGAAGCTGTTCTTGACCCGTTCCAGCGCCGTGATCAGGTCCGGATGACCGATCGCAAAGCCGACCCGCAACCCGGCCAGCGAACGCGATTTGGACAAGGTCTGCACCACCAGCAGATTAGGATAGCGCGCCACCAGGGGGATCGCGCTGTCGCCGCCGAAGTCGACATAGGCCTCGTCCACGATCACCACGCAGTCGGGCTGGCCGGCCACCAGCCGTTCCACCTCGGCCAGCGGCAGCAGGCAGCCGGTAGGGGCATTCGGATTCGGGAAAATGATGCCGCCGGCGGGCGTGTTCAGATAATCGTCGACCCGCAGCGTAAAGTCCTCGGCCAGCGGCACCAGCCGATGGGCGATCTGGTACAAGCCGCAATAGGTCGGATAAAAACTGTAGCTGATATCCGGGAACAGGATCGCGTGCTCATGCTGCAGCAAGGCCTGGAACGCATGCGCCAGCACCTCGTCGGAACCGTTGCCGACAAATACGTGGGCAGGCGTTATCCCGTGCGCGGCGTTTTGTTCCGCCAGCGCCAGTTTCAGCGGCTCGGCATCCGGATTGGGATACAGCCGCAAATTGTCGCCTAGTTCGGCGCTCATGGCCGCCAGCGCCAGCGGCGACGGGCCGTACGGATTTTCATTGGTGTTGAGCTTGACCAGCTTGCTCAGCTTGGGTTGTTCGCCGGGGGTGTAAGGCGTCAGGCGGTTGACGATGGGACTCCAGAATTTGCTCATTGTGTCGCTAAAAAAAAGTAAGGGCGTAGGAGCCTGTCGGACTTAGGAGTGGTCGGCTGCAAAAATACCTGGACGGTCCATATTTCACCGGCTTCTTGGTCAATAGCCACGCTATTGACACTGCGAATCCGGCAAAATCTGTCCTCGCCCAGCTATTTTTTCGCTTCGACCCCCTAAGTCCGACAGGCTCCTGGGCTGCGCGGGTTGGCGAATCAGCCATATGGTAGCAAACCCGGAGCGGTCTGGCTGGGATTCGCGGGTTGCACTGAAGACAACTGGTAACATAGAGGGCTTAATGCGCGGACCCGGTTCGCGTTATTTTATTCAAGCAACAGGAGCTGCCCTTGAACATATTAGCCGCCAATCAACTCACCGCGATCTGGAGTTTTCTTCTTGAATCGTCCTTGCACTATGGCCTCAACGCTGTACTGGCCATCATCACGCTGGCAGTCGGCTGGTGGCTGTCGTCGCGTTTCGCCAATGCGCTTGACCGGGTAATGACCCGCGCCAGCCTGGATGCCACCTTGCGTCCGGTGCTGCGCAGCGTGTTGCTATGGCTGATACGCCTGATCACCCTGGTTGCCGTGCTTGGCCAGTTCGGCGTGCAGACCGCCAGTATCGTCGCCGTCCTTGGCGCCGCCGGCCTGGCGATCGGCCTGGCCTTGCAGGGGACTTTGCAAAACATAGCAGCTGGCATGATGCTGCTGTTCCTGCGGCCGTTCCAGGTCGGCGAATACATCTCGAATGGCAGCATTGAAGGTACCGTCGATGAAATCGGCTTGTTTGCGACCAAGCTGACCAAGGCTGACGGCATCTGCCTGTTCGCGCCTAACAATCAGCTGTGGAATAGCGCCCTGACCAACTATAGCCGCAACAACACGCGCCGCATCGATATGCCGATCGGCATCAATTACAAGGATGATCCGGCCGTTGCGATTAAAGCGTTGCAGAAACTGTTGATGGCGGACGAGCGGATCCTGGCGACGCCGGCGCCGATGGTGGTTGTCACCGACCATGCCGAAAGCGCGGTCATGCTGAATCTGCGGGCCTGGACCACCACCTCCGAATACTGGGCGGTGCGCTGGTCGATTGCGCAAAATGTTCAGGCGGCGCTGGCAGCGGTAAATTGCTCGATCCCGTTTCCGACGCGCGAGTTGCTTATCACGCATGAGGCGGAAACCAAGGTTGCTGCTTGATCGGTCTGCTTTCGATCTGATTCTTGCTAAATTGGAACCTATAATAATTTTGCATAAACCTATGCCTAGATGGCATTAGATCGCTTTGCCAACATTCGTTACAGTTCCGCTGCGCGGCGGCGCGTTCCCGAATGTTGAACTGCCGCGTGACCGCTTCCGGGTTTGAATTTGAACTGAACCTGGCTTGCGGTCCACAATTACCTACAAGATCAGGAGATATATGTCTACCACCCGCACACTCGCACTGCGCTCCCTCAATCGCACCTTCAGTTCTTACGCGGTGATGATGTTCAGCGCCTTATTGCTCTCCGCCACCGTGGCGCATGCGCAAGACAACCAGGCCAAGCTGCCTAACGTGATGATCCTGGCGACCGGCGGCACGATTGCCGGCACCGGCGCCGACAGCACCACCACGGTTGGCTACACGTCAGCCACCGTCGGCGTCGAAAAGCTGATTGCTGCAGTGCCGGAGTTGAAGAAAGTCGCCAATGTCAAAGGCGAGCAAGTATTCCAGATCGCTAGCGAAAGCATGACCAACGACCATTGGCTGAAGCTGGCCAAGCGCGTCAATGCCTTGCTGGCGCAATCGGACGTGGATGGCATCGTCATCACCCATGGCACTGACACCATCGAAGAAACCGCTTATTTCCTCGACCTGACAGTCAAGAGCCGCAAGCCGGTGGTGATCGTCGGCGCCATGCGCCCTTCGACCGCGATCTCGGCCGACGGCCCGATCAACCTGTACAACGCCGTCCTGCTGGCCGGCAGCAAAGATGCGATCGGCAAGGGCGTACTGGTTTCGCTTAACGACCAGATCAACTCTGCCCGCGAAGTAACCAAGACCAATACCTCGTCCACCGACACCTTCAAGTCGCCCGAACTCGGCATGCTGGGTTATATCCAGGGCAACAAGGCGTACTTCTACCGGCAATCGACCCGCAAGAACACGGTCGATACCGAATTCGACGTCAGCAAGCTGGACGTGCTGCCACAAGTTGACATCATCTACGGCTACGCCAACATGACCCGCGCGGCACTCGATGCGCAAGTCGCTTCCGGCGCCAAGGGCATCATCCAGGCTGGCGTCGGCGACGGCAGTATTGCGGCGCAAATGAAAACACCGCTGGTCGAAGCACGCAAGAAGGGTGTGATCATTGTGCGCGCCAGCCGCGTCGGCCAGGGCATCGTTGCCCGCAACGGCGAAGCCAACGACGATGAACTCGATTTCGTGGTGTCGGACACGCTGAATGCACAAAAAGCACGCATCCTGCTGATGCTGGCGCTGACCAAGACCAACAACACCAAAGAAATCCAGCGCATGTTCTACACCTATTGATCATGTTCGCATGACATAGGTTACAGGCAGCGAAAAGCCAGCTAAATCATATCTGTGATTTGGCTGGCTTTTTTTATTTTCAGGCCGAATTTTGCCGCATATTTGCGGGCGCCACCGGAAGCGTTGTACGCGAGTCCCGATACAACGGTGCTAAGATAAACGCCGCACAAGCGATAGGGCAATTGCGTAATGTTTTTTGCGTTGCAGAAATCAACAATCAAAAATCAAAAACAGGGGCAGCAGTTGAACATTCGCAGAGAATTTTTCATCTTTGGAATTGTCGGGATCGCGGGATTCTTGGTAGATGCAGGCGTGCTGTATCTGTTAAAGGGAACGTTGGGTTTGTATTGGGCACGCGTTCCCTCTTTCTTCTGCGCCGCGACTGCTACCTGGTTGCTGAATCGGCAGTTTACTTTTCGCAATCGCGTATCCGGCGTGTCGATCATTCATGAGTATGTAAAGTATTTCGGTCTCATGCTGGGTGGCGGCGTCGTCAATTATCTCGTCTACGCGATGGCGGTTTCATTGATGCCGGCGTTTGTTTTCAGGCCGCTGATAGCCGTCGCGATGGGGAGCATCGCGGGGATGTTTATCAACTATTCTTTTGCGCGATATTTTGTTTTCCACAGGAAATCGAGATAATTTTTCCTGCATCAGCACTCGCTACCGTTCTGATCGGGAGAGCCAACGCAGTTCGAATTCGAGACGCTGCTGATGCGCGACCGAATCCAGAATCAGGCCGATACCCAAGGCCATTACCGCTGCAATACACAAGCCTGTCGCCAGGATGGCCAGCGGTACGTGATAAATATAGCGATATTGAATCCAGTCGTCGAACACCGGTATGCCTGCCGAAAAGCCAAGCAAAAGCATGATGATACTCAGGACGCTGAAAAAGGCCAGTGGCCGGTAATAACGAAAAATCTGGGCGATCGCAAACAGCACACGCGTCCCGTCAGACAATG
Source organism: Collimonas sp. OK607 (assembly GCF_900111995.1). GTDB lineage: Bacteria > Pseudomonadota > Gammaproteobacteria > Burkholderiales > Burkholderiaceae_D > Collimonas. The sequence continues at coordinate 18,909 of NZ_FOKF01000055.1, forward strand.
TGTTTAGCTTGGAAACGCTGCCAGCGGGCCGATCCTTGTACGACACCGGGATTTCGACAATCCGCATGCGCTTGTGCAGCGCATGCAAAGTCATGTCGGTTTCGATTTGAAAACCTTCCGCCAGCACCGGGTAAGTCTTGACGAAGTCGCGGCTGAATACCCGATAGCCGCTCATGATATCGACCAGCCTGGCGTGGAACAGCCGATTCACCATCCATTGCACCAAGCCGTTGCCGAAACTATGGAATGAGCGCTGATTTTCGCGTGCATAATCGCCGTTGGAGCGGCGATCGCCTACCACCATGTCAGCCCGGCCTTCAATTACTGGCGCCATGAGTTCGCGGGCCTGATACGCCGGATAGGTGAGGTCGGCATCGGCCAGCACATAAATGTCGGCGTCTATCTCGATAAACGCGCGCCTGAGTGCGCTGCCCTTGCCTTGTCGCGGCTCGTCAATCACCCGGCCCGGACATGCCAGCTCCTGCAATACCTGTCCGGCGATTTCGCGCGTGCGGTCGCGGGAATTATTGTTGACTACGTAAATGACGGCTTCGGGCAGGGCTTCGCGAAAGGCCCGGATTGTCTCTGCGATGGTCAACTCTTCGTTATATGCCGGCAGGATAACTGCGATTTTCTTGTTCGATACGGCTGTGTTTGACATACGTCTCCACCATTATGTTGTGTCTCCCCCCATTAATGCGAAGTTGGCGCTAATTCTATCTCAGGAGTAATCTTGCGGATGGTTATCTGTTGGTGTAAGACCTCTAGTGCTTATAGGCAGTTACAATCGCTGCATAATTTGGTAATTTTTAAAGATCGAAGCCCATGTCCGAAGAATTCGAAGTCCCCAGTCCTCACGAGCAGCATCTGGAACACGTGACCGAGCACGCCCATGGCAGTGGCGATAATTTCGCCGGCAAGATCGCGGTGATGACAGCCATCATGGCGACTGTCGGCGCTATGTTCAGCTACCAGGCCGGTTCCACGGAGAGCGAAGCGGCGATGAACAAGAACAACGCCGCCATCAAGAAAACCGAAGCGTCCAACCAGTGGAATTATTACCAGGCCAAATCCAGCCGGCAAAACCTGGCCGAGCTGGCCGCGCATATTCCCGGCGTCGATGCGGCGCATTACACCGCCGAGGCGCAACGCTACAAAAGCGAAAAAGAAGTAGTGCAGAAGAAAGCCCAGGAGCTTGAGGCCGAAGCTAGTGCGTGGGATGAAAAATCAGAACTGGTATTGCATCAGCATCACCGTTGGGCGCAGGCGATGATGGCGATACAGATTGCCATATCGCTGGCGGCGATCACCCTGCTGACGCGCAAGGAGTGGCTGAAAAAAATGGCGTACGGTGCTGGAGCGGTCAGTGTGGTGCTGGGGACGCTGGCCTGGCTGCATATTTAAAAGTCGGCGACCATGAAAAAAGACGGAAAGCGCTGTGCGTTTTCCGTCTTTTTCGTTTCAATCCAATCAGCGCGTGACGGGCTTGTAGCGAATCCGCTTAGGCTTGGCGCCTTCTTCACCCAGGCGCTTGCGCTTGTCGGCTTCATATTCCTGGTAGTTACCGTCGAAGAACGACACTTGCGATTCACCTTCAAACGCCAGGATGTGCGTAGCGATACGATCCAGGAACCAGCGGTCATGGCTGATCACCATCACGCTGCCGGCGAATTCCAGCAAGGCGTCTTCCAGCGCGCGTAAGGTTTCGACGTCGAGATCGTTGGACGGTTCATCCAGCAGCAGCACGTTACCGCCTTGCAGCAGGGTTTTGGCCAGATGCAGGCGGCCGCGTTCACCGCCGGACAGGTTGCCGACGATCTTTTGCTGGTCGCCGCCCTTGAAGTTGAAGCGGCCCAGGTAGGCGCGCGAAGGCATTTCAAAGCGGCCGACGGTGAGGATGTCAGCGCCGCCGGAGACGTCTTCAAACACGGTTTTCTGGTCAGACAGGGAATCGCGCGACTGGTCGACGATCGAGACCCGGGCGGTCGTGCCCAGTACTACCTCACCGCTGTCCGGCTGTTCCTTGCCGGTGATCATCTTGAACAAGGTCGATTTACCGGCGCCGTTAGGGCCGATGATGCCGACGATTGCGCCTGCCGGAATGCGGAAGCTCAGGTTGTCGATCAGCATGCGGTCGCCGAACGATTTCGAGACATTCTTGAATTCGATCACTTCATTACCCAGGCGCTCGGCGACCGGGATGAAGATTTCCTGGGTTTCGTTGCGTTTCTGGTATTCGTGTTCGCTCAGTTCGTTGAAGCGTGCCAGACGCGCCTTACTCTTGGCTTGACGGCCCTTAGGATTCTGGCGTACCCATTCCAGTTCCTTGGCGATGGTTTTCTGGCGTGACGATTCGGTTGCCTCTTCCTGTTTCAGGCGATCGCCCTTTTGCTCCAGCCATGAGCTGTAGTTGCCTTTCCAGGGGATACCGTGACCGCGGTCCAGTTCCAGGATCCATTCGGCGGCGTTGTCGAGGAAGTAGCGATCATGGGTGATGCCGACCACAGTGCCAGGGAAGCGTTGCAGGAACTGCTCCAGCCATTCGACTGACTCGGCATCCAGATGGTTGGTCGGTTCGTCGAGCAGCAGCATGTCGGGTTTTGATAACAGCAGGCGGCACAATGCCACGCGGCGCTTTTCACCACCGGAGAGAATGCCGATCTTCGCGTCCCAAGGCGGCAAACGCAAGGCGTCGGCAGCCATTTCCAGTTGCAGGTCAAGATTGCCGTCGCCGGCGGTAGCAAGGATGTCTTCGAGTCGTGCCTGCTCAGCGGCCAGTGCGTCAAAGTCGGCATCTTCTTCTGCATAGGCCGCGTATACGGCATCCAACTTGGCCTGCGCTTCAAACGCTTCGCCCAGCCCGCCCTCGACGGCTTGGCGTACCGTTTGTTCCGGATCGAGTTGCGGTTCTTGCGGCAGGTAACCGATATTCAAGCCGGGCATAGGTACCGCTTCGCCCTGGATATCCTTATCGATACCGGCCATGATTTTCAGCAAAGTCGATTTGCCGGAACCGTTCAGGCCCAGCACGCCGATTTTGGCGCCTGGGAAGAACGACAGCGAGATATCTTTCAGGATCTGACGTTTGGGCGGCACGATCTTGCCGACCTTGTTCATTGTGTAGACGTATTGGGCCATGAGTAGCGATGATAATAAAAAGAAATGCGATGAATAGGCGAGCAGCAAAGAGTGAACTGAGAACGAACTGAAAGTGCACCGAACTGCCAAGAATAACCGATGCGGGCCGGGTTGACGAGTTGTTAAGACTGGTCTCCGACGCCAGGCGCCGGGCGTATTGTAAACGTGCGCCACAATCCTTCGGCGGAATACAGAATCAGCGCGCACCAGATGACGATGAAACCCACCAGCCTGGCGCCGTCCAGTTGTTCGTTATATAACCAGACGCCCAGCAACAATTGCAGCGATGGCGTGATGTATTGCAGCACGCCGATCAGCGAAAGCGGCAGGCGGCGAGCGCCGGCGGCAAACATCAGCAAGGGAATCGAGGTAATCGGACCGGCAGCGACCAGCAGCCATTTGGTGGAAGTCGAGGCGCTGACAAAGGTATTCTGATCCTGGACCGTAGTATAAACTAGGAACGCCAGTGCCAGCGGCAGCACCAGCGCCGTTTCCAGAGCTAAACCTGGCAGGGCGCCAAGGCTGGCGGTTTTGCGCAGCAAACCGTAACTGCCGAAAGTGACTGCCAGCGTCAGCGCAATCCAGGGCGGATGACCGGTTTGCCAGGTCAGCCAGAGCACGGCGGCGGCCGCCAATGCAATCGCCAGCCATTGCACCGGACGCAGCCGTTCGCGCAGGAATATGAAACCCAGCGCGACGCTGACCATCGGGTTGATGAAATAGCCGAGGCTGGCTTCGACGATGTGATTGTTGTTGACGGCCCAGATGTAGGTGGTCCAGTTGGCGGTCAGCAGCAGCGCGCTGGCCATAAAGCCGCCGATGACACGCGGCTGTCGCAGCATCGGCGCTACCCACGCCCACTGCTTGCGTACGGTTAATACGATTACCAGAAACAGGAACGACCACAGCATCCGGTGCATGACGATATCGACCGGCGGAATCTCGGCTTCCAGCGCTTTGAAGTAGATCGGGAACATGCCCCACAGGACGTAGGAGGCGATCGCGTAGAACATTCCTGCTTGCATGGCTTCGGTCTATAAAAGAAGGTGAAAGAGCGGCGGGCAATAGTTTGTTGTGTTTTTGTGCTTATTTCAGGCTTGACTGGATTGCATCTGGATAACATCCAGCATTTTACGCATAAGCGGCGCGTCTGATATTGCGGATATGCATATGGCCGATGAATCAGCCCGCCAGCAATTCCTGGAAATAATAAATCGTCGAACCCAGTTCCGGCGGTGATTGATACGGACTGATGCGGTCACGGTGGAACGGTACCGCATGGGTAAACGCCGGGCCGTCATACACGAAAGTATGGAACTCGCCGTTCTCGCCGCAGGCATCTACGCCCGGCGGCAAGTCGGCGAGAAAAGCCGCATCGAATTCACGTCCGCAAAAATCTTGCGACAGATGGTTGCCGTTGACGCACACTACCAGTGCCTTGAAACCGAGCGCCAGGAATTCATCCACCAGTTGCCGGCGCGGCTGGTTCCATAGCGGTAGGGAGGCTTGCAGTCCGGCCTCGGCGCAGACTTTTTCTTCCCAGTCGCGATGCGCTTGCAAATCGATATCGCCGAACACGGCATGGCGTATGCCGGCGCCGTGCGCATCACGCAAGGCAGCGATGAATTTTTCTTCATACTGTTGCCAGCTGGCGCTGTAAAACGCCAGCGGCACACCGAGTGCATTCGCCTGTGCTTGCAGCAATGTCGGCGGTACGCCATGCGAACGGGCACGTTGACCGCTTTCATCCAGTGCTGTAATCAGGCGTGTGATCTGCATGCCGTTTTGACGTGCGCGCCACAAGGCCAGGCAGGAATCCTTGCCGCCGCTCCATGACACCAGTGCGTTTGTCGTGTGAGTTGTCATGCCTGGGCTGCCGCTTGCGAAAGGCGCCGATGTTCTGGCCTGGCCACAAAGCGATGCAACAGCAAGCCGCCGCCGCCGCAAATTGTCATCACCACCATCAGTGGCAACGCCGTGCCATCGTGCCACAGACTCATGCCGATGCCGGAAGCGATGCCCAGCGAAAATTGCAACGTGCCCATCAAGGCTGAAGCCACACCGGCCTGCTTGCCTTGTTGTGACAAGGCGATCGCCGAAGCATTTGGGCTGATGAAGCCGTAGCACGCCAGGTAGCCGAAGAAACCAATCAACAGGATTGGCAGGTTGTTCACGCCGCAAGCCACCAGCACCGCCACCAGCAGGGTCAGGATAGCCGGCAGCCACAGGGCGCGGCCGAGGATGGTGTCGAGCGCATACTTTCCGACCAGGCGGGCGTTGATCTGGGAGGCGGCAATCAGGCCGAATGCATTCGTGCCGAACACGAAACCGAAATGCTCTGGTTTGATGCCGTGCAGTTCGATCAGGACAAAAGAAGAGCCGGTAATGTAGGCGAACATGCCGCCTTGCATCAGGCCGCCGACCAGGCTGTAAGAGACGAACTGGCGATCCAGCAATAGCCGGCCGTATTGTTTCAGGGTGCGGCCCAGATGCAGCGGTTCTGCTTTGTGGCGGTCCAGCGTTTCCTGCATCGTGTAATGGATCGCCAGCAGGCAAAACAAACCAAAGGCGGCGAGGCCGCCGAAAATCACGCGCCAGCCCCAGAATTTGAGCACGCTGCCGCCGATCAGCGGCGCCAGGATGGGGGCCAGGCCCATTACCAGCATCATCAGCGAAAACGCTTTGGCGGCGCCGGTGGTGCCTAGCCGGTCGCGGATTACTGCGCGTGCGATGACCATGCCGGCGCAGCCGCCGAGGCCTTGCAGGAAGCGGGATACGATTAGCGCGGTTACGTCTTGCGACACCATGCAGGCCAGGGAGCCTAGCAGGTACAGTGTCATGCCGACATAGAGTGGCGGCTTGCGGCCGAAGCGATCGCTGAGCGGGCCGTAAAACATCTGGCCGACTGCCAGGCCGACCAGGAAGCTAGCTAGTGTAAGTTGTACCAGGTTGCTGCCGACGCCGAACTCTTGGGCGATGGTGGGGAAGCTTGGGAGGTACATGTCGATCGACAGGGAGCCGATGGCGGTAAGGGCGCCGAGTAATAGCAGCCAGCCCGGGAGTAGTTTCTCGGGGCCTGGGGTGTCAGGTGTGTTTGTCATTGGGGTGCTTGGGGTTGCACAATTTGCTTGTGCTTCAGTGGTTATTTATAGCGGGTGGAGTGCGTCGGCGGGAGGGCCGGGTGGTGCGCCAGATATGGATCTTTCTGGCGACCGGGAACAGTTGTACATGTTACACGAACATCGCAATATCTGCCGGAGGTGGCCGGGCAGTAGTTAATTGGGGTCAGAGTCTGACCCTTCCCCTCAAATAACAACATGAATAGCCATAGAGCGCAGGGTATGAATTGCCTGGTTAATTTGCGAGATTGGGATCTGTCGGGGTGCT
>NZ_FOKF01000053.1 GCF_900111995.1 Collimonas sp. OK607
TCGGTGCGCTGCACGGCCTGTTCAATCCATTCGACAGGCAAATGCTCTCCTAGCCGACGCCAGTCAGGCGCTTCGAGGTGGTTTGCAAGGAAATGGAGAGTGTCATCGAGCATCGACACGCAGGTTAACAGCTGGCCCGAACGTTTACAAGCCCAAAATAAAAATGCCGTCCAGTCTTAACTGAACGGCATTACCGCCTTTGCGGCGTTTTTTATTTCTGTAATTACTTCTAAATTTTATTACTTGGAATCAATGACTTGCATTCAAAATATTGCAATTAACATATCAAAAATCTTCTCTTATCTTTTTAATTAATAAGATTATGATGAATTCATGTAATGAACCGGTTCGGCCTGCGACTAAGCCACATGAAAACCATCATTACACAGCCCCCGGAGACAAATGTGAACCAAATCATGCCGCTCCGTTTGATCGTCCTCCCTCTTGTGCAGGCGGCCTAAATGTCATCCTCTACACTCAAGAAACCGGTGGTTCATCCGATCTGGCTACGCGTCACCCACTGGCTCAACGCGCTTGCCGTGATCATCATGATCCTGAGCGGCTGGCGTATCTACAACGCATCGCCGATTTTCCCGTTTCGCATTCCCAGCGAGTGGACCTTAGGCGGTTGGCTGGGCGGCGCTTTGCAATGGCATTTTGCGGCGATGTGGCTACTGTTCTTTAACGGCCTGGTTTATCTGCTGCTCAATACTGCCAGCGGCCGCCTGTGGAGAAAATTCTTCCCGCTACGCCCGACCGAGGTTATCCAGGATCTGTTCAAAGCACTGCGCGGCAAGCTGCAGCACGATACGCTCGACCACTACAACGCGGTGCAAAAACTGGCGTACGTCTCGGTCATCCTGGATTTGATACTGCTGGTGGTCTCGGGCCTGGCGATCTGGAAATCCGTGCAGTTCCCTCTCTTGCGCGAACTGATGGGCGGCTTCGACAACGCCAGGATCGTACATTTCTGCGCGATGAGCTTCCTGGTCGCGTTCATTGTGGTGCACATCGTCATGGTGGCACTGGTTCCACGCACACTGCTAGCCATGCTGCGCGGCCGCTGAGGAGATGATCATGTTCAAGAAAACCCTCAACTCGACGCTAGACACCGAATCGATACTGAAAGACGCTCGCAGCGAACTGGCTCTGCCTTCGCGCCGCCTGTTTGCAAAGCGGGCACTTACCCTGGGCGGCCTGTCGCTGCTGACCGGTTGCAATATCACCGACGAACCCTCCGTCAATCGCATGCTGGAGCGCATCTCGCGCATGAACGATGACGTGCAAGGATGGCTGTTCGATCCGAAACGCCTGGCGCCTACTTACACCCAGGCTGAAATGACCCGCCCCTTCCCGTTCAACGCGTTTTACAGCATTGAAGAAGTGCCGGAAATCGACGGCAGCGATTATCAACTGGAAGTGACTGGTCTGGTAACCAACAAACGGCCCTGGACGCTAGAGCAATTGCACAAGATGCCACAGAACGAGCAGATAACGCGCCATATCTGCGTCGAAGGCTGGAGCGCCATCGGCCGTTGGGGCGGTATCCCGTTCTCTTATTTTCTGCAACAGATCGGCGCCGACCTGAGCGCCAAATATGTCGATTTTCAATGCGGGGATGACTATCACACCAGCATCGACATGCCGACTGCCTTGCATCCGCAAACCCAGTTGACGTTGACTTACGACGGCGAGATTCTGCCGCCGAAATACGGCTTCCCGATGAAGTTGCGGATGCCGACCAAGCTAGGCTACAAAAATCCGAAACACATCACGTCTATCGAAGTAACAAACAAGTACCCCGGCGGTTACTGGGAAGACCAAGGGTACAACTGGTTCGGCGGCTCTTAGATGCTGGCCCTGCAACCGTATTTATTGATTTTTTTGGCGCTTTTGCCACTTTTACCTGGAGATTCAAAATGAAAAAAAGCCTCACAACTCTGTTAGTTACCTGCCTGATGATGGCTGCCGGCGGCGTTTATGCCCAAGATGCAATGAAGAAGGACGACATGTCGAAGGATGCAATGACCAAACCTGCCATGGACAAAGATGCGATGGGCAAGGACGCCATGGGACATGATGAAATGGCGAAGAAGAAACCGCACAAAAAAATGCATATGAAAAAAGATGCGATGAGTAAAGATGGCATGGCCAAAGATGAAATGAAGAAAGATGACATGGGAAAAGATGAAATGAAGAAATAATTATCGTTTTCCCAATGCGACGAATAATGCCCACGGGCATTATTCGTCTTTTTTATGCAAGAAAATTGCCTGTCGAAGTCAAGATATAGGCCTTCAGACACATGCGTTTCGTCGTCCTGTCACATATTTGTTGTATGCTATTGCTTCCAAAACAATGTGAAACCAAGGCTAACGCCATATGCCAGAGCACCCTAGTAGCGTCAAATCATTTGACGCTAAACCCCACCGGTCATTATTTGAACGCCTGACCGCACTGATTTCTCCCGAACCTGAAAATCGCGCCGAACTGCTCGATGTGCTGCAAGATGCACATGATCGCAACCTGATCGACGCCGACGCACTGTCGATGATCGAAGGCGTATTCCAGGTCTCCGATCTTTCCGCCCGCGACATCATGATCCCGCGTTCGCAAATGGACATGATCGACGTCACCAAGCCGATAGAAGACTGGATGCCGGAAGTCCTGTCGACTGCTCACTCGCGCTTCCCTGCCGTCGATGGCGAGCGCGACAAGGTGATCGGCATCCTGCTGGCAAAAGACTTGCTGCGCTACTACGCCGAAGATTCTTTCGATGTGCGCGACATGCTGCGGCCGGCAGTTTTTATCCCTGAATCGAAACGCCTCAATGTCTTGCTGCGTGATTTCCGCGCCAATCGCAATCATATGGCGATCGTGGTCGATGAGTACGGCGGCGTCGCCGGCCTGATCACGATTGAAGACGTGCTGGAACAGATCGTCGGCGATATCGAAGACGAATACGATTTCGATGAAGAAGAAGACAATATCCTCGCCATCCGCGATGGTGACCACGGCAGCCGCTGGCGGGTCAAGGCGCTGACCGAGATCGAACAATTCAACGAGACGCTGGAAACGGCGCTGGTCGATGAAGACGTCGATACCATTGGCGGCCTGGTCGCCAATCATCTGGGACGGGTACCGCGTAAAGGCGACGAGTTCACGATCGACAATGTGCGCTTTGAAGTGCTGCGTGCCGATGCCCGCCAGGTACATGTCCTGCTGGTCGAGAAATTGTCGGGACCGGCCCAGGAAGAAGCCTGAAAAAGGAGCTGGCCGTAACAGCGTGGCAGCACGCTGGTACGACCTGCCCGCCTAAGAGCAAGAAAGAGCAAAATCGCCGCTGCCTATGAGTTTTCGCCCCACCTCGTTTTTTAAACTTCCGCTGCCGTTGGCTGCCTTATTGGCGGCCTTGACCGGTGCCATCAATGTATTCGCCTTCGCGCCGTTCGGGCTGTGGCCGATTCAACTGCTGACGCTGGCGCTGTTCGTGTTCTGCCTGCTCCGCGCTCCTGCTATCAAATACGGCGCACTGCTGGGCTGGGCCTATGGCTTCGGCTGGATGGCGCATGGCGTCTACTGGATTTATATTTCGCTGCACGACTTTGGCGGCCTGCCGGCTTGGCTGGCGATGTTGGCAGTGGCATTGCTGGCGGCTGTCCTGGGGCTGTACACAGCCATGTGCGCCGCCGCCGCGCTCTGGTTACGGCAACGTTGGACGAGTTCACCGCCGCTGTTTGCTCTGGCAATCTTCCCAGCCCTGTGGGCGCTGACGGAATGGGTGCGCGGCTGGTTGTTCACCGGCTTCCCCTGGCTGATTTCGGGTTATGCCCACACTGGCAGCCCGTTGGCAGGTTTTGCGCCGTTGATCGGCGTGTACGGCATAGGCTGCATTTCGGCATTGATCGCCGGCTGCCTGGCTTTGCTGCCGCGCTATAAGCTGCCGGCTGCGGCGGCCCTGCTGATACTGGTCGCCGGCCTCGGTTTGCACCAGATTAACTGGACTGCGCCACACGGCAAACCGATCACAGTGCGTCTGCTGCAAGGCAATGTGCCGCAGGAAGAAAAATTCAATACCGCGCAGATTGTGAATTCCCTGCGGCTGTATATCGATATGATCCGCGCCGCGCCGGCAGACCTGATTGCCACGCCGGAGACCGCGATACCGATCCTGCAAACCGAACTGCCACCGGATTATTTGCCTGCCTTATCAGATTTCTCGCAGCAAACCGGCAGCCATATCGCGCTGGGAATTCCCTATATCGACGGCCCTTACCGCTACTCGAACAGCGTGATCGGTATCGCGCCCCAGGCCAAGGATCCCGCCGCCCATTACTTTCGTTACGATAAACAGCACCTGGTCCCGTTCGGCGAATTCGTGCCGTTCGGCTTCCGCTGGTTTGTCGACATGATGAACATCCCGCTTGGCGATTTCAACCGCGGCGCTGCGGTGCAAGTACCATTCGCGGTGAAAGACCAATGGGTGTTGCCCAACATCTGCTACGAAGATTTGTTTGGCGAAGAAATTGCCGGCCAGCTGGCCGCCACCCGCGCCGCCGGCGAGCCGACCGCCACGCTGCTGCTGAACATGTCGAATATCGCCTGGTTCGGAAACACAATTTCACTACCACAACATTTGCAGATCTCGCAAATGCGCAGCCTGGAAACCGGCCGCCCGATGCTCCGCGCGACCAACACCGGCGCTACCGCCCTGATTGATCCGCACGGCGTTGTCAGCGTTCAGCTGGCTCCATATGAGCGCGCGACGCTGGCGACATCCGTGCAAGGCTATAGCGGCACCACGCCGTATATACTGCTGGGCAATCGCCTGCTGGTGATCCTGGCCTTGCTGATGCTTGCGGGCAGCTGGTACTGTGGCCGCCGCAAAGCTCGCGAGCAGCCCTAAATCAGTCAAAACCCGCTAAAATCGCTGGTCTTAGCGCTCGTCATCACCTGCTTCAGTGGGCCGCTGTACTTGATCCGCCATACTTAATCGATTAACCGGCATTTAGCCGTATGGAAAAGCAACAAAACGATGCTTACATTTCAACAAATAATTCTTAAATTACAAGATTACTGGGACGCTCAGGGCTGTGCCCTGCTACAACCCTACGACATGGAAGTCGGCGCCGGCACATCGCACACCGCGACCTTCCTGCGCGCAATCGGCCCCGAACCCTGGCGCGCCGCCTACGTGCAACCGTCGCGTCGCCCCAAAGACGGGCGCTATGGCGAAAACCCTAATCGCTTGCAGCACTACTATCAATACCAGGTTGTCCTCAAGCCTGCGCCGGAAAACATCCTGGATCTCTACCTTGGTTCGCTGGCCGCGCTCGGCCTCGACCTCAAGCGCAACGATGTGCGCTTCGTCGAAGACGACTGGGAAAACCCGACCCTGGGCGCCTGGGGCCTGGGCTGGGAGGTCTGGCTGAACGGCATGGAAGTGACGCAGTTCACGTATTTCCAGCAAGTTGGCGGCATCGATTGCAAGCCGGTGCTGGGTGAGATCACTTACGGTATCGAACGGCTGGCGATGTACCTGCAGGGCGTAGAAAATGTCTATGACCTGGTTTGGACAGAACGGGTTGAGAACGGCGTCACCAAAAAGCTCAGTTATGGCGATGTGTTCCATCAAAACGAAGTCGAGCAATCAACCTACAATTTTGAACACGCCAACACCGAATTCCTGTTCCCGCTGTTCGGCAACTATGAAGCTGAAGCCAAGCGCCTGCTGGAAGTGCCTCTGGCGCTGCCGGCTTATGAAATGGTATTGAAAGCTGCGCACACCTTCAATCTGCTGGATGCTCGCGGAGCGATCTCGGTCACCGAACGCGCCGCCTATATGGGCCGGATCCGTAACCTGTCACGTGCGGTGGCGCAGGCATATTACGATTCACGGGCCAAGCTGGGCTTCCCGATGTGGGAGATCACCAAGGAAAATGGCGATCTGTTGTTGCAAGAATTTGGAGATGAATACATGGCGGCAGTAGCGCAGCGCGCAGGGGAAAAGGCATGAAGGACACACTCATGAGCCGCACCCTGCTGATCGAAATTTTTACTGAAGAACTGCCACCGAAAGCCCTGGCAAAACTTGGCGATGCCTTTGCCACCGGTATTTTCAATGGTCTGAAATCACGCGATTTCCTGGATGATGGCGCCGTCGCCACCGCGTTCGCTACGCCGCGCCGCCTGGCAGTTTCCATCAGCAATGTGCGTGCCGTTTCGCTCGATAAAACCATGCGCGAAAAGGTGCTGCCGGTGTCGGTAGCGCTGGATGCGGATGGCCGGGCAACTGCGCCGCTGGTGAAGAAACTGGCCGCCATGGCTGCGCAATGCGGCAAGGTGATGATCACCCCGACCGAACTGGAACGTGCCCCCGATGGCAAGGCTGAGAGCTTTTTCTTCAGCTACACCGCCAAAGGCGTGGCGTTGCCGGTCGGTTTGCAAGTGGTGCTGGAAGATACTGTAGCCAAGCTGCCGATCCCGAAAGTGATGAGCTACCAGTTGCAACATGGCCATGCTGCCGGCCACACCGTACGCTTTGTGCGGCCTGCGCATAGCCTGGTGGCGCTGCACGGCGACCAGGTGTTGCCACTGACCTTGCTCGGACTGGATGCCGGTCGCCAGACCGAAGGTCATCGCTTCCTGTCGCAAGGCCGCTTCACGCTGGCCGACGCCGACTGCTATGCCATTACGCTGGCAGAGCAAGGCAAAGTCATCGCCAGCTTCAGTGAGCGCAAGGAAAAGATTCGCGCTGCCCTGTTGGCAAGCGCTGCGGATGATCAGGTACTGATGCCGGAAGCGCTGCTGGATGAAGTCACGGCGCTGGTCGAATGGCCGGTAGTGTATGCCTGCAAATTCGAAGATGAATTCCTCAGCGTTCCTCAGGAATGCCTGATTCTGACGATGCAAACCAATCAGAAATATTTTGCCTTGACCGATAGCGCCGGCAAATTGCGTTCGCGGTTCCTGATTGTTTCGAATTTGCAGACCAACGAGCCGCATTACATCATCGAAGGCAATGAGCGCGTGGTCCGGCCGCGCCTGTCCGACGCCAAGTTCTTCTTCGAGCAAGACCAGAAAAAGAAACTGGCCGACCGTGTGCCTTTGCTGGCCAATGTGGTCTATCACAACAAGCTCGGCAATCAGCTGCAACGCACGGACCGGGTCAAAGCCCTGGCGGCGGCGATCGCCACGCTGTTAGACGGCGACTCTGCACTGGCTGAACGTGCAGCGCTGCTGGCCAAGGCCGACCTGCTGACCGACATGGTGGGCGAATTCCCTGAGCTGCAAGGCATCATGGGCAACTACTACGCACGCCATGACGGCGAAGCGGAACACGTCGCACTGGCAATCTCGGAACACTATCAACCGCGCTTTGCCGGCGACGCCTTGCCGACCACCGATACCAGCGTAGCGGTCGCCCTGGCAGACAAACTGGAAACGCTGATCGGTATCTGGGGCATCGGCCTGCAGCCAACCGGCGACAAAGATCCGTTTGCCTTGCGCCGCCATGCGCTAGGCATCTTGCGCATGCTGCTGGAAAAACGCCTGCCGATATCGCTGGCGCAATTACTGAGCAGTGCAGCGCAACAGTTCGCCGGCAACGCCAACTTCAAGGATCCAGGCAGCGACGTGCTGCCGTTCCTGTACGAACGCTTGCGCGGCCTGCTGCGCGAACGTGGTTATTCACCGAACGAAATTGAAGCGGTGGTAGCGCAGCAGCCCGACCGACTCGACAACATCATCGAGCGCCTGGACGCGGTGCAAGCGTTTGCCGCCTTGCCGGAAGCAGAAGCGCTGGCTGCGGCGAACAAACGTATTACCAACATCCTGAAAAAGACCGAAAGCGTTGGCAACACGGTACAGCAGGATTTGCTGCGCGACAGCGCCGAACAACAGTTGTTCGCGGCGATGAATACGTTGAAACCAGAGGTTGACGCTGCCTTCGCAAAGGGCGATTTCAGCACTGCGTTGAAAGCATTGGCACGGCTACGGGAAAACGTCGACGGCTTCTTCAACGACGTGATGGTGATGGCGGAAGACGAGCAGTTGCGTAACAACCGTCTGGCGCTGCTGGCGAACCTGCATGTGATGCTGAACCAGGTCGCCGACATTTCCAAGTTGGCTGCTTAAAGTGACATCCACGACGCCATCCCCACGTTCACGGGGATGGCGGAAATTTTAGAGTTGCCCACCAGCCTATATGAAACTGATCATCCTAGACCGCGACGGCGTCATCAATCACGACTCCGACGCCTTCATCAAGTCGCCAGACGAATGGGTGCCGATCAAGGGTTCTCTTGAGGCCATAGCACGCCTGAACCAGGCCGGTTACCGGGTAGTCGTGGCGACCAACCAGTCGGGCATTGCGCGTGGCTTGTTCGACATGCAGGCGCTGATGGCGATTCATCAGAAAATGCATGAAGCCGCGCAACTGGTCGGCGCCGAAATCGATGCAATCTTTTTTTGCCCGCATGCGGCCGACGACAACTGCGATTGCCGCAAGCCCAAACCGGGCATGTTCCAGGACATCGGCAAGCGCTTTGAAATCAGCCTGCGGGGCGGCGTGGTGACGGTAGGCGACTCGCTGCGTGACTTGCAGGCAGGTTTTATCGCCGGTTGCGCGCCTTATCTGGTGCTCACCGGCAAAGGCGAAAAAACCCGCGACAAGGGTGGCCTGCCACCCGGCACATTGATTTTTCCGGACCTGGCGGCGGTGGTTGAATTCCTGCTGAAGAAACCGGTGGAGCTGTCAGTTTGATTGACGGGCGCTCCGCCTTGTAAAAATAAAAAGATAGCTTGTTTAGAAAAATTCCTGGAGTTTGCATGTTGCGTTTTTCCTTGTTTTTGCGTTCCCTGTTGTTCTTCCTGCTGATGACCGTCTTGACGGTAGTCTGGTCCTTCGCCTGCATCTTGTTTGCACCCTTCCCTTACGCTCGGCGCTATTACCTGACGGCGCGCTGGAATGTCATGGTGGTCTGGATGGCCAAGGTGATTTGCGGCATTCGCTATGAGGTCAAGGGTTTTGAAAATTTTCCTGATGCGCCAGCGGTTGTGCTGAGCAAACACCAGTCGGCCTGGGAAACAATTTTCTTGCTGCAGATGACGCCGCGTCCGTTGGTGTTCGTGTTCAAGAAATCGCTGACCTACATCCCGTTCTTCGGCTGGGGCATCGCCCTGCTGCGCATGATTCCGATTGACCGCAGCAAAGGCCGCGACGCCTTCGCGCAAGTCGTGATTCAAGGACGCAAGCGCCTGGCTGACGGCCAATGGATCATCATGTTCCCGGAAGGTACGCGGATTCCAGTCGGCCAAACCGGCAAATACAAAGCCGGCGGCACACGCCTGGCGGTAGAAACCAATACACCGGTAGTGCCGATCGCGCACAACGCAGGTGAATGCTGGCCGAAGAATTCCTTCATCAAGAAACCCGGGCTGATCACCGTCTCCATCGGCAAGCCGATTTATCCGGAAGGCATGGATAGCAACGAGCTGATGGCTAAAGTCGAAAATTGGATAGAATCTGAAATGCGCGTGATTTCACCGCATGTTTATTCCAAGAAACAATAATTCCCTAATCTGGTCGCCATTGAAACTATTGCATCAAAAGCCAGTAAAGCCGCGTCTGGGACCACATAGCCGGCCCCAAGGCAAGCTAGTGCAGCAGCAAGCGCTGCAGCTGGATCTGTTTGCCGACGATTTGACCACCAGTAGTGCTACCAATACTCCGCCTGTCCAAGCGCCGCCGGCGGGGCCGCAATCAAGAGCGAAGCCTCCGGCCCTGCCGCCGAGCGAATCGACCGCGCTGGCGCCCGGCAAACGCCGCCTGCACTTCGACGAACACGTACTCGATTACACCCTGCTGCGCTCCAAACGGCGCTCCATCGGCTTTCTGATCAGCGACGACGGCTTGCGCGTGACCGCACCAAAGTGGGTCACACTGGGCGATATCGAAACTGCCATCCGCGAAAAGAAACGTTGGATTTTTACCAAGCTGAGCGAATACCGCGATCGTTCGACCCGCCGCATGCAGCCGCAAATGGCATGGCGCGACGGCGAAACACTGCCCTACCTGGGCCGCAACATCACGCTGCGCATTCACGCTACCCAAAGGGCGGGAATTCATTTTGACGAAGCCAGCGAAGAATTGATCGTCTGCCTGCCGGCCGACGCCGGCGAGCAGCAGCTGAAAGATCGGGTATTGGGCTGGCTGCAGCTGGAAGCCAAGCGGGTGTTCGCTGAACGGCTACCGGTCTATGCGGAAAAGCTCGGCGTCACGTATCAGTCGTTTGCACTGTCGTCGGCGACTACCCAATGGGGTTCTTGCACTTCGGAAGGCAAGATTCGACTGAACTGGCGGCTGATGCATTTTGCATTGCCGCTGATCGATTATGTGATTGCGCACGAGTTGTCGCATTTGCGCGAGATGAACCACAGCCCGCGTTTCTGGGCCACGGTGCAATCGATTTTCCCCGAATTCGAAACAGCCAGGAAAACCCTGCGCGACAGTGCCCAGGAAACCCTGCCAGTATTCTAGTAAGGTGGGCACGCATTGTGCCCATGCGTCGTCAAGACAACCCAACCATCGAGATAAACCATGCGAATCCTCCACACCATGCTGCGCGTCGGCAATCTGCAACGTTCCATCGATTTTTACACCAAAGTGCTCGGCATGAAACTGCTGCGCACCAATGACAATCCTGAATACAAATACACTCTGGCTTTTGTCGGCTATGGCAGCAATCCCGATCATGCTGAACTCGAATTGACTTATAACTACGGCGTCGACAGCTACGATCAGGGTACGGCGTTCGGCCACCTCGCAGTCGCCGTTGAAGATGCTTACAAAGCCTGTGAGGCGGTCAAGGCGCAGGGCGGCAACGTGACGCGGGAAGCGGGGCCGGTAAAGGGTGGCAGCACGGTGATAGCCTTTGTGCAGGACCCCGATGGCTACAAGGTGGAATTGATAGAACGCAAAGCGGGACATGGCGCCGACGCCGCTTTATAGGTTGCTACGGCGGGCGCCGGCTCTACTTGGCAACCCGCCTGGTCAAACCATCATGGCAAACGATTTGCCAGCGCCACAAACAGTTCCATGGAGACGGTTTCAGGCCGCGCTTGCGGATCGACGCCGGCATCGATCAACTCATTCTCCGTAAACATGCCGGCCAGGCAGTTGCGGATTACCTTGCGTCTTTGCGTGAACGCTTTCAGGACTACCTGCTCCAGTTTTTTCTGGTCGCAAGCCAGGGGCTGAGCAATCGGGATCATCCGCACGATGGCCGATTCAACTCTAGGCGGCGGATCGAACGCAGTTGGCGGCACGATAAACATCAACTGCATGGTGTAACGCCATTGCAGCATGACGGACAGGCGGCCAAACGCTTTGCTGCCGGGAGTGGCGACCATACGCTCCACCACTTCCTTTTGCAGCATGAAGTGCTGGTCTTGCACCTGCGGCGCGATCTCTGCCAGGTGAAACAGCAAGGGACTTGAGATGTTGTAAGGCAGATTCCCGACCACACGCAATTTGCGATCGCCGGCCAGAGGAATACTGCTGAAATCGAACTTCAAGGCGTCGGCGGAATGCACGTGCAAACGGGCTGGATCGAAATTCTTTTGCAGCCGCGCCACCAGATCGCGATCGAGTTCGACTACGTGCAATTGTTGCAACGACTCCAGCAGCAGACGCGTCATGGCGGCCAGGCCGGGGCCGATTTCGACCATGTTGTCGTCGGCTTGCGGATCTATCGCAGCGATGATGTTGTACAACACGGTGTCGTCCGTCAGGAAATTCTGGCCGAAGCGCTTGCGGGGGATGTGGTTCTTCATTTTTTTCTTTATGTGCGGGACGGACAAGCTAAAACAATTGCGGGAGATTCGGCCATCGGTACAACGGCGCGGCGGGGCAGCGACCGCTTATGCTGCCACCAATTTGCTCTGCCGCACCATTTGCGCCGCGACGTTCAACGCCGCCAGCATGCTGCCGTGATCGGCCCGGCCCAAACCGGCTGCGGCGAGATCCAGTGCAGTGCCGTGATCCACTGAAGTGCGGATAAACGGCAAACCCAGCGTGATGTTGATGCCGTGTCCAAAACTGGCATATTTCAATACCGGCAAACCCTGGTCATGGTACATCGCCAATACGCAGTCGGCGTCAGCCAGATATTTTTGCTGGAACAGGGTATCGGCCGGATAAGGGCCGCTAACGTCAATGCCGAGCGCTTTGGCCGCTTGCAGGGCCGGGCTGATGATATCGATTTCTTCTCGCCCCAGGTAACCACCTTCGCCTGCGTGTGGATTTAATCCCGTCACCAGGATACGCGGCTGCGCCAGGCCGAATTTCTTCTGCAAATCAGCATGCAGGATGGCGATGGTCCGGCTGAGGCTGTCAAAGGTCAGTGCTGCCGCAACATCTTTCAACGCCAGATGCGTGGTCGCCAGCGCTACCCGCAACGGTGGCGTGGTCCGGTCCGTAGCCAACATCATGACGACCTGCGCAGTTGCGCTTTTTTCGGCAAGATATTCGGTATGGCCGGTAAACGGCACGCCGGCATCATTGATCGTGCTTTTTTGCAGAGGCGCCGTGACCATGCCGTCGAAAATACCTTGCTGCGCACCGTTGATGGCGATATCCAGCGTACGCAATACGGCGCGGCCGTTACGCGCATCCAGATGGCCCGGTTGCACATGCGCATCGAGCTGACAATCGATCACTGCAATCTGATCATGCGAAAAATTCGGCAAGCCGTCGTTGCGCAAGGCTTGCTGCGACAATGCCACGAGGCGGATTTGCGGATCGATCTCAGCCGCGATCATCGCCAGGAAAGCGGCATCGCCAATCAGCACGCTATTGATTTCAGCGCGCAGCTGCCAGGCCGCCTTGATCGCGACTTCAGGACCGATGCCGGCCGGCTCGCCACAAGTGACGGCCAATACCGGCCGCGGCCGCGTTGGCGATTTCAGCGGCGCTATAGCTGACTGCGCAACGGATTGCGCAGCGGATTGATCAGACATGTACTACTCTCGATGCAGGCTTGGATACTGACTTAAATACTGGCTTACCCCCCGTAATCAACGGTCGTCGCCACGGTATTCCACATAAGTCCGGTCGCGCAACTGGCGCAACCACTCGTTAGTAGCTTCTTCCGTTTTACGCTCACGAATCGCCAGCCGCGCTGTCAGGCGCTGACGTTCCTTGGACACATCGTTGGCCTTGCGCTCCACCACCTGGATCAGATGGTAACCAAACGGCGATTCGATCGGATCGCTGATCTGTCCCGGCTTCAACGCATCCATCGCGCGTTCGAATTCAGGCACTGTATCGCCAGGGTAAACCCAGCCCAGGTCGCCGCCCTTGGAGGCCGACAAATCGTTCGAATACAACTTGGCCAAATCTTCAAACGTGGCGGCCTTGTTATCTATGCGCTCCTTCAGGTCAACCAGGCGGCGGCGGGCGTCAGCCGCAGTCACGGTCGGCGTCACCTTGATCAGGATATGGCGCACATGGGTTTGCTGGACCGGCGCTGCCGCGGTGTCGCCCGTGGCGGCCGGTGCAGCACGCTTGCTCACCAGTTTGATGATATGAAAACCATTGGCGCTTTTCACAATGCTCGATACCTGTCCCACGTCCAGATTCGCGACGGCTTCTACAAACAGCGCCGGTATGCGATCTTGCGCGCGCCAGCCCATGTCGCCGCCGGTCAAGGCATCGCTGGCATCAGAATATGCAGCTGCGATGGCGGCGAAATTGCCTCCGGACTTGATTTGCTGCATGGCTTCTTCAGCACGTTTGGCACGCTGTGCAATCTGCTCGGCCGAAGCATTTTCCGGCACCCGGATCAGGATCTGGGCTAAGTCCAGTTCCTGCGCGGTTTGCTTGTTGCTTTTGTCAGCGGCGATGTAATTGTCAACTTCCGATTCCGAAATCTGGATCTTGTTGTCGACTTCGTGTTCACGCAGACGTTGCAATAACATTTCTTGTCGAATTTCCTCGCGGAAAGACGCGTAAGGGATTTTTTCCAGCGCCAACTGCTTTTGGAAATCCGGCATCGACATCTTGTTCTGCTCGGCAATCCTGCTGATTGCGCGATCCAGCATGACGTCGTCTACCGACAAACCGTTTTCTTTCGCCAACTGCACTTCCGCGCGCTCCAGAATCATGCGTTCCAGCAACTGCTTTTGCAGATCAGCGGCAGGCGGCAACTGAATTTTTTGCGCCTGCATACGTTGCACAACGTCGTTCATGCGCTTGTTCAATTCCTGCTGGGTGATCACGTCGGTGTTCACCACCGCGATAATGGCATCAACTGTCTGCGGCGCTGCTTTGGCTACTGCCGGCTTGGCAGCCGAAACAGTAGCCGGGGCAGTAGCTGGAGCAGCGGGTGCAACAGCCGGTGGCGCCGATTGGTTCGACGCGGCTTGAGCCCACGCGCTGCCGGCAGTAGCTGACAACAACGAGAATGCGATTGCAGCGAGTTGGGTTTGATTGGTTTTACGCATAATTGGAAAAACGTTCATAAGTAAAAATGACGGATTCAACGGCTAATGAAAGAGTCGGGTTGATTAACATTCTGATAACCTGGAACACCGCTACGCAGGGCTTGCATCGGATTCGACCCGATGCTTGATAAACCATTCAACTCAAGTTGCACGAATATACCTGTAGTCGAGCGGGTTGACGATGTCGGCGTACGTTGTCCCACCACACGGAAGACCCAGCAATCGGCTTTGTATTCCAGTCCAAGCAGGCTTTGTCCGACTGTTTTCTCTTGCAAAGAGTAGCTGACGCGGCCGACGCCATACCAGCGGCGGCTGATTGGCCATTGGGCGGATACGTCAAACTGCTTCAGGTATTTGCTGTCCAGCAGCAGCGGATCGACGTTGTTATGATCCAGCTGATAAGAGAAGTTGATGACTTTTTTCGGACCTGGCTGCCATTTGATGCTGGAGTTGGCGCGCACCCATTGATTATTGCTCTGGCTATACTGGATTGTATTGTCGACACCCAGTGCCTGCGTTATCTGTCCGCCCGCCGCCAACAGCAAATCCGAACGGCTGCTGGTGATGGTATCGGTAGTGCCTCCGAGCGACACGCGCGGCTCGGTAAAGTAAAAACGCTGGCCGATACCCAGGCGCAAACGTTCCACGCCGGATTCCTCGATAAAACGCGAAGTCACTGCCACCGTCAGTTGATTGGCGTCACCGATACGGTCATGGCCGCTGTAACGGTTTTCAGTGAAAATCTGGGCGAAATTGAAATCTGCGACACCACTGTCGAACAGCGGAAACTGACTCTGATCACGATAAGGCGTACGTACGTAGAACAGGCGCGGCTCCAGTGTCTGCGTCATCTGATTGCCGAAAAACTTTGCGTCGCGCTCGAAAATCAAGCCGGTATCGAACGAGAAAGTCGGCAATACCCGGTTATAGCTGTTACCCAGTGGTGTTGCACCCGTCGGAATTGCATTCGGCGTGTCAAACTTGTTCGGCTGGATGTTATAGGCAGTCGCATCCAGCTGGATTTTCGGCGTGATGAAATAACCTGGACGAATAATCGGATAAGAAAGCTGCGGGTTGATGTAGATGCGGTCGCCACCCAATGGCAACAAGGTGCTGCTGGTACTCGGAAAATCATACTGGCTGTTTCTGAAACGTGTGTATTGCGCATTCACGCTCCAGTCAAAACCATAAATATCCTGCTTACCTGCGTTCACGGTAACTTGGGGCAGACGGTCATACGGACGGCTCAGCGTTGGATTTCCGTTGGCGTCGAAATCCTGCAATACCTGGTAGCGCGAAGCCAGCGCTGCCACGCTCCAGAACGAGCCGGAATAATTCAAATCGAATTCCCGATTCAATATCCGCGTTGAACTTTGGGTAATCGAACGCGAAAAATCGTCCGGATAACTGTTGTCCGAAGCAAAATTGACGTTCCAGCCCATGCTCAAACCAGGCGCCAGCGTCTGCGTATGAATCGATTGCACGGCGTAGCGATTGCTCTTGGTAAGTTTGTCGTCCGGCAAAAACTCGACCTTGGTTTGCCCGCTGTAGCCATCCCCGATATAACGGGCGTCAGCCCCCATTTGCAAACCGCGCTGGGTAATGATGTTGGGGTACAGCGTCAAATCGCGATTAGGGGCGATATTGAAATAATAGGGAAGATTGAACTCAAAACCGCCGTTGTTGGTGCTGCCGAGTATCGGCGGCAACACACCGGACTGGCGCTCGTTCGACAAGGGAAAGGACATCACCGGCGAACCGAGGATAGGCACGCTCTTGAAGTAAAGAATGCCGTTATGCGCCACGCCCTCACCCAGGCCGCTATCGACATCCAGCGTACTCGACTTGATATACCAGTCCGGCTTGGTGCCGGGACAGGTAGTGTAGGTGCCGGTGATGATTTTCGACTTGTCCTCATCGATAAAATCGATGCGTTCAGCGCTGCCGTGACCGTCATTGGCTTTAAACCAGTAAGTCGGGTTGGTCAGGAAACCTTGCCCGGAATCCATATTCAGCTTGAGATCATCGCCGGTGTATTTGTCGCCATAGCGATTCATCCGTACGCAACCGTGGGCTTCCGCCTCGTTCTCGACGATCCGGTAAGTCGCCTTGTTGGACTTGATCTCGGTTTGACCGCGTGTCATGTCGACATCGTTATCCAGGTTGATCACCCGGTCCGGCCGGCCGGTCATCTGCTCAGCCTCTACCGTGGTCGGCGCATCAGAATCGTTGACGCGCGGCGGCTTGACATTGTTTTGCGTGGTGGGAACGACTGGCGTGACCGGATCGATCGATTGCGCCCACACCCACATCGGCATGGATATCGCCGCGATAACCGAAGCTACCATGACGGTCATGCGCCGCAAGGCGGGCAATTGGGACGTGGAGCGACCTGACGTGGTCCGACCCGGATTTGACTGGGATTGCTTAGGTAGCGCTGAGGAGGACCGGGTCATGAAATGAATTTGGCAAACACCATAGCAGGCGATTTTTTGAAATTAATCCCTTATTATATGGGAACTCACTACCGACAACCGTATTACTGGAATGCTTAATGTCTTTATCACAGTCTCCCCCCGCTGTACCCGATCTGCGCCAGACCCAAATTGTCGAATGGCTAACTACGCTTAGCGCCATACCCACACTGCCTGCAACGCTCCGCCCAGCCTCCGCCGACGCCAGTTTCCGGCGCTATTTCAGGCTCGATGCCGTGGATGGCAGAACCCTGATTGTGATGGACGCACCGCCGCCGCAAGAAGATGTCAAACCCTTCATTGAAATTGCCGGGCTGTTCGCCGGTATCGGCCTGTCGGTGCCAGAAATCCTGGCGCAAGACGTTGAACGCGGCTTTTTACTGCTGTCCGACCTGGGTTCTACAACTTACCTGCAGCAATTGAACGACGACAGCGCGCCGAAATTGTATATGGACGCCATCGATGCCCTGGTATTGCTGCAAACCAAGAGTCAGCCAGGCGTACTGCCTGAGTACGACCGTGCCTTTCTGTTGCGAGAATTGCAAATATTTCCGGAGTGGTATCTCGGCAAGCATCTGAAAGCAAGCCTGAGCGACCAGCAAACCAGCGATCTGAACAAGGTTTTCGACGCCATCCTCGCCAACAACCTGGCGCAGCCGCAGGTATTCATCCATCGTGATTATCATTCGCGCAACCTGATGGTGCTGCCAGACGGCAATCCTGGCGTGCTGGATTTCCAGGGTGCCCTGTTCGGCCCTATTACCTATGACATCGTGTCGCTGCTGCGCGATGTCTACATCCAGTGGGATGAAGCGCAGGTGCTCGACTGGGCGATCCGCTACTGGGAACGCGCCAAACGCGCCGGCCTGCCGGTCAATCCGGACATCGACATTTTCTATCGAGATTTCGAATACATGGGCTTGCAACGGCACCTGAAAATACTCGGCCTGTTCGCGCGTCTGTATCACCGCGACGGCAAGGAAGCCTATTTGAAAGACATCCCGCTGGTCATGGAGTACACCCGCAAGACGGCGCTGCGCTACCGTGAGCTGATCCCGCTGGTACGTTTGCTGGACAAGCTGGAAGATAAAGCGGTGCAGGTCGGCTATACGTTCTGATCCGTTCCAATTGCAAATCGAATAGAGTATCCATGAAAGCAATGATTTTTGCCGCCGGCCGCGGCGAGCGCATGCGTCCGCTGACCGACACCATTCCTAAACCTTTGCTGACGGTCCGCGGCCGGCCGCTGATCGTCTGGCACATTCTCAACCTGGTGCGTGCCGGCATCACCGACATCGTCATCAATCACGCTCACCTGGGGCAAATGATTGAAGATACGCTGGGCGATGGCAGAAAATTCGGCGCGACGATTACCTACTCGCCGGAAGCTGTGGCGCTGGAAACCGCAGGCGGCATCGCCAACGCCCGCCATCTGCTCGGCGAGGCGCCGTTCGTGGCGATTGCGGGCGACATCTACTGCCCGCATTTCGACTTCGAGCAAGTCAAGAATACGCTGGAAGACAACGACCTCTGGGGTCAGCCGTATGCGCTGGACAAGCGCGACAATGCCTGGCTGTTCCTGGTAAAAAATCCTGCCCACCACCCACAGGGCGATTTCGGGCTGCACAGTTTTTCGGTTAGCAATGAGGGGGAACCCGGCCATACCTATACGTTCTCCGGGATTGGTGTTTATCGGCCATCGATGTTTGATGGCGTCAGCGCCGGCCAATCGGAAAAACTGGTCACCTTGCTGCGCGAAAACGCGGCACGCGGCCAGATCGGCGGCGACGTGTATCGTGGTGAATGGACAGATGTCGGCACCATCGAACGTCTGAATCAATTGAACGCGCCGCTGTAGTTGCCAACACCTTCGACAACGCCCAGCCGCAGCATACCAACCTATTCCAGAAAGACGCCAGCATGACTCCTTACAGCACCCGTCGCAGCAAACTGATTGTGCAAATGCAGGCCATGGGCGGCGGCGTCGCCATCATCTCGACAGCGCCCGAGGCCGCGCGCAATGCCGATTCCGATTTTCCGTATCGCCACGACAGCAGCTTCTATTATCTTTCCGGCTTCACCGAGCCGGACGCCGTGATCGTCCTGATCGCCGGCAAAGATTCAAAGGCGATCCTGTTTTGCCGGGAAAAAAACCTGGAACGGGAAATCTGGGACGGCTATCGCTTCGGCCCTGACGCCGCCCGCGCACAACTCGGTTTCGACGCTGCGTTTGCGATCGACGCCATAGATACTGAAATGCCGAAATTGCTGGCCGATGCGCCGGCGATTTTTTACTCTATGGGCAAACAGGCTAATCGCGATAGTCAACTGCAAGGCTGGCTCAACAAGCTCAGTGGTCAGGCCCGCATCGGCGTCAGCGCACCGGCCACCATCCATAGCCTGGATCCGCTGCTGGCTGAAATGCGCCTGTTCAAAGATGCAGGTGAACACGCGATCATGCAACGCTCCGGGCAAATTGCCGCCGGTGCCCATTGCCGCGCAATGCGCATGGCGCGGCCCGGCTTGCGCGAATATCATCTGGAAGCCGAATTGCTGCATGAATTCCGCACCCAAGGCGCGGAGTCGCCGGCCTACACCTCTATCGTCGCCACCGGTGCCAACGCGTGCGTGCTGCACTACCGTGCCGGCAACACTGAACTGAAAGACGGCGACCTGGTGCTGATCGATGCCGGCTGTGAATTCGAAAGCTACGCCTCCGACATTACCCGCACATTTCCTGCCAACGGCGTATTCTCCGGCCCGCAAAAAACCTTGTATGAAATCGTATTGGCGGCGCAGCACGCGGCGATCGCGGCAACCCGCCCGGGACAGCGCTTCATCGATGGCCACAACGCGGCGCTACGGGTGCTGGCGCAAGGCATGCTGGATACCGGCCTGCTCGACAAAAACAAAGCCGGCACGCTCGACGACGTGATCGCCAATGGCGACTATCGCCAGTTCTACATGCACAGCACCGGTCACTGGATCGGTCTTGACGTGCATGACGTCGGCGCCTATCGCGAACCCGGCGAAGTCGCCCCGGAAGGCCAGCAAAAGCCGTGGCGCAAGCTGCAGCCCGGCATGGTCACCACGGTCGAGCCGGGCATCTATGTGCGTCCGGCCGAGGGTGTACCGGAACAATTCTGGAATATCGGCATCCGTATTGAAGACGATATCCTGGTTACTGCAGACGGCAACATCAACCTGACCAGCGACGTTCCTACCTCGGCAGCCGAGATCGAAGCATTGATGCGTAAATGAAGCAAGCACGCTCCAAGGAAGACGCCGTAGTACAGACACGAGTATCATGATGTCCATGACAAACGCACCTCCCACCATCGTCGTCTTCGACCTCGGCGGCGTACTATTCGACTGGAATCCGGACTACCTGTTCCGCAAGCTGATCACCGACGAAAGCGAGCGGAAATGGTTCCTCGCCAACATCTGCAACAGCGAGTGGAATCTCCAGCAAGATGCCGGCCGCCCGCTCAGCGAGGCAACCGCCATCCTCAGCGCCCGCCATCCGGCGCACGCCCATCTGATCCACGCTTACTATGCGCGCTGGACGGAAATGCTGGGCGGCACGCTGGCAGAAGGCATGGCGATTTTCGAGGCGCTGGAGACGGCCGGCGTGCCGCTGTACGCTTTGACCAACTGGTCGGGCGAAACATTTCCCTATGCTCGCGACAACTATCCGTTCCTGCACCGGTTCAAAGACGTGCTGGTTTCCGGCGATGAAAAACTGATCAAGCCGGATGCGCGCATTTACCAACGCATGCTGGAACGCATTCGCCAACACTATCCCGACGCGCAACCGGAACAACTGGTGTTCATCGACGATGTCCGCAGAAACGTCGATGCGGCGCACGCCCTCGGCTGGCGCGCCATTCATCATACCGACCCCGCCGCTACTGCAGCCCGGTTGCGTAGCTGGGGCTTGCCGGCATGAGCACCGTCATCCATCCGCAGCAACAGACCGAGGTTGATATCGCCATCTGCGGCGCCGGCCCGGTCGGCCTGAGCCTGGCTGCATTGCTGGTCAAACGCGGCGTCGCCGCTGCGCGGATTGCGCTGATTGACGCCAAGACGATTGAACTGGCACGACAAGATCCGCGCTCCCTTGCGCTCTCTTATGGCAGCCGCCAGATCCTGCAAGAGATCGGCGCCTGGCCGATTGCTGCCACCCCCATCCATCAGATCCATGTATCGCGCCGCGCACATTTCGGCCGCACCCTGATCCAGCGCGAAGAATTCCAGCTGCCGGCACTCGGCTATGTCACACGCTATGGCAACCTGATAACAGCTGTATCAGCCCTGCCGGCGCTGGCTGGCATCCACTTGCTGCGGCCGCTGCAAGTCAGCGCCAGCACCGAACAAGATGACCATGTGGAGTTGCAATTGTCCGATGGCAGTTCGCTGCGGAGCAAATTGCTGGTGCAAGCTGAAGGTGGTGTATTCGGCGCCCAGGATGACAAATCGCTGCAACGCGATTACCAGCAAATCGGCATCGTCGCCCATGTCCAGAGCAGCGCGCCGATTCCACACCGCGCATTTGAACGTTTCACCGATCAAGGACCGCTCGCGCTGCTGCCGCAGGACGACGGACACGGGAACAACTACGCCTTGGTATGGTGTGTGCGCCCTGATACTGCAAGCCAGCTTCTGGCGCTGGACGAAGCGGCATTCCTGGAGGCCTTGGCACAAGCCTTCGGCGGCCGGCTTGGGCGTTTTCTCAAAACGTCGAAACGCAACAGCTTTCCGCTGGGCTTGAATGCTCGCCCTGCAGCTACGCTTAGAACCGTGGCAATTGGCAACGCCGCGCAAACCCTGCATCCGGTTGCAGGCCAGGGATTGAACCTGGGCTTGCGCGATGCAGCGGTGCTGGCGCGTTTGCTGGCCGGCGACATCACCCCCGATACCCTGCAACGTTTTGCCGCCGCCAGGCAGGCAGACCGCAGCCTGACGATCCACCTGACCGACGTCATGGCGCGGATTTTTGCCAGCGCGCCCGATGGCGCCGTATCGCAAACCCTGCTGGGCTTATCGTTGGGACTGGTAGATGTTGTGAAACCAGCCAGGCGCTTGCTAGCCCGACAAATGATGTTCGGACGGCGCTAAACTTCGCCTCATTCGCACGATGAGAGACTGTAGGGTGGACACCTGTGCCCACGTCGACTCCAACGTTCACTCAAATCTGATATCCAGATCTGCATCAGTCGTCCAATCTGCACTAACCAAACCTTGCTTAAGGTACCGGTGGAACGTGGAGTATAGCCAATCAACCACGTGCTTCACATACCCATGCCTGACTGGATTAACGTGGATGTAATCAACGTGGTTAGAGAAATCCTCCTCGTCCCGAATTTGATGTTCCCAAAAACGCCTCTGCCAGATAGTCGACTCCCGATGTGACAGCTTTGACGCATTCAACCAGTCAGATCGATGATAGGCATGGCGACAAGTTTTCGACACCGCTCGTTTAATCAAACGCCATCGCGTCGAAAAATCGGCATCCCCTTCAGGTAAGGTCCAGATGCAATGCAAATGATCCGGTAGCAGTACCCATGCATCGATCGTAAATGGGCGCTGCGCCCGCACCATTTCAACACTTTGGCGCAAAGCATTACGGAATGTGTCATCACACAAAATCGGCTGCCTGCGATAGCTTACTACTGTAAAGAAAAACGTACTTCCTGCTGACAATGATCGGCGGTAACGTGACATGTTTCATAACCATTTGCGGGTGATTCAGCGTGGGCAGAAAATCCTGCCCACCCTACGCGATGCTTAAAGAATGTCGGGTGGGCACGCATGCCCACGCGTAATTCCACGATAACCACATTGTTCGAAAGGACGTAGGGTGTGGGCACGAGTGCCCACGCGTAATTCCACGATAGCTCGACTGTACGTCAACCCCATCTGAAGTAATCTCGGGATTCTTCATTTTAAGAAATTCATTATAAAAAAGCCGCGCCAACTTTCGCTGGCGCGGCTTTTTTCGGAGCGATCAACGCTTATTCAATCGCCTTCGCCATATCTTCAATCACCTTCTTGGCATCGCCGAACACCATCATGGTTTTATCCATGTAGAACAACTCGTTGTCCAATCCTGCATAGCCGGATGCCATCGAACGCTTGTTGACGATGACGGTCTTGGCTTTGTAGGCTTCCAGGATCGGCATGCCGGCAATCGACGACTTCGGATCCTTGGCAGCCGGATTGACGACGTCGTTGGCGCCCAGCACCAGCACCACATCGGCCTGGGCGAATTCGCTGTTGATGTCTTCCATCTCGAACACCTGGTCGTACGGCACCTCGGCCTCCGCCAGCAACACGTTCATGTGCCCAGGCATGCGTCCTGCCACCGGATGAATCGCGAACTTGACGGTGACGCCCTTGTGCGACAGCTTTTCAGCCAACTCCATCAATGCATGCTGCGCACGCGCCACCGCCAGGCCGTAGCCGGGAACGATGATGACGGTTTCAGCATTCCCCAGCAGGAACGAGGCATCGTCAGCGGAACCGGACTTCACCGGACGCTGGGCTTGCGCACCAGCCGTTGTCGCCGCAGCGGCGTCGCCGCCAAAGCCGCCCAGGATCACGTTGAAGAACGACCGATTCATCGCCTTGCACATGATATAGGACAGGATCGCACCGCTGGAACCCACCAGCGAACCGGCGATGATCAGCATCGAGTTATTCAGCGAAAAGCCGATACCCGCTGCAGCCCAGCCGGAGTAGCTATTCAGCATCGACACCACCACCGGCATATCAGCACCACCAATCGGGATAATGATCAACACACCCAGCGCAAACGCGATGATGGTCATCAGGATGAAGGGCAGCCAGGACTGGGTCAGCACAAAGATGATTCCCAGCCCCAGCATCGCCACGGCCAGCACCAGGTTGAAGAAATGCTGGCCACGGAAACTCACCGGCGCGCCCTGGAACAGGCGGAACTTGTATTTGCCCGACAGCTTGCCGAACGCAATCACCGAACCGGAGAAGGTAATCGCACCGACGAAGGTGCCGATGAACAGTTCGATACGGTTACCGGTCGGCAGCAACTCGCCATGTGCGGCAATACCGAAAGCCCATGGCTCCGACACCGCTGCAACTGCGATACATACCGCCGCCAGACCGATCAGCGAGTGCATCGCCGCGACCAGTTCCGGCATCTTGGTCATCTCTACCCGCTTGGCCAGGAAGGCGCCGATACCGCCGCCCACAACCACGCCGCCCGCCACCAGCCAGAAACCGAGGCCGGCTCCTTGCGATTCCGCTTTCAGCTTGACGATCAAGGCAATCGTAGTGACAACCGCAATCGCCATGCCGGCCATGCCGAAGGCATTACCGCGCCGCGCCGAAGACGGATGCGACAAACCCTTGAGCGCCTGGATAAAACAAACCGAGGCGATCAGGTACAACAAGGTCACCAGATTCATGCTCATTGGTGCGCTCCCTCTTTAGCTGCAGGCTTGGCCTTGGGCTCTTTTTTCTTGAACATTTCCAGCATGCGCTGGGTCACCAGAAAGCCGCCGAATACATTGACAGCCGCCAGCGCCACCGCCAGCGTGCCGGCAACCTGGCCGACGATACCTTCGGTCAGGCCGGCCGCCAGCATGGCGCCGATAATGATAATGGCCGAAATGGCATTGGTGACCGCCATCAGCGGTGTATGCAAGGCAGGTGTAACAGTCCAGACCACGTGGTAGCCGACGTAGATCGCCAGTACGAAAATGATCAGGTTGGTGATGGTGTGCGTGACTTCCATGATTTCCCCTTGATAAAAGGTAGCAGGACAGCGCTGTTGAGACGCGCCGCTAGCCTTAGATTTTCTTCAGGCCGGTGATACGGTTGTTGTCATCGACAAACACCACTTTCGGCACATAGCTGCTTGCCTCTTCATTCGAAAGCGGGGCATAAGTACAGATGATCAGCAAGTCGCCCAGATGCGCGCAACGTGCAGCGGCGCCGTTCAGCGAAATCTCGCCGCTGCCGCGTTTGCCGCGGATCGCGTAGGTCGAAAAGCGCTTGCCGTTGTTGACGTTGTACAGTTCGATCTTCTCGAACTCGCGAATGTCGGCCGCTTCCAGCAGGTCTTCATCAATCCCGCAAGAGCCCTCATAGTGCAGGTCGGCTTGGGTAACGGTTGCGCGATGAATTTTTGCGCGCAGCATGATGCGTTGCATATCTTGATTCTCCAGTTTACGAAGCGTCCGGCCCAGCTGCGGCCGGATGCCCCTTTACAGCTATTAATGAAATCGGTATTTATGTCTGGCTTATGTGGTGCGGCTTATTTGCGTAACTTACTTGCGCAACACTTCGCCGCCGCTGCACAACAAGGTGCCTGCAACGATATCGTCCTCGCGGTTAATCACCAGGCCGCCTTCGGCATTGATGATCAGCTTCAGGAAATCGAGCACGTTGCGCGAATACAACGCCGAAGCGTCTGCCGCCACCAGCGCAGCCAGGTTGCCTTCGCCGATGATATGGACGCCGTGCTTGACGACCGTTTTGCCGCTTTCCGACAAAGGACAGTTGCCGCCCTGGTCGACCGCCATGTCGAGAATCACCGAACCCGGCTTCATCGCCTTGACGGTGTCTTCACTGATCAGCACAGGTGCTTTGCGGCCGGGAATCAGGGCCGTGGTGATAATGATATCGGCTTGCTTGGCGCGCTCATGCACCAACTCGGCCTGACGTCGCATCCAGTCGGCCGGCATTTGCCGCGCATAACCGCCAACACCTTGGGCGATTTCCCGTTCTTCATCCGTAATGAAAGGCACATCCAGGAATTTCGCGCCCAGCGATTCGATCTGTTCCTTCACCGCAGGCCGCACATCAGAGGCCTCGATGACTGCGCCAAGACGCTTGGCAGTGGCGATCGCTTGCAAACC
>NZ_FOKF01000052.1 GCF_900111995.1 Collimonas sp. OK607
TCGGTGCGCTGCACGGCCTGTTCAATCCATTCGACAGGCAAATGCTCTCCTAGCCGACGCCAGTCAGGCGCTTCGAGGTGGTTTGCAAGGAAATGGAGAGTGTCATCGAGCATCGACACGCAGGTTAACAGCTGGCCCGAACGTTTACAAGCCCAAAATAAAAATGCCGTCCAGTCTTAACTGAACGGCATTACAGCTACATGCTGGCCCTTTTCTTCTTACGGCTCTTGCACCATTTTTGCGCCGTTGGGTCACACTGGATAATGTGGTTACGGATGACTGTGCGTCAGGTAAAGGTCCAGTGCAATGTTGGAACGACAAACCAGGCTGTAGTCTCCGGACATCAGCGTCCACTTACGCAGTTGCTCAAGGTATACGTTGGCCTGAAGGATACGAGCTTGGGTGAACTCTACCTCGGGCGCCAATCGGGTATCGCCGCTAACATACTGGGCAGCTACGATCCTCTGTGGAGCGGCAACTTTACAGAAAACTCATGGTCCTGTGCCCTTTATGGCGTCCGTTTTGACAATACGCTGAAGTACACCAAGAGCTTTGGCCCAGTCACGGCCAAAGTGCAATACTCGGTCGGCGAGCAGGCCGGGGACACCAGCATCGGCGCAACAACCGGCGGCGCACTGAGTTATACGCAAGGTCCGTTTAGCATCGGCGGCGTTTATCAGCAATCCAAGGACGCCCACTCTGCGCAGTTGAAGGTAGCCGGTCTGGGCGGAACGTATATCGCAGGTCCTGTGACGCTGTATCTGCAATACATCAACGCCGCGCGTGACCCTGGTTTCGCGAAAGCAGCATCCAACAGTGGCGGGCCACTTGCCAACACTACCATGCTTTCCAACTCCGGCAATACACTCAGGCGTACCGACGGTGTATGGACCGCGGGTGTTCTATATCAGGTGGCGCCGGCTGTCGGCCTCACCGTCGGCTATATGAACGACACGATTAAAAACGTCTCATCCGCGGGTGACAGTGGCAGAATGTCGACCCTCTATGCGATCGCAGATTACAACCTGTCCAAACGTACTGACATTTATATTGAAATCGACCGTACTTCTCTGGCCGGCGGTGAAATTCAGGACCGCAACGGGATAATGCCGTTTGCCGGCGCCAGCCTCGGAGCGGGCATGCCCAATGCCGCCTCGACCCGCAACGGAGTGGCTATCGGTTTACGAACCAGATTTTAAGCTGACAGTCACAGGATCGACGGAAATGAGTGGAAACTTTCGGTTCCGTCCGTTAAGGCTGGTCCCAACGTATCAACATGAAGGCGTTGTTCGCCAGGCGGAGGTGGCCGTGCCGGTGGCGGTCAACTCGTGACAATTGAATTGGAAGCCCATCCTTCGATTGGCTCGGCTTTTTGTCATACATGCCATACACCGCAAGGATATGCCACCCGGCCCTGCGGGAAGGTGGTTTGTCGATCAGCTTAAGCGAAAGTCGCCGCAGCTAATGGCAGCAAAGCTTACTCGGCGCGCCGCAAGGCATCGATCAGCTTGGCGATGCTGCTGACCTGCAGCTTTTCATAAATCCCCTGGATCTGATTCCGCACCGTGGCTGGTGAGCGGTTCAGCGCCTGGGCGATTTCCTTGTGGCTTTCACCCTTGGCAATCAACTTGGCAATCGTCCATTCGCGCTGTGTGAGCTGGTCGGCCAGGCAGCGTGCGCGGGCTTTGAGAAACAGCAGGCCGTGCTCGAAGTAACGGCGCACGACGATGGTCCGGCCCACGAAACGCTCGTGGCCGGCCGACAGATCGGCCATCAGTTGCGCAGGCAGATGCGACCCGCTCCAGCCATCCCACTCAGATTGCGCCAGCCTGCTGAATTGCGGGTCTGCGTGGTATACCACGCCACGTGCATCCGCAATCGCTGAGCCATAGGGCGACATGGCCCTGTCCGCGACATCGATCTGACCCAGGTGCATGACGCGGTTCAGCGCCAGCGCCTGCATCACATGCGGGGCCAGCTGGCTCAGCAGCTGGCGTTCGGCTTCGGTGCCGTGGGCATGCTTATCTGCGCGGTACAGGCTGATCCAGTGGACAAATTGGGTGCGGGGATTGTTGTCTGCAGCAATCAGCATGTTTTCCACCCCAAACCGCTGCGAGAAGTCGCGGTACTCACGCGCCGCACGGTCGGCGTAGAGGGTTTCAATGTTGATCGAGTAGATGACATCAGACTCTCCCAGGACCATGGACGCCGTAACATCCTGATGCTTCAGCGCTTCATATTCCACCAGCATCTCTGGCGCGATCTCGTGCAAATGCACGGTGTGGATATCGATACCCTCAGGCGTGGTCGTCGCCGTGCCCCACATCGATGAATCAAACGGCAATACCTCTTTGATCTGCGCCAGGGCAGCGTCCTGGAACTGCTGGATCGGCAATTCTTGCGACAAACGGTACAGCCGCAACAGCAAGGTGTTGAAGTCCGCCGAAATCTCCCCGTGATAACGCATCGGCTCTCTCCGTTCCATAGTGCAATTGCACTATTGTTACAAATTGTAACCAGATTGATACTTTACATCAATACGCAATCCGGGAGCCCGCAATTCACCTTTTGCGGGGGACATGCTCAGTGAAAAATCCACCAACCACCTTATAAAAAAGGATTCTCGATGAATCATCATATGCAATGGGGCCTGGCCCTCGCTACCACAACCTTGTTAGGCCTGAGCGCCTGCGGCGGCGGAGGCGGAAACGACGCCTCGCCGACGGTCGTCGCCAAACCCGCGACCACCTTCAGCGGCACTGCCGCCAGCGGCGCCGCCATGGCGGGAGCCACGGTCAGCATCAATTGCGCCAGCGGTACAGGTACTGCCACCACTGCCGCCAACGGCAGCTATACCAAAGACATTACAGACGTCACCCTGCCCTGCGTGCTCAAAGCCACCAGCAGCGATGGCAACACCGTGCTTTATTCCGTCACCACGCCGAGCACCAGCAGCAGTACCAGCACTGGGCAGGTGGCCAACATCACCCCGCTGACCCAACTGCTGGTCGCCAGCCTCGCCGGCACCGAACCTGCGACCTTCTTCACCAATTTCAGCGCCAATGCCGGCACGGTAACGGCCAGCAGCGTCAGTGCCGCCCAAACGGCGGTCCTGGCCACGCTGAGCAATGCCGGCCTGGACGTATCCAGCCTGACGGATCTGCTGACCGGAGCATTGGTGCCGGCCACATCCAGCACCAGCGGCAATGCCTATGACCAGGTACTGGACGCACTGAAAGCCCGGCTCACCGCCAGCGGCACCACGCTCGACGCATTGGCCACCACCGTGGCAGCTGCATCGCCGGCTGCCAGCACTACGACGAACAGCAACAACAGCGTGGCCAGCCTGCCGGCTTCCCTGTTGCTGAAGGCAGCCGACAGCAACTGCTCTGCGCTGCGCACTGGCGACTACTGGGTTATCAGCCCGACGATGAGCGGCGGTGCATCCAGCCAGTTCGCCAGCGGCAGCTTTGATGCGGCCAGCAAAACCATGACCAATCTGGTGGGCAGCTCGACCGTGCTCAGCGCCAACGGCGGCAGCTGCCGCTACCTGGCTGCCGACGGCGTCAGCGACGTCGTCGTGTCACAGGCCGGCGTACTGATGTCGCGGGTGCTGAGCAACGGCGTCTACCGTCTGAGCTTTGCCATCCCCAAACAAACCATTGCCGTGTCGGAATTGGCCGGTACCTGGAACGGCCTGGGCTTTGAGCTCAACGATGCCGGCACCGCCTATGCCACCGACAGCTTCTCGGCCACGGTCGACAGCACAGGACTCTTCAGCAGCGTGACGGCCTGCGACGGCGCCGCCAGCAGCGCCAACTGCAGCACCATCAGCCCCAGCATGAACTTCAGCAGCAATAGCGCCGGCGGCTTCGACCTGACCAGCACGGCGGCGAAAGATGCCTGGACCGACCGCGTATTTGCCTACCGCGCCGGCAATGGCGACATGATGCTGGTGGAAATCGCCGATAACGGCAGCGTGTCGACCTGGACACAGAAGCGCACGCTCAGCCTGCCTGCGGTGGGTTCAGTCGGCGTTGGCAACTGGACGGTGCGCACTGGCAATAGCCTGCTGGCCAACGCCTTGTCCAGCGACACCGGCTACACCGTCGCCGCTGTCGATACCAACACCGGCAACGTGACGCGCACCGTGCTAGTCAACCTCGGCGATACCGATACCTTTGAGCAGACGATCGTCCAGAACAACCCGCGGGCCGGCTACAACTTCCGCGCCGCCACCACTGCCACCAGCGCCGCTGGCGTCAGCGTAACGGTGCGTGAGCGAACCAGCCTGAATCTGCGTGGCATGGGCGTATCGGTGCAATCCGTGCCCAGCTTCAACGCCTTCCAGATGGGCATAGACCAACCCTGATCAGCGCCGCCAAACCCAACGCAGCCGCGTTAGGTCGGCGATACCCTCTCGCCACCCCGTCCTGGACGGGGTGGCGAGTTTTTTTGTTTCTCAGTTATTCCCGAGATCGGCGGCTTTAAATCACAATGAATATCTGTCGGCGATCGCGATTATGGCGCTATGTTCGCTGATAGTTGCACGAAGGAAGTTTGGCCAGCGGTAGCGGGTGCTGATCTATATCTGTTCCATGGTGTAGCTTTACCGAGATGCTCCGATATTTTGGTGAAAAGACACTAGTCTTTTCACCACGTATATACATTGAAGGAGTTACCATGAGTAAGACAGCAACTTTAACCGTTCAGCAATGGGGCAATAGCCTGGCGGTACGAATTCCTGCCGCTATTGCGCGGAAAGTGCATTTTGTAGCGGGACAGCCAGTGGGAGTTACCACATCAAGTCGTCCGGAATCTGGAAGGCTGCATACGGATCGTCCGCGTCGATCTCGGTGCTGGTCTTGTTCACCCGTACGACAATCGACGCATCGCGTTCCGCGATCTTGTCGGCGATTATCCTCGGCACCAATTCTCTGGCATCGCCCTGGCAGATGATCACCAGGCGCCCAGCCACTAAATGCGCCTGCACCGCGGCCGACACATACAGCCGTTCAACCTTCTTGTCGTAGGTGAAATTGTAGGCGATGTCACCGGCACCCTTGCTTTGGCGATTCTGTTGCACCATCTGGGCGATTTGCGCCACGATCGCCTTTTGGGTCGCTGCCGCATCGCGCTGGGCATTGAGTTCACGCGCCCGTTCCGCATTCTTGCGTTGCGTTTCGAGTGCCGCCAGGCGCGTCTCATCAACGCTGGTGGTACCGCTCCGACGCTCCGCCTTCTTCTGTTTGTTCTTATCCTGGTTGACCAGTTTGACTTTAGTTTTGTCGACCAGGCCAGCTTTCAAAAATTGCTCTTGCAACGAGGCCATATGTACTGCTCCGAAAATAGGGTTCGCCGGTCTGAATACTGGTATCGACCGGTGGAAAGACGCTAGCATAGCAAAATATCGCCCCCCGCAGCCCCGCGGCAGCGATCTAACCAGTCCGCCCACAATTGCAATACCGGCGTTTTTTGCGGTCCATGCGACGAACAATCCGAACTAACTGGGGTCAGGAACTAAGTGGGCCACGGAACAAAAGCAGTAAAACCAAAAGAAACAAACCAGCGATAAACGAATTATCTCTCTCTGAAACCGTGATGTGAGGCCATCGCCGTAAGTTAGTGCTTAAAAGCTGATATGAAAAAAGCGCTCCGAGAAGCGCTTTATAAAGTTGCAGCCGCGAGGACCACCAACGGTCATGCCTTACAGGTTGTCGCTCAAGAACGTCAAGGAATTGCCATGCGCTTCCGCCGCGGCGCGCTGGTGATAGCTGGACCGGTGCGAACAATTGAAGCCATGTTCGGCGCCAGGATAGATGTGGACTTCGACGTCCTCATTGTTGTCGAAGCGTTCGGCAATGCTCTGCACAACGTC
This sequence comes from Collimonas sp. OK607, assembly GCF_900111995.1. GTDB lineage: Bacteria > Pseudomonadota > Gammaproteobacteria > Burkholderiales > Burkholderiaceae_D > Collimonas. The sequence goes on from NZ_FOKF01000052.1 coordinate 5,879, forward strand.
CATTGAAATATGGCTGTCAGCGCCGCCGAAATGCATCAGCAGCGGTACCTTGATGTCGTCCGCGCGTTGCAATTGATTCTGGATGCCGCCGCCGTAATACGCGATCGCCGCATCGACTAATCCGTTGGCCGCGGTGAGATACGCCAGCAGGCCACCGAAGCAATAACCGATGGCAGCCAGCTTGCCGTCGAGGGCAGGTTGCACCTTCAAGGCTGCAACGGTCAGCGCGACATCCGATTCCGCCTTGGCGACGTCGATGGCTTGCCTCAGCTCCATGCCGCGTTTCCATCCGGCTTCGTCATAGCCCAATTCGATGCGGGGTGCGCTGCGCCAAAACAAATCCGGTACCAGTACCACGTAGCCGTCGGCGGCGTATTGCTCGGCAACCGTGCGGATGTGCTCGTTGACGCCGAAAATTTCCTGGATCAGGACGATGCCGGGGCCTTTACCTGTGTGCGGGACGGCCAGGTAAGCACCGAACGTACCGTCGGCGGCCTTGATGTCGATCCATTTGGTGGTAATGCTCATGATGGGTCCTCTCTGTGCGAGAAATAAAAATGGGGTGTTGGGGAGGGCAGGCTTGCGGCAGCTGAAATTATCCGGTTTCATCTGTACCAGAGGCGAACCTCTGTATCGGTACAAGTCAATGTCCGGATAACATGCTACCAGATACCAGGACGACGAGTTGTCCGGGGACTGGGCAGGGTGGGCATCTGTGCCCACGCGGAACGTCCCACCGGCAACGCGGTGCTGGTGATTGGGGAAAACGGGGAGTCCGGTTCACGTCTGGCCGGCTTTGTTTGAGACCTGGATTGCCGGAACAAGTATAGCAACCTAGGATACCTCTGCGGCCAGAATCAATTGCGACAGCCGGCGCACCAAAGGCGCGAATAATTCCGCCGGCGTATTGCCGTATCCCAGAACCAGGCCGTTGTCCTCGGCCATAGGGCGCAACGCGAAACCCGATAGCGGGGACGGCGCGATGCCGTAATGCCGCGCTGCCTCTGCGATCTTGCGGTCGGGGTAACGTGCGGGAAATCGTACAGTCAGATGCAATCCGCAGTGACCGCCTTCGATGACGTGCGGCAGAAGCAGGTGCTTGGTCAGCGCCTCACGCAGCGCTTGCTGGCGATCCCGATACAGGCGGCGCATGCGGCCCAGGTGGCGGCTGAACTGGCCGCTTTCGATGAACTCGGCCAGCGCTAGCTGTTCGTAGCGATGGCCGCCACGCAGCATTTCTTCCAGCGATGTCTGCATCTCAGCAATCAACGCTTCCGGCAATACCAGAAACCCCAGCCGCAATGACGGAAACATGGTCTTGCTGAACGTGCCCACGTACAGCACCGGCGCCTGCGTCACCAGTCCTTGCATGGCGCCGATGGATTCGCCGGCGTGGCGGAATTCGCTGTCGTAATCGTCTTCGATGATCCACGCGCCGTGGCGCTGCGCTTGCGCGATCAGCGCCAGACGGCGCGCCGCGGTCAACACCGCACCGGTCGGATACTGATGCGAAGGCGTGGTGTAAATCAGACGTGGCGGCGGGGACTGCCAATCGTTTTCGGTTGCGATCAAGCCGTCGGCGTCGACGGGCATCGGCACTATGCGCAGATCGCCGGCATGCATCGCGGCCTTGGCGCCGCGATAACCAGGATCTTCGATCCAGGCCGTGTCGCCGGGATTACTCAACAAACGCACGCATAGAGCAAGAGCTTCCTGCGCGCCCTCGGTAATGATGACTTGTGCGGGCTTGCAACGCACGCCGCGGGCGATACTCAGGTGACGTGTGATAGAGGCACGCAATGCCGGTTCACCCAGCGGATCGCCATAGCCCAAGGCCGATGGTCCGGCACGCCGGATAGCGCGATCTACCCCGCGCCGCCAGGCAGCCAGTGGAAAATGGGACAAGGCCGGGACGCCAGGGCGCAACGTCGCCCCGCCATCGGCGCGTGGCGCGGTGGCCTTCGTCGTCGTAGTCGGCTTGATATGCGCCAGGCGCAGCGCGATCACGGGCGCAGATGACGTATCGCCTGTAGTACCGACAGCGTGTGGCCGCGCCGGACGCGATAGCGCCGCCACCCGGGTGCCTTGGCGATCAGGTTGCACATACCCCTCCGCGGCAAGAAGGTCGTATGCTGCAGTGACGGTATTGCGCGATATCGACAGCACCTCAGCCAAGGCGCGCGAACCTGGCAAACGGCTGCCGGGTGCAAGACGTGCATCCAGGATAGCTTCCTTGATGCGATGGTGCAGCTGGCGTTGCATGGGCGCCGCATCGCGGTGCTTGTCCAGCGGAGCTTCAAGCAAGACCTGTGGCACCGGGGCCGGAGTAGTTGTCGTCATGGGAAGATCGGGAAAGTGCGAATGCGCTACTTGTGTAGTTTGAGCGCCATTTCGTGGCACTATTAAATATACATAATGTGGCACTTTTAACAGATCCACGAAGAGCTTACTTTAGCACATACCCGACACACGTCTAACTTCATGTAGCGAGGAACCGAGGAACCATCCATGCCAAATATTTTGAATCAATACCAGCAGCCGATCGGCGAACCTGTACCCGACTGGACCCCACGTGCGCGGCCACCACGCACCGTGATCGAAGGACGCTACTGCCGTCTGGAACCACTGGATCCGCAGCGCCACGCGGCAGACCTCTTTGCGGCCTACAGCACAGCGCCGGATGCGCGCGACTGGACCTATTTGTCGGTCGGCCCGTTTGCCGATGCCGCGAGCTACCGCGATTATGCCGAGCGCGCTGCAGCCAGCCCTGATCCCCTGCACTACGCTGTCATCGATCTCAAGACCGGTCGCGCAATCGGCACCCTGGCCCTGATGCGGATCGATCCGGCTAACGGTGTTATCGAAGTCGGGTTCGTGACGTTCTCGCCACTTCTGAAGCGCACCCCGATATCCACCGAGGCCCAGTACTTGCTGATGAAGCATGCCTTCGAGCAGCTGGGTTACCGGCGCTACGAATGGAAGTGCGACAGCCTGAACGCACCTTCACGCCAGGCGGCCCTACGCCTTGGTTTCCAGTTTGAAGGAATATTTCGTCAAGCTGTCGTCGCCAAGGGACGCAACCGCGATACTGCGTGGTTCGCCATATTAGACAGCGAGTGGCCTGCGTTGCGCGCAGCCTTTGAGAAATGGCTGGCGCCGGAGAATTTCGATGCTAAAGGGCAGCAGCGGGCGTCGCTGGCGGAGATGCGCGACGTTAAATCAACAACAATCTAGTTACTGCTTCTCGCCGCTTTCAGCGTCTGCAACGTCCGGATTCTGGCCATCGCCTGATGGTCGGCAGTCGCAGCGTCTATCATTGCCGCCACATCGGCTTTCAAGGCGGTGCGTGACCCTGCCTCCAAATAGACCATGTGGCCCGACGGGTAGAATTTGGCGCTCAGGTTTTTTCGCACGGAGGGATCGACCAGCGGCATTTGCTGCAGATCCATGACGGTCTGGTAGAACGGCGTGACGAAATCGTAGTAACCATTGGCCGACAACACCTTCAAATCAACGTTCAAGCTCATCGTCGCGGCTAGGTCGCCGGCGGTGTACAAGATGATATTGCCCGTGGCATCGATGCCCTTTTGGGCGCCGGTTGGATCGATGTGGCTGAAATCCCAGTTTTGGAATGCCTGGTCGTTCAGATCGGTGAAGGCCGAATTCGAGGTGAACTTCAAACCGTCGTTCAGGTAGTAGTTCCACATCGCCGTATAGACCCCCGACACCGCCGTCATGGTTGGATCGTTGCCTCCCGAGTTCGGCGAAATGTCGGCGGCAATCCCGGTATCGACACCGGTGACGCGGCCGTCATAAGAGCCCAGCGCCAAACCCTGGCTTTGCAGCAGAGTGATCAGGAACAGGGTCCTGCCATTGCTGTCGCCGGCCGCTATGTCGAGTCCCCAGGCGGTTAGCGTAGTTGGGTCTATGCCGGTGAAATCACTCAATTTTTGCAGCGTCGCCGGATCGGATTTTGGAAATTTCTCCAAAGCTGTCGCGTAGTCGCCACGCGCAAACAGCGCCGCGCTCGCCATCAGCGGTGGCAGGCTGGCCGATGGCGGTTTCAGGTGGGTTTTCTTGTGGTACCAGGCATCGGCTACCGCCGTCGGCAGCGCGCCCACCGGATTGCCCGCTTGCGCGTAATCGAGAATCGACGATTGCAGGGTGATGCCGTTCAGATCGACGCCATCCTCATGCAGCAGATATGCCAGCACGGCGCTGCGCGGCGTGCCATACGATTCGCCAAACAGGAATTTCGGCGAATTCCAGCGGTCATTCGCGGTGAGGTAGCGCTTGATGAATTGCCGGATCGATTTGGCGTCCTGGTCCACGCCCCAGAAGTCCTTGTTCTTGTAGGGGGCAATGGCGGCGGAATAACCGGTGCCGACCGGATTGATGAATACCAGGTCGGTCTTGTCGAGCAGGCTGTCCGGGTTGTCTTCCAGGGTGTAGGGCGCCGGCGGCGTGAAACCCGGCATGGAGGTCTTGATGCGTTTGGGTGCAAACGAGCCCAGCATGACGAACACCGAGGATGAACCCGGTCCGCCGTTATAGAAAAAAGTGACCGGGCGAGTATTGCGATCGCTACCGTCAACGGTAAACGCCACGTAGAATATTTTTGCGGCTGGCTGTGAATTATCGGCATCGACCGCCACCAGATGGCCGGCAGTCGCCGTGTACGGATAGGTCCGCTTGCCGATCTTTACGCTGTGACGGGTGATGGCCGCATTCTCGCTCGAATCGGTCACTGAATCGGCCGGCCCGTTACCGTAGGCGGTGGGATCGAAATAAGGCTGGTCTAGCGGCGAGACCTTGGCACGGATCGATGCGAAATTGAAGCTCATGATCACTTCCTTTCCGAGACGGTTGCGAGACGGTTGTGAGACGCTGGCAGCTGGCCGGCCGCCACCGCGCATCAAAGTACGCTTGCCAGTTTCTTGCCGTCGGGGCTGCCCATTCCGGTACAAGCATCCCACCCCGGCGCGGCGGCATAGTAGCCGTTGTTACCCTGCGTGACATCATGGAACGCGGCCCGTTGCCGATACAGTTTCGGATTGACGAAACCGACCGCACTGCCCTTCGCGGCATTGATGCGTGCGAACAGTGCTGCCCACAACGGCGCCACCGCACTGGTCCCGCCTACCACCGCATCGCTGCCATCGATATAGACCTGGTAACCGGTAACCGGATCGGCATTGCCGGCGACGTCCGGCACGCCGCGCTTCAATAGCGGCTGGCTCTTGCCGTTGCTATCAGCCAGAACCAGATTCTGCTGCCAGGCCGGCAGTGCAAAAACCGCGCTGACACCGCCACCGCCGGCGCCGCCTTGCGTGCCGTCATTCCATACCACTTCGCTCTCGATCGCATTGCCTGCAGCGAGCAGCCGCGTGCCGCCGCAAGCCAGCGCATACGGACTGGATGCCGGAAAATCGACATGGTTGCCGCTTGCCACGCCGTCTCCCGATCCGCTGTCGCCGGAGGCTACGCACACCGTCACTCCCATCGCGGCGGCGGCTTGCAACGCCGTGTTGAAGGCTTGCATGGCTTGCTGCGTCCAGCGCGGTTCAGCACTGCCCCAGCTTATCGAGATGATGGATGGTTTGTTGACGCTGTCGTGCACGGCGTTGTTGAGTGCGTTGAAAAAACCTGCATCTGTATTCGTCGAAAAATACACGACGATATGCGCTTCCGGCGCCAACGCACCGATGATCTCGATGTCCAGCACCACTTCGCCGTCGGCGCCGTTAGGATCGCCGCTCGGCTGGTTGCCCGGGCCGTTTACCGCAACCGAGGTGACATTGGGAAGTGCAATGCCGAGTTTTGAAAAATACGTCTGCAGATCGGCCGCCTGGTAGCCGCCGCCCAATTCGATAATGCCGATGCATTGGCCTTTGCCGAGGTTATCGGGGAAATCGTACAAAGACGCCAGTCGGGTCGGCAGGAGTGAGGTGGAAACCTTGTGCGCGGCATAGCGGAACGGCGGCTGCAGGCGAAAATGTGCATGGGCCTGCGGCCGATCGTCAAGGCCGATGACGGCCGTCACGATATCTTGCAACTCGGCGGGAATGTTGACTACGCCGGTACGGCCGCGATAGTTGCCAAGATGCGATTCATAACGCTGCAGATCGACATCGAATGCTTGATTGAACTGCGCCACTGAGCCGGATAAGGTGACGGTGCTGCAGGCTGGATTCTCGCGCACCACTTGCAATCCGTGATCGCTTGCAAACGTGGCAACCCTGGCAATGTTCTCTGGCGTAGCGGAAAATTTTCTGGCGAATTCTTCACGTGAAAGATGTGCTGCGGACACCCCTGCACTCTGTTTATCGACGATGTCGCACAATTCCTGATCCGCATTGCAACGCATCACCATCGTCACTTCAATTTGCTCGGAGGGCTCTGCTGCGCCGATGCATCGGGCTCCGGAAACCATGCTGCGTTCGCTGCCGGCTAGAGGAATTTTAGGGACTTTCGGGATTTTTGCCATGGCCTCAATACTCCGTGTCTGATTTCTTTATGACCGAGGTTTGGAGAGACAGTTCATTTCCGCGTAGAAATATTCTACAGCGAAAGTTACAGCTATGAACGGCAAAAACAAGAAAGGAGTAGGGTGGGCACGCCTTTGTGCCCACGCTGTTGTCGCGACAAGCATGTACGTGGAGTGAGTTCACGCGTGGGCACAAAAGCGTGCCCACCCTACATCCTTTATTTCTTGTAGCGTGCAGCCTCCTCTGAACCTTTGGTGGCGTTACCGGCGCTATATGAATGGGCGCCAACTCCCGCCAGCTTACCGCCCTGCACGATCAGGTATTCATCACGAATCGGCCTGCCTTCGAAATAGCATTCCAGGATTTCACGGGTGCCCGCGGCATAACGCGTCTGTGCCGACAGGCTAGTGCCGGAGATATGCGGCGTCATGCCGTGATGCGGCATCTTGCGCCACGGATGATCGGCCGGCGCCGGTTGCGGGAACCAGACGTCGCCGGCGTAACCGGCCAGGCGGCCGCTTTCCAATGCAGCGGCGATGGCGTCGCGATCGCACAGCTTGCCGCGTGCGGTATTAATCAGATACGCGCCGCGTTTGAAGTTGGCCAGTGTCTTGGCATTTATCATGTTCTCGGTTTCCGGATGCAGCGGGCAATTCAGCGTCACCACATCGCACACTTTGGTCAGGCTCTCCAGGCTGCTATGGTGCGTCACGCCGAGCTCCTTCTCGACCGCGTCCGGCAGGCGGTGCCGGTCCAGGTAGTGCAGCTTTACCCCGAACGGCTTGAGCAAGCGCAGTACACGCAAGCCGATCCTGCCGGCGGCTACCGTGCCGACATTCATGCCTTCCAGATCGTATGAGCGGGCCACGCAATCGGCGATATTCCAGCCGCCTTTGACTACCCAGTTGTACGATTCGATGTAATTGCGCACCAGCGACAAGGTCATCATGACCACGTGCTCGGCGACGCTGTTGCTATTGCAGTAGGTGACTTCGGCGACAGTGACGCCACGCTCCATCGCTGCCTGCAGATCGGTATGATCGGAGCCGATACCAGCCGTTACGATCATCTTCAGCTTTGGCGCCTTGGCGATCCGCTCGGCAGTCATGTAGGCGGGCCAGAACGGTTGCGAGATGATGATTTCGGCGTCGTGCAATTCACGGTCAAGTACGCTGTTGGCGCCGTCCTTGCTGGAAGTAACCACTAACTGATGTCCCTGCGCTTCCAGGTATTTACGCAAACCCAGTTCACCGGAAACGCTGCCAAGCAGCGTGCCTGGCTGGAAGTCGATTGCCTTCGGTGTCGGCAACGATTGTCCGTCCGGATACGAATCCAGCTGAGGGAGGTCGTCCCGGGCATATTTGCTTGGGTAACCCGTTACCGGGTCGTCGTACAGTACACAAACGATCTTGGCCATGATTTTCCATTCTCTGTGAAGTGGCGCCAGGCGGCGCGTCGATCTCGGCAACCACCTGCTGCCTTGGATCGCATTATGGAAAAAGCAGAGAGCAGCGGCTAATCGTTTGATCTGATGGAATGATCAGTTTTACTTATCAACAGCCAAATCAACAACCAAGTAATGCATCAACCCGGGTCTGCAAGTCGAGTTTCCTGAAATTGCCCAGGGCAGCAGTCAGCAATGGCGCCAGCGGCAGCCGGTCGAGCATGACCAGGCCGATCTCGCGTTGCAGCTCCGGGACCAGCGGCAGCGCGCTCAGCTCTTGCCGCATCTCCAGCAAGGTCAGGACGCTATGCGGCACGATGCTGTACAAACCGGCGCAGCGCACGTACGAATACAGGGCCATCATTGAATCCGTCTCGACCCGCGGGCTGACCGTCATGCCGGCGGCGGCAAAAGCGGCATCGATGCCATGCCGGCATTGCATGTTGCCGGTCAACAGACACAGCGGCAGATGTGCGACTTCTTCCCAGGTGATCGCGCTGCGACCTTCGAACATGCTGTGGTCGCGTGCGATCAGGACATAGCGCTCGATGAACATCGGTATGGTGGCAAAGTCCTTCAGGCGCTCGTCTTGCAGGTAGCTGAGGCCGAGATCCAGCTCGAAATTGTTGATCTGGCGCAAGATATCGGTGGCCGCCATGGTGTACACCGCATGCCGCATGTGGTTGAACTGCTGCAGGCAGCTTTCGGTCAGCAGCGGCACCAGCGGCAAGGTGGTGGGGATCGCCCCGAAACGCAGGGTGCCGACCGGATCGCGCTCGTTGGCGCTGGCTTCCTGGCGCAAACCCTCGCAGTCCGCCAATACCCGCCTGGCCCAGGCCAGCACGCGCTCGCCATCCGGGGTAAAGCCTTCGAAGCGGCGGCTGCGTTGTACGATGGACATGCCCAATTCGCGCTCGATGCTGCGAATCGCGCCCGATAATGCCGGTTGCGAAACATTGCATGCTTGCGCGGCGCGGCCGAAATGCTTTTCTCGTTCAAGGGTAACCAGGTAAGTCAGTTGGCGAATGAACATTGGTTGGTATCCGGAATTCGTTATGTATATGTGAATATAACGTCATTTCCAGATTCCTGGTCCGAAACACCTGCAAGACCTCGTCGCAAGACAACTTATTACCGCACGGCTATAGGTATTAACATCAGGATGTGATTGCCATGATTTCGCAGCAGGGTAAGATAAAACCCCCTCGCCCTTTTTTCCAAGTCCCTGGCTTGGCACCCGACATAATATTGATATAGCTCAAGGAGTATGAAATGCTGACTAGTGCACGCAATGAATTCGCAGGCAAGGTTACCGCCATTAACGAAGGCGCCGTCAACGACGAAGTGGAGATCACTCTCGCTGGTGGCGACCGCATCGTTGCGGTCATCACCCGGGAAAGCACCAAATACCTCGAACTGAAGCCAGGTACGGAGGCGCTGGCACTGGTGAAAGCACCGTGGGTGATTTTGTCCAACCCTGACGCTGGCATCAAATTTTCTACGCGCAACCGCCTGGAAGGCACCGTCAAGGCCGTCAAGACCGGTGCTGTGAATACCGAAGTAGCGGTAAGCCTGAACGGCGGCGCTACGCTGACCGCTATCATTACCCAGGAAAGTGCAGTGGCGCTGGGCCTGGCCGCCGGTAAGCCGGTAGTGGCGATTTTCAAAGCTTCGCATGTGATCGTCGGCGTCAAGGCCTGACATCAGTTGCTTCAGCCGCGTTAATTCAGTACGGCACCAATCCCCTCTTGCAGCCGCGGCCGCCCTCGTTCCAGAGGGCACGCAGCTGCAGTTCGCTTCCCACAGCATCTCCGACTTGCCAAATAAATACTATACTGAAAGCATCTGGCGGTTCTGATGGCAAGTCCGCTCAGGAAAAGCTGTTTAAGCAAACCTTAAGTAAAGCCAAGTAGAATTAGTCAAATTGAACGCTTGCCCGGCGTGCAGGTCGAATTGCACCGTATTAAGCCTTCTGGCATAGATTCCTGCGGGTATTTTTAACGCAATGGAAAAAACGGGAAAAATCAATGCGCTTGCTGCGCAAATCATCACTGAACAACGAATTGAAGGTTATATGCGCCTAAGAAATAGTCTGTTATGTGTACTGTTGGCAATTTCCACCGCAGCCCATGCGTTGGAGCCCAGCGCACCCCCAGTCCTGGCGCCATTGCAACAGCAAGCGCAAGCGGCTCACCTGAGCGCGCAATTCCTGAGCCGTTTCCACTACAAGCCGGTGCCGCTGGACGACGCCTTGGCTGCGAAGATCATCACTCGCTATATCAAATTGCTCGACCCGGAAAAATTCTTTTTCACACAAGCGGATATCGATCAGTTTACAGCCCAGCAAAGTAAACTCGACGACGCAATCTATCGCGAAGACCTGCAAATTCCTTTCTCCATTTTCAACGTGTATCAGCAACGCATCGTCGAACGCCTGACCTATGCGCGCGAATTGCTCAAGCAAGGTTTCGACTTTACCCAGAAAGAAGATTATTCCTTCGTGCGCGATAAGGAGCCTTGGCCGGCAACCACCGCTGACAGCCGTGAGCTGTGGCGCAAGCGTGTCAAGAACGACTGGCTGCGCCTGAAGCTCGCCGGCAAGAAGGACCAGGCGATTCGCGACACGCTCGGCAAGCGTTACGAAAATTCCCTGACGCGCGCCTACAGGTACAAGAGTGACGACGTGTTCCAGATTTTCATGAACGCGTATGCGACATCGATCGAGCCGCATACCGATTATCTGGGCACCACCGCAGCGGCAGATTTCGATATCTCCATGAAGCTTTCCCTGGTCGGCATTGGCGCTGTGCTCCAGGAGCGGGATGAATACACAACCATACGCGAACTGGTGGCGGGCGGTCCGGCGCAATTGTCCGGCAAGCTTGCGGTCGGCGACCGGATTGTCGGCGTGGCGCAAGGCGAAAAGGGTGCAATGACAGATGTGGTCGGCACGCGGATTGACGACGTCGTCAAACAGATTCGCGGCGCCAAGGACACGGTCGTGCGCCTTGACATTTTGCCGGCCGATGCCGGCCCGGATGGCAAGCATAAACTGATCAGCCTGGTGCGTAACAAGATCAGCCTGGAACAACAGGCGGCAAAGAAATCCATCATCACCACCAAGAACGGTGACGTCACCCGCAAAGTGGGCGTGATTACCCTGCCGGCCTTCTATGAAGATTTTGATGCGCGGCGTAAAGGCGACAAGAATTTCAGGAGCGCCAGCCGCGATGTGGCGGCACTCCTGGCCGACCTGAAAAAGGAAAAGGTCGACAGCGTCCTGATCGACTTGCGTAATAACGGTGGTGGTTCGCTGACTGAAGCGGTCGACCTGACCGGGCTGTTTGTCGGCAAAGGGCCGATCGTGCAGCAGCGTAATGCGCGCGGCGACGTCAACGTGGAAGGCGACGATCGTCCGACTCCCGCCTGGACCGGCCCGCTGGCAGTGCTGATCAATCGCGGTTCGGCCTCGGCTTCGGAAATTTTTGCAGCGGCAATCCAGGACTATGGCCGCGGCATCATTGTCGGCGAAGGCAGTTTTGGCAAAGGCACCGTGCAGACCATGGTCAATCTTGACGAGCTGACGCATAACGACAAGCCGAAGTACGGTGAATTGAAGATGACCATTGCGCAATTTTTCCGAATCAACGGTGGCACCACGCAGTTGCGCGGCGTAACGCCGGACATCAGCTTGCCGGGTTTCTCCGATACCGAGGCTTTTGGCGAATCGAGTTACGATAACGCGCTGCCATGGTCACAAGTCAAGGCAGCGGATTATGTGCCTTACGGTGATTTGAAAAACCTGGTACCGCAGATCCAGAGCCGGCACGATGCACGCGTCGAGAAAAACAAGGACTTCCAGCGTTTCGTGGAAGATGTGAATGAGTTGAATGTGCAACGCAAGAAGCGCATCATCTCTCTCAACGAAGCTGACAGGCGTGCCGAGATGGCCCAGCAGGAAGCTCGTATCAAGGCGCGCGGCAAAGCTGACGGTGGCGGCGCGAACGACAAGAATGGCGATGCCGACGCAGATCTGAACCGGCCGGATGACGGCTTGCAAGCCAACGAACGCAGCCTGAGTGCGGATATTGCCGCGGAAAAGGCGCTGAAGAATGCGAAAGACGTATTGCTGAACGAAGCGGCGCAGATCCTTGGCGATGAATCGGATCTGCTCAAATCGAACGTCAAATTCGCGGTGCAGCAACCGCCTGCCGCTGCGCAGAAATAATCAGTCGCCAGGAACTGGCAACTAGCCCGGCATCTAATCAAATGACAGGGAGCCACCCAGGCTCTCTGTCATGTCCACCGCAGCCTTTCTCAGCGCTGCCTCATGCTTTTTCTGAAAACGCGTGGCCGGCATGGTCAGCGTGATCGCCCCCACCAGCTTGTCGCTCGCATCGAATACCGGCGAGGAAATTCCCGCCACGCCCTCAGAGCGGTCGCCAATCATCGATACCATTTTTTTCTTGCGGATTTCATCGTACAGTTTGCCGGTCGCGCCGCTGAACGCCATGATGACATGCGCCCCTACGCCTTTATCCAGAGGCAGCAGGTCGCCGGCCTTGATGTGATCGCGTATCGGTTGCGGTGAATCGACCCGGTACAGCACCAGTCTTTGCGCACCCTGCCGGACATGTAGCGATGCGCTCTCATGTGTCACCTCCACCAGCCGCTGCATGATCGGCAGCACCACCGCGGCCAGCGAAAACGAAGCCGAATAACCGCCATACAGGCGCGCGATCTCCGGCCCCAACGCATAGCGCCCTTCATCGGTGCGCTGTATCAGCCGGCCATGCTCAAGCGATGCCAGCAAGCGCAGCACGGTGCTTTTGTATAGCTGCGTCCGCTCGGCTATCTCCGCCAGGCTTTGCACCGATGTCGCCGCGCTGAAGGTGGCCAGTATCGACAACGCACGGTCAACCGCGGCCGCGCCGCCAGGAGCGGAATCGGCGTCGGCCATTGAGGGTTGGGCAGCTTTCTTGGGCATTTTTAGAGTTTTCCAAAAGAATTGGGATTGACAGCCGTATTTTACATGTCCATAATTATTCACAAATCAGAACATAGTTCTATCTTATAGAACGCAAACGGAGATGTCAATGTCCTTCATACTCGTCAGCGAGGTTGGCCCGCGAGACGGCTTGCAGGCGCTCAAGCGCACCATGCCTGGCGCCGCCAAGCACCGCTGGATCGCCGCCCTGGCCGATGCCGGCCTCAGGGAAATCGAAGTCGGCTCGTTCGTGTCACCCAGACTGCTGCCGCAAATGGCCGACATCAATGCGGTCGTGGCCCAGGCAAAAACTATCAAGGACTTGCATGTGACCGCGCTGGCGCCCAACCTGAAGGGTGCTTTGAATGCCTTTGAAGCCGGGGTCCACAAGATCACGCTGCCGGTCTCTGTCAGCGAGCCGCACTCGATCGCCAATGTCCGCAAAACCCACGCAGAAATGATCTACGAGGTGCGCGCGGTAATCACGCTGCGTAACCAGCGTTTTCCCGGCATCGTCGTCGAAGCGGGTTTATCGACAGCGTTCGGCTGCACGCTCCAGGGCGTGGTGACGGCAGACGAAACAATCCGGATGGCGGAGGTGATGGCAGCCTGCGGCGTCGACGAGATCGGGCTCGCGGATACCGCCGGCTACGCCAATCCGGCCCAGGTCAAACGTCTGTTTCTGCGCTTGCAAGCAGCAGTCGGCAACAAGGCCGGCGGCGCGCATTTCCATAATACCTATGGCCAGGGTCTGGCCAATGTGGTGGCCGCGCTCGATGCCGGCGTGACCACTTTCGACTCCAGCATGGGCGGCATAGGCGGCTGTCCCTACGCCCCTGGCGCCACCGGCAATATCGTCACGGAAGATCTGGTATTCCTGCTGGAATCCATGCAGTACGACACCGGCATCGACATCGAAAAGCTGCGCCAGGCCAGGACTGTTCTATTGGAAGGGTTGCCTGGCCAGGAACTGTACGGCTACGTCGCCGGTATCGGCTTGCCTAAAGGTTTTGTATATGGAGATGGGCACGCATGAATATGACAACGAATACAACAACCGCAGCAGCGCTGCCATTGGCTGGAATCCGCGTGGTCGAGTTCGCCCACATGGTGATGGGCCCTACCTGCGGTCTGGTATTAGCCGATCTGGGCGCGGAAGTAATCAAGATCGAACCGGCGCCAGGCGGCGACAATACGCGCCGGCTGACAGGTTCCGGCGCCGGTTACTGGGTGACTTACAACCGCAACAAGAAAAGTCTCGCGGTCGATCTCAAATCCGCGGCCGGCCTGGAGGTGGTAACCAAACTGATTCAAAGCGCCGACGTCCTGACCGAGAATTTCCGGCCCGGCGCCATGGACGGCATCGGCCTTGGTTACGAGGACGTCAAGAAGATCAAGGCTGACATCGTCTATTGTTCGATGAAGGGCTTTCTGCCCGGCCCTTACGACCAACGCACCGCGCTGGACGAGGTGGTGCAGATGATGACCGGCCTCGCCTACATGACCGGGCCGGAAGGCAAACCCCTGCGCGCAGGTGCTTCCGTCAACGATGTCATGGGCGGCATGTTCGGTGCGATCGGCATTATGGCGGCCCTGTTAGAGAAACGCAGCAGTGGCAAAGGCCAGCTGGTGCGTGCCGGCCTGTACGAAAACTCGGCATTCCTGGTGGCCCAGCACATGATGCAACAACGCGTCACCGGGAAAGAAGTATCGCCGATGCCAAGCCGTATTTCCGCCTGGGCCATCTACGACGTGTTCGATACCGCCGATGACGAGCAAGTCTTTGTCGGCGTAGTCAGCGATACCCAGTGGATCTTGTTCTGCAAGGCATTCGGGTTGACAGCGCTTGCCGCGAATGCCGAGCTTGCCCTGAACAACCAGCGCGTCGCCAGCCGCGACCAGTTTCTACCGCTCGTCCGGCAACGCTTCCGCCAGATTAGCAAGCAAGAACTGATGGAAAAATGCGATCTGGCCGGCCTGCCGTACGCGCCGATCAAGAAGCCGGCGGATTTGTTCGACGACCCGCATTTGCTGCAGTCGCGCGGCATGACCGAAGTCACGCTACCGGATGGGCGAAGCACCCGGATTCCAGTGCTACCGGTGGAAATGGATGGCCGCCGTTTCGGCACTCGCCTCGATGTGCCCGTTACCGGCCATGACACGGCGGACATCTTGCAACAACTCGGTTATTCACGTGAACAGATCAGCCAGCTTGGCGCTGACGGCGTGCTGGCAGGTGTTTAAGTAACTGAATTCAATCAACTGAATCAAATCAATCCAATACAACGTAACACAGGAGACAGGCCATGGAGATGCACTCCCCACCAAAAGCCGTAGAGCTAAAAAATGTGGCGGTGAAATTTGGCAATTTTACCGCAATAGAAAACGTCAACCTGACAGTCGAAGACGGCGAGTTCGTTGCCGTAGTCGGACCGACCGGCTGCGGCAAATCGACCATTCTCAACCTGGTGACTGGCCTGCTGCCAGCGGCCGCCGGCGAGGTTGGCATATTCGGCAAGACGCTGTCCGGCCTCAACAGCGAATCGGGTTATATGCTGCAGCAGGAAGCGCTGCTGCCGTGGAAAACCGCGCTCGATAATGTCGGCCTGGGCATGGTGTTCCAGGGGCATTCGATCGCCGCCGCCAGAGAGCGCGCTGCGCCATGGATGGCGAAAGTCGGCCTGAAAGGTTTCGAACACCGTTATATACACCAGCTGTCCGGCGGCCAGCGCAAGCGCGTGGCCATGGCGCAAACCCTGATCATGGCGCCGAAAATCGTCTTGATGGATGAACCGTTTTCAGCACTCGATGTGCATACCCGCCGCCTGATGCACCGCATCCTGCTAAAGCTGTGGCAGGAGGAACGGCGTTCCCTGATCTTCATTACCCACGATCTGGAAGAAGCGATCGCTCTCGCAGACCGGGTGGTGGTCATGTCGGCCGGCCCGGCGGCGCGGATTGTCGGCGAGGTCAGGATTACCTTGCCACGCCCGCGCGACGTCAGCACCCTGGCGACCACCGATGAATTCTTGAGTTTGTATCGCCAGCTGTGGAGTTTGCTGGGCGCCGAAGTCGAAAAGAGTTATCGCAATCAGGATGTACAAATTGAACCGCTGCAGGAAGCGGCTGAAACAGTAGAGGCATGACATGAAACGTAAAGACAAAATCCGCACGACCCAACTTGGCCTGCTGGTGGTCTCGCTAACCCTGTGGGAAGGCGGTGCGCGTTTCGGCTGGATCGATCCATTCTTCTTTCCCAGCCCGCTGAGCATTCTCGAGCGACTGACGGAATGGTTTTCCAGCGCGCAAATCTGGTACGACCTCGGCGTCACCCTGCTGGAAACCGTGCTGTCCTTTATTTTCGGCATCAGCGGCGGCATCTTGCTCGGACTATGGCTGGGGCTGAGCCCGTTCGCCGCCAGCGTGCTGAATCCCTTCATCAAAGTCTTCAATGCGATTCCACGCGTCTTGCTGGCGCCTATCTATGTGCTGTGGTTCGGCCTCGGCCTGACCTCCAAGGTGGCGCTAGGCTTGACCCTGGTGTTTTTCGTTGCCTTCTTCAATACCTTGCAAGGTGTGCGCGAAGTCAATCCGGTGGTGCTGGCCAACGCCAGGCTGCTGAAGGCTAGCCGGATGGCGTTGCTGAAACATGTATACCTGCCGTCGGCCGCCAGCTGGATCATTTCCAGCTTGCGGGTCTCGGTCGGGCTGGCGGTGCTGGGTGCGGTGGTCGCCGAATACCTGGGATCGTCAGTCGGACTTGGCCACATGATCGCGCAGGCTGAAGGCGTTATGGACGCGACCGGCGTATTCGCGGGACTGGTGCTGTTGTCCGCCTTTGTGGTGGCGCTGGATGCGCTGGTTGACCGCTTAGAGAAACGCCTGCTGGTATGGCGTCCACGCGAGAATGAAGAAGAAATGGCCTTAGCAGCCCGTTAATGAAAATAATAATAAAACCTAATAAACCCAGGAGACTTTTATGTTGAAGACAATTCTAAAATCGGTATTGACTGCCACTGTTTTATCCATGACCTGCGGCACGACATTTGCGGTAGAACCGGAAAAGCAGGATATTTCGATGGCGGTCGGCTCATCGATTCTCGGTTATACCCCGGTGCCGCTGGCGCAAAATCTCGGCTTCCTGAAAGCCGAAGGCTTGAACGTCACTTTCGAAAATTTCCAGGCCGGCGGTAGCAAAGCATTGCAGGCATTGATCGGCGGTTCGGTCGACGTCGTGATCGGCTCTTATGACCATACCATCCAGATGCAAGCTAAGGGCAAGGAGATCGTCGGCGTATTCTTGTTGAACGAGGTGCCGGGCATCACCCTTGAAGTGCGCGCCGATCTGGCCGATAAGGTCAAGAGCGGCAAGGATCTGAAAGGATTGCGGCTGGGGATTACGACACCGGGATCGTCGACCGACATGATTGCCCGCTACTACGTCAAAAAATCCGGCCTGGCAGAGAGCGATGTGAAAATCATCGGCGTCGGTTCCGGCGCACCCGGTATGGTGGCGCTGACGGCAAAAAATGTCGACGCCCTTTTTTCCTATGATCCGGTTTCCACCCAGCTGCTGCGCAAAGGCGAAGCCAAACTGCTTTTCGACGCCCGCACCGTGGAAGGCTCCAAACTGGCATTCGGCGGCCCCTATCCGTTTGCCTGCGTGTATGTAACGCGCAGCTTTCTGGAAAAGAATCCTGAAACCGTACAACGCATAGCCAACGCTTTCCTGCGTACGGTGCGATGGATCGCCGCCTCTACCCCGCAGAAGATCGTCGAGACCTTGCCAGCCACATCCAAACTGGGCGATGCCGAACTCAACGCAGCAATCTGGGCCGCATCCAAAGGCATGTTCTCCACCACCGGTCTGTTCAACGCCGAAGACGTGAAAACACCGCTGGCCGTACTGTCCGGATTTGACCCGTCCATTGCAAATAAAAAGATAGATCTATCCAAGACTTACACCAATCGCTTTGCCGAAGCCGCTGCGCAGCGTGTCAAATAAGGAAACAGACATCATGATGTATCTTGAGTCGGCGCCAGCCGTAATAGAAACACAGGTGTACAGCGCTATGCCGGAACGGTTTCGTAAAAAAGACGGTCGCTCGGCTTGGGCCAGTGCCAACAAGAGTGGCCAGGCGGTGGATTGTTTCATCGAAGGGCCGTCATTCGATGCCGCCGGCAACCTGTATGTGGTCGACATCCCGTATGGCAGGATCTTCCGCATCAGCGCACAGCGGGAGTGGGCTTTGGTGGCTGAATACGAGGGTCAACCGAATGGCTTGAAGATCCATCCTGACGGCCGCATCCTGATCGCCGACTATGTCAATGGCCTGCTTGAACTTGAGCCGCAATCCGGCCGCATCGAGGTTCTCCTTGGTGGCCGCAACGGTGAATCGTTCAAAGGGATCAACGACCTGAACATCACCTCCAATGGCGACATCTACTTTACCGACCAGGGGCAAACCGGCTTGCACGATCCAAGCGGCCGCGTCTATCGCCTGAATGCAGATGGCAGGCTGGACTGCTTGCTGGATAACGGTATCAGCCCGAATGGCCTGACCCTGGACCGCAACGAAACCGTGCTGTACGTCGCCATGACTCGCGATAATGCGGTATGGCGCATGCCTTTGACCAGCCAGGGCGGCATGGCCAAGGTCGGGCGCTTTTGCTCGATGTTCGGTACCAGCGGCCCGGACGGCATGGCGATGGATGAAGCTGGCAATCTGGCAGTGGCCCACGCATCGCTGGGACAGGTATTCCTGTTCGCACCGAACGGCGAGCTGATTGCGCGCGTGAAATCCTGCGCCGGCCCTACCTGCACCAATGTGGCTTATGGCGGGAAAGACCGCAGTCAGCTGTTTATCACTGAATCTCATTCTGGTTCTGTGTTGGTGGCAGATATGCCTTGGCCCGGCATTCCGCAGCCGCGGGTCTGCTCTTGACGAAAGGTAGATTTCGGCGCCGACTCTGCCTACCATGCGACGTTGCTTCAAAACGGATAGGATGATGGTCCGGGTATGTCCTTTCTTTTTTGGAGTTCAACATGCAATCGTTGTCGATGTATCAAATTTCCGTTCCGGTGTTCGTGCGTGGGTTGGGGGTGTTGGCGGGCTACCTGGAGAAGGCGGAGGCGTATGCCAGGGCTAACGATATCGATCCTGCGGAGATGGTTAACGCGAAGCTGGCGCCGGATATGTTGTCGCTGGCGGGGCAAGTGCAGCGGGCTAGTGATACCTCAAAGAATGCCATTGGCCGTTTGTCTGCAATTGAGGCGCCACGCTTCGAGGATAATGAAGTTACCTTTGCGGAGTTGCAGGAGCGAGTTGCCAAGACGATTGCTTTTCTGGATAGCGTGCGGCTAGAGGATTTGCAGGGGAGCGAGACGCGTTCGGTGACGCTGAGTTTTGGCAAATTCAAAACAACTTTGCAGGGGGATGCGTACCTGCTGACGTTTACCTTGCCGAATTTTTTCTTTCATATAACCACGGCGCATGACATCTTGCGACACAAAGGTGTGGCAATCGGCAAAATCGATTATCTGGGACACTTCGAAATAGAGCCAGCTTAGTTAAATAGGGTCAACTTTCGCAGGCTTTATCGCGAAACTTGACTCTGACCCTAATGCCGTTAAGTTAAGCGGTTCAAAGGACCCGGTTGGCGGTTGTATACAACCGCCAAAGCTGTTAACCTTCGGCGACGATGCTGTCCGACGCCCTTCCACTTGTCACTGTTGATCTGCCGCCCCCCGACTGGAGGCGGCTTGGGGAGCATTTACCCGACGATTGGATTGAACAGGCGTTGGGCTACACGGGCAAGGCCAGTATTCGTCAGCGTCGCTTGCCGGCGCAGCAAGTGGTTTGGCTGGTGATCGCCTTGGCTATCTACCGACATCGATCGGTGCGGCAGGTAATGGCGGAATTGGATTTGGCGCTCCCCGACCTGAAGGAACGTTGTGTCACGGACAGTGCTGTGACGCAGGCACGGCACCGTTTGGGCGAGGAACCGCTCGCCTGGCTATTTTCCGCCTCGGCCCAGCAGTGGCGTTTGCAGGATGCCCAGCGTTACGACTTTCATGGACTCCATTTATTGGCGATGGATGGCACGACATTGAAACTGGCCGATAGCGCGGCGAATCGCCAGCATTTTGGTTCACCGCACTTCGCCAAGG
>NZ_FOKF01000051.1 GCF_900111995.1 Collimonas sp. OK607
GGTTTGCAAGCGATCGCCACTGCCAAGCGTCTTGGCGCAGTCATCGAGGCCTCTGATGTGCGGCCTGCGGTGAAGGAACAGATCGAATCGCTGGGCGCGAAATTCCTGGATGTGCCTTTCATTACGGATGAAGAACGGGAAATCGCCCAAGGTGTTGGCGGTTATGCACGGCAGATGCCGGCCGACTGGATGCGACGTCAGGCCGAGTTGGTGCATGAGCGCGCCAAGCAAGCCGATATCATTATCACCACGGCCCTGATCCCCGGCCGCAAAGCACCTGTGCTGATCAGTGAAGACACCGTCAAGGCGATGAAGCCGGGTTCGGTGATTCTCGACATGGCGGTCGACCAGGGCGGTAACTGTCCGTTGTCGGAAAGCGGCAAAACTGTCATCAAGCATGGCGTCCATATCATCGGCGAAGGCAACCTGGCTGCGCTGCTGAGTGCCGACGCCTCAGCGCTGTATGCCCGCAACGTGCTGGATTTTTTGAAGCTGATCGTCAATCCGGAAGGCGGACTGGCGATCAATCTTGAGGACGATATCGTGGCGGCCACCCTGTTGTGCCACGCCGGTGAAGTACTACGCAAATAAGAGGAAAAACATGGAAGTCACCCACACCATCACGAATCTGATCATCTTCGTACTGGCGATCTACGTCGGCTACCACGTGGTCTGGACCGTCACGCCGGCCTTGCATACGCCATTGATGGCGGTCACCAACGCGATCTCGGCGATCATCATCATCGGCGCCATGCTGGCGGCCGGCCTGACCGAAGGTATCGTCGGCCAGGTCGCCGGGACACTGGCGGTGGCCTTGGCCGCCGTGAATGTCTTCGGCGGTTTCCTGGTCACGCAGCGCATGCTGGAAATGTTCAAGAAGAAAGAGCGGAAAGCAGCGCCGAAGGCACTCCCTACAACCGATATCGCGGGAGCCCAATCATGAACATGGCATTCGTTAGCATGAACCTGGTGACGATGTTCTACCTGATCGCCTCGGTCTGCTTCATCCAGGCCTTGAAGGGCTTGTCGCATCCGTCCTCGGCCCGGCGTGGAAATGTCTTCGGCATGAGCGGCATGGCGCTCGCCGCCATCACCACCATCGCACTCATCATCAAACTCAAGGCGCAAGCCGGCAGCACCGGCCTGGGTTTAGGACTGGTGCTGATCGGCCTGGTGGCAGGCGGCAGCATCGGCGCCTTCCTGGCCAAGCGGGTAGAGATGACCAAGATGCCGGAACTGGTCGCGGCGATGCACTCGCTGATCGGGCTGGCGGCGGTATGTATCGCGGTTGCTGCGGTGTCGGAGCCATGGGCTTTCGGTATCGCCGCACATGGCGAGTTGCTGCCGACCGGTAACCGTATCGAACTGTTCATCGGTACCTTCGTCGGTGCGATTACCTTCTCCGGTTCGGTGATTGCCTTCGGCAAGCTGTCGGGCAAATACAAGTTCCGCCTGTTTCAGGGCGCGCCGGTCAGTTTCCAAGGTCAGCATTTGCTCAACCTGCTGCTGGCCGTGGCGATACTGGGGTTGGGAATCATCTTTGTGCTGACCCAGTCCTGGTTGCCTTTCATCCTGATGACCATCATCGCGTTTGCGCTGGGTGTGTTGATCATTATCCCGATTGGTGGTGCTGATATGCCGGTGGTGGTGTCGATGCTGAATAGCTACTCCGGCTGGGCTGCAGCGGGTATCGGCTTTTCGCTGAATAACTCGATGCTGATCATCGCCGGTTCGCTGGTCGGTTCCAGCGGTGCGATCCTGTCCTACATCATGTGCAAGGCGATGAATCGGTCGTTCTTCAATGTGATCCTGGGCGGCTTTGGCGGCGACACCGCAGCAGCGACAACAGCTGGTGCACAAGCCCAGCGCCCGGTGAAATCCGGCTCCGCTGACGATGCCTCATTCCTGCTGGGGAATGCCGAAACCGTCATCATCGTTCCCGGCTACGGCCTGGCGGTGGCGCGTGCGCAGCATGCATTGATGGAACTGGCTGAAAAGCTGTCGCACAAGGGCGTCACCGTCAAGTTCGCGATTCATCCGGTGGCAGGACGCATGCCTGGGCACATGAACGTGTTGCTGGCGGAGGCCGAGGTGCCGTACGACCAGGTGTTCGAGATGGAAGACATCAACAGCGAATTCGCCCAGGCCGATGTGGTGCTGGTGCTGGGCGCCAACGACGTCGTCAATCCGGCTGCCAAGGATCCGAAGTCGTCGATTGCCGGTATGCCGATCCTGGAAGCCTACAAAGCCAAGACCGTCATCGTCAACAAGCGTTCGATGGCATCAGGCTATGCAGGATTGGACAACGAGTTGTTCTACATGGATAAAACCATGATGGTGTTTGGCGATGCCAAGAAGGTGATCGAGGACATGCTAAAGGCGGTGGGCTGAAGCGACATGGTGCAAGCTGCCAGGCAACATGAATTTCATATAGAAGGAGACACAGCAATGCATCATGCCCCATCCCTACAACCGTTTGCCGATCTCGACGGCAAGGTCGCTTTCGTGACCGGAGCATTCAGCGGCCTGGGCCGTCATTTCGCCCTCACTCTGGCGGGCGCCGGTTGCCGGGTAGCGCTGGCCGGAAGACGCGTCGACGAAGGCGAGGCTCTGCTCGCCGAACTGAGGGAGATGGGGCGCGAGGCATGCGTGGTCCGGCTGGACGTGCGCGACGGCAGCTCGGTGGCATCTGCCTTTGCAGCGGCTGCACATGCCCTGGGCCCGGTGCAGATCGTTATCAACAGCGCAGGGATAGCCGTCACCCGCGCCGCCGTTGACGTCACGGAAGACGAGTGGCAAAGTGTGATCGACACCAACCTGAACGGCGCCTGGCGCGTCGCGCAGTGCGCGGCGCGCGCCATGCGCGATACCGGCGGCGGCAGCATCATCAACATCGCCTCGATCCTCGGCTTGCGGGTCGCCCAGCAGGTCCCGGCTTACGCCGCGGCGAAGGCCGGCCTGATCCACCTGACGCGCGCACTGGCGCTCGAATGGGCACGGTACGGCATTCGGGTCAATGCGCTGGCGCCGGGCTACCTCGCCACCAATATCAATGACGCGTTCTTCCAAACTGACAACGGACAGTCGATGATTAAGCGCATTCCACAACGGCGCCTGGGCGCGCCGTCCGAACTGGATGCGCCTCTGCTGCTACTCGCTTCCAGCGCCTCGAGCTACATTAACGGCGCGATCCTGCCAGTCGATGGCGGTCATTCCATCAACACCCTTTGAGTGAGCGCAAATGTCTATGCCAATGAATGCCCTGACCTGCTCCGGCTGGCCGCGAGCATGCAGGGCATCGCGCAACGCGCGGTGGCCGGCAATGCGACCGCCCATGGCACCGCCGAAACTGGCGACGACTGTCTCGGCCGCTGGCGCAACTGGCATGGAGGTATGCCTCCCGTTATGAATCGGGGCCAAGATAACCTCTCCCCGAAAGCCATAGCCGTTGTTGGAAAGTTCTATATAAGATTGGTAGGATATTGGTGATTTTTCGCATGAAAATAATGAAGAATTACCTCTTCGTTGCGCATGATTCGGTTATTGTATTGAATTAAACTTCTATATAGGTATCAAGTGAAAACTGCGCTCCCACCTCCAATGCCCGCCGAACCTTTCAGCAGTGCCGAATACCCTGCCCAAGCCCGGAAAGGGGCATCCACGACAAAGCTGAATAGTGTTTCGGAAGCCATCACCCGCGAGATCGAATCGGGCGCCCTGCGCGAGGGGGACAAGCTGCCTTCCGAAGGCGAACTGGCTGTACTGCACGAAGTCAGTGTCGGCACTATCCAAAAGGCGCTGCTGAGACTGGTTCACACTGGACTCATCATCCGCGAACATGGCCGCGGCACCTTTGTCTCCGGCTCCAAGGTGGCGCCGGCCGATGTACGCCACCTGCGCTTCATCGACGTCAGTGGCAAGGACCTGCCCGCCTACGTGCATGCGCGTTCGGTGAAACGGATGCGGCGCAAGGGTGCCTGGTCCGAGTTTCTCGGCGGCGAAGGTTTCGTGCGGGTCGAGCGCGTTATCAATATTGGCGGGCGCTTCGACCTTTACAGCGAATTCTGGCTGCGCGAAGAAGACTTTGCCGACCTCGGCGAACTCGACCGCGCTTCGCTGGAAAAGAATCTCCGCGAGCTTATTGGCCAGCGCCTCTCACTACCGACACTACGCGTGGATCAGTGGATCCGGTTCGGACCCATCCCGGCCGTGGCGGCACACGAACTTGGGCTGGAAGCCGGGTCGAGCGGGCTGATCATGGAACTGCGCGGCTACACCTTGCGTGACCGGCCGCTTTATTATCAATGCCTTTATTCCGGACCGTTCTCAGAGCGGTTGGTAGTCGTACGTTAGGAGGATAGATGACGAATTCCATTTGGCAGGCGAACGCTCTTGAGGCGTGGGTAACACAAATCTTCACGGCATGCACGATGCCACCGGAACAGGCAGCCGAAGCCGCCGCAATCCTGGTGCGCAGCGAACTGCGCGGTTACAAAACGCATGGCCTGACGCGCGTTGCAGCCTATGCCGCGCGGCTGAGCGCAGGCGACTTTAACCCACTGGCTAAAATGCAAGCGCGCAGCTTCCCCGGCGGCATCGTGCTCGATGCGGACGGCGCCATGGGACAGCTCGCCGGCCCGCACGCTGTGCGCCTGGGTCTGGAGGCACTAAAAAACAGCGCGTCCGTGCTCATCGCCGTGCAATCCTGCGGCCATCTCGGCGCGCTCGGCATCTATGCGCTGCTTGCGGCCGAGGCAGGCGCATTCTGCATGATTGGACAACGCACGCCGCCCATCCTCGCAATGGAAGGCTTCGAGGCGCCGGCAATCGGCCACAACCCAATCGCATTCGGTTGTCCGCTGCCTGGACAGCCGCCGCTGGTGTTCGATATCGCCTGCAGTGTGGCAGCGCGAGGACATATCCTGCTTGCCGCACGCGAGGGACGACCGATACCGGAGGGCTGGGCGCTGACCGCTGCTGGCGAGCCCACGACCGACGCCGATGCCGCGCTGGACGGCTCCTTGTTGCCCATGGGCGGCCATAAGGGAATCGGCATCGCCATGATGGTGGAATGCCTGGCGGGCGCACTGACAGCCAGCGCCGCCTCGCTCGATTCCGGTAAAAACAGTATCCAGAAGGCGGGGGCAGCGGGACGGCAAGGCGGCTTTATCTGGATGGTCAAGCCCGATGCCTTCGCCGAAGAAGACATATTCGGCCAGTATATGGCGCAATGGACGCAGACCTATCTGGCCGCCGGCGGCGACCAGGCGAGATTACCTGGCAATCGTGGCGACACCATGGAGCGCGAGGGCCGACGGCACGGCGTCAAACTGCCCACCGCCATTGCGCGCGAGCTCCAGGCCTTAAGTGAAGAATTCCGTATCAACTTCCCGGAATGAGGGCGGCGCCGGCTTGACTACCGGCCCTCCCTCAAGCAGTACGTGACACATAGATAAAAGCAGCAAATCAAAAACGGCTGGCAAACAGCTGATAACTAACAATGCGCATGACGCAATGGAGATACTATGTTCGTCGAACCTATCAATCACGTACCACCTTCACCTCCCCGCACGCATGGAGCGACGCAAGAGAAATCCATTTCCAAACCGGCAGCCATTACTGCGATCACCGTTGGCAGCGGCCTCGAGTTGTATGAATCGGTGGTTTACAACTTCTTCGCCACGCTGATCGGACCTCTGTTCTTCCCTTCCGCCGATGTTTTCACCCAGACGCTGTTATCGTTCGCCACCTTCGGCATCGGCTATGTGATGCGACCACTGGGCGGACTGTTGGTAGGCCGATATGCCGACCGTGTCGGGCGCAAACCGGCGGTCATCCTGACGCTGTGGTTGATGGGCCTGAGCTCCCTGATCCTGGTGCTGACGCCGACCTATGCGCAGATCGGCATGCTGGCGCCGGTGCTGGTTGTCTTCGCCAAACTGCTGCAAGGCTTTGCCATCGGCGGCGAAATGGGACCGGCTGCCGCGATGCTGATGGAGTATGCCGACGATCGCAACCGCGGCTTTTACATCAGCTGGCAACCGTTCAGCCAGGGCCTGGCCGCAGTGCTGGCGGCACTGGTGGCACTGGCCTTGTCTTCGTTCCTGTCGCCCGAATCACTGAGCTCCTTCGGCTGGCGACTCGCCTTCGTTATTGGCATCATGGTGATCCCCGTCAGTGTCGTGATACGTTCCCGCCTGGACGAAACCCTGATCAAACCCAAACCAAAAGCCGGCGCCGTGAAACAAGCGAGTGGCATGTCGGTGATGCGCGATAACTGGCGGTTGCTGCTGGCTGGCATGCTGTTGATGATCGGCCTGTCCTCGGCAATTCATATCGTCGTCTTCTATCTGCCCAACTACGCCGTCCTGCGACTGCACATTCCGCTGTCGAAAACCATCTGGGCCGGCTTAGTCAGCTCGCTGATTCTCGCCGCCCTGTCACCGTTGTCCGGTTGGCTAAGCGATCAGATCGGCCGCCGCAAAGTGGTGCTCTTCTCGCGCCTGGCGTTGCTGGCGGTGGCCTATCCCGCCTTTGCCCTGCTCAACGCCGAGCCAACGCTCAAACGCTTGCTGCTGGTGACCGCCTGCCTGGCGGTGCCAATGACGATGACAGCGGCTTCGACGCTGGTGCTGGTTAGTGAAATCTTGCCGCGGCACCTGCGCGCCACCGGTCTGTCGGTGACCTACTACGGGGCGGTGGTCATATTCGGCAGCTTTGCCCAGTTCTTTTCGACCATCCTGATCCACGCGACCGGCAACGTCAATGCGCCGGCCTTCTATCTGATCGCTTGCGGATTACTGTCGCTAATCGGTCTGCTGATGGTGCCGGAGACGCTGGGGAAAAAACTGTCTTGAAGACAGCTCGCTAGTCAGCACGTTACCCCACTGAGCAGCAATTGTCTATCGCTGGTTCGGATCCCGGAGCCGCAGAGGCCGGCCGGATCAGCGCAGTTGCTGCAGTGGGTGAAAAATCAGATAGCCAATGAAATACTAACTGGACAGCAAGCAGGTGCGCCGGGCGCAGCAACTTGCCAGCCCCCTCAGGGATGGTGTGGTGCGACGTTGCGGGTATTGCCGACCGTGATCCTAATATCAATTGCGGAACACGCCTGGCGGAACCGCACCAGGAACTGCGGCCGGCAATCTTCTGGCTTGCGTGGATCGTCGCGGCGCGAACTTCGGTAGATTGCGAAAGAACGTGATCTGAAAAAAACGCGGTCCCAATTTTCGTCTGGCAGGACTACGTATCCCCAGCACCGACGTCCAGTTTTTGCTGCGCAATCGCTGCCGTACGCGCCATCTTCCAACCGCCTGGAACAATCTCAGCCAGTTTCAGATACAACACGCTGCCCGAGAAGACGGCCTTGATGCCAAACTTGTGTTCGATAGAGACGCAATGCACATCGTTGCGCGCGCCCAGAAAACCGCCCGTGCTGACTAGGAACTTTGGTACGATGAACGGGGAAATGCGCTTCACGCCGGCTGGCGCGTCAGGCGTACGCGCCAGCACCAGATGGACGATGTTCTCAGCCATGTCATGCTCGCCGTAGGTTATGAAAATCTTGGTACCGAACAACTTGAATGAGCCATCGCCCTGGGGCGTCGCGCGCATGGCCGCCAAATCGGATCCAGCCTGCGGCTCGCTCAGATTCATCGTGCCGGCCCACTTGCCGGAAATGCGCGGATCGAGGCAGGTGGCCTTTTGCTGCTCGCTGCCGGCGGTCGGCGGCACCTCAATTGCGCCATCGGTCAACAAAGCCAAAACGGCAGTCTGCGCTGCCTCAGCAGCGCAGAAATGTCGCTAGAGCGGAACCAGGCATGCCGGTGTCGGGTACTCAGCGTTGCAGTGTTTTCGCGGAAATATTAGCCGTCCAAACGGGCGTTAAAGCCGGATTGGCGGCGTCAGATAAGCCGCCGTTCCCCCAAGCGTTTTCTGACTATCCTTGATTTCCATGCGTGCAATGGACTGTAGATGAACTTCGTCTGGACCATCCGCGTAACGAAGTGCCCGGCCCCAGGTCCAGTGGTCGGCGAGCGGCGTGTCGGGACTGATCCCCATGGCGCCGAAGGTTTGCATGGCGCGATCGCAGACGGCAGTGTGAACGGAGGGCACTAGCGCCTTGATCATGGATATCTCCTTACGGGCTTCCTTGGCCCCCACGTTGTCGATCATCCACGCGGTTTTCAATACAAGCAAACGCGCCTGATCGATCTCGATCCGCGAGCGGGCGATCCACTCAGAAACGGTGCCCTGTTGATGCAGGTATTTGCCAAACGTCTGGCGTTCCTGGGCACGCGCGATCATCAACTCCAGGGCCAACTCTGCCGCACCGATGGAGCGCATGCAATGATGAATGCGACCCGGCCCCAGACGAGCCTGCGCCAGTGCAAAGCCGCTGCCTTCCTTACCCAGCAAATTGCTGACAGGTACACGTACGTTGCGGAACACAATCTCGCAATGTCCCTCGGGAGAGTGATGGTTCATGATATTGATATTACGCACGATCTCTACGCCAACGGTATCTCGCGGCACCAGAACCATGCTCTGCTGTTGATGGGATTCGGCGGCAGGATCGGTTTTACCCATCAGGATAAAAATCTTGCAATTCGGATGGGCGGCGTTAGTAATGAACCATTTTCGGCCATTGATCACATAGTCATCGCCATCGCGCTGAATCAGAGTGGTTATATTGGTCGCATCGGAGGATGCCACGTCCGGTTCGGTCATGGCGAACGCCGAACGGATCTCGCCGTTCAGCAACGGCAGCAACCACTGCTCGCGCTGCGCCGGGGTGGCAAACATATGCAACAACTCCATATTGCCGGTATCCGGCGCATTGCAGTTAAACACTTCCGATGCCCAGCCGATGCGTCCCATGATTTCTGCCAGCGGCGCATATTCGATATTGCTCAAGCCGGTGCCAGGCTCACCTTCTTTCAGATGGGGCAGAAACAGATTCCACAACCCTTCAGATTTCGCCCGTGCCTTTAGATCTTCCATAAACGATACCGGAAAAATACCAGCGTGTACTTCCTCGTTGTACTGGCGTACGCGTGGCAGGATATGCTGATCCATAAAATTTCGCACGCGGGCGCGCAGGTCTTCTACCTTCGGTGTATATCCAAAATCCATGATGGACCTCTCTATCGGTTCGTTGTTCGCTATCGTTGATTACAAGGTTACGCCGCCATCGACGACAATACATTCACCGGTGGTGTAGCTGGCTGCGTCGGAGACCAGATACAGAACAGTACCGGCCATTTCCCTGGGTTCGGCATGACGTCCCATGGGTACTTGCGCGATAACTGTGTTGTAGATTTTTTCATTCTCGAACAGCGCACCCGCAAATTTGGTCTTGGTGAAACCGGGCAGTAGTGCATTGATACGAATCCCCAATGGTGCGCATTCCTTGGCAAAGGCCTTGGTCATGTTGACCACTGCGGCCTTGGTGATGGAGTAGATTCCCTGCATATCACCGGGCTGCAGGGCGTTGATCGAGGCGGTATTCACAATCGCGCCGCCACCGTTTTCTTTCATCAACTTGCCTGCTTCGACAGACATGAAGAAATAACCGCGAATATTGACATCGGCAGTCTTGTTGTAGGCAGCTAGATCTGTGTCAAGAATATGGCCGAAGTAGGGATTGGTGGCCGCATTATTGACCAGGATATCGAGCCTGCCGTGAACCTTCGTGATATGGGAAAACACCGCGGCGATGTCCTCCATCGAACCGACATGACAGGCATAGGCTTCGGCGCTACCGCCTTGCGCAATGATGGCGTCCGCGACCAGCTGACAACCGTCCAGCTTGCGGCTGGAGACGATCACATGAGCGCCTTGTTCAGCCAGCAACTTGGCGATTTCTTCGCCGATACCACGGCTGGCGCCAGTCACGAGAGCGATCTTGCCGGTCAAGTCGAATAGTTTCGTGCTCATTTTTCCCCCAGAAATTTGCTTCTGTTATTTGTAAATCAATGCCAGCGTGGCCTAGCGTTGCTCTTTCTCAAGCATTGTGACCGCCAGCTGCGCCAGCTCTCTGGCCATCTTGCCCACTTGCGGAGCCTTGTCGCTGGAAGCATTGCCGTCCAAGGCGCGTTTCAGCACTCCCTGCACAATCGCCGCCAGTCGGAAAAAGCTAAACGCCAGATAGAACGGCCAATTGTCGATAGCGTCGATACCGCGCAGGGCGCAATATTGGGCGACAAGCGCGGCCTCGGCCGGGATCTCCAATTGCTGGCGATTTTTGGCGGCGAGACCGACAATGTGACCGGTGGAGGGCAAGCGCAAACACATGCAAAAATAGGCTAGGTCGGCTAGCGGATGGCCGAGGGTAGAGAGCTCCCAGTCAAGCACTGCCAGCACCCGTGCTTCCGTGGGATGAAATATCAGATTGTCGAGACGGTAGTCACCATGGACCATGCTGAGCTGGCCGTCCTCTGCCGGCATGTTGGCTGGCAACCAGGCGATCAGCATCTCCATGGCCTCGATGGTCTCGGTTTCGGCAGCGCGGTATTGCTTGCTCCACATGCCAATCTGACGTTCGAAATAATTACCTGAGCGACCGTAATCGCCCAGTCCGACGGCATTCACATCGACATCATGTAGCGTCGCCAACACACGAATCAACTCGCTATAAAGCGGCGCTCGTTGTTCGCTCGGCAACTCAGGCAGCGCCGGGTCCCAGAAGATTCTCCCTTGCTCAAAACTCATTATGTAGAACATACTGCCGATCACCTCACGGTCTTCGCAAAGGAGATAGGCGTGCGCTACCGGCACCTCGGTATTTCTCAGTGCGTCCAGTACACGGTATTCCCGATCCACCGCATGAGCACCTTTTAGCAATGCCCCGGGCGGTTGACGACGCAATACATATTCACCACTTCGGGCTTTAAGGAGGAAAGTCGGATTGGACTGTCCACCTGCAAATTTCTCAGCCGTCAGCGGCCCCTGAAAACCGCTGATCCGGGTCTCCAGATAAGCCGCGAGCTTGACTGTATCAAGGCTATTCACATCAGTTATCATTTACCAAATCTCCGTCTTTTTTCGTTATCCGTGGCTGATCGCGTCCAAGCGACCCAACTGATCAAGGTGCGGAATATTGTTAAAACTAGCGAGTTTGACCGACTGTTTATTAAAGTAATAATGCGAAAAGCTGCTATTTTTAACCTGCAAATTGAGTTCGATGGCAGTGTTCGCGGGAGCGTCCAACACCTGCCTGCTTAACATTCCGATGGGGCCGCCGGAGCTGATTACCAAGACGCGGTGCGCTCCACATTGCTGGATAAAGTGGCGAGCATCATTGACCCGCTGAGCGAAGGCGTCCCAGCTTTCCGGCAAGGTCCCGGTCAATTGATCAACCGCCCAAAGTTGCAGTACCTGCTTCAGTCCTTTGTAAAAATCACGCTTATCGCCCGATGCCAGCCGCTTTAACTCCGCATGGGTTTCACCAAGGGCGTTGTATAGCGCATCGAAATCATATTCATTAAGTCCCGGATGCTCGGTAAAAATCGGGCTATGGTCCATGCCGCAACAAATCCCTTCAGCGGTTTGCCGATGACGCAACTGGGTACCGATGATGATCCGATCAAATTGAATATCGCGCTCGGCAAAGTATTGTCCCAGCCATAGGGATTGCTGTTCGCCTAGCGTCGAAAGTCGATCATAGTCATCCGCTCCGAAGGATGCTTGACCGTGCCGAACCAGATAGAACTCCGCCATGCTGCACCTCATCCGTCGTTGTATAAGCAAATGATAGCGAGCGAATCACCATTGTTAAAATTTATTATATTGATACACTACTATAATTATTGATGATGATTGTCAGCTAAATTGGGGGAGTTTCCATGCGATTAAACCAAGTCGATCTCAACCTGTTTGTGGTTTTTGAGACCATCTATGCCAAACGCAACCTCACCCGGGCGGCAGAAGTATTGTGTATATCCCAGCCTGCGGTGAGCAACGCCCTGTTGCGGATGCGCAAGACCTTTAACGACCAGCTGTTTGTCAGCACGCCCCAAGGCATGGTGCCCACACCAGTGGCCGAGAACATTGTCGGTCGCGTTGGCGAGGCTCTGCAGTTACTCAATGCCAGTGTCCAAGAGGCCGATCTATTTATGCCGATCAGCGCCCAAAGGGTATTCCGGGTCAGCATGAACGACCTGACGGAAACCTTGCTACTGCCCGCACTGGGAGACGTGTTACAGCGGCAGGCCCCGGGGATCCGCATCGAAAGCTACTTTAGCAACCGTCGCGATGTCCCCCGCGAACTGGCGACGGGGGCGCTGGATCTGGCAATTGACGCCCCGCTGATCAATGATCCTCAACTGCGTCACGGCCCGTTGATGAGCGAGCGCTATGTCTGCATGCTGCGCAAGGGTCACCCAATGGCTGATCAAACACTCAGCCTGGAGAACTATCTGGCCTTGGGGCACATCCATATTTCGAGTCGTCGCGAGGGACTGGGGTATGTGGATACGGCGCTCAACAAACTTGGCAAGCCGCGCAAAATTCAGATGCGGGTGCAACACTATATGGTGGCGCCACTAATCGCCATGCGCACTGACCTGGCATTGACAGCCCCATTAGGACTGGTGCAGGGTTATGACGCAATACAGTTGGAGCTGCCATTTCAGCTGCCGGCTATGGAATGGCATCTGTACTGGCACCGCAGTGCTGACCGTGACCCGGCTAACGCATGGCTGCGGGACAAGTTGCTGCAGTTTATGCGCGCGGTGAAATAGGTATCGTTCTGGTACAGCAAAGCGAGGATCTGGTACCGGTGCTGGACGGCCAGGTCGACATCCAACGCGCGTTCTGGCTGGTAGCCGCCACCGAAACCCGCAATGTGGCGCGGGTTGCTGCACTCTGGCGTTACCTGCGCGAAGTGATTGAACCTAACCGCGCGTTCTTGATGGGTGAGTCGCGGCAAATGATCTACCCGGATACATCAGATACAATTACCAACGCTTGATTTCACGGCACCATCCTCTTAAAACCACCATCCCGACTCACCATGATCCTGACCGGCCCGGAACTCGCCCAAGCACTTGAACAAGCCGAAGCGACACATTTGAGTCGGCAAGTTGCCGCCTGCAGCCAGTTGCGTGGATACGAACAATCCCGCGCCATTGCCATCTGCGGCGGCATCGCTGCGGTGACAGATCCTGCGTTCGGACGCAAACTCAATCACGTTACAGGGCTGGGGATGGGAGCCGCGGTGAACACCGATGAACTGGCGCAACTGGAAAGTCTCTATGCCGCGCAGGGATTGGAGACGCAAATCGATGTTTGTCCTCACGCCGACGGCAGTACGCTTGCAGTCCTGGCCGAGCGTGGATATTCCGTCAACGCTTTCAGCAACACTTACGTGCGCGCGCTGGCGCCGACGGATACCTACGTTGCGGAACACGGCGGGAGCGGGATCGAAATAATCACCGACAGAGCATTTGTCGAAGCTACATTTGTCAGCGACTCAGTCGCCGGATTTTCCGTGCAGGCGGTAAGTCGCCCTGTCGTTTTACTGGAAACACTGGCGCAAATAGCGCTGCAGCGAAGCGATACGCTTCTTTTCGCCGCAACCATAGATGGCAAGGTAGCCGGTACTGCCGGCATGAGCCTGATCGAGACAGCTTCGGGATTACTTGCGCATCTGTATATCGCCAGCACGCTGCCGGCGTATCGAGGGCGCGGGATCCAACTGGCGCTCCTGAGAGCCAGGCTGACCGCGGCCCGCAATGGCGGCTGCACGCTCGCCGGTGTCACCGCCAGACCGGCCAACACCAGCGGGCGCAACACTGAACGCGCAGGCTTTAGCCTGGCTTACACCAAATCGACCTTTATCAAGACTCGTTGATTTCTACCGCAATACCCTCAGACTGCACCGTGATTGCACCGGGTTCAAAGGTTTTACCACTTAAACGCAGCTCATCGGCGGTAAACGTATAGATCGGATAATCCTTCAATACCTGCTCCGCCACGGCGGCGCCGATTTGATTCAGCTGCGGCTTGTATTGCGCCGGCACACCGTTGAAATCGATGCTATCGACGGTCGGGTTATCCAGCAGGATGGCGCGCGTCGCTTTGTCATACCGCAAACCGCTACTCAAGGTAATAGTGCCATTCAACGGCGCAGCCAGCAGCAGCGGGCTGAGCACGTCGACATTCACCCGCGTAAGCACGCGGTTTTGCGCCGGATTGAGGGTCAGGTGCGGATTCCTCAGGCCGACATTGAACACTTCCGCGTAGCGCAACCGCTGCGGAAACTTGCTTTCGATAGCGGTCTGCAGTTGCTTTTGCGAAAACGTATATTCATTGGACCAGATGTTGTAACCAGCCCAGGCGGTAGTGGCAACAACCAGCGCGCCAATCGCCAATAGGGACTTCATCAGTTTGCGTCGTTTCATATGCTTTATTTCCTGTCGCTTGCAGGTTGCGGCTTACGGCGTGCTGCGATTACAGTTGCCCGCAGACCAACAGCTGTTGTATTACTCAAGCTTGTAGTATAGATGGATATCTTCAGGTTCAAGCTGAACCGCTTGCGCGATATTTGCTGCTATAGTGCCATGTTGTCATCATCGATTCACCCCCTCCTCTTCAATAAACGATTCCACGAGAGACACATGAAGAAAAAACACCTGATATCGCTGGTTGTTGCCTTGTGCTGCACCACTTCCGCCGTTTCCTTTGCGCAGACCGCCCAGGCTGACCAGGCCCTGCTGCAGGCCGCGCAAAAGCGCAAGGACATTCTGGTCAAGGACTTGGCTACTTTGGTCAACATCGATTCCGGCACCGACGACGCTAAAGGTCTGGCGCAGGTTGAAGCCGTGTTGGCCCAGCGTCTGAAGGAAGTCGGCGCAAGTGTCGAGATCGTCGCCGCGCCGCCGGCTGCCGGCAAGATGGTGATTGGCAAATTGCAAGGCACTGGCACCAAGAACATCATGCTGATGATCCATTACGACACCGTGTTCGGCGTCGGCGAAGCTGCCAAGCGTCCGTTCAAGATCGTCGGCAACAAGGCCTTCGGCCCTGGCGTAGCCGATGCCAAGGGCGGCGCGCTGCTGATCGTTTATGCACTGGATATCGCGCGCGAACGGGGCTTCAAGGATTACAAGACACTCACCGTGCTGTTCAATCCGGACGAAGAAAAAAGCTCGCTCGGTTCGCGCGACATGATCGCCAAACTGTCATCCGACCAAGACTATGTATTGGTGTTTGAACCGCCTGAAGCCGACGTCGTGACGGTGGCCACAAACGGCATCGCTTACGTTCACCTCGACGTCAAGGGCCGCGCTTCGCACGCCGGATCGGCGCCGGAAGCCGGCCGCAACGCTGCCGTCGAATTGTCCAACCAGATTATCCAGCTCAAGGATCTGGGCAGCGCAGCTAAGGGTACGACCGTCAACTGGACCGTGATCCAGTCCGGCGACCGCGTCAATATCATTCCGGAAAAAGCCAGCGCCACCGCCGACATGCGCATGTCCGACGTCAGCGAAATCCAGCGCGTGCAGGCAGATGCCGACAAGATCGTCCAGAAAAAACTGATTCCTGAAACCGAAGTCAGCGTCAAGGTGGAAAACCGCCGTCCGCCGTTCAGCAAGAACGCCGCCAGCGACCATCTGGCTATCACTGCCGATAGTATCTACAAGGAACTCGGCAAGTCGATCACGCCGGTGTCCATGCGCTACGGCACCGATGCCGGCTTCGCCTACAATCCCAAGACCGGCAAGCCGGTGGTGCTGGACGGCATGGGCATCGTCGGCGACCGCATCCACTCGTCGGACGAATGGGCCGATCTGGACAGCGTGGTGCCGCGCCTGTACCTGACGGTGCGCATGATGGAAGCGATGGGCAAAGAAAAATAGGTAATCGACAATAATGAGGGCAGCTATGGCAAAGGCTAAGATTTAGTACAACTTAGTACGATTTATCGTGCAATCTTCTGCTGTAGCATCGCCTTCACTTCCGGCCATTCGGAATCGATGATACTGAAGCGTACCGAGTTGCGCTTCCGTCCATCCGGCATGATGCGCTCGTGCCGGACAACTCCTTCCTGTTTTGCACCGATGCGTAGAATCGCGGCTCGCGATTTTTCGTTAAGTTCGTCCGTAGTGAATTGCACGCGGACAGACTGCATCACCTCGAATGCGTAAGCCAACAGCAGGTACTTCGCTTCAGTGTTTATACCTGACCGCTGGACAGAACTGCTCAACCAGGTGTGTCCGATTTCCATCTTCCTGTTCATACGGTCGATTTTCCAGAAACGTGTGCTGCCGACGACCAGCCCGGTATCGCGCCTGATCATTACAAAAGGCATCACCGTTCCAGCCTGCCGCCCTTCCAGCGCGGTAGCGATGTACTTGTCGATGGTCCCAGGTCCCGGAACGACAGTCACCTTCATGTCCCACAATTGACCATCTGCAGCAGCGTTTAGCAGGGCCGCGGCATGTTCCGGCTGAAGGGGCAGGAGTTCAACTAGCTTGCCGACCAAGGTGGGCTGAATAAATTGAGGAGCGTTGTCGTTCATTCCGTGTCAGCTTTCGTTTCAATACCGTCATCATAAACCGCCGAGTGGCGTTTCATCCCGACGTCTGCAAGCAGGGATAATACGAACGGTCGCAAAGCCGTTTCATTAATTCTCCCGCAAGAACCAGGTTTAGTTCGGGAGTTCACTTCGTATATACAAGCGGGCCACAGTTTACCCGGCTTGCCGCGGATTAAAGCAGAATTGCATTACTTGACAGACAATTCCGCCGCGCAGTCTTTGCCGGCATGTCGATTTAGAAGATTCTCGTTCGACTAGATATCAAGAACTCCCTGAATCCTGCGACTCGACGATCTATTATTGTGGAGTCCATCATCTATGGAAAGACCAGACATGACTAAAAATTCCATCTCCACCGCATCCGCGCATCGCGACCGGCGCGGGCTGGCGCTGATTGTGCTGTGCCTGGGAGTATTGATGATCGTGCTCGACACTACCATCGTGAATGTGGCGCTGCCATCGATCAAGACCGATCTGCGATTTTCGGACACTTCGCTGGCCTGGGTGGTGAACGCCTATATGCTGACTTTTGGCGGTTTCCTGTTGCTAGGTGGCCGGCTGGGGGATTTGTACGGACACCGGCGGCTGTTCCTGTTAGGTATCGCGCTATTTACCTTGGCGTCCCTGGCTTGCGGATTATCAACCACGCAAGGCTTCCTGCTGGCGGCACGCGCGGTACAAGGACTGGCCGGCGCCGTAGTGACGGCGGTGGCGCTGTCGCTGATCATGGATCTGTTCACCGAACCGGGCGAGCGCGCCAAGGCAATGGGCGTCTACGGTTTTGTCTGCGCCGGCGGCGGCAGTCTCGGCGCGATGCTGGGCGGGTTGCTGACTGACACCCTGAGCTGGCACTGGATTTTCCTGGTCAATCTGCCGATCGGTATCGCCGTGATCGCGCTTTCGTTGCGGTTGCTGCCGGCTGTGCACAGCCAGGCGCAATCCCGGCATCTGGATGTGTTCGGCGCCATCACCGTTACCGCTGCGCTGATGCTTGCCGTGTATGCAATCGTAAATGGCAATGAAGCCGGCTGGGCCTCGCCGCGCACGCTGAGTCAGCTCGCCATTGCCGCCGCATTGCTAGCGGCGTTCCTGGTAATCGAGACGCGGGTGCGGGCGCCATTGATGCCGTTGCGGCTGTTCCAGTTGCGTAATGTCGCGGTCGCCAATGTGGTGGGCGTGTTGTGGGCTGCGGCGATGTTCGCCTGGTTCTTTCTCTCTGCGCTCTATCTGCAACTGGTGCTCGGCTATACGCCGCTGCAAGTCGGCCTCGCCTTCTTGCCGGCCAATCTGATCATGGCGGTCTTTTCGCTGGGGATCTCGGCTAAACTCGTGATGCGCTTCGGTATCCGGCGGCCGTTGGCGGCGGGCTTGTTGCTGGCGACGTGCGGGCTCCTGCTGTTTGCGCGCGCACCCGTCGATGGCGGCTTTGCGGTCGATGTATTGCCCGGCATGATCCTGCTCGGCCTGGGCGCGGGGATTGCATTCAATCCGGTGTTGCTGGCCGCAATGAGCGATGTCGCGCCGTCCGAATCCGGACTCGCCTCAGGGGTGGTCAACACCTCTTTCATGATGGGCGGTGCGCTAGGTCTTGCGGTACTTGCCAGCCTGGCGGCTTTGCACACCGAGAATCTGCTGGCTGCCGGCACGCAGCCACTGACCGCGCTCAACGGCGGTTATCAGGCAGCTTTCCTGGTGGGAGCCTGTTTTGCCGGTTTGGGAGCCGCACTTGGCGCCCTGCTCTTACGCACCAGGACGGTGGAGGGCGTCGTACCTGCCTGATCTCCAGTCGCAGAGTTTTTACGGTATATGCGATTGGCAGCCCGAACTAACCGGGGTCAGAGTGAACTTTCGCAGGCCTTATCGCGAAACTTCACTCTGACCCCGGTTAGTGGACCACGGAGTAGGAGCCGTAAAACGGAAAGAAACAAACCCGCGAAAAGTGAACTGCCTTTCTCCGAAACCGTGATGTAGGGTCAGAGTCAAGTTTCGCGATAAAACCTGCGAAAGTCGACTCTGCCCCCAGATCACTAAGTCGTCGATTCGCGACTGCACATCGTTACTTTTGTAATTACCTATGGCCTATGAGATGGAGGACATATCGATGTTAACAAATGGATTTCAAACAGACCCTGAGAAAGAAGTAAGGAAAGGCGCAGATTCAGAACTGATAGACGAGACTGAATACGATTCGATGGTGGCTGAATTCGACCTGCTGTGGGGTCGTACAACCACGCCACAGGAACAGTCGCGCATGGAGCGTATGATCCGGTTGATCGATGCCTTTGAAAATAGCCGGAATAGTCAGAATGGCCATCGCCAAAATTAATTTGCATTCGGGATTAGAATGCACGGCTAGGCTCATACGTCACCTGCATTCATACTGATCGGACGGCTCATGCAAAATGTCATTTCCATAGTAAATCTTTCCAAGACCTACGCCTCTGGCTACCGGGCGCTCAACAATATCAATCTCGACATCCGCCGTGGCGAAATCCTGGCATTGCTAGGGCCGAACGGCGCCGGCAAAACCACCCTGATCAGCTGCATCTGCGGGATCCTGAACATCTCCGCGGGGTCAGTACGGGTGGATGGCCACGATATCGTCAAGGATTTCCGCCCCGCCCGATCGCTGATCGGCCTGGTGCCGCAGGAACTGACCACCGATGCCTTCGAAACGGTGTGGGCTACCGTATCTTTCAGCCGCGGACTATTCGGCAAGCCGGCCAATCCTGCCTACATAGAGAAAGTACTCAGGGATTTATCGTTGTGGGACAAGAAGGACAACAAAATCATGACACTGTCCGGCGGCATGAAGCGTCGCGTGCTGATCGCCAAGGCCTTGTCGCATGAACCGCAGATCCTGTTTCTCGACGAGCCGACCGCCGGCGTCGACGTCAACTTGCGCCACGACATGTGGGAACTGGTCCGCTCGCTAAGGGAAAGCGGCGTTACCATCATCCTGACCACCCACTACATCGACGAGGCCGAAGACATGGCCGACAGGATCGGCGTGATCAACAAGGGCGAGATCATATTGATCGAAGAGAAAAAAGAACTGATGCGCAAGCTCGGTAAAAAATTGCTGACGCTGCAGCTGGAGAAACCGCTAGACCATGTTCCACCCGAGCTTGCAGCCTACAACCTGAGTTTGTCCAGCGACGGCAGCCAGCTAGTCTATACCTACGAGAACGACGGCGAACGCGTCACCATCATTTCGCTTTTGAATGCCCTCAGCGAAGAAGGCATTCAGTTCAAGGATATCCAGACCACGCAGAGTTCGCTAGAGAATATTTTCGTCAACCTGATCAAGGACGAGCAATGAATTTCCACGCAATCCGCGCAATTTACATGTTCGAAATGGCGCGCACCGGACGCACCCTGCTGCAAAGCATCGTCGCCCCGGTGATCTCGACCTCGCTTTATTTCGTCGTCTTCGGCGCCGCGATAGGTTCGCGCATCGCCCAGATCGACGGCGTCAGCTATGGCGCATTCATCGTCCCCGGACTGGTCATGCTGTCGCTGCTTACGCAAAGCATCTCGAATGCCTCGTTTGGCATCTACTTCCCCAAATTCACCGGTACCGTTTATGAACTGTTGTCCGCGCCGGTGTCGTATCGGGAAATCGTACTGAGTTATGTTGGCGCGGCCGCCACCAAATCGATACTGCTCGGCCTGATCATCCTGGCCACGGCGGGACTATTCGTACCGCTGCAAATCGCGCATCCGTTCTGGATGATCCTGTTCCTGGTGCTAACGGCCGTGACCTTCAGCCTGTTCGGTTTCATCATCGGTATCTGGGCCGACAATTTCGAAAAGCTTCAGCTGGTGCCGTTGCTGATCATCACGCCGCTGACTTTTCTCGGTGGCAGTTTCTATTCCATCAAGATGCTGCCGCCGGTCTGGCACACCATCAGCCTGTTCAATCCGGTGGTTTACCTGATCAGCGGCTTCCGCTGGAGCTTCTATGACAATGCCGATGTGAGCATCACGATCAGCCTGACGATGACTATCGTGTTCCTGACCGTTTTCCTGGCAATCGTGGCCTGGATCTTCAAGACCGGGTATCGGCTCAAGTACTAGACTCAAGCACTAAACTCAAGTATCAGGTTCAAGCAAACGATCTATCAACTTTGAAAGCAACCATGCCCGCAGCAAGCCCTCTTTCCATAGTTCAAGCACAACTTGACGCCTATAACGCCAAAGACATCGACGCCCTGCTGATGACTTATGCAACGGATGCCGAGCAGTACCTGCTGCATGGTGAGATGCTCGCACGCGGGCATGAACAAATGCGAGCCCGCTTCCTGGCCAGGTTCACCGAACCGGATCTGCACGCCGCCCTGGTTTCTCGTACGATCATGGAGAATGTGGTGATTGACCATGAAATCGTGACCCGTAATCTTCCTGAAGGCGTAGGCAGCGTCGAAATGCTTTGTATTTACGAAATTGCGAACGGTCGCATCCAGAAAGCGTCGTTTGCAATTGGCAAGCCAAAATTGAATACGCCAATCCATGCCAAGGCTTAGGTGAGACTCGATTAACGATTGATGATTGACGATTAAACAGAGAGTGGAACAGAGGTAGTTTATGCCGACGCAAGCACCCACCGCATCTCACCATGAGCAAGAACCTGCTTTTCACCTCCGTCCCGCGCAATTGCACGATGTACCGGTTCTGGAAGCACTTATCACACGCTCCGGCATCGGCCTGAGTGTCGGCTTTTATACGGATGAGCAGGCTGCGGCCGTGACACGTTACGTCTTTGGCGTCGACACGCAGCTCATTACCGACCAGACCTACTTCATTATCGAAGACGCCGGCCAGGCAGTGGCGTGTGGGGGATGGAGCAAACGCCGTACTCTTTTTGGCGGCGACCGGGCCAAGAGCGACCCGGATCCATTGCTGGATCCGGCGCACGAGGCCGCTCGCATACGTGCATTCTTCGTTGATCCCGGGATGGCGCGTCGCGGGCTTGGCAGCCAACTCATGCAACATTGCATGGAGCAGGCTAGCCTGAACGGCTTCAGCGCACTTGAACTGGTCGCAACGCTTCCCGGCGAACCGCTGTACCTGGCCTACGGCTTTGCTATCATCGAGAGATTCGAGCTCGATCTGCCGGGTGGGGTTCTGGTGCCCGTGACGCGGATGAGGAAGAACCTCCGTGAAGAGCAAACATTTACCCAATGAATCAACAGGATATGCACCACAAATTTGCAAGCCTCCAGCTGCCCCTGTATCTGATCGCCGCGGCGGTCTTGCTGGTGGGATTATTATCCGCCGGGTTGATCTATCGTACCGCCGCGGAACAGGAAAATCGCGCCGCCAGCTACCAGATCATAGACGGGCACGCCTATGAAGTCGCGCCAGGCGATTCAAAGGCTTATCTGCGTGACATGGAGCTGTATGGCGGGACATCGGGAATCTTGATCGCCAACTTCAATCGATGGTTGGGCAGCCTGTGGCACGGCAAGCGGCTGGCGTACGTGCTAGCGATATTTTCGGTTGTCATAGCCTACATCTGCTTCTCGGTGGCGCGCGGCCTGATGCCCGACCAGCCGGAAAACCAGAACAAATAAAGCGCTGAAATCACGTTTCAGGCCACGTCCTGCTCCTGCATCGCTTCGGAGACATCATAAAGGACGGTAACGAGTAGCAAAATGCCGCGTTTCATTGTGCAATAT
This sequence comes from Collimonas sp. OK607, assembly GCF_900111995.1. GTDB lineage: Bacteria > Pseudomonadota > Gammaproteobacteria > Burkholderiales > Burkholderiaceae_D > Collimonas. The sequence goes on from NZ_FOKF01000051.1 coordinate 22,225, forward strand.
TCGTTATCATATTCAATAGTTAGTTAGCAATTAACTCAATAATTAACATCAAGAAAGAAATCGCCCGGCTACGCTGGGTTATGATCGCTGTTATTTCCTGCAGAGTGAGCCATCCATGTACAGTCTATCCTCCCAATCGCCCGAGCGGGGCTGGTCACTCTGGTGGAAACCAGCCCTGTTCGTACTGGTGGCCGTGGTAGGCCTCTATTACGTCAAATGGTCCCCCTACTACCTCAAATCCTTCCTGGCCGCGGACAAGCACAGTATCGGCGCGTCCATCCTCAACGATAACCAGGGATCGCCCGTCGCCGCAGCTCTGACCTATGCCAAGGTATATTTCCTGGCAATCTGGAAAGCCGCGGTGCTAGCGGTGATCCTGGGTTCGCTGCTGCAAGTGCTGATCCCGCGCGACTGGCTGCTGCGCCTGTTCGGCCGTGCCGGCTTCAGTTCAGTCTTGCGCGGCGGCTTGTTCGCCCTGCCTGGCATGATGTGCTCTTGCTGCGCCGCCCCGGTTGTCGCAGGGATGCGCCGCCAGCAAGTCTCGGTGGGCGCGGCGCTGGCCTTCTGGATCGCCAATCCTGTGCTTAATCCGGCCACACTGGTGTTCATGGGCTTCGTGTTGGGCTGGGGCTTTACCGCCCTGCGCCTGGTGGCGGGCCTGGTGCTGGTATTGGGTGTCTCACTGATCGCGCAGCGCGTTTCCGGCCCCGAGGAAACGCCTGAACCGGCACAGGAAGCAGTTGCCGAGGCCGCCGCCCCTGATTCGAAAAACTTCCTGGGACGTTGGTCGCGCAGTTTATGGCAGCTGTTCTGGAGCACTATCCCGGTGTATATCCTGGCGGTACTGGCGCTGGGAGCAGCCCGGGTCTGGTTGTTCCCCCATGTCGATGGCGCCATGGGCAACAGCCTGCTCTGGCTGGTACCGCTTGCCATCGCAGGGACATTGTTCGTGATTCCCACGGCAGCCGAAATTCCTATAGTGCAGACCATGATGTCGCTGGGCCTGGGCATGGCGCCGGCAGTGGCATTGCTGATGACCTTGCCAAGCATCAGCCTGCCGTCGCTGCTGATGCTGCGCAAGAGCTTCGATACCAAGGTGTTGGTTACTGTCGCGTTGCTGACGATACTGGTAGGCGTAGTTAGTGGACTGGTCGGAGCACTGCTGCTTTAGGCGTCGGGATTTTGTGCGGCATCTGGTCGCGGCAGGTACCTCGGGTCAGGCCTCGGGTTCGTGGCAAACCACTTCGATGTTGTGCCCGTCCGGACCAATGACAAAAGCTGCATAGTAGTTCGCGTGGTAGCGCGGGCGCAGACCAGGTGCGCCATTATCTTTGCCGCCCGCCTCCAGGGCCGCCCGATAGAAAGCTTCGACTTGCCGGCGATTCTCGGCCGTGAACGCCAGGTGAAGGTGCGCCGGCCTCTCCTCGGTTTGGTACAAGCACAATGAAGCCTTACCCTTTGGGCAAAGCTCGACGCCATACGTCGGCGGCCCCTCCGAGGCAACAGCTACGCCGAGCGGCTCGAGTGCCTTGAGGAAGAATGTTTTGCTCGCTGCATAGTCGCTGACTCCGAATTTGACGTGGTCAAACATGAGTTCTCCTGAATGGCAAAGCGGACACGCGTTCGCTTTGCCTATATTAATCGTCTGCGCAAGACTTCTCCAGCATGTCGTGCATCGCAAGCACTGGTACCGAGCAATCCGGGCCGGCGCAAATGCCAATGGCAGGCGTTTTCGCAGGTCCCTGGCGGCTCGGAGCCTGGGTTTATCATACCGACTCAGCCAAATCTGCTTACTTGCCGGACATGAGTTTCCTTATGCATAATGACGGCATGAATATTCGGTTCGCCTAATAACAGTCAGGCGTCATGCAGGATCCATCAAGAGGCCATTTTTCCATGAGTGACATTCAAGAACGAATCACAGCCAGCTTCAATTCGCAAGGCCTTATGGCGACCCTCGGCGCGCAGCTTGTCTCAGTCGCAGATGGCGAGGTGCAAATAGAACTGCCATTTTCCACCCTGCTCTCCCAACAGCATGGCTATGTACACGCCGGCGCAATAACAAGTGTTGTTGACAGTGCGTGTGGATACGCGGCGTTGACCAAGGCGCCTCTCGACAGCGATGTCGTCACCGCCGAGTTCAAGATCAACTTCGTGCGACCCGCGATTGGCGAAAGATTCCTGGCAGTCGGAACAGTACAGACTTCGGGCAAGCTACTCGCTGTCTGCACAGGCGAGGTCCGAGCCTTATCGGCAGGCGCCTGGAAAGTCGTTGCCATCATGCAGGCAACGATCATCAATGTCCGTGCCTGACACCTGGCCGCATCTTAATCTCCCGCACTCAGAATAATGACCGATCTGAAAGCTGTATCCATTTCCCCCGATTCGGACGTCGACGACACTTCAGTCCGTCGCCGCTCCCTGATGGCAGCCTGTAGCGCCCACGCAGTACATGATGGCCTGACCGACGTTATCTATGTGCTGCTGCCTATCTGGCAGTCACAATTTTCGATCAGCTACGCTCTGGTGGGACTGCTGCGCGGATCGTATTCCGGCATGATGGCCGGCTTCCAGCTGCTGGCCAGCCGGCTGGCAAAACGCTGGGGGCGAGAACGCATGCTGGTGGGAGGGACGGCCCTGGCCGGCATCGCCTACCTGATTGCCAGCCAGGCCGGAAGTTTGACCGTACTGCTGATCGCGCTGTTGCTAGGCGGTTTGGGCGCCAGTACCCAGCACCCGCTGGCGTCCTCATTGATCACCGACACGCATGAAGCAGGCGGCGGCGTCAAAGAAGCGCTGGCACAGTACAACTTTGCCGGAGACATCGGCAAGACGTTGATACCCGGGCTGATAGGCCTGTTGCTGGTGGCCGTGAGTTGGCAGACCAGCGTTACGCTGATAGGCCTGCTCGGCCTGGTTGCGGCCGGTCTGCTGTGGTGGCTTATTCCGGCAAAGAGCGAACAGGCATCTAGCAAGGCGAAAGCCGCCAAGGTAATAACCGGAAGCGGTTCGGCTACCGGGCTACGCGCTCTGCTGCTGACCGGCACCCTGGACAGCGCGGTGCGGATGGGGTTTCTCACCTTCCTGCCATTTCTATTGAAAAGCAAAGGCGCCGGCATTGCAGGTATCGGTTTAGCGCTGTCGTTATTGTTTGTTGGCGGTGCGTTCGGCAAATTGTTTTGTGGCTACCTGGGTGCGCGCATCGGCATGATGAAAACGGTGTGGATAACGGAATCCGCGACATCGCTGTTGATCTTGCTAGCGGTGTGGTTACCGCTGTTCGGAATGATGGCGATGCTGCCACTGCTGGGGCTCGCATTGAACGGGACATCGTCGGTACTGTACGGCGTGGTACCGGAATTGGCCGGCGCAGGCAAACGCGAACACGCTTTCGCGCTGTTCTATACCTGCACCATAGGCGGCGGTGCGCTGTCGCCCGTATTGTTTGGCCGACTGGGCGACGTCGCAGGAGTCCCCGCTGCGTTGATAACCCTGGCGGCGATCCTGCTGTTCACGTTGCCGTTGTCGTGGCTGGTGCAGAAAGAGGTGGGCAGATGATTGCTACTTATTCACGTCAAAGTTAGCAGTCGCAGGATATCGGCTCGATAGATTGCGACTTCGATCGGCTGCAAGCGGCCCAGAGTGTGTAAAAACGCGGCCGTCCTTGGGAATCATATTTTCACCGTTTTTCGGCCATCCGTGTAAACGCAATTAATCCCAAGACGTTATTTGGCTATGTCATCAAACGGCGGGGTAGCTAGATGAAGCGCTTTATCCAAGGAGAACATCGCACGCAAGGAACGCTGCTCCCCGAGCATTTGGATGACTACATCACCGAACAGAATCCAGTGCGCGTCGTCGATGTGTTCGTCGACGAACTGGACCTGGCCAAGTTCGGATTTGGTGGCGTCGTTCCATCGGAAACTGGCAGGCCTTCGTATCATCCTGCAATGCTCTTAAAGATATACATCTACGGCTAT
>NZ_FOKF01000048.1 GCF_900111995.1 Collimonas sp. OK607
TATGATGGAGCGCAATGAGAAGCGTGGCTTTGACACGAGCAACCTTGAAAAGCAGCGGCTGCAGTTGGAAAAAGGTAAATCCCGGCTGATCGACAGCTATGCAGACGGTATCATCGATAAGACCGACTTCGAACCGAAGATGCAGCAGTTGAAGAATCGGCTTGAGCAGATTGACCAGCAGATCTTTGAGTCCAGGCAGCAAGGGGCGGTGCAAAGCGAGCTGTTTCTGGTCATAAGCCGACTCGAGGAATTTGCGAGCGCCGTGACCGAAAAACTTGATACGATTGATCTTGAAACGAAGCGCAGGATCGTGTTGGGTCTGGTCAAGCGCGTCGAAATCCATAAGGATGAAATCGTCGTTGTGTTCAGGATCGACCCGCAGCCGGGGGCGCACGCCAGCGAAAATTCGAATGAATCAAACGATGGAGTAAAAAGTATGCAACATTGTAAGCGGCGTAATCAGTCCGGTTCTGGCAAACATGACACTTGACGGCCTCGAAGCGATGCTTGCGGAGAAATTTCCGAAGGCGGTGCGAAGAGGTCTGAAAATGCATATGGTGCGTTACGCGGACGACTTTATTATTACCGGCAATTCGAAGGAATGGCTGGAACACGAGGTCAAGCCCGCAGTGGTTGAATTTCTGGCGGAACGCGGGCTAGTCCTGTCGCCCCAGAAGACCAAAATAACGCATATCAAGGAGGGGTTTAACTTCCTCGGATGGAACATTCGCAAGTACAACGGCAAGCTATTGATGAAGCCGTCGAAAGCGAACGTCAAAGCGCATCTTGACAAAATCCGTGAAGTCATCAAGGTCAACAAGACGGCTAAACAGGCAAATCTGATAAGGTTGCTCAATCCTGTCTTACGTGGATGGGCGAATTACCATAGCCATGTAGTCGCCAAGGAAACCTTTGCTCGGGTTGATGGCAATGTCTGGTCAATGCTATGGCGATGGGCGGCAAGAAGGCATCCGAATAAAGGAGCCCGCTGGGTTAAGGAAAGATACTTTAAAACCAGAGGCACCCGGAACTGGGTATTTGCCGCAACAGAAAAAAAAGAGGATGGCACGCAAAGAGAGTTTACTCTGCTAAAAGAGACGGATACGCCAATACAGCGGCATATCAAAATCAAATCGGACGCCAATCCGCATGATCCACATTGGGAACAGTATTTCGAGTCCCGATGGGGTAAGAAGATGCTAAACTCGGCGAGTGGTCGTGCGAAGCTTTACCGTGTCTGGTTAAGGCAAGATCGCATATGCCCTACCTGCCAGAAGCCCATCACAAAGCTCACGCCTTGGGATGTTCACTACTACGTGAAAAAAGCTAATGGTGGATCGGATGCTGCAAGCAACCTTTACATGCACCATCTCAGTTGCCCTAGAAATTATTAGTACGCCGAAAAAAATCAGTTGTGTAGCCGGGTGTCAAAAAATGCCTTCGTAGGGGCTTGAGCCGTGTGCATCGAAAGACGCATGCACGGTTCTTAGGGGGCTGGACGCGGGTAACCGCGTCCAGCTACCCGACAGTTTTCGGCGCAAATCAACAGCCCGTACGGCGCAAGCAAACCAGATCCGCGGCCTGCTCACCGAATACAGCATGGTTTTACCGCAAGGAGCCCACCTTTGATTGCGGAAGTATCTCGACGTAATGGCGAAATTTGTAAGGCTGCGGTTGGCTAAACCTGGAGGGGTTCTGGGTCCAATGAGTCCGCTGGACTGGTAGAGGCGTCAACCGGCAAATTACATTAGGGCGCTGGTTTTTCCAGCAGGCCGAATATATGGACGCAATCTAACGTTCCGCCGCTAGTCCGAGTTACTACTTGCAAATTGAAGGCGTCCATATATGACCCCATCTGACTGGACCAAGGTTGGTTGAGACCTAGGGCTTTTACTGAGCAACTAACTCGTCCCTACAGACTTTATGTTTGTGATCAATGCACGCGCATACAGCGATTTCAAACTCATAGCTGGTTGCTATTTTCGCGTGGCGATGATGGCTTGTCGTTGAATGCAGGCAGCATCAGCCGGATTGAATCAAAGGTCAAGCGTATATGCTGTTCAAGTGCACGACTGGCCCGTTTGGCGTCGCGCTCAAACGTAGCCTCAAAAATCAATGTATGTTCTGCGTGTACGTCGCGAGGCATGGTGGGACTGGAAATTGACAGGTGACGATAACGTTCCGATTGGCGATACAGTAGGCCAATCAAGTAGCGCAGCCAGCGTGAATCGCAGCCCGCAATCAGCGCTTCGTGGAAATTGCGGTTACGCACTTCCCATTCACGGATAAGGTGACTGGCACGGTTGCCAAGTTTTTCGTCCATTTTCCCGAGTTTATGGAAGGCGGCGATCAGGCCTGCTTCCCATTCATCGCCCCCGGCCTTGATTGACTGACGCAACGCTTCTGTTTCTAATAGTACCCGAGTGTCGGTGATGTCTTTGATGTCAGCAAGTGAGATCGGTGCAACGTGAAAGCCGCGTTGACCTTCGCTGATGACAAGCGCATCCGACAGTAGTAATGCGAGCGCCTCGCGCAATGTGCCGGCACCAATACCATATTGATCTTTCAGATGTTCCACGCGCAGCTTTTCACCGGGCGCCAGGCGGCCTCCGATAATGTCGCTGCGTACCTGCCGATAGGCGCTTTCAACTAGCGTTCGCGGGGGCGTCTCAACTTCGGAAAAGGGAGTGGTAAATTTTTGTGAATGCAGCATTTGTGGTCACTCCTTGGGCAAGTTAGCGTCTTGGTTGCGTTTCAGTCGATAGGTGAGTTGCGGACGCGTCAGCCCTAACATGCGTGCAGCTCCTGCTAGGTTGCCAGACGATCGTTCGACTGCCTCTGTGAGTAGCATTGTTTCGACTTCGTCAAGGGAGAGTCCAGTTGCCAGGAATGCGTCGCATAAGCGCGCCTGCTCGGGCGGACGTTTTTCTTCCAGCCCACCGGAATCGCTGATGCTTGAGTCCATGTCGTCGGTGACATTTAAGCTGGGGAACAGATGGTCGAGCTCAATCCAGCCATCTTGCGGCGCGAGGATGATTCCGCGTTCAATCATATTCTCCAGTTCGCGTACGTTACCAGGCCATTGATAGGCGGAGAGTGCCTTCATCGCTTTGTCTGTAATCCCAGCTGTCCGTTTGTTGTGGAGCGCGCTAAATTTTTCCATCATTGCGCTCACCATCGGCGGAATATCGAGCGTGCGCTCACGCAAGGGCGGAATGACAATCGGATACACATTCAGACGGTAAAACAAATCTGCACGAAACTTCCCATTTTTAACTGCCACCTGTAGCTCGACATTGGTCGCAGCGACGATGCGCACATTCACCTTACGTGTCTTATCGCCGCCCAGATGTTCGATCTCCCCTTCCTGCAAAACCCGTAATATTTTGGCTTGTGCTGCCAGCGGTAGCTCACCGATTTCGTCCAGGAATAGCGTGCCGCCTTCGGCCCGTTCAAATTTTCCTATGCGCGTAGCATGCGCGCCGGTGTAGGCACCTTTCTCAACGCCAAACAGTTCGGATTCCACCAAGTCGTGCGGTAGCGCAGCACAGTTGACGGCGACGAATGGGCCATTCGCCCGCGAGCTGGTCTGGTGCAGTGCGCGCGCAAAACGTTCCTTGCCGACACCTGTTTCACCGGTGAGTAATACGGTGACGCTGGTTGCCGCTGCTTTTGTAACGAGGTCGTAGGCGCGCTGAAAAGCTGGCGAACTGCCAATCATGCTCTCGATCTGTCGCTGTTGTTCAAGTGAGGAACGGAGCATATCAACCTGGGTGGTGAGTTCGAGTAGGCGCGAGACGATAGCGTCGTCCTCGAAATAGCGAGTATGTTCGGCGGCATCAGGCCACTCCTCAACCGGCTTGCCGGTGATCATGCAATGAGCCGACCCGCACGCAGTACATTCCACTTCCTGGAACAACACGAAGCGCCCCATGAAAGCCGAAGTGTAGCCGGAAGCGTAACCGAGCAACATCCAGCAGACGGGATCTTGCTGTGGGCCGAATTCCTTGACATGGGCTTCCGCTTCCCATGAGTTATCCCAGCGAAAATCTCCATTGAACTTGCCGGTTGGAATATCCATCTCGACCTTCAGCGGTGTGACCTGGACGCTACCTTCGAGCATGTGCAACTGTGGGCCGACAACAAAGGCATCGATGGGATTCTGTCCACCACGAATTTTCTTGGCGAGCTCGGCGTCCCGCGTACCGGACGCGTAGCCCATGCGAGTGAAAATGCGGCGGGTGTGCTCACGCCCTACCGAATTAATCAGTTCTTTACGCAAGCTGGACAAGGCCGCAGCGTGGAGCAGCAGCATGCGATTTTCGCCCAGCCAGATGGTGCCGTTGTCAGCAGAAAAGTGCACCAAGCGGCGCAAGTCCAAGTTTTCCGGATATTTGATCATTGTCTCTCCAATGGCCCTTTATTTTTTCATGGGCTCTGATGATGTTTAAAAACTGACAGCATTTATTAATCTCGAGATTTTATAGCAATATCGGAATTAATTGATGATTTGATCGATGCGGATTTGGCGAGTTGATCATTTCATTCATTCTGATCAAAGCTGGTTTTTAATATTGCGACGCAGCAAATTTTCGCTAATTGAAACGACGCATTCTTACCCAAAAAACCGATGCATCCGAGCCCGTACTAATACTGCTGATCTCTCGGTTTTGCGCCATTTTCACAAACTTGCACTGACTTAACCTCCCATTTCCATAACACTGAAAAAGGATATTCGGTCCGAGTGAATTTCTGCCTTTTATTCCTGAAATTCAGTGTCCGATTAGCTAGGTAAGTTGCGCGGAAAGTAATGATGCACTGCGCAAATATAGCGATTTCAAGGCAAATATTCAGGTAATTCCTTTTCAGGCACGGTGCTTGCTCATACAGGTTGCAAGGAACAACGAGGCGAGATAAATGGAACGGAACAATTTTGATACGACACGCAAGTTTGTGCGTGTGATCGAGCTGAAAAAGAACGGCATGGTCGAGTTCGAATTCGCAGTCGGCGAGCCTGAACTTTACGTTGAAATGCTACTGCCGGCAAAAGCCTTCGAAGAATTCAGTGCGGCAAACCACGTGGTAACACTCGATGCAACATCGCCACTGCAGATTGCAGCGCAGGAGAGTGTGGAAGACACGCAATGGAGCTGGAGTTTGCATCAAGCCCGCAACAGCGCCAGTAACAAATAAGTCATCCGGCAGACATTCAACCGGCTTAATAAAAGGAGGAGTCAGAAAATGCATTTAGATCTTCGCACTGTGAGTATCACACCCTTGCGCCAAACGTTCGACAGTATCGCGGCGCGCATCGGTGGCGACAAGTCCGCTTCACGTTATCAGGAAGCGACACTGGACGTTCAGTCGGACACGAATTTTCACTATCGGCCGCTGTGGGATCAGGAACACGATATATACGACGCTTCGCGTACTGCACTGAAGATGAACGATTGGTACGCCTTCAAGGATCCGCGCCAGTTTTACTATGGCACTTACACGCTGGCCCGCGCCCGTATGCAGGAGACTGCCGAGGGCGACTTTGATTTCGTCGAGACACGCGGTTTAGCCGCCAGTTACCCGGCAGCGGCAAAAGATCTCGCGCTTGAAGTGCTGTTGCCGCTACGCCACGTCGAGTGGGGTGCCAACATGAATAACACGTCGATGTGCGCTTACGGTTACGGCGCAGCAATCACCCAGCCCTGTCTGTTCAATGCGATGGATCACCTGGGCATGGCGCAGTACCTGACGCGCGCCGGCCTGTTGCTCGATGACGTCGCAGCGTTGGATGCAGCCAAGCAGGCATGGCTGGTCGAAGAGCAGTGGCAGGAACTGCGCCACTACGTCGAAGACACGTTCGTTCTGAAGGACTGGTTCGAACTCTTCATCGCGCAGAACCTGGTGCTCAACGGTTTGCTTTATCCGCTGATATATCAACACTTCGATAGCGCGCTGTCGGCACAAGCCGGACCCGTGGTGTCAATGCTCACACGTTTTCAAAGCGAGTGGTACGCCGAGACCAGCAAATGGGTCAATGCCACGCTCAAAATCGCCTCCGGCGAATCCAGCGAAAACCAGCAACTGCTGTCCGGCTGGACTAAAACCTACCGTGACCGCGCCATTACCGCACTGGCACCGATTGCCGCGCTGGCATTGGGTGAAAAAGCTGACACGGTAATGACAGAGCTGGTGGACGAGTTCAATACCCGTGCGATCAAGTTCGGCCTAACACTCTAAGGAGAGGCAATGTCCAACGTATTCATTATTTTTCAGACCAACGAAGACACCCGCAACATCGTTGAGGCGATTTTGCAGGACAACGACGCTGCCACTGTCAACGAACAACCGGCCATGGTCCGCATTGATTCTCCGGGCAGCTTGACGATCAGGCGCGAGACAATCGAGGACAAGATGGGCCGCGATTTCGATTTGCAAGAATTGCACGTCAATTTGATCTCCCTGACGGGAAATATCAATGAGACCGACGACGAATTCAGTCTGAGCTGGAAGCATTGACGCCAAATTTAGATATAGAGGAGACAAGCAGATGGACATGAAAGTGAAACAGAAACTGGGCCTCAAGGAGCGCTATGCGCTCATGACTCGCGGTCTTGATTGGGAGACTACTTATCAGCCAATGGATAAAGTCTTTCCTTACGATAAATTTGAAGGCATCAAAATCCACGACTGGGACAAATGGGAAGACCCGTTCCGCTTGACGATGGAGGCGTACTGGAAATATCAGGCAGAAAAAGAGCGCAAGTTGTACGCGATCATCGACGCCTTTAATCAGAACAACGGGCATCTCGGCATCACCGACGCGCGCTATATCAATGCGTTAAAGATATTTATTACCGCAGTTACGCCGCTTGAATACATGGCGCATCGAGCGTATTCGCACATCGGACGCCAGCTCCGCGGTGCCGGTGCGCGGGTGGCCTGTCAGATGCAGGCCATCGACGAGTTGCGGCACTTTCAGACGCAAGTCCATTCGATGTCGAACTACAACAAGCATTACAACGGTTTTCACGATTTCCGTCACATGAATGACCGCGTCTGGTATCTGTCAGTGCCGAAGTCCTTCGGCGAAGATGCATTTACCTCGGGGCCATTCGAATTTTTGACCTCGATCAGTTTTTCATTCGAGTACGTACTGACCAACCTGCTATTCGTGCCGTTCATTTCCGGCGCTGCCTATAACGGCGATATGGCCGCAACCACTTTTGGATTTTCGGCGCAGTCGGACGAAGCACGACACATGACGCTCGGCCTCGAAATCATCAAATTCATGCTCGAACAAGACCCGGACAATCTGCCCATCGTGCAGCGCTGGATTGACAAGTGGACCTGGCGCGGCATACGGCTGTTGTCGATTGTCGCCATGATGATGGACTACATGCTGCCCAAACGCGTCATGAGCTGGAAGGAATCCTGGGAATTGTATTTTGAGGAAAGCGTCGGTGCGCTGTTCAAGGATTTGGCGCGCTATGGCATTACGGTTCCCAAGTGTTGGGAACAAACCAAGATTGAAAAAGAGCACGTCTCGCATCAGACTTGGGCCACCTTTTATCAATTTGGCGCCGCAGCGGGCTTCCATACCTGGTTGCCGGGCAAGGACGAGATGGATTGGCTCTCCGAGAAATATCCGGATACCTTCGATCAGTATTACCGGCCACGCCTCGAGTATTGGGCAGAACAGGCCGCGCAGGGTAAGCGTTTCTATAGCAAGACCTTGCCGATGCTATGCCAGGTTTGCCAGATTCCGATGTTCTTCACCGAACCAAATGATCCGACAAAAATCTGCTACCGCGAAACAGATTACAAGGGTGACAAGTATCACACCTGTTCCGATGGCTGCAAGCATATCTTCGACAACGAACCTGAAAAGTACGTCCAGGCCTGGTTGCCAGTGCAGCAAATCTATCAGGGCAACTGCTTCAACCCCGGTGTTGACCCGACTGCCGAAGGCTTCGATCCGCTTGCTGCTGTGCTCGACTATTACCACATCGTTGCCGGCCGGGACAATATGGATTTCGATGGTTCGGAAGATCAGAAAAACTTCGATGTCTGGCGGCAGACGGCCAAGAGCAATACATAGACGAGTGACGCATTAGTGATGTATGAAGCGCGTCTTCCACAGCGCGCTTCATCCTGCTGACAAAGTGACGGGCTGAAGACCCGACCACATAGGAGACAACCATGACAGTCGTAGCAATCAAACCCTATATCGGCGAGGTAAGAGATCGCGTCGAGAATTTTCACGGCAACCAGTTGCTGTTTATCGCTTGGGAAGATCATTTGTTCTTCGCCAGTCCGTATGCATTTCCATTCTCGCCATCGATGCGCTTCGGCGACATTCTGGAACACGTTTTGCCGGCGACTTACGGCGTCCACCCTGACTGGATTAAGGTTGACTGGAGCAAGGCAGAGTGGCGCAAGTCGGGTCAGCCGTGGGTGCCGGATACCGATAAGTCGTTAGCGGAGAACGGCCTCAAACACAAGGATGTCATTCGTTTTCGTACGCCCGGACTGACCGGCATCAAAGGCAGTTTCAGCTAGGAGAAACGTGATGAGCTATCAGTTGACCATCGAACCGATCGGGCAAACGATCGAGGTCGAGGAGGGGCAAACCATCCTTGATGCCAGCCTGCGAGCCGGCTTCTACCTTCCACATGCATGCTGTCACGGCCTGTGCGCGACCTGCAAGATTCAAGTGTTGGAAGGCGACGTAGACCACGGTGAGGCATCTAATTTCTCGTTAATGGACTACGAACGCGACAGTGGTTTGACGCTGGCTTGCTGCGCGATCATGCAATCAGACGTCACCATCGAGACCGATATCGAAGCGGAGGTCGATGCACAAAATCTACCGGTACGGGATTTCAGCGGCACAGTAAGCAAGATCGACAACCTGACGCCCACCATCAAGGGCGTCTGGATCAAGCTCGATGATGCAAACGGTATCCGTTTCCAGGCCGGTCAGTACATCAACTTACACCTGCCGGGCGAAACCACCAGTCGTGCCTTTTCGTTGGCGAACACGCCTTCGATGGCCGGCGAGGTGGAATTGAATATCCGCATCGTCCCTGGCGGTCAGGTGACGACCTGGATCCATGAAGTCCTGCAGGTCGGTGATCAAGTGAAGTTGTCGGGACCGTACGGACGCTTCTTCGCGCGCAAGTCGGCCGCTCTGCCATACCTGTTCCTGGCTGGCGGTTCTGGACTATCCAGCCCGCGTTCGATGATTCTTGACCTGCTGGGCGAAGGCTGCACGCAGCCGATCACGCTGGTATATGGCGCCCGCAGTCTGGACGAGTTGTATTACCACGATGAGTTCGTCGCGCTGACGGCACACCATCCGAACTTCACTTACGTGGCGGCGCTGTCTGCTGTTGACGACGAATGCGACTGGAGTGGCTTTCGTGGCTTCGTGCACGACGCTGCCAAAGCGCATTTCGGAAACGACTTTCGGGGTCACAAGGCTTATCTTTGTGGGCCGCCGGTCATGATCGACGCCTGTATCACCACCCTGATGCAGGGGCGGCTGTTTGAGCCGGACATCTATACCGAGAAATTCATTTCGGCGGCAGACGCTCAGCAAAACAGAAGCCCTCTATTCAAGAAGATCTGACATGAGCACGGCAAACAACACTGGCGACTTGCAAGCATCGACCGCCACCAAGCATTGCGTTCGCTTGCTGCAGACGGGTGAAACCTTTATGTGCGGCAGTTATGAAACCTTGTTGCAAGGCATGGCCAGAATCGGCAGAAAAGGCATCCCGGTGGGGTGTTTAAACGGGGGCTGTGGTGTATGCAAGATCGTCATACGCAGTGGCAATGTAAAAAAAACAGGTGCAATGAGTCGTGCGCATATTTCAGAACAGGATGAAGCGCAAGGCGTGGTACTGGCTTGCCGGGTGGCGCCAGACGGGTATGTCGAGCTGGAAGTAACGGGTTGCATAAAAAAAACGATCATGCGTGCCCAATGCGGTGTGATGCCTTGATGTCAATTGGTACATGCGGCGCAAGCGGTCGGACATGGAAGTATTGGAAGTAATTTTTAAAAAAATCTAGAAGGAGACAAAAATGGGCGTCATGAGAATCGGTCACATCAGTATCAAAGTGATGGACATAGCAGCTGCGGTCAATCATTACGAAAATGTCCTTGGCATGAAGACCACGCACATCGATGCACGAGGTAACGTGTATCTGAAATGCTGGGACGAATGGGACAAATTTTCAGTGATCCTGACCTCATCAGACCGGGCTGGCATGAATCATGTTGCCTACAAGGTAGAAAACGATGCTGATCTGGATGTGCTGAAAAGACGTGTCGAGGAATATGGAATAAAAACCGAAATATTACATCCGGAGGCGCTGCCGTTTATTGGGCGCATGCTCACGTTCAATCTACCCAGCGGGCATGAGATGCGCCTATATGCCAAAAAAGAATGCGTTGGCACGGCGGTCGGCACGATGAACCCGGATCCATGGCCGGACGATCTCCGCGGAGCTGGTGTGCACTGGCTTGATCACTGTTTGCTGATGTGCGAAATGAACCCCGAAAAGGGCATCAATAAGGTCGCGGAAAATACCAAATTCATGATGGAAGTCCTTGATTTCTATCTGGCTGAACAGGTCGTGGTAGGACCGGATCAGAACATCCAGGCCGCCACCTGGTTGTTCCGCAGCTCGACCCCGCACGACATTGCTTTTGTGGCCGGGCCGCGTCAGGGTCTGCATCACTTTGCATTCTTCCTCGATAGCTGGCACGACGTCCTGAAGGCGGCCGACATCATGGCCAAGAACAAGGTGCGGATCGACGTTGCACCGACCCGTCATGGCATTACCCGTGGGGAAACCATTTACTTTTTTGACCCGAGCGGAAACCGGAATGAGACCTTCGCAGGTCTGGGCTATCTGGCACAGCCGGATCGGCCGGTGACGACCTGGGGTGAGGAGTTCCTGGGGCGAGGTATTTTTTACCACACCGGTGAACTGAATGCCGCCTTTACCGACGTTTATACCTGATCCAGTGTTCATATTCTGCGACAAAAGATGTGTGCGTCAGGGAGATGACCCCTCTGGCAATTTTCAGCGTTGCACATAGAAAAACGAGAGCGTCATGAATTTACAAATCAACCAGGCACAAATTTCGTGGGAGGCAGCCGCGACCGTCTCCCAGGCAGCAGTGCGGCATGCTGAGGCAAACGGTTGGCGCATTAACGTGGCGGTGGTGGATCGTGGCGGAAACATGATGTCCTTCCTACGGATGTCCGGCGCATTCATCCATTCGATTGATATTGCCATCGACAAGGCATATACGGCAGCCAGTTTCGGCTTTCCGACCAAAGACTGGATGAGCGCCATCGGTCACGACGACGGCATGAAGTTCGGTTTCTCCGCGCAGCCGCGGTTGATTGTGTTCGGTGGCGGCTTGCCGATTCGTGCCGTTGCGGATGCGGGAGAGTGGTGCGGCGGTATCGGCGTCTCCGGCGCCACGGATGTACAGGACGAAGAATGTGCCCGTGCAGGTCTGGCCGCCATTGGTTTAGCAGGTTGATTTTTTGAACACCGGAAGGGAGAAATTTGTATGAAGCATATCAAGAATTTTATCAATGGTGAATTTGTCGCGAGCGCTAGGACGTTCGAGAAACGCTCACCACTCAACGACGCTGTGATTGCGCAAGTATCCGAAGCCGGCAGAGGCGAAGTCGATGCAGCAGTACAAGCGGCGCGCGCCGCATTGCATGGTCCGTGGGGAAAGCTCGTCATCGCTGACCGGGTCGAGTTGCTCTATGGCGTTGCCAACGAAATCAACCGCCGTTTCGACGAGTTCCTCGAAGCCGAATGTGCCGATACCGGCAAGCCGATGAGTCTGGCACGCCATATAGACATTCCGCGCGGCGCTGCCAATTTCAAAATCTTCGCCGACGTGGTAAAAAACGTCCCGACCGAATTTTTTGAGATGGCGACCCCCGATGGTCTCGGTGCGCTCAATTATGCGACCCGCTCACCGGTCGGCGTAGTCGGCATTGTTTGCCCGTGGAATCTACCGCTGCTGTTGATGACATGGAAAGCCGGTCCGGCGCTGGCCTGCGGCAATACCGTCGTTGTCAAACCGTCTGAGGAAACGCCGCAAACCGCCACCCTGCTGGGTGAAGTCATGAATGCGGTGGGCATCCCGAAAGGTGTATATAACGTAGTGCACGGATTCGGTCCCGGATCGGCCGGTGAGTTCCTGACCACCCATCAGGGCGTCAATGCGATTACGTTTACCGGCGAAACCCGCACTGGCGCCGCCATCATGAAAGCGGCCGCCGACGGCGCGCGCCCGGTATCGCTCGAGATGGGCGGTAAGAATCCGGCGATTGTCTTTGCGGACTGCGATTTCGATGCGGCCATTGAAGGCACTATGCGCTCTGTGTTCTCCAATTGCGGTCAGGTTTGCCTGGGCACGGAACGGGTGTACGTCGAACGGCCGATTTTCGATAAATTTGTTGCTGCGCTGAAGCTGGGCGCGGAAAAACTCAAAATAGGGACTCCTGGCGATGTTGCCACTGGCATCGGTCCGCTTATCAGCCAGGAGCACAAGACTAAAGTCCTCTCTTATTACCAGAAAGCCAGAGACGAAGGCGCAATCATCGTCACCGGCGGCGGAGTGCCGAACATGGCTGGTGATCTGGCCCATGGGGCCTGGATACAACCCACCATCTGGACCGGTTTGTCGGACGACGCCGCGATCTGCCGTGAGGAAATATTCGGTCCGTGTTGCCACATTTCTCCATTCGATAGCGAAGAAGAAGTCATTCGCCGCGCCAACGATACAACTTACGGTCTTGCTGCATCGATCTGGACCACCAATTTGCAGCGAGGCCATCGCGTCGCAGGAAAAATCGAAGCCGGATTGGTCTGGGTCAACAGCTGGTTCCTGCGTGATCTGCGCACACCGTTCGGCGGCGCCAAACAATCCGGTATCGGGCGCGAAGGCGGTGTTCACTCGCTCGAGTTTTACACCGAACTGAAAAACATCTGCATCAAACTGTGAGGAAATCATGCTACAAAAAGACAATCCGGAAATCGGAAAAAGCATCGCCGCAAACGGCATACTCACCAATTATCATGATGTAGGGGCCGGTACGCCGGTTCTATTGATCCATGGCTCAGGACCGGGCGTCACTGGCTGGGCGAACTGGCGTTTGACGATTCCTGAACTGTCCAGGCATTGCAGGGTGATCGTCCCTGACATGGTGGGTTTCGGCTTCAGCGAACGGTCGCAAGACGCGCACTATACCCTCGACACCTGGGTGGCGCAGGCAGTCGGTCTGCTTGATGCACTGGATATTCCCTGTGCTGACATCGTCGGAAATTCGTTTGGCGGGGCATTGGCGCTAGCCTTAGCCATCCGCCATCCGAAGCGGGTTAGGCGGCTGGTACTGATGGGCAGCGCCGGTGTGTCGTTCCCGCTCACGCTCGGTCTGGATGCGGTTTGGGGCTATCAGCCCTCGATTGAGAATATGCGCAAGCTGCTAGATATCTTTGCCTGCGATCGCAGTCTCGTCACAGATGAACTCGCTGAACTGCGCTACAAGGCCAGTATTCAACCCGGGTTTCAGGAGGCCTTCGCCGACATGTTTCCGGCACCACGCCAAAACGGGATCGAAGCGTTGGCCAGCCGGGAACAAGACATTCGGGCGCTTCCGCACGAGGTCTTGGTGATCCACGGTCGCGAAGACCAGGTGATTCCCCTGTCGAATTCCCTCACGCTGGCGCAGTGGATATCCCGTTCGCAGCTACATGTGTTCGGCTTGTGCGGTCACTGGACACAGATCGAACACGCGGCCCGTTTTAACCAGTTGGTTACGAATTTTTTGCTTGAATCCTGAGCGATCCATCGCAGCCGCCACTTCCCCATCACCGGATATACGTCTATGGAACAGCACAAAATTAAGCAGTATGGCGATGAGTTATTTCAGGCCCTCGTTGAACGAAAAACCATCGCACCACTCACTAACCGCGAGCCTGGCGTCACTATTGAGGACGCCTATCACATCCAGCAACACATGAATTCACGCCGGCTGGCGCAAGGCGCGCGCGTCGTGGGCAAGAAGATTGGCGTTACCAGTAAGGTGGTGATGGACATGCTTGACGTACACCAACCGGATTTTGGTTACCTGTTCGACAGCATGATCTACAACGACGGCGAAGCGATTCCGATGGAGAGCCTGATCCAGCCCAAGGCGGAAGGTGAAATCGCGTTCATTCTCAAGCGCGACCTGATGGGCCCAGGAATCAGTAATACGGACGTGTTGCGCGCCACCGAGTGCGTCATGCCCTGCTTCGAAATTGTCGACTCCCGCATTCGAGACTGGAAGATCAGCATCCAAGACACGGTTGCGGACAACGCTTCATGCGGCGTGTTCGTGCTGGGCGGCCAAGCGGTTGATCCACGCAAAGTCGATCTCTCGACCTGCGGCATGGTGCTGGAGAAGAACGGCGAGGTCATCAGTACCGGCGCAGGTGCTGCCGCACTCGGCGGGCCGGTCAACGCGGTGGCGTGGCTGGCGAATACCCTGGGCTGCCTGGGCATTCCGTTGAAAGCGGGCGAAGTCATTCTGTCCGGTTCGCTGGCTGCGATGTTCCCGGTAAAGGCTGGCGACAACTTGCGCGTTGCCATCGGCGGCATCGGTGGTTGCTCAGCACGTTTTTATTAATTCCAACGGAAGTCCAACATGAAAAAAATCAAATGTGCCTTGATCGGCCCCGGCAACATCGGCACCGATCTGCTTTACAAGCTGCAGCGCAGCCCGTTCTTGGAGCCGGTGTGGATGGTCGGTATCGATCCGACTTCGGAAGGCTTGAAGCGGGCCGCCGACATGGGGCTGAGGACCACCGCTGACGGCGTCGATGGACTGCTGCCGCACGTCGAGACCGATAACATCCAGATCGCGTTCGACGCGACCTCAGCCTATGTTCATGCCGAAAACGCACGCAAACTCAACGCGCTTGGCGTGATGATGATCGACCTGACGCCGGCTGCGATCGGACCTTTCTGTGTGCCGCCGGTCAATCTCCTGGAGCACGTCGGTAAAGGAGAGATGAATGTCAACATGGTCACTTGCGGCGGTCAGGCTACCATTCCAATGGTGGCTGCGATTTCGCGCGTGCAGCCGGTAAGTTACGGTGAAATCGTGGCCACGGTATCGTCCAAATCGGTCGGCCCCGGCACGCGCAAGAATATCGATGAATTCACCCGTACCACGGCCGGTGCCGTAGAAAAAGTTGGCGGTGCAAAAAAGGGCAAAGCGATCATCATTATCAATCCGGCAGAACCGCCGATGATCATGAGAGACACCGTTCATTGCCTGACAGAAACTGAACCGAATCGCGACAAAATCACGGCATCCATCCACGCCATGATCAAGGAAGTGCAGAAATACGTTCCGGGCTACCAACTGGTGAACGGCCCCGTGTTTGATGGCAATCGGGTTTCAGTCTTCATGGAAGTCGAAGGTCTGGGTGATTACCTGCCGAAATATGCCGGCAACCTCGACATCATGACCGCCGCTGCCGCACGCACCGCAGAACTGTTTGCCGAACAAATGATCAACGGCAAGCTCACTCTCCAATCCATTGCAGCATAAGGAAAAACCATGACAAGCCAAGGAAAGAAAATCACGGTTCACGACATGACATTGCGCGACGGGATGCATCCGAAACGCCATCAGATGACGCTGGACCAAATGAAAAGCATTGCACAGGGTCTGGATGCTGCAGGCGTGCCACTGATTGAAGTCACGCATGGCGACGGTCTCGGCGGCTCTTCCGTCAACTACGGATTCCCGATGCATAGCGACGAGGAATATCTGGGTAGCGTGATCCCGCTGATGAAGCAAGCCAAGGTCTCGGCGCTCTTATTGCCGGGCATCGGTACCGTCGCTCACCTGCAGATGGCGCACGACCTGGGAGTGGCAACTATCCGTGTCGCGACGCACTGCACCGAGGCCGACGTCTCGCAGCAACACATTACCTACGCCCGCAAGCTCGGCATGGACACTGTGGGTTTTCTGATGATGGCGCACATGGCATCGCCGGAAAAGATTCTCGAACAAGCGCGGCTGATGGAAAGTTTCGGTGCCAATTGCATTTACTGCACCGACTCCGCGGGCTACATGCTGCCGGAAGATGTGAAATCCCGCATCGAACTGCTGCGCGAAAAACTGAAACCCGAGACGGAGCTGGGCTTTCATGGCCACCACAATCTGGCAATGGGCGTGGCCAACTCACTGATTGCCGTCGAGTACGGCGCCAACCGGATCGATGCAGCGGCGGCCGGCTTGGGCGCTGGCGCAGGCAACACGCCGATGGAAGTATTTATCGCCGTTTGTGCGCGCATGGGGATTGAGACCGGAGTTGATGTTTTCAAGATTTCGGATGTGGCCGAAGACCTGGTCGTGCCGATGATGGATCACATGGTTCGCATTGACCGCGATTCGCTCACGCTGGGCTATGCAGGCGTCTATTCATCCTTCTTGTTATTCGCCAAGCGTGCCGAGGCCAAGTACAAGATTTCCGCGCGCGACATTCTGGTTGAACTGGGCCGTCGCGGCATGGTTGGCGGCCAGGAAGACATGATCGAAGACACCGCACTCACCATGGCGCGTGCCCGTGGACTGATTTAACAAGGATTGCTGACATGAAATTAGACCAAGCCACTATTGCCAAACTGGCAGCTCATCTCGAAAACTGCGAGTTGGAGGCGCGTGATACCACCAAAATTACCGACGACCACCCTGAGATGGACTGGGATGATGCCTACGCCATTCAGGATGAAATTAAACGGCGCAAAATCGCGCGCGGTTGCAGAATCGTCGGCTTGAAAGCAGGTTTGACATCGCATGCCAAGATGAAGCAGATGGGTGTTGATACGCCGGTGTTCGGTTTTCTCGCTGATTATTTTTCCGTGCCGGAAGGCGGCGAAATAAAACTCTCCGAGTTGATCCATCCGAAAGTCGAGCCGGAAATTGCCTTCGTTACCAAGGCCGCGCTCAAGGGGCCAGGCTGTCACATCGGCGCGGTACTGGCTGCAACCGATTTCGTGATGCCGGCGATCGAGATCATAGATTCGCGTTACCGCGACTTCAAGTTCGACCTGAAAAGCGTGGTGGCCGATAATTGCTCGTCGTCCCGTTTTGTGGTCGGTGGACGTATCCGCCCAGTCGAGGACCTCGACCTGCGCACGCTCGGCGTCGTGATCGAAAAGAACGGGGAGGTAGTAGCGCTCGGCGCCGGCGCAGCAGTACTCGGACATCCGGCAGCAGCGATCGCGATGCTGGCGAACCTGTTGGGTGAGCGCGGAGAGGAAATCCCCGCTGGCACGCTGATTCTGTCCGGTGCCATTACCGAGGCCGTCATGGTGAAAGCCGGTGACAACGTCACCCTGCGCGCGCAAGATCTGGGCAGCGTCAGTGTCCGCTTTGCCTGAATATCCGTTCAATGCTTTTTTCCACACGAGGTTGATATGCCTATTTGCCAGATCTATTTACTCGAAGGCCGCACTGTTGAACAAAAACGCACGCTGATCGCCAAGATCACCGAGGCAATGCACGAAGCCATTGGCGCCAAGCCGGAATCCGTTCGCGTCATTCTTACCGAGATGCCGAAAGAACATTTTGGCATCGGTGGCAGGAGCGCGGGGGAACTTGGGCGTTGATGCAGCACCGAAGTAGCGTCTAAAAGTTTCAATCTTTCAGGCAAAGACTTGTTCTCGTTCAACAGAGGAACGGGAGTGCTTTTCAAAAAAATGGAAAGATAAGTCTTAGTAGCAGTTGCAAAATAAAAACGATCCAATATTAATGATAACGAGGAGACAGGCATGGCAATAGGAAAGATATCGTATTTGGCGAGTGCTATATTCACAGCTGTCGTCGTTTCGCAAGCGGCATATGCGACAGAAGGCGGTGGCTCGAATTACCCGATGGGTGCTGAAGGACCACTCGTAGGCGCATTGCCGCCTCCCGGTTTTTACACACTGTTTTATGGTGAACACTATAGCGCCGATACACTTAAAGACAATAATGGGAATACTGTCCCGGTGAATTTTAAGATTTCCGCCGATGTGCTCGCACCGCGCTTTGTTTGGGTTACGGGTAACACCTTTCTCGGTGGGCAAGTAGCGCATGCCATTTTGATTCCTTTGGTGAATCTGGATGTCAACGTCAATGGCAGAGATCAAACAAAAATGGGCATTGGCGACCTTGATGTCACTGCGGTGGTACTGGGTTATCACCACAGTGATCAACTTCATAGCGCGTTGGGCTTGGATTTCTTCGTGCCAACAGGTGCTTATGATAAAAATGCGTTGGC
This sequence comes from Collimonas sp. OK607, assembly GCF_900111995.1. Lineage (GTDB taxonomy): Bacteria > Pseudomonadota > Gammaproteobacteria > Burkholderiales > Burkholderiaceae_D > Collimonas. Next base: position 18,364 of record NZ_FOKF01000048.1, read on the forward strand.
CAATATCGGGAGGAACTATTGGACCATTCAGCCGGTGTATGCGGTCAGTTATATTAATCCAGCTGGATGGAATATGGATGTAAAGCTGATGTATGACTTCAATCTGAAAAATAATGCCACCGACTATAAATCGGGTCAGGAACTTCATTTTGATTATGCAATCGGCTATGGTTTTAATAATAACTGGGTTGCAGGAGTCGGCGGTTACGCTTACAAGCAAATCACGACGGATGTGCAAAATGGAATGAACGTCCCAGACAATAGCGGCCAGGCTTTTGCAATCGGTCCTTCCATCAAATACGATAATGGCAAAGGCTTTTTCATTACGGCAAAGTATCAAGAAGAAATGGATGTACGTAATCGTCCGAAGGGAAAAGCCTTTTGGATTAAGGCATCCGTTCCCTTCTAGGATGTCGCCCCGCTGATTCTTGTACAAAGTTTTTGAGGGCTTGGTTAGAGTGGAACCGGCGGGGTTTGTCCAGCCCGAGGGGGTCATATGTCGACACCCTCAATTTGTAAGTAGTAATGAGCGTTCCCTGAAATTTCGTCTTCCACAGGTGACGTAAAATTGACGTTACTTTGGGAAGGTAGGAAGTGAAGATTTCAAGACGTTCATACACGGCTAAATTCAAGGAACTGGCGGTCAAACGGGTCAATGCCGGCGAGTCCCTCGCGGTGACAGCCAGGAAGCTAGGTCAAAGCGAGCAGACGCTGCGTAACTGGGTTAAGGCTGCTAAGACCTGCAAGTTGAACGGTGCTGGCAGCAAATTTGTGACACCGAAAGAGATGAACTGTCACGCTTACGCGCCGACAATGCCAAGCTCAAGCGAGAGGCCGAAATCATAAAAAGCCGCCCACACGGCGTACCGCGTCCCTTATGAATAGAAACACCAGGCGACTATACTGGACGCACGCACGCACGCACGCACGCACGCACGCACGCACGCACGGACCGTGGCCGAATGCTTCTTGGAGGTATGAACCCCGTCAAAAACATGGCCCAGGGGAAGCTGCGGACTCATCTATGGCGGCGCCTCCGTGCGACCCCGTTTAGGAAGTTGATTAAATCCGAGTCCCCGTCCTGCGTTTGATCGTCCAGGAGGTAGACCATGTCAAAAGACCGAACGAGATCCAAGCCCAGCGGGCTGCCGATCATTCATCCATACGCCGCCGGTATCGACATCGGTTCGCGATTCCATGTCGTCGCCGTCAGTCCCGATTTATGAGATGAGCCAGTGCAGACATTCCAGGCATTCACCAGCGACCTGCAGCGCATGGCCGACTGGCTCGTTGTAACGGGCACGCAGACCGTCGTGATGGAGTCGACTGGGGTCTAGGGTCTATTGGGTCGCCGCGTACGAAGTGCTTGAGTCGCGGGACCTCGACGTCGTCCTGGCCAACGCCCGCGAGGCGCGCGCCGTTCCCGGCAGGAAGAGCGATGTCAACGATGCGCAATGGCTGCAGAGATTGCATGCCTGTGGACTGCTACGGGCAAGTTTCCGCCCAAGTCGTAATATCGCCGAGCTGAGGGCATATTTCCGTGCCCGTGAGCGGCATACCGATTACGCCGCGGCGCACATCCAGCACATGCAGAAGGCACTGACCTTCATGAATATCCAGCTGCATCATGTCATTTCCACGGTGACCGGCGTCACCGGCATGAAGATCATCCGCGCCATCGTCGCTGGCGAGCGCGATCCCGATAAGCTGCGCTAACTAAGTTTGCTCTGGTAACCAGTTGGCGCCAACTTCTGATTGCTATCGCCATTGTTGGTGCGACGGTCGGAATATTCGCTGCGCTGGAGCCTGTGTTTCAAGAATTAGGCAACTATAACTTGTTGGTATTTTTTGTTATTGGCGTCATCGCTCTCGTCTTTGCCGGAATTCCAATTGCATTCGCCTTTGGTCTTGCCACTTTTGGTTACCTTACTCTGGCTACGTCGACACCGACTATCGTCGTCATCGGCCGGATGGACGAAGGGATGTCACACCTGATTTTATTGGCAGTGCCAATGTTTGTGTTTTTGGGCTTAATCATGGAAATGACATCCATGGCGAAGGCGATGGTCCAATTTCTAGCATCACTGCTCGGGCACTTGCGTGGTGGACTTTCGTATGTACTGATTGGCGCTATGTATTTGGTATCTGGAATCTCCGGTTCTAAAGCTGCGGACATGGCTGCCATCGCTCCAGTTCTGCTGCCAGAGATGAAAAAGCGCGGCGTCAAAGAGGCAGATACAGGGCTATGGATTTCCTCGCTGGCTCGGAGGGCCTGTATTTTTGGCGCTTCAGCAGGAGCGCACGGTCTTGAATGCTGAGCTGGACGCAATGGTTAACGAAAGCGGCTTCGGTGCGATCCAAGCAACGCCTGCCATGCTTGATGCATTAATTGCGGTTTAAAAAATCTGAGCGCGGTGTTCACAGAATATTTTTTTAAATTCATTTTTTGATTTTGGAGTGCAGGCATGACGGAAGCTTTCATCTGCGATGCAATTCGAACGCCATTTGGCCGATACGGAGGGGCGCTCAGCAGCGTTCGAGCCGATGATCTCGGAGCTATCCCGCTAAGAGCACTACTAGAGCGCAATGGAGGGGTAGACTGGGACGCTGTGACTGATGTGATCTTCGGCTGCGCCAATCAAGCGGGAGAGGACAATCGCAACGTCGCGCGCATGAGCGCTTTGCTTGCGGGGTTGCCGCAACAAGTCCCTGGCTCAACTATTAACCGTCTATGTGGCTCAGGCTTGGATGCGTTAGGAGCGGCTGCTCGGACGATCAAATCAGACGAGGCTACGTTGTAGTGGTTTAATAAACCCGGACACTAATTTAGGCGAAAATATACGCCATGGAGAGGTGTTTTATGAGCAAGCAAAGACGGACGTATTCCCCCGAGTTCAAGCAGCAGGCTGCAAGCCTGGTTCTAGATAAAAACTATAGTCACATCGAAGCAAGCCGGTCAGTTGGTGTCGGTGAGTTTGTTTTGCGTCGCCGGGTGAACCAGCTTGAGCAGGAACGCCAAGGCATCACACCGCAGAGCAAGGCCATGATGCCAGATCAGCAACGTATTCAGGAGCTGGAGGCGCGCATTGATCGCCTTGAGCGCGAAAAGGCCATTTTAAAAAAAGCCACCGCGCTCTTGATGTCGGAAGGGATCGAACGTACGAGATAATGGACCATGTTACGCAGTTGACTCATATTGCTAATGACCGGCAGTTGGAAGGCGAACGGTTAATGCGATTACAGGGGTTACGTAGCACCATTCGCGGCAAGCGAATCCTGACCACGTTCCTTGATATGACTGCACCGCGTCCGCTGGATCAGGTCAATCGGCAGTTCAAGGCGGACCGGCCGAATCAGCTTTGGTATTGGACTTCACCTACGTTTCGACATGGCAGGGCTGGCTATACGTAGCGTTCGTGATCGATGTGTTCGCTCGCCGTATCGTTGGTTGGCGTGTCAGTTCGTCAATGACTACAGACTTCGTTCTGGATGCGCTTGATCAGGCGCTGTACGCCCGTCAGCCGGACAACAATGGAACCCCCGATCCACCATTCGGACAGAGGATCGCCCAATATATCAGCATTCGGAATAGCGAACGGCTGGCTGAGGCAAACATCGAGCCGTCAGTCGGCAGCCTAGCGTGCTGACGATTGCCTACTTTGATCGACTTGGAGTACCTCGTCTCTTATAACCTCAACTATTCGAACCGCCCGGTGCTGATCCGCATGCCCGGTGGTAAGGCATTGGCCAGTTACTGGCCGCCCCTATGTCGATTGCTTCGAAATTTTTTGCAATTAAACAATATTTTTAGAACTTGCTCGCATTAGAAGTAGGCAAAAAAAGCTGCTTGTAATGGCGACTGATTCGTCCTTATTTTGTTGGCATAACCTTGTACCCTTGGCGCTTGCGTCCGCGACTATTTACGATAAGATCGTTGACACCATTGATGGCACTCGGGCTTCCTCGACTCGTTTCTCCCTGAGGTGTTGATTTGGTGTTGGATGCAAACCTAACCCATACTCGCGCGATAGTGCCCGGGGGACACGTTCATTGCCTTCTTGAATGCCGCGCTAAAAGCGCTTTCTGACTCGTAGCCCAAATGATAGCCGATGTTTGCAACGGAGCAATCGCTCTGGATGAGCAGCAGCGCCGCCTGTTTCATTTTGATATCACGCAAGTAAGCGTGAGGGGTAATTCCCATCGATAACCGGAACCGCTTTGCAAACGTCGTGCGCGACATATTGCACGATTCGGAGAGTGATTGAAGTGTCCAAGGATCGAGCGGGCGCTCGTTCATATGGGCGACGATTGCCGCGATTCGCTCATCGTGTGGCTTACCAAACCAACCACTATCGGTTGTCGCCTTGTTTGCCGGCAATGATCGAGAATAGGCGCGCAATACCCTGAGAAAAATGAGTTGTGTCAGCGTGTCGATGGCGAGTTTGGCACCAATATCGTTGGCGCGAACTTCACTTACTAACTGGTCGTAAAGGCCTGCCAACCAGGTTTTGTTTTCCTCGCACGCACGAACGACGATGGAATTCGGTAACATTTTCATGAGGATGTTACCAGTATGCTCATTTAACGATACGAAGCATGCGAGTGCGACACAGGCAGACGACTGATAGGCATCGTTGGCTAACTGGTTGTCGTGCAAAAATGCGACGTCACCCCCCAACGGTGTTCCCAGCGCGCTCGACATCATATAGGGATTGCCGTGCCGCACGACCAAGATATCGCCTCGGTCGGCGACCACGATTTGCTCGCCTTTGATCGCGAAATAACAGCGGGACTTTATGACAAACAGCTTGATCGATTTTGGCGACGGCAACAATGCAGACCATCGGCCTGAAGCAACGACGGCGCCACTGATGCTGCAATGTGCGCCGGCTAAGTTCATAAGGTCAGAAAGTGGGTCGACTAAGTTCATAAGGTCAGAAAGTGGGGTGGCCATAATGTGGTACGAAAAAGCATGAAATGCGCACTGCTGAGCATGTAGAAAAAAAATACGTCGGCTATGATTCGTCCGTCTGTAGCGTACCACTTAAATTAATGATGGCGCAACGATGCGCTCGCTTCGCTGTGGCATGAGCGCCGCAGTCAAAAACCGGGGGCGATAACCGCGGCGTCGCTCACGCAATACAAGTCGAGAGCTTTAAACCCCATGTGGAGAAAACTATGACAGGGCCGTTTACCGAAAACGTGATTTCAGACCAACATTTTCCTGATACGACCGATGTCGTTGTTATCGGCGGTGGTATCGTAGGCGCCTGCACGGCACTCGAGCTCGCCGAGCGAGGGTTACGCGTTGTCGTCTTTGATAAAGCGAACCTTAACGAGGAGCAGTCAAGTCGTAATCTAGGATGGGTAAGACTTACAAATCGTGACCCGGCGGAAATCCCGCTGATGATCGAGTCCATTCGGCTTTGGTCCGAAATGGATCGACGTATAAATCGCACGACTGGCTATGTCCGCAGTGGGATCATTTTCTCGGATAAAGACGAAAGCGTGGCCGCGCGACGTCAACTATGGTTAAAACAGCTTGAAAATACCGAATTTCGCGTGCGTGCACTGACGCGCGCCGAAATGGGGGCACATTTTCAGGGCAGTACTTTCCCCGCCGTGCATAGTTTTCTCAGCCCCTTCGACGGGCGAGCCGAGCCGCAATTAGCCGTACCCGCTATTGCGGCCGCGGCGCGGGATAGAGGCGCGCAAATTTTTACGCATTGCGCCGTACGACATATCGATACTGCGGCAGGGCAGCTAAGACAAGTAATAACCGAGCGTGGCACTGTGACAACGTCGGCGGTGGTCATTGCTGCAGGTGCGTGGACGAATGCACTGTGCGCGCAGTTGGGCATTGATTTTCCCCAATTGGAAGTCATTGCAACGGCATTCCGAACATCGGCGATTCAGGATGGTCCAAATACATCCTTTGGCACGGGGGAATTCGCGTTCCGTCGCCGTTGGGACGGCGGTTATACGGTGGGTAGCTTTCGCACACGGGCGGAGTTAGTACCCAATTCGTTCCGCTATGCGTGGAAGTTCCGTGAAGCACTGCGCACGCAGCAGGTCGATATACGCCTGGGTAGTCGATTCTTTCGGGAAACAAGACATCTCCTTAGACACTCAACCGATTTTTTGCAGCGCTTATCAGCGGGGCGGACACTCGACCCGTCGCCCTGGTTCGACCAGCAGCAAGTTTTGAAGGAAGTGGCGATGGCGTTTCCTTTTTTGAGGAAAGGGCGCTTGGAGCAGGCTTGGGCGGGCTGCATTGACGTGACACCAGAGCAGATTCCTGTCATCAGTCCAATCGAGCGAATACCCGGGTTATTTGTCGCCAGCGGCTTTTCCGGTCACGGATTCGGTTTGGCGCCTGGCGCCGGACGCTTGATGGCGGATCTGGTCGAAGGTCGTACGCCAGTGGTCGATCCCACTGCGTTTCGCTTTTCGAGATATTGAAGGCACTGCCGTTTGCAGGTCGCGTTAGAACCGATATTACTTTTACTATTCATCACTAAAGAGAACTTAAAATGGATGTTACTAAATCCGTCGGTCACAACGGCCGCGTCTTCGTTAAGACCAACTCGAAAACCGAGAAATGGGTCAACTATTCGCGCGCCGTGAAAGACGGCAACTGGATTTTCGTATCGAACACATCAGGATTTCATTACGACGAAAACCGGATCGATTCTGATATCGAAGGTCAGACACGCCAAATGATCAGGAATATCACCAGTGCTTTGGAGGCGTTGGGCGGGGCGCCGCAAGATATCGTACGCGCTGTCATCTATTGTCCGCACCCGGAGGAATTCTCGAAGGCATTGGATTTGATCGCGAAGTTCTTCTTCACCATCAAGCCAGCAGTAACGGCGGTCTGTGCGCCATTAGCCGAATCGAGCTTGTTGATAGAGATGGAAGTCACAGCAGTGCTCAAAAATGCATGAATAGTCCGCATTTTCACGGAGCAGTCCAAGAAACGGGGCCTGTCCGGCAGAAGCGAGTCATTGCCGCAATAGCGTTTGTAACGTTGTTAGTGCCATTAAACCATTGCAGAAGAAACCATGATCTCAATCAATAATGTGTCGAAATGGTACGGATCGGATCAAGTCCTCACCGGATGTACCGCCACGATTGATGAAGGCGAGGTGGTTGTTATTTGTGGCCCCTCGGGTTCGGGAAAGTCGACGCTGGTCAAGACACTGAATGCACTGGAACCCGTACAGTCAGGCCGTATTATAGTGGCCGGCGACGACCTTACCGGCGCTAAGGTAAACCTAAATCGCTTGCGCGCCAAAGTCGGCATGGTGTTTCAGCATTTTGAGTTGTTTCCGCACCTGAGCGTGGAAGAAAATATCGTGTTGCCACAAATGAGCGTATTGCACCGTAACAAGACCGAGGCACGCGACAAGGCCCACGGTCTCCTGCTCCGGGTGGGTTTAGGGCAAAGTGCAAGCAAGATGCCGGCGCAACTCTCAGGTGGGCAGCAGCAGCGCGTCGCTATCGCGCGGGCGCTGGCAATGGATCCTGTTGTCATGTTGTTTGATGAACCTACATCGGCTTTGGACCCGGAAATGGTCAATGAGGTCTTGATCGTGATGACCGAACTCGCTCGGGATGGCATGACCATGGTATGCGTAACTCATGAAATGGGATTTGCACGACGCGTGGCTAGCCGAGTTCTATTCATGGACGAAGGTGCAATCCTCGAAGATTGCACCACTGCATCGTTTTTTTCGCAGCCGCGTTCCGAGCGCGCTAGAGCGTTTCTTTCCCAGATATCCGATTAATCGCCTGCCTATTCACGAGAACTGAAATGAAATTGACTACCTTCTTAAAGATTGCCATTGTCCCCCTTTTTGCTATCTAATCGCCTGCCTATTCAGGAGAACTGAAATGAAATTGACTACCTTCTTAAAGATTGCCATTGCCACTCCCCTTTTTGCTATCTCGATCGCCCATGGTCAAAGCGCGAACGACGGTACCCTGACGCTAGGTATGATGCTGGTCGGTGTAGACGCAAACAACAAGCCCTATACGTATATCGACGACGGAAAAATGGTGGGGTTCGATGTGGATCTTCTGCGCAGTGTCGCCAAAGAAATGAACCTGAAAATCGATTTCCGGGTGCAAGATTTCAGCGGCCTGCTACCGGCTGTGGTGAACCGCCAAGTCGACGTCGCTGCTGGTTGTATTGGCATTACGAATTCTCGATCAAAGATGGTCGATTTCAGCGAACCCTACTTGCTGGGCATATTGAGTTTGGCGACGCTGCCCGGTAGTCCCATTACGAGCGAAATTGAATCCGTGAAAGGAAGGCGTATCGGCGTCGTGCAAGGAACGATCGAAGACACACTGTCCGACCAGTTTGCTCCGGGTGCTGAGATCGTGCGTTTCCCGAACGTGAATGCCGGATTTTTGTCCATGCGATCGAAGTATATCGATGGCTATCTGATCGACAAATCTCAGACGGATGCTCTGGTACAGAAGTATCCGAAAATCGGACTAGTAAGTGCTATCGACCTGACTGCAAATACATTGATTGCAGGATATCCAATGCAGAAAGGCAACGAGGCGTTCAAGGCCAAATTCAATGCAGCCCTAAAGACCGTTGCACGGAATGGAATATGGCAATTGTTATACGAAAAATATTTTCCAACGTATCCGGTTTCAAAAGCGCTTCCAACCGATTTGAAGCATTAAGGCTAGCGCTTGACCTCAACTCTAGGATTATCCAGTATGGACGCATTCGTACAGAACTTTTTTGATTGGTCGTTACTTCTCGAATCTTTCCCAGCGCTGTTCAGGACAGGTCTGGTCAACACCCTTACACTGTCAATTTTATCGACGGTACTCGGTACTGCGCTAGGTATGGCACTCGCCCTGTGTGCAGTATCTCGACAGAAATGGCTGCTGATACCTACGGCCGTTTATGTTGATATTTTCAGGGGCTTACCTGCGGCGCTCGTGATATTGGTCATCGGCCAGGGTTTGGCCCCGGTAGGGTTGTCTTTGTTTGGACCAAATCCTTACCCCTTGGCGGTCGTGGCGCTCTCATTAATCGCATCTGCGTATATTTCCGAAATATTTCGATCAGGTATTCAAAGCGTTGGCACAGGCCAGATGAACGCGTGTCGCGCGCTAGGAATGAGCTACTGGGCAAGCATGCGTTATGTGATCGTGCCCCAGGGGGTACGCCGTATTTTGCCTGCTTTGGCGAACCAATTCGTGTCGATCATAAAAGAGTCCAGTCTCGTCTATTTCCTGGGGTTGTTGAGCTCTCAACGCGACATTTTCACAATAGGCCAAAACATTTCGGTAAATTCTGCCAATTTGACGCCGTTGGTAGCAGCAGGACTCGTGTATTTGCTCATGACCGTACCTTTGACGCATGCCATCAACTACATAGATCGTCGCGGGCACGCACGTACGGTCTCCAAACCGGCGAAAGACAACCAGAAAGCTGCACGAGAAACCTCAGACGGCGCGAAAAAATTGACGGCCTAATTCAATCGTACTTCCGACGTCAGCGGATTTTCATAAGGAATTTAGATGATCCGCTGGCGGAGATAGATGTCATTTACCTTCACTGAATTGTTAAATAAGGATTACTGAAAAATTTAAGAAATAAAAATAATTCATCGCCGACAATGGAACGTTTTTGAGGATTTCGATTGTCTTATTGGATACATCAATGTATCAAACAGTGAGCACTCAAACAAGCGTCACACTTTACGGTCTTCTCGACGATGGGATTACCTACACCAATAATGTGAACGGCCATACGTCTTGGCGAGCAGACTAAAGTTTCTCGCAGTCTGGACGTCGGGGACTGAAAGACGCGGTGGACCTAGGTAATTGGTTAAGTGCCATTTTCCAGTTGAAAAATGGTTTGATGTGAACTTGGGACATATCGCACATGGCGGTCGTGAATTTAGGTGCCAAGCGCGTGTCGGCCTTTACGCACTTCAACGAGGGTCATCCGCACTCGTCATTAAAACTGAAATCGCCAGCGCTGTCACGTTAATGTGTTAGTAATACTCAGGCAATACATGGAAGGGAGAACGGTATGGCCACGAATTTTTCCATCGACCCCAAGCAATTCCGGAGTGCGCTAGGTTCATTCGCAACGGGTGTGACGGTAATTACTACAGTGGATGCCGAAGGACATGACATAGGGGTTACTGCTAGAAAACACCTAACTGTTGAGTTAGGAGTTACGACTTATGAATGAAAATTTGAAGATTGGTGATGTTGTGCAATTGAATTCTGGCGGTCCGAAAATGACGGTTACAGAGGTGGCCGAGGATGGCTCACGCGCAAGCACAATGTGGTTTGCTGGCAGCAAGCGCGAGATGGGCGGATTCCCCATTGAGGCGATCATCTTAATTTCGGACTCTGCGCCAGCAAAAAAATGAAGAAGAACGTTACCGCTGAGATCGTCGCCCAATGGATGTTGGGCGAGATCGAACGAGACAATGTTCTCTATCAAGAAACGGCTGTTTTCGAGATCGCTGAAAAATTTGGAGAAAGGTTCACCTCGGAAAATGAGCGCGGCAACGTTTCGATAAATAAGCTGGTTCTGGCGGCTTTTAGAAAGATCTCTGAGAAATCCGTGGTTTGGGTCCGTGGTGACCGTATGTGGAGAAAGCGCGAAGATTTCGATGATGCAGGGCGTCAGCAGTATTAGAAAATTAGCTATAAAGGTATGCCTTCTAATTCTTCACGCCCCCTTAAGATGTTGTAACAGCGAATCCCGAATCACTGCCTTATCGATAGCGCTAAATCCAAGCAACAGACGGGCTGAGCTTCCCCTGAAATTTAGTCTTCCACGGGTGACGTAAAATAACGTTACTTTGGAAGAAGCGGAAATGAAGAAAATACCAAAACAGGCATACACGACCGAGTTCAAAGAGCTTGCCGTCAAACGGGTGGCTGACGGGCAGGCAATTTCGCTGGTGGTCAAGGAGCTAGGCTTGAGTGACCAGACGTTGCGCAACTGGATCAAGGCCGCCGCGGTAGGTGAGCTCAAAGGTGCCGGTAGCAAGGTGGTCACGCCGGAAGCGATGGAGTTGTCCCGTCTGCGAGCTGAGGTCGCTCGCCTGAAACGGGAGAACGAAATCATAAAAAA
>NZ_FOKF01000065.1 GCF_900111995.1 Collimonas sp. OK607
TTCTTCGACAGTACTGTCGCGATCGCTGCTGTCAGCGTGGTCTTGCCGTGGTCAACGTGACCGATAGTACCAACGTTGACGTGCGGCTTGGTCCGCTCGAATTTACCTTTTGCCATTTTATTCTTCCTTCAAAAAGAACGATGTCATTAAATAATGAACAATGAATTAAACATTTTCAGCCCTCGCCCGCTCGTGGCAGGCAAGGGCGACATACTTGATTACTTAGCTTTGGACGTTACGATTGCATCGATAACGTTCTTCGGCGCCTCAGCGTAATGCTTGAATTCCATCGAGTAAGTTGCACGGCCTTGAGTAGCCGAACGCAACGAAGTCGAGTAACCGAACATTTCTGACAGAGGTACTTCGGCCTTGATGATCTTGCCGCCACCGCCGGCGATTTCATCCATACCTTGAACCATACCGCGACGCGACGACAGATCGCCCATCACAGTACCAGCGTAGTCTTCCGGAGTTTCAACTTCAACAGCCATCATTGGCTCCAGAATAACCGGGCTGGCTTTACGGCAGCCGTCCTTGAACGCCATCGAAGCGGCCATGCGGAACGCATTTTCGTTCGAGTCAACGTCATGGTACGAACCGAAGAACAGGGTTACCTTGACGTCTACCACCGGGTAGCCGGCCAGGACACCGGTGTTCAATGTTTCACGGACACCCTTTTCAACTGCAGGGATGTATTCGCGTGGAACGGTACCGCCCTTGATCGCGTCGACGAACTCAAAGCCCTTGCCTGGTTCTTGCGGTTCGATCTTCAGAACCACGTGACCGTATTGACCACGACCACCCGATTGCTTGACGAACTTGCCTTCGATTTCTTCGCAAGTCTTGCGGATGGTTTCGCGATACGCAACTTGTGGCTTACCGACGGTCGCTTCAACGTTGAATTCACGCTTCATACGGTCGACTATAATGTCCAGATGCAACTCGCCCATACCGGCGATGATGGTCTGACCCGATTCTTCATCTGTGCGAACACGGAACGAAGGATCTTCTGCCGCCAGGCGATTCAAAGCCAAGCCCATTTTTTCCTGGTCTTGCTTAGTCTTAGGCTCAACTGCCTGCGAAATCACCGGCTCAGGGAAAATCATGCGTTCCAGGATGATGAATGCATTGGCGTCACACAGTGTGTCGCCAGTAGTTGTATCCTTCATTCCGATCAGCGCAGCGATGTCACCGGCCAGAATTTCCTTGATTTCTTCGCGTTGGTTCGCGTGCATCTGCACGATACGGCCGATACGCTCTTTTTTACCCTTGATCGAGTTCAGAACGGTGTCGCCCGAATTCAATGTACCCGAGTAGCAGCGCATGAAGCAGATCTGACCAACGAACGGATCGGTTGCGATCTTGAACGCCAGGCCGGAGAACTTTTCGCCGTCTTCCGGCTTACGCGAGATCGGTGCATCATCTTCGTCCAGACCAGGTACTGGCGGAATGTCCAATGGCGATGGCAGGTACTCGACCACGCCGTCCAACATGGCTTGCACGCCCTTGTTCTTGAACGCAGTGCCGCACATCATTGGAACGATTTCGCTGGCCAGGGTACGTTGACGAATCGCAGCCTTGATTTCAGCTTCGGTCAGGTCGCCTTCTTCCAGGTACTTGTTCATCAGTTCTTCCGATGCTTCAGCAGCGGCTTCAACCATGTTTTCGCGCCACTTGGCAGCGTCAGCAGCCAGGTCAGCAGGAATATCACGGTAGTCGAACTTCATACCTTGAGTAGCGTCGTCCCAGTAGATAGCCTTCATCTTGACCAGATCGATCACGCCTTCAAACTTTTCTTCAGCACCGATAGGTACTTGCATAGGCACAGGGTTCGCCTTCAAGCGCGAACGCATTTGCTCGTACACTTTGAAGAAGTTCGCGCCGGTACGGTCCATCTTGTTGACGAATGCCAGACGTGGAACCTTGTACTTGTTAGCTTGGCGCCAAACTGTTTCCGATTGTGGCTGCACGCCGCCTACTGCACAGTAAACCATGCAGGCGCCATCCAGAACACGCATCGAGCGCTCAACTTCAATCGTGAAGTCGACGTGGCCCGGAGTATCGATGATGTTGATGTGGTGTTCAGCGAAATTACCCGCCATACCCTTCCAGAAGCAAGTCGTTGCTGCGGAAGTAATGGTGATACCGCGCTCTTGCTCTTGTTCCATCCAATCCATGGTGGCTGCGCCATCATGCACTTCACCGATTTTGTGATTCACACCGGTATAAAACAGAACGCGTTCTGTAGTCGTGGTTTTACCTGCATCGATGTGAGCGGAGATACCGATATTGCGATAGCGCTCAATGGGGGTCTTGCGAGCCATGATTTAATCCTAAGTCTTTTAATGCACGAAACCGAGCGCCATTTTTTATAAAAAATATGCGCTCGGCTCGAACAAATTTCAGATGCGGACAGCGACTCGATTCAGAGAGCCGGCTGCCCAGTCTATTAGAAGCGGAAGTGCGAGAACGCCTTGTTCGCTTCTGCCATACGGTGAACTTCGTCACGCTTTTTCATTGCGCCGCCGCGGCCTTCTGCGGCTTCCAGCAATTCGCCACCCAGACGTTGCGGCATCGATTTTTCGCTGCGCTTGTTAGCTGCTTCACGCAACCAACGCATCGACAAAGCCATACGACGGACAGGACGAACTTCAACTGGCACCTGGTAGTTTGCACCACCAACGCGACGCGACTTAACTTCAACCAATGGTTTGGCGTTGCTGATAGCAAGGGCAAACACTTCCAGCGGATCTTTGCCGGATTTGGCTTGAATGTGCTCGAAGGCACCGTAAATGATGTTTTCTGCGACCGATTTCTTACCGGACAACATCAGGACGTTGACGAACTTCGCAACATCAACATTACCGAATTTTGGATCCGGCAGAATCTCCCGCTTGGGGACTTCACGACGACGTGGCATTTCGATTCCTTTCAATCTTCAGTTGAGCAGCAGATCTTTTGTTTCTGCACGCTCGCGGACAGCCATCATAGCTACCCACTTACTCGGCCCATGGGGGACCGACACTTATTCGCTTGGCTTACGCCGTACGAAAACTATTATTTCTTTGTAGCCTTAGCACGCTTTGCACCGTACTTCGAACGTGCTTGCTTACGATCCTTGACGCCCTGGGTATCCAGTGCACCGCGAACCATGTGGTAACGCACACCCGGCAAGTCTTTTACACGGCCGCCGCGCAACAGCACGACACTATGTTCTTGCAGGTTATGGCCTTCACCGCCGATGTACGAAATAACTTCGAAACCGTTGGTCAGGCGAACTTTGGCAACTTTACGCAGAGCCGAGTTTGGCTTCTTTGGAGTTGTCGTATAAACGCGGGTGCAAACGCCGCGTTTTTGCGGGCTGTTTTCCAGCGCTGGTGATTTGCTCTTTACGACCGCAGAAACGCGCGGCTGGCGAATCAATTGATTGATGGTTGGCATCGTTATATATCCAACAAAATTACGACGTTAATAACAACAATCCCGAAATCGGTTGTCCGGGATTGGACAGATACTTGCGCTAGGAACCGCACAATTTGCGCACCGTTCGCGCAGATCGACATTCAGCAGTAGAGGAGAAACGCGCTATAGAAAGCGGAAGCAGACCAAAGAACGTTCAGCCCATTAGAGCCTACAATCGAGAACCCGCGAGTATATCCCTATGATGCCTGGCAGTCAACCGCTGTCTTGGATGCATTACCCTCAAACGCGACACAAACACAACAGATTGAGACAGTCCCGGGCGCCACGCAGCATCGTTATGCATTTGGCAATATAAGATGCGGCTATCGGCTGTGTATATCTCACCCGGTCCGGTTCCCTGTGGCAGCTTTGCGGGATAATAAGGCTCGACTATTTTGCTCCCCAGATGATGCCAGCCTTGTTTCGCCGCAATAACCTGTTCGTGCTGGTTACCTACCTTGCCTTGTCCCTGGTTCCCTTCGTGCCGCTGCTGTTCGGCCAGACGATCGATCATCCGATCCGGATCATCGTCACCGAAATTGCGCTCTGGCTGGTCATCTGGTCCATCTTCAAGCGCCCCGCCTGGTTTCACTGGCTGTTGTTCCCGGCCTTTTTTGCCTTGCCCACCGAGATCTATCTGCGCAAGTTTTACGGCCAGGGTATTTCAACCCATCACCTTGGCATCATCGCCGAAACCAGCCCTGGCGAAGCCATGGAGTTCCTCGGGAACAAAATCTGGTGGCTGGCACTGATCCTTGCGTTGGTCGTGCTGTGGTGGGCGCTAAGCTGGCTGGCGGCCTGCCGCACCCGCGACCTTGACCTGGAAGGGCCTTCACGCTGGTTTGGTTGGTTGGTGCTTACTATTGGTTTATGCGTTTGGATATACGGGCAGCAAATCGGTATTCAATCCCCGCCGGCGGCCAGCGCAACTAGCAAGGCTGCCTCTCCGCCCATCGCTCAAGGCATGCATTTCGGCAAGCTTCCCACCTGGGCGGCGACACCGCTGGAAGCGGATCCGGTCAGCCGCACCTGGCCGTTCGGCCTGGCGGTACGCGGTTACGACTTCTGGAAAGAGCGGGAATACCTGGATGAACTTGCACACAAGAATCGCGAATTCCATTTTGGCGCACATCAGGTAAGCCAACAAAACACACCGCAAATTGTCGTTATGGTAATTGGCGAATCTTCCCGCTACGATCGCTGGAGCTTGAATGGTTATCAACGTGACACTAATCCCCGACTGAGCAAAGAGAGCAACCTGGTCAGTTTTTCCGACGTCATCACGTCAGTATCGGCAACCCGTCTATCGGTACCGGTCATGGTATCGCGCAAGCCCGCGACGGATAGCCTGAAAGCCGGTTTCGCCGAGAAATCCTTTATCTCCGCCTACAAGGAGGCAGGATTCAAGACTTACTGGATTTCGAACCAGATGTCGTACGGCAAATTCGATACGCCGGTGTCGGTCTTCGCCAATGAAGCGGACGTGGTGCAGTTCCTCAACCTGGGTGGCTTCACCGATGCCTCAAACCTGGATGCCATCCTGCTGCCGCAACTGCAGAGAGCGATGGGCGATCCGGCCACCAAGAAGCTGATCGTGCTGCACACGCTGGGCAACCACTGGAACTACAGCCACCGCTACCCCCAGGAATTCGACAAGTGGCAACCCTCGCTGTTCGGCATTGAACACCCTGCCTACACCAACCTGGCCAACAAGGCGGCGCTGAACAACAGTTACGACAGCTCGATACGGTATGTGGACTGGTTCCTGTCGCAAGTAATAGATGCGCTCAGGGATTCGAAACAATTGAGCGCGATGATGTACTTCTCCGATCACGGCCAGACGCTGTACGACGGCAGTTGCAAGATCGCCTTCCATGGCCACAACACCCAGTTCGAATTCCACATACCTGCCCTGATGTGGTATTCGGATTTGTACAAGCAAACCTATCCGGACAAAGTGGAGCAACTGCTGCGCCATAAACGCACGCGGATGACTACCGAGAACGTATTCCACTCGCTGCTCGACCTGGCCGATATCCGCTATCCCGACGAGCGCCTGGAATGGAGCTTCCTGAGCAGCAAACTACGGCCGCACAAACGCTACGTCGACAGCTACGGCTGGACCGATTACGACAACTCTACGTTCAAGGGTGACTGCAGAGAAGTGATCGACAATGGCAAGCCGTTGAAGCAACAGCGGGATTAAACATTCGATGTTTAAGAAGCGAAACAATAAAGACCATAGACGTAATCCCGTTCAGTCAAGGGCCACCCCAGGGAATCTCCGCGTAGGGTGGGCACGCTTTTGTGCCCACGCGGACCGCGATAACCGGAGTACATACTCATCGGACAATGAAACAAGCATCTACGTAATGTGAGTTCACGCGTGGACATCCATGCCCACCCTACTTGACTGGCTTCTGATTTATACCGCTGACGAAAACAAGGTACATTTCGAACGCACCGGCACACATGCCGATTTTTTCGGAAAATAAGAAATTAGATTGAAAACGCTGTTCTGATTTGCCTGAAGCAAGAAGACTTTCCAGCAGCACAAATAAAAACGGCAGTGGATGATTTCTCATCCACTGCCGTTTTACTTACTTACCAACTACAGGATTAAGCTTCGTCGCCCTGCTGTGCGTTCAACTCTTCAGCCGCACGTGCTTCTGCAGCTGCGAGACGTGCTGCCTGCTCGGATTGCAGCAGTGCTGTGCGTTCTTCCGCTTCCCAGCTGTCTTTTTCCTTGCGTGCACGATGGAACGCGAGACCGGTGCCGGCTGGAATCAGACGACCGACGATAACGTTTTCCTTCAGACCGCGCAGAGTGTCTTTCTTGCCCATGATTGCGGCTTCGGTCAACACCCGGGTGGTTTCCTGGAACGATGCGGCCGAAATGAACGAATCGGTCGACAAGGATGCCTTGGTAATACCCAGCAATACGTTTTCGTAAGTTGCAGGAATCTTGCCCGCTGCAATCACGCGATCGTTTTCGTCCAGCAGTTCCGAACGCTCGACCTGCTCACCAGTGATATAAGACGCATCGCCGGCATCAACGATCTGAACGCGACGCAACATCTGGCGCACGATCACTTCGATGTGCTTGTCGTTGATCTTCACGCCTTGCAAGCGATACACGTCCTGGACTTCGTCGACGATGTAACGCGCCAGCGCTTCGATACCCAACAGGCGCAGGATGTCTTGCGGATCGGCAGGGCCGTCGACAATCATTTCACCCTTGTTCACAACCTGGCCGTCATGTACCAGCACTTGCTTGTCCTTGGTAATCAGGAACTCGTGCTTGTTGCCGTCCATGTCTGTGATTTCCAGACGTTGCTTACCCTTGGTTTCCTTACCGAATGCCACAGTACCTGTGACTTCAGCCAGCATACCTGCATCCTTCGGCGAACGTGCTTCGAACAGCTCGGCAACGCGTGGCAGACCACCGGTAATATCGCGTGTCTTTTGCGATTCAGTCGGGATACGTGCCAACACTTCACCAACGTGCACTTGCTGACCGTCTTTCACGGTAATCAGCGCGCCAACCTGGAAGCCGATCGTCACAGCGTGTTCAGTGCCGGCGATCTTGACTTCTTCGCCTTGCTCGTTCAACAGCTTAACTTGCGGACGAACAGTCTTGGTAACCGAACCACGACGCTTCGCATCGATAACCACCAATGTCGACAGACCGGTAACTTCATCGATCTGACGGGCAACGGTCGAACCTTCTTCGACGTTCTCGAAACGCACTGTACCGGTGTACTCGGTAATGATCGGACGGGTCAACGGATCCCATGTCGCCAATGCCGTACCGGCCTTGATGGTCAAGCCATCCTTGACGATCAGGGTTGCACCGTACGGTACTTTATGACGCTCACGCTCACGGCCATGGTCGTCAGTGATCAGGACTTCACCAGAACGGGAAATCACGATCAGCTCGCCCTTGCCGTTAGTCACGTAACGCATGGTCGCCGTGAAGCGGACCGTACCGTTGGACTTGGCTTCAACACTGGATGCCACTGCCGAACGCGATGCCGCACCACCGATGTGGAACGTACGCATGGTCAGCTGGGTACCAGGTTCACCGATCGACTGCGCAGCAACCACACCGACTGCTTCACCGTTATTGACCAGCGAGCCACGGCCCAGGTCGCGACCGTAACATTGTGCGCACAGGCCATAGCGTGTGTCGCATGTCAGCGGTGTGCGGACCTTGACTTCATCGATGCCGAGGCGTTCGATTTCTTCAACTGCATCTTCGTCCAGCAACGTGCCGGCTTCGTACAGCGTGCCCTGGGTTTCCGGATTGACGATGTCGTTAGCAGCAACACGGCCGAGGATACGGTCGCGCAGCGCTTCGATAACTTCACCACCTTCAACCATCGCCTTCATCGAGGCGCCATTGGAAGTGCCGCAGTCGTCTTCGATCACGACCAGATCCTGGGTCACGTCAACCAGACGACGTGTCAGGTAACCCGAGTTCGCGGTTTTCAGCGCGGTATCGGCCAGACCTTTACGTGCACCGTGGGTCGAAATAAAGTACTGCAAAACGTTCAGACCTTCGCGGAAGTTCGCGGTGATCGGCGTTTCGATAATCGAACCATCCGGTTTCGCCATCAGGCCACGCATACCGGCCAGCTGACGAATCTGTGCTGCGGAACCGCGCGCACCGGAGTCGGCCATCATGTAAATCGCATTGAACGATTCTTGCGTGCCCTTGGTGCCGTCGCGGCGAACCACGTCTTCTACCTTCAGCTGTTCCATCATGGCCTTGCCGACGTCGTCGCCAGCCTTGCCCCAGATGTCCACAACCTTGTTGTAGCGTTCGCCAGCAGTTACCAGACCGGACGAGTATTGCTGTTCGATCTGCTTAACTTCTTGTTCTGCAGTAGCGATGATGGTTGCCTTTTGTGGCGGTACCAGCATGTCATCCACGCAGATCGAGATACCGGCACGGGTCGCCAAACGGAAACCGGACTGCATCAGCTGGTCGGCAAACACCACCGTAGCGCGCAGGCCGCACTTACGGAATGCCGTGTTGATCAGCTTCGAGATTTCCTTCTTTTTCAACGCGCGGTTCAGCACGGTGAATGGCAGGCCCTTAGGCAGGATTTCCGACAGGATCGCACGGCCGACAGTCGTTTCGTAACGCTTGATGGTCTTGACGAATTCACCTGTGACCGGATCCTTCGGATACTCGGTAATACGCACGGTAACGCGGGTAGTCAGCTCGACTTCCTTGTTGTCGTAAGCACGGATGGCTTCCGACACGTCAGGGAACATCATGCCTTCGCCCTTGCCGTTGATTTGCTCACGGGTGGCGTAGTACAGACCCAACACGATATCCTGCGACGGTACGATCGACGGTTCGCCGTTCGATGGGAACAGGATGTTGTTGGAAGCCAGCATCAAAGTGCGCGCTTCCATCTGTGCTTCGATCGACAGTGGTACGTGGACCGCCATTTGGTCGCCGTCAAAGTCGGCGTTGAATGCGGCGCAGACCAGCGGGTGCAATTGAATTGCCTTGCCTTCGATCAGGACCGGCTCAAACGCCTGGATACCCAGACGGTGCAATGTAGGCGCACGGTTCAACATGACCGGATGTTCACGGATCACGTCTTCCAGGATGTCCCACACCACGGAAGTCTGGTTTTCAACTTCCTTCTTGGCTGCCTTGATCGTGCTGGCGATGCCCATCACTTCCAGCTTGTGGAAAATGAACGGCTTGAACAGTTCCAACGCCATCAATTTCGGCAAGCCGCATTGATGCAATTTCAGTTGTGGACCCACCACGATAACCGAACGGCCGGAATAGTCGACGCGTTTACCCAGCAAGTTCTGACGGAAACGGCCGCCCTTACCCTTGATCATTTCTGCCAGGGATTTCAACGGACGCTTGTTGGCGCCAGTCATTGCCTTACCGCGACGGCCGTTGTCCAGCAGCGAGTCAACCGCTTCCTGCAACATCCGCTTTTCGTTGCGGGTGATGATTTCCGGAGCGCGCAATTCCATCAGGCGCTTCAGACGGTTGTTACGGTTGATGACGCGGCGATACAGGTCGTTCAGGTCGGAGGTAGCGAAACGGCCGCCATCCAGCGGTACCAGCGGACGCAACTCAGGCGGCAGCACTGGCAACACTTCCATGATCATCCAGTCAGGCTTGATACCCGAACGTTGGAACGCTTCCAGCACTTTCAGGCGCTTGGCGTATTTCTTGATCTTGGCTTCGGACTTCGACTCTTTCAATTCCTGACGCAGGGTTTCCGCATCACGATCGATATCGATCGCGCGCAGCAACTCACGGATGCCTTCGGCGCCCATGAATGCGGTGAAATCGTCGCCGTACTCTTCGTACTTGGCGGCGTAGTCGTCTTCCGACATGATCTGGCAGCGTTTCAGCGGAGTCATACCTGGATCGGTGATGACGTAGGCTTCAAAATACAATACGCGTTCGATATCCCGCAGGGTCATGTCGAGGACCATGCCCAGACGCGACGGCAGCGATTTCAGGAACCAGATATGCGCGGTTGGCGAGGCCAGTTCAATGTGGCCCATGCGCTCGCGACGCACTTTTGCCAGTGTGACTTCAACGCCGCACTTTTCGCAGATAACACCGCGATGCTTCAGACGCTTGTACTTACCGCAGAGGCATTCGTAATCCTTGATTGGGCCAAAAATCTTGGCGCAAAACAGACCGTCGCGCTCTGGCTTGAAGGTACGATAGTTGATGGTTTCAGGCTTTTTTACTTCGCCATAAGACCACGAACGAATTTTTTCGGGCGACGCCAGACCAATCTTGATCGAGTCGAACTGTTCATTTTGCTGAACTTGCTTGAATAAATCGAGCAGTGCTTTCATGTATCACTCCAGTTGGCGTGAAGAAACTAAGATTCTTTACTATTGCTGCGTAGGGCGGGCAACTCTGCCCACCCTACTGCTCTGTGCTGCACCAGTACGACGGTTTACTCGCGGTCGAGGTCCATGTCGATGCCCAATGAACGGATTTCTTTCAACAACACGTTGAAGGATTCCGGCATGCCAGCATCGATTACATGGTCACCCTTGACCAGGTTTTCATACACTTTGGTACGACCGTTTACGTCATCCGACTTCACTGTCAGCATTTCCTGCAGCACGTACGACGCACCGTAAGCTTCCAATGCCCAAACTTCCATCTCACCGAAACGCTGGCCACCGAACTGCGCTTTACCACCCAGCGGTTGCTGGGTAACGAGCGAGTAAGGACCGGTGGAACGTGCATGCATCTTGTCATCGACCAGATGGTGCAGTTTCAGGTAATGCATGTAGCCGACAGTGACGTTACGCTCGAAGGCTTCACCGGTACGACCGTCATACATCGTCACCTGGTTCTTCGATGGCGTCATGCCGAGCTGCTTGGCGATTGCGTCCGGATACGCCAGGTCCAGCATGCGACGAATTTCTTCTTCGTGCGCACCGTCGAACACTGGTGTAGCGAATGGCACACCTTGCTTCAGGTTATCCGCCAGATGCAAGATTTCGTCATCGCTCAGGCCGTCCAGATCTTCCGTCTTGCCCGATTCGTTGTAGATCGTGTTCAGGAACTTGCGCAGTTCAGCAATCTTGGTTTGCGCCTTCAGCATTTCGCCGATACGCAGACCCAGACCCTTGGCAGCCCAGCCCAGATGCACTTCCAGAACCTGACCGATGTTCATCCGCGATGGAACGCCCAACGGGTTCAGCACGATATCTGCAGGTGTACCGTCAGCCATGTGCGGCATGTCTTCGATCGGCAGAATGCGCGAAACCACACCCTTGTTACCGTGACGACCGGCCATCTTGTCGCCTGGTTGCAGACGGCGCTTGACGGCCAGGTAAACCTTGACCATCTTTTGTACGCCAGGCTGCAGCTCATCGCCTTGGGTCAGCTTCTTACGCTTTTCTTCAAATGCCAGATCGAACTGGTGGCGCTTCTCAGCGATCGATTCCTTGATCGCTTCCAGTGCCACGGCAGCATCGTCATCCGCCGGACGAATATCGAACCAGTGGTATTTATCCAGGTCTGCCAGGTATTCCTTGGTCAGCTTGGCACCCTTGGCCAGTTTCTTCGGACCGCCGTTGACAACCTTGCCGATCAACATACGTTCCAGACGTTCGAAGGCATCGCCTTCAACAATCCGCAACTGGTCGTTCAGGTCCAGGCGATAGCGTTGCAGTTCGTCGTCGATAATCTGTTGTGCACGTTTGTCGCGTTGGATGCCTTCGCGGGTAAACACTTGCACGTCGATGACCGTACCGACCATGCCAGAAGGCACGCGCAGCGATGTATCTTTTACGTCTGAAGCTTTTTCACCGAAGATCGCGCGCAGCAGCTTTTCTTCAGGTGTCAGCTGGGTTTCACCCTTAGGTGTCACTTTACCGACCAGCGTATCGCCGGCTTCAACTTCAGCACCGATGTAGACGATGCCGGATTCATCCAGACGCGCCAACTGGTTTTCGGCCAGGTTGGAAATGTCGCGGGTGATTTCTTCAGCGCCCAGCTTGGTGTCACGTGCAACCACCGACAACTCTTCGATATGGATCGAAGTGTAGCGATCGTCAGCCACGACTTTTTCGGAGATCAAAATCGAATCTTCGAAGTTGTAGCCGTTCCATGGCATAAACGCCACCAGCATGTTCTGACCCAGAGCCAGTTCGCCCAGATCGGTCGATGCGCCATCGGCGATCACGTCGTGCTTGGCGACGCGGTCACCAACCTGCACGATCGGCCGTTGGTTGATGTTGGTGTTCTGGTTCGAACGCGTGTACTTGATCAGGTTGTAGATATCGACACCGACTTCGCCGGCAGTCGCTTCTTCGTCATTCACACGGATAACGACACGACCCGCATCGACGTAATCGACGATACCGCCACGCAGTGCCTGCACGGTGGTACCCGAGTCGACTGCCACGGTACGTTCGATACCGGTACCGACCAATGCCTTCTCCGGACGCAGGCAAGGAACTGCCTGACGTTGCATGTTGGCACCCATCAACGCACGGTTCGCATCATCGTGTTCGAGGAACGGGATCAGCGAAGCAGCAACCGAAACCACCTGGCCTGGCGCCACGTCCATGTACTGGACGCGTTCTGGCGATACCAGGATCGTTTCGCCGGCTTCACGTGCAGAAACCAGTTCATCGGACAATTTCAGGGACTTGTCGATAGTCGCATTCGCCTGGGCGATGATGTAGCGACCTTCTTCAATGGCCGACAGATAATCGATCTGGTCGGTAACCTTGCTGTCTTCAACCTTGCGGTACGGTGTCTCGAGGAAACCGTATTCGTTCAGGCGAGCATACAAAGCCAGCGAGTTGATCAGACCAATGTTCGGGCCTTCCGGTGTTTCGATCGGGCAAACGCGGCCGTAATGGGTCGGATGCACGTCGCGGACTTCAAAGCCAGCGCGCTCACGGGTCAAACCGCCCGGTCCAAGTGCCGATACACGGCGCTTGTGGGTGATTTCCGACAGCGGATTGGTTTGGTCCATAAACTGCGACAACTGCGACGAACCGAAGAATTCACGGATAGCGGCCGAAATCGGCTTGGAATTGATCAGGTCATGCGGCATCAGGTTGTCCGCTTCGGCTTGGCCGAGACGTTCCTTGACTGCGCGCTCAACCCGCACCAGACCGGCACGGAATTGATTCTCAGCCAGTTCGCCGACACAACGCACACGACGGTTACCCAAGTGATCGATATCGTCCACTTCGCCGCGACCGTTACGCAATTCAACCAGGATCTTGATCACGGCCAGCACGTCTTCGTTCGACAGCGTCATGGCGCCAGTCAGTTCATCACGGCCGATACGGCGGTTGAACTTCATGCGGCCGACAGCCGACAGATCGTAACGATCAGCGTTGTAGAACAGACCGTTGAACAGCGCCTCAACCGAATCTTCGGTTGGCGGTTCGCCAGGACGCATCATGCGATAGATCGCAACGCGGGCAGCCATCTGGTCGTTGGTGTCATCGCTACGCAGAGTTTGCGAGATGTAGCTACCTTGGTCCAGATCGTTGGTGTACAGAGTCTGGATGTCGGTAACGTCTGCTTCGCGCAGTTTGGCCAGCAACTCTTCGGTCAACTCGTCGTTGGCGTTGGCAACTACTTCGCCAGTGTCGCCGTCAACGATGTTGCGCGCCAGGACGCGGCCCAGCAGGTAGTCTTCCGGTACCGAGATATGCTTGATGCCGGCAGCTTCAACGTCACGCACGTGCTTGGAATTGATACGCTTGTCTTTAGCGACCAGGACCTTGCCCGATTTGTCGGTGATGTCGAAACGCGCGACTTCACCGCGCAGGCGTTCTGCGACGAATTCCATCTCGGCGCCTTCGTTACGCAACGCGAAGTTGTCGAATACGAAGAAGTTAGCCAGGATCTGCTCGACCGACATGCCGATTGCTTTCAGCAGGATCGTAACTGGCATCTTGCGGCGACGGTCGACGCGGAAGAACAGGATGTCTTTCGGATCGAACTCGAAGTCGAGCCATGAACCACGGTAAGGAATGATACGTGCCGAGAACAGCAATTTACCAGACGAGTGCGTCTTGCCGCGGTCATGTTCAAAGAACACGCCTGGCGAGCGATGCAGCTGCGATACGATAACGCGCTCGGTGCCGTTGATAACGAACGAACCGGTAGTTGTCATGAGCGGCAATTCGCCCATGTAAACTTCTTGTTCTTTCATTTCCTTGACGACCGGCTTGGTCGGCGATTCTTTATCAAGAATCACCAGACGTACCTTGGCACGCAATGGCGACGCGAACGTCAATCCACGCTGCTGGCATTCCTTGACGTCAAACGGTGGATCACCGAGAACGTACGACAGGAACTCGAGACGCGCAAAACCATTGTGCGAAACGATAGGGAAAATAGAAGTGAAAGCCGATTGCAGGCCCTCGTTCTTACGTTGAGACGGTACTTTGTCTGCTTGTAAAAAGCCAAGATACGACTCGAGCTGGGTCGCCAGCAGGAACGGAACGTGGTGAACGTTAGCGCGTTTCGCAAAAGATTTACGAATACGCTTCTTCTCAGTAAATGAGTAGTGCATTGAACACTCCGTGAGTGACAGGAAGGATAGAGAATTCAGGATTCGCTGGATCTTTCAGTCAAAGTAGATAAAACTAATGATCTAGTAATGGTCTAAGTTGAACTGTCTTAACCAACAATTCCTCAAGTCTCAGCCCTTCGAGCTTGATGGCAACGGACGCTTAATAAAACAACAAGCGCTAAACAAAATCAAAAACGACAAAGGAGCCAAAGCCGAACCCTCCTTTTCGAGAGTTCTGCACTTTGACTCCAGCGCAATAAATGCGCTCTAAAAAGCTGAAATTACTTGATTTCAGCTTCTGCGCCGGCTTCAACCAATTTCTTGGCTGCTGCATCAGCGTCGGCTTTCGAAACGCCTTCTTTAACTGCCTTAGGTGCGCCGTCAACCAGGTCTTTAGCTTCTTTCAAGCCCAGACCAGTGATTTCGCGGACAGCCTTAATTACGCCAACCTTGTTCGCGCCGATGCCCTTGAGCATAACGGTGAACTCGGTTTGCTCTTCAACAGCAGCAGCAGCGCCGCCGCCTGCACCGCCAGCAACTGCGACAGCAGCTGCGGAAACGCCGAACTTCTCTTCGAATGCCTTTACCAGGTCATTCAATTCCATAACAGTCAGACCATCGATCTGGGTCAGGAACGCATCTTTATCAAAAGCCATGTGAAACTCCTAATTTTTTACAGTAATAACATCTGATTGGTTTTAACGCCAAGAAAGCGCCATGAAAGTGCAATTAAGCAGCTTCGGCTTCTTTCTTTGCTGCCAGAGCAGCCAAACCACGCACAAATCCAGCGATCGGCATCTGCATCATGCCCACAACTTGGGCCAGCAGAACTTCGCGACTTGGAATGTTTGCCAACGCTTGCACAGCCGCTTTATCAAGCGACTTGCCAGCGAAGTTACCTGCCTTGACGACCAGTTTGTCGTTGGTTTTTGCAAAGTCATTGATGACTTTTGCAGCAGCAACGGCATCCTCGGAGATCGAATAGATCAACGGGCCAGTCATATCTTTGGCGAGGTCGGCAAACGCGGTACCTTCAACGGCGCGACGTGCCAGTGTATTTTTCAATACACGCAAGTACACACCCTGGGTACGCGCATTAGCGCGCAGTTGGGTCAAGTGACCAACCTGGATGCCACGATATTCGGCCACGACGATAGTCTGAGCAGCAGCTACTTTTGCAGAGACTTCGGCGACTACGGCCTTTTTGTCATTCAGATTGAGACTCAAGATCAACCTCCAAAAATGATGCTCGGAAATTACATAACCTCAAATGGCTACTTACCTCACATCGGTTCGAACACGGCGTCCGAAGTTAGGAGTTCAGAACTAGCGCATGAAATTAAACACGCAGCGATGAGACTACAAAACTTGTTCGGGTACACCATCTGCGTTGGGTGCCAAACGATTGCCCGTTTGATTTTTAACTTTGTGCACTACCTGCTACACGCCGCCCAACGGTCTTTGATTGCCTGGACCTGCATCGATACCGCCAATACAGATCCAGCCCAAAGATTCGCCTGATGACAATGCGACTTGCGCACCACCTTCAGGACTTGATTCAATACAGCTAAGCTAATTAGGCTGCCAGTGTCGACTGATCGACACGAACGCCGGCACCCATTGTCGAAGACAAGGAAACCTTGCGCAGGTATACACCCTTGCTGGTAGCTGGCTTAGCTTTGCTCAATGCATCGATCAGTGCCAACAAGTTGGACTTCAGTTCTGCATCGCTAAACGATTTACGACCGATAGTTGCGTGAATGATACCGGCTTTGTCGGTACGGTATTGCACTTGACCGGCTTTTGCATTCTTGACGGCAGTTGCAACGTCAGCAGTCACGGTACCAACCTTCGGATTTGGCATCAGGCCTCGTGGTCCCAGGATCTGGCCCAGGGTACCAACGATACGCATGGTATCTGGCGATGCGATCACGATGTCGAAAGGCATGTTGCCGGCTTTGATTTGCTCAGCCAGGTCTTCCATACCAACGATGTCGGCGCCGGCAGCTTTAGCTTGCTCGGCTTTTTCGCCGGAAGCAAATACTGCAACGCGAACGGTCTTGCCGGTGCCAGCTGGCAGCACGACGGAACCGCGAACCACTTGGTCCGATTTCTTTGCATCAACGCCCAATTGGACGGACACGTCGATCGACTCATTGAATTTTGCAGTAGCGCATTCCTTGATCAACGCAACAGCGCTGTCAAATGGATATACCTTGGTGCTATCAATCTTAGATTTGATCGCTTTTGCGCGTTTAGTTAACTTAGCCATTACAGACCCTCCACCGTGATGCCCATCGAACGAGCAGAACCGGCGATAGTACGTACGCCAGCTTCCAGATCAGCACCAGTCAAATCGGGCTTCTTCAAGGTAGCGATTTCTTCTGCTTGCTTACGGGTGATCGAACCGACTTTGTCGGTATGCGGCTTAGCCGAACCCTTGGTGATACCAGCAGCCTTCTTGATCAGAATCGTTGCCGGAGGAGTCTTCATCACGAATGTGAAGGACTTGTCGGCGAACGCTGTGATCACGACCGGGATTGGCAGACCTGGCTCAACACCTTGGGTCTGGGCATTAAATGCCTTACAGAATTCCATGATGTTCAGACCGCGCTGACCCAGTGCTGGACCAATTGGTGGGGATGGGTTTGCTTTACCAGCTGGAACTTGCAGCTTGATAAAACCAATGATTTTCTTTGCCATGATGGCTCCTGATTGTTGTGAGTATTAGCGCCCGTTCGATCAAACCGCAACCTAGTGGGGCTCCTCTTACTGCATCGAATTCCATGCGGTTTAATGCATGACGCTCCGAAAGGCGTTTAATTTGTTGTTCTTCTTGTTACTAATATTCTTACTATTACTATCCGGCCCGGCAAAACCAGGTCAGACCTTTTCAACCTTGTCGAATTCCAGCTCAACCGGTGTAGCACGGCCGAAGATGGTGACGGTCACGCGCACGCGCGATTTTTCGTAATTCACTTCTTCCACGTTACCGTTGAAGTCGGTGAAAGCACCTTCCTTGATACGTACCAGCTCGCCAACTTCATACAAGACCTTAGGCCGCGGCTTCTCGATGCCGTCTTGCATCTGTTGCATGATCTTGTCGACTTCATGCTGCGGAATCGGAGTAGGCTTGTTCGACTTGCCGCCGATGAAACCGGTTACCTTGTTGGTGTTCTTCACCAGATGCCAGGTTTCGTCAGTCATTTCCATCTCAACCAGCACATAGCCTGGGAAGAAACGACGTTCGGTAACGGCTTTCTGGCCATTCTTAACTTCAATCACTTCTTCAGTCGGCACCAGGATCTGGCCAAACTGTTCTTGCATTCCAGCGCGGTCGATCCGCTCGGTCAGCGCGCGTTGCACGCTCTTTTCCATACCGGAATAAGCATGCACCACATACCAGCGCTTTTTGCCCACTGGCGCCGAAGGCGTCACAGCAGGCGGAGTTGCTTGCGCATCGTTTTGTGTGCTATCGCTCATTATTGTTTCCAACCCAATATCACGTCGTACAACAAGACCTCGAGAAGCTTATCGATGCCCCAGAGGAAAATCGCCATTACCAGCACAAATGCGAAAACGATGGCAGTGATCTGCATCGCTTCCTTGCGGGTCGGCCAAACAACTTTTTTGGTCTCGCGCACAGCTTCTTTGGCAAAACCCAGGAACTCACGACCTTGAGTCGAAGTCCATGCCAGTGCGACTGCCACCACCAAACCGGCAACCAGTGCACCAGCGCGCACCAGACCAGACTGGCCCGACAAAAAATAAAAGCCGACAACGCCGGCGACGACAGCCAAAACTGCCAGTATTACTTTGAGCTTGCTACCGGCTTCGCCGACAGTTTGCACAGGGTGGTTAGACATACGCGGCTTACTTTCAGTAACTTCAGTACCCTACACCTGAATCGGTGGCAGGGGCGGAGGGCATCGAACCCCCAACCTCCGGTTTTGGAGACCGGCGCTCTGCCAATTGAGCTACACCCCTACGCTTAAAACACTTTATCTGAACGGCTTGGCCAGCTAACTTGATACTACCGTTTGCATACCATTCAGACATCAACGCCGCGAGGCGGGAATTTCCCGGGTCGCGGCGATTACAACTTTTTGCTATTACGCGTCAGGCAGGATCTTGGCAACAACACCTGCACCAACAGTACGGCCACCTTCGCGGATTGCGAAACGCAGACCTTCTTCCAT
>NZ_FOKF01000019.1 GCF_900111995.1 Collimonas sp. OK607
TACGTGCGCCGGGGGTAGCCCGGCAGCTAGTCACTTTTTCTTGCTTCGCCAAGAAAAAGTAACCAAAAAGAAGGCGACCGCAAAGCCACTGCCTTCCCTCCGGTCAGGTCCCCAAATGTGGCGCGTATCAGTCGTGTGGAAAGACCAACTCGCTGCGCTCAAACATGTCTTCCCACAATTCCCGACTGACACGCACCACATTTGGCAGCGTCCCAATGCGGAATGCACGTCAAAAACAACTGCAACGTCAAAAGCAGCTGCAACGTCAAAAGCGACGCAGCCGCCCGGTTTCAACGCCGGTCAGCTATCCTTCTCGCAGTTAACCATCCAAGGCGTACCAAACTGATCTTCCAGCATGCCGAAACCGGCGGCCCAAAACGTTTTTTCGTACGGCATTTTGACCTTGCCGTTCTTCGACAGTGCATCAAAGATACGTTTTCCCTCCGCAATCGTGTCGACATTAATCGACAGGACCATGCCTTGCATTTTCTCAAAATATTCCGGTGGGCAGTCTGAACCCATCAAGACTCCACCATCCATTTCCAGCCGCATGTGCACGATTTTGTCTTGTCGATCAGGTGGCGTTTGTTCTGCCATCGGTGATTCGGCGTTGGTTAATCTGAAGGCGATTTTCCCGCCCAGGACTTGTTGGTATAACTTGAACGCGGCGTCGCACTGGCCGTCGAAATTAAGATAGGCATTCAATAGCATAATGTTCTCCTTTATTACTGCGATTAGGGATGAAACCGCGCCGGGCTTGGCGCAATAGTGTCCGTCTTATTTTTCGACGGCGGTCTTCAGGTTGGCAAGGCCTGTTTCAAAATCCTTGCCGATCATGCTGTCCATGCTGAAAAATAATCCCATCACCTTGCTGATATAAGGCGAGGGGCCATACATGGACCAGGTAACGTTGCTGCTGCCGCCTTGGGCGTCGACGCTAAATTCGGCAGTGTTGCTGCTTTTGAACGGCTTGCTGAAATCTAGCTTGATGAGGGTTTTCGATGGCGATGTGTCGCTGATCTCCATGCGCCCGGCGCCGACTTTGTCCGAACCTTCCCATGCATACGCAGCACCCTTGCCGCTGGCGGCGCCGCTGAAGGTTCTTTTCATCGCCGGATCCAGTTTTTCGTAAGGCGACCAGCTTCCCCATTCATGAAAATCGTTGACGCGGGCGAAAATCTTTTCCGGCGGCGCCTTGATCGAAATCGTGCGCTGCACGCGGAAAGTGTCGGGCCGGGTGGCGGCATAGCCGAAGATGCCGGCCAGTACAACGACGACGATGATAACGATGGTTTTGATCATGGTTTCCTCTGTGTTGCCAGCGATATGACGTGGATCAGGAGTTGGCGTTGTTGTGCTGGCCGGCGCTTTGCTGGCGTAAGCGTTCTTCGGTCTCTCTCAGTTCAGGCGTGAATTCGTCGCCGAAATCTTCCGCCTCGAATACCTGGCGCAGCTCCAGTTCGACCGCGCCGTCACCGTCAAGCGCTGGCCAGCGCTTGACCCATTCAATGGCCTCCTGCCGCGATTGCACCTGGATCATGGTAAAGCCGGCGATCAATTCCTTGGTTTCGGCGAAAGGACCATCGAACACGGTCGGTTTGCCGCCCGAGAATTTGATGCGCGCGCCTTTGACGCTAGGTTGCAGGCCTTCGCCGGCCACCATGACGCCGGCTTGTACCATTTCTTCGTTGTATTTCATCATGGCGGCGATCAGCTCTGTGCTGGGCATGGTACCCGCCTCGGTGTTCTTGTCTGCCTTGCGTATGATCATGAATCGCATCGTGATATCTCCGTCTGGTTTCAATGGTTTGTACAGGGGACCGGCTGCAGCCGGGTTAAATCCGGGATCTGCTAATTAGTCGAACGGGCGGCAGAGAGATCGACAAACCACAGATTTTTTTTGAAATTATATTTGATAGGCGGACTTTGCTTGTTGAAATCGCAATTTCATTTGCTGTCATCTGACGGGCGTGATGGCTGCCGGTACTGAATCTGCCGGGACGGATGGTGAAACTTAATGTGAGCCTCATAGTAAAGCTTAACTAGCTTAGGCAAGCCTGGCGCAAATTACAAACCGAGCGCTCGTTCAAGCGACACCTTTTTGCAGTGTGGATATGTACAGTGGGCAGACGTATCCGATGTTATTTGAACGCCGTTGCTCGCACAACATTAAGCAGGATAAAAAAATCCATATATATCAACAACATAGCTAAAACACATTGGAGTTATCAACAGGACTATCCACAGTTTCTGTGGGTAACTTTGACTGGAATGAAAATTCAATCAGGGAGGGTTTAGTCAATCACAACCGCCATGAAGACGGTGGACAGGCTCAGCAGAATCAAGCCAAAGATGAAGGCGATGTCAGCGTATTGCTCCAGCCGTGCGCTACGGCTTGAACGCATGGCGGCATACGAGAGTATGCCGCTGGTCAGGAATACCAGGCTGTTCAGCGCCAGCAGATGGCTCAGCCAGATTGCCAGTCCGCTGAACCTGGCGAGTTTGATGATCGACAGGGCGGTAATGCAAACCCCGATCATCGTGGCGGAAGAGGGCAGGATGTGTTGCGATAGATTGTTGTTTTTGACCGGTTTGTTTAACAGTTCAGTCATCGTAACCCCATCCTGCTGTGTTGGCGCGTTAGCCCAGATTCAAAGGCACAAAGATCTTATCCTTGTCGCGTTGCACCAGTAGCGCCACGTTCTTGCCGGCCTTGCTTACCAATTGACGCAACTGCTCGACGCTGTTGACCGGCTTGCCGTTGAGCGACAGGATCACGTCGCCACGCTGGATGCCGGCCAGTGCCGACGGTCCGGTTGCATCTTCCACCACCAGCCCGCCGTGTGTGCCGACCTGTTGCTGTTCGTCCGGGGTGAGCTGGCGCAGCGCCAGCCCGAGCCGTGCTTGCGAACCGGCGCCAGTGTCGTTGCTGGCAGTTTTGAGCGCTTCCGCTTCGGTCGGCTTGACGGTCAGCGTCTTGGCCTGGCCGTTGCGCATCACCTCGATCGTGCTGCTGGTGCCGGGTGCCGTGTCGGCCACCAGGCTCGGCAAGTCGGACGAATGATTGATCGGCTGGCCATTGAAACGCAGGATCACATCGCCGGTTTGGAGGCCGCCCTTGTCGGCCGGGCTGCCTTTGTCAACCGAGCTTACCAGCGCGCCGGCGGCAGTCTTCAAGCCGAAAGATTCCGCCAGTGCCTGGTTGACTTCTTGCACGCTGACGCCCAGATGGCTGCGGATGACCTTGCCATGCTTGACCAGTTGCTGCTCAACCTTGGTGGCGACATCGATCGGAATCGCAAAAGACAGCCCCTGATAGCCGCCGGTCTGGCTATAGATCTGCGAATTGATGCCGATCACTTCGCCTCTGATATTGAACAGCGGTCCACCCGAGTTGCCAGGATTGACGGCGACATCGGTCTGGATGAACGGCACGTAATTATCGTCCGGCAGGGAGCGCGACTTGGCGCTGACGATGCCGGCGGTAGCGGTGTTTTCAAAGCCGTAAGGCGAGCCGATCGCCAGTACCGGTTCGCCAACCTTGGTCAGCGCCGGATTGCCGATCTGCACCGTCGGCAGGTTTTTTGCGTCGATCCGTATCACCGCGATATCGCTCTGTTTGTCGGAGCCCAGCACTTTGGCCTTGAATTCGCGGCGGTCGGTTAGCTTGACTGTCACTTCCTGGGCGCCGTCGACCACGTGGGCGTTGGTCAGTATCAGGCCGTCGGTGCTGATGATGAAGCCAGAGCCTTCGCCGCGCATGATTTGCGGATGGCTAGGGATTTGCAGCTGCGGGCCGAAACGCTTGAAAAATTGTGAGAACGGATCGTTAGGGTCGAGTTCGCCGGAGTCGTCCTGGTCGGCAACCGCACTCTGTTTCGCTTTGCCGGTGACGCTGATGTTCACCACGGCAGGTCCGGAGCGTTCAACTATGCCGGAAAAATCGGTGGCCACAGCCACGGCCGGCGCAGTATTGCTTACCGGCGCCACAGCCTGCGCTGGTGCCACGATCGCCGCATTGGCGTTGTCGATACCGATATCGCCGTTCTTCGAATGCAGGTAGGCGCCGCCGGCCAACACCAGAACGGCGGCGGCGATGATGCTGCGGGTAAAGGTCTGACTATTCATGCTGTGCTCCTTTGCAGATGGACTAGAACTAGCACACAGCATAAATACTAAAAATTAAAGCAGACTTAAGAATAAAAAAGAAGAAAACCAAGTGCTTATTTTTAAATCATCCGCTCTACCGGTGGCGGACTTTATCTAGCATTGCAGCCCGTAAGATGTCGTTCAAGCGGCTTTGATAACCTTTTCCTTCTTCCTTAAGCCATTCCACGACATCAGCGTCAATCCGTACCGTCAATTGTTGTTTGAGAGGGCGATAGAATTTTCCGCGGACCGCACCTTGCCAGTCTTGTCGGGTTGTAGCCGGGAGGTCGGAGAAATCGATATCGTTCTCCGACGTGGCGGCTAATGCTGCCAGTTCCTTGCGGATTGATTCAGGTACCTTGCTCATAGATTTTCCTTTCCAACTTTGTTGCACGCCGCGCTGAGATGATTCGAATATATTCTGAACCGCTCTCTGCTTCATGCCAGGTGTGGGCTACCAAAAGCAAGGCGATGCCGCCGACCATGCCAACTGTTTGCCACCGATGTTCGTAGTTTTCAACACGCTCTCGCCTGGTGATGTGCAGGGGGTCGTCAAAGACGAGCGCTGCGGTCTCAAAGCTGACGCCATGTTTACGCTGATTACCCTGGTTCTTGAGGTCATCCCATGAAAACATTGTAACTCCAAATATGTAGTTACATTATTGTAGTTTTAAATTGTTAATAAAATAGTAAGTAATTGGAGCATTTCGATGTTTTTTTGCAGCGCATTAATGACAAAGGGAGGCGGCAAAGGCGGGGAACGTCACAATCCGCGTTTATGCGCGGCAAATTACAAGTTCATCAGAGATGCCCTTAAAGAGCGCCTCGAATAATGCATCAGGCCGCAAAGTGCACACTGACACGCAGCCCGTGCCCGGTATTTTCCAAATTGACGCTGGCGCGGTGGGCATCGGCAATCTGCTTGACGATCGCCAGCCCCAGGCCACTGCCATGCGACTGCGTCTGGCTGTCGGCAGCGCGGTAGAAGCGATCGAATACGCGCTGCAAATCGGCATCTGGAATACCGGGGCCGTGATCTTCCACAGAAACCGTAACACCGGCGGCATCTGCGGCAAGCGAGACATCGATGCTGCTACCAGGCGGGCTGTGCCGCAGGGCGTTGTCGATCAAATTATTGAACAGAATGCGCAAGGCATCGGCGTTGCCGGTCAGGCTGGCCGGCATCTCGGTGCCGATGCCCAGATCGATCTGGCGCTCATGGGCGCTCAGGGCGAAGTCGCCGATTACGCTATGCAGAAGGGCGCGCAAATCGAGTTCGACGTGGGCTTGTTCAAAGGCGCCGGGTTCCTGGCGTGCCAGCGTCAGCAATTGTTGCAGCAAATGCGTGGCGCGTTCCAGTCCTTGTTTCAGATCGCCGAAAGCTGCTTGCCGTTCACCGTCGTCGGTGGCGCGTTCAGCCAGCTGGACTTGCAGGCGCAGGGCGGTCAGCGGTGTGCGCAGTTCGTGCGCGGCGTCGGCAACGAACGCGCGTTGCGCATTGATGGATTGACCGAGGCGCGCCAGTAAATCGTTGAGCGCCTGGGTGAGCGGCCGGATTTCGCGCGGCAGCGTGGCATCGGGAATCGGCGACAAGGCGTGCATGTCCCGTGACTGGACTTCTGCCGCAGCGCGCCTGATCGGCGCCAGCCCGCGGCCGACGGCCACCCAGATCAATATGCCCAGCAAGGGAAACAGCAGCAGCAGTGGAGTGACGGTCTTGATCGCCATCTGTGCCGCAATCTGATTGCGCGCGCTTTGCGGTTGCGCGATCTGCACCACGGTATTGCCGATCTGTGCACTGTACACGCGCCACACGCCATTGCTCTGGCGGACATTGGTAAAGCCCAGTTCGGCTTGCAACGGCAAGTTTGCCTGCCCATGCGAATGATAAATGACGACGCCGGTGTTGTCCCAGATCTGGATCATGATCTGATCATCCAGTTCCGGCCCGCTATCGCCATTTTCTATCATCGGAGAAAACGCCTGGCGCGGCAGGGAGGCGACGATCTGCCGCATTTGATAATCGAATAATTCGTTGGCCTCGCCGCGCGCCTGGAAATACAGGGCGCCGCCGGCCACCAGGATGGCGCCGCTCAAACCGACTGCCAGCCATAGCAGCAAACTCTTCCGTATGGATGGGATTGATAGTCTTGACGATGATGTCGACGTCATTTGGCCACCATATAACCGATGCCGCGTACATTCTTGATGAAATTGCTGCCGAGTTTTTTACGCAAGGCGTGGATGTAGACCTCCACCGCATTACTTTCAATGCTGTCATCCCATCCGTACATTTTTTCTTCCAGTTGCGCTCGCGACAGCACCACGCCAGGACGATCCAGGAAGGCGCGAAGCAACGCGAATTCGCGCGCCGAGAGATTGACCTGGCGGCCTTCCAGCAGCACCTCATGGGTAGCCGGATTGAGCGTCAACTGGCCCAGCTCGATCAACGGTTCGGCACGTCCGGACTGGCGCCGCAGCAGGGCGCGAATCCGGGCCGCCAGTTCTTCCAGGTCAAACGGCTTGACCAGGTAGTCGTCGGCGCCGCCATCCAGGCCGGCCACCCGGTCCGATACGGCATCGCGCGCAGTCAGTATCAGCACCGGAATCCGGTTGCCGCCGGCGCGCAGCGACTTCAGGACCTCCAGGCCGTTTTTTTTCGGTAAGCCGAGATCGAGCAGCAGTAACTGGTAATCCTCTTGGGCCAGCGCACTCAGCGCCGCAGCGCCGTCCTGCACCCAGTCGACGGCAAAACCGTCCTGGCGCAATCCCTTGCGCACGGCTTCGCCAACCATCAGATCGTCTTCTACCAACAGCAAACGCATGGCACCAGCTCCTTAGCAACGGCAAACAAAGATCGAAAACCGTCACAGTTTAGCCGGATTGA
This sequence comes from Collimonas sp. OK607, assembly GCF_900111995.1. Taxonomy (GTDB): domain Bacteria; phylum Pseudomonadota; class Gammaproteobacteria; order Burkholderiales; family Burkholderiaceae_D; genus Collimonas. The sequence continues at coordinate 7,037 of NZ_FOKF01000019.1, forward strand.
ATTAAAGGATTCTTAAACGATTTTTAAACATTCTCAGGCTGGCCCCGCGGCAACTCTGTGCAGTGATAAAAAATTCATATATATCAACGACATAACTAAAACGCTCGGTAGTTATCAACAGGACTGTCCACAATTTCTGTGGGTAACCTGTATAGTTGTAATTTAGATAATGACAGAACTGCCGAAAACTTGAATACTGTGCCGTGTACAGTGCTGCAGGTTCATGTGGCCGTAGAATGTCAGCCTGAACCTTGATCGAGAAACGCATGACACAGAACACACATCATCATTTGCACGGCGTTACGCTGGAAGCGATGCTGACCGAACTGGTAGCCCATTACGGCTGGGATGGATTGGGGCAGCGGATCGACATCCGTTGTTTCAAGAGCGATCCCAGCATCAAATCCAGCCTGACATTTCTGCGCAAGACAGAATGGGCGCGCGAGAAGGTAGAAGCCATGTACGTGGGTATGCGGCGCGCAATGAAATGAGTTTTTGAAAAATGAGGTAAAGTTTTGTGGCGGTGGCTGTATTTGCACTCGCATTCGTAATCGTATTTACCCTGGCCCCGGCCCGGAAATTTTCTCAGTGCGCCATTCCTAAGTAGAATCCCTGGCGCTTGCTGACTTGATGCTTGACCTGATGATTTGCTAACAGCAGGAAGAACCAGCATGCGCAATGTAATTTATAAAACGGTGGTCTTGAAGGCGCCCCCCGAGGCGTTGTTCGATATGTATATGGATCCGGTGATGCATCAGGCAATCACCGGGCTGCCGGTCACCATTGGTGGCGAAGCCGGCGCTGAGTTTTCGGCGTTCGATGGCGCCCTGACCGGCGTCATGCTGCAGGTGGCCAAGCCCAGGCTGATCGTTCAGACCTGGCGTTCGACGGCGTTTGCCGCAGACGATCCGGATTCGGTCCTGATCCTGTCGTTTCATTCCCAAGGTGAGCATGGGCGCATAGAGCTTGTGCATCTGGACGTGCCAGACCAGGATTACGAGCAGGTCAAGATTGGCTGGCGTGAAAAATACTTTGAGCCGTGGCGCGAGTTTTTGGCGAATTGAACTGTCAGCCGGCGGCACTGCATTTGCCACCGACGATTAATAAAAAAGCATGAATTTAAATGTTGTCATAAATGATATGGCGGTCAAGGTACCTGATTTGTAAACCTGTTAAATCTGACAGGTGTGGCAGCTTCTGTTTGTCACTAGAATAAAGCTGTCTATCGGAGCCTATCCTCTCCTATGTTGATATTTAGCCCGCCGCCGTATGGCGGCGGGCTTTTTTTTTCCGGTCTCCCTCCAGTGCCCCCCGCACCGGTTAACCGCGATCTCGCCATGAGAGCGCGGTTTTTTTATGACGGTTGTCGAGATTGCATCCTCCTTGCACTTCCGCTTAAGATCTGCCATTGCCCGAATTGCTAAAGCGCGGCAAATCGCTACAGGGAAAAGAATGCAAAAAATTAAAACCGTCCTATCTGTTTTTTTGTTGTTTGGCTGCGCGTTATTGCTCGCGGGGTGTGCATCTTTATCCACATCGATTTCGCAATTCGAAGGTGGCAACTATGTCGCCAGCGTAAAGTCGACACTCGTCTATCTCGATGAAAAATACAAGAAAGCGGATTACGACGATAGCGATGAAAGAAATGGCATCCGCGAACGCATGCGGATTATTGAAAGCAACTACGAAACCGCAATCAACAGCGCCAACCCTCTGGAGTACGACAAGAAAATAGCTGCCTGTTCGGCCTTGCTGGAAATCAGGACCATGCTGGCCGAAAGGCGCTATTACGCAAGGTATACCGATTTGCCGGATCGCTATTCCGATGCGGTATTGCGGGAAAAACTGGCCGGGCAGTACTACCTGAAAGCTACGTCTGCCGTTGTCTACAAGGATGACCGCCAGGCAGCCATCAGCTTCGCAGCCGCTGCCGATGTTTATCAAAAGTACGGCGACTATAAAGACGCCAGGAAGCAAGCCGGAAAATATAAATTTGCAGCTGATAACAAGGACGCTGCAGCGTATTACCAGCAAGGGCAGGATCTGGTAGCGCGCAATGCGCAACGCAGCAGAGCCATGTATCGCGACGCCAGCCAGGCTTTTTATAACGCCTCTGACGTGTACCGCGATCACGGTGCTTATAAGGATGCGCAGCCGTTGTCGGAAAAATATCACGCCATGGGTACTGTCGTGCTGCAAATCAGCAGCAACGAACCGGAGGGCGATATCACCAGAAGCGTGCTGGGATTGTTTGATCTCGGTTTCACCCGGTTTCAATATCAAGGCGGCGCCAAAGCCGACCTAGGCATGTATCTGAATACCTCCTACATATACTACCCACCCAAATCCAGGCAATACGTAGAGGCGATGAGCGAAAACGTCGAATTCAAGAAACAGGACGGCTCGACGGCGGTGCGCACCTATCGTTTCAACCGTAAAGTCGTGGAGGAAGTAAATTCGATGCAGATCGTGCTGGATCTGTCCGTCACCAGGGCGCCGCCCCTTGATCTGCGTTATGACGAAGTTGCCGAAAGCCGCCGCACCACCATCAGCTACTATGGCGACGTACCGGGTAACGGCCGCTATGGCTATCGAACCGAAGGTTATCTGATGGACCGGGATCAACTTTGGCGCGCGGCGCAAGCACAGTTGATCAACCGCCTCAACGGTGACAACCGGATCAGGATGATTCAGGACGACATACGGAATTTCTAGGCACAATTTTCAGAGACAATCGCGGTAGAAAAATTCTCAAGCCATCCTGCTAAACTAACGGATTGCTGTCAGTGCAATCCGTTTTTTTCGATTTTTTATCTCAGATATTCACCTATGACTTCGATTCGCGGGCCTTCCTTCCAGTTAGTCGACCAGATCGATGCCGAGCAGCTGCAACGCGAGGGCGGTTTCGGCGACCGTAACCGGCCTTTGCTGGTCAAGGGCGCGCTGCGTAACTGGCCGGCCCAGAAAAGCTGGTCGTTCGAGCAGATGGCGGCGCTGCGCCACAAGGATGGTTCTGAACCGCAGGTGAAATTCCAGAACGGCCTGGTGGAACAGGGGCAGACCCGGCATCGGCCGGTGATGCCGGTCAGCCCTTATCTGCAAGAGCTGGCGACGCTGGGCCGGCAAGGCCTGCCGGACGACGTTGGCTTGCTGCCAGACCGGCGCCGTCATCAACTGGCGGCCGGTGAGCGATTTTTTCTCGACTGGTCGCACATGCAATCGTTTCAACCAGATCGCATGTATCTGGCGCAATGGAATATCCTTGATGAATTCCCCGCGCTGCGCCATGACTTTTCGATTAAGGATCTGTGGCCGGGTCTGCGCTGGACCTGGGAGTATGTCTTCATGGGCCCGGCAAATACGGTGACCGGCCTGCACTACGATTTTCCGAATAACTGGTTTTGCCAGGTACGCGGCAGCAAGGAATTCATCCTGTTCCCGCCGGAACAAACGCCGCACATGTGTATTTCCGAGAAATACGACTGGGGTGCGATCCTGAGCGATATCAATATCTCTCGCCTCGACCAACAGCCGGACCAGCTCAAGGAATTTGAAAAGACGCAAGGCTTATATGCGCGGGTGGAGGCGGGCGATGCACTGTTCATTCCCAAACGCACCTGGCACGCGGTGGTGGCGCTGGAGCCGTCGATCAGCCTGGGCGTGTTTGGCCTGACCGCGCCCGAAGTGTTGTTTGGCGGCGTACCGAACGAGATTAAAAACGTTTTCCACAAAATGCATTTGTACCGCTGGGGCAACTGCACTTGTCATAAATTCTAGCCTGCTTATCTAGCCTGTTTAGCCGCCCTGGCACGGCGTCGCCCGAACTGAAAAAATGGAGGCTGCGCTCAAGCGCGAGGAAGAATGATGGTCTAAGATAGTCGCATACAAAAAAAGACGGAGACCTTCATGAACCAGCATTCGCAACCGGCAGCGGGCCGTTCTATAGACACGCTGCTGGACAAATACTCTGAAAGCCATCTGAATCCGGTGAATGAAGTGATCCATTTCATTTGCGTGCCGGTGATCGTTTTCACGTTGTTGGGTTTGCTGTGGGTGATCCATCCCTGGGTGGCGCTGGCGGCTGCGCTGGCCGCCATGTTTTACTATTTTTCACTGTCGACGCCGCTGGCAATCGGCATGTTGCTGATGTCGGGCGCGATGCTGGCGTTGCTCTATATCTTGCCGCCGGGCCTGGTGCTGCCGCTCTCGGTCAGCGTGTTTGTAATCGCCTGGATTGGGCAGTTTATCGGGCACAAGATCGAGGGTAAGAAGCCGTCGTTCTTTGACGATTTGCGCTTCCTGCTGATCGGCCCGTTGTTTGTCCTGGGCTTCTTGTATCGACGCCTGCATATCTCCTATTGATGGCCGGCGATGTACAAAATGATGCAATGAAAATCGCCGTTTTCGGCGCCGGTTCGATCGGTGTTTATATCGGCGCGTCGCTGCTGGCTGCGGGCGCCGATGTGGTGCTGGTAGGGCGGCCCCGCATGGGGCGCCAGATTGCCAGCCAGGGCGTGCTGCTGAGCGATCTGGAAGGTCGTCGGCAACACCTAGAGGGCGAGCATGTGCCGTATCAGGAAAGTGCCGCCGCGTTGGCCGAGGCCGATCTGATCCTGGTTACCGTCAAGAGTGCCGATAGTGCCGCTGCGGCGAGCGCCATTGCAGAACATGCCAAGCCGTCGGCGCTGATCGTCAGTTTGCAAAATGGCGTTGGCAATGTCGATACCTTGCGCGGTCTGATGCCCGGCTGGCAGGTGCTGGCGGCCATGGTGCCGTTCAATGTGGTGCAGATGGAAGGCAATCGTTTTCATCGCGCCAGCGGCGGTGAGTTGATGATTGAGACATGCGCCGCGCTGGAACCCTGGCTGGCGTTCTTTCGCCAGGCCCATTTGCCGCTGCAGCAATGCGAGGATTTCGCGGCAATCCAGTGGGGCAAGCTGTTGTTGAATTTGAATAACGCAGTGAATGCGCTGTCCGGCCTGGCGCTCAAGAGCCAGTTGTCGCAGAGGGCCTACCGACGTTGCCTGGCCTTGCTGATTGCAGAGGCATTGGATGTGCTGCGCACCGCCGGAATCCGGCCAGCCAGGATCGCCAAGGTCGGGCCGCAACTGCTGCCGGTCATATTGCGTTTACCTGATGTACTTTTCAAGCGAATTGCAGCGACCATGCTGAAAATAGATCCCGAGGCGCGCTCATCCATGTGGCAAGACTTGCAAGCAGGGCGCTTGACGGAAGTGGATTATTTGAACGGTGCAATTGTCCGCCTGGCCGAATCGCTGGCACGCGACGCGCCCGCCAACCGGCGCGTAACAACGCTGATCCACGCCGCCGAACAGGGCAACCTGCAACTCTGGTCCGGCGCGGCGCTGTACCGGGCCTTAAGCGACTGACTAAGAAGTTATTCGAAATGCCGTTGGCAATACCGAAGTTTTTTTACGGTAAATACGAAGAGAAGTACGAACTAACCGGGGGCAGAGTGAACTTTCGCAGGCCCTATCGCGAAACTTCACTCTGCCCCCGCTTAGTGGACCACGGAGCAGAAGCAGTAAAACCTAAAGAAGCAAACAAGCGATAAGTGAACTGCCTTGCTCCGCCTCCACATCACTACGTTATCGATTCGCGTCAGAGATCGTCCTTGCTGATAAATTTATTACGAAAGGTCTGATATGAAGAAGCTTCTAGGCTTGCTGACGCTATCACTTGCATTCTCCTCTTTGGCTCAAGCGCAAAGCGAACCGATGCCGCGACCATACACGGGAGCAGTGCTGGAAGGGCATCCCGACGCCAAAAACGATCGGCATCCAGAATCGTTTTACGGTGGAGGTAATCACAACATGGGAACGCACAGCGTGATGCGTTGCAAGGATGGCACGATGCACAAGGCGCGTGCCGATGCATGCCGCGGTCATGATCACGAGCCAAAATGAAAACTCGCTTTACTGACAAACGCATTCTCAGATTTGCAGGCACGTTCGTCGAGAAATACTACAGGCGATAAGCACACGGCCAAGATATATAAATATTGAATATCTGTTATCAGTTAAATAAAGCAGACATGCATGCTGCGTCGCCATATAGTTACACCTGTCTCCTCCAACACCTCCTAAGGTTTGGATTCAGCCCGCAACCGCAAGGTGAGCGGGCTTTTTTTTGCCTGTACAAATCGCGTATCGGCTAATTGCACTTATCCAGGAGGGAATTTGATCCTGCTGCGAGCATCGTTTAAAAAACGATATAAATCAATGGCTTGGATTTTTTACTGTGGAGTTATCAACAGGCTTGCGCACATTTTCTGTGGGTAACTTGGCAGTGGAGCGTAAAAAACTGTTTCGCGGGCAAAAAAAAGCCCCGCAAGCGGCGGGGCTGGTGAGCGGTTCTTGCTGCGGTCCGTTTTCAGAAGCGCAGGTAACAGTCACTCATTCCTTCGTAAGGGGCGATCCAGGCACCCAGCAGCTTGTCCAGCAGACCGGGCTGCGACTTGGTCAGGTTCTTGTCATGGGAATGCATATCAGCGCGCGCCTGTGCTTGCATCGAAAGTGTTGACAGCGGCAGTGGAGGTGAGATGCTAGACATGATATTCCCTTTCAGTTGATCGTTTATGTTGCAATGCAGTATATGTAATCTGGAATGACTAATCCAATTTCGCTTTCACATACACGTCATACGATTCATGAATATCAAGTCGATCCTCTTATGCGACTGCACTCGTATGTCGGCACCGCATAAGCATATAGCTCACATATTGGCAGCTGACAATTTTCGTGCTGTAATGCATCAGGCCGCATAATTGTTAATTAATGTTGTAATTGATGCGGTAACTAAAGCGGTAACCCCAATGTGGAAACGGAGAAAATCATGAAAAAACTGACAGGTCTTGCATTGCTCGCTTGCTGCTTTATTTTTAACCCGGCCTTTGCCGCAAATTCGCAGCAAGGCAAAATGGCATCGTGCAACAAGGATGCAACCGGTAAAACCGGGGATGACCGCAAAGCGTTCATGAAGGATTGCCTGAGCGCGAAACCGGCTGCCGCTCCTGCCGCCCCAATGACACAGCAAGAGAAAATGAAATCCTGTAATGCCAACGCCACCGATAAAAAGGGCGACGACCGCAAGGCATTCATGAAGCAATGCTTGTCAAAACCTAAAGCATAAGAAAATCCTGCGGCACATCGTTGCCGTAGCCAAAAGCCCCGTCTCAGTCGGGGCTTTTTTCATTTTGTTACCAAATTGCATACTCGCTACCGGAATTAATGTTTACTATGCAGAGTCGAAACAAAGCTCGCACTCTATAAGGAAATTCACATGAAAAAATTAGCGCTCACCCTTACTCTGGGGCTGGCTTGCGTCGTGGCACAGGCTGCAGCTGACTGGCAACCGGTCGGATCCAGCGATACCGCCGAGCTCAAGCTGGACCAGGCATCGATCAAGGAAAACAAAGGTATCCGGGAAGCCTGGTCGATGTGGAATTTCAAGGAACCGCGCAAGAACGATGGCGACGCTAAAGTATTGCCGACCTTCCAGTCGTATCAGGATTTCACTTTATACGATTGCAAAGCCAAGACTGTGCGACTGACGAAAGAGATTCTGTTTGCCGGGCTTGACGGCGCCGGCGCCAAGGTGGATCACAGCGACGCCTTGAAAAACTCGACTTATGTCAAACCGGCGGCCGATTCGATCGCCGAGGTCATGATGAATTTCGTTTGCGCATTCCCTATCGCTGCCAAGTAACTGCAGCATCAAATCAGCAGCATAGCGGACTTTGGTCCGCTATGCTGCACCAGTCTTTGCTATACTCTCGCCCAGACTGTCGGAGCTGATCTCCGCACACCTGATTGATATGGAATGTTGTGAAAGCCTTGCGTCAGTATTGCAAGCGCTGCATTCCTGTTCCAGTCCTCGCCATAGTTCACGGCGTGGAATGAGACTGAAACCCCGCACCAGTTCTGCCTCTCACTATTTGCTGTAGCAAATACGTAGCACTCACGTTTAGTGAGCGCGGATATGATTCCCCATAGTCTCTGAATGCTCAACGCTGAAAAATCCACCCATTGCGCATGGGTGTTTCCGCCACTTCTACGGGGGCGTTAATATTTGGTGGCTTGGGAGGTTTTATCACCGATACGGAATTTTTCGCCGTGGTCGCCGATCAAGGCGCGTAATTCTTCGATAGAAATGCCGCTGGCCTCATGCAATCGAACTAACAACGTTGCGCCTACCTTCCTACGTCCACGGCGAATGTTGCTAATCTCTGGGGGGCTAATTCCCATCAGGCGACACAGTGCTACATCATTCTTCAATCGCAATTTATTGATCACTGCATCAATCAATTGGTTAGCGCCGTAGGGCACCAAGTCTTCAAGCTTTTCCTCCGCGTCTATGGGGGCGCTAATCTTTATTGGCTTGAGAGCTTTATCGTCGATACGGAATTTTTCGCCATAATCGCCCATCAAGGCGCGTAATTCTTTGATGGAAATACCGCTGGCCTCATGTATTACGATGAGCAGTGGCGCACTTACCGGGATTCGACGATGACGAATTTTACTAATTATTGGTGGTGAAATTTCGAGCAGACGGCACAGTTCGGCATCGTTGCTCAAGTGAAATTTTTCAATGAGAGCATCAAGCAATCGATTAGGGTCGTAGGTCAACCCTAGCTTCGCCAGAGTCACCTGCTCATCGATTTTTTTGCCCTTGGGATTATATGCGGAAGTTTTGGTGGTCACTATTATCAGAAACAAAGATGCTATAAATTAACGCAGCAGCATAAGCCTCAGTGGCTAATGTCACATGGCGATTCGTAATAAATTCCAAAGGCGTCGGTACAAATGCGACATCGCAATTGAGATTTCTCAATCCATTTAGCGGCTCTGCTATCCGCAGCACCCACGCTGCTGCTGAATCGGTGGACACTTCGCCGAACCGAACGAACAAAACACACAGCAGTCGCCGGGATTCGCCCGCAGTAACGTCTTGCATTTTCCGCACTCATAGTAGAACTGGCACGCGTCCGTGGGCATGGTTTCCCGCTTGGAAAAGCCGCAATGCGGACAGGTTAGAACGGATTCAAGAACGACAGCGCTCATCGTGGCATATCTTCTGCGTAGTGGGCGGATAGAGCCAGTGGCACGAGCGGGCCGACACAGCACGCTGACACGCCGATAGCAGCCAATACGCCCGCGATCAGCATGTGTTTTCCTGTGATCTGCGCCATACCTGCCTCCTGGACTCTATTTGCCAAAGTGTTACTCTACATCCTGTACCTGAGTACGGAATCAAGGAGAATTTGATGGCGGCAGAACTGACCATCGGTAAGTTGGCGAAAGAGGCCGGGGTGAGCATTGAGACAATCCGATATTATCAGCGGCTTGGTCTGCTGGATGAGCCGTTAAAGCCGGCGGGGGGCCATCGGCGCTACTCGGATGAAGAAGCCAAGCGCCTGCGCTTCGTCAAACGAGCGCAGGCATTGGGCTTCACCTTGTCCGAGGTAGGAGGGCTACTAGCACTGGATGAGGCGTGTGCCTGTACCTGTACGAAGACGCGGGCGCTGGCCGCTGGCAAGCTGGCGTTAATCGAACAAAAAATGATCGACCTTGCCGCCATGCATCAGGTGTTGGCGGGATTAGTACAACAGTGCGATGTCCGCCACGGAGGGGCTAACTGTCCAATCATTGACGTGCTGGCGGGGGAATAATGACTAAATAAAAAAGCCGTAGCTATCTGTGTAATGGACAGAGCGAACTTTGAGTAGGGAACACTGTTACAAACAGCGTCGGATTGGTGGCGCTCGCCATCATAAAAATTTTTAGCGGATATTTTATTGAAAATTAGGTAATATTTGCCGCATTGCATGCATTGGGCTCATATTTCTGGAAGTCAACAATTATCCAACGGAAATAGTGGCACGTTTTAAAGACAAGGAAACTTTCTGAAATACCAAAGCTCTAAATTTGCCACTTACCAGAAGATTCGGCATAAACGCTCTCGATATGAATTGGAACGCCGTCGTCGCTTTCTCAAGAGAGGGAAGACACGTAAGTTGTTCGCCCTTACCCCAAGGTTGGGCCTACACAACCAATACACACACGATGACGAAATTGCGGTCCCGGAAGTCTTGGACCTTGAAGATCATCGCGGCGAGGTTCTCGCTTTAGCGCGGCAATGCCGAGTTAATACGTTCTCAACGTTCAGGAGATTGATACTGAATTTTGAAAATACAAGGCGGATTTCCTCAACTGCTATCCTGTATCTTGCAGCTGAAATTTATCGTTGCCGTGAAATAGGTGGGAAGAGAAGTGTTACAGGGACTTACCCTAAAGACAAAGCCCTTCATAAGCAGATGCGTGATAGCGGCTTTTTCGATGTGCTTGGCGTCCCTTCAAATATGGAGGGGCCGACGGAAAGAATTTACCCGTTGGAGTATATTAAAGTAATGGCAGGCGTTGGCGCACAAGGGCAGCTTGCCATTGAGCTCCGTAAGAAGCTATTGGGACAATATGCTGATGAGATGAAACCTCAGACGCCGGAAGCTTTTTTTCGCGGACTGTCGGAGGCCATGACTAATGTAGCGCAGCATGCCTACCCAGAAGGCCATAGATTCCATAAAGTGAAACCTATAGCTAAGGGTTGGTGGATGATTGGGCATATTAACAAGCCCAAAAAAGAACTGAAGATTATTATCGTTGACCAAGGTATTGGGATACCGCGCAGTTTGCCGCTAAAGTACCCGGCCGAGTTTGTACAAGAATTATTGTCCCTATTCGGTGTAATTAAGCCAACCGACGGGGACTTAATTAGTGCAGCCATGATGATTGGGCGGTCCCGTATGAATGCTTCAAATCGTGGCAAAGGATTGAACGATTTGCGGAAAATCATTGATTTATGTGGCTCTGGAACTCTCCGAATCTTGAGTAATCGCGGGGAGTACAAATATACTAATGGCCAAAAGGAAGTAATTTCAACATTTGAAGATTCGTTATGCGGAACTCTGATAGAGTGGGCCGTACCCTTACACACTGTATTAAACCTAGAGATGGACAATGTCCAAAATGATTAAAATTGCTACGGATTTTTCTGAGGCGCCAGCTGGTCGCTTCTACGATGACGGCCCATTTCCTGGGGCAAAATTTCGTGACGAGATCCTGGTACCGGCAATACGGGAATACGAGTCAGTCCTAATTGATCTGGATGGGACTGCTGGCTACGGTTCTTCTTTCTTGGAAGAGGCGTTTGGCGGGGCTGTACGACTCATGAAACTTTCCGTGGCAGCGGCTTCAGCAGCCATTAAATTCAAGAGCAGCGACGAGTCGCTAGTTATGGAGATTCAAACATACATTCGCGATGCTGCTGCCAGCTAACTGGGGGTTCTCCGAGGGAGACGAGAAACTCATAGTTCAAGTGGCAGGAACGATTATTACTTGGACATTGGTATTTGGTGGTTGGTTTGTAAACAACCGACAGAATGCAAAGCGAGATGAGCGAAAAGAGCTTCGTGAGCGAATCGATAATTTGATACAAGAAGCGTGGGCTATCGAAGAATTGTGCATCGCATATCTTGCTGAAGCAACGGAAGAAAAGAATGTCCCTTCTTATTGGCTCGTCGTTTCCAAATTGGCGCGCCTTACTTCCGCAGTCTCTGGATTAAAACAGACTCACGGAATAGATGCGCAAATGTCATGCATTGCCCTCCGACAAGCCATCACCACAAAGGCAATTCAAGGCCCACAAAGAAAAACGATAAAACCATCAGATCCATTGCTAGGAAGAATATCGGCGTCAACGAATGCACTGGCAGACGCATTGGATAAGGCATTTTTTGCGCGGTATCTAAAAATAAAATCTTGAGCTACCATGATTTTAGATTGCAGGATAATCAATGAGCCCTGTGGAATGCCTCGTAGATCATCGAAAACGCACAAGCAATGGCACCTGATTTTCCAAAATCCACGGGGTCGTCGTTCAACGGGTATTTGAAAACGCCAGAATGCTTAATCAAATTGATATAAGCCGGCTGTAGGTCGTTCGAACGAGTCAATTCGGTCAAAACTTCACTTTCAATCGAATGGATTAGCCGCCAGGTGAGCGGCAATCCTGAGGTCCGATGGCGGGCGACTATCGTGTGGATAATTGGCTCTGCGCGGGCAATTACCGCGTCAAATTCGTTAATGTCGGTGAGGCGCATCATGATCTCCAAAGGCAAATATACTGTATGTATATACAGTATAAACGCTTATTGGATTTCTGCTGAAATTCCGCGCAAAGTGCGTCATTTTGCGTTACGGCGATGCAACCATTTCCCTTGTGAACCCCGCGAGGTCTGGACGCCTGGCGTTTTTGCCAACTGCGTTAAAAGCAGTGCATTTAACGGGGCGGGCAGGCGTGGGGGGACTGCGATTGAAAGGTCGGAGTCGACAGCCTTTTTAATGACAAGACAACATTTCCAGGGCGTAAAAAAAGCCGCGTACAGCGGCTTGAGACGATGCAGGCGCTGCCGTAATAACATGGTAGCGGGGCAGGTATACCGTCAGCGTCCGGCGCGCCTGAGCGCCGCCTGTTCCTTTTCGTAGTCATCCCGGCAATCCGTATTGCAGAACAGCACTCCATGGGCGACATGCTCATCGCAATAGTGGCAATGCCCGTCCGCCTCAAGCTGTAGCGTTCGACTTGCATGCGCCCTGCTGACTTGGATGTCGTGGGCAATGCGCCAGTCGGCACGGTCGGCTACGTCGCTCATGCTGCCGTCCCTTCCATGTTCCCTAACGTGTATTCATCAAATCTCACGACTTCTTCTCCCATCCATTCGTTGATCATTAAAAATTGTGATTGCAGCGGCACCAGTTCGTTGCGGGCGAATACGCGGGCCGCCGGCTCGACCGCGCCGAAGCCGCCGGCATTGCTCGGCATGATCCCCATAAGTTGCGGTGGCACGCGGTGCGCAGCCAGCAGGTCGTCCCTGGTCACGCCCTTGATGTTGAAAAATTCGTCCTTGGCGGCGACCTCGGAAACCGGCAGGATCTGGATGCCATCTTTCTTGCCCCCTGGGGCGTACATGAAGACGTTCCGAAAATTACCCGGCCCTTTGCTGTCGCGCAGCGCCGTGCGCAGGTTGTCCACGTCCTTGATGTTCTGGGCGGCGTCGGTCATGTACAGGATGAAGCCCGCGTGAGAGCCGTTCTTGTAATACTTGCGCCGGAACAGCGTGGCCGACTCATTGAGCCAGGCCGACTGCAAGGCAGACAGGTATTGCGGCAGGCCGTACACTTCTTGGTTCACATCCGGGTCCATCAAGTGAAATACGGCGCCCTTGGCAAACTCATGCTCTTGCTGCCAGCCGGACACAAAGTAATAGGTGTCGAGATCCTTCCCGCGCCGCATGTACTTGGCTAAGGCATGCGCCAGTTGCAATGTCTTGCCGGTCCGGCTGGCGCGTTTTTCCAGATAGGCGTTACCAAAGGTCAGGAAGTCCAGCGCGAACCGCTTAAAGGCATCCCGCGACAGGTATTTGTTGGGTGCTAAGGTCGAGGTCAGAATGTTGGCCTTGAAGTGGATCGCACTGCTGTGGTGGACGCTGGCGTTAAACGACTTTGCCAGCCCTTGCCAACTGACAGGCGGTTCGTACCACTTGCCATTGAGCCAGCACTCCAGGCTTTCCATGATGTCGGCGTGATCCAACACCGGCGTCGGGTCGCCAAACGAAAACGCTTCGACGGATGGCGTGGCCTGTGGTGCTGGCACGATGGCCGCCGGCGGCGCCGTCGCGTGCTGTCGTGCCTGTTTAAAACGCTGTTTCTTCATGCTGTAAAAATCTCCATAAATGAGGTGGTGCTTTCCGATACGCCTTCTATCGGTTCGTGATCGAGCGCGTGCATACAGGCCCAGGCCAAGTCGGCGTGACCTGTCTCGGCGGTACGTCCAGCGTCGAACGTGACTTGCCGCCCGCTGGCGGTGATGGTTTTACGGATTGCCATGAAAGCCGCCGACAGGTCCGTAGCGCCGGCGTCGAATTCGAGCCGGCCCTTGCTGATGACGTCCTTGGCTTTTAAAACCATGCGGGTTTTGACCTCGGGCGAATAGTTGATCGCGGTGGCGCCAGGGAAAAACTGCCTGACAATCGGAAACACGCCGATCCCCATGCCGGTGGTGTCGATGCCGATGTACTCGACGTGATAGCGCAATGTCATTTGCCGGATAGCTTCGGCCTGGGCGGCAAAGTCCATGCCGCGCCATTGGTGACGCTCCAGCACGCGGAACTTGCCACCGGCGACCAACGGTGGCGCCAGGACCACGCAGCCGGCGCTGTCGCCTGACAATGACGGGTCGTAGCCAATCCAGACAGGTCGATAACCGAACGGGCGCGCCGCAAACGGTTTCACATCCTCCCAAGCGTCCCAGGCATCGACCATGCAGCGCTGTAATTCCGCCTGCGGAAATATCGACTTGGTGTCGTCGATAAAATTACACATTAAGAGGTTGTCGAATTGGTCGGGGCCGTATTCGTAGTCGCGTAGTTGATCCAGGTCGAACAGGTTGCAGCCGCCGGCCTCGGCATCTAGGATCGTGACGATCTGTCGCCAGATCTTGTCCTCACCCGTAAAGCCGCTCGACAGCCGCAAATGCGAGATATCGATTTTTGCCTTTTGCGCCTTTTGCAGACGGTCACTAAAGTCCTTGCCGGTCCAGAACGGGTACGCCTGGTGATTGACCGATGACGGCGTCGAAAAATAGGTCTTGCGCCATTTCTTCTGAATCGCCATCCCGGACGCCACTTTGTTCAGCTCGGTAAAATTATGGGTCCAGAAGAATTCGTCAAAGTAGAAATTGCCGTGATAGCCCTGGGCGGTTCTGGCGCTGGTTCCCAAGAAGTACAGGTGCGCGCCGTTCGGCAGCACAATCGGGTCGCCCGCCAATTCGACGCCGGCCGCGTCCTTGGCGAATTGCACGATGTATTGTTTGAACACATGCGCTTGCGCCTTAGACGCCGACAGGAAAATCTGATTGCGGCCGGTTGCCAGCGCATCGGCCAGCGCCTCGCGGGCGAAGTACCAGGTCGCGCCGATCTGACGCGATTTCAGAATGATCCGGGTGCGTTCATGGCCGTTGCGATACCAGACCTTCTGGTAGTCGAACAACGAATCGCGGAAGGCATCGAGTAACTGGCTTTGCTGCTCTTCGCTGAATTCGTTACGGGTCGGTTTCTTCTTCGGCCCGGCGTTACGGTTGTCCAGGTTCGGATTGAGGTCCGCCTCATTGCCTCCGCCGTCGTACCGGCGCTTGCGTGACATTTGCACCAGGGAGCGTGTGAGTAGATCGATTTCCTTAAAGTCGCTGCCGGTCTTCACTTCCTTGCTGACCAACTGGACCATGCGTGCTTCTATCTGACCTTCCACGCGATCGATCGCCGTCGACAAATGCCATTTGTCGCGCTCTTTCCAGCTGGCGACGGTGCTGCGTTTGATTTTTAGATGCTTGGCAATCGAGGAGATACGCCAACCCTGCCAGTACAGGCTGCGGGCGGCGTCGCGCATGGCAGCAGGATCATTCGCAACGGCGGCCAGCTTTGCAAGCGTGCCTGGCGCGCGCGTGGCGCTGCGCTTGGCTGGTTTGGATTGGACGGGTTTTATTAACATGCCGCCAGCGTAGAGGGCAACGCTTGCAAAAGCCCTTGGCAAGAAGTCAGTAAAGTTGTTATCAACCCGCTGCCGATTGTTTCCACGCGCAGCACCGCCCACCATGACGGTATTCGAACTTCCCCAATACCGACACCATGGCAAAGCCGACCCCAACCGCTCCAACAAAATCGAAATTCTTCCGTGTTGCCGTCGAAGGCGCCACCACCGATGGCCGCGTCATCGACCGCGCCTTCATTGCGCAAATGGCCGCTAACTTCGATCCGCAGGTATATGGCGCCCGCATCTGGATGGAACATCTGCGCAGCACCTGGTCGGCAGGCGAATTTAAAGCCTATGGCGACGTAACTGCCGTCAAAGCCGAGGAGGTCGAGCTGGGCGGCGTCAAGAAATTGGCCTTGTTCGCCCAGATCTCGCCCACGCCGGAACTGGTGGCCATGAACAAGGCGCGCCAAAAGATCTACACCAGCATCGAAATCAATCCGAAGTTTGCCGATACCGGCGAAGCCTACCTGGTCGGCCTGGCCGTCACCGACAGCCCCGCCAGCCTCGGCACCGAGGTTTTATCGTTCGCCGCCCAACACCCTGAATCGAATCCGTTTGCAGCCCGCAAGCAATCGCCCGACAACCTGTTCACCGCAGCAGAGGAAACCGCGCTGGAATTCGAGGATGCCCCTCAACCTGAATCCGAAGGAATCAAATTGTCCGACACCATCAAAAATCTGTTGAAACGCTTCTCTACCAAGACTGCCGGCGACGATGCGCGCTTCGGTGAACTGGTCGACGCCGTCGAGACCCTGGCAACGCATGCGAATCTGAGCGCGGATGAATTTGCGGAAGAAAAGAAACGCGTCGACACGTTGGAAGCAGCTTTGCAAAAGTCGAATGAGGAATTCGCAGCATTCCGTCAGCAGGTCGAAACGACCGATGCGAACCCTTCGCACCGGCCAACGGCTGCCGGTGGCGATGGCCTGGCGGAAACCGATTTTTAATCGGCGCCGGCCGTCCCGCCCTAACACGATTACCGCCCCATACAACCAGGAGTCACCCGTATGAAAAAAATCACCCGCGTCGCCTTCGATAAATACACGGCCCGCCTGGCGCAACTGAACGACACCGGCAACGTGGCCAGCATGTTCAGCGTGACGCCGAGTGTGCAGCAAAAGCTGGAAACCAAGATTCAGGAATCCAGCGATTTTCTGAGCAAGATCAATATTTACGGCGTCACAGAGCAAGAAGGCGAAAAGATTGGCCTGGGCATTTCCGGCCCGATTGCCGGTCGCACCAATACCGACAAGGGCGATCGCAAGACCCGCGATCTGACGGCTCTCGATAACCGTGGCTATCGCTGCGAAAAAACGAATTTCGATACGCACATCAAGTATCAGACGCTGGATGCCTGGGCCAAGTTTGCCGATTTCCAGCAACGCATTGCGAACGCCATCCTCGCCCGCCAGGCGCTGGACCGGATGATGATCGGCTTTAATGGCCGTTCCGTGGCGGCGGACACCGACATCGAAAAAAATCCGCTACTACAAGACGTCAATAAGGGCTGGTTGCAGCACTACCGGGAACAGGCGCCGGAACGCGTCATGCATGAAGGTGTGAAGGATTCCGGCAAGGTATTGGTCGGCGCTGGTGGCGACTACGAGAATCTGGATGCAGTTGTATTTGACGCCATCACCTTGCTGGATCCCTGGTATCAGAAAGATGCCGGCCTGGTGGTGATCGTCAGTCGCAACCTGTTGCACGACAAGTATTTCCCATTGGTCAATACCAAGCAGGCACCGACCGAGACGCTGGCCACCGACATCGTCATTAGCCAGAAACGGATCGGCGGCCTGCAAGCGATTGCCGTGCCGTTCTTCCCGGACAATACGATCCTGATTACCCGACTGGATAACCTGTCGATCTACTGGCAAGAGTCGGCCCGCCGGCGCCGCGTGGTCGACGAAGCCAAGCGCGACCGTATCGAAAACTACGAATCGTCTAACGACGCGTATGTGATCGAGGATCTGGGTCTCGGCGCCCTGATCGAAAATATTGCGCTGGCTGCCTGACATGGCGGATCTTTCCCCCGCTCAGCGCCATAAAACCCGCATCCTGGCCGAACGCGCTGCCGCCGACGCTGCCCCTGGCGGCATTACTGGCGGCAGTGCCTACGAAATGATGCTCTACAAGTTGGCCAACGACCGCCGCAGCTTGAGCAGCATCCAGTCGATGGAACGCAAGATCGAGGTCAAGGCCACATTGCTGCCTGAGTATCAGGACTGGATTGACGGTGTGCTGTCCAAAGGTCAAGGCGGCCAGGACGATGTGTTTACCGCGCTCCTGGTGTGGCATATCGACTGCGGCGAGTATGTGAGAGCGGTCGATATGGCGCGCTATGCCGTTGCCCACAAGCTGACCTTGCCGGACCAGTTCAACCGCGATATTCCGACGATGCTGCTGGATGAGTTTTCCGCCGCTTTCCTGAAGGGCAAGCTGGCCGGCGACCCGGTCGGCGCCGTCGCCATTTTGGCCCAGGTGCAGCAAATGACTGAACACTGCGACGCCCCGGACCAGGCACGCGCCAAGCTGTTGAAGGCGATCGCTTACGCGATGCTGGCCCTCCTTGAGCAGGATGGTTCCGAGCTGCTGAAAGCGTCGCAGCTACCCCAGGCGGAGGCTGCCCACCAGCTCATGGAACGCGCAGTTCAGTTATTTCCCGGCGTGGGCGTTAAACCGACGATGGAACGTCTGCGCACTCGCATAGTAAAAGCCGTCCCTGGCTAAACAAGCACCCCCTGGCGCACGGCGGCGCGGGTCGATGACTGACTCATTGCGATTTCTTTCTGACGCCCGCCCACCGCCGATTTATTTACGGATGACTTTTCACTGTTAACCCAATGAGCTTTATTGCTATCGCGCCACCTTCCGCCGGCGCCGGCGCTCCATTGCCGGAAGTCGGGTGCGTCGAAAACGACGGCTTTTATCCCGATATCGTGCTGCAGGCCATGCGTGACACCATGCGCCTGGACGGCACCGTCACCAGTCCGCGACTGATACAGGCAATTGTTGCCGCAGTGCTGCATGTCAATGCGGAGCTGCGCGACTGGAAGCTAGGGCAAATTGCCGCCGGCTTCGCGTCCGTGGCCGCCGTGCCGGCGGACCGGGTCAATCGGGAAAGCATCCTCAATGCTCACTATCGGCGCGCCGTCTACTGCTGGGCCAAGGCGGATCTCATCGAGCATTACCGCGACTACGACAGCACAGCCTCGTCCATGTCCGACAAAAAGATGATGGAAGCGCTGGATAACGCCCCGGCAGAACAGCGTCGTAATGCCCATTGGGCCATCGCCGACATCATTGGACGACCGCACGTCACGGTGGAACTGATCTGATGCAGGTGCGCGCCCAACAGCATGACACGCTGGACCTGCTGTGCTGGCGTCACTTGGGCGCCACCGCCAACGTGGTCGAGGCGGCGCTTGAACTTAATCCAGGCCTGGCTGACTACGGGCCGATTCTGCCGCACGGCCTCCTGATCAACCTGCCGGAACCTACCGCAACCCCTACTAAAACCGCCCAGGTCGTGAGCCTGTGGGACTAATTGGAGAATCACCTATGGCAGAACCCAGCACCACTACCCTGGTCGTCACCACAGCCGCCGGCATCGGTCTGTCGTCGTTGTTCCCTGGTATTGACGGTAACGCACTGATCGGCGCCTTTGCCGGCGCCACACTGGTGGCGATCTCCAGCAAGAACCTGCCAGTCCTGCAACGCCTGGCCTATATGGTCATTTCCCTGGCGATTGGCTACCTGGCCGCGCCGGAGGTCATCAGCAACACGCCGCTGAAACAATCGGGCGTGGCGGCCTTCTTTGCGTCGGCGGCGGCCATTGCGTTGACGCTGCACGGCATCGACCTGATTAAAACCATCGAACTGCCGGCCTGGCTGCGCAAAGGCGGCAGCCATGACTAAAACCCTGACCATGCTCGCTTTGCTCTCCTACGCCAACACCTGCCTGCGGCTGCTGTGTTACCGGCGTGGCCTGGCAAATCACCGCTTGCATGTTTCCCTGGTGGCATGGCTGCTGATTGTCGCTACCGGCACCAGCGCCCTGAAGATCGCTCTGGGCCACGGTAGCCCCTCCATCGGGCAAACCTGTATCGCCCTTACTTTGTGTGTCCTGGTGCATCGCGCCCAGGGCAACGTCGCCAACATCATCCGAGGATTTCAATGACCACCATCACCACACCACTGACCGCGCATTTCACCCTGGAAGAATTCACCCGCAGCGACAAGGCGCGGATCCTCTCCATCGACAACACGCCGACGCCGGCCATCGTCGCCAACCTGCGGCGCCTGGCGAAATTTAACGAACTGGTGCGCCTGGAACTGAGCGGCGCGGCCATGCTCATTTCCAGCGGCTATCGCTGCCAGTCATTGAACCGCGTGGTCGGCGGCGCCGCCAATAGCGCCCACGTGGACGGCCTGGCCTGCGACTTCACAGCACCGGCATTCGGCACGTCGATGGCCATCTGCCAGGCACTGGAAAAATCCTATCTGCAATTCGACCAGTTGATCTATGAGCGCGCCAACGGCGCGGTATGGGTTCACCTGGGCATTGCGGTTGAAGGCAAGACGCCGCGCCGCCAGGTATTGACCATCGACAGCCGCGGCACCCGGATCGGCCTATGGAATTGATCGTCAAAAGCCTGATAGCTTCCTTGGCAGTCGGCGCGTTGTGCGTGGTGATTTACGTCCAGCGCGACGGTCTAGCCGCTGCCAGGGAACGCGCCGAGCGGGCCGAGCAGGAGATCGGCCAGCGCGACACCGTCATCACCGCACTGACGGACGCCGCGACCAGGAACGGCAAAGCGGCTGCCAAGCTGCAAACCGCCCATGATCGCATTAGCGCCACCCTTACCGAACGAGAAAACCTGATTGAAAGCCTGCTACATGACGATCCTACGCTACGCAACTGGGCCGACACTGCTTTGCCTGACGCTGTTGCCCGCCTGCGGGAGCATCCCGCCGCCACCGGCGCCGATGATTACCGCCAACGCCTGCCCAGCGATCACCCGTTGCAGCCTGCCGGCGACGGCGCCCAGGACTAACGGCGCCTTGCTGCTTGCCCTGGAACGCTCCGAAGCCGCGTGGGCGATATGCGCGGCCAAGGTGGACGCCGTTGTGGATTGTCAGGGGGATGCCGAGCATGTACAAACCAAAAAGCCTTAGAGCGCATCTGACTGCCGTCAGCGCCGAGTTGCGGCAGAATCCCGATAAGTTGCTGATCTTTGCGGAGAGCGGCAACACCGTGGCGACCGGCACCGCCTCGCTGTCGTTTGAATACCGATATAAGCTCAATATCATCATTACCGATTACAGCGGCAGCGAAGATGCGATGATGGTCCCGTTACTGGCCTGGGTGCAATTGCATCAGCGCGACTTGCTGGACCATCCGGAGTTGCGCAAAACCGGTATCGGCTTTGATGTGGATTACAACAATCACACCTCGATCGATCTGGCGATCACGCTAGCGCTCACTGAGCGCGTGGTGGTGAAGCCCGCCGGCGCCGGTCGACTGGAAGTTGTACACCTGGCCGAGCCGCAACCGACGCCGGCCTATACCGACGAGTTCTGGCAAGCCTATGCGGGCGACGCGTTGCTGGCCGAATGGCATACACCGGCCAACCCGCAATGAGCGACGATCTCTCTACCCTGGAAGCCTGGGCCGGCGCACTGCTGGCCCAGCTTCAACCGGGTCAGCGTCGCGTCATCACACGCCGCATTGCGCAAGACTTGCGCCGCAGCCAGGTGCAACGTATCGCCAGCCAGCAGGCGCCGGATGGCGCGCCCTTCGCGGCACGCAAGCAACGCAAGAGCCTACGCGGTAAAAAAGGAAGAATCAAACGGCAGAAAGCCTCGATGTTTGAGAGGATCCGCACGCAAAAAAATCTGAAAATCGAGCAGGACGAAAACCAGTTATCGGTTGGGTTCTTTGGGCGCGTGGCGCGCATTGCCCGTGTGCACCAGGAAGGATTAACCGACAAGGTCGCAAAAAAAGGGCCGGAATATCGCTATCCGGCCCGGCCTCTACTTGGTTTCAGCGCTACCGATCAAACATTGATTCGAGATTCGCTATTGCGTCATCTGGATGGATTTTAATGTGATGGTCTAATGTCTTTTCCAACGTTTTCCTTGACCTGTTCTGACGTTGAACAATGTCCGCAAAGACAGTGAAATACAGTTTTGAATAATTTCAATAAAAAATTACAGCCGGGCATCGCCAGTGATGTCTTGAATGCTGACGATGTCGCCCCCACGCTTTGTCATTTCTCGATGACACATGGCGACGAGTGCATTGAAATCTACACCTTCTGCCGCACCATCAAGATTATCTTTTATCCACTCGGGGCTAATTGTCCCAGAGTGTCCAACGCGTAGCGCTGTGCCAATGTATGAGGCGCTGTAAGCACCGCCCTGTTGTTTTTCTGTGACCAGGAACGTAAAAATGACATAAGTGGTTTCGATGAGATATGTCTTGTGCATGTTGATTTCCTCGATCTGTTCCGACGTTGAATGACAGCCCTCAACAGGCGGTCGAATCATCGGAATAACCCACATCTGGGTTACGTCATTTGGCACGAGAGTGACTCGATTTTGGATAGTTCCCGCATAAAATAATCATTGCGTATATTTGATGGATTGCATCATGGTCACCTAAATATTGATAGGTACAGGTCCGGTCCCGCGAGCGCAGGCATTCCATACAAGATGGAAAAAAGGGCCGGAAGATTACTATCCAGTCCGGCCCTTACTCGCTTTCCCCCCGCCATGAAGCGTTGATTCGAGATTCTTTGTTACGTTATCTTGACTGCTAGTGTTGCAGCTTGGCACGAAATAGAATATCTCTCAAAATGTGGTCGTCATCGAAAACGATTTTTAACGCGTGGCCCAACACCGTCAAACTCGTAGTCGTTCCGGAAATTAAAAATAGGTTGGTGTTTGACTCGAAAATGACTTCATTGGCCAGTTGCGGAAATCGTTCCGCGATGACTGCTTGCGCAACGGCGTTCCAGTCGCAGCCGTTGCCGGTCCAACCTTCTTCAGCCCGCTCCTTAAATATGTGTGCTTTTTCCTCAAAATGTGAGTCGAATAAAACTAATACTTTGAAGTCGCCGTCAATAAGTATGAACGGCCAAAACGTTGTAATGTCGACTGACTCATTTTTTCCTCGTGGAGTATCAGCTCTCGGTGAGCTAGAGGCCAAGCTTGCTATTGGGTCGACCTTCATTGAATGCCTCTCTTTCAACGCGGTTGGACGCAAAAACTTGCTCATGCGTCGCCGTGTGATTTAATTAGACGCATACCGAAGCATCTAAATAATAGGAAATCTGACAGTGCAATACATTAATAAAATACAACTTTGAGGAAAATATTTCGACCTCAAGCAGAAATAGATAATGGATCGCAACTTTGTAAAATCGCGCCATAGCGTTTTCCCGGAAAGGTTAAAAAGTTGCGTCACGACATTCGCATTCCAGGTTGTAATCACGAGTTTGCGGCTCACACATTGGCTGCCGTCGTTATCAGTTGCGTACCATCGACGGCTCACCAACTCACGTTGGACAGCCGTTACCGTGGCCTGTTCGAAGCACATTTTGTTTTTAATCACCTTGTATTTTCTGACTAATGATGCGTTGTTGTTATACGTAAATACTCACGTGGGAATTGCGCAACAGCATAGTTAAATGGTCTCAATTGTTAGCTTTTTTACTAGTTTATTTGCCATAGACGATTTAATATCAAATCGTCTCCATACAAAAAAAAAGAGGTGACGACATGGGATGGTTTAACAAATTGGCGGCCAAATATATTCTGACCCCGGAAAAGCTGGCGGAAAATGAATTACGCGATACACGCTTGGCCTTGTATCAATCAGAACGGCAGTTGCTGGAAGCGCAAATGCGAGTCGATTATTACTGCAATATTCTGACCTTCCTCGAAGCCATTACCGTCGACGGCGTAGAAAGTGTCGCCGAATCGCAGAGACCAAAACTGTCCTCACAAACGCCAGTACCGCAGCGGCGCGCACCAGATCTGAGTTCTTACCGAGGCGGAGCCTGACCTCAGACTCGCATGGGTTTCATGCGGCGCAAACGATCAGGCATGGATCGCTGTTTATGCTTATTCGTTTTCGCCGCAACTCGTGCCGCAACTCCCGCGACGGATGAAGTAAAGAACTGATTACACGTCTCAAGCAAGCTTGATTGCGGTCGGCCAGCGTACCCATTGCGAAACGGTAGCTCGCGTCGTCACGCCTAGGGCCGCACGCCTGCCACGCGTTTGTACTCCCAAAATCGGAAGGCTGCGGTGTTTGAGAAAATTCGCACAAAAAATAAATCTCAAGACCCTGCAGAACGAAAATCAGCTGTCGGTCGGTTTCTTCGGGCGAGTGGCACGCATCGCTCGCGTGCACCAGGAGGGGTTAACGGATAAGGTCGCAAAAAAGGACCGGCATATCACTATCCGGCCCGGCCTTTACTCGGCTTTGGCGTCTCTGATCAATCATTGATTCGTGAATCTCTACTGCGGCATTTCGATGTAGTAATCACGACTTGATCTGACATGACATGCTCGAACGTGAATGTCTCGATTCGACGGCGGATCCGAAGCGAATCCAGGACAACACACACATTGGGGTGATTGGGGTTGATGAGGCGCTGGAAAAATTTAACGCGAGGGAATATATGCCGATATACTTGATGCACGGATCAACGTTATTTAACGTTGACGTCAAAAATTTAAGATGACAGGTCTACATGAAATATAAACTTGTGCCAAAGAAAAATTTAATGCCTCGTGTATCTCCATGGTGCAGTTTGTGTGGCGCGCGAGGGCCTGATGATTGCCATTGTGACGTCTCTGACTGCACCTGAATGACATCTCCCGCCGCCAGCATCCTGGCGGTTTTTTTACCAAGTAGGGGGTGGGCAAGGGTCAAGGGCCAGGCCGCAGCCCGACCGAAGGGAGGGACCGGGCGAGGACTGGGGCGAAGCCGAATCACTAGTTCGCGGCTCACGCCAAGTTGACCATACGTCCTGCCGATACTGTACTTAATGTCTAACCCCATGTCCGTAAAACCGTCGAACACCCGGCGAATATCTGGAGCGATTAGCCGACTAGCATGACGTCTAATCAGTGACCGCGTCGTGCATGGCGGGCAGCAGGCCATACCTTCACCATGTCTCGTCGATGGTTAACCTTACTTCACGCTACGTCATCGGCGGCTTTATCAAGCTGAGCCAAGATGGTGGTTTGGCTTAAACGAACTACAGGGAAAAAGTGCCGCGCCGCAGGCATTCCCGAAGCACGGCTGATTTCAGCTTAGAGTGGCGGATTCAGTGACTTGTCCCGCAGGGATGAACGCAGCATTGGGATCCGTGAATGTATTGGTGGCGATGATTACATTCAGAAGACGGTCACCCATTTCGTCTGGAACGTCCATTGGTAAGATGCCGTAACGTGCGGGGGGACTCTTCAACAGGTAGTCATGGAGTTTGGGGTTAATATACCGGGAAACGACAATGGGAGCCATGAAGCCAGTACCGCTCGAGAAGTTGATGTACAACTTCTCCATGTCGGGGTCTGCTCGTGCCTCGTCCAATACGGGCTTCATGTATACATCGAATTTTGTGTCGACGTTGAACCCGGAATAGGACTTATACTCGTCTTGGATTCGTAGGGTCACACCCCAATGGTTCGTGTGCGTTTCAGTAGAATTTTGTGGCCAAAGTGCACCACTGGCGTCAATCCCTCCGACATCCGCGTTCCCTGGATAATGTTCAAATCGTCGTAGAAGGACGATCTTGCCGCGCACATCACGCAAATGTGGTATCGATGTGCCTGTCGAAATCCTGCCTGCATCGGCAAACGGCTGCAGGGTGGGCAGAATCAATCTCTCAAGTTTTTCTCTATCGTCATTTTCATCTTTCACAGACATGATTATGCATTCGGACGGGTTCGCAGCCAGAAAATCTGAACACATCTGCAATGCCTGGCTGAAGGTCAGATTCAGGTGAACCCCCAGGGGATCCGCCCCGTGACTGAACCAAAGGCTTTGTGTTCCTTCGAAAAAAAGGCCTACGTGAAGGCGGAAGTCGAGAAATCGGACCCCGCGTTCGAGTTGCTGCTGGATGTCGATCTGTTGACATTGCGCCAGTGACATGTCCGTCAGATACGTTGCCGTGTCATGTGTTCCAGGGATCGTTAAGGCGGACAGGAGCTTATTCTCGTTAACATAATGCATCCAGTTCTTGCCGCTATAAGGGTAGATGAATCCATTTTCCTTGTTATCTTCATTGACGAACCCGAAAGTACCGGGGTGGTCCATGGCCGGAGTGGTGGTAAGCAAATGCACACCAGTTGCATGCTTGTACCATCGAGATAGGTGAACGGCATCTCGCGGTTTATGGTCCGGTGCGAAGACGTACCCTTCGATCCTCTCAAACACGTACCCCGCTTTCGCCGCGTCTTCGGCCTCATTAGATGTATAGAGGTGGAGAAGATACGGCTTCTCTCGCCGATATCGTAGCAGCGGCTTCAAGCCCGGCGCAGGCGAACTGAATATGTATCCAATTGGTGTCAACTCTACGTATTCCGGACCGAAGCCTTCAGTATGCGTTGTAGTTGTATAGAAATAGTCGCCGGTAGAATAGTGTTGAAATCGGCGTAACAGTTTCAGATGGGAAAACACTTCCTCTGGCAACATGATAGCTTTCTCCTATTGAATGCGAAGGCGGAAATTTCCGCATGGCAATATTAGCAAATTTCGAAGAACTCAGCTTATTCACTTGAATAAGCTCGTATGCCATCTCTGCCCTATCGTGGGGTATTCACTTGGAGCTATGCCCCAGGTGATAAGCACGTAGACCTAGAAAAGCTGTGTCATCACGTCCGCATTCCAATTGGTAATCACCAGCTCGCGGCTCACGCCTGGCTGTCCATGCGTGCTCCCGATGCTGTATTTGATGTCCAGTCCCATCATCGTAAATCCATCAAACACCCTGCGAATGTCGGGATGGTCGTTGATGCTGACCATCACGCGGCCCTTACAGGTCCGCATGAATTCCGCCATCTGCTCGTATTGTTCGATCCCAAAATCCACGCCATAGCCCGCCATCTGCCAATACGGCGGATCCAGGTAAAAGAACGTGTGCTCCCGGTCGTAGCGCTTCATGCATTCCAACCAGGGCAGGTTTTCCACATAGGTACCAGCCAAGCGCAAGCGGGCAGCTCGCAGATTTTCTTCAATCCGGGTCAGATCGATGGCCGGCCCGGTGGTGGCGGTGCCGAAATTTTGCCCGGCGACCTTGCCGCTGAAGGCGTGCTGCTGTAGGTAGTAAAACCGGGCGGCTCGCTGAATGTCGGTCAATATCTCCGGTCGGGCATCCTGATGCCATTTGAATAGATCCCGGCTGCTGAACGCCCACTCGAACTGCCGCACGAATTCGGCCATGTGGTGTTGCACGACCCTGTACAGGTTGACCAGTTCACCGTTAATGTCGTTGATGACCTCGGTGCGTGCTGGCACACGTCGCAGGAAATACAGCGCGGCGCCGCCGCAGAATACCTCGACATAGCATTCATGCGGCGGGAATAAAGGGATGAGTTTATCGGCCAGGCGGCGTTTGCCACCCATCCAGGGAATGATCGGACTTGCTTGCACGTACTGCTCCACTGTCAGATGCTCGATGGCATGCTGGTACGGGGCGCGTGGCTCTCAGATGATTTAATGTGCCGCAACGGGGGCATTTTATGGACAGGGTGATGTATTCACCTTGCCCGAGTTTGCGGGAACAACTTCCACAACGAATATCTTGCATTTGGGTATACCTGCGCGAATATGATAGCCTTCGGCCTACCTGTACAGGTGGCGCGGCCTTGGCCTTGCTTGCAGCCGTATTCTGCTGGCACGGTGGCGTGGTCAGTGCCTCAATCACTGATTGCGTCGCCGCGTTCTTTTTCCAGACCGGCACTGTAGTACGCCACCTCGCAACAAAACATCCCTTGGCAGTTGGTAACGCGGATATCAACCCGCTACCAGGTGCGCCGATTCAGGTGACGCGGCAACATGCAACGCATGACTGCCGACTACTCCGACCTGCTGCGTTTAATCCTGAATCTGATTCGATTCGGTACCATTGCCGACATCAATCACGACACCCACCGCGTGCGCGTCAAGGTCGGTGAGAACGTCACCACATGGCGCCCGTGGATCACGTTACGGGCTGGCGATGCGCAGACCTGGTTTCCACCCTCCATGGGCGAACAAGTCATTGTGCTGTCACCCGAGGGCGATTTCGCCAATGCTGCGATTCTGCCGGCAATCTATTCCGACAAATTTAAATCGCCGTCCACTAACCCAGCACACCACACCACCCGCTATGTGGACGGGACCGTGGTCCAGTACGACAGCGCGGCGCGCACCTTGACGGCGACACTGCAAGATGGCACCAGCGTCACGCTCGCGCCTGGCAAAGTGACCTCGAACGCTGAAGACACAGAATGCACCGGCAACCTGCTGGTGCAAAAGAATCTGGTCGTCAACCAGAACCTGACGGTCAACGGTCTTTCGGCTTTAAATTCCGGCATGAACGTCCAAGCAGGCAAGACTGGCGGCCCCGCCGCCGTGGTGCAAGGCATCATCCAAGCTACCATGGACGTGGTCGCTGCCGGCATCAGCTTGGTAAAACATCCGCACGGCGGCGTAAAGCAGGGCGACGACGACACCGGTGGCCCGAAATGAGCGGCATGAATGCCCGTACGGGCCGCGCCATGTCCCGCCTGGCACACATCCGCCAGTCTCTGGCTGACATCCTCACCACGCCTATCGGTTCCCGCGTCATGCGCCGTGCGTATGGATCGGAAGTGCCGGAATTGATCGACCAGCCCTTGAACGGCGCTACGGTCCTGCGCATCTATGCCGCCACGGCTTACGCTGTGCTGCGCTGGGAGCATCGCATTGCCTTGACCGGCGTCCAACTGCAACGCGGTGCTGACGGACAGGCCACGTTGATCCTAGACGGCATCACCAATGAGCAGAGCGTCCAATTGGAAGTACCTGTTGGCTCCGGGGCGGCAGGATGAGCGCCGCTATCGACCTGTCGCAATTGCCTGCGCCAAATGTCATCGAACCACTGGACTACGAGATCATCCTGGCTGCCCACCTGGTTGACCTGGATGCGGAAGGTGTCGATCTTGACGAGCTGACGGAATCTGACCCGGCGATCAAGGTGGTGCAGTTGAGCGCCTACCGTGAATTGAAGTTGCGCCAGCGCATCAACGAAGCCGCCCGTGCCCTGATGCTGGCTTACGCGCTCGGCACCGACCTGGATCAGATCGGCGCCAACATGGATGTCCCGCGTTTACAGATCTGGCCGGCAGATCCCGACAAGGGAATTGCTGCCGTCATGGAGGCCGATGACGACTACCGCCGGCGCATCCAGCTGGCGCCACAAGGCATGTCCGTCGCGGGTCCAGAAGGCGCCTATATTTTCCATGCCTTAAGTAGCGACGGACGCGTGCGCAACGCGACAGCGACCAGCCCATCACCTGGTCAGGTAGTGGTCACCATCTTGTCGCATGAAGGCGACGGCACCCCCTCACAGGAGCTGCTGGATATTGTTGCCGAGCGCATGGCGGAAGATGGCATTCGTCCGCTGACCGACTATGTCCTGATTAACCCTGCGCAAGTCATCCACTATCAGGTGCATGCCAAGCTGTATAGCTTCTCCGGCCCAGACCCGACGGTGGTGCTAGCCGAAGCGACCAAACGCATGCAGAACTATGCGAAGGACGCGCACCAGCTGGGTCGCGTGCCTACCCATTCCGGTATCGATGCAGCGGTCCATGTGCCTGGCGTCGAGCGCGTCATCCTGGTTACACCGACCGAGGATCCAGAAATCTCCAAGCTGGTGGCGTATTACTGCGATGACGTACAGATCGAGTACGCCGGCATTTGGGGCAAGTCATGAACAAGAAAATCAAATCCCTGTTGCCGCCGAACTCCACGCCGCTGGAGCGGGCGCTAGAAGCGGCTACAGCACGAATCTCCGATGTGCCGGTCCCGCTTCGCACGCTCCACAATCCGGACGCCATCGATATTGAACTATTGCCCTGGTTAGCCTGGCACTGGTCGGTCGACAGTTGGAAATCCTATTGGACGGAAGAGGTCAAACGCGCCCGCGTGCGCAATGCCATGAAGATCCACCGGCAGAAGGGAACCGCCAAGGCGGTCAAGGACGTGGTGGCCGCCTTTGGCGGCGCCATCCTGCTGCGTGAGTGGTGGCAAAAAACGCCGATGGGCGAGCCGTACACGTTCGACCTGGTGATGACGCTGTCCGGCGCCGGCGGCCAATCCGCGACCGCTGAATTTGTCGACGATGTGATCGCCGAGGTCAATCGTACGAAATCGATTCGTAGCCATTTTACGTTTACCCAGGGAGTCGAAACGCAAGCCGCGATTGCCGTGGCAGCGACTGCCCGACCTGTGATTTATGCCCGCTTAAATTTGACTGAAGCCTAACCCTATGCCTGGACTCCAAATCATCATCACCAAGGCCGGCCGCGCCGCCTTGGTCAATGCCGAACACAACGGTACGGCGCCGCTCAAGATATCGGAGATCGGCATTACTGCAGCCGTCTTTACGGCCAATGAAGACACGACCGCCTTGCCAGGCGAGATAAAACGCATCAAGACCATTTCCGGCGAAGTTGTGGCGCCCGATACATTGCACGTCACTATCCGCGACGATGGCACCGACACCTATACGATGCGCGGCATTGGTTATTGGCTAAGCAATGGCGTCTTGCTGGGCGTCTACAGTCAGCCAGATCCGATTTTACAAAAGTCCACGCAGTCGATGATGCTGCTGGCCGCTGACGTGGTGTTTGCCAATATCAAAGCCAGCTCCCTAACATTTGGCGATGCCAACTTTACCAATCCGCCGGCAACGGTGGATCGCCAGGGGGTCGTTGAACTTGCAACCGTCGAAGAAACCAAGGCCGGGAAAGACGCTACGCTGGCGATCACGCCGGCAGGTTTGGTGCCGGCCATGGATCAGGCCATCGCCAATCACAGGGCGGACGCTGACCCGCATAAGCAATATTTGACATCGGACCGCGCAAACGCGCTGTATTTCCGCAGGCTCCCGGCATATGCCAGCAGCGACACCGACTGCGACACCTTGCTGGAAACGGGCGTGCGTGATGTCTCTGTCGCCAATGATCGCGGCATTACAGAAGCAACGCATTTGCCGGCTGGTGGTGACGGCTACGGTAGCTTGCTGACATTTAACGGCGGAGGCTTTGTGCGTCAGGTCTATACCGAAGGCGGTGTCACCCAACGCACTTGGGAGCGTTCCGGCTACATAGACCAAACGCCGCCGTTCAAAGCCCGTGTCTGGAAGCTGCTGTGGGATTCGGTGACGTTTGATCCCGCATCGAAGCAAAACAAGCTTGGCTTTACGCCGGTTCAGCAGGGCGGCGGTATTGGGCAGACGAACAACACGGTACGGATGGGCTGGTCAGGCAACGGGCTGAAGGTCACTGTAGATTCCTTAGATCTAGGCACTGTCGTTTTCGGGGACAGAGCTATGCGTTTGAACTGGAGCGGTTTTGGCGGTCAGCCGTCGTGGCTGTTTGGCGGCAATTCGCCCGACGCCGTCAACGTCTACAACCCCTCCAACTTCAGCGTCAATTATGCCAACAGCGCCAGCTATGCAACAAATGCCGGCAACGCCGACAAAGTCGGCGGCGTCCCGATGCGATGGGCGGAAAATCCTGGGGTACAGCCTTACTACTTGTACGGCGTCGTTGCCGGCAATCAGGAGATGACGCTGTTTAGCCGCACCCAGGTTGCAGTCGGCTCTTGCACGAGCGCGATGTATGCCAATCAGCTATCGGGCCAAGGCTTGTGGCACGGCGGCATCGGGGGCTACATCTTGAACAAGAACCACACCTCCCCCGAGATCGCGGGTGCGTGGGAATTACGCGGGCACGCCTACGACTACGGGTCGGGTGGCGACGGCGGTATCGGTACACGAACAGCCTTATGGCAAAGGGTAGCCTAATGGCAAAAATTAAAACAAAGCAGGCAATCGAACCGGTAGCTGAGAATCCCATCGGGGAGTCAGGAGAGACCACTCAGGTGTTGCCAATCATTATCGATCCGACTCCGATTCCGCCGGCACCGCCGAAGTCTGCCAACCCATTTGCCTTTTCCGATATCAAGGACGTCGTCCGGGTGGCGGCCGGTTTTCAGTGCGCAGTGAAATTTAATCACCATGATGACTATCTTGCCTATCTGGCTTGCGCCGAGGACGTGGAAGAGCATGGCCGGGCCATCCATGCGGCATGCGTTGCCCGGGCATCGGATGGTGTGCCGGACTATTTTCCGACCGATGCCGAACTATTGGAGGCGGTACAGGACCGCGCCAGCCGCGAACTGCGGCGCGCCACTAGCGAAGTGACCAAATACCAGGACCGCGTCGATATTGACGACGCCAGCGAAGCCGATATCGCCATGTTACGCGCCTGGAAAACCTACCGCGCCGGCCTCAACCGCCTACCGGACCAGGTGGACTATCCGCATCACCTCACGTGGCCAGTCGCACCCGACAGGTCGGCTCTTTAATCCATCACCAATCAACAGGAGGCCAAATGGCAACTGATTACCACCATGGCGTGCGCGTCATTGAAATTAACGAGGGAACACGCCCAATTCGTACCGTTAGCACCGCCGTCATCGGGCTGGTCGCCACCGCTGAGGATGCCGACCCGCTCACCTTCCCGCTGGACACACCGGTATTGCTGACCAATGTGATCGCCGCCTTGGGTAAAGCCGGAACGACGGGAACGTTGCGCCGGACGTTGGAAGCCATCGGCGCCCAAACCAAGCCATTTACGATTGTGGTGCGCGTAGCCGAAGGTGCCGACGAAGACGAAACCACGTCTAACGTGATTGGCACCACCACCGCCAGCGGCAAATACACCGGCATCAAAGCCTTGTTGGCGGCGCAAGGCAAGCTTGGCATCAAGCCGCGGATCCTGGGCGCGCCAGGGTTGGACACCAAGGCAGTGACGAACGCGCTGGTGAGCGTGGCGCAGCAGTTGCGCGGCTTTGTCTATGCGTCGGCGACCGGTTGCCTGACGAAAGAAGACGCCGTCCTGTATCGCAAGGATTTCGGGCAGCGCGAGCTGATGCTGATCTGGCCGGATTTCGTCAATTGGAATATCGCCACCAATGCCGAGGCCAGCATCCCAGCTGTCGCCTATGCCTTGGGCCTGCGTGCCAAGATCGATGAGGAAATCGGTTGGCACAAGACGCTGTCGAACATGCCGGTGAACGGCCCGACCGGCATCTCCAGCGACGTGTTCTGGGATCTGCAAGATCCGGCTACCGACGCCGGCTTTCTGAACGGGAAGGAGGTCACGACCTTGATTAACAACGGCGGCTTCCGTTTCTGGGGCTCCCGCACTTGCGAAGTGCCGGAATTTTTCTTTTTCGAGAACTACACGCGCACCGCCCAGGTGCTGGCCGACACCATCGCCGAGGCGCATTTTACGTATGTCGATAAGCCGTTGCACCCGTCCCTGGTCAAGGATCTGATTGAAAGCATCAATTCCAAGTTCCGTGAATTGAAGGCGCAAGGCTACATCATCGACGGCAGTGCCTGGTATGACGAAGCATTCAACAGCAAGGAAACATTGAAGGCCGGCAAGCTGGCAATCGATTACGACTACACACCGGTTCCGCCGCTGGAAAATCTCGTCTTCCAGCAACGCATTACCGACCGCTACCTGACCGATTTCGCTACCGCCGTCAACGCTTAACCATTTATAGGAGCCTCCCGCATGGGCATGCCAAAGAAACTCAAGGCCTTTAATCTTTTCGATAACGGCAATTCGTATCACGGTGAGGTGGACGAAATCACCTTGCCGAAACTCTCCCGCAAGATGGAGGAATACCGCGCCGGCGGCATGACCGGTCCGGTATCGGTGGATTTCGGCAACGAAGCCATCACACTGGAATGGACTGCCGGCGGCCTCATCCTGGAAGCCTTGCTGCAGTACGGCGCCAGAAGCCACAACGCGACGCAGTTGCGCTTTTCCGGTGCGTATGAAAACGACGACGATGGCACCGTGTCCACAGTGGAAATTGTCGTACGTGGCCGCCACAAGGAAATCGACATGGGCAACGCCAAGGCCACCGAAGACACCAAACAAAAATATACGACCGCTTGCAGCTACTACAAGCTGACTGTCGATAACCGGACGATTTACGAATTCGATTTCATTAATGGCGTCGAGAACATTGGCGGCCAGGATCGTAACGCATCGATCCGACGCGCTATCGGTCTGTAAGCAAGATCACGAACAACCCTAACCCCTTTCTTTTTTTACTTGTACAACCCTGACTTCACACTCTTATGAAAAACGCCACCATGAACAAGCAAGAAAACACCTCCCCGGACGCCACCGATTCCGGCATGTATAAAACCGTTCCCCTGGACGAACCCCTGACCCGTGGCGACACCCTGATCACCGAGGTGCAGATCAGAAAGCCCGTGGCGGGAGAACTGCGCGGCGTGTCCTTGATGGATCTGGGCAATCTGGACGTGGTTGCCTTGCAGCGCGTCCTGCCGCGTATCACCCTGCCGACCTTGACGCCCCATGATGTGGCGAAGTTGGATCTCGCGGATCTGATGTCCCTGGGCGCCGAGGTGGCCGTTTTTTTGCTGAAGAAAGCGGATCGCCCAGTGGTCTACCCGAATTCGTAGAAGATCCCATGGCCGATATTGCGACGGTGTTTCACTGGCCGCCGCAGGCCATGGACGATTTACCCATAGCGGAATTGATGGCCTGGCGCGAACGCGCCAGGGTGCGCAGTGGCGCGGAAGAATAGGATGACAATAAAAAATGAGCGACAAGCAATTGCGGTTACAGGTGGTCTTTGCGGCGCTGGACAAGCTGACCGGCCCGCTCAAGAAGATCACAGGCGAATCGTCCACCCTGGGTAAAGCCATCAAATCCAATAGCGACCGGCTGAAGGAATTGAACGCCCAACAGAAGGATGTGGGGCGCTTCCGCGAGTTGGGTGCCGGCCTGCAAGCCAGCGCCAGTAAATTGCGCGAGACGCAGCAGCAGATTGCCGCCCTGGCGCAAAGGATGCAGCAGACGACCCAGCCTACGCGGGCCATGGCCCGCGAATTCAATGCTGCCGTCAAATCCGCCGGTGCGCTGAAACAGGCCAGCCAGCAGCAAGGCGAACAAATGCAGATTCTGCGCACACGCTTGTCCGGCGCCGGTATCGATACGCGAAAGCTGGGTTCGGCACAAACCTGGTTGAAAGACAGCATCGCCTTTACCAATGCCGAATTGACAGCCCAGCAGAAGAAACTGGCGGCGGTCGGTGCGCAGCAGTTGAGGGTCAGCGCTGCCCGCCAACATGCCGACAAGCTGCGCACCACCGCCGGCAACGTGGCCGCCGCCGGCATCGGTTCGACCGTCGCCGGCGCAGCTGTCGGCGCGCCTATCGTCAAAGGATTGCAGGAGGCGAAGCATTACCAAACCGAGCAAGCGCGTGTTACCGCCCTGGGTCTTGGTCCCAAGATCAGCGCCGACGCCGAGAGCTACGCCCGCAGCATGAAAACCTACGGCACCAGCCACGCCGAGAACCTGGAACTGGTGCGCGACAGCATGTCCGTTTTCGGGGATCTTCCGCATGCGCAGATGGTGGCGCCCATGCTGGCTAAGATGAAATTCGCCAACAAGGCGTTCTATGGGGAAGAAGCCGGCGGCGAGAATGAGCGCAAGTTCATGGACATGCTGAAAGTCATCGAGGTGCGCGGCGGCACCACCAGTTCGGCCAAATTCCACGAACAGGCCAACATGGTGCAGAAGGTCATTTCCGCCACGGGCGGCCGCGTCGGTCCCACCGAGTGGCTGAACCTGATCAAGACCGGCGGCATCGCGGCCAAGGGCATGGACGAAAAATCCTTCTACTACGAGCTGGAACCGCTGGTGCAGGAGCTGGGCGGCTTTGGCGTCGGTAACGGTTTGATGTCGAGCTATAACAATCTCTACCAGGGACGCACCAGCAAGCGGGCCGCGATGAATCTGGACAAGCTGGGCCTGATTGGCGATCACACCAAAGTGAAACACGACAAAGTCGGGCAGACTGCCCAGCTGGATCCTGGTGCGCTGCTGGGCGCTGATCTGTTCAAGAAAAGCCAGTTTGAGTGGATGGAACAGATCCTGTTGCCGCAGTTGGCGAAGAATGGCATTGCCAGCAAGGACAAGATCCTCGACACCATCGGGAGCCTGTACACCAACCGCAAGGCCGGCGACCTGATGGCGAACATGTACTTGCAACGCCAGCAGATCCATAAGAACCGGAAATTGAACGAAGGCGCTTACGATGTGGACCAGCTTGAACCGCTGGGCCGGGAACAGGCCGGCGGCAAAGAAATGGAAACATTGGCCAAACTGGCGGATCTCAAGTTAACCATGGGCGAGAGGATCCTGCCGCTGTATTCCCGTGCCATCGAGTCCGCGACCACTGCCCTGGAGTGGTTGAACGGCTTCATGGAGCGCAATCCGGTCACGGCAAAAGCCATGATTATCGGATTCGGCAGCCTGGCGGCCATCCTGGTGGTGCTGGGTCCGCTGATGTTGGGCCTAGCAGCCTTGATCGGTCCCTATGCCATGTTGCATGTGTTGTTTGCCAAGATGGGCGTCAGCGGCGGCGTGCTGACACCGATTCTGCGGGGCGTTGGCACCGCCTTTTTGTGGCTGGGGCGCATCCTACTGTTTGTCGGTCGGGCCTTCCTGATGAATCCAATCGGGCTGGTGGTGGCCGCCATTGCGCTGGCCGCATACCTGATCTACCAATATTGGGAACCGATCAAAGGGTTTTTTACCGACCTTTGGGACGGTGTTGGCAACGTGTTTACTCGTGCCTGGGCAGCTATCAAGGGATTCGCCGGCGGGCTATGGGCGGACGTGCAGCAGGCATTCGCCGGGGGTATCAGCGGTGTCACGGCGCTGTTGCTGAACTGGTCCCCGCTCGGCTTGTTCTACCAAGTGTTCGCCGGCGTGATGAATTGGCTCGGCATCAAGCTACCTGCCAAATTTAGCGATTTCGGCCTGAACATCATGCAAGGGCTGGCGAACGGCATCACTGGTGCCCTCGGGACAGTCAAGATGGCTATCGGCGGCGCCAGTGATAGTGTCGTTGGCTGGTTTAAGGAAAAGCTGGGCATCCATAGCCCAAGCCGAGTATTTGCCGAGCTGGGCGATTTCACGATGCAAGGGCTGGCGATTGGTTTGCAGCGCAGCCAGGACAGCCCTATCCAGCAGGTCGGTGGCCTTGCCAAGCGGCTAACAGGGCTTGGCGTCGGCATCGCCATCGGCGCGGCCACCATGCCGGCGCTGGCCTTCGACACGCGGTCACCGATAGCACCACGTGCCGCCGGCGGTGGCATCGTTGTCCAAGGCGACACGATCACGATCTCCGTCACTGCGGCGCCCGGCATGGATGAGCAAGCCATTGCCCGCGCTGTGATGCTGGCGATCGAGCAGCGCGACAGGCAGAAGGCGGCACGGATGCGTTCCAGCCTGTCCGACAATCACTACTAAGGATTTTTTATCATGATGATGGCCCTGGGCATGTTTGTCTTCAGCCTGCCAACCCTGGCTTACCAGGAGTTACAACGCAAAACCGAGTGGAAGCATCCGAGTACGTCACGGGTCGGCGCCCGCAATGCCCGTCAGTTCACCGGCAAGGGCGACGACACGATTACGCTGTCAGGCTGGATCGCGCCGGAATTGACAGGCAGCGTGTATTCGCTGGATGCATTGCGTCTGATGGCCGATACCGGCAAGTCGTGGATACTCATCGCTGGTACAGGGCGCATCCTGGGGTCTTACATCATTACAGGCATGACCGAGGGCCGTACGGTGCTTGGGCAGGATGGCGATGCCGGCAAGCTCGATTTCTCCATCACGCTGGAACGTACCGACGAATCCGTGCTGGGCTTATTGAATACCCTGGGTGACCTGGGCAACATCAAGAACATGCTGAGCCTGGAGGGAATCAGCAATAGTGTCAACAATGCCATCAATACCAGCGTATCGACGTTTAACAATGTCGCCAACAGCGTGGGAAGCCTGTTCTGATGTATTACCCTATTCCTGCTTTCAAGATTACGCTGGACGGCCACGACATTACCGGAAAATTTGCGCCACGCCTGATTAGTCTCAATCTAACCGAGTGCCGCAGCGACAACGCCGACGAGCTGAGCATTACCCTGTCGGATACGGATGGCCAACTCGCGCTGCCTGCCAAAGGCGCCAGGATCAACGTGCAGATCGGGTGGCAAGAATCAGGTTTGATAGATAAGGGCGTGTTTACGGTCGATGAAATCGAGCATAGCGGTGCGCCGGACGTACTGACCTTGCGGGCCAGGACCGCCAGCCTGATCGATACTTTCCGGCAGCCGGTGGAACGTAGTTTCCACGACACCACGCTCGGGGCGGTGATTGAGGTGATCGCGTTTCAGCACGAGCTGAAAGTTGGCATTGCCGAGGCGCTACAGGGTGTAAAGATTGCGCATTTGGACCAGACCCGCGAGAGCAGTGCAGCGTTCCTGCGCCGTCTTGGAAAGAAATACGACGCTACCGCGACTGTGAAAAATGACACGCTGCTTTTTATGCCAGCAGGTCGCAGCAAGACCGCGTCGGGTCGCAACCTGCCCGTGATCCGCATAGCACGCAATCTGGGTGACCGGCACCGCTACCATAGCGCCGAGCGCGACAGCTACAGCGGCGTGCGCGTGTTCTGGCATGACGATCGGCACGGCATACGTCGCAGCGTCGTGGCCGGCATGCCTGGCAACAGCAAGCGGCTGCGCACGACCTACGCCGGCGAGGCCGACGCCCGCGCTGCCGCTGTCGCAGAGTGGCAACGAATA
This sequence comes from Collimonas sp. OK607, assembly GCF_900111995.1. Taxonomy (GTDB): domain Bacteria; phylum Pseudomonadota; class Gammaproteobacteria; order Burkholderiales; family Burkholderiaceae_D; genus Collimonas. Next base: position 45,684 of record NZ_FOKF01000019.1, read on the forward strand.
CAACGCGGCGCCGCTACGCTGGAATTGTCGCTGGCGCTCGGTAATCCTGCATTGATGCCGCAATCACCCGTGATGGTCGACGGATTCAAATCCGAAATCGATCACCAGGATTGGTTGACCGCCAAGGTTACGCACAGCATTAGCGACGCCGGCTTTACCAGCGGCATCGAGCTGGAGACGCGGACCGAGGAGGCAGAGGTTGAGCGCAAGGATGAGGTCGACCCAGATCCGGGCATAACGGGCGTGTTCGCCAAGTGGCGCAACGTTGTCACGAAGAAGACCGGCCAGGAGTTCGCGCCATCGACGGGCAAGGTCAAACATGCCACGCCGGCGGCCGGCGCGACGGCCACTACAAAAACACTCCAGCACGTCTACGCCAACAAACAAACCGCCGCACGCGCTGCAAAACTGGAATGGGAAAAGATACGGGAGCGTCGAGAAATCATCAAAGAGAATAGCGGCTTAGGGCTGTCGAACTAACCAGCTGAAAAATTAATATTTGAATCCTGCGCGGGTTCTAACGCAGGATTCGTGGAGTATATGGTTATGAATCTACGTCAATGCCATACATTACTTTGGCACGTTTCTGATTTATGCTACTTTCAGATGCAATCTTTCTTATAGCGGCACGCACGTTCCCATAGATCAGTTTATGTTTCTTTGTAGCGTCGGGGTCACTGCTTTGAAGGTCGCCAAAAAACAGGAGTCCAGATCGAAGTTTAGTAGACAAATCAGTTGGATTTGTTTTTATCCACGCCACAAACTCATCTTGAGTGACTGAACACAGAAAATCGATGTCCTCCGGATTCCAGCCTTGAGTAGTAGCGATCTTCATACACACTTGGTCAATGTCTTGATCGTTCCGAGGCGCTTGAATTGTTTTAATACGGTCTATGAGCGGTTTATAGGAAACTCTGCGCGCAACCGACGTGTCATGCCGATCCATATTTACGAATTGTGTTTCATGAAGTGTTACATAGTTTTCCATCAATTCGTCAACGTCCTCTCCCAGTTCAGACAGCATTTCGAGTGCGGATGCATACTCACTTAAATTGAGTTTGTCGGCCTCCTTCGAGAGAACAGATTTAAACGTACGAACGATTTCAACCTGATTGTCGGCGAATGATTCCGAATACAGAGACCAAACGTCACTTAGCGCCTTTTGAGCACGATTGACATCTATTTTCTTGGAGAGTTCTTGAATTGCCGTCTTGGCTTCCGAGACGTCCACATAACCCCGGACGAGATAGTGAATTATATATTTATCAAATATTGATGGAGACAGTCGCAGTGTTGATGCTATTGAACGGTATCGTTTCTCATCTGAGGAAACCTCTTTATCTTTTTCGCCGAAGTAAGAAGACCAATAACTATCTTCCAACCGTACTTTCAGGAAATCAAACGACACTGCAGTGCCCCTCAAATAATAGGACCAACATAGCACTGCTGCATGGTTAATGAACTCGCTAACTATCAGATCACTTGAGTTTTCCAGTTCGGACCAGAACGTGTCAATCACGCCCTTTAGTTTCTTTATGACTCGGATATTTTTCAAATCCAAGGCAACAATAACAGTTTCGATTGTTGCGAATAGGCGATGATTGGAAGAGAATACACATTCTAGATTTTGTTTATGGGTCGGATTGTGATCCAGCTCGGCATCAACAACTTTCTCCCGATATGACTCGAACTCTTGTTTGTCTTTTTCTTCTGAAAATGAGTTGTCATTAAATATAAGAACAACCTTGCAGTTCTTTCGACGGGCCAGTTCATCAGTCAAGCCCATTATTTCTCGAACCGACAATGAGCCGCCTTTTCGCTCCATATCATCAAAACATATGACATAGTTTGCAACCAAACTATATTCCATCGACGCAATAATTCCTGCAAATTTATCTGTGTAGGGTGCGGAACGTGCAAAATTCGTAAACCACTTAACGAATGGTGCCTTTTCTTTTGCTATGTTCATGGCTCCGCGCACCCAAGGTGCTCTACTCAAGAGACTTGTACTGTCCTCAAGCTGTTGATCAAAGTGAGCATCGATTTTCGCATTTGAGGATATTGCCTTTGCTGATTGAAATATCGACGCGCGTACGTCCGCAAGGGATGTCTTACCAAAGAGAGAAACGTAGCTGTATGCAACTTGCTTGATATCTTTCTTCGCGATTCGATCTTTAATGTACGAATTCCAAAGATATGTCTTGCCAACTCCCCAAGCGCCTTTGATGACGATAACCTGATCATCGCTATTGAAAAAAGAATCGAGTGATTTTATGGATGGATGCATGAGCGAAGGGAGAGTCATAACGGTTGAGGTGAGCGGCCAACAACGGTCCGCAGATGGTGACGGTGCAAGAAAACATGCCCCGTCGTTGTGCTATTACAATTTAGTGAAGGCGTGACCTTTCGATCTCGTGCCAATACGGCGCGGCGCCACTGCTTTGGCTTAGGCACTCGCGAATCTCGCCTGTTAGCATCCTCTTCGCACTGCCGACGGAATACATTTTATCGTCCGCATAACAATGCAATTGCTCCTTCATCGTTGACGCGCTAACGTCTGGTGGTATCTGATACAACGACCAGCCGCATACGCTGGTCATGGCAAGCAGAGCGACGGATAACTGCTTGTGAAGGCTGCGGGCCTGATGCACATCGCCCATGACAACTTGCCCTATGCTCCCTTCAAATTCTGTATTCGCTTTTCGCCACCAATCTCGCTTTATTCCTAGATACTTTTTTTCTTTTTCTTGTCAGTCATGTGGAAGGTCATCGGGGCATTAACCGTTTGATCTCCATCCACAACCTGACTGACATTGCCGCTAAATTTCGTGCCACTGGCAGCCTTTACGGTCGTGCTCATGCCATCTATCAAGCCTAATACGCCAGCCTTTCCGCGAACATCGAGGTTGCGGTAGCTAGCTAATAGTTCGCTTTCTTCCAGCGTTAGCGCTGTCGCAGACACCTGACCGGTCATTACGTACCAGACGTCGACACCAATTTCCAATAGCGCACATAAATAAGCGGCATCGGGCGATCTTTCGTCTTTCTCATAGGAAATTTGAGCGCGTTTCTTCACTCCGCCAACCTCAGCAAAATCGTCCTGATTCATTCCAAGGCGCTGGCGTTCCTTCTTTAAGCGTGCTCCAAACATGTCCATATTCACATTTATATGTTGACTAGTGCGTTTTTGAGCACTATAGTTACGCCATCCCATAGCGATTACACATCATAACATCATGGAAACATTGCCCAAAGTCAGGCGTATCTCCAAGGGAGCGACCTCGCAGCCGCTTGGCGCCCGCCTCATGCCCGCTGAAAAAGATGAGGTCGAGCGGTACGCCTTCCGATTACAACGGTCCCGCGCCTGGTTTCTACGCTTTTTGATTTTGCGTGGCCTTGCCGACTACAAACGCGAACTTGCCTCTCATCAATAACAGTTAAGGACGCCACCATGTATCCCGACACCAAGCGTATCCGCACTAATCGCCTGACTCTCCGGTTTGACGACTACGAACACGATCTGATCAAGGCGCTGGCTAACTATCAAGGCGAACAACCGTCAACGCTGTTGCGTCAATTGGTGCTGCGGGAAGCGGCAGCAGCGTTGGGCGTCAGCGACAGTGAAATAGTAGACTCAAAAGCTGCATAAGCCTAGACCGCAATAAGCAGATTAAGAGCCGACGAAAAGATGCCAGTCCAAGAAATCACCCTAACCGATGCAGAAAACGACTTACTGGAGCGCGTGCGCCAGCAGCAAGGTCTGGATTCGGTGCAACAGGCAGCGGAATGGCTTGCAAAATCGCGTTTGCGCAAGCAGTCGCGTCAAATATCCGGCAGAGGCCGTGCCTTGTATCCAGTAGACAGGAAGCCAGCATGAGAGTCATCAGTATTCCTTGTCCACATTGTCATCATCGTGTGCGCGCCGCGAAGAGCCGCACCATGTCGCACATGATGAAAGAGATCACCTACATGTGCCAGAACCCCGATTGCGGTCACGTTTTTGTCGCCAGCTTGGAAGTGTTGCGCACGTTGTCGATGTCGGCACTGCCTAATCCCGAAGTACGTATCCACGTGTCCCAACATGTCCGCAACGCTTGTGCAAATCAGCTTGCGCTAAAACTGTGAGCTGCACATGACGATGACACTTCACAACCTAGCGCCGCCGTAGTCTCCAGCTAGTTTGCATCCATTCCCGTTGTTACCTGCAACGTCTGTTTTCAGACGTGCGGGATTCGCTCACCCTGAAGAAAGGTAAATCATGTCAAACCGCATGTATTTGGACCAACTAAAACGGATCACTGTGAAGCCTGTAAAAGCGCACCGCCATCCAGACGCATCTATTGGAATTTTCTACACTCAGGAAATCGTGTTCCATTGTGAGGGTGGCAGTAAACAAGAATTGACGCTGGGGCTGGAAGCTGGCGTGCACGCTCTCGCGTTGGGCGACTTGGTCACTAACGAGCAGGTGACAATATGAAACGATTGAAAAATTTCCTGTTTGATTTCGCCGTAATGACGCTCGGCTGTCTCCTAATGATGGCAGGTCCGTTGTTGCAAGCCACGGGCATCATTGGAGGATAAGCCATGGCTAGTCAATCTCAACACGCGCACCAGGACATCGCACAGATGCATCTGGAACACGCCTACATCGTGCTGGCCGGCGACAAGGAAAGCGTGCGCGCCGCCCGCTGGAATGGCATCCCGCCGCGTGATCGGCAAATGCTGGCCCACATGTCAGGCATCGGCAGCAAGAAAGGTGACGTCCCTCTGCAATCACTGAACGCCTTGGAGCGCGGCAAGATGCACTGCGAAGCCCGCCGGTTGCTCAAGCAACTGCAAACCGTCCTGCGCTGTGCGCAAGGCGGCGAACTACCTAGCCAGTTTCCGGCTGCCAGTCACGAATCGGACGGGATCGCCGCATGAGCTACCACTTCTACTCCACCGACGCCATCACCAGTCTACCGAAACGCATGGGCCGCGCCCTGCGCGATCTGTTCACCCGCGAAGGCATGGACAAGCACGAACACAAGATCGACGTCATCGACGAAATCTGGTCAGCCGATCATTATTTGCTGCCGCTTGATGCCCCTGATGAAGCGCTCTATCGCGCCGCCGACAGTGCCGCCCGCGAGTGCTATCAGTTCTGTGCCGACTTGCAATCCCTGGATGCGATCCTGTCCGCAATTCACCATCTCTGTGAACGCCTTACCGTCGCGCCACCAGCAGGCGAAGAAGATAATGAAATCATCCGTCGCGCCTTGGACAAAGCCTGGTGGCTGCGTGGCATCCGCAAGGCGCATGCACGTCGCTGCGAACATATGGCGATCCGCCTGGGGTTCACCAGCTACAATACCGGCCCCTATGTCAGCAACGAAACGGCTTATCGTCAGCAACGCCGCAATAAGCAGAACGCCAAGCTGTTGGCCTCCATCGAGCTACAGAACGAAAACGGCCAGATCTACAGCTTGGACGCCTTGGCCGCACTTGGCCTGGCGAACAAATCCAATCGGCGCGGCGAACTGATGACGCGAATACGCGGCTTTGAGGAAATCGCATTTGACCTGGGCCATGTCGGTCTGTTTGCGACGATCACGGCGCCAAGTAAGTATCACGCTGTACTGAGCAAGAGCGGTGAATCGAACCCAAAATATATCGAGTTTGGAGAACCCACGCCACGCGATGCCCAGTTGTATCTGTGCGACGTATGGAAACGGATCCGCTCCAAGCTGCACCGCGACGGCATCCACGCTTACGGCTTCCGCATTGCTGAACCGCATCACGATGGCTGTCCCCACTGGCACATGCTGATGTTTGTGCCGCCTGAGCACCAGGAGCGCTACGAGGCGATCATCACGGCTTATGCACTGATCGAAGACGGCGACGAACGCGGTGCCGATAAGAATCGGGTCAAACTGGTCCGCATTGAAGCCGACAAAGGCACTGCCGCAGGCTACATCGCTAAGTACATCGCCAAGAACATCGACGGCGAACATGTTGGCGATCACCACATGCGAGAAGACGGTCGTACCTATATCGTGACCGACGATCTGGCCGGCGACGAATTGCTGACGCCTAGTCAACGCGTGTGCTACTGGGCGCAGACCTGGGGCATCCGGCAATTCCAGCAGGTCGGTGGCGCACCTATTGGTCCGTGGCGCGAATTGCGTCGCGTCAAGAGCGAAAGCATCGTCAACGCGCCGGATGCCGTTAAAACTGCTTGGCAAGCTGCCCAGACCATCAGGGCAACGGAAACCAACATCGTAGACGGTAAGCGCGTCGAAACCGTCAAGACGATCAAACAAGCGTCCTACAGCGACTACCTACGGGCGCAGGGCGGCCCGCTGGTCGGACGCAAGGGGCTGGTCAAGATCGCCACGCGCAGCACCCTGGTCGAAGGCAAGTACGCGACCTATGAGACGGAAAAGCCATGCGGCATCTATCACGCATGGAATCCACGCGCAGTCTACGAATCCGTCCGTTATCAGTGGACGGTCGTCGGCGCCGCCAAGGCTGTGGCTTTTGATCTTCCTTGGACTGGTGTAAATAACTGTACGCAAAAATCTAAAAAGAAGGTTCCCACTTCTGTTTTGACTCCCGAGGAATCAGCAGCAATTGCAGTTCGGCTTGCGGATTTCATCGAAAAAAATCCACAGCCGGCATATCAGCCCACCGACTGGTCGACGATAGAACAAAAATCCAGAGACCTGGAGCGGAATACCAAAGATTTTGCAGATGCGATGAACATGCAATGCGAAAACACGCGCCGGCAGGAAGTGGCCGCGTATGAAAACCACGATATGGCTGCACGCAAACGCCTTGTCACGACCTGGGCAGCTATTGGCGCCTGCCCTTATCCACGAATTTTTATTACTGAGATAGACCTATGAAAATACTCATGCACGCATGCCTAAATTCGCTAATGGCGTTCGCCATTCTTGGCATCGCCGAAACAATCCAACCGGTGTTTAAGCGCTTCCAAATCCGCTACCACGGCGCACTGTCGGCCTTCGTGGCCCTGGTCATTGTCATCAGCCTGGTAGTCGGCTTACTCCTGGAGGCTTTCCGTGAATAAGGTAGATCAACCACTCAGCGTGAAGGTGCGCGATCGCGTCACATTCGACACCGACGAAGGCATCCAGGCCGGTTACGTCAACGACCTGCGGCGCGACCTTGGCAACGGCGAGTTGCACGCCTGGATTGAGGTGGAACACCAATTGCCTGGCTGCTTCCGCGCCGTGCCTTTATCAGACATCCTCACATCCGACGAAGTGGAACCACCGTTGGCAGTGTACTTTGGATTAGACCCGAGGAAAGGTGTCAGGGAGTTTGAGTGCTTATATTCCTGTAATTTTGAAACATTGGCAAACTGTACGGGGGAGGGCGCACAGTGAGTCTTCTAACACAAGCATACATATTAGAAAATTTCGGACTTCGGCTGAACCTTCCGCAGTTGGCAAAGTTGCTTGATATTAAAGAGGGGACAATCCGCAATCAGATCAGCGCCGGTTCCTTTCCGATAATCACCTATACTGAAGGCGCGCGCCGTTTTGCCAGCTATCAAGCGGTATCAGAGTACCTCGATAGCCAACATCTCATTGCGCGCAGCAATCAGGCGGTCGCGGCAGGACGCGCCAGTGCTCCAGCAAATATGTAATGTTGATCATTATGAGACATCATGCTTGAAAATCACATTTGTTCCACCTCATGGCTTTGAAAGTCAGAACGTGAGTATTGACATTGGTAAGCGGAAGTGCAAACAACGATCTCGCTCTTCTTGCATCCATTCACCCGTTAATGTGTCTCTAAAATGCTGTACTACTCCTGGTCGCCGAAACGTGTTGAGATCAAGAGGGTTGGCAGCGAAAGGGTTGTGAAATATCTGCAATCCGTCTTCCAGCGTTTCGTTGTGGCGCGCTCTGCTAACTTGTTGGCGACGAGGCTTTCCGCCGGGTCCGCCCCAAGAGGAAGAAATGGTGCATGGTCTCGGTGAATCTTGAGTTAGTGCCTCAACTTTTCCCCATGTCGCGGCGCAGGAAAAAATCACTGCGCTTATTGCTCGATATTTCTCGTTACAGAAAAGGCCAAGCGGAACGCTAGTTCCATTACTTTTGGTGATTTCACCCAATTTAATGCCTGGTGGGCCGTCCGGATATTGTGTTGGATTTTCATGGTACGCATCTTCGTCGACGTAGTAGTCGTATAGGAGGGCCATGATTGCGCGATCATATTGGTATTGGAAGTCTGGTTGTTCAAATGGTGCGATGGCCAGCACGAACGGCTTTTGATTCGTGTGGGGAAGCTTAGAATAGGAATCGTTGAATTTCCTGAATTTTGCGCTAAAGGCATTGGAGAGACGAATCATCGCCTCACGATTGATTTTGCCAAATCGTTTATATCGAACATCTTGGCTGATGAGTTCCGGTTTCCTCCACTCCTCCAAGTTGCCGCTGGCTGAGTTGGCGGTGACTGCTTCAACGACGAAATCTCTCCCATTTCCATTTACATGGAAATCGGGCATTGCATGCGACCAATTCATCTCAAATCCATACTCACAAAAAACCGCGTAAAGATAGATTTCCCAAAAGGATGAGTTGAAGGTCGTTTGAAATTCTATGGCGAATTTATTATCTCGATCTGGGAACCCCGATGCCCACCGAGCAAGCTCGGTGCGTTCGGGCAGCAGAAGAGGATGCATTATTGATCGGAAATTCGGATGCTGTTTTTCTGTTGCAACGAGCGGACTGAACAAATCCATGATTATTTCCTTCGGTTGTAAGCGGGCGTTAAATTGGTAAGGGGATCATGTTCCGTTACAACTGGTCGGCGAAGCACGATCACTATATCCGTAGTCAGTTCAGAGTCGGCGCCTTTTCAATCACTACCTATATCGAGGGAATGCGTCGCTTTGTCAGTTTCAACGCGGTGTCACAATATTTGGATAGTCAGCATTTGAGGATTTGTAAGTGCCGTCGCGACTTGGCTTGAAGGGAGGGGCGTCGGTCGTTCACTAGCTAGACATTTTGCTTTTGTTGTGTGATCGCATTCAACGTCACAAAAATGAGATGGGCATACGTCATTAAAAGACCAGTCAATGTGTCAAAAGGGCTGTGTTCAATGACCAACGGCAGTAGGGATTTTTGTCTAGTTTCGAGTAAGGCAATCGTATTTTTGTATTCGCCTGCCCCAAAGGAGCCATCGATAATTGCTGTGTGTTCAGCGCTAGGTTTTCCGTTCCTGAACAACCCGGCTTTCTCCAATACTTGTTTCGAAAATTTGACTCTGTCACTGGCTACTCCGCCTTTATGAACGATAAGATGCCTCAAATGTTCTATGAGAGTAAGTGCAAAGTCGAGATTGGCGTTGCATGCGTTATTAAATGCTAGTTCGCCGATCTCTGGAAATTTTCTTTTGAATTGAGCAAGAATACTATGTGGAACTTCTTTCTTATTTCGTGCGCGCTCCAAATGCCATGCCCAATCTTTGGAGCCCAGATCCGCTAGCGAAATGTTTCCATAGTCAGCTAGCGGCCAGAAATTTGGATCATCCAGGGCAACGCTTGCGTATGCCATCTCGACGAAGTCTGAGAACTCCTCATATGCCTCGGCCAATAGCCATTGATATTGTTTGTTTTGGTGAAGCGCGACAGCTAATTCCATTTCTTTGATGGACCTGCTTGTCTGTCCAAAAAGTACAAGAGTTCCTGTTTTGGCGTCACGCAAGACCATGTTGTCCATATTCACGGCCAATCCTGTGAGGTCTGGGTTTTCTTCAAGCTCTCTTGCGTCTGCATAGAGTTTTTTTCGTTCGCGGGTATGTAAGTCTTTCACAGCCCTTTGATATAACGAAATTTGAGTCATCTTGTCAGAAAATGCATTAAATATTTCGGCAATGTTCACATAGACCCCAGGGCTGATTTTTATTGCGAGCGGTGGTTTAAGGGCGGATAGCTATTATGATGACGCCCAGGCGGCTTTGTTTGGAAAGATGATCACTCGACCTTTTTCCGCAATATCTTCGGGCTTAAGATTAGTGTAACGTTTTAGGTTGCGCCAATCTTTGTGCCCGGTAACAGCTGCCACTTCCGGTATCTCCCATCCGGCTTCAAACAATGCGCTGGCAGCTTCATGGCGCAGATCGTGCATATGAAGGTCAACAATTTTTGATGCGTCACACGCCCATTTAAAATACTTGCTGGCGGTTCCTGCTTCATAGGGGAAAATTCGCTTGTCGCTCCGCGGCTGGCGCATTACAACTTCGAACGCATCAGCGATAAGAGGCACCCATTCGTCATTTCCCTTTTTCATGCGAGGATGTTTTCTATCCCGTACCATTACCATGCGCGATGCTTCGTCCAGATCGTCCCAAGTGATTCTAAAAATCTCACCTCGCCGAAATCCCGACCGTAGCAATACCGTCACGATGTCGATCATTGGTAGTCCGTATTGCGGATTTTCGGCGAACCAGCTCAAGATCGCCGTGAGCTCAGTGCTAGTTGGCCGACGCTCCCTGGTTTTTCCAGCTTCGACCAGGTGTAGATGCTTCAGCATAGGGCGGGCCTTTGTAACTGCGTCCGGAATATTGACGTCCAGCATACCGGCCATGTGACGAAGGATTGTACCGAGCTTCGATAGCTCCATCTCCACGGTGTAGCCGCCCACGCCGTCTTCCGTGCGCCGGGCCTGGGCATAACCCACAATGTCTTGTGTTGTCAGTTCGGCAGCGATCTTGTCGCCCAACTTAAGCGTCAAGCGCTTCATCATGTAATGTTCGTTCGACGTTGGGCTGACAGGGCGTGCTGATTTTTGTCGGACGAGTTGATAATCAGCAATGAGCGTTGCGAGGTCCGTTTTCAGCGCGCTGGCATTCCCGGACTCGACGTCAATTTCGGTGGCACGTGCCCATCTTTCAGCTTCTGACTTTGTCCGGAAGGTTTTTGTTATACTCCTGCCTTTAGTGCGAACTTGAGCGCGCCAGCGTTTGCCGATTGCTAGTATGGATGCCATGTAATTCCCTCTGTTTTGTCTCCGGGGATTGTAGCAAATCTGTAGCAGTCAGAACGTTTACTCGCATGATTTCGCGTTAACGGGAATGATAGGGGAGGGATTCTAAATCGCTCGTAAGTTATTGAATTTGCTGGGTATATCCCATAAAATCAAAGACTTATTCCTCCCATTGATTTACCCCGTCTCGCCATAGTTCAATGGATAGAACGAGTGCCTCCTAAGCGCTAGATACAGGTCCGATTCCTGTTGGCGGGACCAAATCCCCTATAAAAAACCAGTAAGTCACCGTAAGCCCCGTATTTCTCTTCAATGCCAAGCCAAGCCGCAGAAGCCGGCCGCGGCTACGGGAGGTATGTGGTATATATTGATTATGGGAATGTTTGTTTCTCAAATCAAAAAATGAAACAAAATCACTTCGCATCGATCCAATAGAATCAGCCACCAACAGAAAGCGGCTATGTCTAAGAAAAACGAAGCAATTTGCAGTTTCGCGCTGGCATGCACGTTTCTTTGCTGGCATCCCCTCGCTCAGGCAGATGACGCCAAGGCTTTACCACCGTTAGCACCAGCGCCTGACAACAGCTACGTCTCGGCCGCGCTCGGTAACGGCATACTTTACGGCACCAGCCTGGACACCCAGAAGCCGATGCGTTGGCGTGCCGCGGAAATCAGGTTCGGGCCGGTTATCGATCTGTTTGGACTGTCTGCCGGCGGACATCTGCCGGCCGGCGGCAGCACACGGCTTGACTACGTGTACTACAACGAGGGCCATCCCGATAACAATCATCGCGATGGTTACGCAGCCCAGATGGTCTACCGCCAAAAACTGCAGCCAAGTTTTGATCTTGAACTGGGCGCCGGTCCGTATTTCAGCATGAACAGAACCACCGTCAATGGCACGGAAATAGACGACAGGCGCCTGGGCGGTTTGTTTTCCGTGGCGCTGCTGGCGCGTCTGGATCAGTTCTCACCCGGTCTCAGCATCCGGCTGGCGTACAACCACGTGCTGACGCCTGGCGCGCCGTCGTCGGATGGCTTTCTGGTCGGCATCGGCAAGGAACTCGGCGCAACGCACGTGAGCGCGCCAGATGAGGGAGGCGATCGCGGATTATGGCTGGCGGCGCTGGGCGGTTTTGCCCAGACCAATCAATCGGGGCCAGGCAAACGGTTTAGCTACGCATTGGAAGCTAAAAAATATTACGGACCATGGGCCGCTTCGGTTTCCGCGATAGAAGAAGGGGATGATGGCGTGCGCGTGAATCGGCACGGGATTGCCGCAGAAGGCTGGTATGTGCAGCCGATTGCCGAACATTGGAATATCAGTGCCGGCGCCGGACCCTATCTGGCAGTCAATAAACGCGATTCGGACAACTGGAAAGTAAATGGCTTGATCAGCTTGCAGGTTGGTCGTGATCTGGGCCACGGCATGAGAGGTTTCGCCGACTTCGGCCGGGTGGTCACTTTCAAGAACAAGAATGACGCCGATCTGATGACGATCGGCATCATGAAGCGTTTTGACATGTAGCGTGACGCCGCGAATGGCGAAGCGTCACGACTACGGCCTCGCTCAACGCAAGGTTTCCGCCAGCTTGTTTTCGTCCATGCTGCGCCCCAGCACCACCCAGAAAATGCACAGGGACAGCAAGCCGGCGACCGCATAGACCGAAACGTCGAGGTAATTGCCGCCGATTTTCAGCGGGATCAGCGGGGCGTCGCTGGTGCAGATCATGTTGGCGGCAAACATGCCGACGTAGTGCATGCTGCAGACCGCCAGCGCCATCACCAGCGCCGCTATCACCCTATGCAACAGCCGGGTCAGATTGAAAGCCAGCCATAACGCAGCAGAGGCGGCGGCAATCGCTATGACTATCGAAATCACGACGATGCGCGGATTGAGCAGCATGGTGGCGCGCAGGTTCATCGCATACATGCCCATGTAATGCATCACGCATACCCCTACTCCTGCAAGCATGCTTCCCGCCAGCCAGCCGGATACCTTGAACTTGCCATGGCCGCCGGCCAGGTAAAGCGCGATGCCGGAAATTATGATCGCAGCCAGCAACGATGCCGCGGTGAGCACCACATCGTAGGCGATCGGCACGGTCAGGCGATACGCTTGCATGGCGAGGAAATGCATCGACCAGATGCCGATACCGCCAAGCGAGGCGGCGGCGCAGATAGTCATGCCGAAATCCAGCGTACCATCTTTGCGAAACATGGATTTGGCGCATTGCAGGGCTAGCAATGCGCCCCAGAATGAGATCATGTATGACAGTAAAACCAATGGCGCGTCATATTTTGGTATCAGTAGCTGCCCTAGTAGTGGGTCCATGGTTTTCTCCCTGTTATATGCATGTGAGAGGCAAAAGGCTGCGTGCGCTTTGCCCTTGTCTTTACAGTGATATTATTTTTCTAAAATCAGGTCAGATTACCTACGCCATGGCACAGCGCCAGCTCGAAGATGGATGTTTCCAGGTGGAAATAATATAGGTCTCAAATTTCTTTTTGGCAATGTATTTTCATAAATATTTTGTAACGCCACATTGCAGGACAAAAAGGCCCGTGAGCAGGGAGCAGCAGCCCGGTGAGGGTGTCGGGTTTGACAAATATACGACCAGATCTCCGAGGTTAGGTACAATGTGCGGTTCATTCATCCAATTGACTGCGTGATGCCGCTTATGTAGCCATCTGGCGTAGCGCTCCGCAGATCTTTCTTTTTCTGGTTTCATCCAAATTATGGCTGTCATTTCTATCTCCAATGCGCAACTCGCCTTTGGTCACGTTGCATTGCTGGATCGCGCGGAATTTTCCCTCGAATCGGGGGAGCGGGTCGGCCTGATCGGCCGTAATGGCACCGGCAAATCGTCGTTGCTGAAAACCATCGCGGGTGTGTCCAAGCTGGACGATGGCTTGATGGTGATGCAGCAAGGTATCAAGATCGCCTATGTCGATCAGGAACCGCATTTCGAATCCGAGATGTCGGTGTTCGACGCAGTTGCATCCGGCATGGGCGAAATGCAGGCATTGCTGAACGAATACGATTCACTGACCGGCCAGTTCGGCGGCGATAACGACGACGCCCTTTTGGAGCGCATGCACGAGATACAGAGCAAGCTCGATGCCGCCGACGCCTGGAGCCTGAGCAACAAGGTCGAGACCACGCTGGATCGCTTGAACCTGGATAAGAATCTGCTGATGGGGCAACTCTCGGGCGGTATGCAAAAGCGCGTCGCGCTGGCCTGCGCCCTGGTGAGCGCGCCCGATGTCTTGCTGCTTGACGAACCGACCAACCATCTGGATTTCAGCTCGATCATGTGGCTCGAGGGTTTGCTGCGCGACTATAAAGGTAGCGTGCTGTTTATTACCCATGATCGTAGTTTCCTGGACAACGTCGCGACGCGCATCATCGAACTGGATCGCGGCCGCATCCTGTCTTTCCCCGGCAATTTCACGGCGTATCAGGTGCGTAAGGCTGAGCAGCTGGAAAACGAAGAAGTCGAGAACGCCAAGTTCGACAAATTCCTGGCGCAAGAAGAAATCTGGATCCGTAAGGGCGTGCAAGCGCGCCGCACACGCGACGAAGGCCGCGTCAGGCGCCTGGAAGCTTTGCGGGTTGCGCGTAGTGTACGGCGCGATCAACAAGGCCAGGTCAAGCTGGATGTGTCGTCGGGCGAGCGCTCCGGCAAGATCGTCGCCGAGCTGACCGATGTCAACAAATCCTATGGTGAAAGAGCGATCGTACGCGACTTTACCGCCACCATTTTGCGTGGCGACAAGGTTGGTCTGATCGGCCAGAACGGCGCCGGCAAGACCACTTTGCTGAAGCTGATTCTTGGCGAAGATCAGCCGGATAGCGGCGCGATCAAGCAGGGCACCAAATTGCAGATCGCGTATTTCGACCAGATGCGCGCGCAGCTGAACGAAGACGCCAGCCTGGCCGACACCATCGCGCCGGGTAGCGACTGGGTTGAGATCAACGGCCAGCGCAAGCATGTAATGACTTATCTGAACGATTTCCTGTTTGCGCCGGAACGTGCGCGTTCGCCGGTGAAATCGCTGTCCGGTGGCGAGCGTAATCGTCTGCTGCTGGCGCGTTTGTTTGCCAAGCCGGCCAACGTGCTGGTGCTGGACGAGCCGACCAACGATCTGGATATCGATACGCTGGAATTGCTGGAAGAGTTACTGGAAGACTACAACGGCACCGTGTTCCTGGTCAGCCATGACCGTACCTTCCTCGACAACGTGGTGACCCAGGTGATTGCCGCTGAAGGCGATGGTATGTGGCGTGAATATGTCGGTGGCTATACCGATTGGGAACGTGTGCGTCCGACCCAATCGGCAGTGATTGCCAAAGCCAAGGCCGAAGCGAAAGCTGAACCGGTTCAAGCTGCAGCCAAGCAGAAAAAACTCAGTTATAAAGAGCAGCGTGAGCTGGAAGAATTGCCGTTGCTGATCGCCAAGCTGGAAGCGGAACAAAAAGCCATTTCAAGCCAACTGGCCGATCCTGATCTGTACAAGCAAAAACCGGACGAAGTGAAGCGCCTCAACGACAGGTTCGCTGAAATCGACGGCTTGCTGCTAGAGAGCCTGGAAAAGTGGGAAGTGATCGAGGCGCGTACCAAGGGCTAACCCGACAAGCCGTGGCGGCAGGCGGGAAGGCAGTGACGCATTCAATCAGGATTTCTAGGTAACCTTTTATTCAAGGGCGTAGTTTTAATGAGCGAAACAACAGCTTTCCCCTTTATCCAGACCGAACGCCTGCTGTTACGCGAGATAGTCGAACGCGATGCAGAGCAGATATTCGCCATGCACGGCGACCCTGATCTGATGCGTTGGTTCGGCAACGATCCATTAAAAGACCTGGCAGCTGCGCAGGGCTTGATCAAGCGATTTTCCAGCTGGCGCCTGGATGAAAATCCGGGCGCGCGCTGGGGAATTCAAGCCCGTGAACGGGACCAGTTGCTAGGCACATGTGGTTTGTTCAAGTGGGACAGGAACTGGCGCAAATGCATGATCGGCTATGAACTCTCTGCACATGCCCAGAAACAGGGATTCATGCGGGAGACATTGGCGGCAGTCATGACCTGGGGTTTCGCACATATGGCGCTGAATCGCATTGAAGCCATGGTGCATCCGGATAACCTGGCTTCTCTCAAGCTGCTGCGCCAACTCGGTTTTGTCGATGAAGGCCGCCTGCGCCAGGTTGGTTACTGGGGCGGCCAATACCATGACATGCTGCAGCTATCGCTCCTACGCAGCGAGTGGCCGGCCGCCAATGCCCAGGTAACTAATTCAAACTACTAATTCGAACAACTAATTCAAACGCCGGCACGCCTCGCGCAATTCGATGGCTTGCTGGTACAGAGCAGCCGCATCAGATGCGTGCGGCCGTTGCGCCAGATAATTTTCCAGATCTTCCAATGCTGCTTGCGGGCAATCCAGCTGCGCGAACGCTAGTCCGCGGTCGCGCCGTTCTACGGCATCGCCGGGCAACAGGATCAAGATCCGTTGCTGTACTTCCAACAGCCGTTGCCAGTGATTGCTTTGCTGGTAGATAGCTTTCAGATTACGCAACATGCGGACCAGGATGTCGTGCGGGTGGGCGATCTGCAGATAGCTGATCAGCGAGAGCCGGCTGGCCGCTCTTTCTTCCTCGTTTTCCGTAGGCAGATATGGCTCCAGCCGTTCTTCCAGTTCTTCGCGCGACAGGCTGGCGCCATTGCTCGGATCGATCATGATGTCGCCGGAAGGCACCGTGAGTTTCATCAGGAAATGGCCAGGGAAGGATACGCCTTTTACCGGCAAGCCGATCTGCTGCGCCAGTTCCAAGTAAATCACTGCCAGCGAAATCGGAATACCGCGTCGCTTGGCGATAACCCGGTGCAGATAGCTGTTGTCAGTGTCGTAATAATGATTGACGTTGATCGCGAATCCCAGCTCCTGGTAGAAGAACTGATTCAGCTGACGTAGTTTCTGGATTGCCGAAGCGTCCGACGGCAAGCGCTGGCGCAAGGTCTTGGCCAGCCGGTCCAGCTCATCCTGGGGCGCGTTGAAATCCAGTTTGGGATAGGCATCCTGCGCGATCGCCAGTGCTGCTTCGAACAAAGGAACATCATTGGCTTGTTGCACCAGCGCAGTAAAGTAATCTAAGGATGTGGTCGTCATGACTCTATCCTAGCAAACTATTTTCTCCAGTGCGATAGGAGAAACCGTGGCCGGCTGTTCCACTCGTTCCGATTTTGCATGTTGTCATGCGGAATTATTTTGACATCGTCCTAGAAAAACTCAGGCGTCCAGATTGTTTTTCAAACGATTCAAGAGCGCCAGCAGTTCGCGCTGTTCTTCCTGCTGCATGCCTTGTACCGCTTTAGCATTGAGCCGCCTGGCTTGCTGTTGCAGAGCGCGTTGTACCGACTGTCCGGCATCGGAAAGCGTCAGCCTGGTGTTGCGCCGGTCGGTTTCGTCGGCCTCGCCATCGAGTAGCCCACGGTCGCGCAAGCCCTTTATCAGCCGCGCCAACTGTGCCTTGTCGCGTCCAGTCTTGCGTGCCAGATCACTTTGCGTTGCTCCGGGGTGATGGCCGAAATAGCTCAATACCTTCCATTCCATGTGAGTGACGTCGTGCGGACCGTCGCGTAGCGTCTGGAACTGTTGCGAACGGTATTGATGCATGACGGTGTGAATCAGATCCAGCACGCCTTCTTCCGGATTTTTTTCTAAATGGTTGACTTTGTCATTTGATTTGCGCATTATAGGAGACATTATCAATCAATTCTAAGGATGGTCACATGATTATAGACCCGCCCGTCAGCCGCGTACAACGACTACGCCATGAGATCAAGCGACGTGACCTGCAAGTAGTGCGGGTCGCATCTGTCAGTCCGCATTTTCGCAGTGTCACATTCGCCGGCGAGTCCCTGGGCGATTTCATCAGCGCGTCGTTCGACGACCACGTCAAACTGATTCTGAACCCAGACGGCGATACCAAAGATTGGCGCGACTATACGCCACGGCACTACGATGCCGCCGCCGGCGAACTGACGCTGGAATTCGCGCTGCACGGCGACGGCCCCGCCGCCAGCTGGGCGGCGCAGGCGAGCGTGGGCCAGCTTGCCACCATTGCCGGGCCGCGCGGCTCGTTTGTGATTCCGCTAGACTACGACTGGCATCTTCTGTGCGGCGACGAGACGGCTTTGCCGGCAGTTGCGCGGCGACTGGAAGAGCTTCCTGCCAATACCTACGCCATCGTGGTGATGCTGGTGCCCGATGTCAGCGACCGCCGTGTCTTGCAAAGTGCGGCGACCGTCGATATACATTGGGTCAGCGACGCGGCACAATGGATAGACGCAGTTCGCACGTTGACTCTGCCGGGCGGCGAAGGCTATACGTGGTGCGCGGGAGAAGCGGGCGCCATTGCGACACTACGCCGTGTGCTGGTGGAAGAAAAAGGTGTTGGCCGCCACGCGATTCGCGCTGCAGCCTACTGGAAGCGCGGCGCCGTCGCGCATCATGAGAACCTGGGCGAATAAGGGCGTGGTTTTACGTTTGTTCCTAACACTTATTCCTCACGCTTGATATCCTTATTCAGGAGAACTAAGACATGTCTGACCGCACACTCAATCTCGACGATAAGCTCTACCAATATGTATTAGATCATTCGATCCGCGAACATCCGGCGCAAGAGGCTTTGCGTGCCGCTACGCGCAGCCATCCATATGCGGGCATGCAGATTTCGCCCGAGCAGGGACAATTCATGGGACTCCTGATCAAGCTGATGGGGGCGAAGCGCACCATTGAAATCGGTGTCTTCACCGGGTACAGCGCGCTGTCAGTGGCGTTGGCTCTGCCCGATGACGGCAAGCTGCTGGCTTGCGATATCAGTAACGAATATACGCAGATCGGCCAACCATTTTGGGAGCAGGCGCAAGTCAGGCACAAGATCGATTTGCAGCTGCGGCCAGCGCTGGAGACGCTCGATGCGCGTTTGGCCGCAGGTGAAGCCGGTCAATACGATTTTGCTTTCATCGATGCCGACAAGACCAGCTATGACGGCTATTACGAACGTTGCCTGCAGTTGCTGCGGCGCGGAGGGTTGATCGCCATCGATAATACTTTATGGAGTGGCAAAGTGGCGACGCACGATACCAGCGCCGATACGCTCGCTTTGCAAGCGCTGAACATCAAACTGCATCAGGATGACCGCATCGACCTGTCGCTGTTGCCGATCGGCGACGGACTGACGCTGGCACGCAAACGCTGATGATCTTGCGTTGACCCTTGCGCTTGCTCATTGCGTTTAATTTAACGCGCAATACGTTTGAAATCGCGGAAACGGAATCCCATCGCCAGCAGTGCGCCAAAATAGGTAACGCCGCAAGCCGCCAGCACAGCGCACAAGGCGGCGATGCGCGCCAGCGAGCTGGTATGCGGTCCGGTCCAGTCGAATTGCTGGCTACACCACAGAGCTACGGCCGCCATCAGGAACAGGGCGCCGAGCAGACGCATGAAATAGCGGATCCAGCCAGCCTCAGGTTTGTATATGCCGCGTCGCATCAGGCTCCACAGCAGGAAGCCGGCGTTCAGGCAGGCGCCGACGCTGATCGACAGCGCCAGGCCGGCCACTGCAAAAATCGGCACAAAGATGTAATTCATCAATTGCGTGGCGATCAATACGCCGATCGCAATCTTGACCGGGGTCCTGATGTCTTGTTTGGCGTAAAAGCCCGGCGCCAGGATTTTCACCACAATCAGGCCGATCAAGCCGACGCCATAGGCAATCAGGACCTGGCTGGTGACCGCGACCGAGGCCGCATCGAATTTACCGTGCTGGAACAACGTTGACGTCAGCGGCACCGCCAGGGTAGCCAGGCCGACTGCAGACGGCAGCGCCAGCAAAAAGGTGAGTCGCAGACCCCAGTCCAGCAGCGACGAGTATTCGCCGTGGTCTTTGTCCGCATTGGCTTTCGACAAGCTAGGCAACAAGATGGTGCCGAGGGCAACGCCCAGCAACGCCGTCGGGAATTCCATCAAGCGGTCGCCATAGGTCAATAGAGAAACGCTGCCATGCCCCAGGCGCGAAGCGATATTGGTATTGATCAGCAAACTGAGTTGAGCGGCAGATACGGCAAATACCGCAGGCCCCATTTTTTTCAACACTCGCTGTACGCCGAGATCGCGCATGCCGATCATGGGATTGAGGGCAATCCGCGGCAGCATGCCGACCTTGATCAGCGCCGGCACCTGAAGCGCAACCTGCAATACGCCACCAACCAGCACCGCAAATGCCATCGCATAGATGGGATGTTCCAGATAGGGGGCGACAAATAGCGAGGCGACAATGAAAGCCAGGTTAAGCAGTACCGAGGTGAAAGCCGGAATCTTGAATTCATGCCACGTATTCAGAATCCCGCCGGCCAGGGCGACAAAAGACATGAAGCCGATGTAGGGGAACATGATCCTGGTCATGAACACCGAGGCACCGAATACTTCTTTGTTGTCTTTCAGGCCGGTGGCGATGAAATACACCAGCACCGGCGTGGCCAGGATACCGATGATGCAGGTAAACAACATGGCCCAGGTCAGCACGGTGGCGACATGATCGACCAGTTCCTTGGTCGCGGCCTCGCCTTTCTGGTTTTTGTATTCACCCAGGATGGGCACGAAGGCTTGTGAAAAGGCGCCTTCGGCAAACAGCCGGCGCAACAGATTGGGAATACGGAAAGCGATGGCGAAGGCGTCTGTGTAGCCGTCGGCACCGAATGCGCGCGCGTACAGGATTTCGCGAATCAGGCCCGTCACACGTGACACCATGGTCATGCCAGAGACGGTGGCAAGCGTTTTATGCAAGTTCATGGAGCGGCATTATAGCTGTAGCAGATCGCCTGCCGCAGCTTTCTCAGGATTTGGAAAATAAGGTTAATTTTTGCCGCGTTTGCAAGAGTTTGCTTGCTGTCGGCGCAGTCTGTTGACTGTGATAAAGTCTGGGCCGGATTGTTCCCGCAGCAAGTACGATATACCAGGAAGGTTGGTTGCATCATGGCAACAGTGCTTTCTTGCGACAGAATTGTTTCCAAAGCAAGGGGAGTTTGCCTGTTTGAGAAAAACTGGTTATAATCCGTGGCTTTACAGAATTCTGCGTCGCGGTCTGGTTTGTTTATGCCGCGTAAGCATTCCCGACCTCGTTTTAGGAAATATAAATGGCAAATACCGCACAAGCACGTAAGCGTGCTCGTCAAGCAGTTCAGCAAAACCTGCACAACTCCAGTCAGCGTTCGACCCTGCGTACAGCTATCAAAGCTGCTCGCAAGGCAATCGATGCTGGTGGCGACAAAGCTGCTGCAGCGCTGGTTCTGCAAAAATCCGTATCGGTTATCGACCGTATCGCGGACAAGAAAATCATTCACAAGAACAAGGCTGCACGCCATAAGAGCCGTTTGAACGCTGCTCTGAAAGCGCTGGCTGCTTAATAGTATTTGACGGGCAGCCCCGGCTGCCGGTTGTACTAAATTGTTGTTGGAATAAGAAAAACCCTGCATAACATGCGTTATGCAGGGTTTTTCTGTTTGGCTTGTTTTTGTTTGACTTGGTTTTGTTTGATTTTTCAATCATCCCGGCGGCAAGTGCTCAGGGAGTTGCCGCCGGTAGTGTGTCGCTTATAGCTGCGGCAAACCTTGGATCACGGCGCCGGCTTTGATATTCTTGTCCTTGAACCAGCTCTTGTTCATCTCCAGCGCATAAGATGCGGCGCCCTGGGCGCAATGCGAGTCCAGCGTCTGCGCTTTCATTTCCTCGACATTCAGGATGGTGCCCTTGGCATCGATGAATGCGACTGACAGCGGGATCAGGGTGTTTTTCATCCACATGCAGATGCCTGCCGGATTATCGAATACAAATACCATCCCTTCGTTGCTCCCCATTTTCTTGCGGAACATGAGGCCTTGTTCGCGTTGCGCATCTGTGTGCGCAACCTCGGCTTTGATCACGTGGATACCGATATTCAGGGGGGTGGTCGGGAGCTGCTGGCTTTCTTGCGCTGCTGCCGGCAATACGGCAAAGGAGAAGATTGCGATGGCTGCAAAGGCTGCGGAGAGGTAATTAGCGCGAATTTTTCTCATGTTATTCATGTTGTAGAAGCTCCTTTAGGATGCGGAGATTATACAGAGAGGTAATTCGACAGCGGAGTGTCCGCGGTGGATATTAATTGTTTCAGGACGTAAAAAAAGGCAGGACGCGCCTGCCTTTATCGAAGCTGATGCTGGAATTACTTCGCAGCAGGAGCGGCTTCAGCTGCTGGAGCTTCAGCTTTCGCAGCTTTAGCTTTAGCTGCTTTTTTAGCCTTCTTGACTTTGTGTGTTGCCTTCTTGGCTGCAGGAGCAGGAGTCGAAGCTGCAGTGGCAGCAGCAGCAGGTGCGGCAGGTGCTGCAGGTGCGGCGTCAGCAGCGAAAACGGAGGAAGCGAACAGGCCGGCAATCAGAACAGCGATCAGTTTTTTCATTTTAAAATCCATTCAGTTAGCGAGTTAATCAATCTATGATTCACTTGAATCACTGCAATTAACGACGCTCGGAAACAGATGGTTGACATTTTTTTTTGAAAAAATCAGAAACCTGTTTCAAATTGTATCTGCGCTGTATTCCATTGTGTTCACCGCGTCTCCGCTATTTTTTTAAGTCAGTCAGATCGGCCGGGTTGATCTCAACCGACTCACCCGGCCACAACGGATGGCTTTGCAGCGATACCTGGCCGATCGAGACTCGCACTAGCCGTAAGGTGGGTAATCCCACCGCCGCTGTCATGCGCCGCACCTGGCGGTTTTTTCCTTCGGTCAGGGTGAGCGCCAGCCAGCTGGTGGGTTTGTCCTGGCGCTGGCGTATCGGCGGATCGCGCGGCCATAGCCAGTCAGGTTCCTCGATTTGGCGCGCCTGGCACGGCTTGCTGCGGAAGTCGCCGAGATCGACGCCGTTCCGCAAGTGCGCCAGCATAGCCTGGGTCGGAGCGCCTTCGACCTGCACCATATAAGTTTTTGGCTGTTTCAGCGCGGGGTGGCTGATGTTGTGCTGCAGCTTGCCGTCATCGGTGAGTAACAATAATCCTTCACTATCGGCATCCAGGCGTCCGGCCGGATAGATATCGGGAATCTTGATATAGTCGGCGAGCGTAGGGCGGCCGGGGTGTGCTGAAAACTGGCACATCACTTGAAATGGTTTGTTGAATAAAATCAGAGACATGCGCCTAGTATACAGCTTGAATGCAGCTTAGCCATCGTGTCAGCCACGGCGCCGGCGTCGCAAAAGCATAGCGTCTAGTAAAATACTAGTGCATAATACGAAATGCCTGTCTTATGTCTTATATAAGACTAACTGTGTTTCAAATCCAACTGCACTGGTAGCTTTTACCTCCTCAACTCCGGAGATACACTGATGTCCCAACATATCAAAGTGCCTGCTGAAGGCCAAAAAATCACCGTCAACGCCGATTTTTCGATCAACGTTCCTGACAATCCAATCATTCCTTACATCGAAGGCGATGGCACTGGTGTAGATATCAGCCCGGTCATGATCAAGGTAGTGGACGCCGCTGTAGCCAAGGCATACGCAGGCAAGCGCAAGATCAGCTGGATGGAAGTGTTTGCAGGCGAAAAATCGACCAAGGTATATGGTCCCGACGTCTGGCTGCCGGAAGAAACCCTGGCCGCGATCAAGGATTATGTTGTATCGATCAAAGGCCCGTTGACGACACCAGTTGGCGGCGGTATCCGTTCGCTCAACGTGGCCCTGCGCCAAGAGCTGGACTTGTATGTCTGCCTGCGCCCGGTGCGTTACTTCAAGGGCGTGCCTTCGCCGGTGCGTGAGCCAGAGAAGACCGATATGGTGATTTTCCGCGAAAATTCGGAAGACATCTATGCTGGTATCGAATGGCAAGAGGGTAGCGACGGCGCCAAGAAGCTGATCGACTTCCTGATCAAGGAAATGGGCGTCAAGAAGATCCGTTTCCCGAATACTTCCGGTATCGGCATCAAGCCGGTTTCGCGTGAAGGCACCGAGCGTCTGGTTCGCAAGGCGATCCAATACGCTATCGACAACGACAAACCATCCGTCACCATTGTCCACAAGGGCAATATCATGAAGTTCACCGAAGGTGGCTTCCGTGACTGGGCATACGCACTGGCGCAAAAAGAATTCGGCGCTGAATTGATCGATGGCGGTCCATGGGCGAAATTCAAGAACCCGAAGACTGGCCGCGAAATCATCGTCAAGGATTCGATTGCTGATGCATTCTTGCAACAAATCCTGTTGCGTCCGAATGAATACAGCGTCATCGCCACCCTGAACCTGAACGGCGACTACATCTCCGACGCCCTGGCAGCACAAGTCGGCGGTATCGGCATCGCTCCTGGCGCCAATCTGTCGGATTCAGTGGCCATGTTTGAGGCAACCCACGGTACTGCGCCAAAGTATGCTGGCAAAGACTACGTCAATCCAGGTTCGCTGATCCTGTCGGCGGAAATGATGTTGCGCCATATGGGCTGGCTCGAAGCTGCAGACCTGATCATTGAATCGATGCAAAAATCGATCACTTCGAAAAAGGTCACCTACGACTTCGCACGCTTGATGGAAGGTGCAACGCAGGTTTCTTGCTCCGGTTTCGGCGAAGTATTGATTGAAAACATGTAAGTTTGCCGTTTTTACAAAAAAAGCCAGAACGTGTTCTGGCTTTTTTTTTCGTGCATTGATTGCTACAAATAAAAAAACCTCACCGCAGTGAGGTTTTTTACAAAGACCACTTAACTCAATAACTGAATTAAGGAGCCTGGATGTTAGAAGCTTGCTTGCCTTTAGGGCCTTGCGTGACTTCGAACTGGACTTTTTGACCTTCTTTGAGGGTCTTGAAGCCGTTCATCTGGATTGCGGAAAAGTGTGCAAACAAATCTTCACCGCCGTCATCCGGAGTGATAAAGCCGAAGCCCTTAGAATCGTTGAACCACTTGACTGTACCTGTTGCCATAAAATAGCGTCTTTCAAATAATAACAATCACACGAGCCGTAAAAGCAAGAAGCCTCGCGTAACGCTGCCCCTCCTAGAACTTGCTCACTTCTATTAACAAGCCGAAACATGCTTATTAATGAATGTCATTGTTCGCGTTAAAAATAAAAAAGTCAAGTAATTTCCATTATGCAATTAAATTTGTGCATACGCATCGTTTTCTGCTCTTGATTTAATCTCTTCTATCGTCATCTGCATAGCAATCGGAAAACGCGTAATATCAACATCAGTATCGATATAAACACTAATTATTCAGAGTTGCGCGTTGCGCATTTGGCGGAAGGTTTTAGAATAGGCGCATGGTAACCAAGCACGAAGACGGGACAGTAGCGACGCGGCAAGAGCAAAAGCTCAAGCCGCCTCCCATGTATCAGGTATTTTTGCTTAATGATGACTACACGCCAATGGAGTTCGTGGTTGCCATTTTGCAGGAATACTTCAACAAGGATCGCGAAGCCGCAACGCAGATAATGTTGAAGGTGCATCGCGATGGCAAAGGTATGTGTGGTGTGTATCCTAAAGATATTGCATCCACCAAGGTTGAACTGGTATTAACGCACGCACGCAAAGCAGGGCACCCCCTGCAATGCATGATGGAGGAAGCATGATTGCGCAGGAACTGGAAGTAAGTTTGCACATGGCGTTTGTCGAAGCACGACAAGCAAGGCACGAGTTCATCACGGTTGAACACCTGCTGCTGGCATTGCTCGACAACCCGTCCGCGGCAGAAGTGCTGCGTGCGTGTGCGGTCAATATTGACGATATGCGCAAGACATTGGCTATCTTCATTGGCGACAACACGCCGACGGTGCCGGGTTCGAATGAAGTGGATACCCAACCTACCCTGGGTTTCCAGCGCGTTATCCAACGCGCCATCATGCATGTGCAATCGGCCTCCAACGGCAAGAAGGAAGTGACCGGCGCTAACGTGCTGGTCGCCATCTTCGGCGAGAAGGATTCGCATGCTGTGTATTACCTGCATCAGCAAGGCGTGACGCGTCTCGACGTGGTCAACTTCATTTCGCACGGTGTGCGCAAAGATCAGCAAGCCGATACGCAGAAATCTTCGGAAGGCGCGGAAGAAGTGCAAGCCGAAGGCCAGGCTAAAGAGAGCCCGCTCGATCAGTTTACGCAAAACCTGAACAAGCTGGCGACCGAAGGAAAAATCGATCCGCTGATCGGCCGTGAGTACGAGGTCGAACGCGTGATCCAGACCTTGTGCCGTCGTCGCAAGAATAATCCTTTGCTGGTCGGCGAAGCCGGTGTCGGCAAGACTGCGATTGCAGAGGGACTGGCATGGCGCATCACTCAGGGTGAAGTCCCTGAAATTTTGCAAAATGCGATTGTCTACTCGCTCGACATGGGTTCGCTGCTGGCCGGTACCAAATACCGCGGCGATTTCGAGCAGCGCCTGAAAGCGGTGCTCAAGCAATTGAAAGACAGTCCGCACGGTATCTTGTTTATCGACGAGATCCATACGATCATCGGCGCCGGTTCGGCTTCCGGCGGCACGCTCGATGCGTCCAATCTGCTGAAACCGGCTTTGTCCAGCGGCCAGCTGAAATGCATCGGTGCGACCACTTATACGGAATTCCGCGGCGTCTTTGAAAAGGACCACGCGTTGTCGCGTCGCTTCCAGAAGATCGACGTCAACGAACCGACGGTAGAACAAACCGTGCAGATCCTGCGCGGCTTGAAATCGCGCTTTGAAGAACATCACGGCGTCAAGTACTCGGCCTCCGCACTGACCAGTGCGGCCGAACTTGCGGCGCGTTTCATCAACGACCGTCATCTGCCCGACAAGGCAATCGACGTGATCGATGAAGCCGGTGCGGCGCAACGCATCCTGCCTAAGTCGAAGCAGAAAAAAACCATAGGCAAGGGCGAGATCGAAGACATCATCGCCAAGATTGCGCGGATTCCGCCGCAGTCGGTCAACCAGGACGATCGCAGTAAACTGCAAACCATCGACCGCGATTTGCGCAATGTGGTGTTCGGCCAGGATCCGGCGATCGATGCCTTGGCGTCGGCGATCAAGATGGCGCGTGCCGGTTTGGGCAAGACCGACCGGCCGATTGGTTCTTTCCTGTTCTCCGGTCCGACCGGCGTCGGCAAGACCGAGGTGGCCAAGCAGCTGGCATTTATCATGGGCATCGACCTGATCCGTTTCGACATGTCCGAATACATGGAGCGTCACGCGGTGAGCCGCCTGATTGGCGCGCCTCCGGGTTATGTCGGTTTCGACCAGGGCGGTTTGCTGACCGAGGCCGTGACCAAGAAACCGCATGCGGTATTGCTGCTGGATGAAATTGAAAAAGCCCATCCGGACATTTTCAATATCCTGTTGCAGGTGATGGATCACGGTGCATTGACCGACAATAATGGACGCAAGGCGGATTTCCGCAATGTGATCATTATCATGACCACCAATGCCGGTGCAGAGAGTCTGCAAAAACGTTCGATCGGCTTCACCGAGAAGAAAGAAGCCGGCGACGAGATGGCGGATATCAAGCGTATGTTTACGCCGGAATTCCGCAACCGCATCGATTCCATCATCAGCTTCCGTGCACTGGATGAAGAAGTCATCTTGCGCGTGGTCGACAAGTTCCTGATGCAGCTGGAAGAGCAGTTGCATGAGAAAAAAGTGGAAGCGGTCTTCACCGAGAATTTACGGAAATTCCTGGCCAAGAAGGGTTTCGATCCGTTGATGGGTGCGCGTCCGATGTCACGTCTGATCCAGGACATGATACGCAAGGCGCTGGCAGACGAACTGTTGTTCGGCAAGCTGGTGACTGGCGGCCGGGTGACCGTCGATCTGGACGACAAGGATCAGATCAGCCT
The DNA here is from genome assembly GCF_900111995.1 of Collimonas sp. OK607. Classification (GTDB taxonomy): domain Bacteria; phylum Pseudomonadota; class Gammaproteobacteria; order Burkholderiales; family Burkholderiaceae_D; genus Collimonas. The sequence continues at coordinate 73,571 of NZ_FOKF01000019.1, forward strand.
GGATTTCGCAGAAAAGGATTCGTCCTCGCCTGCGGCGCCGGAGGAAACGGTGGAAGTGGAATAATTTCGGATTAATCCGAATCCGCTCGTTAAAAAAGCCTGAATTCACGCAAGTGATTCAGGCTTTTTTGTAGCGTGGGCAAAATGCCCACCCTACATTCCTACGGCAGTATCGCAGTGTCGGTGGCCCGCTTGGCCTGGATATCCGTCACGGCTTGCTGGATCGCCGATAACCGATAGTCGGTGCCCGGATGAATCGCTGTGTAGCCATTCAGCGCGCTGGCCGGATAGGTAGTCGCCAGCCGTTGCCAGAAAGCTGCAGCATTGTCGACCTTGTAGCCGGCACGCGCAACCATGTACAACGCCAGCTTGTCGGCTGCCGCATCCATCTGTTGCGGGTAAGGCTTGACGCCAGCCATACCGTTCAATGCTGCTGTATCAGGCCGCAAGCGGATCAGGTTGTCGATCACACCGGTCATGGTGGCAGTGCTGCGTTGGCGCGCCGGATGGGTCAGCGTGTTGTGCGCCATTTCCTTGGCAATCACCAGGGCCAGTTCATCGTCGTTCTTGGTGAATTTCATCATGCCGCTGCTGATCAGCACGCGTCGGCCATCGGCATAACTGATCACGTTCTCGGTATTGCCGAGTTCGATGCCAAAGGCGCAGGCGCGGGTCAGCGGGATGTTCATGGTCTGGTTGTTGCCGTTGCGCGCGACCGTCAGCTTGATGCTGTTGCGGCCATTCACCAGCGGGCCCAGCAGCAGGGCGGTCTGGCGTTCAGCATCGGCGCCGACCGGCACCGGCTTGTCCTGGATCGTTACCAGCTTGTCGCCACGTTGCAGGCCGACCTTGGCGGCGCCGCTGCCGGCCAGCACGCCGGTCACTTGCAGTTGATCGCTCAGGCCCAGGGCAGCTGCCGCATCAACGAATTCTGGCGTATAGGAGTATTTTGTCTTGGCGGTGAAACCAAGCAGGTTACGTGCATTGTTTCTGCACAATACCGCGTTATTCACCAGCAAAGGAGCGGCGACGTCGTACAAACGGTCTTGCAAGCCGATTAACGCTTTCAGCTCTGTTTGCTGTGGCGACAGTGCCGGCGCTACAGATTTGGGAGAGACTGTCGACGCAGTCCGTGGCGGCGCGGTGCCTGTACCAGGCTCCTGCGTGGCACAGGCTGCCAGAAACAGCACCGGCAACGTCAGTGCCGCATAACGTTTGGCGCCTTGCCATCCGGCGCCGCGCGTCAAATTCGTCAATCTCATTAATTTCTCCATCAATGTTTTCCGGTGCTGCCGAAGCCGCCTGCGCCGCGTTCGCTGCTCTCGAAATCTGATACAACATTAAAACGGACACGTGCAACAGGCACAATAATCAATTGCGCCAGCCGTTCCATCGGGTTGAGGGTAAATTCGGTCGTTCCGCGGTTCCAGGTAGAAACCATTAACTGACCCTGGTAATCAGAGTCGATCAGGCCCACCAGGTTCCCCAGCACGATGCCATGTTTATGGCCTAGGCCGCTGCGCGGCAGGATCATGGCGGCATAAGCAGGGTCGCCGATGTGAATCGCCAGGCCGGTCGGAATCAGGTGGGTTTCACCGGGTTTGATCGTCAGCGCGGCGTCCAGGCAGGCGCGCAGGTCCAGGCCCGCACTGCCTTCGGTGGCGTAAGCCGGCAATTGATCTTGCATGCGTGGGTCGAGAATTTTGACGTCGATGATATTCATGGAATTTTGTAACAATCTATTAAATGAAAAATGAAAAATGAAAAACGAAAAATGAAGAAAAGGGTGAAGCAATAATTGCAGGTACAACAAGCATGGCAGGATTAATCCTGCCAGGTATTCATGAAACTACCTCTGATTTTTGATGCAAACCGCTGGCGGTGAAACAGGCAGCAATATAGAAATTCGAGATTCAGTGGACTGTAACAGTCGATACGTGACAGGCACTCTTGAATTGGCTGTTACAGTTCACTACGTAAGACGACTGGCAATTGCGGCAATCAGCTGGCGCGCCAGCTGTTGTTTGCCGGCGCGTGGCAAGCTGGTGTGGCCGTCGGCATCAAACAATACTAATTGATTATCGTCCTTGCCAAACGTGTCATGGCCGATATTACCGACCAGCAGCGGCACATTTTTCCTGATGCGTTTGACTTCGCCGTATTGCAGCAAGTTCTCTGACTCGGCAGCAAAACCGACACAGTAAGGCGGTTTCGGCAATGCCGCAACTGTTGCCAGAATGTCTGGGTTTTGTTCGAACACCAATTCGGGCGCGCTGCCGTCGGCGTTCTTTTTCAGTTTTTGCGCACTGGCGTTGGCTACGCGCCAGTCTGCGACTGCCGCTACTGCGACGAAGACGTCAGTGCGGCTGTCGGCGCCGGCCAGCTGCGCCATCACGATATCGTGCATTTGCTGCGCGGTCTGGACGCTGATGCGGCGCACGCCGTAAGGTGTCGTGAGTGCTGTCGGGCCTGACACCAAGGTGACTTCCGCGCCGGCTTCATAAGCCGCGCGGGCTACCGCATAACCCATTTTTCCGGATGAAAGATTGGTGATGCCGCGTACCGGATCGATCGGTTCGAAAGTCGGGCCGGCAGTCAGCAGCAAGCGCTTACCTTTGAGCAGCTTGGGCTGGAACGAGGCGATCACTTCTTCCAGCAATTGATTTGCTTCCAGCATGCGGCCCATGCCGACTTCGCCGCAAGCCTGCTCGCCGGCATCGGGGCCGAGCAGCTGGATACCGTCTGCCAGCAGTTGTGTCAGGTTGCGTTGGGTTGCCGGGTTTTGCCACATCTCGACATTCATCGCGGGCGCGACCAGCAAGGGCACGGTAGCGGGACGCGCCACGCATAGCGTCGACAGCAAGTCGTCGCAGGCGCCGTGCGCCAGCTTGAAGATGAAATCGGCGGAGCAGGGTGCAATCACGATGGCATCTGCATCACGCGTCAGGTCGATATGCGGCATGTTGTTGCCGATGCGCGCATCCCATTGATCGGTGAATACAGGCTTGCCGGACAAGCCTTGCATGGTGACCGGCGTGATGAAGTGCATCGCGGCCGCAGTCATGACGACCTGCACTGAAGCGCCGGCCTTGATCATGGCGCGCGTGAATTCCGCCGCCTTGTAGCAGGCGATGCCGCCGGTCAGTCCCAGCACGATTTTTTTACCAGCGAGATCCATATTTACTCCTGGATGGTAGAACGCTTATCGGTTACTCAATAAATAATTGGATCAATTATTGATTCAATTATTTATTTACGCGACGCAATTCATCAATAACAAACAATACCGCACCGACGCAGATCGCGCTATCGGCGATGTTGAAAGCCGGCCAGTGCCAGTTGCGCACGTAGATGTCGAGAAAGTCGATCACATGGCCGTAGGCGATGCGGTCGATCACATTGCCGACGGCGCCGCCCAGGATCAATGCCAGCGCGGTGCAAAACATACGTTGTCCGGCATGGCGTTTCAGCAGGAAAGTGATGAACAGCGCAGCTGCGATACCGAGCGCGGTGAAAAAGTAGCGCTGCCATCCGGATTCGGTGGAAAGGAAACTGAACGCAGCGCCCTTGTTGTACACCAGCACCAGATTGAAGAATGAAGTTACCGCTAGCGATTCGCCGTAGCTGAACAGCCGCACAATCGTGATCTTGGTGAGTTGATCGATCACCAACACCAGCGCAGCGATGGCAAGCCATGGCGCCAGACCGAATTTGGAGGAAGATGAAGAAATGGACGTGCGTTTTTTTGTGGCCATATGAATTGCGTAGGTTCTCAGCTGTGTGGCAAAAAATGCGCAGCTTGCAAGACCGTACCAGGACGATTGCAAACTGCGCTTGATTTAATTCAGCGACTTAATTTAAGAGTTAAGCAAAATGCCGATCTTCACCGTTGCCGAACAAATTGGCAACACAGCGTCCGCACAAACCAGGATGCTCCGGGTGGCTGCCGACATCGGCCCGGTAATGCCAGCAACGTTCGCATTTCTGCTGCGCTGACGGCGTTACCAGAATCGTTTCTTCGGCCTCTGTCGCCACTTCCGACACAGTTGCGCTGGAAGTGATCAGGACAAACTTCAGGTCGTCGCCCAGGCTGTTGAGCAGCGCATATTTCGCCGGAGCCGCCTTGATTTCAACTTCCGCCTGCAGTGAAGAACCGATGCCGCCTGCGACCCGGACTTCTTCCAGTTGCTTGGTGACGTCGGCGCGCACAGCACGCACGGCGCTGAATTTTTCGATCAGGGCCGCGGCATCGCTGATTTCCGGCAGCGTGTAGTAGGTTTGGGTGAAAATGGTTTCATCGCTGGCGGCAAAAGCTTCCGGGCTGGCGAAGAAGGACCAGGCTTCCTCCGCAGTGAACGACAGCGTCGGCGCCATCACGCGCAATAACGCCTGGGTGATGTGCCAGATCGCAGTTTGCGCGGAACGGCGAGCCGCCGAACTGACACCGCTGGTGTACAGGCGATCTTTCAGGATATCGAGATAGAAACCGCCGAGGTCTTCCGAGCAGTACATCTGCAATTTCGAGATCACCGGATGGAATTCGTAAGTCTCGTAATGTTGCAGGATATCGGCTTGTAGCTGCGTCATGCTGGCGATCGCATAACGGTCGATTTCCAGCAGGTCGGCGATCGGCACCGCATCCTTCAAAGGATCAAAGTCGGAAGTATTCGCCAGCAGGAAGCGCAGGGTGTTGCGGATGCGGCGATACGATTCGGTGACGCGTTTCAGGATCTCGTCCGAGATCGTGATTTCACCTGAGTAGTCGCTGGCAGCCACCCACAAGCGCAGGATTTCCGCGCCCAGAGAGTCCGCCACTTTTTGCGGCTCGACGCCGTTTTTGAGCGACTTCGACATCTTGCGGCCCTCGCCGTCGACCACGAAACCGTGCGTCAGCAAAGCGTTGTATGGCGCACGGCCATTCAACATGGCCGAAGTCAGCAAGGAAGAGTGGAACCAGCCTCGATGCTGGTCCGAACCTTCCAGATACAGGTCGGCCGGGAATTGCAGCTGGCTCGCATGCGAGCCGCGCAATACGGTCTGATGAGTGGAGCCGGAGTCGAACCAGACATCCAGGGTGTCCTTGTTCTTGATGTAATTGACGGCGTCGTCGCCCAGCAATTCCTTCGGATCCAGCGCCTGCCAGGCTTCGATCCCGCTTTGCTCGACGCGCTGCGCGATCTGTTCCAGCAGTTCCGGCGTACGTGGATGCAGCTGGCCGGTTTCCTTGTGTACGAAGAACGCCATCGGCACGCCCCATTGGCGTTGGCGCGACAGTGTCCAGTCGGGACGGTTGGCGATCATGCCATGCAGGCGCGCCTTGCCCCAGCCAGGGAAGAACGCGGTATCTTCGATCGCTTGCATGGCGGTTGCGCGCAGGCTCGGGTGGCCATCCTTCGGCAGGTTGTCCATGCTGGCGAACCATTGCGAAGTGGCGCGATAGATGATCGGAGTTTTATGGCGCCAGCAATGCATGTAGCTGTGATCGAACATCACCAGCTTGAACAGCGCGCCGACTTCTTCCAGCTTGCCGCAGATCGGCTTGGAAGCTTCCCAGATAGTCATGCCAGCAAAGAACGGCAGCCAGGATGCGAACTTGCCGTCGCCCATGACCGGGCTGATGATGTCGTCGTCCTTCATGCCATGCGCTTTGCATGAGATAAAGTCTTCGATACCGTAGGCTGGCGCCGAGTGGACAATGCCGGTGCCGCTGTCGGTGGTGACGTAGTCGCCCAGGTAGACCGGCGACAGGCGATCGTAGCCGGCATCGGCTGTGGCCAGCGGGTGTTTGAAATTGATCGACGCCAGCGCTTCGCCCTTACAGGTAGCGATCGCTTTGCCTTCGAGGCCGAAACGTTGCAGGCAATCTTCGACCAGGTCTTGCGCCAGGATCAGTAGCAAGGGTGCGCCGTTGCGGGTGGTCTGCACCAGCGCGTAGTCGATTTCAGGGTGGACGTTGAGGGCCTGGTTGGAAGGGATGGTCCACGGGGTGGTGGTCCAGATCACCACATAACCTTGATCGGTCGGCAGCGCTGGCAAACCAAATGCGGCGGCGATCTTTTCCGGTTCGGCAAACGGGAAGCCGACATCGATCGACGGGTCGCGCTTGTCCTGGTATTCGACTTCGGCCTCGGCCAGAGCAGAGCCGCAATCGAAACACCAGTTGACCGGCTTCAGGCCACGATAGACATAACCCTTTTCCAGGATGGTGCCAAGCGCGCGCAGTTCGTCGGCCTCGTTACCGAAGGCCATGGTCAGGTACGGATTGTCCCATTCGCCCAATACACCGAGGCGGATGAAGTCTTTTCTTTGCAGGTCGATCTGTTCGTTGGCGTAGGCACGCGCCTTGGCTTGCACTTCCGCTACCGGCAAATTCTTGCCGTATTTTTTCTCGATCTGGATTTCAATCGGCATGCCGTGGCAATCCCAGCCCGGCACGTAAGGTGCATCGAAACCGGCCATGTTGCGGGCCTTGACGATCATGTCCTTGAGGATCTTGTTGACGGCGTGACCCAGGTGGATTTCGCCGTTGGCATATGGCGGACCGTCATGCAGGATGAATTTCGGGCGGCCCTTGGAGGCTTTGCGGATCCGTTCGTAGACTTTCTTTTCTTGCCATTGCTTGACCCATTGCGGCTCGCGCTTGGCCAGGTCGCCGCGCATCGGGAATGGCGTCTCGGTCATGTTGACCGGGTATTTGCTTTGCGGCTTGCCTTGTGGCTTCGCTGCTTTATTATTTTCTGGTTTGCTGGTCTGATCGGACATAATTTTCTTCAATGGAATTCAGTGGGGCTACGCGCAGGCAGAGCGCGTTGAGCTGGGGCATAGTCAAGACAACCGTGAGAACAGCGTCAAATTCGATCTGTGGCCGAAACTGCAGCCGTATCATGCTGGCGGAAATATGCGCGTGCATTGGTGACATCGCGCGCAATCGCGGCAGTCAGGGTAGGCAAGTCGACATATTTTTCTTCGTCGCGCAGTTTTTGCAAAAATTCGACCTGTATCAGTTTGCCGTAGCAATCGCCGGCGAAATCGAGAATATAACTCTCCAGCAGCACCCGCCCGCTATCGTCCACGGTAGGGCGGACGCCGATGCTGGCCACCGCCGGCAACGGCTGTTCGGCCAGGCCATGTACTTTAACGGTAAAAATACCCGACAAGGCCGGTAGTTTATGGCTGACACGCAGGTTCAAAGTGGGGAAGCCGATGGTGCGGCCGAGTTTCTTGCCATGCACCACGTGCCCGGAGATCGAATAGGGATGGCCGAGCAGGGCTCGCGCATGGCTGAAATCGCCGGCTGCCAGCGCCGCGCGCACCGCCGATGAGGATACCCGCGCGCCTTCGTTCATTACGGTCGGCAAGGTTTCGACATGGAAGCCATATTTTTTGCCGGCTTCGATCAAGGTGGCGATATTGCCGGCGCGGCGGGAGCCGAAGCAGAAATCTTCGCCCACCATCAGCCATTTCACGTGCAAGCCTTCAACCAGTACTTTTTCAATAAAATCCTGGGGCGACATGGCCGCAAAGCTGGCGTTGAAATGTTCGACAATCACACGATCTATTCCCGCCGCCGACAGCGACTGCAGCTTGTCGCGCAGGTTGGCGACGCGGGTCGGCATATTGCCCGGCTGGCCCGACCGTTGCGCAAAAAATTCGCGCGGGTGCGGCTCGAACGTCATCACCGCAGCATCCAGCCCCAGTTCGGTGGCGGCTTTGCGGACGTGCGCGAGCAATACCTGATGGCCGCGATGTACGCCATCAAAGTTGCCGATAGTGAGCGCGCAAGGCGCGCGCGATTCGGCGTTGGGAAGTCCGCGAAATACCTTCATTGAAGTGACCGGAATATTTATTGCAAAAACCTTGGATTATAAATGCTTTCGACGTTTTCCCCTTGTGAAGAAGTCGAACTGCGTCGGATTGCACGATTTTTAATTGATAAAACGGCTATTTTATTGAATTTTGGATACTAATTGTGATGCAGCGAAGATTGTAATCGCCAAAAAAAATCGCCCCTGAGGGCGATTTTTGTCGAACGGTTTGCGTTGGTCAATCAGCGTTAGCCAGTTCAGGCCTGCTTGTTGCCACCCAGCAGACCGCCCAGCAAGCCGCCCAGGTCCAGGCCGCCAGGAGCTGCGGTCGCTTCGCCATGTGGTGTCAGCTTGTCCACCAGGCCTGGCAAGATTTCCGACAGGTGGCCGGCCGCGTCGGTAGGTGAAATACCTGCCGCTTGTGCCAATTCTTGCAATTTGTCGCCGCCCAGCGCCTGTTGCACCTGATCCGGCGAAATCGCCTGGTTCTGACCATTGCTGATCCACGATTGGGCAACCTGGCCCAGGCCGGCGCCTTCAAATGCGCTAAGCAAGCCGCCCAGGCCGCCCGCTGCGCCACCGGCACCGCCTTGTTTTGTCAGCATGCCGATCGCAGCCTGGATCAACAGGGCTTTCGGATCGTTCGCTTGCTGTTGGCCGCCACCGATTGCGCCAAGTACCGAATCCAGTAGTCCCATAATATTCTCCTGAGTAAAAAACGTCAGCCATCAAGGCGGGTTGTTACTTTGCAAATAAAGACAAAGCATTAAGAAGATTAATATTACAACGCAGCAAGAAATTTGAGTAGTTATACAACTGAAAACGATTGTGTCTTGAGACCGTTTTTTGCGACCGTTTCTTGCAACCACTAGTCATTCTAGTCAGCATTTTTGTTTTTGCTTAGAACAAATTGTAGAAACGATAGGCGCAGGTTACGCTGGTTATATTTCACCTGCGTTACATTTTCCAGTTGTCACATTTCGCCCCAGATTGCATTGATCGCTGCCAGCGCCGCCAGGCCGGCGGTTTCGGTACGCAGGATCCGTGGTCCCATCGACAACATCAGCGCGCCCTGGCTACAGGCCAGGTTTTCTTCGGCTTCAGTGAAACCGCCTTCCGGGCCGATCAGCAACGCCAGCGCTTGCGGCGGCTGATGGCGCGCCCAGTCCGACAGTGATTGCTCACCGCGCGGCGACAGCAGGATGCGTTTGTGCAGATCCTGCTGCTGGACCCAGTCGGTAAAGGGGCTGAGCGTAGACAAGGTGGGCATGCGGTTGCGCCCGCTTTGTTCAGCGGCGGCGACGATCACAGCCTGCCAATGGCTTTGTTTTTTCTCGGCGCGCTCGCTATTGAGGCGCACCACGCAGCGTTGCGCCGCCAGCGGCTGGATCGCGGCGACGCCAAGCTCGACAGCCTTTTCGATTATCCAGTCCAGTTTCGACGATTCCGGCAAAGCCTGGGCCAGCGTGATGGCGTAAGGCAGCTCAACCTCGCGCGGCGAAAAGGTCTTGATCTCGGCGCAGACGCGTTTTTTTTCGATACTGCTGATGGTGGCGGTGTATTCGCCGCCGGTGCCGTTGAACAAGGTAACAGGCGCTGCCAACCCCAGGCGCAGCACCAGCAAGTGATGGGCGACTGCTTCCGGCAAGACCAGCACCTGGCCGATTTCGAGCGGGGTAGAAACGTAGAAACGAGGCATGGGGTTGATAATTTCTTATTTGATCTGGCATTAATATTATATGGCGCGGCAGCATTTTACTGCCCCGCATGTGAGGGAAACGCGGATTTGAACCGGAATCGGCCGCATTTTGGTAAAATATCGGCCTTTGTGGGCTGTTCCGACGCTTCGCGCCCACCAACCAATTTTCAATCGTTGCCTACCTGCTCACACCATGACTTCCACTCTCCCGACTACCAAGATGGCCAATGCAATCCGTGCGCTGGCAATGGACGCTGTACAAAAAGCCAACTCCGGCCATCCCGGCATGCCAATGGGCATGGCGGAAATTGCAGTCGCTTTGTGGGCCAAGCACTACCGTCACAATCCAGCCAATCCGCATTGGGCTAACCGTGACCGGTTCGTGTTGTCAAACGGTCATGGTTCGATGTTGCAATACGCCTTGCTGCACCTGACCGGCTACGATTTGTCGATGGACGAGATCCGCAATTTCCGTCAAATGCATTCGAAGACCCCGGGCCATCCTGAAGTCGATGTCACGCCAGGGATTGAAACCACCACTGGTCCACTCGGCCAGGGTTTGACCAATGCGGTCGGCATGGCGCTGGCTGAAAAACTGCTGGCGGCGGAATTCAACCGCGCCAATTTCCCGGTTGTGGATCATCACACTTACACTTTCGTCGGCGACGGCTGCCTGATGGAAGGCATTTCGCACGAAGCATGCTCGCTGGCCGGCACACTGCGCTTGTCGAAACTGGTCGTGCTCTACGATGATAACGGTATCTCGATCGACGGCCATGTCGAAGGCTGGTTCAAGGACGATACCCCGAAGCGTTTCGAAGCTTATGGCTGGAACGTGATTCGCGCCGTCGACGGCCACAGTGTGGAAGCCGTCAACGCCGCTATCCATCAAGCCAAATTGTCTGACAAGCCAACCCTGATCTGCTGCAAGACAGTCATCGGCAAAGGTTCGCCAAACCTGGCCGGCACCGACAAGGTGCACGGCGCGGCTTTGGGCGACAAGGAAATCGCCGCAGTACGCGAAGCCCTTGGCTGGAATTACCCGCCGTTTGAAATCCCTGCCGACGTTTATGAAGCGTGGGATGCCAAACCGCAAGGCAAGCAATTCGAAGGCGACTGGAATGCGTTGTTCGCCGCTTACGCTGCTGAGTATCCGCAGCTGGCCAGCGAATTCACGCGTCGCATGAAAGGCGAGCTGCCAGGCAATTTCGAAAAGACCGTGAGCGACTATATCGCCAGCTGCGTCGAAAAGAAAGAAACCATCGCCACCCGTAAAGCCAGCCAGAACGCGATCCAGGCACTGGCGCAGGTGCTGCCGGAATTCCTCGGCGGTTCGGCCGACCTGACCGGTTCTAACCTGACCAACTGGAAAGAGTCCGTGGCAGTACGTGCCGACCAGCCAGGCAACCACATCAATTACGGCGTGCGCGAATTCGGCATGAGCGCGATGATGAACGGTATCGCCCTGCATGGCGGCTACATCCCGTTTGGCGCCACTTTCCTGACCTTCTCCGATTACAGCCGCAATGCCTTGCGCATGGCAGCGCTGATGAAAATTCGTTCGATCTTCGTATTCACCCATGACTCCATCGGTCTGGGCGAAGATGGCCCGACTCACCAGTCGGTGGAACATGTATCGAGCTTGCGTTTGATTCCGCAACTGGATAACTGGCGTCCATGCGACACGGTCGAATCGGCAGTGGCATGGCAACAGGCAGTGCAGCGCAAGAACGGCCCGAGCACACTGATTTTCTCGCGTCAGAACTTGCAATACCAAGAGCGCGATGCGGCGCAAATCGCCGCCATCCAGCGCGGTGCTTACATCCTGAAAGATGCACCTGACGCCAAGGCAATCCTGATCGCTACCGGTTCCGAAGTGGAACTGGCCATGCAGGCTGCTGCAGCACTGGCGCAAGAAGGTATTGCAGTACGCGTGGTGTCGATGCCTTGCGCCGATGTGTTCGACCGCCAGGAAGCGTCCTACAAAGCCAGCGTACTGCAACGCGGTTTGCCACGCGTGGCGATCGAAGCCGGCGTGACGGCGTTCTGGCACAAGTATGTCGGCCTGGAAGGCGCTGTAGTCGGTATCGATACATTCGGCGAATCGGCTCCGGCTCCTGTGCTGTTCAAGCATTTCGGCTTCACTGTTGAAAACGTCGTAGCCAAGACCAAACTGGTACTGGCATGAATCTGAGAGCTGCCAGAGCTATCGGCAAGATGGACATCACCAACATCGTCGGTGATGTCGTCATCCGTCGCGCCACCATCGCTGATGCGGGAGTGATTGCGGCGGTGCGTATCGATAGCTGGCGCACCACTTACCGAGGCATCATTCCGGACGACTACCTGGATGGCATGAAGATCGAAGAAAGCACGGCAATCTGGAGCCGCATCCTGTCGGCGACCTCGAATGCCGCCAATGTCTTCGTGGCCGAGGTTGATGGCGAGGTGCTGGGTTTTGCGGCTGGCATGACGCTGGCGCAAGCCAAGCTCGGTTTCGATTCCGAACTGACGGCGATCTATCTGGAGCCGTCGGTGCAGCGCGCGGGCATCGGCCGCAAGCTGGTGGCGCACGTAGCTGCGGCCCTGGCCAGCGCCGGCGCCAATAATATGCTGGTATGGGTGTTGGCGAACAATCGCCCGGCACGGCAGTTTTACGAGATGCTGGGCGCCGAACTGCTGGCCGAGCAACCTTTCAGCTGGGACGGACTCGAATTGCAGGAAGCCGGCTACGGCTGGCGCACTATCAGAGTCAATTGAAACGTTAGTGATGAAGTTGCAACATATTTATTATTGTTAATACCTTAGGAGAAAACCATGACTATCCGCGTCGCCATCAATGGCTATGGCCGTATCGGCCGCAACATCCTTCGCGCCCATTATGAAGGCGGCAAAAAGCATGACATCGAGATCGTTGCCATCAATGACCTCGGCGATCCAAAAACCAATGCTCACCTGACCCAGTACGATACTGCCCACGGCAAGTTCCCAGGTACTGTGACAGTCGACGGCGACTTCATCGTCGTCAATGGCGATCGCATCAAGGTATTGGCGCAACGTAATCCGGCTGAACTGCCGTGGGGCGAGCTGGGTGTTGACGTCGTGCTGGAATGCACCGGTTTCTTCACCACCAAGGAAAAAGCCAGCGCCCACATCAAAGGCGGCGCCAAGAAAGTCATCATCTCCGCACCAGGCGGCAAGGATGTCGACGCGACTGTCGTTTTCGGCGTAAACCACGGCGTACTGAAAGCCAGCGACACCGTGATTTCCAACGCATCTTGCACCACCAACTGCCTGGCGCCGCTGGTCAAGCCGCTGAACGACAAGATCGGCGTGTTGAACGGCCTGATGACCACTATCCACTCCTACACCAACGACCAGGTGCTGACCGACGTTTATCATGAAGATCTGCGCCGCGCCCGTTCCGCCACGATGAGCATGATCCCGGCCAAGACCGGTGCTGCTGCTGCGGTTGGCCTGGTGTTGCCTGAACTGAACGGCAAGCTGGACGGTTTCGCGATTCGCGTTCCTACCATCAACGTCTCGCTGGTCGACCTGTCGTTCGTTGCTGCGCGAGACACCACAGTCGACGAAGTCAACGCGATCATGAAAGACGCTTCGGACAACGGCGTGTTGAAGGGCATCTTGACGTATAACGTAGAGCCGCTGGTTTCGGTCGATTTCAACCACAATCCGGCGTCGTCGAACTTTGACGCTACCCTGACCAAGGTTTCCGGTCGTCTGGTTAAAGTATCGAGCTGGTACGACAATGAGTGGGGTTTCTCGAACCGCATGCTGGATACCACGATTGCACTGATGAGCGCGAAATAAGAGTTCACCCTTAGAGCTTTCCTTGCTTGCATGACAAAACGCCCCGTTGATCGGGGCGTTTTTACGTAGGGTGGGCACATCGTGCCCACGCGTGGCTGTGATAAACGGAGTGCGGCTTCACGCGATATAGAAATAGATATATAGGTGGAGTGAGTTCACGCGTGGGCACGATGTGCCCACCCTACGCGACTGTAAAAATTTCAGCCCACAATTGTTTTACCACCGATATTTCGGCTGCAATACGGGTTGCCACCACACGTGCCCTTTCTTCCCCCTGCAAACGGCCCTGATGTTGCAATTTACGGAAAGTCCGGTAAGCGTCGGCCACCGCATGCGCCAATCCCGTATCAATCAATCCCAGCTCGCCGCACAGTTTCAACAAGGCGATATTGCCGATGTCCGCGGTCAGTTGCGGATAATCCGCGGCATGGCGCAAGATCAGGAATTGCACCAGGAATTCGATGTCGATCATGCCGCCGGCGTCGTGCTTGAGATCGAAACGATCGCTGCGGTTCGGATGGGCATCGCGCATTTTCTGGCGCATATCCTGTACTTCACTTTGCAGCAGTTTGGCGTCGCGCGTCTGGCGTAATACTTCCACACGCAAGGTTTCGAAGCGCTCGCCTATCGCTGCGTCGCCGGCGCAGAAGCGGGCTCGGGTCAGGGCCTGGTGCTCCCACGGCCAAGCCGACTCGCGCTGGTATTTTTCAAATTTGCCAAACGAAGACACCAGCAATCCGCTAGCGCCGTCGGGGCGCAACGCGATATCGATATCGAACAGGATGCCGGCCGGCGTATGGCTGGTCATCCAGGTAATGAAGCGCTGCGCCAGCTTCGCGTAGAGGGCCGGGCCGTCCTGGTCTTCATCGTCATAGAGGAATACTACGTCCAGGTCGGAGACATAGCCAAGTTCCTTGCCGCCCAGTTTGCCGTAGGCGATGACAGTGAACAGCGGCTTCTCGCGATGGCGGCCTGGCATCATGTTCCAGATGGCTTGCACGGTGGCAGCCACCAGGATGTCGGCCAGGATCGATAGATGATCTGCCAGCGCTTCGACGCTGAGCATGCCCTCCAGATCCTGCGCCAGCAGGCGGAACTGTTGGGCATGGTGCATTTCGCGCAGGATATCCATCTGCCGCTCGGTGTCGCCGGGAGCGGTTTCGAGCTGGCGCCGGCATTCCTGGGCAAATACCGGCCAGTCGGGCGCTGCATTCAGGCTACGCGGATCTAGCAGTTCATCCAGCAGGATAGGGTGCTGGGTCAGGTATTTGGCGGCCCAGTCGCTGGCGCTGATCATGCGGATCACGCGGTGCAGGGTGGCGGGATATTCAGTCAGCAACGCCAGATAGGCGGCGCGGCGCGCGATCGCCTCCAGGAAATCCAGCAGGCGGCTAAGAGTAGGCAGATGGCGTTCAGGTTCGGGGATCGCTGCCACCACCGGCAATGCCGCATTGACCAGGGCCAGCAGGCGCGTGCGGCTGGCGACCGGCAGGTTCTGCACGCGCGTCGATTGCCAGGTCGTGACCAGTCGCTGCGCTGCCGCCGATGCGTCGGAGAATCCACAATGGGTCAATACCAGGGCAATCGTTTCGCGGCTATCGGTTTCGCTCAGGGTATGCAGCACATTTTCGCTGTCGTCCCAGTCTTTCTGGCTGGCGCGTCCCTGCTGCTTGTCCTTGAGCTTGTCCTTGAATATGTCGCCGAACTGGGTGTCGACCAGGGTCCGGTGCTGTTCGAGCACCGGCATCAACGACGCCACATCGGCAAAACCCATGGCCTGGGCAATGATCTGGCAATCCGCCTCGTTGGTGGGGAAGGTGTGGGTTTGCGCATCGTCCAGGTATTGCAGCCGGTGTTCCAGGTTGCGCAGGAAATCATAGGCGGCTAGCAATTTATCGACGACTTCGGCATCCAGCAGGTTTTTGGCGGCCAGAGTACGCAGCGTGGCGCGAGTGGAGCGGTCGCGCAAGTCGCCATCGCGGCCACCGCGGATGAGCTGGAACACCTGCGCCAGGAATTCGATTTCGCGAATCCCGCCGCGCCCCAGCTTGACGTTGTTGCTGCGTTCCGGATGCAATGCTTCCAGGCGCTGTACTTCTGTACGGATTTGCGCGTGCATGGAGCGCATGGCGTCGATCGAGCCGTAATCCAGGTAGCGCCGGAACACGAACGGGCGGCTGATGTTCTCCAGGGTGGCGATATCTTCCGGCCGGCCTGTCAGCGCGCGGGCTTTGCACCAGGCATAGCGCTCCCATTCCCGGCCCTGGGTCACCAGATAAGCCTCAACCATGTTGAAGCTGGCGACCAGCGGTCCCGAGGCGCCATTCGGCCGCAGCGCCATGTCGACCCGGAACGTGAAGCCGTCTTCGGTGATTTCGGACAGCGCGCCAATCAGTTTTTTGCCGAGGCGGGTAAAGAACTCGTGATTCGACAGTGAGCGCTGTTCAGCGCTGGTGGTCTGGGTGTCGCCATCTTCCGCATAGGTGAAAATCAGGTCGATATCGGAAGAAACATTGAGTTCGCAGCCGCCCAGCTTGCCCATGCCTAAGACAATCAGCTCCTGCGGTTGGCCCGATTCTTCGCCGACCGGGGCGCCATGCAGCGCCACCATGTCGACAGTCAACGCCGCCAGGTGGGTTTGCACCGCAAATTCGGCAAATGTGGTGACCGCGCTCACCACCTCATCCAGATCGGCGACGCCGCGTAAATCGCGTTCGATCAGGGTACATACCAGCAGGTTGCGCAGGCGGCGCATGGCGCGCGGTAACGGCATGCCGGAATCTGTTTCTCTTTGTAACAGTTGATCAAGCAGCATCGGGCTGACGGTTAATCTTGTTACCGGCTTGGCCAATTCAGCGATCTGTTCGGCGCGTCCGGTTTCGGCATTGACCCAGCGGGAAAAAAAACGAGAGGCGGCGGTGCTGCTTAATAAGGATGGAGTCACAGGAATAGAGTCGCAGATTTAAAGGGTAGATGGCGCAAAATTCAAAAAAACGGGCAGCGATCACTAGCTGGATTTACGGTCTGTTTGCGGTTTGTTTTACGGCTTGTTTTACAGCTTATCCACGGCCAGATTTCAGCCTTTTTTCGACCTTTCTGTTTTTTTAGCTATATGCACGCTGATCCATGCGAACATATAGGCTGGCAGCTTGTCGAACATCAATAACTTGCCAATCTGGAATCGATCAGATGCAGTCGATTTATTTTACTTCCTATCCCCGGTCAGTTGGGGGACAGTGTGTAGGGTGACTCGCCGCAAGTTTCCTGGCGGCTCTGTTAACTGTGCCTTACCCTGTCTCACAATGATTAATTTTACCCATTCTGATTGATGTTGGAAGAACAAGCAAAAATTCCGCCTCCGGCTAGCAAACTTGCCATCTGCTGGCGCGCCGGAATTGCCACCTACAAACACATTAACCTGGTGACCCATCATCTGCTGGGAGCCTTGTTGACGTTGTTGATCGTGGCGTATTTCCTGTTTTGCGGACTGTTCCTGGGTTTGCGTTATGTAGTGTTGCCGAATGTCGGTTACTACAAGGCAGAGGTCGAGCATATCGTTAGTAAAACGGTGGGCAATCCGATTACGATAGGCGCGATCCAGGCATCCTGGCATGGATTGCAGCCGCGCCTGGTGCTGGACAACGTCGTGGTTCACGATAAAGAGGGCCAGTCTGCGCTGACCTTGCCGCAGGTAGCTGCCACCATTTCCTGGCGTTCCGCGCTGGTGGGCGGGGTCCGGCTGACATCACTGGAAATCAATAAACCCGATCTGCAAGTCGAGCGCGATGCCCAGGGCAACCTGTTCGTCGCCGGCATTCTGGTCAACTCCAAACAGGAAAACGATGGCGCCGGCGCCGAATGGCTGCTGGCCCAACGCAAGATCGTGATTCGCGACGGCCAGGTGCGCTGGCGCGACGATCTGCGCAAGGCGCCGGATCTGATCCTGACCAATATCGATCTGGTGCTGCAAAATCGCTGGCGCCGCCATCAGTTCTCGGCGCGTGCAACGCCACCTGCTTCTTTTGCGGCACCGCTGGATCTGCGGGCCAATTTTGTCCATCCTGCATTTGCCGAAAAGACCGCCGACTTCAAACGCTGGACCGGCACCCTCTACGCCAATCTGCACGATGCCGATGTGACCGTGTGGAAACCATATTTCGATTATCCCTTCGAGGTCAGTCAAGGCAAGGGCGCGGTACAAGCGTGGCTTGACCTGGATCACGCCAAGGTGACCAACTTTACCGCCGATCTTGACCTGAATGATCTGACCATGCGGTTGCGGCCCGACTTGCAGCCATTGGCTTTGGCAAATGTCAGCGGGCGGATTTCCGGGCATGAAGAATCAGGGCAGGCGCCGCAAGATGGCACGCCGACTTTCGGCGCCAACGGCCATGCGGTAACGCTCACTGATTTTTCATTGAAAACCGCGGATGGCCTGAGTTTGCCGCGTACCTCCATCAGCGAATCTTATGTGCCGGCGCAAGGCAAGCAGGCAGAGAAATACAGCTTGCAGGCCAAGTTGCTGGATTTACAAACCATAGCAAGTTTTGTCCAGCGTTTGCCCCTGAGTGCCGCGCAGATCAAGATGATCGACGATTTCGCGCCGCGCGGCCAGCTGCGGGATTTTTCCGCGCAATGGCAGGGCGCTTACCCGGCGATTGCAACATACAGCGCAAAAGGCAGCTTCGAGGGTTTGACCATCAATGCCCAGGCGCCGCATGCAGCGCAGCCGAAGACGGCCAGCCAGCCGGCGCAAGCCGCGGTGCCAGGGATTCCCGGCGTCGACAATCTAACCGGCAGCATCAACGCCAGCCAGGACGGCGGCAGCCTGACCCTGAAATCGGAAAAGACGCAGCTGGATCTGCCAGGTTTTTTTGGGGCGTCGCTACAGGCCTTCGACAAACTCGATATGCAGGCGCGTTGGAGTTTTCAGCAAAATAATGTGCTGTTGCAAATCGATAGCATGAGTTTTGTGCAGGACGGTTTGATTGGATCGCTGTCTGGTAGTCACCTGTTGCCTCTGCAAGACCGGCATGGTGCGGCGCTGGGAGTGATTGACATGACCGGCCGCATCAGCGAATTCGACGTCAAGAAGATCGGCAACTATCTGCCGCTGCATACTCCTGAACATTTACGCAGCTGGCTGGTCGGCGCGCTTAAAGACGGCAAGGCAAAAGATGTCACGATCCGACTCAAGGGCGATCTCGCCGATTTCCCGTTCCGCACCGATCCAGCCAACCCCAAAGCCAACCCCAAAGCGCAGGGGGAATTCAGCATTGCCGGAAAAATAGAAAACGGCACGTTGGAATACGATCCCGGTCATTTCGGCCAGGATGGCAAGCAGCCCTTGTGGCCTTTGCTGGAAAAGATAGACGGTACCATCGCGCTGGACCGCACGCGTTTGCAGATCAAGGCCGCCAGTGCACAAACTTCAGGTGTGACGGTGAGCGATGTGACGGCGACGATACCTGATCTGTCATCGCACGACGAGATGTTGCTGATCGATGGCAGTGCAGCGGGTGCTTTGCAGAATTTTGTGCAGTTCACCAGGAATAGTCCGGTGCAGCACTGGATCGGCGGGTTTACCGACGAATCGCAAGCCAAAGGCAACGCCAAGCTGGAATTGAACCTGCAATTACCGCTGGCCCATCTTATCGATAGCAAGGTCACCGGTGCATTGCAGTTCCAGAACAATGACGTGATCCTGCAAAAAGCCATCCCGCCTATCGCCAATGCCACCGGCCAGCTTGAGTTCAATGAAAAAGGCTTCAACCTGAACGGCATCAAAGGCAATATGCTGGGCGGGGCGGCACAGGTCAGCGGCGGCACCCAGGCAGATCACCAGACCCTGGTCAAAGTGGAAGGTAGCGCCGCTATAGACGGCGTGCGGGCCATGTATCCAGCCGCGTCGATGCAAAAACTGCTGTCGCATGCCAGCGGCAGCAGCCGTTACACCGCCAACATCGCGATCCGCGATCATCATACCGAGCTGGTGGTCGAGTCCAGCCTGCAAGGCATGGGCCTGGATTTTCCGGAACCATTGCGCAAGAGCGCCAGTGAGGCCATGCCGCTCAAATTCGAATGGCTGGGCGTGGCTTCCGACGATGCGGCAATGTTGCGTGATGAGCTCAAGCTGACGTTGGGGACGGCCATCGTCGCCCGCTATCAGCGGCAAAAACCTCTCAACAATACTAACAGTCCCAATAAGGCTGCTGACTGGAAAATACTGCGCGGCGGCATCGGCATCAATGCCCCTGCGCCTGAACCGGATAGCGGCGTGGCGGTCAATATGAATGCCAAGTCCTTGAATATCGATGCCTGGAACAGTCTGACCGGCGCCTTGAACGACCAGGCCACTGCCAAAGCCGGGGAGGAAGCAGCGTTGTCTGGCCTGGCGCAGTACGCGGAGCCGAATCTGGTCTCGGTCAGGGCCAACCAGCTGATCTTGCTCGGCAAGACGCTGGACAACGTGGTGCTTGGCGCTTCGTATCAAAAGAATGCGTGGCAAGTCAACGTCGATTCCAAGCAGGCTTCGGGCTATGTCACCTGGAATGCATCGCCGTCCGGACGCGGCCTCGGTAAAGTCACGGCGCGCCTGTCCTCGCTGATCATTCCGCAGGGTGGCGAGTCGGACGTTGGCGAGGTACTCGAAGGCAAAGGAAGCTCGACCCAAATCCCGGGGCTGGACATTATTGCCGAGGATTTCCAGTTGCTTGGCAAGAAACTTGGACGCCTCGAACTGACCGCCAACAATGTACGCGCGAATGTCGGTAACGAGTGGCGCATCCATAAATTATCGATCAAGAATCCAGATGCAGAATTGAAGGCAGACGGCAAATGGACCACTGTCAACGGTGACAACACTACCAGCCTGACCTATGCCATGGATATCACCGACGCCGGCAAGCTGTTGGACCGCTTCGGTTTTGCGCATGTGTTGCGTGCAGCCAAAGGACGCATGGATGGCGAGGTCAGCTGGAAGGGTTTGCCGTTCACCATGGATATTCCTTCGCTGTCCGGCCAGGTGAATCTGGATATGGCGTCAGGCCAGTTCCTGAAGGTCGATCCAGGCGTCGCCAAGTTGCTCGGGGTGTTGAGTTTGCAATCCTTGCCGCGTCGCCTGACACTGGATTTCCGCGATATTTTTTCTGAAGGTTTCGCCTTCGACAGCGTAGTCGGCACAGCCTCCATCGCGCAGGGCAAGGCGCGTACCGATAATTTCAAGATGCGCGGTGTGAGCGCCACGGTATTGATAGACGGCGTCGCAGATATTGCGCATGAAACCCAGGATTTGCATGTTGCGGTGCTGCCCGAAATTAATGCCGGTACAGCCTCGGTGGCGCTGCTGGCGATCAATCCGGTAATCGGCATTGGCACTTTCCTGGCGCAACTGTTCTTGCGCGATCCGCTGATGCGCGCCTTCACCTTTGAATATAATATCAGTGGCGGCTGGACCGATCCGGTGGTCACCAAGCTGGATCACAAGACCGAAGCGCCGGCAGCGAATACGCCGGACCTGTCTTCCGGCCGCTAATTCAATCTGTATCAGTCAATTTGTATTAGTCAATTTATCTCAGTCAATTTCTCTCACCAGCGCAGGAGTTCAGCACTATGAGTCAGGCACCATTGCAGCAAGACAGCTCAGCCAGTTTCAAAGTTGCCGCTATCCAGATGGTATCGACGCCGGTGCTGGAAGAAAACTTCAATACAGCGCGGCGCCTGGTGGCCGATGCTGCCGGGCAGGGCGCGCAACTGGTGTTATTGCCCGAATATTGGCCGATCATGGGCATGCATGAAGCCGACAAGCTGACCTGCGCCGAAGCCCTTGATCAAGGGCCGATCCAGACTCTCATGGCGCAACTGGCAAGAGAGCATGCCATCTGGCTGATCGGCGGTACCTTGCCGATGATTGCCGATGAGGTTGGCAAAGTGCTCAACACCACGCTAGTCTACGGTCCCGACGGCCAGCGTGTCAGCCGCTATGACAAGATCCATCTGTTCAGTTTCAGTCAAGGAGAAGAATCCTATGACGAAGCGCGCACCATTGTTTACGGCAAGGAAGTGGGCAGTTTCGAGGCGCCGTTTGGCAAGGTGGGCTTGTCGGTCTGTTACGACCTGCGTTTTCCCGAGTTGTACCGGGCACTTGGCGATTGCAGCTTGATCGTGGTGCCGGCCGCTTTTACCTACACCACTGGCAAAGCCCATTGGGAAACCCTGTTGCGCGCCCGCGCCATCGAAAACCAGTGTTATGTGCTGGCGGCGGCACAAGGCGGCAAACATCCGAACGGCCGCCGTACCTGGGGCCACAGCATGCTGATCGACCCTTGGGGTGAAATTAAATCGGTGCTGACGGAAGGCGAGGGCCTTGTCAGCGGCACTATCGACCCCCATTTCCTTAAGGGAGTGCGGGCCAGTTTGCCGGCATTGCTGCATCGCAAGTTATAGGGTTAATAGCAATACAATATTACTATAAAGTATTGCTATTTTTACCGCTTCGGCCAGCTCAGCCCGGGATGCTCTACAATCCCACTTAACATCACAGTAAAACCGGAATACCAATGAAACCATTTGAACCAAACCTGAGCACTTTAGCCGTTGCGCGCGATATTCTGTTGACTCCGTTCGGCCTCGACGAATCGAGCTTGCTGAAAGCGCTGGGGACCATGTTCACGCACAAGGTCGATTACGCCGACCTGTACTTCCAGTTCACCAAGAGCGAAGGCTGGAGCCTGGAAGAAGGCATCGTCAAGACCGGTAGTTTCTCTATCGATCAGGGTGTAGGCGTGCGCGCCATTTCCGGCGACAAGACCGCTTTTTCGTATTCCGATGAAATCTCCGAACGCGCCTTGCACGATGCCGCGGTAGCAACCCGCACCATCGCCCGTCAAGGCGCCGGCAAGATCAAGATTGCCGGCGGCATGCAACAAAACGGCGGCCGCTCCCTGTATTTGCCGCACGATCCGCTGGTGTCGCTGGACGCCACCGAAAAGGTCAAACTGTTGGAACGGGTAGAGCGCATGGCGCGCGCCAAGGATCCGCGTGTGGTGCAAGTGATGGCCGGCCTGGCCGGAGAATACGATGTGGTGCTGGTGGCACGTAGCGACGGCGTGATTGCCGCCGATATCCGGCCTCTGGTACGACTCTCGGTAACAGTCATCGTCGAACAGAATGGCCGCCGCGAAACCGGCAGCAGCGGTGGCGGTGGACGTTATAGCTACGCCTATTTCAATGAAGCCATACTGGAACAGTATGCTGCCGACGCGGTTGCTTCGGCGCTGGTGAACCTGGATGCACGGCCGGCCCCGGCTGGCCCGATGACCGTGGTGCTTGGACCTGGCTGGCCAGGTATCCTGCTGCACGAAGCGATCGGCCACGGCCTGGAAGGCGATTTCAATCGCAAGGGCTCCAGCACATTTTCCGGCCGCATCGGCGAGCGCGTGGCAGCCAAAGGCGTCACCGTGGTCGATGACGGCACCATCGCCGATCGTCGCGGTTCGTTGAATATCGACGACGAAGGCAATCCAAGCCAATGCACTACGTTGATCGAAGACGGTATCCTGAAAGGTTATATCCAAGACACCATGAACGCGCGCCTGATGAAGATGCCGGTGACCGGCAATGCGCGGCGCGAATCGTTCGCCCATCTGCCGATGCCGCGCATGACCAACACCTACATGCTGGCCGGCGACAAGGATCCGGCGGAGATCCTGGCTTCGGTGAAAAACGGTTTGTATGCAGTCAATTTCGGCGGCGGCCAGGTCGATATCACCAACGGCAAGTTCGTGTTCTCGGCAAGCGAAGCCTACATGATCGAAAACGGCAAGGTCACTTATCCGGTCAAGGGTGCAACCCTGATCGGCAACGGTCCGGACGTCTTGCACCGGGTCTCCATGATCGGCAATGATATGCAGCTCGATCCTGGTGTCGGCGTTTGCGGCAAGGAAGGACAGAGCGTTCCGGTCGGTGTCGGCCAGCCAACTTTGCGCATTGACGGCGTGACTGTCGGCGGCACCGCTTAACGGCATGGCAGAAGCAACGATAATGGAATGGCACTGGCTGCCATTCCACGAGCTCAGTACTGTGCAATTGTATGCAGCGATGCAATTGCGGCAGCGTGTGTTCGTGCTGGAGCAAACCTGCGTGTTCCAGGATGCCGACGGTATCGATCTGCATTCATGGCACGGTTTGGGTTATCTGCCGAACGGCGAACTGGGTGCGTATGCGCGCATCGTACCGCCGGGTAAGGCGTTTCACCTGCCGTCGATAGGGCGGGTAGTGACGGCACCTGAATTGCGCGGCAAGGGTGCCGGCAACGAACTGGTGCAGCAAGCGATGGCGCAAACCGCCAAACTATTTCCTGGACATGACATCAAGATTGGCGCGCAAGCGCATCTGCAGCGTTTTTATGGCAGCTTTGGCTTTAAGCCGGTGGGTGAATTGTATGACGAAGATGGCATTTCACACATCCATATGATTGCGCCGTCGAGTTCTGCATGATTTGTGTTGATTTAAGATCAATTCATTTGGTTAGGGCCGCATTAGCCTCAGGATTTTGAATTTCCTCATCCCGAGAAGTTTCCCAAGTTTAAAGATGCGTTGAAGGCAGCTCAAACGGCTGAACTGGAGCCGGGCGATGCGCTCTACATACCACCGCTGTGGTGGCATCATGTCGAGTCGCTGCAGGCATGCAATATCCTGGTCAATTATTGGTGGGGCGGTGCGGTCGGTACCGCGGATTCGATCCACTCCGGGTTTGACAGCCTGATGCTGGCGCTGATTAATCTGAAGCGGCGTGCGCCAGCTTATCGGCAAGCCTGGGCCACCGTCTTCCAGCATTATGTATTCGATGAAAACGAGGATCTGACTGCGCATATCCCGCCACATCGGCATGGCGTCCTGGGCGACATGTCAACGGAGCAGGAGCAGCAGGTGCGGAACTACCTGGCCAATAAACTCAAAAGCCAGTGATGGGCGCGCGGCGTTCAACATTCTTCAATACCAGATCAAAGGAAAATCATGTCAAACGTCAGCTCACCTAAACAAATAGCCGCATCACTGACAGAACACTGGTCGCCGCGTGTGGTAGCCGAAGTCGACGATTCTTATGTCAAGGTTGCCAAGGTCAAAGGTTCTCTGGCCTGGCACAGTCACGAGCATGAAGATGAATTGTTCCTGATACTCAAAGGCCATCTGCGCATCGAAATGGAACAAGGTAATGTCGAGCTGGGAGAGGGTGAAATGTATGTCGTCCCCAAAGGTGTGCGACATAACCCGGTGGCGGAGGAAGAGTGTCATCTCATGCTGATCGAGCGCAAAACGACGCTACATACCGGTGACGTCGTCAGCGAAAAAACCCGTTCGCTGGACGAGCAGTTACGCCCGCTGTGATGCTCGGCAGGCTAGTTTGAAATAGCCTGGTTGAGTCACGACTTCTTGTTTTTGCAACGATATTCACTTCCTGCTTTCGCGCGCCAGCAGCGCCTGCTTGCGTTCCACGCCCCAGCGATAACCTGAAGCGCTGCCATCGCTGCGTATCACGCGATGGCAGGGAATCGCCACTGCCAGGCTGTTGGCGGCGCAAGCCTGGGCCACGGCGCGCACCGCTTTGGGCGAACCGATGCGGGCGGCAATTTCAGCGTAGCTGGTAGTACTGCCTGCCGGTATGTCACGCAGTGCTTGCCACACACGTTGCTGGAAAGCGGTACCGCGTACATCCAGCGGCAAATCCAGGCCGAGGGCCGGGGCTTCGATAAAACCTACTACTTGCGCCACCAGTTGTTCAAAATCGCGGTCGGCGCCGATCAGATGGGCGCGCGGGAATTTGTCCTGCAAATCGTGCGCCAGCGCGTTCGGATCATCGCCAAGAAAGATGGCGCATACACCGCGATCGCTCTGTGCCACCAGGATCGCGCCCAGTGAACATTCGCCGATCGCAAAACGGATATCGGTATTGGCGCCGCCGGCGCGATAGTCGGTCGGCGTCATGCCCAGCACCTTGCCTGAGGCTTCATAGAACCGGCTGTTCGAATTGAAGCCGGCGTCGTAGATCGCCTCGGTAACTGAATGGCTATGGCTGAGATGGTCGCGCACTTTTTTAGCCCGGTGCGCATTGGCATAAGCCTTGGGCGTGAGTCCGGTGACAGCTTTGAACACACGGTGAAAATGAAACAGGCTGAGACCGGCCTCGGCAGCCAGCGTCTCCAGGCTGGGTAACTCCAGCGCGCTCTCGATGCTGCGGCAGGCGACGGCCACCAGTTCGGCATGATGGGCAGCTACCGAGGTTTGATCGGCGCCGCGCTTGCTTGGCCGATAGCCGGCCGCCTCGGCCGCCGCCGGGGTATCGAAAAATTCGACGTTCTCCGGGCGCGGCAGGCGTGTCGGGCTACTCGGGCGGCAATACACGCCGGTAGTTTTGACGGCATAGACAAATTGCTTGTCGGCTGCAGGATCTCTGGCCAGCACAGCAGCCCAGCGCGGATCGCGTTCGGCGCTTTGCATGGCAATCTGTTGCTGTTGTGTCAGTGTTCGCATATCGGCTCCAATGGCGTATCGTAGCTGTACTTTAGCAATGCGCCGGACGCCTGGCACTCCGAGTCTTGCTTTCGAATTCAGACAATATCAGACAGTATCAGGCGGTGTCGTCAGCCGGCGGATTCTTCGGCAAGCGCCACAGATACCAGGCGGCCACGGTTCGATAGGGACTCCACGCGAGGCCGATGTCGCGGATCTGTTTTCTGGTCGGCGTCTGTTCCAGGTTTTTCAGGCGCCGATAGCCTTCGCGAACGCCGAAATCATCGGCCGGCAAAATGTCAGAGCGTTCCAATGTATAGATCAACAGCATCTCGACGGTCCAGCGGCCGACGCCGCGCAGGCTTGTCAGCCGTTCGATGAGGGCGTCGTCGCTGATTGCCAGCGCTTCGGCACGTAGCGGAACCACGTTATCCAGGGCAGCTTGCGCAATGCCATGCATCGTCGCGATTTTACTGGCGGAGAAGCCGCAGCCGCGCAATATGTCGACGGGTGTATCGAGTAATTGCCGGGCAGTCGGAAAGGCGCTGTCGCCAAACAGGGCCAGCATGCGGGCCAGGATGGCGTCGCCTGCGCGGGCATGCAACTGCTGGTAAGCAATCGCTCGCACCAGCGCTTCATACGGTTCACGTGCCGGTTTTGACGCGTGGCGGCACGGCCCGATGCGGGCAATGTGGCGAGCCCAGTCAGAGTCCTGCGCTGCGAGGAATTTCTCTGCTTTACGGTATGCGTTCTCGGATATATCCGTTGCGATCATGATTGAAGCTGGCGAACCCGACATCAGGCTGCCTTGCGAAAAGTCAGGTTGATCCTTTGCCTGCCGAGCAGGGGATGTTCGGCTTCCTTCAGCGGCAGCACGCCGTGATAACGCAGCCGGTCGGCGCCGCCCCAAACCACGACGTCGCCGTGGAACAGCGGTACGCGGACGCTCTTGTCGCTACGTTCCTGGCCGCCGAACAGGAATATCGCGGGAATGCCCAGAGATACCGAAACGATGGGTGCAGCATAGTCCTGCTCATCCTTGTCCTGATGCAGCGACAATTTGGTGCCTGGATCGTAGCGGTTGATCAGGCAGGCATCGGGCTGGAAACCGTCGAAACCGGCTTGCGCTGCCGCGGCTTGCGCCAGCTGTAAAAAAATCTCCGGCATGGGTGGCCAGTTGCGGCCGTGCTCCGGATCGACAGCGCTGTAGCGATAGCCGCGGCGGTCGCTGGTCCAGCCGAGCGGGCCGCAACAAGTCATGGCCACCGACATGCGGAAGCCACCGGGCGTCACCAGGTGGCGGAACGGCGATGCTTGTTGAATTGCTGTCAGTGACGGCAACAATTGCGCTACGTAAGGCGTCGCGAAACCGCGTAATACGAATGCATCTTGCGCTAATTGTTGCTGGCGCGTATCGGACAATTCTTCTGCGGCGAACAAATCTAAAGTCATGTAATGCTCTTCATAATGCGTCGTGGAAAATCACGCCTAGCGTGTGCCGCGATCCGGAGCGGATGCGACTGACGCCATGTCGTAAATTTACCCTATATGCGCCGCGTTGGCCTTGCGCCGGGCGATTATGGACGGCGAATATCACGGCGTCGCCTTGGTTCAGGAGGATTACTTCGGGGCGGGATTGCATGCGCGGCCGTTGTTCTGTCATCACGAATTCGCCGCCGCTGAAATCGCGTCCTGGTGTGGATAGCAGGATTGCTGCCTGGAGCGGGAAAACATGTTCGCCGTACAGGTCTTGATGCAGGCAGTTGTAGTCGCCCGGACCATACTTCAGCATGAGCGGCGTCGGCCGCAATTGACCTGCAGCGTGGCAGCGAGCGATAAAATCGGCGTGTCGTTGCGGAAAGCGGGTGGCGATATTCATGATTTCGTTCCAGCGGTTTGCAAGTGGGGCCAGCAAAGGGTAGAGGGCGTTGCGCAAGTCGCCGATCAGCTCGGGCAGGGGATAGCTGAAATATTTGTATTCGCCGCGGCCGAAGCCATGGCGTTCCATTACGACCCGGCTGCGGAAGATATCATCGCACGGATAAAGCGCGGTCAGTGCGGCGCATTCCTCGGGTGTTATCAAACGAGGCAGCAGCGCGCTACCGTAGCTGTCCAGATCTTGATAAACATTTTCCCAGTCGATGCGCTGGAGTCGGTCCGTGATGGTGTCGACGGCCTGGGTGGCGTTACGGATGACGGCGCTCATCATTTGCTCCTGAGTGATTGAAAGTACTTACTCTAGGCACGTTACCTGGCTACTGCACCCCGACTCTTGCGGTCGAATTCAGCAACAAAGCAGTTAAATGGGGTCAGAGTTTTTTTACGACAGGTTTATCGTCGTAAATTACTCTGACCCTGACCCTTCCCCTCAAATAATCGATAAAAATCAAAGGGCTAATGATTTTGAATTGTCAGTTGCATGCATGAGCTGTTAACTTTCTCCTACGTAGCGACCAAACTGCGACAGAGAAAGAGCACTCATGCATGCAAGAAGAATCATACAGAAATTGTTGGAAGAAAGGTGTCCTGGTGTTCACGCCAAACGGGCACAAAGCGTGGCTGCGTTGGTTCAGGCAGCGCTACAAGGTGGGTTAAGTTTGATGGGCTTGAGCCGGCATTTGGACAGTGCCACACCGATACGTCATCGTATCAAACGCTGCGATCGCCTACTGGGCAATAGGAAGTT
>NZ_FOKF01000015.1 GCF_900111995.1 Collimonas sp. OK607
GCATAACCGCCAACACCTTGGGCGATTTCCCGTTCTTCATCCGTAATGAAAGGCACATCCAGGAATTTCGCGCCCAGCGATTCGATCTGTTCCTTCACCGCAGGCCGCACATCAGAGGCCTCGATGACTGCGCCAAGACGCTTGGCAGTGGCGATCGCTTGCAAACCGGCAACGCCCGCGCCCATGATCAACATGCGCGCCGCCTTGACGGTACCGGCGGCGGTCATCAGCATCGGCATGAAGCGCTGATACGTGTTGGCCGCCATCAGCACCGCTTTGTAACCTGCAATGTTGGCTTGCGACGACAACACATCCATCGATTGCGCGCGTGAGGTACGCGGCGCCGCTTCGAGGGAAAACGCGGTCAGGCCATGATTTGCCATCCGTGTAATATTCTCGGCATCAAAAGGATTCAGCATGCCGATCACGGCCGTGCCGTTGCTAAGTAGCGCATATTCCTCCGCGCCCGGCGCGCGCACCTTCAGCACCATGCCGGCCCCGAACGATTCGGCAGCGCTCCCAATGGAGGCGCCGGCAGCGCTGTAGGCCTCGTCCGGAATGCTTGCGGCCATACCTGCTCCGGACTGGACAATGACGTCGTGCTTGCCCGCCACCAGTTTTTTTACTGTCTCCGGGGTGGCGGCTACGCGCGTCTCACCCGCTCGAGTTTCGGTTGGAATACCTATTTTCATCTGTTCTTCCCTGTTGTCCCAAATAGCTTTCACACCTTCCCACAGCGCCCAGCAGCGGCCGCAAACATGTCGGGCCGCTTGCTGCGCGCAGTGACCCGCCGCTTAGACCGGAACTTCGCCCAGCAGCGTGATGCGATTCAGACAGCGGTCTGCCTCGCCGTAGTCGTGCACGGCGTAGTGCATGGTGCAGCGGTTGTCCCAGATCACCACATCGCCCACTTGCCACATGTGGCGGTATATATTGTCTGGTGCGGTGGAGTGTTCATACAGGAAGTTGAGTAACGGGCGGCTCTCGGCTACGGTCATGCCTTCGATCTGCTGGGCCGTATCAGGATGGCCGACATACAGAGCCTTGCGCTTGGTTTCGGGGTGGGTGCGCACGATCGGGTGGACGGCCTCTGGCACCTCGTCGATGCCGCGCATCCTGGCCAGCCGTAGTCCGGTGAAACGCGCACGCAAGCCTTCGAGCATGGCTTGCATAGCTGGCGACAAGCGGTCATAGGACAGGTACTGGTTGCACCACATGGTGTCCCCGCCATGCGGCACCACTACCGCCGAGAGGATGGAAATCTTGGGCGGCACCTTGGTATAGATCGAGTCGGAGTGCCAGGCCTCGGTCGAAGCAGTCGCCTTCGGGATCTTGGTTACCTGGATCAGACCCGGATAGCCTGGCACAGAAGGGTCGAGCGGATTGTTTTGCGCCGGGGTGCCCCACAGCTTGGCAAAGGCGATGTGCGCATCGGGCTTCAAGTGTTGACCACGCCAGACTAGAACGCCCTTGGTGACGAGGGCCTGATGCAGCACCGCGAATTCTTCGGGAGTGATGGGTTGATTCAGGTCGGCGCCTTCAATCAGCGCACCAACCGAGCCAGTGAGGGGGGTAATCGTGATGCTCATGCATGTCTCCTAGTTATAGTGGTTATGGAGGTGATTCAGTCGACCACGAGGACGATTTTTCCGATGTGTTCATCGCGCTTCATGTAGGCATGCGCCTCCAGGACCGAGGTCAGCGGGAAGGTTCGGTCGATTGGCAGCTTCAGCTTGCCCGCATCGAGCAGCGGCAGCAGATCGCGCGCGCAGGCCTGGATGCATTCCAGGCGCTCGGCCTCGGAACGGGTGCGAAAGGTGACGCCGATCAGCTTGAGGCGTTTTAACCATAGCGTGGACAGGTCGATCTGCGCGGTGGCCGAGCCGAGCCGCGCGATATTGACCAGGCGCCCCCGCACCGCCAGGGACTGCATATTCGCCTCGAACACGGGGCCGCCGACGGTATCGATGATCACGTCGACGCCGCGCTGATCGGTGGCCGCCATCACGGCATCGACGTGGGAACCGAGCGAAGCGTCGATGCCGATGTCGACCCCGAACTGGGCCAGCTTGCGCAGTTTGTCGGCCGAGCGCGACATCGCCATCACAGGCGTGGCGCCGATGGCCTTGGCAATCTGAATGGCCGCCAGTGCTACGCCGCCGGAGGCGCCGTTGATCAGGATCGACTCGCCTGCCTTCAACTGTCCATTGCTGATCACCGCGTCGTGGGCGGTAATGAATACGTTCGGGAAGGTGGCGGCGTCGACCCAGGACAGGTCGGCCGGCACTCGCATCACGGCCAGCGGATCGGCAAGCACATACTCTGCCTGGCAACCTTTACCTTGCCCCATCACCCGGTCACCTTGTTGCCAGGTGACGACGCCTTCGCCGACTTCCGCCACTTCGCCGGCAAATTCCACGCCGGCCGTGATCGTATTGCCAGAGAGCATTTCGCGGGCTTGATTAATCTCACCGCGGTTAAGGCCGGTTGCCCGGACCCGGACCAGGATTTGTCCGGCACCGACGACCGGAGTAGGGATGTCCTGCACCTCGACTATGCCGCCTTCAGCGGATGGTATGACACGTACTGCTTTCACTGTTCTCTCCTTATGGTTTGCTACGGTACTGCGTTGTTGTTCAGGTTCTTGTGCTGACCGCCGAGCGGATCTGCGCCAGCAATGCAAGCGCACGTTCTCCGGCGTGTTCGCCGCCATGCCAGTTGCCGCGAACAAAAGGTGGACGCAGGTCTTCAATCGCTGCCAACGCGCGCAGCCGAGCGCCATCGGCGATGCACAGACGACGGAATTCGTTCACCGTCAGTAAATAACTGTGGAATATGTCGATGGCCGGCGCCGTTGCACCGGCGACATGCAGCGCCGCGTTCAGCCAATGGGTACCTGCCAGCATCGCCGCTTCGATGCGCATTTCATGATCGGCCGGTCCGCATTTTTCCAGCGAGCGCTCGATGCGTTGGGCCATCTCGATATGTTGTTCGATGTTCATGCCCGTCCCTCCGTTAGGCAGGTTGCCAGCAACTGCAGGCAGCGCCGCAGGGCGGCGTCGCATTCCGCGGCAATGGCCTGCGTCGGCTGCAATCCCTCCCGAAGGCAGGGGTCGCGGTAGTGCTCAATGATTTCCATCTGATGCATCATCGCAGCGACATCTTCCGACACCGGCACCTCGACTTTCGGACGGCCGACATGCAGTACATCGCCCAGTGGTCGAAACGCCGCTAGCAGTGTGCCATCGGCTTGCGGCACCAGATAGGCGCCAGGCTGGGTGGCGAACGCTTCCTCGGCCACGGTGGCGCCGCTTTGGTGTAGTGCGGCGTTGACTGCATGGGTTCCGGCCGTCATGCCGGCCCAAAACCACAGTTCAAAATCCTCGAGTGGATCGAGGCGGGAGCGCAACGCCTCCAGTCGTTCGATCTTGTCCATGTGTTGGAGCACCTTCATGTTCGCCTTTCGTTGGTTTGGCGGCGCAGTCATACCGCACCGCAATGAGCTAAAGATAGTCCCGGGTATTTCCTTTGTCAAGAACTTCTATATAGGTCTTTTTTTATAGATGTATAAAAAACGCACGAAACTGCAGAAAAATCACACATTTACCTTGACGCATCACGAGAATTATATATACAGTGGTAATCACACCTACATAGGAGTTACAAAAATGCCACGTGCCATTGTATTAAATGAAAGCGACAATCTGGCCACCCTGATCGATTCTGGCGTGGCCGGCGACGTCTGCCGCCTGCAGGGTGAAGCAAGCGGCGAGGTGCGGTTGCTGCAAGACATTCCCTTCGGTCACAAGCTGTGCATCGTCGATACGCCCAAGGACGCAAATATCCTGAAATACGGGCAGGTCATCGGGCGCGCCAGTCAAGCGGTAAAAGTGGGCGAGCACATGCATATGCACAACATCGAGTCCGCCCGCGCTCGCGGCGACTTATCAAAGGAGGCAAGCAAATGACAACATTTCTGGGCTATCGCCGTGAAAACGGCACAATCGGCGTGCGCAATTGGGTTGCGGTAGTTTCGGTGATGGATAACTGCAATCCAGCCACCCGCGCCATCGTGCAGGCCGTCAATGGCTGCATACCGGTCACCACCTTGTTCGTGCGAGGCCAGTTCGGCGCCGATCTGGATTTCACCTTCGAGTCCATCGCCGGCCTGGGGCGCAATCCGAATATCGCTGCCGTGCTGCTGGTCGGTCTCGAGGCGCAGTCGACCGAAGCGGTGGCGCGCCGCATCCGCAGCACCGGCAAGCCGGTCGAGACTGTTCATCTGCAGCCCGATGGCAGCATCAATTGCATTGCGGAGGGCTCGCGCAAGGCAGCAAAGCTGGTTTTGCAGGCGTCGCGCGCCAGGCGCGAGGCATGCCCGGTATCGGAACTGATCATCGGCGTGGAATGCGGCGGATCTGACACCACGTCCGGCCTGAGCTGCAATCCCGTCATCGGTCGCCTGGCTGACCTGGTGGTCGCGGAGGGCGGTACCGTCATCATTTCCGAGACCTCTGAATTCATCGGTGCCGAACATTTGTTTGCCGCACGCGCGGTCGACGAGACAGTCAAGAGCGCCTTTATCAAGGCGGTGCATGACATGGAAAATACCGCCATTCAGCGTGGAGTTGACATGCGCGAGGACCAGCCTTCGCCTGACAACAAGCGTGGTGGCCTGAGCACCGTTGAGGAAAAAGCACTCGGTGCGCTGGCCAAGTCCGGTACCACCCCACTGGTTGGTGTGTTGTCCTACGGCGAAGCGCCACGCCGCAAAGGCTTGCACTTCATGGATGCGCCGGCGGCAGCGGTGGAGAATCTCACCGCGATGGCCATCAGCGGCTGTCAGCTGGCCTTCTTCGGCACTGGCGTCGGCAATCCGATTGGCAGCATGGTGACTCCGACGGTCAAGATTTGCGGCAACAAGAACACCTTGCTGTCGATGGCCGACAACATCGATTTCGACGTCAGCGGCATCTTCGAGCAGGGGTTGCGCATTGCCGATCTCGGCGACCAGTTATACGCGTATGCGATCGAGGTCGCGTCCGGCACCGTGATCACCAGCGAAGTGCTGGATGTACGGGAAACCGCGATTAGCCGCTTTGAACGCAGCCTCTGATCAGGCCGCACCGATACCGTCCGCGTTACGACCGTTCTCATTCACTCCAGGAAGCGAAACCGTCCCATGAATGCTCCAATTACCAATGCCAGCCGCCAGGCCATTGATGGCGTTACCCTCGACGATAAATATGCCCTCGAGTCGGGCAGCGCCTTTATGAGCGGAGTGCAGGCGCTGGTGCGCCTGCCGCTGCTGCAGCGCAGCCGCGATGCCCTTGCCGGCCACGATACGGCCGGTTTCATTTCCGGTTACCGCGGCTCGCCGCTGGGCAATTACGACCAAGCCCTGTGGGCGGCCAAGAAGCACCTGGAAGCCAAGCAGGTGGTGTTCCAGCCCGGGGTCAACGAAGAACTCGGCGTCACCGCGGTGTGGGGCTCGCAGCAACTCGATTTCTACCCCGAGCACAAGAAACACGATGGCGTGTTCGGCATCTGGTACGGCAAGGGACCGGGTGTCGACCGCAGCGGCGATGCGCTCAAGCATGCCAACCTGGCCGGCACCGCAGCACTGGGCGGCGTGATAGCCCTGGCCGGCGACGATCACCTGTCCAAGAGCAGCACCCTGGCCCACCAGAGCGATCACACCTTCATCGCGTGCGGGCTGCCGGTGTTCATTCCGGCTAATGTCCAGGATATCCTCGACCTCGGCCAGCATGCCTTTGCCATGAGCCGGTTCAGCGGGTTGTGGGCCGGCATGAAGACGGTGCAGGAAGTGGTCGAGTCGGCTTCCGTGGTAGAGGTCGCCGCTGATCGAACGCGCATCGTGCTGCCCGAGGACTTCGAGGGCCCCGAAGGCGGCCTGCACGCGCGCTGGCCGGACGATCCGCTGGCGCAGGAAGCGCGCATGATGGAGTACAAATGGCCGGCCGCGCTAGCCTATGTGCGGGCCAACGGGCTCAACTACAATGTGTTTGCCAGTGCCGCCGACCGGTTGGGCCTGATTGCCAGTGGTAAGGCATACAGCGACACGCGTCAGGCGCTGACGGACCTGGGCCTGGACGAGGCCGGCTGTCGCGCGATCGGCCTGCGCTTGCATAAGGTGAGTGTGGTTTGGCCTCTGGAGCCGACGGCTGTGCGTGCGTTTGCGCAAGGCTTGCGCGAGATCTTGGTGATCGAGGAAAAGCGTCCCGTCATCGAACAGCAGCTCAAGGATGAGCTTTACCACTACCGGGCCGACGACCGTCCTGTGGTGCTGGGCAAGTACGGCGCCCCGGACGGCACGCCGACGGGGGGGGAATGGAGTCATCGCCAGCCCCGCCAGGACTGGTTGCTGCGCGCCAAGGCTGATCTGACACCGGCCTTGATCGCCAAGGCCATCGCCGGCCGTCTGAAGGCGCTGGGGGTGCCGCCCGACGTCGCCGCGCGTATGGACGTGCGACTGGCCGAGATTGACGCCAAGGAGCGCGCGTCCGAGCAGGGCGATAAGCGCCACAGCGACCGCCTGCCGTGGTTCTGCCCGGGCTGCCCGCACAATACCAGTACCGTCGTGCCGGAAGGGTCGCTGGCGATGGCCGGCATCGGCTGCCACGGCATGGTGACCTGGATGGACCGCGCCACCACCTCATGGACTCAGATGGGCGGGGAAGGCGTGCCGTGGATGGGGCAGGCGCCGTTCAGCAAGCGTAAGCACATGTTCGCCAACCTGGGCGATGGCACCTACAACCACTCGGGATCCCTGGCAGTCCGGCAGTCGATCCATGCCGGCGTCAACATCACTTACAAGATCCTCTACAACAGCGCGGTGGCGATGACCGGCGGCCAGCCGGTGGACGGCCAGCTCGACGTGCCCGGATTGATCGGCGAGCTCACTGCGGAAGGCGCCAAACGCATCGTTGTGGTCAGCGACGATATCGACAAGTACGCCGGTGTCGCGCTGGGGACCGGCGTGACGCTGCGCCATCGCGACGACCTCGATGCGGTGCAGCGCGAATTGCGCGAAGTGACAGGCGCCACGGTAATTATCTACGATCAGGCCTGCGCCACCAAGAAACGCCGCGAGCGCAAGCGTGGCACCATGGTCGATCCGGAAAAGCGCGTCATCATCAACGAACTGGTGTGTGAAGGCTGCGGCGACTGTTCGGTCGAAAGCAACTGCCTGGCGGTGCAACCGGTGGAAACTGAGTTTGGCCGTAAGCGCAAGATTAATCAGGACACTTGCAACAAGGATTTCTCCTGCGTCAAGGGCTTTTGCCCGAGCTTTGTCACCGTCGAAGGCGGACAGCTCAAGAAGATGACAGCGGCCGTCAAGCAGGCGCACCCGACGCCAACCAATATCCCCGAGCCGACGCTGCCGTCAGCCACGCCGGCGCGCCGTATTGTGGTCGCCGGGGTGGGTGGCACCGGCGTCGTCACCATCGGCCAGGTGCTCGGCATGGCCGCGCATCTGGAAGGCAAGACGGTGATCACGCAAGATGCCACCGGCATGGCGCAAATGGGTGGCGCAACCTGGAGTCATATCCAGATCGCCGACCAGCCCGAAAACTTGCACGCGAGCCGGGTGGATCTCGGCATGGCCGATCTGGTGATCGCCTGCGACGGCGTGGTCGGTGCCGGCAAGACAACCCTGGCCATGATGTTCCCGCAGCGCACCTACGTTGTGCTGAACAGCAACGTGACGCCGACGGCGGCGATCGTGCGCAACCCCGACTGGAACGCTAGCTCGGAGAGCCATGCGGACGCCATTGCCGACATCATCGGCCGAGGCCGGCTCGGCATCGTTGACGCGGCACAGGTCGCCACTCAGCTGATGGGGCAATCGATCTTCGCCAACTTGCTGATGCTCGGTTATGCCTGGCAAAAGGGGCAGGTGCCGCTGTCGCACGCCAGCTTGATGCGCGCCATAGCACTGAACGGCGTTCAGGTAAGGGCCAACCAGGAGGCGTTCGAGTGGGGGCGGCAATGCGCCCACGATCCGGCCAGCGTCACGCTCGCAGCCACGCCGGCGCAAGCAATCACGCTGTTGCGCCCGTCAACACTGACGCAGATGCTCAGCAAGCGAGTCGATTTCCTGCGCGACTACCAGAATGCGGCGTATGCCGAGCAGTACAAGCGCTTCGTGGACAAGGTTCAGGCCGCCGAGGCACCTTTTGCTGGTAGCAGGTTGAGCAAGGAAGTGGCGCGGTATCTATTCAAGCTCATGGCGTACAAGGATGAATATGAGGTCGCGCGTTTGCATACCGATGCCGCGTTCACAGCCAAAGTGGAGGATATGTTCGAGGGGAATTATCGGCTGGTGCATCACATGGCGCCGCCGCTGCTGGCCAGGAAGAATGAGAAAGGCGAACTGGTCAAGCGGGCGTACGGTCGCTGGATGCGCGCGGCTATGCACCTGATGGCGAAGTGCAAAGGGCTGCGTGGCACACCGTTCGACCCGCTTGGCTACAGTTCCGAGCGCAAGGAAGAGCGGGCACTGATAGGCGAGTATCAACGCTGTATCGAGGAAATCCTGGTCACCCTGTCGGCGCAGAACCTGGATCTGGCGCTGGAAATTGCGCGGCTGCCGGAAGAAATCCGAGGTTACGGCCACGTCAAGGCGCGCCATCTGGCTGCAGTGCGGGAAAAATGGACCCGGCTGATGGGGCAGTGGCGTGCCACCGCCGGCAAGGAGCAGGCAAGAGGGGCGCGAGTTGCTGCTTAACGCCACTCCATGCCCGGCGGCACGAATGACCGATATGTTCCCGGCGTCGGTCATGGAACAGTTCAAGATTTAAGAGCAGGTGCAGCGGAGTCGGTAGCAAATTTGAGGAAGTCAACGCAGTAACCACTTTCGTCCTCTAAGAGATGCAACATCACGAAGCATTGCGGCATTGCCGACCGATGCAGATGATCACAAGAAGTGCATCCTCCTCTCCCTGCGGGGGAAACGAAGGTGGCAATTAGAAATGCAATATTGCGATAAAAAAGAAAACAAAATAATTACAACTTAGACAGGAGACAAAATGAAGGCGCTTCACGCAATAAGAGCAACAATACTGTTGGGCTCAGTGATGGCATCCACCGCCCTGCACGCGCAAACAAACGTTCAGATATACGGGATTGTCGACGTCGGGGTCGAATATGTAAATAAGGCACGAATAAGCAGTACGGGCACCGCGACCGGAAGCCTGGCTAAAGTGGACTCGGGAAACGCATCTCCTTCGCGCATCGGCTTTCGTGGTCGGGAAGACCTGGGGGATGGATTGGCAGCAGTCTTTGTACTTGAGAACGGCTTTGCGACCGACACTGGTGCTCTTAACAATGGCGGGCGCCTTTTTGGGCGCCAGGCTTATGTTGGTTTGGCAGGAAACTTTGGTGAGGTGCAAGCGGGACGAGAGTTGACACCAATCTATGATTTTGCTCTGACCTTCGACCCTGTGGCTCCCGCACGCTATTCGGCGGGTCTGCTGGATACCGCCTACGTTAGCCGCGCCGACAATGCGCTCAAATACGCCGGGAAATTCGGTGGTTTTACTGCCAGCGCCCAATATAGCTTTGGCTTTGACAGCACTATCGCAAACGGAGGCGAAGTCCCGGGCGCATTCCAGATCGGAAAGGAAATGTCTACAAACGTCAACTATCATTTTGGGAATGTGCTAGCTGGCGTGACGTATGACCGCCAAAATGGTACTTCAGTCGCCACCGAAAAAAATAAGGTTGAGCGGATGGCATTGGGAATAGTCGCTGATTTTACGCCAGTAAAGCTATACGCTGCCTTTCAGAGACGGAACATGGATACGCTAGGAATCGCCACAAGGACGAATTTCTACTGGGTTGCAATGTCATACAACCCCAGTGCCGCAGTGACATTGCTCACGTCAGCATATTTCTTCGATCCTGCCGGCGCGTCAAACAGATCTGCAATGTACACGGCCCTTGGTAGTTATGCACTTTCCAAACGAACCGATATTTATTCACAGGTAGCGCTAATGCGAAATCAGGCACGGGCCGCAGTGGCGCTAGACGGGACCGTCAATCCGGGTGGTAATCAGGCAGGTCTGACGTTCGGGATACGCCATCGGTTCTAATCTTGTTGGCACTGCAAAACAATTGCAGTGCCATTCTGCACTTTGAGAGCGGATGAAAACGGGGAGCTGGGATTCCTAACCATCCCCCCATTACACCTTCTCTTTTCCGTCAGGAGAGTACAAAATGAGTGAAGCACAAGCAGCTTTTTTTTTGCCAAAAAAATCCGTCGCACTGTCCGGCGTGACCGCAGGTAACACTGCACTGTGTTCCGTCGGTAAAACCGGCAACGATCTGCATTACCGTGGTTATGACATCCTGGATATCGCCGACACTTGCGAGTTCGAGGAGATCGCCTATCTGCTGGTGCACGGCAAGTTGCCGACTGCCGCCGAGCTCAAGGGCTACAAGACCAAACTCAAATCCTTGCGCGGCTTGCCGGCCAGCGTCAAAGCCGCGCTGGAAGCGCTGCCTGCCGCATCGCACCCGATGGACGTAATGCGCACCGGCGTCTCGGTGCTGGGCTGCACTCTACCTGAGAAAGATGACCACAATGCGCCGGGTGCACGTGACATCGCTGACCGCCTGATGGCGTCGTTCGGCTCCATGTTGCTGTACTGGTACCACTTCAGCACCAACGGCAAGCGCATCGAAGTCGAAACCGATGACGACTCCATCGGCGGTCATTTCCTGCACCTGCTGCATGGCGTGAAACCGTCGGACTCATGGGTAAAAGCGATGCACGTTTCGCTGATTCTGTATGCGGAACACGAATTCAATGCCTCCACCTTTACCAGTCGTGTGATTGCTGGCACAGGCTCTGATTTTTACTCTGCAATCACCGGCGCAATCGGCGCCTTGCGCGGCCCGAAACACGGCGGCGCGAATGAAGTGGCATTGGAAATCCAGAAGCGTTACGACAATCCGGATGAAGCGGAAACAGACATCAGAAGCCGATTGGATAATAAGGAAGTGGTGATCGGTTTCGGCCATCCGGTCTACACCGTATCCGATCCGCGCAGCAATATCATCAAGGAAGTGGCGCGCAAGTTGTCGGCGGAAGCGGGCTCGACTGCAATGCTCGACATCGCCGAGCGTCTGGAAACAGTGATGTGGGAAGTCAAGAAGATGTTCCCGAACCTGGACTGGCTCTCGGCCGTCTCGTATCACATGATGGGTGTGCCGACTGCGATGTTTACACCGTTGTTTGTGATTTCCCGTACGTCCGGCTGGGCCGCGCACGTGATCGAACAGCGTATCGATAACAAGATCATTCGTCCGTCGGCTAACTATGTCGGCCCGGACGATCTGGCGTTCGTACCCATCGCCCAACGCTAGTCATTTGGTCAGCGTAGATGAGCGCAAGAACCGCTACATCGTCTTGCGCAGGAAGGTCAGCCCGGACGTCCTGCAGTTCGGGTCGATCAAGGACCAAGCCTCACCTCGGTACTGGCAACTTGGCAAGTCGTCCGACGATTCCATCAAATGAAAGCGAAAGATATGAATGCCGGTCAGTTTTTACTTCAGCAGTTGCTCTCATTTTCCGAGACACAGATTCGCAATAATTCTCGGCAAACCTTCAAGAGTGGAGGAGGAAACATCTCCGGTGAGCACGCAGTATTGCCTGCTGAACGTCCTTATTTGCTGAAGTGGATTGCCGACAGGCGGAGTTATGGAGATACTTTCTCATCAATAGCTGCATCATTAAATGCACAAGGGTTGAGAGGAGGAAACGGTGCTCGCTGGTATTCCGCGAGCGTCTACCATTATTTACATCGCCATTCCAGGAAGGCAGCCTCGGCATCTTCCGAAGCGCTGGTCATTTCTACGAACGGCACGACCTTGCCCGCCTGGAAATGCCGATCGACCGGCATGGGACAATCGGAGGTATAACGTGCGCGAAGAAAAGATAGCCGTACAAAGAACTACGCATTAACTGAGACAATGTACATTCTACATTAAATGCCAATAAGTCATGACTAAGGAGATCTATATGCGTGCTGCCTGGTATTCAAAAAATGGTGCAGCCAGTGAAGTACTCGTCGTCGGCGAACTGCCAACGCCGACGCCAGGACGGGGAGAAGTTCGCGTCAGGCTTGCGACGTCGGGTGTCAATCCGTCGGATGTTAAAAAGCGCGGTCGTCCGCTTGACACCGAGCGCATCGTGCCGCATAGCGATGGTGCCGGTGTTATTGATATTGTTGGCGATGGCGTGTCACCCAGCCGGATTGGTGAACGGGTCTGGATCTGGAACGGGCAACATCGACGACCAATGGGCACTGCCGCCGAATATATCGTGCTGCCCGAGGCGCAGGTTATAAGGTTACCGGCCTCGACCGATTTTGCGGCAGCCGCGTGCCTTGGAATCCCCGCACTTACCGCGTTTCAAGCAGTTCACTTGCTGGGAGATATCTCTGGCAAGACCGTGTTGGTGATCGGTGCATCATCCGCCGTCGGCCACTATGCCACGCAGATTGCGGTTCTCGGTGGCGCCAATGTGATTGGCACCGTCGGCTCGCCAGAAAAGGCGATGCATGCCCAAGCTGCGGGCGCTTTCGCAACGATCAACTACAAGCAGGAACCTGTCACAAAGAGGGTCAAAGAACTGAACCTCGGCCGAGGCGTTGATGCCATTATCGACATGGATTTTTCGACCACGGCAAAGTTGATCGGCGAGTCGGTGGTCGCACCGCATGCTACCGTCGTTTCTTACGGCTCGAATAATGCGAACGACATGGAGGTGCCGTTCCGTACTTTGCTGTCTAGCTCGATTAGCCTGCATTTTTTTCTTGTCTACGACCTTAGTCCGACAGATAGACGTATCGCGCTGGATGGTGTTACCGAGTTACTGGCAGGCGGCCGGCTATCCCATTCGATCGGCGCCCGCTTTACGTTAAATGACATTGCTGCGGCACACGAAGCAGTTGAGGGAGGAAAAATAATCGGCAACATTATTCTGGATTTGCATTGATCGGCCAAGCCTGCCTGTAGCAACTCCTGGGATTGATGCGTCGGGACGGTGGTTTCGAAAGGTTAATCGCCGTGAAATCAAGCGTTGGTGATTGTATCTGATGTATCCGAGTAGATCATTTGCCGCGACTCACCCATCAAGAACGCGCGGTTAGGTTCAATCACTTCGCGCAGGTAACGCCAGAGTGCAGCAACCCGCGCCACATTGCGGGTTTCGGTGGCGGCTACCAGCCAGAACGCGCGTTGGATGTCGACCTGGCCATCCAGCACCGGTACCAGGTCATCGCTTTGCTGGGCAAGAAAGCAGGGCAGGATCGCCAGCCCCTGGCCACTGCGGGCTGCAGTGTATTGGGCGATCACGCTGGTGCTGCGAAAGGCGCGGAATGCCGCCGGCGCGACATTGTCCTTGTAGCGGAGCTCTTCGCTGAACACCAGATCGTCAACATAGCCGATGAACGCATGGTTGTTCAAATCCTGCACCGTCTTGATCGGCGCGTGATTTGCCAGGTAAGACGGCGTGGCGTACAACTTCAGCAAATAGTCGGTCAGCTTGGTGACCACATAGTTACCGCTTTGCGGACGTTCGATGGTGACGCCGATGTCGGCTTCGCGCTTGGACAGGTTGACGAAGCGCGGCACCGGCAGCAGGTCGACGGTGATATGCGGATGCCGCGCACAAAAATGCGCCAGGTGCGGCGCCAGCACAAAAGTGCCGAAACCTTCGGTGGCGCCGAGCCGGACTTGTCCCGATAGTAAGCGGTTGTGGCCACTCAATTCTTCTGCAGCAGCATACACCGTGCTTTCAACCCGTTCCGCATATTCGATCAGGCGGTGGCCTTCCGCTGTCAGTGTGTATCCCTGATTGTTGCGTTCGAACAGTTGGCTGCCGACTTGTTCTTCAAAGCGGCGCATGCGGCGCGAGACGGTCGAGTGGTCGATGCCGAGTTTTTTTGCCGCTTCAACCAGCCCCTGGCTGCGCGTCAGCTCCAGGAAGATGCGCAGGTTATCCCAATCCAGCATGGCGTTTGTTGATTTCATCGAGTTCATCGGGGTAATTTTCTTCTCCGTGTTGTGCATAAATGCAAAGCCATTGTGGAATATTGTCTATTGTTCCAATAATAATGCACATGCAGAATGTCTCTACAGAAAATTTTATAAAAATCGATTGTGGGGCGGCATTACATGTCCGCCATGCAAAACAGGAGACAACGATGTTGACAAAGCGCCACCAGCTGCTTGCACGATGTTCTGCCGTGATCTTTTCGTTATCGGGTTTGCTAACCGCAAGCCATGCCTTCGCCCAGGATAGCGACGTCTATAAGGTCGGCATCCTGACCGACATGTCGGGGCCGTATTCGGCGATGGGCGGGCCGGGTTCTGTGGTGGCGGCCAAGATGGCAATCGAGGATTGCATGAAGGCTGAATGCAAGGGCATGAAAATCGAACTGCTCACTGCAGACCATCAGAACAAGGCTGACATCGGCGCCTCCAAGGCACGCGAATGGATCGACCGCGACAAGGTCGACGCTATCGCCGACCTGACCAACTCTTCAGTGTCGCTGGCGGTCCAGCGTTTGGTTCGCGACAAGGGCGGCATCGCCATGTACAGCGGCCCGGCAACCACCGTGCTGACCAACGCGGAATGCGCGCCTGGCGGCTTCCACTGGATGTTCGATACTTACTCGCAAGCGGCCGGGGCCGCAGCCGCATTAACCAAGATGGGGCAGAAATCCTGGTACTTCGTCACCGTCGATTACGCCTTCGGTCAGTCGCTGGAAAAAGATGCCGGCGACGTCGTCAAGAGCCTGGGTGGCACCGTGGTCGGATCGATTCGCCATCCCTTGAACGCCAGCGACCTGTCGTCGTTCCTGTTGCAGGCACAGAGTTCGAAGGCGCAAGTAATCGGCCTGGCCAATGGCGGCCAGGATACTGTCAATGCGATCAAGCAAGCGCGTTCGTTCGGTATCGGCACCAAGAACCAGCGGTTGGCCGCGTTGCTGGTGTTCTTGTCGGATGTGCATGCGCTCGGCCTGAACGATGCGCAAGGCTTGATCTATACCGACGGTTTCTATTGGGATTACGATAACGATACGCGCGCTTTTTCCAAGCGTTTCGAAGCGCTCTATAAAGGCAACAAGCCGACCATGGTACATGCCGGTGTCTATTCCAGCGTCTATCACTATCTGAAAGCGGCGGCCGCTACCAAGTCGCACGACTGGAAAATTGTGGCCCAGAAAATGCGTGAAATCCCTATCCACGACGCCGTCATGCGCAATGCCTCCATCCGTCCGGATGGCCGCGTGATCCATGACATGTATCTGTACCAGGTTAAAACGCCGGCCGAATCGAAAGCGCCTTGGGATTACCTCAAGCTGCTGTCGACGATTCCGGCGCAGCAGGCTTTCAAACCGATGGATGCTTCCTGTCCTTTGGTGAAATAAGGCAAACACAGCAGGGTGTTCTATGCTGTAGATAGAAGCAGTAAAAGTCAGCAAAAACACCCGATTATCTTTTAATTGCAATTGTTATATTGTTGAAGGAAGTCATCATGTCAGCTACTAGCATCCCTAACGTTCCCCTGTACATCGGCGGCAAAGCTGTCCAGTCCACCACCACCGAATGGCGCGACGTCCTCAATCCGGCAACCCAGGAAGTAGTGGCGCGGGTGCCGTTCGCCACCAAGGCGGAGGTCGGTCACGCGGTGGCCAACGCCAAGCAAGCGTTTGCCAGCTGGCGCAACACTTCGCTGGCCCAACGCATGCGCATCATGCTCAAGTTCCAGCAGCTGTTGCGTGAAAACATGGCGCCGCTGGCCGAGCTGATTACCCGTGAGCACGGCAAGACCTTGCCGGATGCCGAAGGCGAAGTCATGCGTGGCCTGGAAGTGGTCGAGCACGCCTGTTCCATCACTTCGCTGCAACTGGGCGAACTGGCGGAA
Organism: Collimonas sp. OK607; assembly: GCF_900111995.1. GTDB lineage: Bacteria > Pseudomonadota > Gammaproteobacteria > Burkholderiales > Burkholderiaceae_D > Collimonas. The sequence continues at coordinate 15,965 of NZ_FOKF01000015.1, forward strand.
AATGCCGCTACCGGCGTCGATGTCTACACCATCAACCAGCCGATCGGCGTCGGCGCCGGCATCACAGCGTTCAATTTCCCGGTGATGCTGCCTTGCTTCATGTTCCCGGTGGCGGTAGCTTGCGGCAATACGTTTATATTGAAGCCGTCCGAACAAGATCCTTCCTCGTCACTGTTCCTGGTAGAACTGGCGCAGCAGGCCGGCTTGCCGCCGGGCGTGTTGAATGTAGTGCATGGCGGCCCGGATGTGGCCAACATGCTGTGCGATCATCCCGACATCAAGGCGATTTCCTTCATCGGTTCGACCAATGTCGGCACCCACATTTACCGCCGCGCCAGCGAGGCTGGCAAGCGTGCGCAATGCATGATGGGGGCGAAAAACCATTGCATCGTGCTGCCTGACGCTAACAAGGATCAAGCGATCAACAATTTGCTGGGCGCGGCGTTTGGCGCTGCGGGGCAACGTTGCATGGCTAACTCGATGGTGCTGCTGGTGGGCAAGGCGCGAACCTGGCTGCCGGAAATCGTCGAGCGTTCACGCGGCCTGAAAATCGGTCCGGGCAGTGATCGTAAGGCTGACCTCGGACCGATGGTGTCGAAAGCGGCCAAGGCGCGTACCGAGCGTTTGATCGGAACCGGCGTGGAGCAGGGCGCACAGCTGCTGCTGGATGGCCGCAACTGTCAGGTCGCCGGTTACCCCGATGGCAATTTCGTCGGCCCGACCATTTTTGCCGGTGTCACCGCCACGATGGATATCTATACGCAGGAAATTTTCGGACCGGCCATGTGCATAGTAGAACTGGAAACGCTGGACGATGCGATTGCTTTCATTAACGCCAACCCGAACGGTAACGGCACTTCGATATTCACTTCTTCCGGCTGGGCCGCACGTAAATTCCAGAACGAGATCGATGTCGGCCAGGTCGGCATCAACGTGCCGATTCCGGTGCCTGTGGCGTATTTCAGCTTTACCGGTTCGCGTGCCTCGAAGCTGGGCGACCTCGGCCCTAACGGTAAACAGGCGGTGCAATTCTGGACCCAGACCAAGACCGTGACTGCGCGCTGGTTTGCACCTGATGCGGATGGCGGTGAAATCAACACGACGATTTCCATGAAGTGATGCCGGGGTGCAGATCGGATTACAGGTAAGTCACGGGAGATATTGATATGAGTAGCGAAATCGTTTTTATCGGCCTCGGCCACATGGGCTTGCCGATGGCGCTGAATCTGGTGAAGGCCGGCTGCAAGGTCAGCGGCCATGATCTGGTGGCCGCCAGCGTCGAGCAGTTCGTCGCCGGCGGCGGCAGTACCGGCAAGGATCTGGCGGCTGCACTCGGCGCCGCCAAGGTCATCATCACTATGCTGCCGGCCAGCCGCCATGTCGAAGGAGCCTATCTCGGCGCCAGCGGCATCCTGGCGCAAGCAGCGCCGGACGCCTTGCTGATCGATTGCTCGACCATCGCTCCCGACGCTGCACGCAAGGTGGCGGCTGCGGCGCGCGATAAAGGTTTTACCATGCTCGATGCACCAGTTTCTGGCGGCACTGCCGGCGCCGCAGCCGGCACGCTGACCTTCATGGTCGGCGGCTCGGATGACGGTTTTGCATTGGCCAGGCCTTACCTGGAAAAAATGGGCAAGGCGATTTTCCATGCCGGCGACAACGGCAGCGGCCAAACCGTCAAGGTATGCAACAACATGCTGCTGGGGATTCTGATGATCGGCACGTCCGAAGCGATCAGGCTGGGCATGGCGAACGGCATGGATCCTAAGGTGCTGTCGGAAATCATGGCGAAAAGTTCGGGCCGCAACTGGGCGCTGGAAGTGTATAACCCTTGTCCCGGCGTGATGGAGAATGCGCCGGCTTCCAAGGGTTACAGTGGTGGTTTCGGCGTCGATCTGATGCTGAAAGATTTGGGGCTGGCGGTGGAAAATTCCCTGTCCACCGGCAGCAGCGTCCCGCTTGGCGCGCTGGCGCGCAACCTGTACGACATCCACAGCAAGAGCGGTGCCGGCGGGCTGGATTTTTCCAGCATCTTCAATATGTTGGCTAAGGCCGAACAAGCTAAATGATCTGAGCTTTGACTGGGCGCTGCGCCCTTACCGCGTACGATTGTCACGGCAAGGTGCAGCGCTTTTTCATTACCAGCTGTCCAGTACGCGAGCCAGGCGCATTACGGTTACACCCGGACCGAGGTGACGTAGTGACGGCATGATGATCACGCAATCGTCATAAGGCGTGGCAATCTCCCTGTCGCCATCACGCGCGATGACGGTACCAGCGAGTTCAATCCGCTCCAATCCCCGGAAATCCTGCGTGAACTGGAGATCCATCGTGTCTGCTATCACCGCTTGCGTTACCTGGAGAACCTGCTGCGCCACCGGTTTGGCTTGCTTTATGAACTCGGTTAAATCTGTCGCAACGACCACACCGGTCGTGATCAGGAAGCGAGATGCAGCATCCAGGGCAACGTCCTTGCTGCGGACTGAAAAATGCTGCCCGGTCTCGATCAGCAAGGCATTCTTCGGACTGGCAGCATCGCCGAAATCGCCATAGTCGCGCAACCGCTTGCCGTTTGCATGTCCGGCGTCGACGATCACGTGTTCGGGGACGCCGATGTCGACAGCAAACTGGATGCCTTTGGCCAATGGACCGCTTAACATCAGCGGCGGCGCTTCCTCGTGCATGGAATGCAGGTCCAGCAGAAAATCGACACTGTCGATAATCGGCCGTAAAGCGCGCGCCCGACGCAGTTCCTGTGAGTCGTCGCTGCTATCCAGCCGCGCCTCGGACCAGACGCGGTTCATGTCTTCATCAATGAAGCGGCTTGCGTCCGGGTTGCTGCTATCGAAACGGCGATAGGCATCTACATTTGCGAAACCGAGCGTGAGGCGGCCTTTGACCGGACGCACGCCTGATCGCAGGAGCCTGTTCACGGTGATGGCGCCGCTGACTTCGTTGCCGTGGGTTAGCGCCAGGATCATGGCATGCGGGCCGGCCACGCCGCTGTCGAATGTATGTATGTAATCGACACCCGTGTTACCGGTTTGCCATTCCGCGATATCGGGAAAAGTCACTTCGATCGGATATTCCTGCAACTTTGCACGAATCTGTTCCAGGGTTTTCATTAACGTTGCTCCTGTTCGAAAAGCTAAATAGATTTAATGAATTGAAAAGCGGCGTCTCAGACCGGACCGCGTCGCGCCATCCGGCGGCCGAGCACCAGCACGGCCACAATGCTGATCAAAGCCGTTGCCATCACATAAAAACTGGGTGCCAGCTTGCTGCCGCTGAAGGCAATCATCCAGGTCACGATCAACGGCGCAAAGCCGCCAAACAAGGTGACCGAAAAGTTATAGCTGAGGGCGAGTCCGGTGCCGCGGGTGCTGGTCGGGAAGATATCCGACAACATTGCAGGGATCGGTCCGAGGCATGCCGCGATCAGCAGGCCGACCAGGCCCTGAACGAGCATCAAGGTGCCGACTGTCGGCCAGGTTATCAATAACAGGAATAAGGGGTAGGAAGTACAAGCTATCGTCAACATCGCAATCGACAGGACACGGAAGCGACCGTAGCGATCCGACAGGGCGCCAAACACCGGCGCGCTGATCATCAGGACCGCCCCGGTAACCATCGCACTGAGGAATGAAGATGTCGCAGGAATATGCAATTGCTTCAGTGCGTAAGTCGGCATGTACAATTTGTGAACGTAGTTGAACGCGGTTGCGCCTGAAACTACGCCTATGCCCAGCAGCAGGTTGATACGGTCACGCACCAGCACAACTTTCAACGGCGATTTCTCAGGTTTGACAGCGGCAATTTTCTTGAACTCCGGGGTCTCGTCGATCTGGCTGCGTATGTACATACCAACCGGTCCGATCAGCAAACCGATGCCGAATGCGATCCGCCAGCCCCAGTCATTGACTTGGCTATCTGTCAGCGTGTAGCTTAGAAGCGCACTGACACCGGCGGCAAATACGGTTGCCAGACCCTGTGTCGATAACTGCCAGCTGGCAAAGAAACCCCTTCGTTTGGCATCTGCATGTTCGACCATGAATGCAGTCGCGGCGCCGAATTCACCGCCGGTAGAAAAACCTTGCAACATGCGGGCCACGATCACGATCAGCGGCGACGCGATGCCGATTTGTGCATAGGTCGGGGCAAAAACAATCATTGCCGTGCCGACCATCATGATGAAGATTGACGCCGTCAGCGATGCCTTGCGTCCGGCGCGGTCAGCATACGAGCCGAGGATGATGGCTCCGAGCGGACGCATGATGAACGAAATCCCGAAAGTGCCGACACTCAGCAACAAAGAAGTGGTTTCGTCGGCTGCCGGGAAGAACAGCTTGCCGATCACAATCGCGAAATAGCCGTAGATCAGCAAGTCGTAAAATTCAAGTGCGTTGCCGATGCTGGCTGCGCAAATTTCTTTCCAGGGATTACGCGGTTTGCTGATCGGTAAGCTGCGCGCTCCCGATGTTCGTGGCTGTGATGACATGCTATAGCTCCAGAATTGTAGTTATTGCGCTTCATCAGTTGCAAGAAATGCACGATGAGGCGCTATTATTTTTGAAAATTTGAGGAAGTATAGGGAGCGTGTCGCAGCGCCAATTGCCGTTTCGGCACAGGTTTGTGCTTTTTATTTTGATTGCGGTATTGTGCTTGCCGTCATCGCAACAGCACGAGGCGCCAGGTGCCGCTTGCTATCGGTCATCGACGACATCTGCAGAAACACCTTCCCAGATCGCGTTGACCAGCGCATTGGTGTTGCCCCGCATGCGATAGAGTGAAATATCGAAACTGACGCGCATGTCGGCATCGCCAACCAGCAACAAGTTGCCCTGCTTCAAATCTTCCTGCACCAGCCGTTGCGGTAGCCAGGCCAGGCCGGCGCCACGCTTGGCCATCTCCAGAATCGACTCGTAGGAATCGGCCTGGTAGACCATGCGTAGCGATAATTTTTGCGGCAAGCTGGCCAGGTGCTTGGCGAGTACGCCGCGTAGCGTCAGCGACTGGGAAAATGCCAGCCAGGGAATAGGTGTCGTCGTGTCGACGGCCGGCAACCGGAATTTGGGAAGTCCCTTGGTATCCGATGCACTAACCGGCAATAGCACCTCGCGCGCCAGCGTGACGGATTCGTAACGTTGGGGATCGATCAACAAGCGCGTGGTAGGGCTGGAATAAATCACGAGCAAATCGACGTCACCGCTCGACAAGCGCAAGATGACCTCTTGCGCGCCGCCGGTACTGACTGAGACCGGGAAGGGGCCGAAGCGTTGGTTGATCGCTTCGTACCAACTGGGAAAGAAGGTGCGTGCCAAGGTGCGGCCGGTGGCGACGCGCAGTACTTCGTCGGGATGCTGCGTTGTATCTTGCAATTGCGCCCGGACCGCATGCAAGACATCGATCGTATGCGTTGCGGCATCGAGAAATAGCAAGCCGGCCGGTGTCAGGGATAGCGGCTGCGTGCGCGCGACCAGTTCCGCGCCAACCCATTGTTCCAGTGCGTGGATGCGGCGGCCGAAAGCCGGATGGGTGACAAAGCGGTTTTCCGCAGCGCGGGAAAAACTGCGGGTCCGAGCTAACTCGACAAAATCTTCAAGCCAGGTCAATTGCATTTTTGCTCTCTTGTCATTCGATATAAATAAACTGGTAAATCGCCTGGCCCCGATACTGCGGCAAGTTGCATCGTCAGTTACCCAGATTTGAGCAGGCGCTTGCGCTCAGCCGTGTACGACCACCAAGGCAGCGGTTCAGCACCTTCCATGTAACGCACCACCGACATGAAAACATCGATCACGCATGGGTCGTGCCTGGCGCCAGTCTTGGCGCAAAGTGTGTCGTACATCTGCAGCGGCGATTTGCCGATCAGTTGTTCAGGCTGCCGGATACCGATAAGACGCAAATCGGCAGCTCCCGCCTTGCCGATATTCGGCAAATCCTCCAGCTTTACGATGGCGGCCCGGTCCAGGTATTTAGGCATTGAATCTCCATGGGAATTACGGAATATCCCCCGCATTGTGACATTTTGCGGCTGACTCTATCCACATAAGCTTATGCAACAAAATTAGTTGACCGGATTATCTGTATTGAATATAGTGACAGTATGAAGTCCAGTCGATTTGCCGTGGCGGCACACATTTTAGTCAGCGTTGAATACGCTACCAGGGGCGGGGAAGTGTATTTTCCGTCCACCGCCATTGCTGCCAGCGTCAATACTAATCCGGTTTTTGTGCGAGAGCTGTTACGCAAGTTAAGCAAGGCCGGCCTGGTGGTGACCAAGGAAGGCAAGGGCGGCGGTGTGCAGCTGGCGCGGCCGGCTTCGGCAATCAACCTGGCCGAGATCTATCAGGCAGTGGAGGAGGGGCCGGTGCTGAAGCACAATACGCGCTCGAAAGACCTTTGCTGTCCGGTTAGCTGCGGCATGGATATGGTGCTGGATCCGGTAGTGTCGGAAGTAGAGGACGCCATGCTGGAGATTTTGAAGGGCCGGAAATTATGCGAGCTCGTCAACAAGATCGCCGACAAGACTAAAGTCATGGCTCAGGCCGGGATATAGTGGTTTTTTTTATAATTAACTGTATGAATATTAAATACAGTTGATTTGATGGAGGGATCGATTTTGATCCCGTTTTTATATTTTAAACTGTAGTTAAAAATAATACAGTTTAATCAAGACAAGACAACAAACAGGAGTTTTACATGGAAAAAAATCTAGCGGCGATCAGCGCGCAAAACGACAGCCGTCTCGATCTGCCCCTGCCGGATCAGCGCATCCATGCCAACAGCACGCCATCGCCGTTGCGGTCCTGGTTGTCGGTGGTGGCGGTGGCGATAGGCGCTTTTGCTTTTGTGACGACTGAATTCCTGCCGGTCGGCCTGCTGCCGCAAATCGCCCGCGACCTTGGCGTCTCGCCTGGCACGGCTGGCTTGATGGTAACCACGCCCGGAGTAATCGCAGCGATCTCCGCTCCGGCACTGATGCTGGGAGCGGGGCGCATTAACCGCCGCTTGATCTTGCTGGCTTTGTCGGTCTTGCTGCTGGCTTCCAACCTGGTGTCGGCGATGGCACCCGGCTTCGGCACGATGTTGCTGGGCCGGGCGCTGCTGGGTGCGGCCCTTGGCGGTTTCTGGACGCTGGCGCTGGCAACTTCGGCGCGGCTGGTGCAGGAGCAGCACGCGGCCAAGGCGACCGCGATGATACTGACCGGGGTTACCTTCGCCACGGTGATCGGCGTACCGCTCGGCACCTTCATCAGCACCATGGCTTCCTGGCGCGCATCGTTTATCGCCACAGGCGTGCTGGCCGCCGTGGCGCTGGCTGCGCAAGCATTGCTGTTGCCGTCGCTGCCATCGAAAGCGGCGATACGCTTGAGCGACCTGCGCGCGTTGCTGAGCCGCGCCAATACCCGTAAAAGCTTGCTGATGGTGGCGCTGGTGTTTGGCGCTCACTTCTCGGCTTACACCTATGTCACGCCGTTCCTGGTGCAAAGCGCAGGATTCAACCTGCCTGCGATTACATCGGTATTGCTGGGTTTCGGCTTTGTCGGTTTCGTGTCGAATTTTGTGATCTCGACCACCGTCAGCCGCAATTTGCAGCTGTCCCTGTTTGCCGTGGTGGCGATACTGATGGTGTCCTTGCTGGCGCTGCCGTCGCTGCACGCTTCGCAAGCCGGGGTAGTGGTGATGATACTGGCGTGGGGCGTTGCGTTCGGCGCTATCCCGTTATGCCTTAGCATCTGGTTGCAAATGTCTTCGCCGGATCTGCCGGAAGCCGGTTCTGCGCTGTTCGTCAGCATTGTGCAGGTCGCAATCGCAGTGGGCTCATCCACCGGTGGCGTGGTGGTCGATTCGCTCGGCATCCCGTCCACCTTGTGGCTAGGTGGCGCCCTGGCGCTGGCCGGCCTGGTGGTGATTTCCAGTTTCGGCTTCAATCACAAGAAGCTGGGTGAGATATTGAGTCAATAGTTCGCTGTTCGTAGGGTGGGCATGTATGCCCACGCGTGACCGCGATAACCGGGGTACAAACCCTCGTGGCACGGAAGCAGGCATATGCGTGTTGTGAGTTCCGCGTGGGCACAAAAGCGTGCCCATCCTACAAGACAGGCGAAAAAAAAACGCTGCCGGTAATCGGCAGCGTTTTTTTTGTAAGCGGAAGGGTAAGTAACCCCCCGGTATTAACCGCGCTTCTTGAACTCGTTGGTACGTGTGTCGATTTCGATCAAGTCGTCAGAGCTGACAAACAACGGCACCATGACGATGTGTTGATTTGCTTCGATCGCGTTTTCGATCTTGGCTTCTTTCAGGACGTTGCCCGAAGTGTTGCCTTTAACCGCTGGCTCCGAGTAAACAACCTGGCGCACGATAGTGGTTGGCAGTTCGACCGAAATTGCCTTGCCGTCGTAAAACACGGCTTCGCATTCCATGCCGTCTTTCAGGTAGTGCAATGCATCGCCCAGGTTTTCTTCTTCGATTTCATACTGTTCGTAGTCTGTATCCATGAACACGAACAGCGGATCGGCGAAGTACGAATAGGTAACTGGTTTCTTGTCGAGCACAACTACGTCAAACTTGTCATCGCCACGGAAAACGTTTTCCTGTGGGCTGTTTGTCAGAAGATTCTTCATCTTCCACTTGTAGGTGAAGCCCGTGCGGCTCGAACCGTTGACATCAGAGCGCAAAACGATCATTGGCTTACTGTCAACCATAATGATATTGCCGACACGAATTTCTTTTGCTGGTTTCATAGCGAATATAGGTAAAAAAGTAGGTTACATAAAAATCATCTGTAGCCCACTGGCAAAAAGCGCCGCAAGCCCACGTATGATTGAATTTTTAAATGCATCAAAAATTAGCCGTATATTTTAACCTATTTTTGAATGTCTCTTACTGAACTGTTTCGGCAAACTTCAGCAAATTGCTGGCCAAGTCGCCATTTTCCCCCATTTGACGTTGCCAATCTGTGGACATGATGGCAATTTTTGGCATGTCGGCTTCAAATAGCGCCCATAGTGAAGTCCAGTTCACCGCTTTTTTCGTGGCTTCATTCCAGCTCAAAGAGAATTCGCTCAGGTTCTCAGTCGAGGCCGTGTAGCGTTCCAGGAATGCATTCAATTTAACGTGATGCAAGTCTTCGTCTTGCGGGTAGATATGCCAGATAAAAGGCTTGTCGGCCCATTGGGCGCGGACGAAGGAATCTTCGCCTCGTACAAAATTGAGGTCGCATGCCCACAATAGCTTGTCGTAGTCGGGTTGGGGAACGAAAGGCAGCACGCGCACAGTCAGTGCGCCGTGGCTGGCGGTTGCTCCGGCTTGCGCAGTTCTCCCCAGGAATTTTTCGACGGCGTCGGCGGCAACGCCTTCCGGCACCAGGCAGGTAATCGCTTTGTTACTGCTTTGCCAAACATCGAATAGCGCAGAAACCGGCGCTTGTGGATAACAAAACAGGGAGACCTTCAGGGAAACCATCTCTGCCGGTGTGACGCCGAACTGGCTGAGAAAAGCCGCCATCGCAGCGGCGTCTTGTTGAAATGCCTGACGCTGCTGTGCCAATCCTGATTCACACAGCAGGCCGCCGGTTTTGCTGGTGAAGCCGGGAAAGAAGAAATATTTTGTCAAAGATCGCGACTGGGGCGACGGCAGCGCATGGCAACCTTCCACCCATTCTTCGGCGCTGAGGCCTTCCAGGTTCAGCCACACCGGATGCGGTGTGCGCTCGGCCATCGCCGCAATATAAGCAGGCGGTATGTCGCAGGCAAAAAACTCAATTACGATGTCGGCCACGTCGGCGGCCATGAATACGCCGTCTTGATCGAGCCAATGGCGTACCGTCACGGTGCCAATCTGTTGTACGTCGCGATCAACCGCGACTTCCGGACAAATTCGTTGGAAGCTGCGCAAATCGTCCACCCACAAAGTCACGGCGATGCCATGTTCCTGTTCCAGTTGACGTGCCAGGCGCCAGCAGATACCTATGTCGCCAAAGTTATCAACGACCTTGCAGAACAATGCCAGCGATGTTTGTGTTTTGTGATGATTCAAGATTCAAATTCCAGCGGTAATGAGTTTTTTTGTTTTTTTTATTGTCGGGCAGTTTAGCATTCGGCCCCGTAATGTAATAATGCCGTCCCCCGTATGATACTGGACCTTGAACGATGACTAATGAGCGCGACCTGATTGCCAATCTGACGCTGGCGGTAATCGATTTGGCAGGAGCTGTGGCGCAAATAGCGGAAACCATGCCCCAGCATACTATGGCGCAGGTCAATGATTCTCTGAATGTGGCGGTTACCAAGCTGGAGCAGGTAGCCATCGCCATCAGTGCCGGTGACGTTGAAGATGGTGGCGCGGACGGGGCAATGGCGGTGGCAGGAGTTGACGCCGCCAGCGAGACGCAAAGCGCCTAGGCGGCCCGGCCGAAGTTGGCGTTTTCCAGCAAGTGACGGGTGATTACCCGGTGAAAAGGCATGATCACCGCCAGGTAGACTCTTCCCAACAGATTGTTGGTCTTGACCACCGTCGTGACGGTCACCTGCGTACCGGTGGCACCGTCTGGCGCAACCGTTATGCTGACCCTGAAATCCAGATGCTTGTCGTCGAATCCCAGCACCACTTCCTGCGGTGATTGCGCCACGACAGGAAAGCCGCCAACCGTACGCTGCGCGGCGCGTGGATCATCCACACCCATTTCAACGGTTTTCAATTGAAACAACCTGACCACACGGTTACGCGTCGCCATCAATTGCTTTATCCATCCGGGCGGATTCTTGATGATGGCGTCGGCAGCCTGTCGGGCGTCCAGGCCGGCAATCTCAGCCTGGACCTGGTAAGCGTCGACAAAATCATGACCGGGCAGCAACGAGCGGCAGCCGACGCTCGGTATCACCTCAACCGCTGCGCCGTTCATTTTCTGCGCACCCTGGCTTCATGCTCGGCCGCGGCGCTTTCAAAGCGCTCGCGGGTGGTTTCTTCATCGCGGCTGCCGAAAGCGTAGTTTGCCTCCAGCCACATGACGTTGATGATGCCGAAAGCCAGCGCCAGGCCGACTCCCAATATCCATGCGAAATACCACATAAGTTTCTCCAGTTCTGCGAATGCGCAGGTTAGTAAGCAGTGTGCTCGTTGTCTTCAATATGCTTCAAGGTGACCTTGCCGCGCATGACCCGGTACACCCAGGTGGTGTACAGCATGATGATCGGTAGCATGATGACCACTACCCAGAACATGATGCCCAGCGTCTTGTGGCTCGATACCGCGTCCCAGATAGTGAGGCTGCTGTTGGGGGCGAGCGAGGAGGGCATGATGAACGGGAACAGGGAGGCGCCCGCCGTCAGGATGATGCCGGTCACGCTGAAGCCGCTGGACAGGAATGCTGCCATTGCCTTGTCGGCGGCGCTGAATACCACGCACAGCAAAGCCCCGGCGACGGCAATGACCGGCAAGGCCCAGGTAGCGGGCCAGTGCGCATAATTGTCGAACCAAGCGCCGTTGACCGTGGCGACGGTTTTGACGATCGGCATGAAGGCGCTGTTCGGGTCCGGCATGCCGGTGATGCGATAACCATTGATGCCAAAAGCAACCCAGAAGCCGCCGGCCACGAACAGCAGTATCGTCACCAAGCCCGCAACCTTGGCCACGCTGCGGGCGCGCTGGGCGATCAGCGCATCGGTTTTGACTTGCAGGTAAGCGGCGCCATGCATCAGCAGCATGGCAACGCTGAGCAAGCCAGCCAGCAGCCCGAACGGATTCAACAGCTGGAAGAAGTTGCCGGTATATTCAACCCGCATGGTGTCGTCATAATGGAACGGCACGCCGAGGAACAGGTTACCGAACGCTACACCGAAAATAAGCGGCGGCACGAATCCGCCGGCGAACAGGCCCCAGTCCCAGGCATTGCGCCAGCGCGTATCGGCTACCTTGCTGCGGTAGTCGAAGCCGACCGGGCGGAAGAACAGCGAAAACAGCAGCAGCATCAGCGCCACATAAAAGCCGGAAAACGCAGCGCCATACACCAGCGGCCACGCAGCGAAAATCGCGCCGCCGGCAGTGATGAACCAGGTTTGATTGCCTTCCCAGGTGCTACCTATCGAATTGATGATGACGCGGCGTTCGCCGTCGGTCTTGCCGATGAACGGCAGCAGCATGCCGACGCCGAAATCGAAGCCATCGGTCAGCGCGAAGCCGATCAACAGCACGCCAACGAAGCCCCACCAGATTATTTTTAATGTTTCGTAGTCAAAGATCATGGTGTTCTCCTTAAGCCTTGGCCGTGCTGTCGTGGCTGACGCTGGTCTGGTCTGGTTGCTCCCAGTGATACTTGCCGGTATGCAGGCTGCTTGGGCCGCGCCGGGCGTACTTCATCATCAATATCATTTCAATCACGAACAGGAAGGTGTAGAAGCCGAGGAATCCGGCCAGGCTGAAATACAAGCTGCCTGGCTGCAAGGTCGATGCTGATAAATGGGTCGGCAGCACGCCAGAGATGGTCCATGGCTGACGGCCGTATTCGGCCAGTACCCAGCCCAGCTCGATCGCTACCCATGGCAACGGAATGCTATATACAGCAAGGCGCAGCAGCCAACGTTGCTTGGCCAGCTGCTTGCGGATCAGGAAATAGAACGAGCAAGAGAAAATGAACAGGAACAGGATCCCCAGTCCAACCATCAGCCGGAACGACCAGAACATCGGCGCGATGTTAGGGAAGGTGTCATTGACCGCCATCGCAATTTGTTCGGGCGTGGCGTCGACCACCTTCGGCGTGTATTTCTTCAGCAGCAGTCCGTAGCCGAGATCGTGTTTCAGCTTGTCGAAATCGGCAATCGCTTCCGGAGATTTGTCGCCGCCTTTGAGACGGGTCAGGGCGGCATACGCCAGCATGCCGTTGCGGATGCGCACTTCATGCTCTTTTTTCAGATCGTGGATGCCGGTGATCTGCTTGTCTACCGAACGGGTGCCGATCAAGCCCAGCACATAGGGAATCTTGAACGCGTAATCGGTGCGTTGCTCCTTCTCGTTGGGCCAGCCGAACACGGTGATGCCGGCCGGCGCCGGTTCGGTATGCCATTCGGCTTCCATCGCCGCCATCTTGACCTTGTTGACTTCACCTGCGGTATAACCGGATTCGTCGCCGAGCACGATGACGGACAAGGTCGAGGCCAGGCCGAAGCCGGCGGCAATCGCAAATGACCGCAGGGCAAACGCGGTGTCGCGTCCTTTCAACAGATAGTAGGCGGAGATGCCGAGCACGAACATCGAGGCGGCGACGTAGCCGGCTGACAAAGTGTGGACGAACTTGACCTGGGCCACCGGATTGAAGATGACATCGACGATGCTGGTCAGCTCCATGCGCATGGTTTCATAGTTGAACTCGGCGCCGACCGGATTGTTCATCCAGCCGTTGGCGATCAGGATCCACAGCGCAGACAGGCTGGAGCCGAGCGCCACCAGGAAAGTAATCAGCAAATGCTGAACCCGCGACAAGCGATCCCAGCCAAAGAAGAACAGTCCGACAAAAGTCGATTCGAGGAAGAACGCCATCATCCCCTCGATCGCCAGCGGCGTGCCGAAGATATCGCCGACATAGTGCGAGTAGTAGGACCAGTTGGTGCCGAACTGGAACTCCAGCGTGATGCCGGTGGCGATCCCCATTGCGAAGTTAATCCCGAACAATTTTCCCCAGAAGCGGGTCATGTCTTTGTAGATCGGGCTGCCGGTCATCACATAGACCGACTCCATGATCACCAGGATCCATGCCAACCCGAGCGTGAGCGGTACGAACAGGAAATGGAACATCGCGGTCGCTGCGAACTGCAGGCGAGATAAGGCGACGACTTCATCAATGGGAATCATTGGCGGGTCTCCGAAGGGGAAGGGTGGGACGAACTGGAAGGAGCTGATAGCGGTGCGCCGGGAGGCTGAGTCAGGAAATGTTGCTCGACCAGTTCGGTCGGCATGCGCATTTTCTTGGTTTGCGGCTCAGAGAAAAAGGCTTTCCACAGCAGCGTCAGCAGGGCGATCTTGACGATCAGGATCAGTGTGATCTCGACCGCCAGCGGCAAGCGCGTGAATCTTTTTTTTGCGGAGAAAGACTGCATGCGTCTAATCCTTTAACTGGACTGTCAGTTGCACGTCAGGGTGATCGCCATGAGTTTTGCTGCTGCTCGATGTGCCGCGGAACTTGTCGCGCACGTCCAGCAATTTCTTGACCTTGGATCCCATTTTCATCAGAGATGCCAGGGTTTCCGGAGACAAGCGTTGCACATCGTCGAACCAGGAACTGGATAATTCGATCAGATTGTACATCTCGCGCATCCGTTGTTGTGCCTGTTTATCAATATCGTTGGCGGGATTCTCCAGCAAGGCATCCCGCAGCATCGACAAAGTCGGCTCTATCTCACGCCGGCGGCGCTCCTCCAGCAGTGTCTTGAAAATATCCCAGATATCCTTGGGCGGTTCGAAGTATTCACGGCGGTCGCCCGGCTGATGCAATAGCTTGACCAGTCGCCAGGATTGCAATTCTTTCAAGCCCATGCTGACGTTGGAGCGCGAAAAAGTCAGGTAATCGGCAATCTGATCGGCATTCAAGGGCTGGCCAAGTACATACAGCAAGGCATAGATCTGGCCGACCGTGCGGTTGATGCCCCAGCGGCTGCCCATTTCGCCGAAGTGCGAGATGACGCGCTGGGTTAGCGGTGTGAGAGGAGTAAGCGGGGTGCTTGCGCCTGGGGAATTGGTGACTTGGGTAGTTGGCATGATGTTTTGAATTTTCAGTAATTACTGAAATATAAGTCAAAACAGGAATGCGTGCAAGGTTGTTGCTATATGGTTATTCGTTTGCGGGGGATCGATGGTGGCGCTGCAACGGAGTAGCAAGGAAGTAGTGAGGAAGTAACAACTTAGCTGCAACTAAGTCGATGTTGCATCGCACGATAGGGCGTTGAGCCGTTATAATTTCAGGTTAAGAGGTTTTTGTAGCAAATTTTTTAATTATTGACGAGAGCACACCATGAGTCTGAATCAAGTATCGGCCGGGCGCGATTTGCCAAACGATTTCAACGTCATCATCGAAATCCCGATGAATGCCGATCCGATCAAGTACGAAGTCGACAAGGAATCCGGCGCGATTTTTGTTGATCGCTTCATGGGTACTGCAATGCATTACCCTTGTAACTACGGTTATATCCCGCAAACTTTGTCGGAAGATGGTGATCCGGTCGACGTGCTGGTGATTACTCCGTTCCCGCTGTTCCCGGGTGTGGTTGTACGTTGCCGCCCGGTCGGCGTGTTGAAGATGTCGGACGAAGCCGGCCAGGACGCCAAGTTGCTGGCGGTGCCGGTAGACAAAGTACTGAGCATCTACACCCACTGGCAAAAGCCTGAAGACATGAATGAACTGCGCTTGAAGCAGATCCAGCATTTCTTTGAACACTACAAGGATCTGGAAAAGGGCAAATGGGTCAAGATTGACGGCTGGTTCGGTCCGGATGAAGCGCGCAAGGAAATTTTGGCGGGCGTGGAAGCATACAAAAAATCCATCGCGGCTTAATTAGTACGGTTGTACGGGTTTGTCAAAAAAAGCGCACCGAGGTGCGCTTTTTTATTGTGGGTATGCGCTGTTATTGAGGTTTCGAAACAAAGCGCTTGGCACCGGCTTTCTTGATAGCTTTTATCAAACCTTCGTCCAGCGTAGCGAGCGCTAATCCTTCCCTGAGAGCGAGCTCCAGATACGCAGCATCGTACGCCGACAAGTTATAGCGTCGCGCCAATTGCAAGGTATCTCCCATAGCATGATCGCTTGTTTGTGGGTCAATCTGAATATGCATCTGCTGAAGCGCATGCACAAATTCTGCGCTCCGCGCTTCCGTCAGTCCGAATTTCTTTTCCGCTCTGGTAATCACGTTGGCGACTTCCAGGCCCCAAACACCCGGCACAGATACTCGGGCCTCGGAGATCGAGGCCAATACCTGTTTGGCGTACGCCTTGTCACTAGGCGAACCGTCGCCGAACAACCAGCGCATCGTGACAGAATTATCAAGAACAAATCGCATTAATCGCGCCCTTCATCGAGCAGCGCCTTGGTGTCGATTCCGAGCAATGGCGGGTACGATGTCATCAACTGCTGCATGTGGGCTACCCCCGCTGCAATGTCGGTTTTTTGCGATGCGTCCGCTGGAATTAAGTCGGCGATGGCTTCGCCTCTGAGAGTGATCGTGTAACGGTTGCCCAATTGCACTCCACGCAAGAGTTCGGGTAATTTTGTTTTTGCTTCGTAAGACCCAATTTCGATATTCACGATTTCGCTCCGGTCAAAATGTAATAGACTAGTATATAGACCAGTCGTTATGTGTCAAGCGAACGTTGATGTCCAACAAATGGTCTTGGTGCAAGTTTAAATATTTGACGAACAATGTTGCCTTACGCCCTGGCCTTCAGCGCCAGCATCAACCGCCCACCGAACAAATTCAAGGCAAGCCCGCCCAGCACCAGCAACCCTGCAACGATTTTCCACCACTCCAGCGACTCATTCAGCACGATGGCCGCGCTCAGCATTCCCACCAGCGGCACCAGCAACGAAAACGGCGCCACCGTGGCGGCCGGGTATTTGCGCATCAGGATGGTCCAGATGCCATAGCCGACGATGGTATTGGGGTAGGACTGATAAAACACCGCGGCCACCGAGATCCAGCCAAAGTGCGTAAATGCGTTGTGCCAGGCGGCAGGGCCTTCGAACACGGCTGAAGCCAGCAACAATGGCGGCGACGCAATCAACGAACCCCAAGCCATCAGAGCCAGCGGATTAACCTTGCCGATTTTCTTCGTGACGATATTGGCGCTAGCCCAACTGAGGCCGGCGCCGATGACCAGCAGGAAGCCGATCACAGTGGCTTTCGCTTCCAGATGGGCGGCGACCAGCACAATCCCGGCCAGCGCCACCAGCGCTCCAAGTAATTGCGTCACCAGCGGGCGTTCACCAAGCAGCAGCACCGCCAGGCCGATAGTAAAAAACGCTTGCAGCTGGATCACCAGCGAAGCCAGGCCGGCGCCGATGCCAAGCTGCATGCCCGAGAACAGCAAGGAAAACTGTAGTGCGAACTGGAACAGGCCGAAACCGATCAGGTAACGCCAGTGAATCGCCGGCCTTTTGATGAAAAACACCAGCGGCAGGGCTGCAAACACGAAGCGCAGCGCCGAAAACAGCAGTGGCGGCAAACCTGCCAGGCCGATCTTGATCACGACAAAATTCAACCCCCAGATTGTGACGGTCAACAAGGCTAGCAAGATATGGGTGGGTTGCATGGCGGTTCTTTGTGTGAGGTCGGGCCGGATGCGTGGCCGACAATGGTATTTGTACAGGTCTGATACGGCAAGTGCCAATGCCGCCGTTATCGATGAATGCTCAAATAGGCAACTCATAGGACAACAGGCGACTTGATGAAAGGACTCCACGTGCAATTGAACAGGGCCGCCACTTTGACATTTACGTCAGATATCTGGTGTGAGCGTTGCCACGGAAAGTCGTTGTTGCTTCTTTTTTTTAGGAATATTTCCAAACAGATCTTGCGGGTCGATATTTTTACTTGTACGATGACCGACATCAAACAAGGTTAAATGCAGTAGGAAATTTCCGCTTTTATCAATCTTTCATCAGCGACCATCATGTTTACACCACAAGACCTGAAACAAATCCTCTCTTCCGGCTTGCTTTCTTTCCCGATCACCGACTTCGACGCAGATGGCAATTTTGTCTCCAAGCCCTACGCAGATCGTCTGGAATGGCTTGCGCCGTATGGCGCGACCGCGTTATTTGTTGCGGGTGGAACAGGCGAGTTCTTCTCCCTGACGCCAGAGGATTACACGAAGGTTGTAAAGGTCGCAGTTGAAACTTGTCGCGGCAAAGTGCCTATCCTGGCCGGAGCGGGCGGCCCGACCCGTACCGCAATTGCTTATGCGCAAGAGGCGGAAAAGCTAGGGGCTCATGGCGTCTTGCTAATGCCGCACTATCTGACCGAAGCTAGCCAGGATGGCTTGGTAGCGCATATCGAAGCTGTCTGCAAATCCGTTACATTCGGCGTGGTGGTGTACAACCGCAACGTATGCCGCCTGGATGCCGATTCGCTGCTGCAACTGGCTGACCGTTGTCCGAACCTGATCGGTTTTAAAGATGGTATCGGCGAAATCGAATTGATGGTCACGATCCGGCGCAAGCTGGGCGATCGCTTCACTTACCTGGGCGGCTTGCCTACCGCAGAAGTATATGCCTCCGCCTATAAGGCACTGGGCGTGCCGGTATATTCCTCGGCTGTGTTCAATTTCATCCCGAAAACGGCAATTGATTTCTACGAAGCGGTGCGCACTGATGATTTCGCGACGACTAACCGCCTCATCGACGATTTCTTCTTACCTTACCTGGCGATCAGAAACCGGAAGCCCGGATATGCCGTCAGTATCGTGAAAGCAGGCGCAACCTTGGTTGGCCACACTGCTGGCCCGGTACGGACGCCATTGACAGATATGACGCCGCAAGAATGCGAACAGCTTGATGTGTTGATCAAATCCCTTGGCCCGCAGTAGGTCTCTTTAATACATATGGAACAGGCGCACAAGTTCAGCGCCAGGACTAATACTAAGTTTTGAAACTGGAGACAACCATGTCGAACACAAACAATCCTTTACCTGCCAATGACACGCCGCGTATCGTGTCCTTGCAGGTCATACCCGTCGCAGGCCGGGACAGCATGTTGCTTAACCTGAGCGGCGCTCACGGCCCTTACTTCACGCGCAACATCGTCATCCTGACTGACAGTTCTGGCGAGACGGGTGTTGGCGAAGTGCCAGGCGGCGAGAAGATCAGGCAGGCACTGGAAGATGCAAGACAGCTGGTTGTCGGCCAGTCTATCGGCGATTACAACAGTACCCTTAACCAGGCCCGCCAGGCTTTTCAGGGTAGAGATGCCGGCGGCCGTGGCTTGCAAACCTTCGATTTACGTATTGCTGTACACGCGGTCACGGCACTGGAAGCAGCGCTGCTTGATCTGCTGGGCAAGTTCTTGAAGGTGCCTGTAGCAGCTCTGCTGGGCGAGGGGCAACAGCGCGACGCGGTAGAAATGCTCGGCTACCTGTTTTACATCGGCGATCGCAAAAACACGGACTTGCCATATGCCTCCGCCGACGATGAACCTGATGACTGGCTACGCCTGCGCCATGAGACAGCGATGACTACCGAGGCCATTGTCGAGTTGGCGCGCGCCGCCCATGACCGATACGGTTTCAACGACTTCAAGCTGAAAGGCGGGGTGTTGCGCGGTGAAGATGAAATGGAAGCGGTGACCGCTCTGTCGGAGGAATTCGCCGAAGCCCGCATTACGCTGGATCCGAATGGCGGCTGGCTGCTTAAAGATGCGATCCGTCTGTGCCGTGACAAGCACGACGTGCTGGCCTATGCGGAAGATCCGTGTGGCGCGGAAAACGGCTATTCCGGCCGCGAAGTAATGGCGGAGTTCCGCCGCGCCACCGGCCTGCAGACAGCGACCAACATGATCGCCACCGACTGGCGTGAGATGCGCCATGCGATTCAACTGCAGTCGGTCGACATACCCTTGGCCGATCCGCATTTCTGGACCATGCAAGGTTCTGTGCGCGTAGCGCAAATGTGCAATGAATGGGACCTCACCTGGGGCTCTCATTCGAATAACCACTTCGATATTTCCCTGGCGATGTTCACACATGTCGCTGCTGCAGCACCTGGAAAAATTACCGCGATTGACACCCACTGGATCTGGCAAGACGGACAGCGGCTGACAAAAGAGCCGTTGAAGATAGAGGGTGGACTGGTTCAGGTTCCTAAAAAGCCCGGCTTGGGCGTCGAGATCGATATGGTCGAGATAGAAGCTGCTCATCAACTCTATCGCAACATGGGGCTAGGTGCGCGAGACGATGCGATAGCGATGCAATATCTCATCCCTGGATGGAAATTCAATAACAAAATGCCTTGCCTGGTCCGCTAAAAAAATAACAGGTCCGGCAAATAAAATTCAAGGAGACAGCAGTATGAGTACACTTCTAACAACCGGTGCTGAAGATGGTGCTGCAACTAACAGCGATGCCCAAAGCATATTGGACGTTGCGATCAATAAAGTGAAATGGCGGATATTGCCTTTATTCGTCGTCATGTTCATCGCAAATTACATTGATCGCGTCAATATCGGCTTCGTCCGTTCCCATCTGCAAACCGACCTCGGCATAGGCGCTGCGGCATTCGGACTTGGAGCGGGCCTGTTTTTTGTAGCCTATGCGGTATTTGAGGTGCCTTCGAATATCTTACAGCAGCGTTTTGGGGCGAAAGCCTGGCTGACCCGCATCATGTTCACATGGGGCGTCGTGGCTACGGGCATGGCGTTCATTACCGGTGAAACATCGTTCTATGTAATGCGCCTGTTGTTGGGAGTAGCCGAAGCCGGCTTCTTTCCGGGCGTCGTGTATTACTTTACCCAGTGGCTGCCGAACAGCGAACGCGGCAAAGCAATGGCGATTTTTCTGAGCGGATCGGCTCTGGCATCCGTGATTTCCGGCCCTCTGTCCGGCGCGCTGCTGCAGATCGAAGGCGGCGGATTCCACGGCTGGCAATGGATGTTTATTATCGAGGGACTCGCATCGATTGTCTTGTGTGTTGTCGTCTGGTTCCGGCTTGATTCCCATCCACGTGACGCGAAATGGCTGACCGACGCCGAGCGCAACGCTTTAGCGGAGGTTATCGACGCCGAACAAAAAGAGCGTGAAGCCAACCGGCCAAAACATGTGAGTTCATTTGCATTGCTGAAAGATAGCCGCATCGCGCTTTTCTGTTTCATCTATTTCGCGATCCAGTTGACTATCTATGGCGCCACGTTCTGGCTCCCAAGCATCATCAAGAAAATGGGGCATTTCAGCGAATTCCAGGTCGGTTTGTTCAACTCCATACCTTGGCTGATCTCCATCGTTGCAATGTACATTTTCGCCTCTCTGGCGACGCGCTTCAAGCATCAGCAGATGTGGGTGGCGATAGCGCTCGTTGTTGCAGCTTGCGGGATGTTCATGTCTACCACCAGCGGCCCGGTCTTTGCGTTTGTGGCGATCTGCTTCGCCGCGATAGGGTTCAAGGCGGCTTCCTCGCTTTTTTGGCCTATTCCCCAAGGCTATCTGGATGCCCGGATCGCGGCTGGTGTTATCGCACTGATTAATTCAATCGGTAATTTGGGCGGTTTCTTTGCACCTGCAACCTTTGGCTACCTGGAGCAAAAAACCGGGTCGATCCAGGGCGGGCTGTATGGTCTGGCGATTGCGTCGGTAATTGCGGCAGGGTTGGTCTTCTGGACTAAAAAAGGATCTTCACGGATTGGCGGCAGGTAACGGAAAGAAGTAGGGTGGGCACGCTTCTGTGCCCACGCTGAAATCACTTCACGTACATGCCGATTTCCGTGCCGCGGAGGCCTTTGCTCCGGTTATCGCGGTCACGCGTGGGCATACATGCCCACCCTACGATGCCGCTGCAAATTTGCCGGCTAGTCCTGATCAGCGCGTGCTAAGGCGGCGCCGATCGAAATGGATTGCGATCATTCAGTTCATCCATATAACTATCGATGCCATCGGCCTCGCGCTCCAGGAAATTGGCTACCGCGTCGGCGAAGGCCGGATGCGCCAGCCAGTGCGCCGACCAGGTTTTTTGCGGCAGAAAGCCACGCGCCATCTTGTGTTCGCCTTGGGCGCCACCTTCAAAGCAGGCGATTTTCTGTTCGATACAGAATTCCAGGGGCTGGTAGTAGGCGGTCTCAAAGTGCAGGCACGGGACGAACTCCAGTGCGCCCCAATAACGGCCGTATAAAGTTTGATCGGTATAGATCAGCAGCGACGATGCAATCGGCCGACCGTTGCGTTCGGCCACGATCAGCAGGATGTTGTGCGGCATGCTGGCGCCGATCCTGAGGAAAAAATCCAGGTTCAGGTAAGGTGTGGAGCGATGCTCCGCATAGGTTTGCGCATAACAGCGGTTGAAAAATATCCAGTCAGCCTCAGTCGCATCTTGCCCGCGCACCCGGCGCAGGCGTACCCCCGCATCAGCTACCTTGCGCCGCTCGGCGACGATATTCTTGCGCTTTTTGCGTTCCAGCGTATCGAGAAATTCAGTGAAATTACGATAACCAGGGTTCAGCCAATGGAACTGGACCCCGCTGCGCAACAGGAAACCAGCTTGTTGCAGGGCCTCGGCTTGCGCGGCGGGCGGATACAGGATGTGGGTGGAGGAAGTCTGCGTATCTTTGCGTAATGACTTCAACACATCGATCAGCGCCGCCCGCGCCTGGTCGTCGCGCGCCAGCAGGCGGCCGCCGGTGACGGGTGTAAACGGAATCGCCGACAGCAGTTTCGGATAGTATTCCAGGCCGTTGCGCTCATAGGCATCGGCCCAGGCCCAGTCGAACACGTACTCGCCGTACGAGTGAAATTTCACATACAAGGGCAGGGCGGCAATCAGGCGCGGCTGGCCGTCAACTTCATCCCACATTGTCACGTATTGCGGTTGCCAGCCTGACTTTTCCGAGGCGCTGCCGCTTTCGTGCAAGGCATGTAGAAAAGCAAATGACAGGAAGGGATTAGCATCGGCCTGTATACCTAGCAGTTCGTCCCATGCTGCCTGGCCTACCTCGCTCAGGGATGAAATGATGCGCGTGGTAGGCTTGGTTGTTGTCTGGGTTGTAGTCTTATTAATCAAGGACTTGGCGAGCCGTGAATGTGGGTGGTGAAAGGGTGGAGTTTAGCATCGCTGCCAACGCTCTGCCGCCCGCTCTCAAGGGTAAGGCATTAGCATGCGATAATTAGCATATCAAGCAGAGTGCAGGAAGAATGATGACAACCAATAAGTTTCTGAACCTTTACTCCCATGATTTTGCGCGTGTCGCGGTCGCCATCCCGAATTGCCGGATAGCCGACCCGGCTTTTAACGCCGCCGAAACTATCGCGCTCGCCAGACAGGCAGAGCAGCAGGGAGCTGTGCTGGTGGCGTTTCCGGAGCTGGGTTTGTCCGCCTACACCTGCGACGACCTGTTTCACCAACGTGCTTTGCTGGATGCCTGCGAAGCTGCCTTGGCTACAATAGTGGAGGCTTCGGCCACGCTGTCGCCGGCCATGATCGTCGGCTTGCCGTTACGCGTCGAGCATCAACTGTTCAATTGTGCAGTGGTGATTGCCGGTGGCCGGATCCAGGGCATCGTGCCCAAGAGTTACCTGCCAAACTACGGCGAGTTTTATGAGATGCGCCAATTCAGCCCCGCTGACAATACCGCAATCCGCCAAATCCAGTTGTTCGGCGCCAGTATTCCATTCGGTACCGGCTTGCTGTTCGAGGTCAGCAACCTGCCGCTCCTGCGATTCCATGTCGAGATTTGCGAAGATGTGTGGGTGCCGATTCCGCCCTCATCGTTTGCGGCGCTGGCCGGCGCCAGTGTCCTGGTCAATCTCTCCGCCTCGAATGTGGTGGTGGGGAAGGCTGGCTATCGCCATCAGCTGGTGGCGCAGCAATCCGCGCGCTGCCTGTCGGCGTATTTGTATACCTCGGCCGGCAAAGGCGAGTCGTCGACCGATCTGGCCTGGGATGGCCAGGGCCTGATTTATGAAAACGGCGAACTGCTGGCAGAATCCGAGCGCTTCCTGGACCATTCGCATGTCATCTTTGCCGATGTCGACCTTGAGCGATTGTCGCGTGAACGGATGCGCCAGACCACTTTCGGGCAGTCGGTCCGGCGTCATGCCGACGAGGTGGCCAAATTCGAGGTGCTGCGCTTTGAACTGGCGCTACCTTTGGACCAGGCCCTGCCGTTGGCGCGCAAGGTCGAGCGTTTCCCCTATGTACCGGCCGATACCAAGCGCCGCGACGAACGTTGCACCGAGGTCTACAACATTCAGGTGCAAGCGCTGGTGCAGCGCCTGTCGGCCAGCAAGATATCCAAAGTGGTGATCGGCGTTTCCGGCGGCCTGGATTCAACCCATGCGTTGCTGGTCTGCGCTAAAGCGATGGACCGCCTGAACCTGCCGCGCTCAAATATCCTGGCTTACACCATGCCCGGTTTTGCCACCAGCGACCGCACCCTGCTGCAGGCACGGCAACTGATGCAGCTGGTTGGCTGCACGGCGGCGGAAATCGACATCCGCCCCAGCTGCCTGCAAATGTTGAAAGATCTGGGCCATCCTTATGCTGCGGGCCAGGACCAGTTCGACATCACTTTCGAAAACGTCCAGGCCGGCGAGCGCACCAATCATCTGTTCCGGCTGGCGAACTTCAATCACGCGATTGTCATCGGCACCGGCGACCTGAGCGAGCTGGCTCTGGGCTGGTGTACTTACGGCGTCGGTGATCACATGTCGCATTACAACGTCAACGCCAGCGTGCCGAAGACCTTGATCAGCCATCTGGTACGCTGGGTGGCCGAGACCGGCGCCATCGGCGGCCAGGGTTCCGATGTGCTGCTGAACGTGCTGAGTACCGAGATCAGTCCGGAACTGGTGCCAGGCAAGGCCAGCGGCAAGCCAGAGCAGATTACGGAAGATGTCATCGGTCCGTATGAGTTGCAGGACTTTAACTTGTACTACATCCTGCGCTACGGCTTTGCGCCGTCGAAAGTCGCTTTCCTGGCGTTTTCAGCCTGGCAAGACAAGACTAAAGGCAGCTGGCCCCATGATGAGAAGATAGTGCGGAACCAGTACGACCTGGCGGCGATCAAGCGCAACCTGGCGATCTTCCTCGACCGCTTTTTCAGGACCAGCCAGTTCAAGCGTTCCTGCGTACCGAACGCGCCTAAGGTCGGTAGTGGCGGTTCGTTGTCGCCGCGCGGCGATTGGCGTGCGCCTAGCGATTCGGACGCGACCGTGTGGCTGAACGACCTGGCGAATATTCCCGACTGATCGTTTCTCTGCCCAAAAATAGGGAGAAAGCGGGTTGTTATCGCCGTTGTTGTAGATTTTGTCGCAGATATTGATTTACGGTTATAGACAAACCGAGTTTTTCCTATACTCTTACAGGTTGAGCTTTAACCATGCTGTGCCGTTATTTTAGGCGCAGCGCTGCAAAGATTTATGTTTAATGCCTAAAGGAGTTGTCATGAAGCAAATTACCGCCGTTATCAAACCCTTCAAGCTGGACGAGGTGCGTGAAGCCCTTGCCGAAGTTGGCGTCACCGGCCTGACCGTGACTGAAGTAAAAGGCTTCGGCCGTCAGAAAGGCCATACCGAGCTGTACCGCGGCGCGGAATACGTGGTCGATTTCCTGCCAAAAGTGAAAGTTGAACTGGTAATCGACGATGCCCTGACTGAACGTGCAGTCGACGCCATCATCAAAGCTGCGCGCACCGGCAAGATCGGCGACGGCAAGATTTTCGTGCGTAATATCGAACAAGTGATCCGTATCCGTACCGGCGAAACCGGTCCTGACGCAGTCTGATGCAGTTTTTGTAGCGCACTGACGTTACTGCCTTCTCCTCCGCAATTCTCTATCTTGGCCGCGGTCCTTCGATGTAATGGATGACTGACCGCGGCGCCAGGTTTACCCGACCGGCTTTCCGGTATCTCCGAACTATCCGCATCGTTTCTTTCAAAAAAGCTATAGAGCATTTTCCGCATACTCTCGGACGTTTTTCTTATTGGACGCGGCTTGCCCCCGCACGCTATCGTTTCTTCCTTCGCAATGGATTGCAATCACGAGTTGCAATCTGGCGCGCCACAGAAGAGGTGATTCATGTCGTCTATCGCGACAGCAGCAATTGAGGCAAGCCCGGTCGACCTGTTACCCCGGGTCGTTCCGGCGCATCGCATCGGTAGCGACCAGGAAGCATTGGATGTAGCGCATGCGCTAGCGGCCGAATTCCGTACCGGCGCCAGTGAGCGCGACCGCGAACGGCGTTTGCCGTGGGCGGAAATTGAAAAATTCTCAGCCAGCGGCCTGGGTGGCATCAGCGTTCCAAAAGCATTTGGCGGCGCCGAGGTTTCCTACCGCACGCTGGCCGAAGTATTCCGCGTATTGTGCTCAGCCGATCCTGCCTTGGGACAGATTCCGCAAAACCATTTCGGCATTCTCGGCGTGGTCGCGCAGAGCGCGGACGCTGCGCAAAAAGCCCGCATCTACGCCGATGTCCTTGCCGGCCAGCGGATTGGCAACGCCGGGCCGGAACGCGGCACCAGGAATATATTGGAGATGAAAGCGCGCTTGCTGGAAACGCCCAACGGCTATCTTCTGAACGGCAAGAAATTTTATTCGACCGGCGCCTTGTTTGCCCATTGGGTGCCGGTAAAAGCGCTTGATGAGCAAGGCCGCGTTGTGCTGGTATTTGTCAGGCGCGGCACACCCGGCCTGACTATCGTCGATGACTGGTCTGGCTTTGGCCAACGCACCACTGCCAGCGGCACGGTGTTGCTGGATAACCTGCCAGTGGCCACTGAAAATGTGTTACCGCTGTATAAACAGGCTGAGCAGGCCGGCATCCAGGGGCCGGTTTCGCAATTGATACAGGCTGCGATCGACGCCGGCATAGCCGAAGCGGCGATCGATGATGCGATCAGTTTCGTCCGTACCCGTTCGCGTCCTTGGGCCGATAGCGGTGTTGAACGTGCCAGCGACGATCCCTACATCATTCGTGATATCGGCGATCTGAAGATCCGCCTGCACGCGGCTAACGCGTTGCTAGCCAAGGCTGCTGGCGTACTCGACCAGATCGCCACGGTCGCAATAGATGCCGAAGCATCGGCCCGCGCTTCGATTGCGGTCGCCAAAGCTAAGGTGCTGACCACGGAGATTGCGCTGCACGCCAGCGAGAAACTGTTTGAACTGGCTGGTTCCGCCGCGACTTTGGCGGAACAGAATCTTGATCGCCACTGGCGCAATGCGCGTACCCACACCTTGCACGATCCGATGCGCTGGAAGCTGCATGCCATCGGCAATTATCTGCTGAACGGCATCGCGCCGGCGCGCCATTCCTGGAACTGACATTATGACTACTCATATCCATGCAGCCGAAGGCCCGCTGGTGCGTATCCTCGACGACATCCAGGCGCTGGCCGTAGCACGGGCGCTGGCGGCGGCGTTTACCAAAGAAGCCAGCCAGCGCGACCGCGAGCGGCGACTGCCGTTGAGCGAACTTGAACAATTTTCCCGTTCCGGCTTGTGGGGGATATCCGTGCCGCGCGCATACGGCGGCGCCGGCGTATCGTATGCCACGTTGGCTGAAGTGATCGCCACCATCGCCGCAGCCGACGGCTCGCTGGGACAGATTCCGCAGAACCATTTTTATGCGGTCGAGATTCTGCGGGTGAACGGCAGCGATGCGCAAAAGCGTTTTTACTTTGAACGGATCCTGGCCGGCGAGCGGTTCGGCAACGCCCTGGCAGAGCTTGGCACGCGTACTTCGCAGGAGCGGCGCACTCGCCTGAGCAAGGATGGCGAGGGATTTCGTATCAATGGCCGCAAATTCTATGCGACCGGCGCGCTATACGCACACCGGATTCCGGTATCGGTGATCGATGACGACGGCGTGCAGCAATTGGCTATCGTCAAACGTGACGCGGCCGGGGTGGAGGTGATCGACGACTGGTCTGGTTTCGGCCAGCGCACTACTGGCAGCGGTTCGGTTGTGCTGGACAATGTGCGGGTCGAAGCGGACGAAGTACTGCCGTTCCAGAGCGCCTTCGAGCGTCCGACTACATTGGGGCCGCTGGCGCAATTACTGCATGCGGCGATCGACGTCGGTATCGCCCGGGCGGCACTACGTGATGCTGCCGAATTCGTGCGTACCCGTTCGCGTGCCTGGATCGACAGCAAGGTGGAACGTGCCATCGACGATCCCCTGACGGTGCGTGAATTTGGCGATCTGGCGGTGCGTCTGGCTGGCGCCGAAGCGCTGCTTGAAATAGCAGGAGAAGCGGTGGGCCGCGCTGCATCGGCGCCAACTGTCGAAAGCGTCGCCGCCGCCTCGATCGCGGTGGCCGAAGCCCGCGTCCTGACTACGGAAATATCGCTGGCTGCAGGCAGCAAACTGTTCGAACTGGCCGGTACGCAAGCCACCCTGTCCGAACATAACCTGGACCGGCACTGGCGCAACGCCCGCACCCACACGCTGCACGACCCGGTGCGCTGGAAATACCACGCGGTCGGCAACTACTACCTAAACCACAAAAATCCACCGCGCCACGGTGCGATCTGACAATGCCGAAGAAACAAATCCGCCTCAACGCGTTCAACATGAATTGCGTCGGACATATCAACCATGGCTTGTGGACGCATCCGCGCGATCATTCCACCGAATACACCAGCATTGAATACTGGACCGAGCAAGCCAAACTGCTGGAGCGAGGCAAGTTCGATGGTTTGTTCCTGGCGGATATCGTCGGTGTCTACGATGTCTATCAAGGCTCTGCCGACCTGACTTTGCGCGAATCGATCCAGCTGCCGGTCAACGATCCGTTGTTGCTGGTGTCGGCGATGGCTGCGGTGACGAAGCATCTGGGTTTCGGCGTCACCGTCAATCTTACTTACGAGGCGCCGTATCTGTTCGCACGCCGCATGTCGACCCTGGATCACCTGACGCGCGGCAGGATCGGCTGGAATATCGTCACAGGTTATCTGGACAGCGCGGCGCGTGCCATGGGTTTGAGCGAGCAACCGGAACACGATGCGCGATACGAGCGCGCCGAAGAATTCATGCAGGTGCTGTACAAGTTGTGGGAAGGCAGCTGGGAAGAGGGCGCTGTGCTGCGCGACCGCCAACGCAGGATCTTCGCCGATCCTGCCAAGGTACATCGCATCAATCATCTCGGCCCGCATTATCAGGTCGACGGCTACCACCTGAGCGAGCCATCGCCGCAACGCACACCGGTACTGTATCAGGCCGGTGCTTCAGACCGCGGCCAGCAATTTGCGGCTGCCCATGCCGAGTGCATATTCATTTCCAGCCAGAAGCCAGAGGCAGCGCGCAAGCTGGTCGCCGACTTGCGCGATCAGGCGCAACTGGCCGGCCGTCATCGCCATGACCTGAAAATTTTCATGGGCATCTCGGTCGTCGTGGCACAGACCGCCGCCGAAGCACGCGAGAAATATGCCGAATACTGCCGCTACGCCAATCCGGAAGCCGGCCTGGCGCACTTTGCCAGCGGTACCGGGTTTGATTTCTCCACCTACGGCATCGACGAAGCGATCAAACCGGCCAGCAGCAATGCGATCCAATCCTCCGCCAAGGCGGTGACGGCCGCCGGTGCCGGTTGGACCGTGCGCAAGTTACTGGATCAGCTTGCGCTGGGCGGACGTTACGTGACCATCGTCGGTTCGCCGCAGCAGGTGGCGGATCAGCTGGAAGCGTGGATCAGGGATACCGATATCGACGGTTTCAACCTGACTCGGACGGTAGCGCCGGAAAGCTTTGAGGATTTCGTCGACCTGGTGATTCCTGAGTTGCAGGCGCGCGGCTCCTACAAGCTGGAATACGAAGACGGTACTTTGCGCGAGAAATTGTTTGAGGCCGGGCAGCCGGTTTTACCGGCGAGACATCCAGCGGCTGCCTTTCGTCGATCTGAGCGGTGATGCGCGATAATCAGGGGGTTTTCTGTCGCCGGCGGCGACGTTGATACATATCCATCAGCGGCGTCGAGGAAATGCCATGCATGACGATCGACATCGCCACCACCGTCAGCACCATCGAGCTGATTTGCGGCGCCAGCGCTGACGATCGATAACCGGCGGGCGCCAGCCATGGAAATTGCAACGCAAACACCAGATAATACAGTGAACCGATTCCCTTGATGCCAAACCATGCCATCAGGCGCCGTTGCAGAGATGTGACTTTGGCGCCTGTCAACGCGAGCGCAACCGAGAGTGGCCGAATCACAAAAAACAGCAACAAAGCAAGCAACGCTCCTGCCGCGGAAAAGCCGATATGCGATAACAGGATGCCGGTCAGGGTCACCATCACGAACTCGGCAAATTGTTCCAGCTGCTGATTAAAACCAAGTACCGTTTCTGTCATATATGCCGAAGCTTTCGCCGGATGGGTGGCAACTTTTTCTTTATGGCTCGCCGGAGCGATATGCACCACGTTCTGGCGCTGATCAGGATCCACCTCTTGCAGGCCGCTATTGGTCGACTCAATGCGACGCATAGCCAGGCCAGCCGCAAACACTGCCAGAAAACCAATGCCATGAATCGCCTCTGTCACGCCATAGGTCAGCGCGATCAAGCCGATGCCGAGGAATTCCTCCATGCCCAGCGCCAGGCGGAAACGCAGTCGCAGACCCACTACCAGGCGTCCGACTAGCCAGCCGATAAACCAGCCGCCGACCAGTCCGGCCACCACGCCCCAGGCCACATGCAGCATCGCATGAGTATTGATATAGGCGGTTGCCGACGGCACGCCGAGCAAGGACAGGCCGAGCATGACAAAGGGAAAGGCGGTGCCATCGTTCAAACCACCTTCACCAGTCAGGCTGTAGCGAATCCGGTCGCGGTCGCTGACGTCTTTTATCTGCACGTCGGATGCCAATACCGGATCGGTAGGCGCCAAGATGCCGCCCAACAGGATTGCAGCGCCCGGCGGCAAGTTGAACATGAACACGCCGGCCAGCGCCACCAGCGGAATCGTGACAAGCATCGCCAGCACGCCCAGCCGTAGCGGCAGGCGCCAGATGGGATTGCGAAATGGCAAGCGCAACTTCAGGCCGACGGTAAACAACGACAGCAGCAATGCCATCTTGGCCAGCGTCGTTAGCAGTTCGGCATGCTGGACCGGTGAAACATTGATCAAGCCGGTCACCGCGGGCCCCAGGACATAGCCGACAGGCAGATAGAACATTGCCAGGCTGATCGGCAGGCGATCCAGTAACGACGCCATCAAACTCATCGACAACAGCAGGGCGCCGACGATCAGATACCAGATGATTGATTGGTCGATGGCCATACCTCCCCGCACGAAATGATGAGAAAACGTCAAGCGGCGTGCATTTTTACCCACGCGACATAACTATCCACAGTGTCGCATGGCGCAAACCGTAGCGTCAGTGCGTTATCGAACCTAGTGCTTTAGTGATAAGTAATTAGCAAAGAAAACCCAGAGTGTTGCAACTTAAGGTTTTTTTGCACCGCGTTGAAAAGCGTAAATCGCTTTTCGCTGGAATTCTGTTTGTTGCGTGTAGTTCCTTATGGAGTAGAGCGGTATTTTCGCAAATCACCGGCGTCAACAAGTCATTCTTGCCGCAGGATTGCATGCTTGCAGCCGAACCGGCGGGTGGAAGTGTCGATCAGCGGAGTAAAATGATTCAGGGTGCAAAACACTGAATCTAGCCGTTGACTCGGAGGCGTCGCAATGGATCACGTTAATTTGACCGAATTGACCGAAGTGATGCTGCAAAAAGAGAATTGCAACGGTGTCGTGACATTACGCATGAACCGGCCGCTGCAGTTCAACGCCTTGTCCGAGGTGTTGCTCGACGCCTTGCGGCACGAGCTGGATCTGGTTGCCGACGATCCCGGCGTTCGTTGCGTGGTCCTGGCTGGCGCTGGCAAGGCGTTCTGCGCCGGCCACGATTTGCGCGAAATGCGCAGCCATCCTGACCTGGCCTACTACAAAACCTTGTTTATCCGCTGCAGCCGGTTAATGCAGAGTATCCAGGCGCTGCCGGTTCCGGTGATTGCGCGGGTGCATGGCATTGCTACTGCCGCAGGCTGCCAACTGGTTGCCAGCTGCGATTTGGCGATTGCCTCGGACACCGCGCAGTTTGCCGTCTCCGGCATCAACGTCGGCTTGTTTTGTGCAACGCCGGCGGTCGCCTTGTCTCGCAATATTTCATCAAAACGCGCCTTCGACATGTTGATCACAGGACGCTTCATCGACGCTGCAACGGCCAAGGACTGGGGCTTGATCAATGACGCGGTTGCAGAAGACCAGCTTGACGCAGCGATAGCCGGCAAAGTGGCTGAAATCATGGCAAAAAGCCCGGCCGCGGTGCGTCACGGAAAATCGATGTTTTACCGGCAGCAGCAGATGAGCTTGAGCGACGCTTACGATTACGCCAGCGACGTCATGGCCCGCAACATGATGGAACACGATGCGGGTGAGGGGATCGATGCCTTTCTGGACAAGCGCCAGCCGGTGTGGGCGTTTTGAAGGTAACGTCGCCACCTGGATTTTTCACGAAGATCAACCGCGTACGTTGTCGGAGGAACGGCTAAAACGTTGTTCGACAACAGTTGTTCCCCACTGCGATCCCTCCGCTTCGTCTGTCAGTTTAAAGCCCGACGATTCGTACAGGTGGCGCGCGGCGTCGAGGCCTTTGAAGGTCCACAGGTATGTCTCGTCGAACCGGTCATCGACAAAATCCATAGCCAGCGAGAGCAGGCGACGTCCGACGCCGGAGCCGCGCAATGCATCGTCAACGATGAACCAGCGCAGGTGAGCTATACCGGTGGTTTCGTCGCCATCTATCGCGATCGAACCTAATGTCTTGCCGTTTTCGACATAGAGCCAGAGCGCCTTGTTTTTGGCAGGCAGGGCCTGGGCGAATTCGGCCAGTTCCGTGGCTACTCTCCTTTCGAAGAAAACACCGAAGCCGGATGCCCGCGAATAGTAGCGTGCATGCAGGCTTGCAATATCGCCTATGCATCCAGGCTGGTAGCCTTGCAGGATCTGCTGGTCTGCCGATCCCTCCGGCCGCTGCGCTTTGCCGGCGTTGTTCTGCGTCAGCGCATCCGTGTACAGAGCCAGGGATCTGATCAATGTCTGCTGTTCGGCGGAGGTCAGCTGTCGCAGTGCGTTGGATACCTGGTCGGTTGCAAAACGATCGATTTTCTCGCGCAGTTTCTGACCTGTTTCCGTCAGATGGAGCCTGAAAGAACGTCCGTCATCGTCTGCGCTCTCGCGACTTACAAGACCGAGCGTTTCAAGTTTGGCCACCTGCCTGCTGGTATTCGACTTGTCCAGCCGTAGCACGCTAGCCAGGTTCCGCGCCTGGATGCCAGGCACAAGGCCGATTTCGATGATTGCATGCACCGCCGAAGGGGCGAGATCACTGTCTGCTAAAGACGGGCGCATGAAACCGAGTTCGCGCACCAGTTTCCGGGAGAATTCGCGTAATTCCAGAATCGTATGTTCTTTGGGTTTGACTGGAAAATTGAAATAGTCCATGCCGCCCTCAATAAGGTTGCTAATAAGGTTGCGTAACACAACCAATATAATTGCGAAACGCAACCAAATCAAGATAGGATTTCAAATTTGCTTAGGTCAGATACATCAGGACTCAATTAATTAGATGAGATTGTATTTTTGGTATTAATTTTGATATTTTTCGTTAAATTTGATTGGCGAACTGGAACGACGGGACCAGTTCCGATAGCTGCAGGTCGAAGCGCTGATCCAATTTCCGGGCACGATTGAGCGCCGCCGGCCGAAATATGCCTGGATCATTTTCTTTGACGAAAAAGGCGACGTAGTTGTGGCTGTCATCGGTCCTGCACCACCATATACGCCAATCCGTATCCAGTGGCGCCTGGGCAATAGCGGGGGCCAGGGAAGTTGGATGGTCCCATAAATTGGATACCAGGACGCCCTGCGGAATGAGGCTGCGCAGGCAGGCAGCATAGAAATCGCTAGTACTTAATTCAGGTGCTGCGCCATCGGCAGAAAAGCCATCCAGCATGATGACATCAGCGATATTTTCCTGCCGGGCTTGCATGTATGCTGCGGCGTCTGCATGGATGATTTGCAGGCGCCGGTCATCGGCTGGAATCATGAATTCGTCGCGCAACGCAATGACTTCGGCGCTCAGCTCCAGCACGGTGATGCGGGTTGACGGTAAATGTCGATAGCAATACTTGGCCAGCGATCCACCGCCCAGCCCGACCATCACAATGTGTTTTGGCGCTGCCTGAAATAACAGGAAACCCATCATCGCTCGCGTATAACTCAGCAACAGCTTGTCAGGCGCAGAAATCGACATTGCGCTTTGTATATATTTTTCGTCGAAATGCAGTGTGCGCATGTCGTCGTTGTCGAAAACAAAGGGCTTTCCTCCACTTTGATGGAGCAGCAATTCGAAGGGATCGGGATTAGTCATGCGGCGTCACATCTAGAGTCCTGTCGCCTGGCAGGCGCAAATAAAGGAACAGCATCTCTTGTTATCCGAATCCTTATCCTGCACGCAGCTGTCCAGCGGAAAGGCGTAGCGCTGCGATTAATTTATCATTTCTGCGCTGCCGCAATATGTTTTGTGCGGTAATGCGAAGCATTAGCGCATGGCTGGGCTCCAGATCCTTCAGTCTATTCATGATGGCCTGATCCGACGTGTCCAGTAGTTGCCCTTTGCATGCGAATACAATCATGTTGTTGGATTCCAAAGCGTCGACTGCAATCACCGCACCGTCAAAGCTGCGTTGAATGCGGTCGAGGTAGAGCGTCATATCTACTCTGCTGCCCAGCAAATTGACGACCATGATGCCCTCGGGCGCCAGCGCCTGATAACAATCATCGTAGAAGGCCTGGCTGCATAACTGGGGCGGTTGCCCTGTGTGGTCGAATCCATCCACCAGCAAGATCTCGTAATCGCCATCAGCATGCCGTACCAGGTCGCGCCCATCCTGGAAACGAATCTGCAGTCGGCTATCATCGTCAGGAATATGGAAATGATCCTTTAATGCGATTATTTCAGGGTTGTTCTCGGCGACTACGATCGACGCTTGTGGCAGGTTGCGATAACAATATTTGACGAGAGAGCCGCCGCCGAGCCCGATCATGGCGATCGTCTCAGGGCTTTGCCTGAATAGCAGAAAACCCATCATCGTCACCGTGTAACCAAGTAAAAGTGCATCGGGCGCTGTTACGTACATCTCGCTCTGAACCGCTGTATTGTCGAACTGCAGGGACACAGAATGAGCGTTTTTATAGATGAAAGGTTTGCCGTCGCTGGAAAACGCTGAAAGTTCGCGGATATTTTCTAAAAGCATGGTTGTATCTTCAACGTCATCGGGTAAAAACAGAGTTATCAAACCAGTACGTGGCGTGTTTGTTCGAAATAGCGGTAGACCCGTTCTTCAATAGCGGGAGCGACCATTGTCGCGGGCCGCTTGCCGTTCGGGCAGGCCAGGCGGGGTGTCGTTCCGAACAGCCGGCAAATCAGCGGACGCTCCTCATATACCTGGCAACCATCGGTTCCGAGATGCGGGCAGCTTAATGCGGCAAGCGCAGCTTCCTGCTGTCGTTCACTCTTGCGCGGCAGTCTCGCCATTTCAAGGGTGGACGCCAACACAGGGCCGCAGCAATCGTGACATCCCGGAACGCAGGCAAATGCCGGGATACGCTCCCTGAAAAATTTGATTGTCTGGCTGTGTTTGTCCAACTCGTCCAGTATGTCCTGTTTGTCCATTAACTACTCGCTACTCGCATCTGCAGAATTTGAAGCGCCGAATTTATGATAATTTGATTATCATAATATGATTGCATATGATCATAGCATACGCATATGGTGTAAATTAGAACTAAGTAATCCAGGCACGAACGGAGCGCTGTCACAAATTTATGTATGCCTGGTCCAGCAATGCCGTCGGATTGCGTGGCGCTGGTCCGAATAACGAAACGGTTTCACGCCCCATTCATTTACGACTCAACATGATTCACGGTGATCTGTGATTAATATTCTGGAAGCTCGCAAGGCAGGTCTCTTTGCGCGAGACAAACTGTTGCCAAATGTGATTGCAGGCGCGATCGTCGGTGTGGTGGCGCTGCCATTGTCGATGGCTTTTGCGATCGCTTCAGGAGCCCGGCCCGAACAAGGTTTGTACACGGCAATCGTCGCCGGTTTCGTGGTTTCGATGTTTGGCGGGAGCCGAGCCCAGATCGCCGGGCCTACCGGCGCCTTTATCGTCATCCTGGCTGGCATTACGGCCAAATACGGAATCTCCGGCCTGCAGATAGCTACCTTGATGGCCGGCGCGATGCTGTTGTTCATGGGGGTCGCAAAAATGGGCAGCGTTATCAAATTTATTCCGGCGCCAGTAATCGTCGGCTTTACGACGGGCATCGCCGTGATCATCTGGGTAGGGCAATGGAAGGATTTTTTCGGTCTGCCTGCGATTCCTGCCGGGCATTTCCATGAAAAACTCTGGTATCTCATTGAGGCCTTACTGCACCTGCAACTGCACCCGGCAACGACTGCCATTGCGCTACTCAGCTTGGGCCTGGCAACTTGTTCTTCCAGGCTTGGCCGTCTGAAACGCATCCCCGGACCGTTGCTGGCGTTGGTTGGAGCCACCATGTTGCAGTCGATTTTTCATTTCAACGGCGTAGCCACCATTGGCAGCGCTTTCGGCGAAATCCCGCAACATTTGCCGTCGCTCTCCATGCCGGCCATTACCATGTCGCAGATCGTCGAATTGATAGGCCCGGCGTTTACGATCGCCATGCTGGGCGCGATCGAATCGCTGTTGTCAGCGGTAGTAGCCGACGGCATGGTCGGCAGCAAACATGATTCGAACCAGGAGTTGATCGGCCAGGGTTTGGCCAATATGGTGACGCCCCTGTTCGGCGGCTTTGCCGCAACCGGGGCCATAGCGCGGACGGCAACCAGTATCCGTAATGGCGGCAGCAGCCCGCTAGCCGGCATTATTCACGCCATCATGCTGGTCCTGGTAATTGTATTCCTGGCGCCGCTGGCGACGAATGTTCCGCTGGCGGCGTTTGCTGCGATCCTGTTCGTGGTTGCTTACAACATGAGCGAATGGCGGCATTTCGCCAAAATGATGCGTCGCGCCCCACGTGCCGATGTCATCATTTTGCTGGTGACCTTTTTGTTGACGGTGCTGACGGATTTGGTAGTAGCCGTCAATATAGGTGTCATCCTGGCGATCATGCAGTTCATGCGCAGGATGGCGTCAGCGGTCGAGGTGCAGCATTTTTCCGAGCTTGAATTGAAAGCTGAACTGGCTCAGCATGGCTGGACAACATTGCCACCCGGCGTGCTGGTCTACGCGATCGAAGGGCCGGTTTTCTTCGGCGCCGTCGAGAATTTTGAACGGACGCTGATTCATACCCACACTGATCCTCGGACACTGATACTGCGTTTGCGCTGGGTGCCGTTCGTGGATATGACGGGGCTGCTAACCTTGGAGGAAGTGGTGCTGAACATGCAGAAGCGCGGGGTCCGGATGATATTGTGCGAGGCTAATCTCAAAGTGAAAACAAAGCTGGCGCGGGCCGGGCTGCTGGAGTTGATCGGCACCGCAAATTATCACGAGGATTTTGCATTGGCCTTAAGCCGCAGCCGGGAGTTGATGGAAAACGATATTCACGCTCGGCACATACCAGCAAAAATAAGCGTCTATGCGGAAAATCTGATCAAAACCAGCAAAGACTTTTTTTTGGGCGGGAAAGACTGATTCGGCAAAACGGATGTTTCGCCTGACGACAGCAAGGTTATTTTTTGCCCGGCTTGGGTGCCTTGATGACGGCTTTCGTCGCGTAGTCGACGTCATGCCTCTCAAGGTACTCGCGGATCATCTGGCGGATCACCTGGGATGGCGTCAAGTCTTGCGCAAGACATAGCTCATCGAACGCTTTCTTCTTGACCGGATCGATCAGGATTGTAAGTCGCGCAGTTTTTGATTCCATGGGATGAATAAGTATTAATGATAATTTGATTATCATTATACACAGCCCGCCTCGCACATCCGAGCGATCCGACTGCCTATTTCATAGACCCAAAAAGGAGTTGCTGGCTTACCGTTGCAAACTGCAAAATTTGCAGTAATATACTGTATATATATACAGTAATTGGCGGTATGATGTCAGAATTTCAAAAGAAACCTTTTCCCCAGATAATCCAATTTCAGGCGCCAGGCGTAGCGCGCAAGGGCCGTGGCGCGACCAACAATATGCAAGGTCGCTATGAAATCGCGCAGCGCGAGGATTTTGATGATGGCTGGGCCGCCGAGGACGACCAGCTTGAGCCGGCAGCGGTGCGGACTATTGTCACCGAGGAACAGGCAAAGAGCATCCTGAGTCGTAACGCTTCGCCGGATTTGCCATTCAATGTGTCCTTGAATCCATATCGGGGATGTGAACATGGGTGCATTTACTGCTTCGCCCGGCCGTCCCATAGCTACCTGGGTTTGTCGCCCGGACTGGATTTCGAGAGCCGGATTTTTGCCAAGGTCAACGCGCCTGAAGTGTTACTCAGGGAGCTGGCCAAACCTTCCTATATCCCGGAGTCGATTGCGCTGGGCATCAACACCGACGCCTATCAGCCATGCGAGCGTGAATTGAAACTTACCCGGCGCATCTTGCAAGTGCTGCACGATTGCGAACATCCGCTCGCCTTGATTACCAAGTCATCCCTGATAGAGCGCGATATCGACCTGCTGGCCAGCATGGCGGCTAAACGGCAGGCGGTGGTGGCCGTTACCATCACCACGCTTGATCCAGCCATCGCTCGCACCCTGGAGCCGCGCGCCGCAGCGCCGGCGCGGCGTTTGCGCACGATCCGCACGTTGGCCGAGGCGGGTATCCCGGTCAGCGTCAGCGTTGCGCCGATGATCCCGTTTATTACCGAGCCTGATCTGGAGCGGGTGATAGAGGCGGCGGCCGAAGCCGGTGCGGTGCGCGCAAGTTACATCGTGTTGCGCTTGCCGTGGGAGGTGAATCCGTTGTTCCAGAATTGGCTCAATGCGCATTTTCCAGAGCGGGCCAATCGAGTGATGAATCGCATTCGCGAGATGCGTGGCGGCGCCGATTACGATGCCGATTTTGCTACCCGCATGCGCGGCGAGGGTGTGTGGGCGGATCTGTTGCGGCAGCGTTTTGAAAAGGCCTTGATCCGGTTCGGCATGGCGCAGCGCGGGTCGTTTGCGACGCTGGATGCAAGCCGCTTCCGGCGGCCGTATGTGCCGCCGGAAAAAGACCTGCGGTCAGGTCAGTTGGGTTTGTTTTAGCGGGGGCGGAAGATGGCAAGAGGGGCAGAGGGTTGTTACGAGGCGGGCTGGCCCTTGAGCAGCACCAGCAAGGCGCCGGAACCGCCTTCGGCGGCAGTGGCCTGGCAGAAGGCCAGTACTTCTTCCTTCTGTACCAGCCAGTTGCGGACTTTGGATTTCAGCACCGGTTCCTTGTTGACCGAACCGAGTCCCTTGCCGTGGATGATGCGGACGCAGCGCCAGCCACGTTTGGCAGCCAGGCGCAGGAATTCGGCCAGGGCTTCGCGCGCTTCTTCGCGCCGCAAGCCGTGCAGGTCGAGCTGTTGCTGGATGGTCCAGTGGCCGCGCCGCAGTTTGCGCATGACGTCGGGACCGATGCCGTTGCGGGCAAAGCTGAGCGATTCGTCGCTGTGCAGCAGGGTTTCGATGGTGAAATCGTCCGACAGCGATTCTTGCAGCGCTGCTTGTTCGTCCGCCAGATGCTGGCGCGCGATCGGTAAGGGGCGCGGCACGCTGGGGGTGAATTTGGGCGGTACGGTTAATGGTTTGACGTTGCCGATGCTGCTGCGAAAGATGTCGGCGTCGCGCAGTGCTTCCTGTTCGCGGCGCTGACGCTCGGCGGCAGCGGCCTGACGTGCTTCGTCCTGCGCTTTGAGTTCCTTGCGCATCGACTTGAGAGCGTTGAAGTCCTTGATCGGGCCGGCCATGATGTGTGACTCTAAGAATTTGTAGGGTGGGCACATCGTGCCCACCCGTGAACTTTAATCTTCGAGGAACCGCTGTGCATCCAGCGCCGCCATACAGCCGGTGCCGGCGCTGGTGATGGCTTGGCGATAGATGTGGTCCTGGACGTCGCCGGCGGCAAACACGCCTGGCACGCTGGTGGCGGTGGCCATGCCTTCGAGACCGGTCTTGGTCTTGATATAGCCATTATGCATTACCAGCTGGCCGTCGAAAATCTCGGTGTTCGGCTTGTGGCCGATGGCGATGAAGACGCCGTGCAGAGTGATCGGCGTGATGCTGCCGTCGGCGGTCGACTTGATGTTGATGCCGGTGACGCCACTGGCGTCGCCGGTGACTTCTTCCAGCGTGTGGTTGTACTTGATGACGATCTTGCCCTCGGCCACTTTGGCATTGAGGCGGTCGACCAGGATCGGCTCGGCGCGGAACTTGTCGCGGCGATGGATCAGGGTCACCTTGCTGGCGATGTTGGACAGGTACAGTGCTTCCTCGACCGCGGTATTGCCGCCGCCGACCACGGCGACTTCCTGGCCGCGGTAGAAGAACCCGTCGCAAGTGGCGCAGGCGGACACGCCTTTGCCCATGAAGGCTTCTTCCGACGGCAAGCCGAGGTATTGTGCCGAGGCGCCGGTGGCGATGATCAGGGCGTCGCAGGTGTATTCACCGGAGTCGCCGATCAGGCGAAAAGGTTTTTCCGATAACTTGGTGGTGTGGATATGGTCGAAAATGATTTCTGTCTTGAATTCTTCTGCGTGTTTGAGCAGGCGCTGCATGAGTTCCGGACCTTGCACGCCGTGCGGATCGCCGGGCCAGTTCTCGACGTCGGTAGTGGTCATCAGTTGCCCGCCTTGCTCGACGCCGGTAATCAGCACCGGGTTCAGGTTGGCGCGGGCGGCGTAGACAGCGGCGCTGTAACCGGCAGGTCCGGAGCCGAGAATCAGGACATGGGCGTGTTTGGCGGGTTTGGTAGTGGTCATGTGTGCCCTCAGGTAACAGATATCAGGTAACTGATCATGACAGTGGATTTATCGCGGGTAGCGGATAAATATTGTCAAGATCATCAAATTGGGTGCAAAAACTCGGTAAGATTATAGTCTACACGTGTGCGGTGCATCAAAATTCCATGC
Source organism: Collimonas sp. OK607 (assembly GCF_900111995.1). Classification (GTDB taxonomy): domain Bacteria; phylum Pseudomonadota; class Gammaproteobacteria; order Burkholderiales; family Burkholderiaceae_D; genus Collimonas. The sequence continues at coordinate 56,783 of NZ_FOKF01000015.1, forward strand.
CCGCCGATCCTGCTCTTTTGTCTATGTTTCAATTGGAAACATCAAACACTGGTTATATATATAGGTATTGGGTGCATAATTTCAACTTGCGATTGCATGCCAGGCAGCAATCAGTGACCATTAGGTAAGCATTCAGTAAGCACCGAGATACAACAACGTAGCAACACTCACCGGATTTATGACTAGAACAAGCCAAGCCTATACCCGCAACACCAAACCGCAGGAAGCGCAGCCGCTGCCGAGCCGTCTGGTCCGGCTTTTGTATGAAGCGCGCTGGATCGCCTATGCAGTCATCACAGCCTATCTGATCATCATTTTCGCTACTTACTCGAAATCCGATCCCGGCTGGTCGCACGCCAATGTGGTGCCGCATCTGCACAACTGGGGCGGCCGTATCGGCGCCTGGCTGTCCGATCTGATGTTGTTCGTGTTCGGCGCTTCCGCATGGTGGTGGTGTGCGCTGCTGTTGCGCACCTTGTGGCAAGGCTACAAGCGTATTTCGCAGCGTTTCCTGGTGGATAAAAAAGGCGAGCCGGAACATCATCAGGAAGGCCTGATCCGCGGCGCCGGCTTCGTCTTGATCCTGGTCGGCAGCATGGGCATCGAATATACCCGCATGTCGACGCTGCACATGCAGCTGCCGCGTGCGCCAGGCGGCGTCCTGGGCCAGTTGATCGGCAGCGGTGCGCAAACCGCGCTGGGCTTTACCGGCTCCACGTTATTCTTGCTTTTGCTGATTGCATTGGGCATCAGCCTGTTTTTCCATGTCTCATGGCTGACCGTGGCTGAACGAATCGGCGCCGGCATTGAAAATGGCGTGCTGTGGCTGAAGGATTTCTATGTGGCCCGCGAAGACCGCAAGGTAGGGCAGGTGGCTGCCGTCAAGCGCGAAGAGGTAGTGGTGCAGGAGCGCGCCAAGATCGTTGTAGCGCCGCCGATCAGGATAGAACCGCAAATCGTCGCGGTGCCAAAATCGGAACGGGTCGAGAAAGAAAAGCAAAGCGCCTTGTTCACGGATCTGCCGGACACCAATCTGCCGCCGCTGTCGCTGCTGGATGAAGCGCCGCCGCAGCAGCAGACCGTGAGCGTCGAAACGCTGGAATTCACTAGCCGCCTGATTGAGAAAAAACTCTCCGATTTCGGCGTGCAGGTCAAAGTGGTGGCCGCTTATCCGGGGCCTGTGATTACCCGCTACGAAATCGAGCCGGCAACCGGCGTCAAGGGCAGCCAGATCGTTGGCCTGGCGCGCGACCTGGCGCGTTCGCTGTCGCTGACCTCGATCCGCGTGGTTGAAGTGATTCCAGGCAAGATGTTCATGGGCCTGGAGTTGCCTAACCCTAAACGTCAAATCGTGCGCCTGACCGAGATTCTCGGTTCCAAGGTATATAACGACGGCGTCTCCAGCCTCACCATCGCGCTCGGCAAGGATATCGCCGGCCATCCGGTGGTGGCTGATCTGGCCAAGATGCCGCACTTGCTGGTGGCAGGTACTACCGGTTCGGGTAAATCGGTGGGTATCAACGCCACCATCCTGTCCTTGCTCTATAAATCAGATCCAAACCAGGTGCGCCTGATCCTGATCGATCCGAAAATGCTGGAACTGTCGATCTACGAAGGCATTCCGCACCTGCTGGCGCCGGTGGTAACCGACATGCGCCAGGCCGGCCATGCGCTGAACTGGGCTGTCAACGAGATGGAGCGCCGCTACAAGCTGATGTCGAAAATGGGCGTGCGTAACCTGACCGGTTACAACCAGAAGATCACCGAAGCCGACAAGCGTGAAGAGAAAATCCCGAATCCGTTCAGCCTGACGCCTGATGCGCCGGAACCGTTGGAGAAATTGCCGACTATCGTGGTCATTATCGACGAGCTGGCCGACCTGATGATGGTAGTCGGCAAGAAGGTGGAAGAACTGATCGCACGCATCGCCCAAAAAGCGCGCGCCGCCGGCATCCACTTGATTCTGGCGACGCAGCGCCCATCTGTAGACGTAATCACCGGCCTGATCAAGGCCAACGTGCCGACCCGGATCGCATTCCAGGTCAGCAGCAAGATCGATTCGCGCACGATTCTCGACCAGATGGGGGCGGAAGCGCTGCTCGGCATGGGCGACATGCTGTACATGCCGCCGGGCACCGGCTTGCCGATCCGTGTGCACGGCGCGTTTGTCTCGGATGAGGAAGTGCATCGGGTAGTTGATTACCTGAAGGAACAAGGCGAGCCGAATTACATCGAAGGGATACTCGAAGGCGGCGTGCTGGAAGATGGCGGCGACGGCGCGATCGGCGGCGCAGCTGCCGGCGGCACCGAAGGCGACGAGTTGTACGACCAGGCGGTGGCGGTGGTGCTGAAGAACCGGCGTGCCTCGATTTCGCTGGTACAGCGCCATCTGCGCATCGGCTACAACCGCGCGGCGCGCTTGCTGGAACAAATGGAAACAAGCGGGCTGGTCTCAACCATGCAATCCAACGGCAACCGGGAAATCCTGGTGCCGGCTGGTAATAGCAATACGGAGTAATACGGAGCAAAAGTATGCAAAAGAAAATTACCGCCACTATCATCGGCAGCAAGAGAAGCAACATGTTTGCGAGATTCAAATCAGGGCGTTTGATTGTCGGCCTGTCGTTGACCATGGCCATGCTGCCGTCGCTGGCCAACGCCAGTGCGCTGGAGCAATTCAAGTCCTTCGTCAGCAGCACGCAATCGGCAAAGGGTGAATTCTCGCAGCAACTGGTGAAAATCGACGCCGGCAAGGCGCCGAAGGTCACCAGTACTTCCAGCGGGATTTTTATCTTCGCCCGGCCGGGTAAGTTCATCTGGACTTACCAGAAACCGTACGAGCAGATCTTGCAAGCCGACGGCGACAAGCTGTATATCTACGACAAGGATCTGAACCAGGTCACCACCAAGAGCCTGGGCAATGCGTTAGGTTCGTCGCCGGCGGCGATTTTGTTCGGCAGTAACGACCTGGAGAAAAATTTCGTGTTGAAAGAAGGCCAGGCCAAGGATGGCATGGAATGGCTGGAGGCTACGCCCAAAGCCAAGGACACTACCTTCGATCATATTGGCATCGGCTTGAAGGACGGTTTGCCGCAGGCGATGGAATTGCGCGATTCATTTGGCCAGGTATCGTTACTGACGTTTAAGAACTTCGTCAAGAATCCGTCGCTGTCTCCCGGGCAGTTCAAGTTCGTCGTGCCTAAGGGCGCGGACGTATTGAATCAATAATGTAGTTGGGTAGGGTGGGTACGCATTTGTGCCCACGTTACGCCAGCTTAAGGAATTCCAGTTTATTGGCGACTTCGCGCCAGGTTTCATGGTCGGGCAACGGCGCTTGTGAGCGTGTAATCGGTTTCCAGTCCGGATGAGTAGCCAGGCGGGCGTTGATTTCGATGAAATGGCGTTGCTCGTCGGGCAGGTCGATTTCGTTATAGATCGCGCCGACCGGACATTCCGGCACGCACATCGAGCAATCGATACAGTTGTCCGGAACGATCACCAGGAAATTCGGCCCTTGTCGAAAGCAGTCCATAGGGCAGACATCGACACAGTCGGTGTATTTGCAACGGATGCAGGAATCGGTGACGACAAAAGGCATGGTGTGGTCGGAGAGTGGTTTCTGGGCAAAATCGACAGCGATTCTCTCATAATCGCCGTTTTTGCGCCGAAGACCGCCGCCAATGGCAATACCGAAGTTTTTTAGGCATATGCGACGAGCAGCATGAACTAACCGGGGTCAGAGTGAACTTTCGGTATGTTTTACCGCCGAAACTTCACTCTGACCCCGCTTAGTGGACCACGAAGCAGAAGCCGTAAAACCTAAAGAAACAAACCGGCGTTAAGTGAAGGGCCTTTCTCCGTAGCCGTGATGTGGGGTCAGAGTCAAGTTTCGCGATAAACCCTGCGAAAGTTGACTGACCCCAGATCACTATGTCGTCGATGCTCATCTGCTCATCGTTACATATTTTTGCTTTACCGCTTTTCATTTTCCAAACAAAGAACATTTTTCACCGAATCATCCTTATGTCCGATCTCTTCAAAGTAGAACCCACTCCACCACTGGCCGAAGCGCTGCGCCCGGCGACCCTGGACGAGGTGATTGGGCAGAGCCACTTGCTGGGTGCAGGCAAGCCGCTGCGGCTGGCATTTGAATCGGGCAAGCCGCATTCCATGATTTTGTGGGGGCCGCCGGGCGTAGGTAAAACCACACTGGCGCGGTTAACCGCCAACGCTTTCGACTGCGAGTTCATTCCGTTGTCGGCAGTGTTTTCAGGCGTCAAGGATATCCGGGCGGCGATGGAGCAGGCGCAGCAATACCTGGCGCAGGGCAAACATACAATCTTGTTCGTCGATGAAATTCATCGCTTCAACAAATCGCAGCAAGATGCCTTGCTGCCGTATGCAGAGTCGGGCCTGGTGACCTTCATTGGCGCCACCACCGAAAATCCGTCGTTTGAAGTCAACTCAGCTTTGCTGTCGCGGGCGCAAGTGTATGTGTTGCAGGCGCTGAGCGAGGATGAGTTGAAGCAGTTGCTGGCGCGCGCGCAGGAGCGGGTATTGTCGCACCTGCAGTTTGACGATGCCGCAGTCGATACCCTGATCGGCTATGCCGACGGTGATGCGCGTCGATTACTCAATTTACTGGAGCAGAGCGGCAGCGCGATCAAGGCTTCCGGTGTGACGCAGGTGACCGCCGAATTCCTGCAAAATGCGCTGACCTTGAATGCGCGCCGCTTCGACAAGGGCGGCGACAATTTTTACGATCAGATCTCGGCCTTGCACAAATCGGTGCGTGGCTCCAGTCCTGACGGTGCGTTGTATTGGTTGTGCCGCATGCTGGACGGCGGCGCCGATCCCAAATACCTGTCGCGTCGGATTATCCGCATGGCCTGGGAAGACATAGGGTTGGCTGATCCGCGCGCGATGCAGATTGCGACCGACGCCGCGGCAACCTACGAACGGTTAGGCTCGCCGGAGGGTGAGCTGGCGCTGGGCCAGGCGGTGATTTATCTGGCCGTGGCAGCCAAAAGCAATGCCGGTTACAACGCCTTCAATCAAGCCATGGCGTTTGTCCGGAATGACAAATCGAGAGAAGTGCCGGTGCACCTGAGAAATGCGCCGACCAAGCTGATGAAGGAACTCGGTTACGGCCACGAGTATCGCTATGCGCATAGTGAGCCACATGCCTATGCGGCTGGCGAAACCTATCTGCCTGATGGCATCGGCGATCCCGGCTGGTATCAGCCGGTACCGCGCGGAGTGGAATCCAAGATCGCCGAGAAAATGCAATTCTTGCGAAGCCTCGACGATGACGCCAACAGCGGCAAGTGATCGCTAAACACAGCCGCTAAAAACGACAAGACATCAGCCCGCACGCACGGGTGAGAACAGTTTGGCGAAATCGACTTCCTTGGGCTGGTCTGTCTCGGTCAACAGTTCGGAGGCATATTCGCCGAGATGGTGTTCCATCAACCTGGCGGCGCGTTCTGCGTCGCCTTGCTCGATTGCATCCAGTATCCCGGTGTGTTCGTCGGCTGAGCAGCTATTGCGCTTCGGCGTTTCATACAAACCTATCAGCAGGGAAGTGCGGGCAATCAAGGTGCGCAGGTAGCCGCTCACGATATTGTTTTGATTGGCTTCGCTAAGCTTGATATGGAACTCGCCTGAGAGGCGGATCCAGTCTCCCCAATTGCCCTGTTCGCGCAGCGCATGTTCTTTTTTTACCAGCGCGCGCAGCTCCGGCAATACCTTGCGCTTGGCGGCCAGGCTTTTTACCGAGCCGCTTTCGAGGATGCCGCGCGCTTCGAACACTTCACGCGCTTCCTTGACGTCATGCATGGCGATCACGGCACCGCGATTCGGCTGCAAATCGATCACGCGCTCATGCGCCAATTTCACGAAAACCCGCCTTAAGGTGCCGCGCGTGACGCCGAATGCTTCGCATAGCGGCGCTTCGACCAGGCGTGTGCCGGGCGGTAATTGATGGTCGAGGATGGCGTTGATGATGGAGAGGTGGATGCGGGCATCGATTTCATCGTTGCTCAATTCGTCTTGCCGGATCCTGGAAACGGCGTTCATGCCACGGCCTCCATCAGTCGGTTCGGCAGTATTTCAGAATGATTTGAATTCGATATTGTGCACAATTTATACATGAATCGCCGGATCTTTTTCGAGGTGTTGCTACAGTATAAATCTTAAGTCCGAGCTCTGCACGACCGTCATTTTTTGCCGTAGATCGCACTTCTTCCGCTTTGTCTGATACTGAAAAAAAATGCGCCATTACGAGGCATGCGCACAAAAATGGCTGCCTTCGCACGCAATTTGTGCGTCGTATCGGTATCAGGATCGCCAATTTTATGGAGCGTTCATGCACTCCTAAATAGTCTGGTTTACCTATGATCCATTCCTCCAAAGCATTGTAATTGGATCTCTTGGCACGGTTCTAGCTTATTGTCAATTCACGATTGTGCACAATATTTAGTTTGATTGTGAAAACTTTCCAGGCCTTTGGCCGACGGGGGAGCTGACATCTTGCAGCGATCAATCTGGTCGTGCCTGCCGGATGGCAGTAGCGGATTGGCAACCATACAAATACAGATAAGGATAGAGATGAACCCTTTATGCAAGCTGGGAGCAGCAATTGGTTTGTTGAGCATGACGGCAGGCGTTTTTGCGCAGACCAGCGTAACAGTGTCCGGCGTGATAGATACCGGGATTTCTTATGCACGCAATGCCGGCAATGGTGCACAAAGCAAGGTGGGCGAAGCGGACAGCATTCTTGGCGTCTCTAATGTCGGCTTTAGCGGCAAGGAAGACTTGGGCGGAGGTTTGAAGGCTATTTTCAACTTGCAGGCCGGCTTCAATCCGAGCAACGGCGCGCAATCTGCCAGCGGGCAGCTGTTTTCACGTAATTCGCTGGTCGGGCTGGAAAGTGCAGCCGGCACCTTGACCGTTGGCAAACAATGGAATTTCAACGATGACTGGCTGGTAGGGAGCGTCTTCAAAGGCGGTTATAACTCGGGTTCGATTTTCAAATTTTCTGAATTCGACGCCGTCAGTGAAATTTACAACAACACCGTCAAGTACGTGTCGCCGGCAATGCATGGCTTCCAGGGTGGCGCAATGCTTGGATTTGGTGAAGCTGCCGGTAGCATCCGTACCGGGCAGGTATACAACCTGGCCGCCAGGTACCAGCAAGGGCCGTTACTGCTGGCTGCGACCTACGATCACGAACAGGGCGCCGGCGTTGTCAACAGTGTCAGCGCTGACAGTACCTACAAGTTGACGACACTGGGCGGCAGCTACGGCTTCGGTGCGCTCACAACACGGCTGGGTTACGCGCACAGCGATATTTCCGGTCCCGGCGCATTCCAGTCGATCCCGTCAATGACAGCCAGGAAGGCCTATGCGGTCGAGGCTGGCCTGGATTATGCATTCACTCCTGCATTCACCGGTTCGGCTGACGTCATCTATCGCAAGAATACGACGCTCTCTAATGACAGCAAGGTCTACCGCTTGCTGGGCATCTACAGCTTGTCGAAACGTACCAGCCTGGTCGCCAATATCGCCTATCTCAACAATGCGGGCGGGGCTTCCGAATCACTGGTCGGCACAGATTCCACTGCGATCGGCGGCGGTTTCGCCAATCAAAGCCAGACCGCGCTCGCGCTTGGCATCCGCCATTTGTTTTGATCGTTTGTCATGTTCACGTCATAGACTAATCAGGAGTCACGATGGAAAAGCACAATGCAGTTATCAAGCCTTCGTATGATGACAGGCTGACCAATGAAGACCTGGCGCCGTTGAAAAAACAAACCTGGGGCAGCTACAATATTTTTGCATTCTGGATGTCAGACGTGCACAGCGTGGGCGGTTATGTGACAGCCGGCAGCCTGTTCGCACTAGGCTTGAGTAGTTGGCAAGTGCTGACGGCGCTGCTGGTCGGCATCGTGATCGTGCAATTCTTCGCCAACCTTGTGGCCAAGCCCAGCCAGGTGACAAGCGCTCCCTATCCGGTCATCTGCCGCACCACTTTCGGCGTGTTGGGGGCGAATATCCCGGCCATTATCCGTGGACTGATTGCTGTGGCCTGGTACGGCATCCAGACCTATCTCGCATCCGGCGCATTCCTGCTGATCGTGCTCAAGTTTTTCCCCGAGATGGCAGTCTATGCCGACGTCAAGCAATACGGTTTTGTCGGCCTGTCTTACCTCGGATGGCTTGGTTTCATGGTGATGTGGGTGTTGCAAGCTATCGTATTCTGGACCGGCATGGATGCGATCCGCAAATTCATCGACTGGGCCGGTCCGGCAGTGTATGTGGTGATGTTCTTGCTGGCGATCTGGTTAATCAGCAAAGCCGGCTGGAGCAATATCGACCTGAACCTGGGCGGTATCAAATACAGCGGGGCAGCTGCCATCCCGATCATGATTAATGCGACCGCGCTGGTGGTGTCTTACTTCTCCGGACCGATGCTCAATTTTGGCGATTTCTCGCGTTACGGCAAGGATTTCAAATCGGTTAAGATGGGGAATTTCTGGGGCTTGCCGATCAATTTCCTCGGATTTTCATTGCTGACCGTAGTCTGCATCGCTGCGACCTTGCCGCTGTATGGCAAATTGATCACCGATCCGGTCGAAATGGTGAGTCATATTGATAACACCTTTGCTGTGGTGTTGGGCGGCCTGACTTTCATGATTGCTACGGTAGGTATCAACATCGTCGCCAACTTTGTTTCGCCGGCATTCGATTTTTCCAATGTGGCGCCAAAGCGGATCAGCTGGCGCATGGGTGGCATGATCGCTGCAATCGCCTCGATATTCATCACGCCATGGAATTTGTTCAACAACCCGCAAGTGATTCATTACACGCTCGATATCCTGGGTTCTTTCATCGGCCCGTTGTTCGGGATTCTGATTGCCGATTTCTACCTGGTGAAAAAACAGCGTGTAATCGTCGATGACCTGTACACAATGGACCCGAAGGGCGCTTATTGGTATCGCAACGGCTACAACCCCAAAGCCATCATGGCGCTGATTCCTTCAGCGGTGATTCCAATCCTTTGCGTATTGCTACCTTCTCTGAGCAGCCTGGCCAATTTCACCTGGTTCATCGGCATGGGTTGCGGCCTGGTTATTTACTGGACCATCAGCGTTAAGCAGGGAGTGCCTGCAGCGGGAGTGACAGGTGCGGGAACGGCGGGTGTCTGATTTTGAAAATTAAAATCATCAATCCCAACACAACATGGAGCATGACCGAGAAAATCGGTCTATGCGCGCGCCGGGTGGCCGCTGCGGGTACTGAAATTGTAGCGGTCAGCCCCGGCATGGGGCCGGCATCGATTGAAAGCCATTACGACGAGGCGTTGAGCGTGCCGGGCATCCTGGATGAAATCAGGAAAGGCGAAGCGGACGCCGTCGATGCCTATGTGATCGCCTGCTTCGGCGATCCCGGTTTGTATGCCGCGCGTGAAGCAGCGCGCGGCCCGGTGATCGGCATCGCCGAAGCGGCGATGCATGCCGCAAGCCTGATCGGTAACAGTTTCAGCGTAGTCACCACGCTTGAGCGAACGTGCGGCATCGCCTGGCATCTGGCCGAGATGTACGGCATGCAGCGTTTCTGCCGCAAAGTGCGTGCCTGTGCGTTGAATGTGCTGGATCTGGAGCACCACGGTTCAGATGCTTACCGCATCATCCTCGCAGAATGTCGCCAGGCGATGCAGCAAGACAAGGTTGACAGCATCGTGCTGGGTTGCGCCGGCATGACCGATCTCTGCAAAAAAATTGAAAGCGAACTTGGCATCGCTGTGATCGATGGTGTGACGGTTGCGGTAAAGCTGGCGGAAAGCCTGGTGCAGCTTGGCCTTAAGACGGGCAAGCGACGCGACCTGGCTTTTCCTTTGCCCAAACCCTACACCGGGCTCCTGGAAAATTTTTCCAGGAGTTAAGTGTTGTAAATAAGTGTTGTAAATAAGCGTTGTAAAAATCACAGATAGCCGTGTGAAAAACCAGGTGATACCGCGGCAGAGTGAAGCATGTTGACGACGTGATAGATGCCGAAGATGGGTAGCCCGGTGGCGGCTTGCACCGCCGCCGCGTACGGTTGCAGGTTGGTGCATTCGAACAGGAGTGCGCCCAGATCAGGTGCATCGGCCAGCATTGCCTGGCACACGTCTGTAACGTCGCGCCTGGTTTGTTCAACATCCAGGGAATAGTCAGGATTGGTGGCAGTGTCCGTTGTGCCGAGGATGGTTTTGAAAGACTCGTACGATTCCATGCCCCGTACCAATAGCCGCCAGTTGGGATCGATGCTCGCAGCGCGCAAATGGTCGGCGGACAGGCTTTGCGCATCGGCGGTGACGATGCCAATCGTGCGCTTGGGCCCGAGCATGCGCCGCAACAGCGGAACCAGGAACAGGCTTGATGTAATCACCGGTACGTTCACCGCCTCGGCGATTTCATCCTGGACTACGGTAAGGAAGCCGCAGGTAGTGGTGATTGCACGCACGCCATCGTTTTCCAGTTCTTTCGCGGCCTCGATAAATGCCGGCAGTAACGCGCGTGCCCGGTCCGGCGCCGCAACGATCTGATCCGCCTTTGCTCCTTGCACCACCTTATAGCGCACCGGAAAATCAAACGTGGTGGCATTGCCGATATCACCGGAAATTCTCGGGAATTTCGTGTCCAGCACAAGAATGCCGACACTCTCGCCATATATGGCGCGTCCGCCGCGAATGATCATGTTTTCTCCTGAAGTTACAAGAAGCGTTTTGCCGCATAAGGCGCCGGATCGATAACGGTGGGCCGACCGGAGACGAGATCAGCTACCAGCCGGCCGGAAACCGGTCCCGAAGCCAGGCCGATGTGGCCATGCCCAAAGGCGTGTATCACATCCTGGCAGCCGGACGCTGCTCCGAGCACTGGACGGCCATCGGTGGTTGACGGCCTGTGTCCCATCCAGCGCTGGATGACTGCTGTTTTGATTGACGTTGCGAGGACGGGATAGGTCGCTACGGCGTGACGTAACAGGGTTTCAGCCCGGCTCCAGTCCGGTGCGGCCTGCATTGTGGTCAGTTCCACTTGTCCTGCAATGCGCAGGCCTGCTAACGTCGATGTATTGCCGGTCTTGGCGTCGTTTGGCATTACTGGCACGGCCAGTTTGAACGGTGGATTTTCTATGACGACGTGATATCCGCGTTCGCTCTCCATGATGATCTTGTCGCCGGCCGACCTGGCCAGGATTTTCGAGTTGATGCCGGCGGCGATGACGGCGCGGTCGCAGGCGAGTTCGCCGATGTCGGTAATGACGGCGCGCAAGCGGCCATTTTGCAGATCAAACCTTGAAGCCTTGGCACGTTGCAGGGCGGCTCCTTGCTTGACCGCATGACGAACCAGCGCCGCAACATAGGCCCCCGGATCGGCACAGTGGGCACCTTGCTCCACCAGGATCGCGAATTGATACCTGCGGTCTAGCTCGGGGACCAGTTCGCGGATTGCCTGCGCATCGAGTTCCGCCCAGTTGACGCCATTGTCGCGTCGCAAACGCCAGGCAAGCGCTTCAGCGTCGAAAGCGGCTCGGTCAGGATAAGCGTAAAGCAGCCCGCTGCTGACAATCAGTTCCGCGACACCGGCTTCTTTGGCCAACGCGCGATGCCGTGCGGGTGCGTCGTGGAGCAGGGCAGACAGCGCGCGCGCGGTGGCTTCGACGCGGGCCACGCTGGCGCCTGCCCAGATGAACCTGATCAGCCACGGCAGTAATGATGGCAGTGCGCTCCAGCGGATTGTCAGCGGACTGTTTTTATTGAACAGATATCCGGGTATTTTTTTCCACAAGCCTGGCATCGAAACCGGCACCACCGAAGCCGGACTTAGCCATGCCGCGTTACCATAACTGGTGGCCTGCGTCCCGCCCGGTTCGCCCGGGTCAATCAGCGTGACATGGTGGCCGTCGCGCAGCAATTCGATAGCGCAGGCGGCGCCGACAATACCTGCGCCAATGACTACCACGCGCAAGGCAGCGGGCTGGCTGGCAGTTGAATTCAAGCTATTTCCTTTTTTTATTAGTAGTATCTACTGCCCGCTATTCTTGAAGCGTGACAGGAAACTGCGCGTAGCTTCTTTCTCCGGGTTGTCGATGACAACAGCCGATGGCCCGGATTCGACCACGACGCCATCCCGCATGAAAATCACCTGGTCGGCGACTTCTCTTGCAAACGCTATTTCATGGGTGACCAGGATCATGGTCATGCCGTCCGACGCCAGCGACCGTATGACGTTCAGCACTTCGCCCACCAGTTCAGGATCCAGCGCAGAAGTGGCTTCGTCGAACAGCATCACATCAGGTTTCATGGCCAGAGCCCTGGCGATGGCGACCCGTTGCTTCTGCCCGCCCGATAACATGCCGGGATAAGCGTCCGCGCGATCGCTCAAGCCAACCCGCTGCAACAGGGCGTCGGCTGCAATCCGGGCCTCATGTTTCGGTGTTTTCAGCACCGTAACCATGCCTTCCATGACGTTTTGCTGGACTGTCATATGCGGGAACAGGTTGAAGTGCTGGAAAACCATGCCAGTCTTGGAGCGGAATTTCGCCAGGTCGCGGGCTTTCGGCAGTGTCGTGTTTTTGCCGTCGAACGTGATCGACTGGCCACCGACATTGACGATGCCGGCGTCTGGTATCGTAAGTAGATTGATACAACGCAGCAAAGTCGACTTGCCCGATCCTGACGGTCCGATCATCGCTACCACGGCGCCTTTGTCGATTTGCAGGGAAATATCTTTTAGTACGACGTTATCGCCAAAACATTTCTTCAGATTGTGGATTGAAATCATCTCACTATTCATTTCGCTACCCATTGCTATGTTCCCCTGCCATCAGACATTTTCACTTCAAGCCGCTTTGCCAAAATCGTCGCAGGCAGCAAAATCGCAAAATACAAAATCGCAATCAGCGAGTAGATTTCCAGCGGCCGATAAGTATCGTGGGCGATGATTTGCCCTTGATACAGCAGGTCCGGCACAGCCAGAACCGATAGCAGCGAGGTGTTTTTCAGTTGCATGATGGATTGACTGACCAGCGGCGGCGTCATCCGTTTGAACGCCTGAGGCAGCACCACTCGTCGCATCAGCTGGAAATGCGTCATGCCTAATGCCATGCCGGCTTCGGTTTGCCCCGGGTCGATTGAAATCACGCCGCCGCGGATGATTTCAGAATAGAAGGCGCCGCCATATAAGGTCAATGACAGCACCGCAGCCATGCCGGGCGTCAGTTCAATACCGGTCAATATGGGCAGTGCGTAATAAAACCAGATCAGCTGCACCAGTACCGGCGTGCATCTGAACAGTTCTACATAAGCCCGGAACGGTCCCGATATGTATACCTTGGGCGACAGCCGGCACAGACCGGTAATCAGGCCAACCAGCAATCCAAGTATGACGACGATGATCGTGTAACCGACTGTGTAGCCAAAACCAACGAAAATGATATTCCTGTACTGCCAAAGCGTATGAAAATCCCACTGATACATGCCTGCCTCACAACTTAAAAGTGAACCTGGGGTGGAAATGCGGTTGGCGGCACGCCGACCAGCGCTTGCATGTTGGAGAGGATGGTGCTTTTCACTTTTCCTGAGGCCCTGGCCTGGTCCAGCCAGGCATTTACTGACTTGGTGAAGGTCTGGTCAGTCTGTTTGCGAATGCCGACATTGGTAGGGTTGGTTTCGTCGGGAGACGGGAATACGATATGACCGATGTTCGGCAACTTGGTCAGCAGGGCGGTCGACAGCAGAATCACCAGCACCTGGCAATCGACGCGACCCGATTGCAGCGCCATGGTGGCGGCGGCCGAGGTTTCAAATCGCAATATGGTTGCCTTCGGCAATATCCGGGTCACCAGCTGATCGTGGCTCGATCCGACATCCACCGCCACCTTGACGCTAGGTGTGTTGAGCTGTTCCCATCGTTCAAAATTGAATCCCTTCCTGGCGACGACCGTGTTGTAGTTTTGGAAAATCGGGCCGGAAAAATCAACTACTTCGCGTCGCGCGGGAGATGGGGCCATGCCAAGCTGGCAATCGATTTTATTTGTCTGCACGTCCAGTACTGCATTGCCCCAGGTTGTTTCGACCCATTCAACTTCGGCTTTGAGGTATTTGGCAAGATCGTGGCCAAGGTCCACCATGAAGCCACGCCATTCGCCGGTCGCCAGATCCTTTGTGAAGTACGGCGAGGCGCCGTTGATTGCCCCCAAGCGTATCTTGCCTGTGCGTTTGATCCGGGCGGCGGTTGACTCGGGTTCTTGAGAAAATACAGGACCGATTGCGACCAATGAACCGACAGCAATGGTTTGAGCGATGAAATTCCGGCGATTGATAGGCATGTCTTGTCTTCTTGAATGAGGGTTGGTCAGGGAAAGTAAGAAAAATGCATCATGGACATATTGAAAATACTCGGTTTGAGACGTAAAGTCACCCGAAAATGCATCCGCTACGCCTCATTCTCAAGCAAGATCGAGGCCCGTCCCTGATTCGGGCCAGCCTTCAGCTTCTAAGGTAATCTGAAAAAGATCCTTGACTCAAATTTTAGTGTGACTATAATTTCCGACGCCTGACTGGCGAAGTCGCAGCGGTATTGGCAGCCGCGGTGCTGACGCTAAATATTAAAAAGTTACTTGTGAATTAACGCTGCCAAGATCGCGTTGATCGATTTGGAAGTAACGAAAAATAAGTACGAACAAATACCAGATGCAGGCCGGAGACAGAAACAATGGAAATGCCACAGCTGGGGAAATCGATCCGCGCACGGCGTCATGCTATCAAGAAGACGCTGGTGCAAGTCGCGACCGAAACCGGATTGACCGCGGGATTCATTTCGCAGCTTGAGCGCGGCCAGACCAGCCCCTCGATCACCTCGCTGGTGGTGATCGCCAAAGCGCTGGGCGTGGCGATTGGCGACCTGATCAAACAACCCGCGCAATTGAGGCCAGATACCTATCGCAGCCAGCGGCAGCCGTATTCGGTCGCCAGCGGACGGGTTAAATACGAACGGCTATCGACGGTATTCCCTGGCAGCCAGGTGCATTCGGTGAAATTCACCATGCCATCCGGCTACAAATCGGAAATGGTGTCGCACGAAGGCGATGAAATGATCTTCGTGCTCAGCGGGCAAGTCGGCTACACGGTAGGTAAAGACAGTTATGTGCTGAGTGTCGGCGATAGCTTGCATTTCGACGCGAATATTCCTCACAGTATTGAATCCCTGCCGCATGAGAATCAAGTGGCCGAAGTGATCTGGGTCGGCACCGTGGCGCTGTTTGACGGGCCGCAATCGCCGGCTTCCCCTGATCAGGAAGAATTACTGCGCGGGACCGAATTTTTTTGAGCGGATTTATTGAACGTGGGACGAGGGCAGCTTGTGGCATGATTTTTGCAATTGTAAAAAATCATAAAGGCCATGATTGCTGGCGCTTTGTGTAAAGCTGAACAATGATGTCAGTAGTGACAGCGGAATGGAGTAGTGATGATTCAAGACGTATTTAAAGTTGCCGCACTAAAGCGGGGTTGCCATGTCCACGTTTAACGCAGCAGTCTACGCGCAGCGCCGACGCCAGCTGAAGCAGCAGTTTTCCTCCGGTCTGCTGCTGTTGCCGGGTAATACCGATGTCTCCATGAACTACTTGCATAACCATTACTGGTTTCGCCAGGACTCCTCGTTTTCCTATTTCTTCGGCTTGAACCAGCCGGATCTGGCGGCGCTGATCGATATCGACGCCGATAGCGAAATCCTGTTCGGCGATGATCCAGGCCTGGACGATGTGATCTGGGTCGGGCCGCAAACCTCTTTTGCGCAGCGCGCCGAGTCGGTAGACATCGCAACGGTGCAGCCGTATAAACATTTGGCTGAGGTGGTGGCGCAAGCGCGCGGCCAAGGCCGCACGATCCATTACCTGCCGCCGTATCGCGGCGAAACTATTCTGGAACTGGCTAATTTGCTGGACTGCACGCCGGAGCAATGCAAGGCCGGTGCTTCAGAAAGCCTCATGGCTGCCGTGATTGCGTTGCGCGAAATCAAGGGCGAAGAAGAAATCGCAGAAATAGAAAGCGCGCTGAGCGTCACGCGCGACATGCATATCGCCGCCATGCAGCAAGCCAAGGCGGACACCTATGAATATCAGGTGGTGGCGGCAATGGAAGGCATCATGCGTAGCCATGATTTGCAAAACGCCTATCCGATGATTTTTTCGCGCAGCGGCGAGATCCTGCACAACCGCGATCACAAGAATCTTTTGCAAGCGGGCGATCTGGTGGTGAACGATTCCGGTGCTTCCAGCGCCTTGGGTTATGCCAGCGATATCACCCGCACGTTTCCGGTCGGCGGCCGTTTCAGCGAACGCCAGCGCAGCTTGTATGAAATCGTGCTGGCCGCGCAGCAACTGGCTATCGGCGCCATGCGGCCGGGGGTTTCTTATCTTGAGGTGCACAAGCTGGCCGCCGGTCATATGGTCGCTGCGATGGTCAAGCTGGGATTTTTTAACGGCAGCCCGGAGCAAGTGGTTGAATCAGGCGCCTACGCGATCTGCTTCCCGCACGGCCTCGGCCACCAGATGGGGCTGGACGTGCACGATATGGAAGGCCTGGGTGAAACCCGTGTCGGTTACGACGCCAGCGTCAGCCGCAGCGAACTGTTTGGCCTGCGCAATCTGCGCCTGGCAAAGCCTTTGCGCGCAGGCATGGTGGTGACCGTCGAGCCGGGCATGTATTTTATTCCGGCACTGATTCAGCGCTGGCAGGCGGAAGCGCGCCACAGTAATCTGATTAACTATGAGAAGTTCGTCGAGCATATGGATTTTGGCGGCATCCGGATTGAAGACGATGTGCTGGTGACCAGTTCAGGAGCACGCGTATTGGGCCCGGCGATTCCTAAAACCTGTGCCGAGATTGAAGCCTTGATGGCGGCTTAAATGGTGGCTTAAAGAAGGTTTGAAACCGTAGTGAAATGCGTTGTACATTCAAGCTTGTGTTCTCGATGTGAATTGTTGTTAAATACACCACCTTCACCATAACCTTAAGAAAGAGACCTGTGATGAAAAGAAAACTGATTGCCAAGGCTACCTTGCTCGCCGTCCTGTGCGCCACCGCCGGTTATGCGGCAGCGGCCAAGACGCTGGTGTTCTGTTCGGAAGGCAGCCCGGAAGGCTTTAATCCGCAGCTGTACACTACCGGCACAACTTTCGACGCATCGTCGGTGCCGATGTACAACCGCCTGGTCGAATTCGAACTGGGTACTACCAAGCCGATTCCAGGCCTGGCCGAATCGTGGACTGTGTCCGAGGACGGCCTGACTTACACTTTCAAGCTGCGTAAAGGCGTCAAGTTCCATACTAGCGCCAAGTTCAAGCCGACCCGCGATTTCAACGCCGACGACGTGGTGTTCTCGTTCAACCGTATGGGCGACCCCAATCATCCGTATCACAAGCTTGCCGCCGGCCAGACCTTCGGCTACTACCTGGACATGGGCATGGACAAGATCATCGACAAGGTGGAAAAAGTCGATGACACCACCGTGGTGTTCAAGCTGAAGCATCCGGAAGCGCCGTTCATCGCCAACCTGGGCATGGATTTCGCCTCGATCCTGTCGGCCGAATATGCCGACAACATGAAGAAGGCGGGCACGCCTGAAGTGATCGACCGTGAACCTGTCGGCACCGGTCCGTTCCAGTTCGTGTCTTACCAAAAGGACGCCGTGATCCGCTACAAGGCCTTTGACGCTTTTTGGGGTGGCCGGCCAAAGCTGGATAACCTGATCTACGCCATCACCCCTGATGCGTCGGTGCGTTATGCCAAGCTCAAGGCGAATGAGTGCCAGGTAATGGCGTTCCCGAAACCGGCTGACATCGAATTGATGAAAGCGGATCCATCCATCAAGATGATGACCAAGGAAGGCTTGAACATTGGCTACATTTCGTTCAATGTCGAGAAAAAGCCGTTCGATAACAAGCTGGTGCGTCAGGCGCTGAACATGGCGGTTGATAAGCAAACCATCCTCAAGACCGTTTATCAAGGCGCCGGTATCGCCGCAAAAAATCCGATCCCGCCAACCCTGTGGGGCTACAACGACAAGATCAAGGACTATGTCTACGATCCGGTCAAGGCCAAGGAATTGCTGGCTAAAGCCGGCTATCCGAACGGCGTTGAAGTCGAAATGTGGTACCTGCCGGTCACCCGTCCATACAACCCGGACGGCAAGCGCATGGCCGAGCTGATCCAGGCTGACTGGGCAAAAATCGGCGTCAAGACCAAGCTCACCACCTACGAATGGACGGAATACCTGAAACGCAGCAAGCTGGGCGATCAGCAATCGATGATGTTCGGCTGGTCCGGCGACAATGGCGATCCGGATAACTTCTTCGCACCGTTGCTGGGATGTGAAGGCGTCAAAGGCGGCGGTAACACGGCACGCTGGTGCAACAAGGATTATGAAGCGCTGATCCAAAAGGCCAAGCTGACACCGAAGCAGGATGAGCGCGCCAAGCTGTATGAGCAGGCGCAGGTGATCTTGCATGAAGAAGCGCCATGGATAGACCTGGCCCATTCGGTCCGTTTCACACCGGTACGCAAGGAAGTGATCGGCTTCAAGATGGCCGTGTTTGCCCATCATCACTTTGAGAAGGTTGATCTGGCCAAGTAAATCACGGCCTGGTTTTTGTTCTGTTATTAAGCCGCTCACTACCTCACTAGATAATAAGGTAGGAGCGGCTTAAATTTACCGTTAGTAAACGACAGTGTTGTTGCTGTCATCTTTCATCGAACAGGTAATGCCAATGTTTGGATTTCTCCTGCGACGTGTCGGTTTGGTCATTCCGACCTTTCTCGGCATCACGCTGCTGGTGTTTTTACTGATACACCTTATCCCCGGCAACGCCGTCGAAGCCATGACCGGCGAGCGCGGCATGGACCCGGCCCGTTACGCGCAAATGGCGCACGACCTTGGTCTGGATCAACCGATATACATGCAGTACTTTAACTATCTCGGCAACCTGTTCAAGGGCGACCTGGGCATGTCGATCATGACGCATACCTCGGTGCTGACTGAATTCAAGACATTGTTTCCGGCGACGCTGGAGTTGTCTTTTTGCGCGATTCTGTTTGCCCTGATCATCGGTATCCCAGCGGGGATACTGGCAGCCTTGAAGCGCAATACCGTACTCGATTATTCGGTGATGGGCGTATCCCTGACCGGTTATTCCATGCCGGTCTTCTGGTGGGCGCTGTTGCTGATCCTGCTGTTTTCCGTGACCTTGGGCTGGACCCCGGTCTCGGGCCGTATCGATATCCTGTTTGACGTGCCGCCGGTCACCGGTTTCATGCTGATAGATAGCTTGTTGTCGGACGATAGCGGCGCTTTTAAATCCGCGCTGTCGCATCTGATCCTTCCTACCATCGCACTCGGCACCATTCCGCTGGCAGTGATTGCGCGCATGACGCGCTCCGCCATGCTGGAAGTCTTGCGTGAAGATTATGTCCGCACCGCACGTGCCAAGGGCCTCTCGCCGTGGCGGGTAGTGGGCGTGCATGCTCTGCGCAATGCCTTGATTCCCGTAGTCACAGTGGTCGGTTTGCAGGTTGGCACTTTGCTGGCCGGCGCGATCCTGACCGAAACCATCTTTTCCTGGCCGGGCATCGGCAAATGGCTGGTAGCGGCGATTCAACGACGCGACTATCCGGTGGTGCAGGGCGGCATCCTGATGTCGGCGACCATCATCATCCTCGTCAATCTGGCCGTCGACTTGCTGTACGGCGTGATTAATCCACGTATTCGCCATCGCTCATGAACAACGTCAATGTACCGCCCGTTAGTGCGCCGCAAACTAACGCTTCGCCGAAGACAGCCGTCAACACGCCACCGCATCCGCTGCGCGAATTCTGGGGCTATTTCAGCCAGAACCGCGGCGCCGTAATCGGCCTGGCCATCATCGTCATGATGGTGTTGGCAGCCTTGTTTGCCGACATCATCGCACCGCATTCGCCGATCGAACAATTCCGCGATCACACCCTGGTGCCACCGGTATGGCAAGCAGGCGGCAGCAGCCAGTTCCTGCTCGGCACGGATCCGGTCGGGCGCGATATGCTGTCGCGCCTGATCCACGGGGTTCGCCTGTCGCTGTTGATCGGCCTGGTGTCCATCTCGCTGTCGCTCACCACCGGTGTCTTGCTCGGCCTGCTGGCCGGTTACTTCCGCGGCATGGTTGAAGTCGCCATCATGCGTCTGATGGACATCATGCTGGCATTACCGAGCTTGTTGCTGGCCATCGCCGTGGTTGCCATCCTCGGGCCTGGGCTGATGAATGCGATGTATGCGATTGCTGTCGTGATGCTGCCGCACTATGCGCGGCAGACGCGGGCCGCGGTCATCGGCGAGATGTCGCGCGATTACGTCAGCGCCTCACGTATCGCGGGCGCCGGCACCTTGCGCATCATGTTCAATTGCGTGCTGCCTAACTGCCTGGCGCCGTTGATCGTGCAAGCCACGCTCGGTTTCTCTTCCGCCATCCTGGATGCGGCAGCACTTGGCTTTCTCGGCATGGGTGCACAACCGCCGACACCTGAGTGGGGTTCGATGCTGGCCAGCGCGATGGAATTCATCCAGAGCGCCTGGTGGGTGGTTGCTTTCCCCGGCCTGGCGATTTTGATCTCGGTACTGGCGTTCAACCTGATGGGCGACGGCTTGCGCGATGCGCTCGACCCGAAACTGAAACGATAAGGCGAGATTCAACATGGCACTCCTAGAAATTAAGCAGCTGCGGGTCGAATTCGGATCGACAGCAGCGCCCTTTACCGCAGTCGATGGCCTGGACCTGAGCATCGAGGCTGGCGAAGTGGTCGGCATTGTCGGCGAATCCGGCTCCGGCAAGAGCGTCACGTCACTGGCGCTGATGGGACTGATCGATTACCCGGGCCGCGTCAAAGGCGAACAGATGGCGTTCGATGGTCGCGACTTGCTGAAAATGCCTGAAAAAGAACGGCGTGGAATGTTAGGCAAAGACATCGCCATGATCTTCCAGGATCCGATGACCAGCCTCAATCCGTCTTTTACGGTTGCTTATCAATTGATTGAAACCCTGCGCGTGCACCAGGGCGGCTCCAGTAAAGAATTGCGCGCCAAAGCGCTGGCGCTGCTCAAGCAGGTTGACATTCCCGATCCGGAACGACGCCTGGATGCTTATCCGCATCAGCTCTCCGGCGGCATGAGTCAACGGGTGATGGTCGCCATCGCGATTGCCTGCAATCCGCGTTTGCTGATTGCGGACGAGCCGACCACGGCGCTGGACGTTACGGTGCAGGCGCAAATGCTGGAGTTGCTGCTGCAATTGCAGCGCGACCGCGGCATGGCCTTGATGCTGATTACCCACGACCTTAGCGTCGTCGCCCAGACTGCGCAGCGGGTAGTGGTGATGTATGCAGGGCAGGTAGTGGAGACCGGCCGTGTGCCGGATATTTTCAACGCGCCCAAACATCCCTACACCCAGGCCTTGCTGGCGGCGCTGCCGGAACACAATATCGGCCGCGCACGTCTGCAAACCATTCCTGGCGTGGTGCCGGGCCAGTATGATCGCCCCACCGGCTGCTTGCTCAGCCCGCGCTGTGCGTATGCGCAAGACCGTTGCCGACAAGTGCGGCCGGAGTTGCTGGGAGAAGCGCAAGAGCAGGTCCGTTGCCATTTTCCGCTGGATCATGACGGCCAGCCGACTAACGGCTGGTCGGAAATATCCCGCAAAACACCTGATCTGATACTAAGCAGTGGGGCTGCATGATGATGAATTCGACTATAGAAGCGCTTGCCAGCCCGGTGGTTTTGCTCGAAGCAAAAAACCTGATCAAGCATTACAGCGTATCGCAAGGCCTGTTCAAACCAAAGGCAACGGCACGCGCGCTGGACGGCATCTCGTTCGTCTTGCAGCCAGGTAAAACGTTGGCAGTGGTGGGCGAGTCCGGTTGCGGTAAATCCACCCTGGCGCGCCAGATCACGATGATCGAGCCGCCTACCGGTGGCGAATTGTGGATGGACGGCGCCAACATCGCCGATGCTGATAGCGCTACCTTGAAACGGGTGCGGCCGCTGGTGCAAATGGTGTTTCAAAACCCCTACGCCAGCTTGAATCCGCGCAAAAAAGTCGGGCAGATGCTGGAAGAGCCGCTGATCATCAATACGCCGCTCAACAGCAAGGAACGTGCTGACAAGGCGCAGGCAATGATGGCCAAGGTCGGCTTGCGGCCGGAACATTACAGCCGTTACCCGCACATGTTCTCTGGCGGCCAGCGTCAGCGGGTGGCGATAGCGCGCGCCTTGATGCTGGACCCCAAGGTGATCGTCGCCGACGAGCCGGTTTCCGCCCTTGACGTATCGATCCAGGCCCAGGTGCTGAACCTGCTGATGGATTTGCAGCAAGCCAGCGGTGTCGCCTATCTGTTTATTTCGCATAACCTGTCGGTAGTCGAGCATATTGCCGATGATGTGCTGGTGATGTACCTCGGTAAAACCGTGGAGCACGGCAGCAAGCAGCAGGTATTCAGCCGACCGCTGCATCCGTATACCAAGGCGCTGCTGGCCAGCACCCCGCGCATCGATCCGGCCCAGCGCCAGCAAAAGATGATGTTACCGGGAGAACTGCCGTCGCCATTGGCGCCGCCGCCTGGCTGTAGTTTCAATAATCGCTGTCCATATGCAATCGAGCGATGCCGGCAAGAAGTACCGGCTTTGCGCGAGTTTGACGGTAGCCACGTGGCATGCCATCGGGTGGAAGAAATTCAATGACAGGAAATGGCATATGGTAAAGGAGAAGACGCAGGGAAAGATGCAAGGTACGAAACTGAAACTCGCCGCCGCAATTGGCATCGCCGCACTGCTGTGTAGCACCGCCAATGTGGCGATTGCGGCCAAGACCCTGGTGTTTTGCTCGGAGGGTAGCCCGGAGGGTTTCAACCCGCAACTGTTCACGACCGGTACTACTTTCGACGCTTCTTCGGTGCCTTTGTACAACCGCCTGGTCGCCTTTGAATTGGGAACCACAAAAATTATTCCGGCCCTGGCGGAATCGTGGACGGTATCGGATGACGGCCTGACCTATACTTTCAAGCTGCGCAAAGGCGTCAAGTTCCACAGCAGCGCCAGGTTCAAGCCAAGCCGCGATTTCAATGCCGACGACGTGCTGTTCTCGTTCAATCGCATGGCGGATGTCAATCATCCGTTCCATAAGCTAGATACCGGCGCCAGCTTCAGCTACTTCCTCGACATGGGCATGGACAAGATCGTCGACAAGATCAGCAAAGTCGACGCCTACACCGTGGTCTTCAAGCTGAAGCATCCGGAGGCCCCGTTCATCGCCAACCTGGGGATGGACTTCGCCTCGATTCTCTCCGCCGAATATGCCGACAAGATGAAGGCGGCAGGTACGCCTGATGTGATCGATCGCGAGCCTGTCGGCACCGGTCCATTCCAGTTCGTGTCCTACCAAAAAGACGCGGTGATTCGCTACAAGGCCTTCGATGCCTATTGGGATGGCCGGCCGAAACTGGACAACCTGATTTTTGCGATCACGCCGGACGCCTCGGTGCGTTACGCCAAGCTCAAGGCCAACGAATGCCAGGTGATGGCGTTTCCCAAGCCGGCCGATATCGAATTGATGAAAGCCGATCCGGCGATCACCCTGTTGACCAAGGAAGGTTTGAACGTCGGTTACATCTCCTTCAATGTAGAGAAAAAGCCATTCGATAACAAACTGGTGCGTCAGGCACTGAACCTGGCTACCGACAAGCAGGCAATTCTCAAAACGGTGTATCAGGGCGCCGGCCAGATTGCCAAAAATCCGATTCCGCCTACGCTCTGGTCCTACGACAACAAGATCCAGGACTATGGCTACGATCCGGTCAAGGCCAAGGCATTGCTGGCCAAGGCTGGTTATCCCAATGGCGTAACGGTCGAACTCTGGTACCTGCCGGTGACCCGTCCCTACAATCCGGACGGCAAGCGCATGGCAGAACTGATCCAGGCCGACTGGGCAAAGATCGGCGTCAAGGCCACTCTCGCCACCTACGAATGGACCGAGTACCTGAAGCGCAGCAAGCAAGGGGCGCAGCAGGCGATGATGTTCGGCTGGTCAGGCGACAACGGCGATCCCGATAATTTTTTTGCAACTTTGCTGGGCTGCGAATCCGTACGCAGCGGCGGCAATACCGCGCGCTGGTGTGACAAAGGTTTTGAAGCGCTGATTCAGAAAGCCAAGCTCAGCACGAACCAGGCCGAGCGCGCCAAGCTGTACGAGCAGGCGCAGGTGACGGTGCATGAAGAAGCGCCCTGGATACCGCTTGCGCACTCGCTGACGCATACGCCGATACGCAAGAATGTGATCGGTTTCAAGATGTCGGCGTTCGCGTTGCATGACTTCAGCAAGGTCGATCTGGGTAAGTAAATTTGCCGGCGTGCGATGCAAGGTGCAACGCTTTGCATCGCATTAAACTTTGTTTTATTGTATTTGTTGCAATTTCTATCGCTGAGATTGGCTGGCCGGGGACTGGCGGGGCTTGGTACAATGGCAGCTTATTCCTTCCCCTATCTATACCAAGTCCATGATCGACATCCAACTTCTACGTAAAGACATTGCCACCGTCGCCGCCCGTCTCGCCGCGCGCAAATTCCAGTTAGACGTCAACGGCTTCAATGCACTGGAGGCTGAACGTAAGCAAATCCAGACCCGTACGGAAGAATTGCAAGGCCAGCGCAACGCGTTGTCCAAGCAAATCGGCATGCTGAAAGGCAAGGGTGAAGACGCTTCAGCCGTGATGGCTGAAGTCGCAGGCATCGGCGATGAACTGAAAGCGTCGGCAACCAAGCTGGATCAGATCCAGGAGCAGGTCAGCGCGTTCTTGCTGTCAGTGCCGAATATCCCGCACGAAACGGTGCCGGTCGGCTCCGACGAGGCTGGCAATGTCGAAGTGCGCAAAGTCGGCACGCCACGCAGCTTCGATTTTGAAGTACGCGACCACGTTGATGTCGGCGCGGCCTTGGGTCTGGATTTCGACGTCGCCGCCAAGATCACCGGCTCGCGTTTTGTCGTCCTCAAGGGCGGCATTGCCCGTCTGCATCGCGCTCTGGGCCAGTTCATGCTGGACACCCACGGCGCTGAACACGGCTATACCGAATGCTACACGCCCTACATCGTCAACGCCGATTCGTTGCGCGGCACCGGCCAGTTGCCGAAGTTCGAAGAAGATTTGTTTGCAGTGAAAAAGGGCGGCCAGGAAGGTGAGCAGGGCGCCGACCATGCTGCGTTGTATCTGATCCCGACGGCCGAAGTTCCGCTGACCAACATCGTACGCGACGAAATCGTTGCCGGCGAAACGCTGCCGATCAAGATGGCTGCACATTCGCCGTGTTTCCGTTCGGAAGCCGGCAGCTACGGCCGCGACACGCGCGGCATGATTCGCCAGCACCAGTTCGACAAGGTCGAAATGGTGCAAATCGTGCATCCGGAAAAGTCCTATGAAGTATTGGAAGAAATGGTCGGTCACGCCGAAAACATCTTGAAGAAACTCGGCCTGCCGTATCGTGTGGTGTCGTTGTGTACCGGCGACATTGGTTTTGGTGCAGCCAAGACCTACGATCTGGAAGTGTGGCTGCCGGCGCAAAACACCTACCGCGAAATTTCGTCGGTCTCCAACTTCGAAGCATTCCAGGCGCGTCGCCTGCAAGCCCGTTTCCGCAATGCGCAAGGCAAGACCGAGCTGGTGCATACACTGAACGGTTCCGGTTTGGCGGTAGGGCGCACCCTGGTTGCCTTGCTGGAGAATTTCCAGCAGGCAGACGGCAGCGTGGAAATCCCGGCGGTGCTGCATCCTTACATGGGTGGTATCACTAAACTGAGCGTGTAAGTCATTGATTTGACGTAACTATTTGGCGTGAGGCAGGGGCAGGTATTTACTGTGGGATGGCGCGAATAAAAAGACATTCCACAGTCAAAAAGAGTCTGCTATAATCTTGCGCTTTGCTGCATTAAACACAGCAAGTCGACCGAAACCGGAGAGGTGGCAGAGTGGTCGAATGTACTTGACTCGAAATCAAGCGTACGTTAAATCGTACCGTGGGTTCGAATCCCACCCTCTCCGCCAGTACATGTAGTATCCATGCGGGTTTAAGCGCATTGGAAAGAAAACAAAGCCACCCTAACCGGTGGCTTTTTTCTTTTGTGGTGGGGAAATATTGACCGTCACGCGCTTTTCTTCCCGGTTTCCCCTACGGCTGGACCGAGCCCGTCTTGCCGGAGCAAGATTGATCGAGAATCTAAGCCGCCCGGAAAACCTGATTCATGACTCAAGCCGCGTTGTTCGACCAATCGTCGTCAAGTGCGATCAATCCGCACCAGAACATGGGGCCTGCAGTCGTATCGATGTCGGACTTCCGTACGAACGTGAGCATGCCATTGTCTTCAACGCGGAATACGGATAACGCAGCTGAAACCTTATTGACCCTATCGTCCTCGTGCACGAGCATCGGCGCAACGCTCGCCGCGACCAGCATCTTGCCATTCGGATGCAGCGTGAATGTACGCACGTGGAAGCTCTGGGTGGGAATGTTCTGAATCAGCGTGGGCTCGCCGGTTTTCTCGTCGATACGAAATACGGCGATACTGTTCTCGCCGCCTGCGTATACCTTTTTTCCGTCGAAATCGACGGTTCCGTCAGAACGATTGGCCAGATACACGAACTTCCCGTCGCGGGAAACGTGCACAGGTCCCACGACCTGCGCCGGTCGGATATTTGAGGGTTCCGACAAGGTTGTCTTGATGAACAGGGGCGCTGCAGTCACTGTTCCATCCTGCAGGCCAAACACCTGAAGTTGATTCTCGCGTTCCATGGATGCGTACATCCACGGTTTGGTCGGATGGAAATCAACGTGTCGAGGTCCGAATCCGTACCCGCTGCCGGGCGCGATGGACTTTTCATTCGATAATTGCCCATCCTTGAAATCGAATGCCTTGAGTGCTCCCGGGTCCTCGCGCTTGCTGCTGGCCGCATCGTTACCCCGTGTCACCAAGACGACTGTCCGGTCCGAGGGCGAGACTCGTACCTGATGGGCGTAGATGCCAGCCTCAGGCCCTGTTGCCTGGATTATTTTGGCACCCAGCGATCCATCCGGATTGATCTGATAGACATCGAGTTCGCTCGGGTCGTTATAGGCCACCAGCAAATGCGCGCCATTTTTAGAGACGGTAATGTTGATCGGCCTGTTGTTCAGCTTGAGCGGTTCGCCGGCCGGTTGCAGGCGTCCCGATCGTCCGTCAACGCGTAGTGCCGCAACGCCGTGAACGGTGCCAGGGGAGGAGCCTGCGCGATTGCTGTACGCCACGTAGAAAATTTTCCTGGAAGGGTGGGGCCACACGTACTGTATGTTTGCGGGCAGCATCGTGGAGCTGTCCTTCGTCAAAGCGAGATTGCTTTCGTTCACGCTGTACAGGTTAAGTTCCGGCCCGACAGACGTGTAAAGCACGACGTTGCCGGTGACCTCGTTCGACCAAGCAATACCCGGAGCGACGAGTGAGCTGGCGACGAGCGCGCAAAACTGACGGCGTCCGAGGGTGGGCAGGCCCGATTCATTTTTCGGTGACGACATAGCCATTACTCCTTTTCCAGTTGATTCGCTAGATGCTTGATATTGCGTTCCGCCGCGGTTCTCTGCGTTACATCACCGCCCCAATTTGCCAGGGCACGAATTCATTTTGCCCGTAACCGTGGATTTCACTCTTCGTGCGGGTGCCGGAAGCGACATCGATGATCATGCGGAAAATCTGTTCGCCTACTGTATCGACATCGGTGGTGCCGTCGGCGATGCCACCGCAGTTGAGATCCATGTCATCTTTCTGACGCTGCCACAGTCCTGAATTGGTCGCCAACTTCAGCGACGGGGAGGGCGCACAACCATAGGCCGAGCCGCGTCCGGTGGTAAAGCAGATGACGTTGGCGCCGCCGGCAACCTGGCCGGTGGCGGACACCGGATCGTAGCCGGGCGTGTCCATGAACGTCAGGCCTTTGGCGGTGACCGCTGCGGCGTATTCCACTACATCGACCAGATTGGTGCTACCCGACTTGGCCACCGCACCCAACGATTTTTCCAGGATGGTGGTTAAGCCGCCGGCCTTGTTGCCGGCCGATGGATTGTTGTTCATCTCTGCATTTTGGCGCACGCAGTAATCCTCCCACCAGCGCACGCGCGCCAGCAGTTTGTCGCCGATTGCGGGGGTGCTGGCGCGGCGCGTGAGCAAATGCTCGGCACCGTAGATTTCAGGCGTCTCCGACAGAATCGCGCTGCCGCCATGTTGTACCAGGCGGTCGACCGCAGCGCCCAGCGCCGGGTTGGCGGTAATACCGGAATAGCCGTCGGAGCCGCCGCATTGCAGGCCGACCACCAGATGGCTGACCGGCAGCGGCTGGCGTGCGACGGTATTGGCCTCCGCCAGCATGGCCTCGACGATGGCGATGCCTTTTTCGACGGTCTTCCTGGTGCCGCCGCTATCCTGGATCGTGAAGCTGCGCAGGTTCTTGCCTTCGCTCATGCCGTGGGCGTTGAGCAGGCCGTCGATCTGGTTGGTTTCGCAGCCGAGGCCGACAAGCAGCGCCGAAGCGAAGTTCGGATGCCGGGCATAGCCGGCCAGCGTGCGCCGCAACAATGCCAGCGCCTCGCCTTCCGGATCGACGCCGCAGCCGATACCGTGTGTCAAGGCGATCACGCCATCGACATTCGGATAATTTGCCAGCGCTTGCGGGTTGGTATCGCGCCGAAAGTGGTCTGCAATTGCACGGGCAGCAGTGGCCGAACAGTTTACCGAAGTCAGGATGCCGATGTAATTGCGGGTTGCAACGCGGCCGTCCGGACGCAAAATGCCCATGAAGGTGGCCGGTTGCTCCACAAACCGGGTCGATTTCGCGTCGGCACAGAAAGTATGCTCACGTGCAAAATCGATCATTTTCAGATTGTGCGTATGGACGTGCTGGCCAGGATCGATGTCTTGGGCCGCAAAGCCGATGATCTGGCCGTAACGGCGTACTGCGTGGCCGGCCTGGATGCGGCTGGTAGCAATTTTGTGGCCGGGCGGAATCAGGCCTGATACGTTGATTCCTTCAGCCGCCAGCCACATGCCCGTCACTAATTGCGCGCGCGCGATAACGACGTTGTCCGCCTGATGAAGGCGGATCGTTGCAGAGACCAGGCTCGCTGGTCCCGGTGGAGTTTGGGTTGTTTCCATTCGCATTCCTAGAGAGAGCGCGCATTAACTCTGCGCGCTCTCAGTTACGCAGGGTATTACCAGTTGTGGAGCGTGCCGTCATGGGCCATGCGGTTCACCGGAAGGTAGGCGCGCTGGTAAGGATACTTGGCTGCCAGCGCTTCGTCGATATCGACACCGTGACCGGGTGTTTCACCTGCGAATAGGAAGCCGTCCTCGAACCGGTAATCGTGCGGGAATACCGCGTCGGTTTCTTCCGTGTGGCGCATGTATTCCTGAATGCCGAAATTCGGTACCCAGGTATCGAAGTGCAGCGCCGCGCCCATGCAGACCGGCGACAAATCGGTGGCGCCATGGCAGCCGGTACGCACCTGGTACATCGCAGCCAGGTCGGCGATGCGTCGCAGGTGTGTGATACCGCCGGCATGGACCACGGTGGCGCGGATGTAATCGATATATTGTTTCTCGATCAGTTCTTTGCAATCCCAGATCGTATTGAATACTTCGCCGACCGCTATCGGCGTTACCGTATGTTCGCGGATCAGCTTGAATCCATCCTGATTCTCGGCCGGGGTTGGATCTTCCATCCAGAACAGGCGGTATGGTTCCAGCGATTTGCCCAGGCGCGCCGCCTCGATTGGCGTGAGCCGGTGGTGGACGTCGTGCAGCAGATGATGCTCAAAGCCCAGTTTATCGCGCAGGCGGTCAAACAGTTTCGGTGCGTGGTCCAGATAGCGTTCGGTCGACCAGTCGTGCTCGGATGGCAGTGAGGCGTCGGCAGGTTCGTAGAACATGCTGTCTTTCGACACGCCGTAGACTTTTTTCAAGCCAGGCACACCGGCCTGCGCGCGGATCGCCTTATAGCCCATCTCCGCGTAACGCAACACTTCATCAACGGTTTCTTCGATATCGCCACCGTTGGCGTGACCGTACACCATGACGCCATTGCGGCTTCTGCCGCCGAGCAATTGATACAGCGGCATATTCGCGGCCTTGGCCTTGATGTCCCACAGGGCGGTATCGACTGCGGCAATCGCGCTCATCGTAACGGGGCCACGTCGCCAGTAAGCGCCGCGGTACAGGTATTGCCAGATGTCTTCGATCTGGTGGGCGTCACGGCCGATCAGGCAGGGAATCACGTGATCTGTAAGGTATGAGGCGACCGCTAATTCGCGGCCATTCAACGTAGCGTCGCCGATGCCGGTTAATCCTTCATCGGTATAAATTTTTAGGGTAACGAAATTGCGGCCTGGAGAGCAGATGATGACCTTGGCATCGGTGATTTTCACGGCGTCCTCATTGGTTGGTGGATAGATTTACCTAAAATTGGTCAGGCCAGTATGCCATTAATGATTTTAATTGGCTAGACCTTATTGCATTTTTGGCCGGACCAAAATAGAATGGCCTGACCAGTTGGAAATTAAGCCGGTAATTCAGTTGATGAGTCTGCGATGTAAATGACAGCAAATCGGGTGTTACTTCTCTCGCTAGTCGTCACGACATTGCAACCAGGAAATAACGAAATTCAATCAGGAATCGCGGTCCATATAGAATGGCGTTCCATTTAATTTCGAAGCAAGAGAGATAAAAATGACTAAATCGACTACCCCTCCCGTTGAATTTGGCGCTCCTGCCGAGATGCGTCTGTATCGCATAGTTGCCGGGCAGATTCAGCAGATGATTCGTGATCAAAAGATCCTGCCAGGGACGCGCTTGCCGTCCGAGCGTGATTTGTCGACGCAGCTGGACGTGAGCCGGGCATCGGTGCGCGAAGCGCTGATTGCCCTCGAGCTGACCGGCGTCATTGAGGTGCGCGGTGGTTCGGGCATTTATGTCAATGAAAAAACCGATGCGCCGGCCGACATCAAGGGCGCCGGCTGCGGTCCCTTCGAAGTATTGTCCGCCAGGCGCTTGATTGAAGGAGAGGTCGCCGCGATGGCCGCCAAGATGGCGACAGATTCCGCCGTCGACGCCATCATGCAGACCGTCTCGGATATGGAGCGCTTCAGCGATGACCGCGTCAAGAACGAGCAGGCCGACCGCGCTTTCCATATGGCCATCGCCACGGCGACCGGCAATAGCGCTTTGATACTGGTGCTGAGCAATCTATGGGATGAGCGCGGCCATCTCTGGAGCAAGATGGAGGAACACTTCCACACCGAAGATTTGCGGCGCGAAACGCTGACGGATCACCGTCGGATACTGGAAGCGATCGCGGCACGCGATCCGGCCGGCGCGCGTCGTGCAATGCGGGCGCATCTTGAGCGGGTAACGCGGGAATTCTCGCGCGGTTGGGGTGTCAAGGGTTCGGCCCGCGTTCCAGACAAAAAGACAGATTAGCAAGCGCGGTTTGACGATGCTTTTTTTACGTAAATTTCAATCAGATAGAGAACGGATTTCCAATGCCTCTGCTCCATCCCGACCGGCTTTTTCCTGCTGATCCCGATACGCGCGCCGTCACGCGGCGCCTGTATCAGAGCGTGAAAGCGTTACCGATCGTCAGTCCGCATGGCCATACCGACCCGGCCTGGTTTGCTGCCAACGAAGCCTTCAGCAATCCGTCAGCCTTGCTGATTCAGCCTGATCACTACGTATTTCGCATGTTGTTTAGCCAAGGCGTGCGCCTGGAGGATGTAGGCGTACGCAGCCGCGATGGTACGCCGGTGGAAGCGGACCCGCGCAAAATCTGGCGTGTGCTCGCAAAGCATTGGCCACTGTTCCGTGGTACGCCTTCCCGCATGTGGCTCGACCATGTGTTTGAAGAAGTGTTCGGCATCGAGCAAGCGTTGACCGAAGCCAATGCCGATGCACTCTACGACCACATCGATTCCTGCCTGAAAACGCCTGAATTCCGTCCGCGTGCCCTGTTCGAGCGTTTCAATATCGAAGTCATCGCCACTACCGAATCGCCGCTCGATACACTCAGCCATCACCGCGCGCTGGCTACCGATCCCTGGCAAACCGCCGGCGGCAAGCCACGGGTGATTACCGCTTACCGGCCTGATCCGGTGGTCGATCCGGCATTTGACGGCTTTGTGAGCAACATCAAGGAGTTTGGCGAGATCACCGGTGAAGATACCGCTACCTGGAAAGGATACCTGCGGGCCCACCGCAATCGTCGTGCATATTTCAAGCAACTCGGCGCGACCTCTACCGACCACGGCCATCCGACCGCGCGTACTGTCGACCTCAGCGTTGCCGAATGTGAAGCTTTGTATGCCGAGGTCCTGACTGGCAATGCGTCGCCGATTGACGCCGAAGCGTTCCGTGCCCAGATGCTCACCGAGATGGCCTGCATGAGTCTGGACGACGGGCTGGTGATGCAAATCCACCCCGGATCGCGGCGCAATCACAGCGCCGACATGCTGGCACGCTTTGGCCGCGACAAGGGTTTCGATATTCCAACCCAGACCAGCTACGTCGATGCATTGAAACCGTTGCTAGACAAGCATGGCCTCAATCCAAATCTTTCCATCATCCTGTTTACCCTCGATGAAACCAGTTATGCACGGGAACTGGCGCCGCTGGCCGGTGTGTATCCGTCGCTCAAACTGGGTCCGGCGTGGTGGTTCCACGATGCGCCTGAAGGCATGCGCCGCTTCCGCGAACAAACTACCGAGACTGCCGGCTTTGCCAATACCGTCGGTTTCAATGACGATACCCGGGCTTTCCTGTCCATCCCGGCGCGGCATGACGTGGCCCGCCGTGTCGATTGCAGCTTTCTTGCACGGCTGGTAGTTGAACATCGACTGCTGGAAGATGAGGCCGTCGAGTTGGCACACGATCTGGCCTACCGCCTCGCGAAGAGTGCGTATCGCCTGTAGCACTTGAATCCATAAATCGCCTGTATCGCTTGAATCCATAAATCAATACATAAGCAATACATAAGCACAAGTAAGCATTAAAACCAAAAGCGTAAAAAAAAGCGCTGGTTATACCCAATCCTGGATTGTTTGATTCCTATAAAACTGGAGAAGAGACACATGAAACATATTTCGAATTTGACTCGGCGCACGATGGTGCGGATGATCGCTGGCACCGTTGCAGGCGCATTCACGGCAGCGCTGAGCATGCCGGTCATGGCAGCGTCGACGGTGACGATCAATGTGGTGGACGTTGCCGGCAGCCTGGCTTTGTTGCAGGAAGCGATCGAGTCGTACAAGGTCAATAATCCAAACGTCAAATTCACATTCACCAAAGCACCGGCGCCGGAATTACCTAGCAAGCTGAAGGCGATGCAGGCCGCCAATCGCAGCGATATCGATTTGGTGCTGGGTGGTACCGACATTCTTGCCGCCGGCATCGATCAAAAGCTGTGGGTGAAAATATTGCCCGACAATGCCGCGAAGTTTCCCAATCTTGCCGCCAACTACCTGCCGCCAGTGAACAAGATGCAGGAACTGGCTCAGGATCAGGCCTTGGCCGTCGCCTTCATGCCAGCCGGCCCCTTGCTTGAATACAATCCAGACAAGGTAAAACAAGTGCCGACCACGCCGCAGGAATTGCTGGCGTATTGCAAAGCCAATCCCAACCGTTTGATCTACGCGCGCCCATCCAACTCCGGCCCTGGCCGCACCTTCCTGATGGGGCTGCCTTATCTGCTGGGCGATAAAGACCCGAAAGACCCGGTCAATGGCTGGTCTAAAACCTGGGCTTATCTGAAAGAACTGAATTCCTGCATCGAATACTATCCGGGCGGTACTGGCGCGGTCATGAAAGAACTGGGCGAAGGCTCGCGCGACATGACGGTGACTGTCACCGGCTGGGATATCAATCCGCGGGCGCTGGGCGTGGTACCGAAGAATTTCAAGGTCGGCGCGTTCAAGAACATGACATGGATCAACGATACGCACTACATGATGATGCCAAAAGGCCTGAGTGCAGAAAAATCGAAAATTGTGCTCGACGTGATGGCATACCTGCTCAAGCCGGCGCAACAGGCGATGACCTACGACAAGGGTTATTTCTATCCCGGCCCGGCGATTAAAAACGTCCCGTTAAGCATGGCGCCGAAATCCAGCCAGGATGTGATTAAAGAGTTTGGCCGCCCTGAATATGATGCGTTGATCGCGAACAATCCGCATGCCCAACCGCTGGACGCGCAGGAAATGGTGAAGGCCTTCCATATCTGGGACGAACAGATCGGCACCCAGAAGTCCAAGTGACCGCGCAACGCACGTAACGCATCTAACAGGAAATTCGAAAAATGAACCACGACTTCAAAACGCTGCGTCTCGATCGCGTCACCCGTAATTTCGGTGGCCCGGCGAGCGCATCCGGCACCGCGCCGTTGCCGGCGCTGGGCGGCCTGACGATGAATATCGCCCGCGGCGAATTCATCGCGCTGCTCGGCCCGTCCGGCTGCGGTAAATCGACTGCACTAAACTGCCTGTCCGGGTTGCTAGCCCTATCGAGCGGCGCGATTTACCTTGATCAACTGCGTATCGACACGTTGCCGCCGGAGCAGCGGGGATTCGGCATGGTATTCCAGAACTATGCATTGTTCCCGCATATGACGGTGGCCAAGAATGTCGGCTTTGGCCTGCTGATGCGTGGCGTGGCGTCCAGTGAAATTGATGTCCGCGTCAAACGGGCGCTGGACCTGGTGCAACTCGGGATGCACGCCAACAAGCTGCCGGGCCAGTTGTCCGGCGGCCAGCAGCAACGCGTGGCGATTGCGCGCGCCATCGTCATCGAGCCGCCGTTGATCTTGATGGATGAACCGCTGTCGAATCTGGATGCCAAGCTGCGCCTTGAAATGCGGTCTGAAATACGCCGTATTCATGGCGAGCTCGGGCGCACTACGATTTACGTCACCCATGATCAAGATGAAGCCTTGTCGCTGGCAGACCGTATCGTCGTGATGAAGGA
Organism: Collimonas sp. OK607; assembly: GCF_900111995.1. GTDB lineage: Bacteria > Pseudomonadota > Gammaproteobacteria > Burkholderiales > Burkholderiaceae_D > Collimonas. The sequence continues at coordinate 91,919 of NZ_FOKF01000015.1, forward strand.
TGGACTGGTGCAACAAGTCGGCACGCCGCAGGAAGTGTATGGCCAGCCGGCCAATCTTTCGGTGGCGCGTTTCATGGGCTATCGCAATGAACTGTTGCTCGATGTTGCGCAAAAGAGCAGCGACAGCATTCATTTGACCGGGCCCGGCATACAACTGCGCGGCATTCCGAAAAGTACCATCGGCGCCCGGGCAGCAGTATCGATCCGGCCGGAAGAGTTTTCCATATGCGCCCCTGGCGAGCTGCCGGCCAACAGCATTACCGCACGCGTGGAGGCCGTCGAATATTATGGCCGCGAGTCGCTGTTCATGCTGCGAACGCAAGACAGTACGCGTCTGTTCGTGCGCACTGAAGGCACCGCAAAACCGGGCGAAAACATGACTGTCTCCGTGCCGCATGAGCGCGTGCTCGCTTACCCGTCCGAGCAGGTGGCATGATGCACAGCCGCGCTCAAGCTGCCGGCTCGCGCTGGCTGGATCCTGTGATGTGGATGGTGGCTCCGGCCACGATCTTCATGCTGGCAGTCTTTGTCTATCCGTTCCTGCATGGTCTGACGCTGTCGTTTGAACCATTGGAAGGTGGTGCATGGTCGAACTACATCAAGTTTTTTAATACCGAAAACCTGTTCCTGACGATAGGGACCACGCTCAAGCTGGCGTTGCCGGCGACGATCATCAACGTCGGTATCGCCTTGCCGATTGCGTATCGCCTGCGCCACAAGACGCGTTACCAGAAAATCGCGACCACCATCCTGGTCATCCCGATCACGCTGGGCACCGTCCTGATTGCGGAAGGCATGTTGACTTACTTCGGTCCGAAAGGCTGGTTCACGCAGGCACTGCAAATGTTCCATCTGTTTGAAGGTGGCATTCGCCTGACCCACAATTACTGGGGCGTGCTGATTTCCCTGATTATTTCCGGCTTTCCGTTCGCTTTCCTGCTGATCCTGTCGTACATCACAGGGATCGATCCGGGGCTTACGCGCGCCGCCGCCACCCTTGGCGCCAGCCCGTACAAGCAGTTTCAGCACATTGTGCTGCCGTTGCTGATACCCGGGCTGGCAATGGCGTTCTGTTTGTCGTTCGTGCAGGCGTTCTCAGTCTTCCCGTCAGCGGTATTGCTAGGCTCGCCCGCCGGACCGACACGCGTCATTTCGATTGCTGCCTATGAGGCCGCATTTGAAAATTACGACTATCCGATGGCCTCTACGATTGCCATGATCATGGGCATGGTGCAACTCGCGGTGGTCGCTGGCGTGCTTGGGCTGCGCAGCATGGTGTATCGCGGGCCAGTCACTGGCGGAAAGGGGTAAATCATGACGAAATCAATCGAGGTGAAATCAATATCCTCTGCCGGGATCGCGCCGATGTCTGCTTCTGTCTCGCCAAAGCCGCATGTTAACTGGTGGAGCCGTGCCTGGAGTGGCCTGGTGGTCGGCTTCATGACTTTCTTCTTGCTCAATGTCGGCCTGATGATTGCTTCGGTAGCCACCAATTCGGTCGCCCGTCGCTGGTTCGGCACCTGGCTGCCTGACGGTTATACCTTTGAATGGTACGCAGCTGCCTGGAATGAATTCCAGCTCGGCGATGTTTTACTGGTAACGGTGGAAGTGGTGCTGGCCGTTGTAGTGCTGGCATTGGTCATCGGTGTGCCGGCGGCATATGCCCTGGCGCGCAGGGATTTCCGGGGCAAGCGTTTGTTGACCATGCTCTTCCTGCTGCCGCTGATGATACCGCCGATCACCTACGGTATTCCATTGGCGACGTTGATGTACCAGCTGCATCTGGCCGGAACCTTGACTGGCGTGGTGATCGCCAATCTGCTGCCGGCACTGCCGTTCGTCATCCTGGTCATGACGCCGTTTATTGAACAGATCGACCCGAATCTGGAATCCGCGGCGCGGGTGTTCGGTGCGCCGACCTGGAAAATGTTCCGCCATGTGCTGGTGCCGCTGCTGGCGCCCGGGATTCTTGCGGCATCGCTGCTGGTGCTGGTGCGCACCATTGCAATGTTCGAGTTGACCTTCATGACGGCCGGATCGGATACCCAGACCCTGGTCGTGGCGCTGTACTACTCGGTGTTTGCAGCCGGCGTGCGGGCTCCGCAATCGATTGATGCGATGGCGATGGTCTACATGATCATTACGCTGGTGTGGCTGCTGATTGCGATGCGTTTCGTCAGTCCGACACAACTTGTCTCCAGGGTGCGTGAGCATCCGCAGAGCGCTTAAGGAGATGCAGTGAGACTTTCGAATATGGCTTTGGCATCGATGGGCACGCATCAAAATGTGATCGTGCCCCGGTATGACCGTCACCAGCTATCCCCCGGTATCGTGCAGCTAGGCCTGGGGGCCTTCCATCGTGCACATGCGGCGGTATACACAGACCGTGCAATTGCGTCTGGCGATCAGCGCTGGGGAATTGTCGGCGTGTCTCTGCGCCAGGCGGACACCCGTGATGCGCTTGCACCGCAAGACAATCTGTACACGGTGGTCGTGCGTGATGCCGATGGCGAGCGGTTGCATGTCGTTGGTGCATTGATCGCGTCGCTGTTGGCGCCTGAGAATCCGCAGGCGGTGCTGGCTGCGATGACAGATCCGCGCTGCCATGTGGTCAGCCTGACGGTGACTGAAAAGGGTTATGGCCATGATCCCGCCACACGTGCCTTGCGTCTGGATCATCCCGATATTGCGCATGATCTGACGCATCCAGATGCACCGCGTTCTGCCATCGGTTTCATCGTGCGTGCGCTGGCGCTGCGCAAAAAGGCGGGGCTGCCGCCATTCACTGTACTGTCATGCGACAACCTGCCGTCGAATGGACTGACTACACGTGGCTTGGTGCTGGCATTCGCGGCAGCTGTCGATTCTGAACTGGCACACTGGATTGATACGCATGGCGCATTTCCGAATGCGATGGTGGATCGGATCGTGCCAAAAACCACCGACGATGACCGCGCCGGCGTTGCCACTCACCTTGGCGCCGACGATGCGTGGCCGGTGATGACCGAACCGTTCAGCCAGTGGGTGATCGAAGACCGGTTCGCCGGGCCGCGACCGCGCTGGGAGGATGCCGGAGCGACCATCGTGTCGGAAGTTGAACCCTACGAAAACGCCAAACTGCGCATGCTCAACGGCACCCATTCCAGCCTCGCTTATCTGGGCGCCGTGATTGGCTACGTGACAGTCGATGAAGCCATCGCCGACGCAAGGCTGGCGAATTTCATTGCAGCCATGATGGTTGAAGAAATCGAGCCGACGCTGTCGCTGTCGTTATCAAGTTCTGGCCTGGCCCAGTATCGCTCGGAATTGCTGGCGCGTTACCGCAATCCTGCGCTCAAGCACAAATTGCAGCAGATTGCGATGGACGGCTCGCAGAAGCTGCCGCAGCGCTTGCTCGGTACCATCCGCGACCGCTTGCGTGCCGGCGCGTCCTGCAACCGGCTTTGTTTTGCGGTTGCTGGCTGGCTGCGTTACCTGGCGGGCAAGGACGAATCCGGCCTGGCCTATCAGATCTCGGATCCTCTCGCTGAAGTGTTGCATGCCGCCGCGACCAGTTCTTCAGATGCGGCGGGGCAGGTCGCAGCCTTGCTGGCGGTGCGTGAAGTGTTCGGCGATGACTTGCCTGGCAATCGGCAGTTCGTTTCCACATTGACTCAACACCTGGAAAATATCAGTAAGCACGGAGTCGTTGAGGCGATGCGTGCTTTGGAGTCGGAAAAAACGTGAGCACGTGCGGCGGCGCTGCCGCATGAATAATAAAGGAGGGGATGATGGGCATTGACAAACGTTTTGACATCGTCAGCCTGGGAGAGCCGATGATCGAACTCAATGAGATCGATTCCGCTCTGTATCGGCAAGGATTTGGCGGCGACACTGCCAACTTCGCGATTGCCGCGGCAAGGCAGGGGGCAAGCGTCGCCTACTGTACGCGGCTCGGTGACGATCGCTTCGGGCGCATGTTTCTGGATTTGTGGGCGGCGGAAGGGATCGATACGTCTGGCGTCGGGGTTGATCCGGATGCGCATACCGGCGTGTATTTCGTCACCCATGGCGTCGATGGCCATCAGTTTGAATACTTGCGCGCGGGATCTGCCGCCAGCCGCATGGGCGTTGATGATTTGCCGCTGGATATGCTCCGCGATACACGTTTCCTGCATGTATCCGGTATCAGTCAGGCCATCAGCGCGACTGCCAGCGAAGCCGTGAACGCAGCGATTAAAGCTGCCCGCGCTGCCGGCGCATGTATCACCTACGATCCGAATCTGCGCTTGCGCCTGTGGCCGCTGGCAAGGGCGAAAGCCACAATTGAAGCCACTATCTCGCAAATTGATATCTTCCTGCCCAGCCTCGATGAAGCATTGATTCTGGCTGATACCGATAGCCGCGATGGCGTATTTGCATGGTGCGCCCGTCACGGTGCGAAGAAAGTTGTACTCAAGTGCGGTGCAGAAGGTGCATGGGTCTGGCAAGACAATGATGGCTTGCCGCGGCATGTACCAGGATTCGCAGTGCAACCGGTCGACGCCACCGGCGCCGGCGATTGTTTTGACGGTAGCCTGGTTGCACGTCTTGCCGTCGGCGAAAGTTTGCTGGACGCAGTGCGTTACGCCAACGTGGCTGCGGCAATCTCGACGACCGGATACGGGGCTATCGCGCCAATTCCGCATCAGGCCGATGTTCTCATCAGGTTAGCAGAGCAAATAACGGAGGCAACCACTTGAGCGCCCCAGTTAATTAACGCGGAAAACTCCGCAATCCCCTTCAGGCGCCGACTCGGCGCTTTCCATGATGAGTGGTGGTTTAAAACCGCTCAGGGGAGAATTCGCGCCCGCGCCACATCAAAAGTGTGTCGGACGCTTTACTTAGTAGCGCCGTAGTTTCCAAGCAGCATTCGATAATCTAAATATAAATAGGGACTGAAATGAAGACGAAAAGCACTTTGATGATGGCAGGAGTGATGGCAATGTCGGTCGGGGCAGCGTGTGACGCATATGCGCAAACCAATGTGACCATTTACGGGATTGTAGACGCGGCAATCGTGTACTCAAGCAACCAGGGCGGTAAATCCAATATTTACGAACGTAGCGGCAATTTAGCGGGTAGCCGGCTTGGGTTTAGAGGGAATGAAGATCTGGGCGGCGGCTTGAGTGCGCTATTTGTTTTGGAAAACGGCTTTAATGTCGACGACGGCAGCCTGGGCGCCGCCAATACCCTGTTCAATCGCCAGTCGTATGTCGGTCTCAACAGTAACGCCGGCGGCAGCCTGACCGTGGGACGTCAATACACCCCGTATTACCTGTTCGTCGGTCCGGTCGGCCCGACCAGTTCCTTGACCGGCGCCACCGGAGCCCATCCAGGCGACATCGACGGACTCGACACCACGATCCGCATCAATAATTCGCTGACTTATACGTCGCCGGTTTTTGGTGGCGCACAAGTGAGTGCGCAGTATGGTTTTGGCGAGACAGCCGGCTCGACCGGGACAGGCAATGCTTTCAGCGTCGGCTTGAAGTATGACATCAATGACTTTAAATTTGCCTTGGGCTACCTGAAGCTGAAAAATGGTGCGAACCTCAGCGCCGGCTGGAGCTCCACAGCTGCGGGCAGTTTCTCGACGTCCGTCATCAACAAGGGCTATCTCTCAGCTGAATCGGTGCAGTTCATTGCCGGCGGCGCACGTTATAAGATCGGTCAATTGGAGTTGGGCGTCAACGCGTCCAATGTGCAATATGAGCCGGGTCTGGGTTCGCTGTTTTCCAATACTGCGACCTTCAATACCGGCGGCGTACTCGCAACCTACCAGCTGACACAGGCACTCTTCGTCAGTGGCGGCTACAGCTACACCAAAGAAAAGAAGGCCAACGGCATCACCGATCCGGCCAAATACCAGCAGCTGGCTCTGGAGCAAACCTACTCCCTGTCAAAGCGCACAGCGTTGTACGCGCTTGAGGCGTATCAGTATGCAAAAGGCAAAACGGTGGGTGCGGCCGGTGGTGCAAGCCAGGTCAATGCCGTTGCGGTGGTGGGTGATTCACAAAACGGCACGCCATCCGGTGGACGCAATCAAACAGTGCTGATGGCCGGGATTCGCCATTCGTTCTAATCGTTCTGATTGTTCTACTTATTGCGGCTTCTGCGGATTATAAAAAAAGAAGCCACGGCCTTGATCCCAGCCTCCCCAAAAGGCTGTGGATATAAGGCTTGAATCAACACGCCTGCCCGTAAAATATTTTGCATCTGTGTTCAGTTCCCATACCCGGAAAATTTTTGTGTTCCGGCGGGGACGGTGAGAACACGCGCGTTGAAATATCGGACGGGATTCAATTGCGCTGTGTCTATGGGGTGGTATCTGGCCCAGGCGCGGCGCTGTGCTGTTCAACAACGTTGGAGCGAGACCGAAATGAAAAACATGTTGATTGCCGATAATACAGACAACAAAAAAATATCTTTAAGAAGTGAGACGGTGGCTCGGAAATTTCTTGCAAAGAAATTGACGCTCGTCGTCGCAGTAAGTCTGGCTGTAGCCATTGCGGGATGCGGCGGAGGCGGCGGGGACGGAATCGGAAGCGGAAGCGGAAGCGGAAGCGGCGGTTCGAATGCCGCGGTGGACGCAAGCGCATTGCGCACTACCACGGTTCTGAACCAGCAAAACTGGAAATTCATGCTGGACGAAACAAATAGCCTGGACAACACGAGCGCGGCGAACGCCTTAGCGAATGGCGGTCAGGCAATTACCCTGCCGCACACGTGGAACGCTACCGATGCTGCCAGTACCAGCAGCACCGTTCCTTACTATCGCGGTATTGGCTGGTATCGTCTCGATTTTACTAATGCAGGTACCGGCGCCAGCCAGTGGCTGCAATTCGACGGTGCCAGCATCGTTGCCGACGTCTGGCTGAATGGCGTCAAGCTCGGCACCCACAGCGGCGCATTCAGTGCATTCCGTTTTGATGTAACCAGCCTGTTGAAACCAGGCACGAACACCTTGGTGGTCAAGGCCAACAACAGCGCCGCTGTCACCGGCAGCGACCCGACCGCGGTCGCCCCGCTCGCTGGCGACTTCAATATGTCTGGCGGTCTGTATCGCAGTGTCTCGCTGGTTTCCGCCCCGAACACCGCCCACTTCGCGCTTAATGACCTGGGTAGTTCCGGCATCTATGCCAAGACCACCGCGATCAGCAGTGGCAGTGCCTCAGTCAACGTGAACGCCAAGCTCAGCAACGGTTCCAAGGCGGACGGCACATATACCGTCCGGGCAGCACTGGTGGATGCGAGCGGCAACGTCGCCGGTTCCAGCACCAATACCGTCACGATCAAGGCCGGTACAGATACGGCACTGGCCCAGGATGTGGCGGTGGCCCAGCCGCACCTGTGGAACGGCATGGCCGACCCGTATCTGTACACACTGGTGGTTGATCTCCGCGATAGCAATGGCAATCCGGTCGACCGGGTAGTGCAGAAATTTGGTATCCGCCAGATGTCCTTCGATGCGAACAAGGGCTTCCTCCTCAACGGCAAATCCTACCCGCTGCACGGCGTCAACATGCACCAGGACGCACTGGGCAAGGGTTGGGCGATTTCCGATGCGGATACCGATGAAAAGCTCGATGTGATCAAGGAAATCGGTGCCAACACCATTCGTCTGGCGCACTTTCAGCAAGCAGACTACACCTACGCGCAAGCTGACAAGTTAGGATTCGTGATCTGGGCGGAGAATGGATTTGTCAATACATCCATTACCAATGCTGATTGTAAGGCCGGTGCTACCGTTCCTCCGACCTCTTTCGTGGACAACCTGAAACAGCAAACGCAGGAATTGATTCGCCAGAATTTCAACCACGCCTCGATCGGTATGTGGTCAATTGCCAATGAAGTCGGGTTTGCGTGCGGCGGAGGCAATACCGCGCTGCCGATGCTGCAAACCTTGCAGACGCTGTCAAAAGCAGAAGATCCAAGTCGTGTCACCACGCTCGCTGACGTTGCTGCTCTCAGTGGGGCTGCTGATACCGGTGGCATTACAGATACCTGGGGAATCAATCGTTACTTCGGATGGTACAATAATTTTCTGGATCAGGCGTCTTTGTTAGGGGCGCATCTGGATGCGTTGCACGCGTTGCATCCGGCACAGCCGATGGGCATGTCCGAATACGGCGCCGGCGCGGCGCTCAGCGATCAGACCGATAATCCCTTGGGCGGCGTGGTTACAAGCTTCGACTTGAGCGGTGGGGTAGTCCGCAATTATCAGCCTGAAGGCTATGCCAGCTATGTGCACGAGCAGACCTACACGCAAATGCTCGCTCGTCCGTATATGTGGGGCACCTATGTGTGGAACATGTTCGACTTCGGTTCCGGCATCCGTAACGAAGGCGATGTTCGCGGCGTCAACACCAAGGGGCTGGTCAGCTATGATCACCAGACCAGGAAGGATCCGTTCTTCTTCTACCAGGCAAACTGGCGGACGGATATTCCAGTGGTTCATATCACCGGACATCGCTACACCAACCGCGCTTACACGGTGGCCGACGTCAAGGTCTACAGCAACACGGATTCGACTACGCTGACGGTCAATGGCACGGCGGTCGGCACGATGACTGCCAGCCAGTGCGTCATGAACACGCCGAATCTTTCCACACCGGCCACGCCAATCGCTGTACCCAATACCTGCCTGTTCAAGAACGTGGCGTTGACAGTCGGCACCAACAGCCTGGTGGCGACCGGTTCGCGCAGTGGCAAGAATGCGGTCGATGAAGCGAGCTGGACGCTGAGCAGTGATAACGCAAGCAACGTCTACATTGCGGTGGGGCAGGCAGCGACAGGCTTTATCTCGTCGACCGGTCACCGCTATGGCTCGGACAATTTCTTCGCGGGCGGCGTGCCGAGTAACGCTACTGTTCTGAACGTGAGCAATGCGAGCGACCAGAAACTCTGGAGCAATGTCCGCATGGGTGCTTCGTTCTCGTACAACATTCCAGTCGCCAACGGTACCTATAGCGTCACACCAGGTTTCCTTGAGCCAGCGACGGCAGCCACCACGGGCAGTCGCCTCATCACTGTGACGGCCAACGGCGGCGGCGCGAACACGACCCCGATCTCGGGTCTGGACGTGTTTGCTATAGCGGGCGGCAACAAGAGAGCGTACACCGCACCGGCCTTCAACGTGACGGTGACCAACGGCGTGCTGCATCTGACCTTCACGGGAACGGGTACGGGGACAGGGGCAGCGAATCAGGCTGTTGTTTCCAATCTCGCGATCGTCAAGCAGTAGCCATTTTCCCGCACCTGCAGATCGGATAAGCGCCCCCGTCTTCTAGCGAAGTAGGGGGCAGGCTTTACCGGATTTTTACTCTGGTGCGTGAATTATTTCACGCCCGTATTCAGCTCTCATATCCGGTTTTTGTGTGTTCTGGAGGAGGGTGCAAGAATACGCGGCGCTGTGCAGTTCAACTACGTTGGAGCGAGACCAAAATGAAAAGCATGTTGATGGCCGATGATACGAACAACGTCGCACAGCAATTTTGTGCAGGCAAAAAGAGAATATCTTTAGAGAAGAGAGCAAGCGCTCATAAGCTCTTTACAAAAAAATGGACTGTGCTCATCCCGGCAAGTCTGGGCCTGGCCTTGACCTTCGGGCTTGCCGCTTGCAGTGGCGGCGGCGACCAGATCGCGGCCGAGACCGAGATGGACCGGGCCCTGAAAATGACGCATCCATGGATGGACAAGCTACTCTTGCCCGAACAGCGGGCGACGCTGCTGGTTTCCGCGATGACGCTGACCCAGAAGCAAGAACAGCTTATCGGCCAGGGAGGGTTGGTCCCGGAACTTCCCCAATGTTATGGCGCGCGCCACGTTCCCGGAATCCCGGCGCTTGAGATCCCGACGCTGCGCATCACCAACGGCCCGGTCGGCGTCGGCCAGAACGATTGCGTTCCGGCACAATATGCCGATCCTACAAACCCGCTTACGTTTCTGACCAGCCCTCATTCGGCCCCGGCAACCGCCTTGCCGTCAGGTATGGCCGTCGCCGCGTCGTTCGACACTGCGGTCGCCACCCAGTTCGGTAACGTGATCGGCATCGAATCGAATAACCTCGCGCTGCACGTGTTGGAAGGGCCGGGCCTGAACCTGGCGCGCAACCCGACATTGGGCCGGAATTTCGAGTATTTCGGCGAAGATCCGCTGCTTACCGGCACCATGGGTGTCGCCGAGATCAAGGCCATCCAGTCACACGGCGTCATTGCGATGGCCAAGCATCTGGTGGCCAACGAGCAGGAAACGAATCGCATGACGATCAACGAGAACATCGACGACAAGGTGTTGCATGAGCTCTATCTGCTGCCGTTCGAAATGGCAGTCAAGGACGGCGAGGTTGCGTCTGTGATGTGTTCGTATAATTCGGTCAACGGTTACTCCATGTGCGAAAACAAGCATATCCTGACCGACGTGCTGCGTGGCCAGTGGGGCTTTACGGGCTATGTCCAGTCAGACTTCTTTGCATCGCACAGTGTGGTGGCCACAATGCTCGCCGGCCTGGATCACGAGATGCCGGGAGTAAGCTTTCCAGCCGCGGGCATCATAAGCTACTGGACGGCCGATAACCTGAATGCGGCACTCGCGGCGAAGCAGATCGCGGTGTCGAACATTGACACCGCGCTGACACGTCGTTACACGCAGATGTTCAAGTTTGGCATTTTCGACAGGCCGGTGGCGCAGACCCCAATCGATCAAGCCGGTGATGGTGCGATCGCACGCTCGATGGGCGAGCAAACGGCCGTGTTGCTGAAAAATGCTAACAGCCTGTTACCGTTTGATGCCAAGACGGTCAAGACTGTGGCGCTGATCGGTAAGGCGACCTACGCGGACACGGCAGTTACCGGTTGCTGCGGTGGCAGTTCCGACGTTATTCCGCTGTACTCGGTAAAACCGCTGCAGGGCATGCAGAACACGTTGGCCCAGCTGGGATCGAGTGCGACGGTAAATCTGGTCGTCGTTGCCGAAGACAACAGCAATCTTGCTGCCGCGGTCGACGCTGCCAGCAAGGCCGATGTCGTGGTCATCATGGCTGGCACGCTGGCGGAAGAGGGACAGGACCGCCCGAGCATCTCGCTGGACGGTGGCGACTACATGAACACCACTAAAACCTATATCAACCACAACCAGAACGCCATGATAACGGCGGTTATTGCGGCCAATCCGACTAAGACCGCAGTCGTTCTAAAGGACAACGCGTCGGCGCTCTTGCCATGGATCGACCAGGTTCCGGCGGTGCTGGAAGTATGGTTCCCCGGTCAGGAGGATGGCAACATCGTGGCTAATTTGCTGTTCGGTACCGTCAATCCGTCGGGCAAACTGCCGGTCACATTCCCGAAGAACGATGGCGACTGGCCGGCGAATACGCCAGCGCAGTTTCCTGGAGTGCCGGTGAACGGAAAATCGACGGTTACTTACTCTGAAGGCCTGAATATCGGCTACCGCTGGTACGATGCCCAAGCCATCGCACCGTTGTTCGAGTTCGGCTATGGCCTGTCTTACACCACGTTCACAGTCGCGAATCTCACGGTCTCACCCCAGGTGACGGACGGCACGACGCCGATTACCGTAACCGTCGATGTCCAGAACACCGGCAGCAGGGACGGCGCTGAAGTACCGCAGGTGTATCTCGGTCTGCCTGGAACCGGCGAACCGACGAAGCGCCTGGTCGCGTTCAAGAAGGTTGCGCTGAAAGCGGGGGAGAAGAAGACCGTCTCCATCACCATCGATCCGAAGGCCAGCAGTCATCCGCTCAGCGTCTGGGACAGCAGCGCACAGCAATGGAGCATCGTCAGTGGCCAGTTCAAGGTTCTCGTTGGTAATTCGTCGAGAAACCTGAATCTCAATAGTACGATCACCGTCAATAAGTAAGCAGGTAAGTAAGCAGGTAAGTAAGCAGGTAAGTAAGTAGGTAAGCAAGTAGGTAAGCAAGTAGGTAAGCAAGGCCGGGGCGTTGCCGTGACCAGCGATCTCGCTGCTCCGGCAACGCCCTGTTTACTGGCGTGGTTCGCGAGGAACTGCTGGAGCATCTGCGCCGGATGAAGCCCGGTAGCAGATCGTCCTCGGGCCTGACTTCTTGATGTGTGGCGCGGCCATGCCAGGTTACTCTGCGCAAATCCTTGGCCGCTACGACGATAAACTAGTGGTCGGAGCCACCAGGGTTACTGACATTCCATCCTCCTCCGTTCTGGTAGTCGCCACCGCGTCCATCGCCTCGGCTATCGCGAGCATCCCCGCTCCTGCCGCGGTCACGGTGTTCAAATCCGTTTCCGCCGCCATAGTAGCCATAACCTCCATCGCCTGGACCGTACGGCCCCGCTACACATCCGGCGAGGGCTACGGTTGTCAGCGCAAACAAAATAGTGAGACGTTTCATGACGAACTCCGTGGCAATTGGTGACAACTGTTTGGACAGCAATGTCTGCCTACCGTTCAGATTGGCTAGTGGCGATAACCGCAGTATTTTTTTGCAATATTGCAGAATGCGCGCAGTATGTTGTTTTATTATTAATTAAAGAGAGAGGTGGGTGACTACAGGCGAACTCATAAAAATTCCTTAACATGCGGAATATTTTCAGCATCATAGACGTCGTAGATTAGTCGAAGCAGCTTCCTGAGCTCTTCCGACTGGTCCAGAATGCGCACGCTGAAAATGACCGGCGAAATCGTATGTTTTTCGCCGAGTTCCATGTAGCTGACGTCATCCCTTTTCATCCCTTGCACGCTGGCCGGAACAATCGCGACACCCTGGCCCGCAGCCACAAGACCGATAGCGATTTGCAGCTCCCTGACTTCCAGAATGTTATCCGGCTGTATTGCGCGATCACTAAATGCCGCTAGCACCTGGTCGGCAAAGCTGGGACGTGGCGCCTTGGGAAAGATAATCAGCGTTTCAGGAAGCAAATCCTTCAGGCTGAGCGGGGTCGTGGAGGCGGTTAGCGGGTGACCTGCAGGTAACGCCACGATCAACCGTTCCTCACGTAACACAATGCGCCGGATGTTGGGATCCTCATGTCTGATTCGTCCAAATCCGACGTCAATGCTGCCGTCCTTTAACGCCTTGATTTGCTCCATGGTGGTCATTTCATGCAGGCTGATTTCAACGGCGTTGTGTTCAGTACGAAAGCGCCGAATAATTTTTGGCAATATTCCATAAAGCGTCGATGCCACAAATCCGATAGAAAGCGTCCTTTCGATTTTCCCGACCCGTTGCGTCATTGATTTCAGGTCAGCTGCCTTGCCCAACAGTTGCTGCGCATGCGCGTAAAAAAAGCGGCCTGCTTCGGTGAGGCGCAGTGGACGCGAATCCCTTTCAATCAAAGAGACGCCCAATTCCTCTTCCAATTGCTGTATTTGCCGACTTAACGGCGGCTGGGCAATAAATAGTCGTTTAGAGGCGCGAGTGAAGTTCTTTTCCTCTGCGACAGCCACGAAATAGCGTAAATGGCGCAATTCCATATTTATACCCAAAAAGTATTGAAACGAGAGTAAATCGGTGTTGGACGGCCCGATTTTGCTGACCTAATCTGTCGTTACTGACTTAATTATACAAATAAAATATGATCAAAAGCATAGAAACCATTCTTGTTGATGTACCGACAATACGTCCGCATAAGCTATCGGTAGCGACCATGAACGCACAAACGCTGGTACTGGTGCGCGTGGTGTGCGGCGACGGCATTGAGGGTTGGGGCGAGGCGACTACGATCGGCGGCCTGAGCTATGGCGAAGAGAGCCCGGAGAGTATCAAGACCAATATTGATACCCATATTGCTCCTTTGCTGGTCGGGATGGATGCCAATCAAGTGGCCAAAGCGATGGCAAAGATTCGCAAAATCATTCAGGGCAACCGCTTTGCAAAATGCGCGATTGAAACGGCTTTATTGGATGCTCAGGCGCGTCGCTTGAATATCCCGCTCAGTGAACTTTTGGGTGGTCGGGTACGAGATGCTTTGCCCGTCGCATGGACGCTGGCGAGTGGCGATACAAGCAAAGATATTGCTGAAGCCGAAAAAATGCTGGCTCTCCGCCGCCATCGAATTTTCAAACTCAAGATTGGTCTGCGCTCGGTAGCAGACGATGTCGCCCATGTTCTGGCCATCAAAAAGGCGCTGGGCGATGAAGTCAGCGTGCGTGTGGACGTGAATCAGGCGTGGAGTGAGCTAGAAGCGGTGAATGGTATCGCGGCTCTGGAAACGGGCGGTATCGATCTGATTGAACAGCCGGTTCGCGCAGATAACAAAGCTGGACTGGCTCGGCTGGCGCATCGTTTCTCCGTCGCCGTGATGGCTGATGAAGCTTTGCATGGGCCATTAGATGCATTTGATCTGGCAACAAAAACGGCGGCGGATGTGTTCGCTGTGAAGATCACGCAATCCGGCGGTTTGAGGCCTGCGATTCAGGTCGCCACCGTCGCCCAGCTTGCAGGGATCAGTTTGTATGGCGGAACGATGCTGGAAGGCGGCATCGGGACGGCGGCGTCTGCCCATGTTTTTTCAACGTTTAGCGATCTGTCTTACGGCACAGAACTCTTCGGACCTTTGTTGCTGACCGAGGAAGTGCTGCGCGAGCCATTGGTCTACAAGGATTTCATGCTTCAGGTTCCGAACAAGCCAGGTTTGGGCGTTGAAGTCGATCGTGAAAAATTAAATTTCCTGCGTCGCAAATAAGATTGCCTGCAGCGGCTTCAAACCCTGTCAAACCTTGTTAAATCAGGAGAACGATATGTTGTTTCATGTGCGGATGGATGTGAATTTGCCGCTGGCCATGCCAGAAAATCAGGCGAATGCGCTGAAGAAAACAGAAAAGGAAATTGCGCAAGGTTTGCAAGCGAGCGGCAAGTGGCGGCATCTCTGGCGAATCGCCGGCCAGTACGCCAACATCAGTGTTTTCGATGTCGATAGCGTTGACGAATTACATACCCTGATTTCGACTTTGCCCCTGTTTCCATATATGCAAATTCACATCATGCCTTTGTGTCGTCATCCCTCATCCATTCGGGAAGATGACAAATAAACGTTCGGTCGGCGCCCGTTTTTTGCAATACAGCGCAGCAATGAATTTTTCAATATCCCTTTATAACTAACTACGTTTTCAGGAGACAAAAATGACACACACAGAAATCGACGCTCTGGTAAAGAGCTGGATCATTGATTCCGCTACCCGCGAAGCGAATCCGCGTGTACAGCGCATCGTCCTGCGTTTGGTCGGAGATTTGTGCAAGGCGATTGAAGACCTCGACATTCAGGCCAGCGAATTCTGGAAGGGGTTGGAATATTTGTCTGCGGCTGGCGCCAGAAACGAGCTTGGTTTGCTTGCGCCGGGTCTGGGACTCGAGCGGTTTTTTGATATCCGTGCTGACGAAGCTGAGGCAAAGGCAGGACTGACAGGCGGTACGCCACGTACTATCGAAGGTCCTTTATACGTCGCCGGTGCACCGGAAGGCAAGGGGTTCGCGCGTCTGGACGACGGCACGGAAAGCGATGCTGCAGAAATCCTGTTCATGCAGGGGACAGTGTTTGACGCCAGCGGCAAACCAATGCCAGGTGCCAAGGTTGAAGTTTGGCACGCTAACTTGCTGGGTAACTATTCTTTCTTTGACCAGTCGCAGTCTGCATTTAATCTGCGTCGTACGATCATTGCCGACGAAAATGGCAGATACCAGTTCCGTAGCGTTGTGCCTTCTGGATATGGCTGCCCACCCGGCGGATCGACACAGCAGTTATTGGATCTGCTGGGTCGCCACGGTCGTCGCCCCGCACACATTCATTTTTTCGTCACCGGCGCCGGCCACCGCAAGTTAACCACCCAAATCAATATTGATGGCGATGAATACCTGTGGGACGACTTCGCGTTTGCCAGCCGCGAAGGCCTGGTACCTGCCATACATAAAATTTCCGCCAAGGATCAGCTCGCTGCAAAGGGCTTGAGCCAGCCTTTCTCATCGATTGATTTTGATTTCCATCTGTACTCGGAAACGCCTGCCGCGCCTGCTGCTGAAGTTGAGCGCATCCGCGCCGCTGGGTAAAAAAAATGAGCGGTGCTAATCGACCGCCCATTTCTTAAACAGAAGGAAACCATCATGATCCCGATCCATCCTGACAATACGCCAAAGCTGAAAAGCCTGGACGACTATCTGATTGAAGATAAAGAAAAAGGCGACTACCGCTTGCATCGCAGCGCCTTTACCGACGAAGCATTGTTCGACCTGGAAATGAAACATATTTTCGAGGGCAATTGGATTTACCTGGCGCATGAGAGCCAGATTCCTAATAACAATGACTACTACACCACGCATATCGGTCGTCAGCCAGTTTTTATTGCGCGCAATCGTCAGGGTGAATTGAATGCATTCATCAATGCCTGTAGCCACCGGGGTGCCCAGTTGTGCCGCCATAAGCGTGGAAACAAGGCCACCTATACCTGCCCGTTTCATGGTTGGACTTTTAACAATAGCGGCAAACTGCTGAAAGTCAAAGATCCTGAAGATGCCGGCTACCCGGAGTGCTTCAATAAAGAAGGCTCGCATGACTTGAAAAAAGTAGCCCGTTTCGAGAGTTATAAAGGTTTTCTGTTTGGCAGCGTGAACGAGAATGTGGCTCCGCTCGCGGAATTTTTGGGTGAGGCCGGCAAGATCATCGACATGATTGTCAATCAATCCGCGGATGGTCTCGAAGTATTGCGCGGCGCGTCCACTTATACCTTCGAAGGGAACTGGAAGCTGCAAGCTGAAAACGGCGCGGATGGCTATCACGTCTCGGCCGTACATTGGAACTACGCTGCAACCACCAGTCATCGCAAGGAACAAGAGGCGATGCGTCAGGATAATATCCGAGCGATGGATGCCGGTAAGTGGGGGAAGCAGGGCGGCGGATTTTATGCCTTCGACCATGGGCACCTGGTACTGTGGTCGACATGGGCCAACCCGGAAGACCGTCCGAACTATCCACGCCGTGAAGAATTTTCCAGGAAATTTGGCAAGCCGACCGCCGACTGGATGATCGAGCGCTCACGCAATCTCTGCTTGTATCCCAACGTGTACTTGATGGATCAGTTCGGTTCGCAAATTCGCGTGTTGCGTCCGATTTCTGTCAATAAAACAGAAGTTACGATTTATTGCATCGCTCCCAAAGGCGAATCCGATGAAGCACGCGCACATCGCATCCGCCAATACGAAGATTTCTTCAACGTCAGCGGGATGGCGACACCCGATGATCTGGAAGAGTTCCGCGCTTGCCAGCAAGGCTTCGCAGGAATTGCTTTGGAATGGAACGACATGTGCCGCGGTTCTCAGCATTGGATCGAGGGCGCGGACGAGGCTGCCAAAGAAATCGGCTTGAAACCGGTGATGAGCGGTGTCAAAACTGAAGATGAAGGCCTCTACACCATACAGCATCGCTATTGGCTGGATGTGATGAAAAAAGCCTTGCGTGAAGAGGGGGGCAAAGCATGAAGAACATCAGCCTGGTTGAAATCAATGGCTTTCTATATCGCGAAAGCCGTTTGCTGGACGATGAACAGTGGGATGAATGGTTGGAATGCTATGACGTTGATGCCCAGTTCTGGATGCCGTCATGGGATGACGACGATAAATTGGTAACCGATCCGCAACGAGAAATTTCGCTCATTTTTTATCCCGACAGGCAAGGCCTGGAGGATCGGGTATTCCGTATCAAGACCGAGCGCTCCAGCGCCACCATGCCGGATACCCGCACCAGCCATAACATCGCGAACGTAGAGTTGGAAAAGCAGGAAGGCGATATTTGCACAGTCCGCTTTAATTGGCACACTCTGAGTCATCGTTATAAAACGAACTATAGCTATTTCGGCATGTCGCGATACGTCATCGATTTTTCCGGCGACAGCCCGAAGATTTTGAACAAATACGTGGTGTTGAAAAACGATTACATCAATCAGGTAATCGATGTCTATCACATTTAACACGTTTCACCTTCGTAAAAGCCAGGAGACAAGGCGATGAGCTACAACATTGCACTTCAATTTGAAGACGGCATCACCCGCTTCATTTCATGTAACGAAAATGAAAAACTGTCGGATGCGGCATATCGTCAGAAAATCAACATCCCGTTAGATTGTCGTGATGGCGCTTGCGGCACTTGTCGCGGGTTTTGCGAGTCGGGTACTTATGATTTGCCTGAGTCGAGTTATATTGAAGACGCGCTGGATTCCAAGGATGCGGAAGAAGGTCATATTTTGGCGTGCCAGATGCGCCCCAGGTCGGATTGCGTCGTCAAAATCCCGGCTACATCCGGCGCCTGTAAAACTGCCGTATCAAGTTTTTCCGGCAGTGTCGGATCGGTGCAGCATATCTCTGACTCAACGATCAATTTCACGATTAATCTGGATAATCCATCCGGCCTCGCCTTTTTGCCAGGCCAGTATGTGAATGTAGAGATTCCCGGAACGGCGTTGACACGCTCCTATTCGTTTAGCTCTCCGCCGGGAGCGTCGCAGGCTGCATTTGTGGTGCGTAATGTGCCCAATGGGCGTATGAGCCAGTTCCTGGCAGATGAAGCAGAGGCGGGCCAGAAAATGACATTTTCCGGCCCTTACGGCAGTTTCTATCTGCGCGAAATGAAGCGCCCTGTTTTGTTACTTGCCGGCGGAACGGGTATTGCCCCGTTTTTGTCGATGCTGGATGTGCTCGACGCTAACGGCTTTTCACAACCCGTCCGTATGGTATTCGGGGTAACCAATGACGTGGATTTGGTCGCGCTGGAAAAATTGGACCAGATCGCCGCAAAACATCCGCAATTTGAATACCGTACTTGCGTCGCAGCCGCAGATAGCCAGCATCTACGTAAAGGTTATGTGACTCAGCATGTCGAAACAGACTGGCTCAATGGCGGTGACGTCGATGTCTATCTGTGCGGACCGGTCGCCATGGTCGATGCCGTGAGAAACTGGCTAGGCGACATAGGGGTAAAACCAGCGAATTTCCATTATGAGAAGTTCTCGGCAAGTAGCGGGGTTTGATCATGCATCACTCTCAACGCTTCGAAAACAAGGTAGTGATTGTGACCGGCGCTGCGCAAGGGATCGGACGGAGTGTCGCGCTAGCAGTCGCGCGTGAAGGCGGGCAAGTGGTTTTGGCCGATCGCTCTGAACTGGTCAATGACGTTGCCGCTGAAATCAGCGAATTAAAAACGGGAAATAGGGAAAAAGCAATCGTTGCCAATGTCGATTTGGAAACCTATGCCGGCGCGAGAGAATTGGTCGAAGCGAGCATCAATGCATTCGGGCGAGTCGACATCCTCATTAATAATGTGGGCGGAACGATCTGGGCAAAACCCTATCAGGAATATGAAGAAGCGCAAATTGAAGCGGAAATTCGCCGCTCTTTGTTCCCGACATTATGGTGCTGTCGTGCTGCATTGCCTGGCATGATCGCGCAAAGGTGTGGCGTCATCGTCAATATATCCTCCATCGCGACGCGCGGAATTAATCGCATTCCCTATTCAGCAGCGAAAGGTGGTGTCAATGCGCTCACCGCCAGTCTCGCATTTGAACATGCGCAGGATGGCATCCGTGTCAATGCAGTAGCGACGGGAGGGACAGAAGCCCCACCCAGGAAAATACCTCGTAATTCCGATAAGCAGACTAAAGAAG
>NZ_FOKF01000090.1 GCF_900111995.1 Collimonas sp. OK607
GGCGGTGGACAAGCGCTGGGGCTGGTATCTCAACTACGATGCGCAGCTAGGCGACGGCGGCCTGGGTAACAATGTGCTGTCGCTGGGGCTGCGCTTTAGTCTCGATTGATTACATTTCGCTGCTGGCCGGCGCGTCGACGTGCGCAGGTGCTGGCGCTTCCGGCGTCATTGCAGGGCTGCCTTTCATGATGCGCTTCTTGCCCATCAGGCCCAGATCGGCGCCGGTAATTCCATATTCGTTCATCTTGGCTTTGATTTCGGTGATGACGTCAGCGATTTCGGCTTGACGTAGTTCCTCTGCCTGTTTTCTCAATTGTTCGATTTGTGCTTGCAGCTCTTTGTAGGTCGTCATTTCTGGTGCTTTCTTTCTGCGTTTGGAGCAGGCAAGTATACCGTAACCACGCAATGTGATGGATGTGCCCTTGCCGCCGTTTTGCCGTAGATCCGGTTTGCCGCCTTGATACACGTTGTTGCAAACATTACCGATTTGTAGTTACCCTTTTTTTTGCCCAATCTATATTGAATACAGGGATGTAGTTCGTGTTGTCGTTGTGGCGTTGCCTCGGCGGTAAGCGAGGCAAACGCGGGAAGCAAAAGGTGTTGCTATGAAAAGATTGATGATTTTATGGTTTGCGGCAGCCGCGTTGATGTTGAGCGCCGCCAGCGGTTTGGCGGTTGCGCAAAATCAAGGGTTTCACGGACATGGAGGCGGCTTTCATGGCAACGCCGGCGGCATGAATCATGGCGGCGGAATGCAAGCTCGCCACGGCTTCCATCGGTTCAACGATTTCCATGGACGCACCAGGGTAATCATCGGCGGCCCGTTTTTCTGGCCACCGGTTTACTACGACCCAGCTTTCTATCCGGGCCCGGCGTCATTGATGTATGTGCCGCCAGGTGCTGATTTCAGTTACTACTGTAACGATCCTGCCGGCTATTATCCCGATGTGCCGAGTTGCCCGAGCGGCTGGCTGCGGGTGGTTCCTGGTGACGCTCCTTACTGATCAGTAAAAGCGCCCGCAAAAACGCTATCCATTGGATAGCGTCAGGTTGCTGACAAAGCCTTCCGAAATTGGGAGGCTTTTTTTATAATTAGGGATGCTAAAAATCCCTG
>NZ_FOKF01000022.1 GCF_900111995.1 Collimonas sp. OK607
AAGGAAACGGTGGAGCGCAGTTTCGCCGATGCTAAGCAGCTACATGGCCATCGCTACGCAAAGATGCGTGGCTTGCGCAAGCTCGCCGAGCAGTGTCTGTTGGGGGCGGCTTGCCAGAATATGAAGAAGATCGCGCTGCTGCTGGCGCGGCTTTTAGCTTCTTTAAACGTCCATTTCGACCGCGCATACGTCTTTATGTGCCATTTCCTCTTGTATGGTGCCTTCTTCTGCCGATTGCCTGTTTTTTTAGAGGCGCGACCCAATTCAAACCACAAAAAATAAAACCCACCAAAAAATGGTGGGTTCGTCAGCAACCTGAGGACGGCAATGCCGTCCTTTTTTTTCGGAGCTAATCGTTTTCTGATTAGTTCTTCGACTGGTCAACCATTTTGTTCTTTTTGATCCAAGGCATCATGCCACGCAGTTGCTCACCAACTTGCTCGATCTGATGTTCTGCAGTGATGCGGCGACGGGAAATCAGGGTTGGCGCGCCAGCCTTGTTTTCCAGGATGAAGCTCTTCGCATATTCACCAGTCTGGATGTCCTTCAGAACCTGACGCATTGCGTTCTTGGTATCTTCTGTAACAATCCGCGGGCCAGTGACATATTCGCCGTACTCAGCGTTGTTGGAGATCGAGTAGTTCATGTTGGCGATACCGCCTTCATAGATCAGGTCAACGATCAGCTTCAGTTCGTGCAAGCATTCGAAGTAAGCCATTTCCGGCGCGTAGCCAGCTTCGACCAGAGTTTCAAAACCAGCCTTGATCAGTTCAACTGCACCGCCGCACAAAACAGCTTGCTCGCCGAACAAGTCGGTTTCGGTTTCTTCGCGGAAGTTGGTTTCGATGATGCCGGCACGGCCGCCGCCATTGGCGGTTGCGTACGACAAGGCGATATCGCGGGCGCTACCGGATTTGTCTTGATAAACGGCGATCAGGTGCGGCACGCCGCCACCTTGGGTGTAGGTCGCACGGACTGTGTGGCCTGGCGCTTTTGGCGCGATCATGATGACGTCGAGGTCGGCACGTGGCACGACTTGGCCGTAATGCACGTTGAAGCCGTGGGCAAACGCCAATGTTGCGCCTTGCTTGGCGAACGGTGCGACGTTTTCTGCGTAGACTTGAGCAATGTTTTCATCTGGCAGCAAGATCATGATGACGTCGGCTGCTTTCACTGCGTCGTTGACTTCAGCTACGTTCAGGCCGGCATTCTTTGCCTTGTCCCACGATGCGCCGCCTTTACGCAGGCCGACTGTGACCTTGACGCCGGAATCGTTCAGGTTTTGCGCGTGCGCATGGCCTTGGGAACCGTAACCGATGATGGCAACGTTCTTGCCTTTGATCAGGGAGAGGTCGCTGTCTTTGTCGTAGAAAACTTTCATTTTTAATCCTATATATGTAATTTGATGTTTAAGTTCATTGCACTGAACATTTCAGCGCGCCGTCTTGTTCTTTGCTTAGACTTTGAGAATGCGTTCGCCGCGACCGATGCCGGAACCGCCCGTACGGACAGTTTCCAGAATCGCTGCACGATCGATCGAATCGATGAATGCGTCCAGCTTGCCCTTGTTGCCCGTCAGTTCCAGGGTGTAGGACTTGTCGGTGACGTCGATGATGCGGCCACGGAAAATATCCGCGGTGCGCTTCATCTCTTCACGTTCCTTGCCGACCGCGCGCACCTTGATCAGCATCAGCTCGCGTTCGATATGTGCGCCTTCGGTCAGGTCGACCACTTTGACGACTTCAATCAGACGGTTCAGGTGCTTGGTGATCTGTTCGATCACGTCATCCGAACCGCTTGTCACGATGGTCATGCGTGACAAGGTCGCATCTTCGGTCGGTGCGACCGTCAATGTCTCGATATTGTAGCCGCGGGCCGAAAACAGACCGACCACGCGCGACAAGGCGCCCGCTTCATTTTCCAGCAATACAGAAACGATATGTCGCATGATTACAGATCCTCCGAACCGAGCAGCATTTCAGTCAAGCCCTTGCCCGCCTTGACCATAGGCCAGACGTTTTCGGTTTGATCCGTAATGAAATTCATGAATACCAGGCGATCCTTCATGCCGAACGCCTCTTTCAGTGCACCGTCCACATCGGCCGGATTTTCGATCTTCATGCCGACGTGACCGAACGACTCGGCCAGCTTGGTGAAGTCCGGCAGCGAATCCATGTAGGACTCGGAATAGCGCGAACCGTAATCGATCTGCTGCCATTGACGGACCATGCCGAGGAAACGGTTATTGAGCAGAATGATCTTCGGCGTCAGGTGATATTGCTTGCAGGTAGCCAGTTCCTGGATACACATCTGGATCGATGCTTCGCCGGTGATACAGGCCACGGTCGAACCCGGATTGGCCATCTGCACACCCATCGCATACGGCAAGCCGACACCCATGGTGCCGAGGCCGCCGGAATTAATCCAGCGGCGTGGCTTGTCGAAGCCGTAATACTGGGCAGCCCACATCTGGTGCTGGCCGACGTCGGAGGTGATGAATGCATCGCCGTCGGTGATCTGCCAGACCTTCTGTATCACGGACTGCGGCTTGATCACTTCTTTCGAATCGGCAAATTTGAGGCAATCGCGGCCGCGCCATTCGTTGATCTGCTTCCACCAGTTGGACAGGGCCGGAGCATTTGGCCGGGTCTCGGCAGCATCCAGTTGCGCCAGCAGTTCTTGCAGCACATCCTTGACGTTGCCGACGATAGGAATATCGACCTTGACGCGCTTGGAAATCGACGACGGATCGATGTCGATATGGATGATCTTGCGCGAGACCGAGGTGAAATTCTTCGGGTTGCCGATCACACGGTCGTCAAACCGGGCGCCGATCGCGATCAGCACATCGCTGTTCTGCATCGCCATGTTGGCTTCGTAAGTACCGTGCATGCCAGGCATGCCGACAAACTTGTCGCTGGACGACTTGTAACCGCCGAGGCCCATCAAGGTGGTGGTGCATGGGTAACCCAGGCGATCCACCAGCTTGTTCAGCTCAGGCGAAGCATTCGCCAGGATCACGCCGCCGCCGGCATAGATCATCGGCCGTTCGGCTGTCAGCAATAATTGCACCGCCTTGCGGATCTGACCGGAATGACCCTTGTCGACCGGCTTGTAGGAACGCATTTCGACTTCCTTCGGATAGTCGAAAACGTGGCGGTGCATGGTGATGTCTTTAGGGATATCCACCAACACCGGGCCGGGACGGCCGGTACTGGCGATAAAGAACGCCTTCTTGATGGTCGATGCCAAATCCTTGACATCCTTGACCAGGAAGTTGTGCTTGACGCACGGGCGTGTAATACCAACCGTGTCGCATTCCTGGAACGCATCTTCGCCGATCGCATAAGACGGCACCTGACCCGAAATCACCACCATCGGGATCGAGTCCATATAGGCCGTGGCCAGGCCGGTCACCGCATTGGTGACGCCAGGACCGGACGTGACAATAGCCACGCCAACCTTGTTCGAACTGCGGGAATAGGCATCGGCTGCGTGAATCGCAGCTTGCTCATGACGTACCAGGATATGCTGGAATTTTTCTTGCTGGAAAATGGCGTCGTAGATGTACAACACTGCGCCACCGGGATAACCGAACACATGTTCGACACCCTCTTCTGCCAGGCAGCGCACGAGAATTTCCGCGCCGGTAATAGGCAAATTTGTATCTTTGTTCATGATGACTAGATCCTTTCAAGGTCCATTGGAAATTGATCGGATGCTCTTTCCTGACGAAATGGCGCAGCGTACCAGTGCCACGGCGTCCCTTTTTTGTGCGATCACGTCATTCCGTTGCGTAGCCGTAGATACGATTCAAAATGGCGCTAAACGCTACTCGTTCGGCCGAAAATTCTGATTCCACCGCTGCCTGTTTCTCGCGCTTGTGGCACGGGTTGGAGCAAACAGCTTACAAATGTAAAGCATGCCTTTCTGTTGAACAACATCTTGAGTCGTCAGCGAAAAGGCTTGCACTTCAGGATTCTGAAGTGGATAGCTACCATAATGCGTAGTTTCATTCCGGTCAAGCCAAATTACATGAAATCCAAGTTAAATCGTGTCTTTTGCTGTAGATTTGCCCACAACCCGCCCCTTTTTTGCTAGGATTCGGCCAGTCTGGAAATTTATTGCAAGCCATTGTTTTCATTGTTGCTTGTATTGTTTATCCGGACGCAGGCCAAGGGCGGCAAGCGTAGACGAGTCAACATCGGGGTCCGTCCCAGGCGTGATCGTATTCCGACTCGCAACAGAATCTTGAATTAGCAGTAGGTAGTTAGTGTATGACCCAATTCGCCGCGAAGCATGGCCACAGATAAAGAACTTTCCGATTTCCTTGAAAACGTAGAACGCCGGGCTTTCAAGCAGGCGGTGTACGCCGTCCGCAAGGACGAATCCGCCTTGGACATCGTCCAGGACGCCATGATCAAACTGGCGGAAAAATACGGCGATAAACCGGCGGCCGAGCTGCCGATGCTGTTCCAGCGCATCCTGCAGAACACTATCCATGACTATTTCCGCAGGGAAAAGGTACGCAATACCTGGGTCAGCCTGTTTTCCAGCATGGGGCACAACAATGCCAATGACGAGGATTACGACGTCCTGGAAACCTTCGAGTCGGATGAAGATTCGCAAGCGACCGAATCCAGCGCCAACAAGCTGGAACGTGAGCAAATTCTCAATATGATCGATGAGGAAGTACAGAAACTCCCTGCGCGTCAACGAGAAGCCTTCCTGATGCGTTATTGGGAGGACATGGATGTTGCCGAGACCGCGGCCGCAATGGGATGCTCGGAAGGCAGCGTAAAAACGCACTGCTCTCGCGCAACGCACACTCTGGCGCTATCGCTCAAGGCCAAAGGAATCAGTTTATGAACACTAAAGAAATCAATTTCGCTTTCAAGGTGCGGCACGCACTGAATGAAAACCTGGACAATTTGCCAGCCCCTACCGCTGACCGCCTGGCTGCTGCCCGCAAGGCGGCGATGGCGCGCAAGAAAAAAGATGCCCCGACCCGTGTGCTGGCGCGCCAAGGCGTATTGGCAGGCCACGCCGGCAGTTTCTTCGGCGACCGCCTGTCCTGGCTGATGCGGATCGGCGTTGCCGCACCAATTCTGGTCGGCGTGGTGCTGCTGTCCGGTTTGTATCAATATGAACAGCAACATCGGATTACTGCCGCCGCCGATATCGATGCCGCCATGTTATCGGACGAATTGCCGCCATCGGCCTACCTGGACCGCGGTTTTAGCGCCTACCTCGCCCAGCAGCAAGAACAATGACGTCAAACTCTTCCTCCAATACGAGCGCCCGCAAGCTAACCATCAACATGTTAGGCAGCCGCCGCAAGCGTTTCATCGGCGCCGCGTGTGCGTTGCTGGTGACCGGCGCCGCAGCGCTGGCAGTACTAGGCCCGGTTGCGCCGACCCAGGCCGCCGGCCGCCCGGCTGCCGCCAGCGTCAAGGAAGTCCCGAGCACCCCCGCTGGCAACCAGCCCAAGATGACCAAGGTGGTGAATAGTGCGGCTCCTACCTGGAATGAGCTGAGCGCCGTCCAGAAACATGTCCTGGAGCCGCTCGCCCCCGACTGGGATAAATTAAAACCGACCACCAGGAAGAAGTGGCTGGAAATCAGCAACCGCTACGCCAGCATGACGCCGGCCGAGCAGGAAAGATTGCAGGCCAGGATGCGCGGCTGGGTGACATTGACCCCGGAGCAGCGCCGTATCGCCCGTGAAAACTATGCCCGCGCCAACAAGCTTGATACCGAGCAAAGAGCGCTGCGCTGGCAGCAGTATCAGCAATTGTCGGAGCAGCAAAAGGAAGAGCTGGCTGAACAGGCAACACCGCGCCACAAACGGGTAACCACCTTGCCGCCTGCCACGCTCAACAAATCCAAACCGGCAGCGCCAGCCAAACTGCCCCCCCCTGCGAACCAGGAACAGACTGCAGTAGTCACACCGACACCAGCGCCTCCATCGGCACCGGTGCCAGCACCTGCAGCGGCTCCAGCGCCGACGCTGGCGCCAGCCACGAAATAAACATTTTGAATCCTGCCGCAATCGACCAGCTTGCCAGCCAACAGCAGACGCCATCGCTGAAACGCCGCTTCGGCAGCATCATGTATGAAGCCATGCTGCTGTTCGGCATCCTGTTCATTTCGGGATGGATTTTTTCCACCTTGCTGCAGCAGCGCAACGCGCTTTACCTGCGTCACGGGCAACAAGCCTGGCTATTTATCGTACTCACCCTGTATTTCGTCTGGTCCTGGAGTCATGGCGGACAAACACTGGCCATGAAAACCTGGCGTATCCAGCTGGTCAACCGCGACGGCAGTGCGGTCAAGGCCGGCCGTGCCGCCATCCGTTTCCTGCTCAGCTGGTGCTGGTTCCTGCCCGGACTGGCGCTGGCCTGGGCGCTAGGCGCGCATACCTGGATGCTGGTATTGATCCCGGCGGCGAATTTCGTGCTCTGGGCCATGACTATCTATCTCGATCCGCAACGGCAATTCCTGCATGACCGTATCGCAGGCACCAAGCTGGTGAATATGGCGGAAATCGTCAAACCCGCCGGCAGACACAAGTGGTATCACTAAACTATCCAAAGCCCTTGTAGGGTGGGCACGCCTTTGTGCCCACGCGGGCTCCGCATTTGCCATCCAGCGTGGGCACAAAGGCGTGCCCACCCTACACCGCAGCCGCTCGCTTAGAGCGGCTTTGTTTCTTCTAACAGGGCAAGTAATTCCAGCTCGGAAAACCCGGCCGCCCTCCTCGCTTCCAGATTGAATGGCCCACGCAATATCGGCGCCTTGTGCTTCAGCGCCAAGGCTGAAAAGGTTGCCAGCGGCTCCAGCTGACGCGCCTCGCACAGCCAGCCATACCAGTGGTTGCCGATCGCCACGTGGCCAATCTCGTCGCGCAGGATAATGTCGATGATCGCCGCCGCATCCTCGTCGCCGGCCTGCGCCAGCTTGGCGCGTGTGCGTGGTGATGCGTCCAGGCCGCGTGCTTCCATCATGCGCGGCACCAGCGCCATCCTGGCCAGGATGTCATGACTGGTTTTCTCCGTCAGTTCCCACAAGCTGTTGTGCGCCGAAAAATCGCCATAGGCAAACCCCAGCGTCTGCAGGTGACTTGCCAACAAGCTGAAGTGATAAGCTTCTTCCCTGGTGACACGCAGCCAGTCGACGTAATAATCTTCCGGCATCCCGGTAAAACGCCAGATGGCGTCGAGCGCCAGGTTGATGGCATTGAATTCGATGTGCGCCAGCGCATGAATCATGGCGGCACGCCCTTCCAGCGAAGCCATGGAGCGATGCTTGACTTCGCGCGGCGGGACCAGCGCCGGCAGTTGCGGGCGCCCGGGTATGCTTAAGGTTGCGCTCAGCACGCGCTGCTTATCCAGTGTCATTTCGGCATTTTTCCAGCCTGCCGCCATTGCCTCGACCCCGGCTACCTTGGCGGCAACATCAGCCTCGCAGAGCCAATGCAGGGCTGCACCACGTAGCTCCGGCTCATCCGGCGTTACGAGAAAGGGAGAATGGTTCATGTTGACAGCGGTAAAATGGCGCTACTGTTGAAAAATCGCACTTCGGACATATCTACACACATTAAATAAGCATCCAGCAAAAGGGCATCACGCAGGCCCGGCAACCAGCATTCTACGGAGATTTATGGCCATCTACCAATTGGGCGAACATGCCCCCGACATCGACCCTTCAGCATACATTGCGCCGTCTGCCAATCTGATCGGCAAGGTCAGGATCGAAGCCGACGCCAGCATCTGGTTCGGCGTCACTATCCGTGGCGACAATGAATTGATTACGGTCGGCCAGGGCAGCAACGTGCAGGAAAGCAGCACGCTGCACACCGATATGGGTTTTCCGCTGACACTCGGAAAGAACGTCACCGTTGGCCATCAGGCAATGTTGCATGGATGCACGATTGGCGATGGTGCATTGATCGGAATCCAGGCGGTCATCCTGAACGGCGCCAAAATCGGCAAGAATTGCCTGGTCGGCGCCGGCGCGCTGGTTACCGAAGGCAAGGAATTCCCGGACAACTCGCTGATTATCGGCTCACCGGCCAAAGCCGTGCGAACCCTGAGCGAGCAAGATGTTGCGGCGCTGGCCGGCAACGCTACGCATTATATAGAACGCGGGCTAGAGTACAAAACGGGCCTGAAGCAAATCGGATAAGCAGTTGCCAATAAAGTAATACTCAAGCAGAGAATCGGCAACAAATTAGCAGCAACAAATTAGCGGATAAAAAATATGGACGTAACAAAAATGATGGATGCCGGCGAACTGCACGGCGATAGCGACTCACTTCAGAAATTCATGGTTGAGAACGCTGCCGTGCGTGGCGAACTGGTACAGCTGTCTGCCACCTGGCAGCAAACGCTGACGCACCGCCAGTACCCGGCGCCAGTCACGACTTTGCTGGGCGAAATGATGGCTGCGGCAGCGCTGCTGTCCGCCAATTTGAAATTCAACGGCGTCATCGTCATGCAAATATACGGCGACGGCCCGATCCGGCTGCTAGTGGTTGAATGCGATTCACAACTGCGGATGCGCGCCACGGCAAAGCTCGCGCCCGATGCCGTGATCGACCCGGACGCTACCATGTCGCAGCTGGTTAATCTGAATGGCCAGGGGCGTTTTGCCATCACGCTGGACCCGCAGGATAAAATGCCCGGCCAAAAGGCTTATCAAGGCATCGTCCCGCTGGATGGCGAGAGCATCGCCACCGTCATCGAAAATTATATGCTGCGCTCGGAACAGCTCGATACCAGGCTCTGGCTGGCAGCTGACGACAAAGTTGCACGCGGTTTGCTGCTGCAGAAATTACCGAATCACGGCGGCATCGATGTGCCCGTCAACGACGATCTGGAAACATGGAATCGCTTCTTGGCGCTGGGCGGTACTTTACGTCCTGAAGAAATGCTGGCAACCGATATCCAGACACTGCTGCGCCGCCTGTTCTGGGAAGAAACCATCCGTGTTTTCGAACCGCAGCAACCCAGCTTCCAATGCAATTGCTCACGAGAGAAAGTCGGCAACATGTTGAAAATGCTGGGTCAGCCCGAGATCGAGGAAGCCCTTGCCGATTTGGGCAAGCTGGCGGTGGATTGCGATTTCTGCGGCAAGCATTATGAATTCGACAAAGTCGATTGCGCACACCTGTTTGCCAGCGCGGCGCCGGTTGAAGCGTTGCTGCCTACAGGCAGCAGCAAGCACTAAAGGTAAGTACTAAGGGCTGATATGGAGATGCAAGAGATCAGGGCTCTGATTTCTTGTTCGTTTCGGTTGGCACCGCGACCGCGACCGTCTTTTCTATCGCTGCCAGTGCCGCATTTGGCGGAGCCGGCGCATCTGCCGGATTGCCGTTCGGATCGAGAATCTGTATGAAAATCTCGTTTTGCTTGATCATGCCCAGCTCGGTGCGCGCCCGTTCTTCGACCGCACCGGTGCCTTCTTTCAAATCATGTACTTCCGAATCCAGCTTGGCATTGCGGGCTTTCAGTTCGTCGACCTTGTCATGGGCAGCATGCACTTGCTGATCCATGTCCCACACACGCAGCCAGCCGCCCTTGCCTAGCCACAGTGGGTACTGGACCAGTATCAGCAAAGCGGTCAGGAAAATGGCAATCAGGCGCATTGTTTGGGGGTGGGTCTACCGTCTTATCTAATCTAGTCAAACGCGGGGTGGGTAGTCATACCCACCCCACTCTCTAATCAGTTGAGGAAAGAGTCGCCCAGAAGAGGGTCATTCGCCACGCTACGGTGGCTCTTAAACTCTTTCCCCAATTTGTTACTTCAGATTATAAAACGCGCCACGGCCAGGATAGCTGGCGATGTCGCCCAGATCTTCTTCAATGCGCAGCAACTGGTTGTACTTTGCCATGCGATCCGAACGCGACAACGAACCGGTCTTGATCTGCAAGGCATTCATACCTACCGCGATATCGGCAATGGTCGAATCTTCAGTCTCGCCCGAACGGTGCGAGATCACCGCGGTGTAGCCGGCGCGCTTGGCCATTTCAATCGCAGCGAAAGTTTCGGTCAAGGTACCGATCTGGTTGATCTTGATCAGGATCGAGTTGGCGATATCTTTATCGATACCTTCCTTCAGGATCTTGGTATTGGTGACAAACAGGTCGTCGCCAACCAGCTGGATTTTCTTGCCCAGCGTTTCTGTCAGCAGTTTCCAGCCGTCCCAGTCGTTTTCGGCCATGCCGTCTTCGATGCTGATGATCGGGTACTTGTCGCACCACGATGCCAGCAAACCGGTGAATTGCGCGCCGGTCAAAGTCATGTTTTCGCCGGCCAGGACGTAGCTGCCGTCTTTGTAGAATTCGCTTGCAGCGCAATCCAGGCCCAAGGCGATCTGGGTGCCTGGCTCGTAGCCTGCGGCTTCGATTGCCTGGATGATCAGTTTCAGTGCATCTTCGTGGCTAGCCAGCGATGGTGCAAAACCGCCTTCATCGCCAACCGAGGTTGCCAGGCCCTTGTCGTGCAAGATTTTCTTCAGCGCGTGGAATACTTCAGCGCCGTAACGCAGCGCTTCGCGGAAGCTAGGTGCGCCGACCGGGATGATCATGAATTCCTGGATATCCAGGTTGTTGTCGGCATGCTCGCCACCGTTGATGACGTTCATCATCGGCACAGGCATTTGCATCGCGCCGCTGCCGCCGAAATAACGGTACAGAGGCAAACCGGCTTCTTCTGCCGCCGCTTTGGCAACTGCCATCGATACTGCCAGCATGGCGTTAGCGCCCAGGCGGCTCTTGTTTTCAGTGCCGTCGAGATCGATCAGGGTGCGGTCCAGGAACGCTTGTTCGCTGGCGTCCAGGCCCATGATGGCTTCGGAAATTTCAGTATTGATATGCTCGCAGGCCTTCAACACGCCCTTGCCGCCGTAACGGCTCTTGTCGCCGTCGCGCAGTTCGATCGCTTCGCGTGAGCCGGTGGAAGCGCCGGACGGTACTGCTGCACGCCCCATGACGCCGGATTCCAGCAAGACGTCGCATTCGACTGTCGGATTACCGCGCGAATCAATAATTTCGCGGCCAATGATGTCAACGATTGCACTCATGTATTTCCCTATCAAATAAAAATATGCGCGATATTAAAACCATTTACGGGGTCAAACTGCTGGCGCTGCCACTTGTGTGTATAGCGGAAGCGATATAGTCAAACGACTCTAGCGAGCCCGACCCCAAGCAATCAACCGAAATTGCTTTCGATAAAGCCATTCTTTTTGACGACCCGATCCAGGTCTATCATGGTCGACAACAATTCTTTCATACGTCCCAGCGGCACCGCATTCGGTCCGTCGGATTTAGCTTCTGCAGGATTCGGATGGGTTTCCATGAACACCCCGGCAACGCCGACCGCAATCGCAGCCCGTGCCAATACCGGCACGAATTCACGCTGACCGCCGGAAGTGCTGCCCTGGCCGCCCGGCAATTGCACCGAGTGGGTAGCATCGAACACTACCGGGCAACCGGTTTCGCGCATGATCGCCAGCGAGCGCATGTCGGATACCAGGTTGTTGTAACCGAACGACGCACCGCGTTCGCATGCCATGAAATTATCTTCCGGCAGGCCGGCTTCACGGGCAGCGGCACGCGCCTTGGCGATGACATTGATCATGTCGTGCGGCGCCAGGAACTGGCCTTTCTTGATATTCACCGGCTTGCCTGATTGCGCGCAAGCATTGATGAAATCAGTCTGGCGACAGAGGAAAGCCGGTGTCTGCAAGACATCGACCACCGCCGCCACCGGCTTGATTTCATAGATTTCGTGGATATCGGTCAGTACCGGCACGCCGATTTGCACTTTGACGTCAGCCAGGATCTCCAGCCCTTTTTCCATGCCGAGGCCGCGGAAAGAAGTGCCGGACGAACGATTCGCCTTATCGAAAGACGATTTGTAAATGAAGTTGATGCCCAGCGCGCTGGTGATCTCTTTCAATTGTCCGGCGGTATCGAGCGCCATCTGGCGCGATTCGATAACGCACGGGCCGGCGATCAGGAAAAACGGTTGATCCAGACCAACATCAAAGCCACAAAGTTTCATGTTCTTTCCTTACGCTGCGGTTGCAGTATTAGCTTGCTTGTGCGCCAACGCAGCCTTGATGAACGAAATAAACAGCGGATGTCCATCGCGCGGAGTCGATTTGAATTCCGGGTGATATTGGACACCAACGTACCAAGGGTGGGCATTATCGCCGTTGCGTGGCAGTTCCATGATTTCGCACAGGCCTTCGGTCGGCGTACGGGCCGACACCACCAAACCGGCCGCTTCGATACGGTCCAGGTAATGGTTGTTGGCTTCGTAACGATGACGATGGCGTTCGGTCACGGTCGGACCGTAGATTTCAGAGGCCAGCGTATCCGGTTTGACATCGCAGGTTTGCGCGCCCAGGCGCATGGTGCCGCCCAGATCGGAGTTAACATCGCGCAACTCTACCTTGCCATCGTGATTTTGCCATTCGGTGATCAAGGCCACTACCGGCTGATCGGTTTGCGCATCGAATTCAGTCGAATTAGCGAGCGGCAGGCCGGCCTTGCCGCGTGCATATTCAATCAGTGCAACCTGCATGCCGAGACAGATGCCCAAATAAGGAATCTTGCTTTCACGGGCGAAACGGGCCGCCGCGATCTTGCCTTCGACACCACGCTTGCCAAAGCCGCCTGGCACCAGGACCGCATCGTACTTGGCCAATGCGCCAGTACCGTTGGCTTCGATTTCTTCGGAGTCCAGGTATTCGATGTTGACCCGGCTGCCGGTATGGATACCGGCGTGGCGCAACGCTTCAGTCAGCGACTTGTACGATTCGGTCAGGTCGACATATTTGCCGACCATGCCGATAGTGACTTCGTAGGTTGGATTTTTCAGCGCGTGCACCAGCTTGGTCCAGACCGAAAGGTCGGCCGGCCTAGGCGACAGGCCCAGCTTTTCGCAGACGATCGCATCCAGCCCCTGGTCGTGCAGCATTTGCGGGATCTTGTAGATAGTGTCAGCGTCCCACACCGAAATCACGGCGTCTTCCTGGACGTTCGAGAACAAGGAAATCTTGGCCCGTTCGTCGTCAGGAATCGGACGGTCGGCACGGCACAGCAATGCATCTGGCGAAATACCGATTTCGCGCAGTTTCTGCACACTATGCTGGGTCGGCTTGGTCTTCAATTCACCGGCCGATACCAGATATGGCACCAGGGTCAGGTGGACGAAAGCGGCTGCATTGCGGCCCGCACGCAGGCTCAGCTGACGCGCTGCTTCAAGGAACGGCAAGGATTCGATATCACCGACAGTACCGCCGATTTCCACCAGCGCCACGTCGAAACCTTCGGCGCCGCGATAGATGTAATCCTGGATTTCATTGGTGATATGCGGAATGACCTGCACCGTCTTGCCGAGATACTCGCCCCGGCGTTCCTTCCGGATCACGGATTCGTAGATCTGGCCGGTAGTGAAATTATTCACCTTCTTCATCTTGGCCGTAATGAAGCGCTCATAGTGGCCGAGATCGAGATCGGTCTCTGCGCCATCGTCGGTCACAAACACTTCGCCGTGCTGGAACGGGCTCATGGTGCCTGGATCGACGTTGATGTACGGATCGAGTTTAAGAAGGGTGACTTTAAGGCCGCGCGATTCTAATATCGCGGCGAGAGAGGCGGCTGCAATCCCTTTACCAAGGGATGAGACAACGCCACCGGTAACAAATACAAACTTAGTCATTACGGAAGGTGCCGAACGGCACATGCGGGAAATTCGAATTATACATCAAACAGCCGTCGCGACAGCCGCCGGTGTTCCTAAAAATCGCTGCTTTTGTTGCCAGGCCCAAGATAAACCCGTGACCCCCTACTACAATCACTAAGCCGATGCCTGCGTGAAATTGTGCTTCATGTGATAATTCGCGACTTCCGCCTCGGCCTATCAATGCTTCCCTGATTTTAATGCTGACAGTGCCTGCCCCGCCATTACTCCGTTCAAGTGTTGCGCCAAAGTCGCGCCGCCAGAAACTCGACGCCTGTAACCCATTTTATAAATGCATTTCATATGAATAAGCTCTTCGGCGATCTCCCCGAGGACGACGGCCTGCCCGGAGCAACGCGCCGGGTGGCGATTATCGTCGTCATTTTTGGCACCAGCATGAGCGTGCTGGACGGCTCTATCGTCAATGTTGCACTGCCCACGATTGCGCGCAGCCTGCAGGTCGATGCGGCTGCCGCCGTATGGATAGCCAACGCCTACATCCTCGCCGGCGCCATCACCATGGTCGCTTTCGCCTCGCTGGGCGAGGTGCTAGGCTTTCGCCGTGTATATATGAGCGGGATCCTGGTATTCACCCTGGCTTCGCTGGGTTGTGCGCTGTCGCCCTCGCTGGCGATGCTGACCGGCATGCGTTTTTTACAAGGTCTGGGCGGCGCTGCCGCCATGAGCATCGGTCCGGCGCTCTACCGCAATATATTCCCTACCCGCCTGCTGGGAGCGGCGTTAGGCGTCAACGCCCTGGTGGTGGCCTCCTCTACTGCTGCCGGCCCGGCGATTGGCGGCCTGATGTTGTCTGTGCTGAGCTGGCCGTGGCTGTTTGCGATCAATGTCCCGATCGGCATTATCACGCTGTTGATGGCATGGAGCGTGCTGCCGCGCGATCCGGGACGCGGCGGCAAATTCGACGCCATCGGCGCCGTGCTCTCGGCAGTGGCCCTGGGCACCTTCGTCATGGCCGTCGACGGCTTGGCGCGCCACGACAGCTGGGGCAAGGAAATGCTGCTCTTCGCGATCGCGCTGGTTTCAATTGTTTTATTTATCATTAGACAACGACGTTACACAGCACCGTTACTGCCACTTGATATTTTTGCATCACAACGGTTTTCCATGGCGGTAGCTACTTCGCTTTGCTCTTTTGTCGGCCAGGGAATTGCCTTTATTGCACTACCATTCCTGTTTCAGGGCGCCTATGGCTATAGTCCATTGGTATCGGCAGCCTTATTTACGCCGTGGCCGGTGGCGATTGCCATCACGGCGCCGATCGCCGGCCGCCTGGCCGACCACTATTCGGCATCGCTGCTATCAACCTGCGGCCTGCTGGTGCTAACGCTAGGCCTTGTCTTGCTAGCCTGCCTCGGCGAACACGCTTCGATACCGGATATCTTGTGGCGCGCCTTTGTGTGCGGACTTGGTTTCGGTTTTTTCCAAAGCCCCAACAATCGCGAAATGCTAAGCAACGCACCGCGTGCGCGCAGCGGCACCGCATCCGGCATGCTGGCGATTGCCCGCACTTTCGGTCAATCCCTTGGCGCAGCGCTGGTCGCCGTGGTGCTGGCGGCAACCAGCATCGCCCAGGCTTCCGCCGACACCGCGCATATCGACGCCAGCGCGGTCCATTTGTCGCTATGGCTGGCGGCAGGCGCAGCCTTGCTTGCCACTGTCATCAGCGCACTAAGAATCAAGCACGGGCGAAACTGACAGAATTGTCATATTTGCGACAGCATCAGGTACTGCAGCAGGACTTAAAGTAAGTCCTGAATAATGCCCGATGCTGCGATTGTTGTGACTGTTGCGATTATTGCAACCGCTGCTTGTTCGCCGCTCGGACATTCCATCCGATGTTCCGAACGTCAGACCAAGCAGACTCATGAATTTCTCCTTTCCCCCAAGATCCCAGCGTTCGTTTGCAACCAGCGTCATGGCTGCAGCAGTGGCGCTATCACTGACAGCATGCGCAGTCGGCCCCGATTATGTGCGGCCGTCGATGGATGTGCCTGCCAGCTATAAAGAGAGCGGTCCGTGGAAACAGGCACAGCCGCAGCCAATCGACAGCAGCAACTGGTGGGAAGTGTACGGCGACGCCACCCTGAACAGCTTGATACAGCAAGCTAACCAGGCCAACCAGAATATTCGCCAGGCGGAAGCCCAGTATCGCCAGGCGCGCGCTGCCGCCGATGCGGCACGTGCCGGTTTCTGGCCGACGATCGGCGTCAACGCCGGCGTCGACCGCGCCCTCAGCAACACTAACGGCATCAAGCTCAGTAATGGCTACACCGCTGGTGTACAAGGCAGCTGGGAGCCAGATGTCTGGGGTAGCGTGCGGCGTTCGGTGGAAGCCGGCGACGCCGGTACCCAGGCGAGCGCCGCCGACCTGGCCGCCGCTCGCCTCAGCATCCAGGCAACCTTGACGCAAGACTATCTGCAACTGCGGATTACCGATCTGCTGAAAGATTTGTATGCGCGCACCACTGCCGCCTATACCCGCTCGCTGCAACTGACCAAGAGCCAGTACGCCGCCGGAGTCGCGCTGCGCTCAGATGTGGCGCTGGCGGAAAGCCAGTTGAAAACCGCCGAGGCGCAAGCCATCGACTTGCAAGCGCAGCGCAGTCAGCTGGAACACGCGATTGCCATCCTGACCGGCAAGGCGCCTTCCGGATTCAATTTGACCGCACTGCCGGCCGACACCCAAATGTTAAGCAAAATGCAGGCAGGTTTGCCGCCGGTTCCAACCGGCCTGCCTTCGGATCTGCTGGAACGCCGGCCCGATATCGCCAGCGCAGAACGTCACGTTGCGGTTGCCAACGCCAACATCGGCGTCGCCAAGGCCGCCTTTTTCCCGGCATTGACGCTGAGCGCGAGCGGCGGCTTCAACAGCGCCAGCCTGGCGCAGTGGTTCAACACGCCAAGCCGGGTCTGGTCGCTCGGCGCGGCGCTGGCAGAAACCATTTTCGACGGCGGCTTGCGGCGCGCGCACAGCGCTGGGGCAATTGCCGCGTATGACGTCGCGGTAGCGCAATACAAGCAAACCGTACTGGGCGGCTTCCAGGAAGTCGAAGACAACCTGGCCACGCTGAACGTCCTGGCTCAAGAGGCGATCGCCCAAAACCAGGCGGTGCAAGCCTCGCAGCTGGCAGAACGGCTGGCGCTCAGCCAGTATCGCGCCGGCACTGCGACTTATCTGACCGTGGTCACGGCGCAAACGCTTTCCCTGAGCAATGAACGCACTTTGGTGCAACTGCTTGGACGCCAGTTGCTGGCGAGCGTGGCCTTGATCAAGGCCGTCGGCGGCGGCTGGGATGCCGGCCAGCTGAGCGGCGCCGAGCGCCCAAGCCAGACTCCAGCGGCACAGCAGGCACAAAACAATACGACCAACTAATTCTCCGAGCAGACAACATGACCACCACACTTTCCAAACCACGTTCAACGCTGCTCATTACCGCCGCGATACTGGTCCTGATCGGCGCTGCCGGCTGGGGCATCGTACACAAGGCCAGCGCCGTCTCTGCGCCACCCGCCGCAGCCAACGCCATATCGGTCACCACCGCAGCCGTCAAGCAGCAAGATATGCCGATCTACCTGACGGGAGTCGGCACCGTCACCTCGAATGCCAGCGTCACTGTCAAGGCACGTATCGACGGCCAGCTGGACAAGGTCGGTTTTGTCGAAGGCCAGGACGTGAAGGCCGGCCAGTTGCTGGCGCAAATCGATCCGCGCACCTTGCAGGCGCAACTGGACCAGGCCGTAGCGCAAAAGGCCAAGGACCAGGCGCAACTGGCAAATTCCAGGCTCGATCTGCAACGCTACACCACGCTGGTGCAACAGGATGCCGCGACACAACAGACGCTGGATGCAACGCGCGCGCAAGTGACGCAACTGCAAGCCGCGGTGCAAGCCGACGAAGCGCAGATCAACTACGCCAAAGTACAACTCAGTTTTACCCGCATCCTGGCGCCGATCAGCGGCCGGGTCGGTGCGCGATTGGTTGATCCTGGCAATATCGTCCACGCTGCCGATGTCAATGGCCTGGTGGTGATCAATCAAATCGACCCGATTGCAGTCGTGTTTACGCTGCCGGAAGAAACCTTCCAGAACATCAACACTGCCTTGCATGGCAGCCAGAAACCGTTGAGCGTGCAAACCTTCCCGCGTAACAGCACCACCATGCTGGCCCAGGGTAATCTGGCATTGCTGAATAACCAGATCGACACCAGTACCGGCACGGTGCAGCTGAAAGGCATTTTCCAGAATCCGTCGCATGTGTTGTGGCCGGGCCAGTATGTCAACGTAAGGCTGGTGCTGGGCGATCGCAAACAGGCGTTGACGATTCCTGCAGCGGCAGTACAACGAAGCCAGGACGGCACCTACGTCTACGTCGTCGATGCCGACAATACGGTAAAGAATCAGCAGATTCAACTGATCAATATCCAGGACAACGTAGCCGTGATCGACAAGGGGTTGAATCCGGGGCAACGGGTGGTGGTCGATGGCCAGTACAAGCTGAAGCCCGGCATCAAGGTCGCCGAAGCCGGCGCTGCTGCCAGTAGTACCGGCACCGTACCAGCTCCAGCCGCCAAAGGGGCAAGCAATTGAGCATCTCCGCGAACTTCATTAAACGCCCGATCGGCACCACGCTGCTCGCTATTGCGATATTCCTGATTGGCGCTGCGGTGTGGCCGCTGCTGCCGGTGGCGCCGTTGCCTCAAGTCGATTTCCCGACGATCCAGGTTTCCGCCAACCTGCCCGGCGGCAATCCGGAAACCATGGCATCGAGCGTGGCGCAGCCGCTGGAACGGCAATTCTCATTGATTGCCGGTTTGTCGCAGATGACCTCGACCAGCACGCTCGGCTCTACGCAAATTACTTTGCAGTTCGACCTCAACCGTAGCATCGACGCTGCCGCGCTGGATGTGCAGGCCGCGATTACCGCTGCCAGCGGCCAGCTGCCGGCTAATCTGCCGAGCCCGCCGACGTTCCGCAAAGTGAACCCGGCCGATTCGCCGATCCTGGTGATGTCGGTGCAATCGGACGCGTTGCCGCTGATCCAGGTGAACGACTATGCCGATAATATTCTGGCGCAGCAGATTTCGCAGATTCCTGGCGTTGGCCTGGTCAACATCGGCGGCGTGCAAAAACCGTCGGTGCGGATCCAGGTAGATCCGACCAAACTGGCAGCGATCGGCATCAGCCTGGAAGATATTCGCGGCGTCATCGCCAGCCTGACTGTCAATCAGCCGAAAGGCACGGTAGACGGCGCCAAGCAAAGCTTCACTGTCTACACCAACGATCAGCTGCTGAGCGCAGAACCATGGAACGACATGGTATTGGCTTATAAGAACGGCGCTCCGATCCGGGTGCGCGACATCGGCGTCGCGATTGATGCGGCGGAAAACCTCAAGGTTGCCGGCTGGGCCTTTGCCGGTGCCGCCGCACCGGCCGCCAACACGATTACCAACGGCCGCTCGATCGTGCTGGCGGTGACCAAGCAACCTGGCGCCAACGTGATCGAAACCGTGGATCGCATCAAGGCTGCCCTGCCGCGCCTGCAAGCGGCGATTCCGCCGACAGTGCACGTCAATACCTTGATCGACCGCACCCAGACCATTCGCGCCTCGGTGCTGGATGTGGAATTTACGCTGGTGCTGACCATCGCGCTGGTGGTGCTGGTGATCTTCCTGTTCCTGCGTAACATCCCGGCTACCTTGATCCCGAGCGTGACCGTGCCGCTGGCGCTGCTCGGCACCGCAGCTGTCATGTACCTGCTCGGTTTCAGCCTCGATAATTTGTCGCTGATGGCACTGACCATCGCGGTCGGTTTCGTAGTCGACGATGCGATCGTGATGCTGGAAAATATCTATCGATATGTCGAAGAAGGCATGTCACCGATGGAGGCCGCCTACAAGGGTGCGGGAGAAATCGCCTTTACGATTATTTCGATCTCGGTTTCGCTGGTTGCCGTGTTTATTCCGCTGCTGCTGATGGGCGGTATCGTCGGCCGCCTGTTCCGTGAATTTGCTATCACCGTGACATTGACGATTGCGGTATCGGTCGTCATTTCGCTGACGCTGACGCCGATGCTGTGCTCGCGCTTCCTGAAGCCACATAGTGCTGAATCGCATGGCCGCATGTATCAGATGTTCGAACGCGGCTTCGATGCCATGCTCAATGGCTACAAGCGCGGCCTCCATGTCGTGCTGCACCATCAGTTCATTACCCTGATGGTGTTTTTCGCCACTATGGCGGCTACCGTGGTGTTGTTCATCGTGATCCCGAAAGGCTTCTTCCCGCAGCAAGATACCGGCTTCGTTTACGGCTTTGCCGAATCGGCGCAGGATTCGTCGTTTTCTTCGATGAACAAACGCATGCTGGCGCTGGCCGATGTGGTACGCAAGGATCCTGATGTCACCGGTTTCGGCATGAGCGGCGGCTTCAGCACATTCAATACTGGTAATTTTTTCATCAGCCTGAAACCAAAAGATGAAGGACGCACCGCCAGCGCCGACGAAGTGATTGCACGCTTGCGGCCGCAACTGGCCAAGGTGCAAGGGGTCAACCTGTTCCTGCAAGCGGGCCAGGACATCAACGTCGGCGGCCGTTTGTCGCGCACGCAATATCAGTACACGGTGACGGACTCGAACCTGGACGAACTGAACGTCTGGGCGCCGAAGCTGATGAACCGTTTCCGCCAATTGCCGCAACTGACCGATGTCGCTTCCGACCAGCAAAACGCAGCTGCGGCAGCCAACCTGACGATCGACCGGGCGCGCGCTTCCAGCTTCGGGATTTCACCGGCGCTGATAGACTCGACCATCTACGATGCCATAGGCCAGCGCCAGGTCGCCCAATATTTCACGCAGATCAACAGCTATCACGTGATCCTGGAAGTGACGCCCAAGCTGCAGCAAGATCCCGAGCTGTTCAGCAAGCTTTACCTGACCTCGCCGATCACCGGGCAGCAAGTGCCGCTGTCGACCTTTGTCACCGTCGATACCAGCAAAACCTCGTATCTGGCAATCAGCCATCAAGGACAGTTCCCGGCCGTGACGATTTCCTTTAACCTGGCGCCGAATGTGGCGCTTGGCGAAGCAGTCGATGCGATCCAGAAGGCCCAGCACGAGATGGGCGTGCCGGACACCTTGACGGGTGCTTTCCAAGGTACCGCCAAGGCGTTTGGCGATTCGCTGTCGTCGCAGCCGTATCTGATTGCAGCCGCGCTGGTTGCGGTGTATATCGTGCTCGGTTTGCTGTATGAAAGTTATATCCACCCGCTGACGATCTTGTCGACCTTGCCTTCAGCCGGTGTCGGCGCCCTGCTGATCTTGATGATGGGCGGTTATGATCTGAGTGTGATTGCATTGATCGGCATCATCCTGCTGATCGGTATCGTCAAGAAAAACGGCATCATGATGATCGACTTTGCGCTGACTGCGGAACGCGAGCACGGCATGAAACCGGAGGAAGCGATCTACCAGGCTTGCCTGCGCCGTTTCCGGCCGATCATGATGACAACCATGTGCGCGCTGCTGAGTGGTTTGCCGCTGATGCTGGGTCACGGCGCCGGCTCGGAATTGCGGCGTCCGCTGGGTTATGCGATGGTGGGCGGCCTGGTGCTGTCGCAGGCGCTGACCTTGTTCACGACGCCGGTGGTCTATCTGTACCTGGACCGGGCCCACTACTGGTACATGAGCCGCAAGGAAGCGCGGCAGGCACGCAAGGCAAATAAAGCCGGTATTGCTACAGATATCGGGACGGCAAGCGTGATAGATTCAAAGTAATGCGTCGAAGTAATTCGTCGAAATAATGCATCAACATGATGTACCGAAATAAAATAGTAAAACGTCTTCCTGCATATCGATCTGTTCCTGGCGATATGCGGGAGACTAGCCAGGAGACAGGCCGCACATGAAAATCCTGATCGTCGAAGATGAACAGAAGACGGCCGACTACCTTTGCAAGGGGTTGACCGAGCAGGGTTGCGCTGTCGATGTCGCTCATAACGGCGTCGACGGCCAGCACCTGGCTTTACAGCATGACTACGACGTCATCGTGCTCGACGTCATGCTGCCCGGCATAGACGGCTTTGCGGTATTGCACGCCCTCCGCGAAATCAAGCAAACCCCGGTCATCATGCTGACTGCACGCGATCGCGTGGAAGATCGCATCAAGGGCCTGCAAGGCGGCGCCGACGATTATCTGGTCAAGCCGTTTTCGTTTCTCGAATTGCTGGCGCGCCTGCAAGCGCTGACGCGGCGCGGCCGCGCTTTGGAGCCGGCGCAATTACGCATCGCCGATCTGCAGATCGACCTGATCAGCCGCAAAGCCTATCGCGCCAATGTCCGTATCGACCTCACCGCCAAGGAGTTTTCCCTGCTGGCGGTACTGGCGCGGCGCCAAGGTGAAATCCTGTCCAAGACGGCCATCGCCGAACTGGTTTGGGACATGAATTTCGATAGCAATACCAACGTCGTCGAAGTCGCCATCAAGCGCTTGCGCGCCAAGATCGATACGCCGTTCAGCCCCAAGTTGCTGCATACGATACGGGGCATGGGTTATGTTCTGGAACCGCGGGAAGCGCAGGAATCGCAGGAACCGCGCACCCAGGAAAGTAACCAATGAAGCGTTCGATCACCGTCCGCCTGGTAGCGATGTTCGCTTTGGCCGCGTTGCTGATTTTTTCCCTGATCGGCAGCGCGCTGTATGGCGTGCTGCGACGTGAACTGGCGCGTCACCAACAGGATGAGCTCAACACGCGATACCTG
Source organism: Collimonas sp. OK607 (assembly GCF_900111995.1). Classification (GTDB taxonomy): domain Bacteria; phylum Pseudomonadota; class Gammaproteobacteria; order Burkholderiales; family Burkholderiaceae_D; genus Collimonas. Next base: position 22,533 of record NZ_FOKF01000022.1, read on the forward strand.
GACACCAGTTACATGATCGGTCACAACGGCGACCCGGCACGGTGGCCGCGGGTTCAGGCCAAGCTGGATACCCTGTCGCCAGCCGACGGCAGCATCCGTTACTGGGTGCTAGGCGACGATGCGCGTTTTCAATATGGCAAAGGACTGGCTGAAATCGAACAGCTGGACCGTAATCCGAATGGCATGGGAGTCATGACGCTGCACGGTCGCGAGTATCCGATGCATACCATGATCGGTACGATCGAGCCATTCCAGGACCGGCCTGCGGTGCGCCTGATCGTAGCAGTCGATGCCGCACCTTACATGCATACCCTGCATGCCTTCATGACGGCACTGGTCGGCCTGTCTCTGCTGGGTGTGCTGCTGGTCATGCTGCTGGGTTACTGGATCGCGCAGGTCGGCTTGCGGCCGCTGAAGCAACTATCCAGCGCCGCCCAATCGCTCGGGCCCAAAACGTTATCGCAGCGTTTGCAAATTTCCCAGCTGCCGGGCGAATTGTCGGATTTGACGATTGCCTTCAACGGCGCCCTGGAACGTATGGAAGGCGCTTACAACCAGCTCGAAGCCTTCAACGCCGATGTCGCGCATGAACTACGCACACCTCTGGCAAACCTGATCGGCGAAACCCAGGTAGCATTGTCACGGCAACGCACCGCGCCGCAATTCGAGGAAGTGCTGCAGTCGAACCTGGAGGAACTGGAACGTTTGCGTTCGATCATCAACGACATGCTGTTCCTGGCCCGCGCCGACCAGGGTGAAGCCGCCACCAGCCTGGTGCGCACCTCGATCGCGCTGGAAATCGGCAAGACCGTGGAGTTCTTTGAATTCGTTCTGGATGATTTGAAAATGGCGGTCACGGTCGATGGCGATATCAACGCCGAAGCCTCCATCGAAACCTCGCTGTTCAAGCGCGCCATGAGCAATCTGCTGCATAACGCGATTCAGCACTCCGACCCCGGCGCCGCAATTGCGGTCAAGATCACGCAGCAGCCTGCGGCGATCCAGATTGCTGTATCGAATCCCGGCAAACCGATCGCCGAGAATCATCTACCACGCCTGTTCGATCGTTTCTATCGGGTCGATGCTGCCCGCAACGACACCAATCAAAGCCAGCTGCACGGCCACGGCCTGGGGCTGGCAATCGTCAAGGCGATTGCCAAGATGCATGGCGGAGGCGTGTTTGCCAGCAGCGTCGACGGCATAACGACGATAGGCTTCAACATTCCTGCCGGCGATGCGGTAACGCACTGAAATAGCCTGCAGGCTTGTATAGATGGTAACGCCTGGAAAATAAGGGGTGTTGCGAGGATGTAAAGCGGGCGTGAAACGAGACTAGTGCGGAGTAGTACAGAAATAGTACAAAGGATAGAGGCGAGCCTTGTCTGCGGCACTTGCAGGAAATGGCTGTGGCTGCTTCGTTCCCGACCTGACCAGGTTGACCACGCCACAATGCGCAGGGGCCCGCCGGGGTGAATTGTACCGCATTGCGGCATTGCTGGCAGCGTTTTTTCATCCTTGCTGCCAGTTTCCCCTGCACTTCCTGCAACCTAACCTGCAAACCCCGCCTTACAAGAGCTGCTTCACAAACCCAACTCTTGCCAGATCTGATCCACGCGCGCCTTTACCTCATCCGTCATGCTGATGGTGCGTCCCCATTCGCGGTTGGTTTCACCTGGCCATTTATTGGTGGCGTCGATCCCCATCTTGCTGCCCAGGCCGCTGACAGGCGAAGCGAAATCGAGATAATCGATGGGAGTGTTATCAACCAGGGTAGTGTCGCGGATCGGATCGACCCTGGTGGTGATGGCCCAGATGACTTCGTTCCAGTCACGGATGTCGACGTCCTCGTCGACCACCACGATGAACTTGGTATACATGAACTGGCGCAGGAAACTCCAGACGCCAAACATCACGCGCTTGGCATGACCGGCATACGCCTTCTTCATTTGCACCACCGCCATGCGGTAACTGCAGCCTTCGGGCGGCAAATAGAAATCGGTAATTTCAGGGAACTGCTTTTGCAGCAAGGGAATGAACACCTCGTTCAACGCCACGCCGAGCACCGCCGGCTCATCCGGCGGCTTACCTGTATACGTAGAGTGATAGATCGGCGACTTGCGCATCGTGATGCGATCGATGGTGAACACCGGGAACCAGTCCTGCTCATTGTAATAACCGGTGTGGTCGCCATACGGTCCTTCCAGCGCCATTTCATAACCGGATGGATGCGACGGGTCGGGATTGATGTGCCCTTCCAGCACGATTTCGGCCGAAGCCGGCACCCGCAACTCGCTGCCGATGGCTTTGACCAGCTCGGTGCGGCTGCCGCGCAGCAGGCCGGCAAACTGATATTCAGACAAACTGTCCGGCACCGGCGTCACAGCGCCTAATATAGTAGCGGGATCGGCGCCCAGCGCTACCGCCACCGGATACGGCTTGTTACCGGTGGCGATCGCATGTTCGCGGAAATCCAGCGCGCCGCCGCGATGCGCCAGCCAACGCATGATCACCTTGTTACGGCCCAGCACCTGCTGTCGATAGATGCCGAGATTCTGGCGCTTCTTGTGCGGCCCTTTGGTAATCACCAGGCCCCAGGTAATCAGCGGCGCCACATCGCCCGGCCAGCAATGCTGGATCGGCAGCCTGGCCAGGTCGACCTCGTTACCTTCCCACACGATATCCTGGCATGGCGCCGAGCGGTGCTCCTTGGGCGCCATGTCCCACAACGATTTAACCAGGGTGCCAAGGCCGAGGATGTCCTTAAAACCTTTGGGCGGCTCCGGTTCTTTCAGCATTGCCAGCACGTGGCCGATGCGCCGCAATTCGCTGACGTCGTCGGCTCCCATGCCAAGCGCAACGCGCCGCGGCGTGCCGAATAAATTAGCTAGCACAGGTATCGAATGCCCGACCACATTTTCAAAAAGAAGCGCCGGTCCGGCTGCCCGCAAAGTACGATCGCAGATTTCCGTCATCTCCAAATAGGTCGAAATCGGCGTCGAAACGCGTTTTAGCTCACCAATCTGTTCTAATTTGACAATAAAATCACGTAAATCTGAATATTTCATGGGTTTTACAATGTTTATGAATGTTAATTTGATAATTAAGCCTTTTCGGCCAAGTGCTTGATTTTATTGGCTTGCGGCGGTAAACCGGTATAATCGTTATACATAAAAGTTATTGATATTGCTTTTTATAGTATTGACTTGATATAAACCGCCCCCTACAATGCGACCAGCTTGTAGAAGCCGCGTCGCCCAAAAAGCGATTTTTTGTCGGCTCTCAATTCTCACGGGATCGGGGTCCCAAATGACATTTTAAGGAGTGTTTTCAAAAGGCGTCAGCCTTCTCCCCCGAACAAGCTGTTTGCCTGTAGCCGGCGCGCTCTACTGCGGCCGATAGATCCAAAGCTACTTAAGCGCAAACAGCAACGACGTATTGGCACACCGCAGACCAAATGCGATGCCTTGCGATATTGATTACGGTGCACGCAGCATTCAGTACATTTGCTCCAGCTTTACCAAGGGGCCTGCTTGCGCCGCGACGATTCAGGAGGTTCAATTGTTAGCAAGATCTACCAGAGCACTACCGAGTTGGGCTACGCTCGGCTATGCAAAGAAATTCAGCAGTCAGTTCGTCAGCCGCGTGTTTTTTGCGCGCGACACCGTCGGCGGTTTCATCGCCACCACCCGCATCACCGTTTTATTCAGCGGCTTGCTGGCCATCATCGGTTTCACCACAATGATGGTAAAACCGGACCTGGCATCGAAGCTCCAGAATCTGCCAGTGTTTGCCAGCAGCACCGCGCAAAACGTTGCGCCGCAAGTGCAAGCTGCACCGGCGCCAGAACTTTCGGGCCAGGCCAATGCCGCGCCTGCAACAACTGCAGCGCCTAAAGTGGCTGCCCTGACCGTACCTGCACCGGCAGCCGATAACAATCACGTGCTGCGCATGGATGGGATGTTGAACAAAGCCATCAAACCGGTTGACAGCTCGCGTCAGCAGCAATGGGTCACCAACTGGTTGTCCAAGCGCTATCGCGTAGCGGGCGACGCCACCAACATGTTTGTGACGACAGCTTACAAGACAGCACGGGAAACCAAGCTTGACCCGCTGTTGATCCTGGCTGTGATGGCGATTGAATCCGGCCTGAATCCGTTTGCCGAAAGTCCGGTGGGAGCACAAGGCCTGATGCAAGTCATGTCGAAGGTGCACGAAGACAAGTTTGAAAATCTGGGCGGCATCAAGGCGGCCTTGAATCCGACTGCCAACATCAAGGTCGGCTCCATGATCCTGAGAGATTATGTTGCCCAGGGCGGTTCAGTTGAAGCCGGCTTGAAACGATATGTCGGCGCCGCAGCTTTTGCCACCGACGGTGGTTATGGCTACAAGGTGCTGGCTGAATATCGCCGCCTGCAAGACGTCGCCATCGGCAAGAACGTACCGTCGACCGGCTCGTCTGCACCAATCGCGACACCGAAACCACGTCAGATACAGGCAGTTTCGCCAATCAATGCTGGCCAGGTACCGGCCGAAGCCGCTGTCAACACGCCGGACGCTAACGAACATCGCATCCAGCAATCAGACAATCAGCTCAATGCGTTGCCTTTGACCTGACCGTTGAATCTGCCAGATAAAAAAAAAGAGCCTGTGGCTCTTTTTTTTATCCCTGCAAACTGGCCGGGGCGGGTTCCCCCGGCCCCGGGTTTCGATTACTCGCCCAGATAAGCAGCCTTGACCTTAGGATCGTCCAGCATGTCGCTGGCTTTTCCGCTCATCGTCACCAGCCCCGAATCCATCACATAGGCGCGATGCGCCGCTTCCAGAGCCAGCTTGGCGTTCTGCTCGACCAGCAGGATCGTGATGCCTTGCGCGGAAACGTTACGGATCACCTCGAAGATCTTTTCCACCATGATCGGCGACAAACCCATCGACGGCTCATCCAGCAGCAACAACTTTGGATGGCTCATCAATGCGCGCGCCATCGCCAGCATCTGCTGCTCGCCGCCCGACAAGGTGCCGGCCATTTGTGCGGCGCGCTCTTTCAAGCGCGGAAATACGCCAAACCACTTGTCGATGTCAGCCGCAATACCGGCCTTGTCGTCACGCGTATAAGCGCCCATCAGCAAATTTTCCTGGATGCTCATGCGGGTGAACACACCGCGCCCTTCCGGCACCATGGCCAGCTTTTGCTTGACCAGGCTAAACGAAGTAGTGCCCTTGGTGTGCTGCCCCAGGTAATGCATCTCGCCTTCCACCTTACACAGCGGTAAAGTGCCGGTAATCGCTTTCAGCGTAGTGGTCTTGCCGGCGCCGTTAGCGCCGATCAGCGTTACCAGCTCACCTTCGTTGACTTCCAGGTTAATGCCTTTGACGGCCTGGATGCCGCCGTAAGCGACTTTCAGGTTGCTAACCTGCAGAATATTGTTTGCCATTAGTGACCACCTCCCAGATAGGCTTCAATCACTGCCGTGTTTTTCTGGATTTCAGCCGGCAATCCCTCTGCAATCGGCTTGCCGTAATCAAGTACCGTCAGACGGTCGCACAAGCCCATCATCAGCTTGACATCATGTTCGATCAGCAAAATGGTCTTTCCTTCATTCTTGATTTTCACCAGCAGCTCGCGCAGCGCCAGTTTTTCGGTGGCGTTCATGCCGGCTGCCGGCTCGTCCAACGCCAGCAATTGCGGATCGGTAGCCAGCGCGCGGGCGATTTCCAGGCGGCGTTGATCGCCGTAGGACAAATGCCGGGCAGTACGCTCGCCAAAACGGCCGATGCCGACGAAATCCAGCAGTTCCTGCGAACGCTTGCGGATAGCTACCTCCTCCAGGCGAGCAGCCTTGTGGCGGAACACAGCGCCGAACAGGCCCTGCTTGGTACGCACGTGGCAACCCACCATGACGTTTTCCAGCACAGTCATCTCGCCAAACAGGCGAATGTTCTGAAATGTACGTGCAATCCCGGCCTTGGCCACCTCATGCGGCGCCGAAGGCGAGTATGGCTTGCCGGCCAGCTCAAAGGAGCCGGTATCGGCCTGGTACAAACCGGTAATCACATTAAAGAAAGTCGTCTTGCCGGCGCCGTTCGGTCCGATCAGGCCATAGATCTGGCCCTGCAGGATCTTGATATTCACTTCCGCCAGTGCCTGCAAACCGCCAAATCGTTTATTGACGCCGGAGATATTTAAAATAGTTTGTGCGCTCATGTGATCTCCTTAAGCCTCTACCACGCCGGTGGCCAGCGTAGGTTTATCGATATCGGCATCCGGCCGGTCCTCGTGCTTAGGCGCAGGCCACAAGCCGGCTGGACGGGTCAGCATGATCACTACCATCGCCAGGCCGTACAACAACTGGCGCAGCACTTCGGCATCGATCAGGACTTTGCCGAAAATGGCCATCTGCATCGGCTCCACGGTATGCCGCAGCACCTCGGGTAACGCCGCCAGTAATATGCCGCCCAGCACCACGCCCGGGATATGCCCCATGCCACCCAGCACCACCATCGCCAGCACCGCGATCGACTCGGTCAACGAGAACGATTCGGGAGAGACGAAACCCTGGAACGAGGCAAACATGGCACCGGCGACGCCGCCAAACGAGGCACCCATCGTAAATGCCAGCAGTTTCATGTTACGGGTATTGATGCCCATTGCCTTGGCGGCAATTTCATCTTCACGTATCGCCACCCAGGCACGGCCCAGGCGCGAGTTCTGCAAGCGGATCGAAATAGTGATGATCGCAATGCACAGGATGAGGAACAGGAAGTAGTAGGCATTCACCGATGGCAAGCTGAAACTGCCCAGCTGGACCGTCGCATTGGACCCCCGCTCCCCTGCCAGCGAGACGCCGAAGATGCGGATAGGATCGATCAGGTTGATACCTTGCGGACCGTTGGTAATGTTGACCGGCGCATTCAGGTTATTCATGAAAATCCGGATGATTTCACCGAAACCGAGTGTCACGATAGCCAGGTAGTCGCCGCGCAGCTTGAGTGTCGGAGCGCCGAGAATGGCGCCGAACATCCCTGCCAGCGCCGCTCCCAGCGGCACGATCACCCACAACGACAGGTGGATGCCGTTCTGGGTGATTTCCGGGCCGCAGATCATCACCAGGAAATTGCCGATGGCCGGATAGGTATTGACGAACGATTCCAGCACCGAAGCAAACTGCGGAGATGCCAGCAAGCCGGTCATGTAAGCGCCGATCGCATAGAACGCGATGTAGCCCAGATCGAGCAGGCCGGCGAAACCGACCACGATGTTCAGACCCAGCGCCAGCATGATGTAGAGCAGCGCAAAGTCCATGATGCGGACCCAGGAATTACCGAAATTGGCGGCAATAAACGGGAAAATCACGAACAGGATAGCGAGGGCGACCAGGCTGGTGTAAGCCTTGGTCGGGTTCTTTTTAGTATCGAAAAAATTAGCCATGTATCCTCCCCGGATTAAGCGCGATCGGCGACACGTTCGCCCATGATGCCGGATGGCCGCAGCGTCAGTACGATAATCAGCACGATGAAGGCAAAGATATCCTGGTAGTTACTACCGAAGAAATTGCCAGTCAAATCGCCGATATAGCCAGCGCCCAGGCTCTCGATCAGGCCCAGCAGGATACCGCCCAGCATGGCGCCGTAGATATTGCCGATACCGCCCAGCACCGCGGCGGAGAATGCTTTCAAGCCCGGCACGAAACCCATCGCGAACTGCGCGGAAGAATAGTTCGCGCCCCACATCACACCGGCAACCGCAGCCAGCGCAGCACCGATGGCGAAGGTCATGACGATGACGCGGTTGGAATCGACCCCCATCAAACCGGCAACCCGCGGATTCTCGGCGGTAGCGCGCATGGCGCGGCCCATCTTGGTTTTTTCAACCAGCATCACCAGGCCGAACATCGACGCGGCGGCCAGGATCAGCAGCATGATCTGCGTCGGCGAGATCAATGCGCCGAAGATATGCACCGGATCAGACGGCATGACTTGCGGCACCGGCAGCGGACTGCGGCCCCAGATCATCATGGCAAACGTCTGTAACAGGATGGAAACGCCGATCGCCGTGATCAGCGGCGCCAGTCGCGGCGCATTGCGCAGCGGCCGGTAGGCAACCCGCTCGATGATCAGGCTGACGATAACGCAGACCGGGATGGCGCCGATGATGGCAATCGCCAGCTGGACAATCCCGGGCAGATCCGGCGCCACGTGTTGCAACAGCTTGAGGATCGACAGGCCAACCATGGCGCCGATCATCAAGATGTCGCCGTGGGCGAAGTTAATCAGGTTCAACACGCCGTATACCATCGTATAACCGAGGGCAATCAACGCATACATGCTTCCCAGCACCAAGCCGTTGATAACTTGTTGGATAAAGATATCCATAATTTCCTTGTTCTATGTGTGTTTTGGTTCAAATCGGTCAGAACACTATTGCGACCATAGGTAGCACAGCAAAAATCATTCCCGATACAAAAACGGCACCCTGGATAAATCCTAGTGCCGTTGGGAGACGCCCTTCTGCTCCTCTGGACGAAAGCTGGAAAGGTAATTTGGCCATGCGTGAACAGCCGGAATAAGTAAAGTGAACAGGGTACACATACTCGTTTGTCTCCTATACGTCTTCTGTAAAAACGTTTTTTATCTTAAGTGTATTGCATCGAGGGCAATGCACCATGACTGTGCAGATCATCACTAACGTTGAGCGATGAACAACTCTGACAGTACTGCAATATTACCCTTCTACCTGCAGTTCGCACAGGGTTTTACAATCAAACCGCAGCGCCGCAATAATAGCTAGGAAAACAGAAAACTATCGATGGAAAAATAGAGCTTCTTCGAAATATAATTTCGCGCCAGAATGAAGCAGGAAAGCCGCCATAGGCAACGCTGTCGAAGAAGTTTTGACAGATAACAATCAGAAGTGCGGCAAAGGTGAAGTTGGTGCAAAACAGCGTTGCCAATCCGCATCGATAGATGCCCATTGACAGGCTGTTTTGTTATTTCACATATTCCATTTATTTCATTGCTGCCATTATCCGGATCAGACCCGCGCCAGCCCCTTCGGCATAGGGAAAGTGACATTCTCTTCGGCGCCGTCCAGCGTCCGCACGTTCTTGGCGCCATAGGCCTTCAAACGGTCTATCACGGCTTGCACCAGTATCTCCGGCGCCGACGCGCCGGCGGTGACGCCGATGCGGTTTTTACCCTGAAACCAGGCCTGGTCAATCTGCTCGGCGTTATCCACCATGTAGGCGACAGTGCCTTTTTTCTCGGCCACTTCGCGCAAACGGTTGGAATTCGAACTGTTCGGGCTGCCGACCACGATCACCACGTCAACCTGTGGCGCCATGAACTTGACGGCCTGTTGGCGGTTGGTGGTGGCGTAACAGATGTCGCCCTTTTTCGGTTCGGTAATCGTCGGAAATTTTTGCTTCAGGGCAGCGATCACGTCGGCCGTATCGTCGACCGACAAGGTGGTCTGCGACACGTAGGCCAGCATCTCGGGATTCGCCACGTGCAGCTTGTCGACATCGGCCACGGTCTCGACCAGATGCATGCCGCCCTCGGTCTGGCCCATGGTGCCTTCGACTTCAGGGTGTCCCTCGTGCCCGATCATGACAATTTCACGCCCCTCGCGACGCATTTTTGCGACCTCCATGTGCACCTTGGTCACCAGCGGACAAGTGGCGTCGAATACTTTCAAGCCACGCACTTCGGCTTCTTCCTGCACCGCCTTGGAGACGCCATGCGCGGAAAAAATCACGGTATTGCCGGCCGGGACATCCGCCAGCTCTTCAATGAAAATGGCGCCTTTATTGCGCAGGTCCGCCACCACGTAAGCGTTGTGGACAATCTCGTGACGTACATAAATCGGTGCGCCGAATTGCTCCAGCGCGCGCTCGACAATTTCAATCGCGCGGTCGACTCCGGCGCAGAAACCGCGCGGTTGCGCCAATAAAATCTCTTTATCCATATTCATTTCCTCTAACCGCACACTACGCGCTGACTACACGCGAATTACACGTTGTTTACAAGACACCGATGATTTTCACTTCAAACTTGAGCGACTGCCCGGCCAGAGGATGATTGAAATCGAATAAGGCGCCCTGCTCGTCTATTTCACGCAGCACGCCGGCAAACCTGCCGCCGCCCGGCGCTGCAAAGTCCACCAGGTCACCTATACGATACTCCTCTCCCAGCTGCGAGTTCTGGCGCAATGTAGCGCGCGAGACACGCTGGATCAGCTCGGGATTGCGCGGGCCGAAAGCTTGTTCCGGCGCCAGGTCAAAGGTTTGGTGGGTACCTTCCGGCAAACCCAGCAAACAGGTTTCCAGAAACGGCGCCAGCTGGCCCATGCCGAACTGCAGCGTGGCTGGCGACTCTTTGAACGTGCTGACAATATCTGTGCCATCTTGCGAGGCGAGGCGGTAGTGCAAGGTCAGATAAGAGGCTTCGGTAACGACGGGGAGAGACGAATTAGGCATGATTAAGCAAAAGTACCATTAACAAAAAAATAACTACTTGGCGGAAGATGATATTGTAAGCCACCTTGAGCCATAAGACTTCGCCGGCTGCACACCTGGATTCACCCAGGCTCACCCAGATACACCTAATCCTGACTAAATCATGGCAATTACCTGTTGCGTGTTGCGACCGGCAGCACACGACCCAAAGCCGCCTGTCACGGTTCGCGGGTTCAACGGCAGAAATGCAGCGGTTGCGGTCGCTGGCTTTCCATGACGCGGTACCCGATGCTGAAGGTATTGGCCTTCCTCAGACGCAATTCTGAGCGGCGGCTCCACTTCACATAGCGGTCGCTTGCCGATTCAAACGACAAATACTTTGGAGTTACTTTTTTTGAATGGCCAGTTCTATACTTTGGAACGTTTCCCAAGAGGAGATGGCCAACGTTTGACATGAGCGGACGTATTCAAGTGCCTTCGAGGCACCCACAAGGTAAGCTATCAAGTTCCGACTTACTACATTGCGACGTTGCACATGATAGTCAATGACCGTTGAGACTCCGGGCGTCCCAACGAATGCAGCTATCGCAGTGAGAATGCTACCGAACAAAGGGAGACCGTTCAATGAAGGCGTGCGAAACTGGCATCGTCTGCTATGACGTTCAAACAGCGGTCGACGCGAAGCATTAGAATAAATTCAAGAAAACCTAGACCGGCTTTTCTCCGTTCTAGGTTACAGGCCCATTCGTTATGAAGCCCCCTGATGCATACTCTTGATGACCATCAGGCAGCGGCTTCTTGACCGGGGAAACATCTTAGAAATCGTACTTGATACCAACAGTAATCGCACGCGGATTATGGGCCAGCGTGCCGGGACTGCCGGCATTCCTGGCGCCGCCAATGTCGTATGCAGAGTTGCTACCGTTGCGCAATTGTGCAACTTGCGACCACAGGTCAACTCGCTTCGACAGTGCATAGCGATAACCCAAGACGAACAAATTAGCCTGTGTACCGTCGCCGACATAGATCCCGGAAAAGACCGGAGTCTGATTTCCCTGGCCTTTACCTGCATGGTACCAACCCAGTTCAACTCTACCGGGACCGAAATAAACGCGCCCGACCAGGCCAAAGCCGTTTTGTTTCAGATTGCTCCGACCTGGATTGTCGTACTGCAATGTTTGGTAGTAAGCGCCGATGTAGGCCTGCGGGTTAATGTTGTAACCGGCGGCCAGCATCACGATGTGATCGTTGAGACCTTGGCCGCGAAGATTGTGATGAAGGTTATAAGCCAGTGCAATATTCACGTCGTTTTGCTGATATTGCAGCTTGGTCGACCATGCAAACGGATTGCAGCCGGCGACTTCGCCCAGAGACAAATGCGTTGCGACATTCACGCCATTGATTGAGGGTGAGTCATAGCGAATCGAATTACCGTAGCGGTTATCGAATGCAAAACTATTTGTATTGCCGGCATTGCCCGCAACTTGCTTGCAGCCGTCGCTCCCAGGGTTGCTACTGGTACTGCCGGTAAACGTATTGCCGTAGCCGTTTGCCCAAAAGCCATTCAAATTATCATTGGTCACATTGGTCTGATAACCGGGACCTGCTATCGCATGCAGATCGTCCAGCGCGTTTAACATATAACCGAACCGCACTTTACCAAAATCACCTTGCAGCCCGACGGTGGTCTCGCGGCTCCCCAATGCCCCGGCGCCGGTGTCCGGGCTAAAACCGGTTTCGATAACGAAGATGGCGCGCAGGCCGTTACCCAGATATTCCTGCCCTCTAAACCCCAAACGACTCGCCAAGTTGTTTTGCTGGGTAACCGTCCCACGACCGTCCCCATAACCCGCGTAGTTAACCATCCCGACATTGAGGCGGCCATACACTGCGACATTGCTTTCTTCCTGCGCATATCCCGCACCGCTCACCGCGGCGAGCGCGATCACTAATAAAAGCGTCTTTTTCTTGATCATTTCATCTCCCTGCCTATAGTCAGATATAGTTCAACATCCCTCAGAAAATTCCGAGGATTTCTTCGGCGGACATCTTAAAGACGCCCCCCACCCATGAACCGCTCTCCGGCGGCTAAACCACGTGTTTATCCGCTCGCGTGAGTCATCTCCGCGAGTGATTGCACACCTGCAACACGTTTTATTTACGTCGCAATATGGACGAGAAAAAACTTAGTATCTGTTACGGACTTGTTACCTCAGGTCGGCAATTCAACCGTCCTGGTACAGGCCAATCCGGCGCTGTCGAACAAGTGCAACTGATCTGGCAACAGACGCAGAGACAGGCTTGTTCCCTGCACCGGTCGCACACTGCCTTCAACGCGAACAGTAAACATCGATGGGCCGCCAGGCAGATTCACATACAACAGTGACGCATCCCCCAGTCGCTCCACATGCTCAAGGGCTACCTGTATGGATGCGGGTGCGCCCTCCTCACCAAGCACAATGTGCTCCGGACGAATCCCCAACTTCACTGACGCGCCGGCCGCCAGATGGCGTGCGTCGACGGCAGCATTCAAGCGATGGCCGGCGACCTCCACTACCGCGTGACTGTGCTCGGCGCTGATCAATTTTGCCGACAAGATATTCATTTTTGGAGAGCCGATGAACTCGGCAACGAACAGACTGGCCGGACGGTGGTAAAGCATCATCGGCGAACCGGTCTGTGCTACGCTGCCTCGCTCCTGGATTAAGTCGCCGGTATGAAGCAGAACGATCTTGTCGGCCAACGTCATCGCCTCTACCTGATCGTGCGTAACGTAGATCATGCTCGCGGAACCAAGCTCGCGATGAAGTTTGGCAATTTCCAAGCGGGTCTGAACGCGCAAAGCGGCATCGAGATTGGAGAGCGGCTCATCGAACAAGAACACCTTGGGCTCCTTCACGATGGCACGACCGATCGCCACACGCTGCCGCTGTCCGCCTGACAGTTCCTTGGGCAGCCTGTTCATCAGCGGACCCAGCTGCAGGATGTCGGCGGCGGCCTTGACCTTGCGGTCGATCGCGGTCCGGTCAGCGCCGAGAATTCTCAATCCGAAAGCCATATTTTCCGCTACCGTCATGTGCGGATAAAGCGCATAAGACTGGAACACCATCGCCACACCGCGCTTGGAGGGCGGTAGCTTATTGACGGTCGTGCCGCCGATGATTAACTCGCCCTCGCTGATTTCCTCAAGTCCGGCAACCATGCGCAACAGCGTAGATTTTCCGCACCCCGACGGGCCCACGAAAACACAAAACTCGCCATGCTCGACGGTCAGTTCCGCCTTATTGATCGTCAACGGAAGTGCCGGTCCGTAGCGTTTTGACACTTCCTTGAATTCAATACGTGACATCATGTACTCCTTGAATATTTGGCGATTTGAGCGCTCATGTGATTGGATTGGCGCTCTTCAGCCTTTGACCGCTCCGGCGGTCAGACCGGAAACGATTTTTCTTTGAAAAAACATCACCATCAGGATCAGCGGCAACGTGACCACCACTGAAGCTGCCATGATCGCCCCCCACGGTATTTCAAATGGGCTGGAACCTGAGATCAGGGAGATACCGACAGGAACAGTCCGCTCTGAATCCTTGACCACAAATGTCAATGCGAACAGGAACTCGTTCCATGCATGCATAAAAGCGAGTAGCGTGGTCGACACCAGGGCGGGCCACAGCAGCGGCATAAAGACATTCCAGATAATGCGCAATGGCCCACATCCATCCATAATCGCGGCTTCCTCGAGTTCGTGCGGCAAATCGCGCATGAACGTGGTGAGTACCCAAACCGTGAACGGCAAGGTGAATATCATGTATGGCACCGCTAATCCAATCGCCTTGTTATAGAGACCCATGGCGCGAATGAGTTCGAACATGCCCGACAACACAGCCACTTGCGGAAACATCGATACGCTCAAGATGGCTATCAACAGCAAGCCCTTGCCCTTGAACCGTATCCGGCCAAGTGCGTAGGAGGCAGTCACCGCAAGAACGAGCGAAATCACCACCACGGTTGTGGCCACCATCAATGAATTTAGCATCTGCCGACCGAATGGCTGCGCACTTTGGAATAGGCCGATATAGTTGTGCAGCGTTGCTTGCCGCGGCCAGAGATGCGGGTCAAACAGCGCCGATCCTGTCTTAAGCGAGGTCGATATCGCGTAAAGGAACGGGTACACTGCAACAATGGTGACCAATGCCGCCAGCAGATACAGCATGACGCTGCCTAAAGTAGATCGCTTGTTCATGCTGCAGCCCCCGAAACGCGAACCCGTGCGAGCCGCATGTAAATGATGGTAGCGGCGCCGATGATGAGAAAAAGTGCCGTCGACGCTGCAGAGCCGAGTCCGATATTGCCGTTATCGATCATTTCGCGGCGTACAAAGCCGGACATGCTAATCGTGCTGCCGCTATTTGAAGTCAGAATGTAGATGAGATCGAATACCCGCAGCGCGTCCAAGAGGCGGAAAATAACCGCGACCATCAACGCCGGTTTGATCAATGGCAAAGTAATTTTCCAGAAAACCCGTAACGGGTGGACGCCATCCACCCGAGCCGCCTCGTAACAGTCCTTCGGCAAGGTCTGCAGCGCCGCCAGGATAAGCAAGGCCATGAACGGCGTGGTCTTCCAGGCGTCAACCAGTACCACGGTCCACAAGGCGTACTGCGCTTCGGCCGTCCAGGCAATCTTGTGCGCTATCAATCCGGTTGACATCAACATATCGTTGATGACGCCAAACTGATCGTTCAGCATCCATCCCCACATCTTCGCCGAAACAACCGTGGGAATTGCCCAAGGCACGAGTACGGCTGTGCGTACGAACATACGGCCTTTGAAATTAGCGTCCAGTAATAAGGCAACGCCCAACCCTGCCATCGTTTCAAGCCCCACGGAGGCGATAGCAAACTGAAGTGTGTTTACAATCGCCATACCCCAATCGCTCTTCCAGAAACCGTCCGTGTAGTTGGGGTTCGCAAACAAACCGAATTCACCGAAGTAGTTCTCGAAGCCGACAAAGCGGGCATGAGAAAGATCGTTGATATTAGCGTCTGTGAAACTGAACCATATCGATCGGCCGAGCGGCCACACTGCGACCGCCACCAACACGATCAGCATGGGCGCAAGAAAGATCCAGGCTGTACGAGTCCTGTTATTCATAAAAAAATCCTTTGGGGAAAATGGTTAAGTCCGATTCGCCTTGAACTCACCACTTATTGCGCTTAATCTGATTGAGCTTGGCCTCGGCCTTTTTCAGGCTCTCTTCGGCACTGACCTTTTTAGACAACACGTCATGGGCGGCGATCCAAACCGTATTGCTGACTTCCGGGTACTTCATTGCCGTCACTGTCGACGGCCGCGCTCCGCCGTCCATCAGCGCTGCGTAGATATTAGCCATGAAAGGATTTGATGCCAGCACGTCCTTGTCCTTAAAGAGTTCTGGTCGAGTCGGGATGTACGAGCCCCTCACTGCGCGATCTTTCTCGACTTCTGCGCTAGTCATGTACATGACCAGATCGGCCGACGCAGCGATGTTCCTGGAGTATTTCGACACAGCCAACTCCCGCCCACCCAATGTCGAGGCGGTTTTGCTTGCATCGCTGCCTTTTGGCAGCAGCGCCAATCCGACTTTGCCCTTGACAGGGCTGTCAGCCGCCTCCACAAGCTTCAGCGCATAACCCCAATTGCGCATAAAGAGCGCCTTACCGTTTTGAAACACGCCGCGTGCGTCTTCTTCACCGTAGTTCAGCACACCTGTCGGAGCAATGGTGCCGATCCAGGAAGCGGCGGTGTTCAGTGCTTTAATCCCCCCGGGATTATTGATGGTGATCTTGCCGGTGTTATCGACAAAGGTACCGCCGCCAAAGCTCAGGAACCACTCGAGCGTGTTGCACGTCAATCCTTCATACGCCTTGGCTTGAAACACGAATCCCTGAAAATCGGCATTGCCCGCCCCTCGCTCGGCAGCTTGAATCTTTTTTGCAGTTGCGGCGAAGTCATCCCAGGTCTTGGGAACATTCAGCTTGTATTTTTCGAGCAAATCCTTGCGGTAGTAAAGCAAGGCTGCATCGGCGTACCATGGCATGCCGAGCAGCCGCCCATCCACGGTGTTATTGGTAATAATCGAAGGGAAATGCTGAAGCTCCGCGCCTTTCGCATAAGGCTTCAAGTCAACAAGGTGGTCCTTTAAGGTTCCTGGAGACGTGACATCGATCATCATGACGTCGATATCGGCACTTTGCGCTGCAAACATCTGACGGTACAGCGCCAATGTGTCAGTGGTGGTGATAGGCGCGGAGAAAACATTGATAGTGTTGCCCGTCTTCTTCGCCCAGGCATCAGCGTGTCGTTTGCAAAATTCGAAGTTTGGTCCGCTAGTCGGTCCACAGGCAATGGTAATAGTGGCAGCGCTTGCGCCCGTCACACAGATGGCGGCAAGAAATAAAGCGGCAGCGAAGCCGGATATATGGCGGAACATTAGGTGTCTCCTCGTTTAGAAGGTCATTTTGTATGCAATCTCGAAGAACGGCCCAATCAGCTTGCAATAGCATGCACATTGCCGACGTTCGAGCTTGCTTACGACTCACATGCTTAGGCGCGGCCGCTGTCGCAGCCATTACCTTCATGTTTTATTTAAAATTTAAAGCGCTTGCGTAAGTATAGGTAGGCTATTTTGCACTGTCAAGCGGCGGCGTAAAACTAATTTTATTAAGCCAGTCATGACATGCTGAGAGTTTTAGAAGGCTGAAAGACAACAAAAACATCTGGCTTTGCCTATCGATTCGACCACGATCCTTAACATATTTTGAAGCGCTTGCGTCTACGCCGACTTTCCTCTAACCTGACATCCAAGGCTGACAAGGATCAGCAAGACCACCTAACCAACCACAATGACGAAAAATCGCATGGATCTGAAGATGTTCGCAGAACGTCTTGGCATTTCCCAATCTACTGTGAGCCGCGCACTTGCCGGACACGAGCAAATTAGCGCAAAAACGCGGCAACGGGTTGCGGAAGCAGCCGCGGAATTGGGTTATCGCCCTAACCAGGCGGCCAGACGGCTCGCCACCGGCCGCGCCAATGCCATCGGCCTCGTATTTCCTCTTGCGCGACTCTTGATGGCTCAAACCAACTTCGTTGACGTTCTCGCAGGCATAACCGGAGCACTGAAGCAACGCGACTTCGACCTGGTATTGGCGCCATTTGACGAGGATGACGAAGAATCAATCCTGCGCCGACTTGCCGCCACGCGCTCGGTCGACGGCATCATCGTCACCCGAGCGCGCGTGCACGACTATCGCGTTCCGCTCCTCCACTCATTGGGCCTTCCCTTCATTTTGCACGGACGAACGGAAACCGACACCCCCTACTCGTTCGTCGACATTGACAACGAGGCTATATTCATGAAACCGGCAAATCTGCTGCTGAACCTAGGACACAAACGCATAGCGACATTAAATGGATTGCCTGAGTTCATGTACTCAGCCACAAGACGCCGAGGATTTCATCGCGCCTGCGAAGCCCGGGGGATATTGCCCGACCCCGCGCTGCAGCATGAAACATCAATGACTGAAGAGTCCGGATATGCACTTACGATGCAAATGCTTGCCTCACCCTCCCCCCCGACCGCTATCATCTGCGGCGCGCTCTTTCTGGCGCAGGGCGTCTATCGCGCCCTTAAAGAACATGCGCTTCAGCCTGGCCGCGATATTTCCGTGATCGCCCACGACGACCAGCTTCGCGGCATTCACGCAAACTCGTTCGAACCGTCACTGACAACGACGGCGGCGTCAGTACGGCTGTCTGGGGAGCACTTGGGAGAATTTATCGTGGACCAAATCTTGCACCCCGAAAAAAATATTCAGCCAAAACAGGACATCGCGCCTGTCGACCTCGTTGTAAGAGATTCCATCGGGCCGCCGCCCGGGCGGTAATCCCCTCCTGAAGCCGAAGTCCCGTCCTTCGGCTCACATTGCCAGCAGACGTCAATGCTTACAAGTCATGTCACTGGCACATCTCAAAATGGCGTTAAAACACCGACAAAATACAAGCGCTTTAATTACTCCTCCGTACAACCATGTATTTCCGATATCAATCTTCATTGCAAATAGATAAAAACTGAATAAATACGAGAATTTGATGTCTTGACATCGCAATCCCATCTTAGTATTCTTATGCAAGCGCTTTAAATTAAAATAAAAAAATACTGCGCAATGATGTATTTATCCAAGCTGCCGAAGACTTAAAATCAACCGCGTCGGCGGCATTAGAGAAAATTAACCATGATAAATCCAAGATTTACCGACTCCAGAGTCCCCAATGCCGGCATTCGGACGCTTTTCGACATTGAGAATCGCTGGCAAGCGTGGCTCGATGTAGAGGCAGCTCTGGCACAGTCTCAAGCCGGGTTCGGCATCATCCCGGCCGCGGCGTCCGATGCTATCAGCACCGCAGCACAACTCAATCAACTGGATTTGGCGCGTATTCGCGTCGGGATCGCAGAGATGAGCCATCCCCTGATGCCATTGATCGTCGAACTGAGCCGAGTCGTCGGAGAAGCATACGGCGGCTATGTACACTGGGGCGCGACAACGCAAAACATTACCCAGACCGGCGATATTCTGGTGTTGCAGCGGGTGCACAGCGCTTTGCTTAAGCAGATGTCGCGATTGCTCGTGGTCCTGGCAGATCTCGCTGAGCGCGGGGCGGACATGGTCATTGCAGGAAGAACCCATGGCCAGCACGCCGTCCCTGCGACGTTCGGATTCAAGGTGGCCGTATGGATTGACGAGCTGGCCCGCCACGCCACCCGCATGACCCAATTGGAGCCTCGGCTATTCGTCGCGATTATCGGCGGCGCAGCGGGCACCTTCGCGGCACTTGGCGATCGCGCGCCCCAACTCCAGGCCGACATTGCGCAGCGGCTCGGCCTTGCTCCAATGGCGATACCTGCGCGCAGTATCGGCGACCACTTCGCAGAATATGTGTGCACGCTAGGCCTTGCAGCAGCGACATGCGGAAAAATCGGCCGCGAGATCTACACGCTGATGAAAACCGAATTTGGCGAAGTTGAAGAACCGGTACCTGCAGGGACCGTTGGCAGCTCCACGATGCCGCAAAAACGCAACCCGCAGCTGTGCCAGGACATTATCAACATATCGACCGAGATCCGCTCACTCGTCCCTCTCGCGCTGGAAGCGGCGCAATGCGAACACGAAGCCGATGGCACCGGCGCATTGATGCACGACGCAGTGACCAGAGCTTCCATTCTGACGGGCGACATGCTGGAGCGAATAATCCTCGTGACATCCGGCCTCCGGCTCTATCCGGAGAGAATGAAAGCGAATCTCTCACTTTCCGGCGGCCTCATCGCGGCTGAGGCGGTCATGCTGGAGCTTGGCGCAGCAATAGGCAGGCAGCACGCGCATGACGTCGTCTACGTTGCGGCACAAGCCGTGGCTACTCAAGGCGGCTCTTTTGCGGATCGGCTTATCGCAGATGATCGTGTCAATGCGCACCTTAGCGCAGATGTCATCCATGCGCTGCTGGAGCCTAGTCGTCACACTGGCTTATCGTCTGACTTGGCGCGGCGCGGGGCAATCGCGGCACGACATGCGGCGGCGGACCTCGAAGCGCGCAGGAAAGTTGCATGATTTGAGAAAAACACGTGCGTTTAAAAACTTGTCTGTGCTCACCCGAAAGCCACCTGCATGTCTTCCACTACAACCGTTCATTTCCACGACTTGAACCCCGCGGCATATCCCGATGGCCCCCGCCTCCTGGGTGATGTCGGCGGCACAAATGCTCGCTTTGCCCTGGAGTACGCTCCGGGACGAATCGACGCCATTCGGGTACTGCAATGCGCCGACCACGCCGAATTTTCTGATGCGGTCGAAGCATATTTGTCGCAATGCCAGAATCCCTCAGTGCGACATGCGGCAATCGCCATCGCCAATCCAGTGCGAGGCGATGAAGTGAAAATGACCAACCATAGGTGGAGCTTCTCTATCGACGCCACGCGCCGGCGTTTAAGTCTGGAAACACTGCTGGTAGTCAACGACTTCGCTGCGCTGGCAATGTCTCTGCCGCATCTGGAGCCTACCCATTGCGTGCAGATCGGTGACGGCAAGGCAGTAACGGGCAGCGCAATAGGATTAGTCGGCGCTGGCACCGGACTTGGCGTCGGCGGCCTGATTCCCACAGACGGGCGCTGGCTGGCGCTGAATAGCGAAGGAGGCCATGTTTCGTTTTCACCCGCCGATGAACGCGAAGTGGCCGTCCTGCAGTATTGCTGGCGCAGTTATTCCCACGTTTCGGCTGAACGACTAATCTCCGGCCCAGGCATCGAATTGATTTACCAGGCATTAGCATCACACCGCGGCCATTACAGCAATGCATCGCTGGCAACACCCGAAATCGTCAATCGTGCATTGGCCGGTACAGATACTCTTTGCCAGGAGGTAATTGAGTGTTTTTGTGGGATGCTTGGAACGATCGCCGCAAATCTCGCTGTCACTTTGGGTGCGCTGGGCGGCATCTATATCGGCGGCGGCGTGGTGCCTCGTCTGGGCGAATATTTCACTCAATCACCGTTTCGTTCCCGCTTCGAGAGCAAAGGCCGGTTCAGCGAATATCTCGCGCAGATTCCGACCTACGTCATCACCGCGCAATATCCGGCATTTGTCGGCGTGGCCGCAATTTTGTCCGAACATTGATCCCGCCTGTCATCTTTGCCCTATTCTCTATCAATTCAAATAATTCTAAGAGATTTAAAGCTCTTCCAGACTGGGCATGTGCAAATTCTTATTCTGTCGCCTTGAACTGATCTGTGAGAAAACTGCACCTATCATGATAGCTGCGCCGTGTTGGCTAGCATCAAACTTTGCAGGACTGACCCCAGCGTCTAGATAGCGGGATAGTTGGCAAGATCGCTTATCTTTTGCGTTGTTTTCATTAGCAGAATTCAAAGTCGTTAGCTGCCCGCCAGCTTTGGCAAACCAGCCGCTGGTTGAGAAATTTCCGGCAACGGCCGGTCTACCTACCTAAGCCGCCGTTCGTTCCAATGTCGCCAAAGAACGCATTTTGCATAGAGCTGTTTGGCATTCCATCGAATGCCCAGTGGCCGCACCCAGTCTGAAACGGCCAGTGAAGCCTGATTCATTGAAGTCTGCAATGCAGCGGTTGCGGACATTGATTTTCCATAACGCTGTTACTAGTGTCGACGGTATTGGCCGTCCTCAGGTGCAATTCTGAGCGGCTGCTCCACTTCGCATAGCCGTCGTTCCGCGATTCAAACGACAAATACTTTGGCGTTACTTTCTTGAATGGTCGGTTTCTAAATTTGAGAGACCGGACCCGACCCCGAGCAGCCTGTCACGGCTCGCGGGTCCAACGGCAGAAATGCCGCGGTTGCGGTCATTGGCATTCTATGTCACGGTTATTGATGTCGACGATTTTGGACTTTCTCAGATGTAGTTCTCTGAAAGAATAGAAGCGGATCACATCGTTTCTTCCATTAGGTAAAGTCGGGCGCCGACCTGCAGGCGAAAGCGCCCCTCAGCCGAATCAAGATCAAGTCCGACCAACTCCGATATGCGCCCAAGTCGGTAACGTATCTTTACGAAAGCTGGCGATCGTCTTGAAGTCAGGTTTCAGGTGACCCGTTAGCCACATCAGTTCCACATTGCGTTGCGCTTCCCGCTCAAGACGCCGGCTCGATTGAATGCGATTGAGGTAACCGTAAATATAGATTTTAAGAAGTACAGAGGGGTGATACGCAGGCCGTCCGGTTTCTGCTGGATTGACGCCATCAAATCCCATCTGATCCAGATCCAGTTCATCAACGAAGACGTCGACTACCCGCACTGGGTTGCTTTCTGTAACGTAGTCGTCCAGCTGCTCTGGAAGCAATATGCCTTGCGTCCGGTCCCTGCCTTCGATGAAACGTCCCATAT
Source organism: Collimonas sp. OK607 (assembly GCF_900111995.1). Classification (GTDB taxonomy): domain Bacteria; phylum Pseudomonadota; class Gammaproteobacteria; order Burkholderiales; family Burkholderiaceae_D; genus Collimonas. The sequence continues at coordinate 44,932 of NZ_FOKF01000022.1, forward strand.
TGATCACCCGAGATATGACGAGATATCGCTATGACACGACAGAGCCTATTTCGTTTACTCGGGGAACAAGAAAATTACGTTATATTTGAAGCCAGTTGCGGCTTGGATCTGTTTTTACACAGTCTGGGCCGCAAGCAGACTCTCAAGATTCATAAGTCAGGCAGGTGTCCACACTCTTTTAATGCGTCGCTGACTTCGCTTTTCAGGCCAAGCTGCCAACCGTCGCACAACTGATTCATCCATGTTGCGGAAAGAATTGCAACGCATGCACTCCAAATCTTCCCAAAAATCGATAACAGATTGAATCATTTGCTCCAGTACGACTTCATAAAGTGTAACGTTTTCGAAAGATGGATATTGGGGGGCGTCATGTGGCACAGTAATTTGAAACGGCCCAGCCTGAAACGATTCGCCTGGTGCAAACCAGCCAAACCACAACGTAGGCGCTAGCTCAAACACGCGTTTATCCTTTCGCTTTACGCTTCCCATTAAAAGAGGTGGCGCCGGTTGGCTTTGTGCTGTTCGCCAATATTTCGTTTCCACCAAATATTCGATCTCCCGGTCTACCCAATTTCTATCGCCACGCTCCGTTTGCTGACGAACTGGGAGGCTTCTTCAAGGAGGCGCACAAGACGACGACTGCTAAGTTACGAATTCGGAAAAAAGTAGATAAATTAGTAGGCTAGAATTTTGATTCCAGCATCAGGCTCGCTCCCACTTAAATATCTCCGGGAAAAGGTCGGAAAGGCCCCTTTCATGCGACCCGCCGATTCGTGCCGCATTTTTTGCGGTGTGCGCTACACGTAGCGTTCTCAGAAAAGATGAACTGTTCATTTTTAAGAATCAAGGGCTTGTGACCTACTCTCTCGAGATTACCCCCTGCATATGGACACGCTGCACCAAGAATTGTCCATAATAAATAAATATTAATGGACAACATGTTTCAATCTAAGTAATTGATTATGTTCACTAATACGATGTCCATTTTTGTAAAACTTGTCAGTCCAGTCATCTATCCGCGCGAAGTGGTCAAAGCGGCATTGGCGCACAATGCCGCCAGCGTCATGCTGGCGCATAATCACCCTTCGGGGACACTGGAGCCAAGCGCCGCGGATCGTAAATTAACCAACACTTTGAAGCAGGCGCTGGAGCTGATCGACGTCAGGGTGCTTGATCATTTCATCGTTGCGGGAACGCAAGTGCACTCGTTTGCGGAGCACGGCCAGCTGTAAACCCTCCGATTTCAAATTGTTAAATCTTAAAAAGCGCAGAAGACACAATTGTTTTTCGCAAGTCATTGAAAAATCTCATATTTTTATATATACTCACCTTTTTTCCAGTTTCGGAAATCTTTTAGGAGTAAAAACATGGCACGTGTCTGCCAAGTCACCGGGAAGGGGCCGATGGTCGGCAACAACGTTTCCCATGCAAACAACAAGACGAAACGTCGCTTTTTGCCTAACTTGCAAAATCGCCGCATTTTCGTCGAGTCTGAAAATCGCTGGGTCTCCCTGCGCTTGTCCAACGCCGGTCTGCGCGTAATCGACAAAATCGGCATTGATGCCGTGTTGACCGATTTGCGCGCTCGTGGCGAAAAAGTCTAACTAGCAGAATAAAGGAAGAATCATGGCGAAATCAGGCCGCGACAAAATCAAGCTGGAATCGACCGCAGGTACAGGTCATTTCTACACAACTACGAAAAACAAGCGTACAACCCCGGAAAAAATGTCGATCATGAAGTTCGACCCGAAGGTTCGTAAGCATGTTGAATACAAAGAAACCAAGATCAAGTAATTGATCCTGTTCTTCAAAAAAACCCGCAAGACATCAGTCTCGCGGGTTTTTTTACGTCCGGCCCGTAGGGTGGGCACGCTTTTGTGCCCACGCGTGACCTGGCCATCACGGAATCAACAGCAAGCTGCCGGTGGTGCGCCCTGCTTCAAGATCGGCATGCGCCCTCGCAGCTTCAGCCAACGGATATTCACCGCCAATTTCAGCCACGACCCCGGCTTGCATCATGGCGATGAGTGCCGCGGATGCCACTGCATAAGTATGCGGATCCGCCAGGTAAGCCATGATGCTTGGGCGCGCCAGCGAGAGCGAACGGCGAGGCCCTAACTCTCCAACATTGATCGGCGCTATAGGGCCCGCCGCTTGCCCTATGCTTGCGACCGTACCGAATGGCCGCACACATGCAAGCGTCTTCAGGAGCATGTCGCCGCCGATACCGTCGATCGCGAAATCGACGCCTTTGCCACCGGTCATGGCGGCAACCTCGGCTACGATATCGGCATCGCGTCCTACGATGACATGATCAGCACCGTATGCCTTGGCGATTTTTGCCTTTTCGGCAGATCCGGCCGTGCCGATCACTGTCGCGCCAAGGTGTTTGGCCCAACGCACCAGCAGCGCACCGAGGCCGCCAGCAGCAGCGTGGATCAGAATCGTGCTGCCTGCGCTGGCCGGGTAAGTGCGAGTGAGCAGCATATGTGCAGTTAGCCCTCGTAACATGGAGGCGGCGGCCAGGCGCGTGTTGATGTTCTCAGGCAACAGAATCGCCTTTGCCTGTGGCAGCAAACGTGTTGCGGCATAGGCGCCGACCGGTGCGCCGGCATAAGCAATACGATCGCCGATAGCGAGATATTCAACACCCTCCCCGACGGCATCGACCACCCCGGCACCTTCGACGCCAAGAACCGCCGGCAACGCTGCAAGCGGATAAAGGCCGGTGCGATGATATATGTCGACAAAGTTGACGCCAATCGCCTCGTGCCTGATCCGCAGTTCGCCCGGACCGGGCAACTGCGGCTCGCAGGTAACAACTTCGAGTTGATCCGTGCCACCCACACCCGCCATTCTGACCATTTGATTCATTTTGCCCCCCGTTTTGTCCTTCGTTAAGTTGGACTTATTCTGATCGATTGCGCTTTGTTTGAAAATTCCCTAATATTTGTCATCTTATGTGCAAATATTAACAATGGCTGATTGGGAAAATCTTCGGCATTTTGCCGCGTTGGCGCAGGCTGGGACTTTATCCGGCGCAGCGCGACAACTCCATGTCGAACATGCGACCATAGCGCGCCGCATTGCCGCGCTCGAGGCTGAATTGAACCTTAAGCTGGTAGACCGACGTGGCCGCAGGCTGTCATTGACGATGGATGGCGAACGCATTGCAGCCTTGGTCGAACATATGGAGAGGGATGCGCAGGCGATTAACCGCGCAGCCGATGGCGCGCGCTTGGAAGTGGCAGGACATGTCACCATCAGCGCACCGCCAGCCTTAGCTGCGGCGATGCTGGCGCGACCGCTTGTAGCCCTGCGCAAGCAACACCCCGACCTCGACATCAGCATTCTGGGCGAAACACGCCAGGTCTCGCTGGAACGCCGGGAAGCCGACATAGCCATCCGCCTCAACCGGCCCACCGACGGCGATTTCATTATCGTAAAGCTTACTGAGCTTACCTATCACCTGTATGCCAACCGGGCATATCTCGACCAGACACCACCGGAGGACTGGGCCTACATTGGCTATATCGAGAGCATGGACGCCGCGTCGCAGCAAGCCGCCCTTATCCGGCACATGGCTGGTGAATCCCTAAGCTTTCGGACGACAACTCTCGATATCCAGATCGCACTGGCGAGTGAAGGCGGCGGCGTGGCAATGCTGCCAACGTTCATGATGGAGGATGACTCAACCCTGGTCCCGGCAATTCCGGATCAGCAGCCGGTGATGCGGGATGCATGGCTGGTCTGGCATGCAGACTTGAAAAGCTCGGCCGCTATACGCGCCGTCGTCAAATCTATTCAGGACGCATTCGGCAAGCCATAAAATAAATCTTGAAACAACTCGCCAGGCAAAAAAAAACGGTCCAATTTACATGGACCGTTTTCTTGATAACGATAAGCGCCAGAGAACGCAAGAATCTATTTATGCAAGCACGCTAGCGACCTGCCTTTTATCCTGTATCAGGAATAGCTACGCAGGCGCAGCGAGAAATCCTGCAACGACTTGATGCCCGAAGCTTCGGCACGTGCACACCAATCCTGCAGCTGATGCAGCAACTGGTCGCGTGTGAAATGCGAACGTTCCCAGATTGCACCCAACTCAACCCGCATCTCGTGCATGGTCTGCAGTGCTTTGCTATGCAGGAACAACTCTGTCAGCTGCTGCTTTTGCGGCGCTTCCAGTTTGGTCGGCTCACGTTGCAACAACTTCTTCGACGATTTCAGGAAACCCGATCCCAGTTTAGCCTTGTCGGTCAAATGGCTGCGTTCTTCATGCCAGGCGCTCTTCAACGATTTTGCATACTTTGCCATGACATCGTAACGGTTCGCGATCACCGATTGCAGCGTATCCAGATCCGGCACCAGCTTGGCGTGGTTGAATTTCGGCGCAGGCGCTACTTTCTTGACCTTGGCCAGGCCGCAGATTTCCAGAATCCGGATATACATCCAGCCGATGTCGAACTCGTACCACTTCGACGATAATTTGGCCGAGGTGCCGAACGTGTGGTGATTATTGTGCAGCTCTTCGCCGCCAATGATGATGCCGAACGGGATGATGTTGGTAGCCGCATCGTTACAGTCGTAGTTGCGATAGCCCCAATAGTGGCCGATGCCATTGATGATGCCGGCGGCGGTAATCGGGATCCAGACCATTTGCACAGCCCAGACGCTGACGCCAATCACACCGAACAGCATGACGTTAATAAACAGCATCAACACAATGCCCCAGGCGCTGCGTTTGGTATAGACGTTTCTTTCGATCCAGTCGTCCGGCGTGCCATGGCCGAATTTTTCCATGGTTTCCAGGTTCTTCGATTCTGCGCGATACAGCTCCGCGCCTTCCCAGAATACTTTCTTGATGCCGCGGGTAACCGGGCTATGCGGATCTTCCTCGGTATCGCATTTCGCGTGATGCTTGCGATGGATCGCCGCCCATTCCTTGGTGACCATACCTGTCGTCAGCCACAGCCAGAAACGGAAAAAATGACTTGGAATGGCGTGCAGCTCCAAGGCGCGATGGGCCTGGCCGCGATGCAGGAAAATAGTCACTGCAGCGATCGTGATGTGCGTCACGACCAGCGTGAACACGACCACTTGCCAGGCGCTTGCGCCTGTTACGCCATTCGACAGGAAATCGAGAATTGCATTGAACACTATGTGTACTCCATGTGTAGATGATGCTACTACTTGCTTTACGGTGAGATACGGGTGAAATGTGAGTAAGATACCAGCACGTTGACGGGTAGTTACCGAACAGTTACCCGAATTTCGAGTGCAATTGTACCCTTATTATTCGCTCTTTCGAGGTTTTGGCGCATCTTGTTGGCCATCTAATTGCAAGCCGTGTTGTGTATCGGCCTTGAAGTTGCCACTTTGCAACGTCACAGTATCGCCATCTTCGCCTGTCGTGGCTTGCACTACCTTGATATCTCGTTTCACCTGAGCAATCTTGATTTGACGGGCTTGCAACACCCGCCAGATTGCCCGGTTAACATCAGACAACACATTCAGGCGACCGTTCTCCGGATCCGTGATCCAGAATCCGACCTCTAGCTCTAGCCCATCCGGGCCTATCTTCAGCAGCAAAGCTTGCGGCAAGGTTTCCTGCGAAACGCGGTTAACCTCGATCGTTGCTTGCTCCAACAGCAATAATACACTTTCAACATCATCCTGATGTTCAATCATCACTTGTGTCGACAAACGCAGGATCCGATTGGTCAGCGAATAATTCTGTACCGAATTAATCATGAAGATTTCATTCGGTACTACCGTATCGACCCCGTCCAGACCTTGCAACACGGTATAGCGGCTATTGATCTGGACCACCTTGCCATAAAAGGTACTGACACCGACCATATCGCCGATCGCCAGGCTGCGTTCCAGCAAAATCACGAAGCCTGACACATAACTGCTGGCGATTTTCTGTAAACCAAGCCCCAGCGCCACACCCAGTGCGCCGCCGAAGACCGACAACACGGTTAAGTCGATACCGACCAGCGATAAACTGACCAATACCGCCACCAGGATCAGGAAGGCCCGCGCCATACGCGCTACCACTGTGCGGATCGAGGAATGCATGGTGTTGACCCGCATCAGGCGCTCTTCCAGCGTGGCGCCGACCCACAATGCGATCACCAGCGTCACCAGTACCGAGATCAGCGCTTGCATGACCGCGAGTAGCGAAACCTTATGGCGGCCGATCGGCAGCACCGTGCTATCCAGGTAATCAAGCAGATCCGGCCACCAGCCGGTGATATACAGCAGCAAGCCGATCCAGACCAGCGCGCCGAAACTCTTTTCAAACAACAGGAGGAAAGTACCGACGCCGCTATTGCGCACAAAAATCCGGCGCAAGACATAGAACACGAAACGCATCAGCGCCAGCGAAGCTACCAGCGGAATCATCAGCCGCATGAGATTCACCGGCTGATGCCATTTTTGCAGGGCCATTTTGACCAGCACCAGCAGCAGCAAGGTGATGACGGGCGTCAAGACCTTGACGAAACTGACAAGCCCGATCTGCATCGCCGGCGGCTGGGCCGGATTAAGATTGAAAGTACGGCGCAGCAGCCGAGCCAGCAACCAGCCCAGGCCGATACATGCCACCAGCAAACCGACTTGCGCCAGCAAACCCGGCGCCCGCAGGTTGCTCAGCAAATCGTTCAACAGGTCATTGAGGATATCTGGCATCGTTTTGAACAAAGCGTAACGCCCCGACAGTCACGTGGGCATGCCGCCTGCTTATTTACGCAAAATTATTTACGTACAAATACTGCGGCAAAGAAGCCGTCAGTCTGATGCTTGTGCGGCAGCAATTTGAGGTAGTCACCCATCTCCAGCGCAATTTTCTGCTCGGCCAACACATCTTTCATCGGCACCAGCGAAAAATCTTCGTGGCTGGCGAGGAACTGCGCAGCAATCGCTTCGTTTTCTTCATCCAGCAAACTGCAAGTACCGTACACCAGGCGGCCGCCGGATTTCACCAGGCGCGCGGCGCTGGAGAGAATCGCGATTTGCTTGACATTCATTTCGCCAATCGCTTCCGGTGTCTGCCGCCATTTGACGTCCGGATTACGGCGCAAGGTGCCGAGACCGCTGCATGGTGCATCGACCAGCACGCGATCGATCTTGCCGGCCAGGCGCTTCACCTTGCCGTCATTCTCATGCGCGATCAACACCGGATGAATATTCGACAAACCACTACGTGCCATACGCGGCTTGAGTTTTGCCAGGCGCTTCTCGGAAACGTCGAAAGCATACAAGCGACCGGTATTGCGCATGGTCGCGCCCAGGGCCAGCGTCTTGCCGCCGGCGCCGGCACAGAAATCGACCACCATCTCGCCGCGCTTGGCGCCGACGATTTGCGCCAGCAACTGGCTACCTTCATCCTGCACTTCGATCGCACCGCTCTTGAACAGCGGCAGGTTTTGTAAAGTCGGCTTCTTGATGACGCGCAAACCAAGCGGCGCATAAGGCGTCGGCACACACAAGATCGGCGCTTCAGCCAAAGTGGTGACGACTTCTTCGCGATTGGCCTTGAGCGAATTCACGCGCAGATCCAACGGTGCCGGTTGATTCATCGCATGCGCCAGTTCCAGGGTGGCGGCTTCACCGTCACGCGCTACCAGCTTGTCGAACAACCATTGCGGCAAGTTGGAACGCATCAGCGGCGGCATCAGGTCGCGGTTGATTTCGGCAACCCGCTTCAGCCACTCGGTTTCTTCATCCGACAAGCCGCCCAGGGATTCGATGCTGACCGCATCGGCCAGGCCCAGCAGGGTCATGCGGCGCATGGTCGGGCCGTTGCCGGATTCGGCAAAGCTGGTGTAGATTGCTTTGTTACGCAACAAACCATATACCGCTTCGGCCACCACGCCGCGTTCACGCGAACCCAGCTTTGGATGGTCACGGAAGTAGCGCGACAAAGTGCCGTCGGCCGGGCCGGTAAAACGTAGGATTTCGCGCAGAACTTCTTCGGTGTGACCAATGATCGCGGGAGGCAATCTCATAGTAATTCTTTCATAAAATTCTTGTAAACTGTTGATCGTGCCCGGACCGGCCAGGGCAAACGATCGTCTTGGCGTTCGTGCTAGCCGGCACGCTTATGCACTATTACGGACTCGTCCGTCTTCGATACTCAATCGATTTTCGACAAACCAGCGCACTGCACGTGGATATAGTTGATGCTCTTCAATCAGCACTCGCTGCTCTAGCGATTGTTCGGTATCGTTTTCCAGCACCGGCACCACTGCCTGCGCTACGATCGGGCCGTGATCCAGCTTCGCCGTGACGAAATGGACAGTGACGCCATGCACCTTGACGCCAGCTTCCAGTGCTTGCCTGTGGGTTGCCATTCCCGGAAAACTCGGCAGCAGCGAGGGATGGATATTCAACATGCGGCCGGCATAATGTTCTACGAACGGCGCCGTCAAAATACGCATGAAACCCGCCAGCACTACCAGGTCAGGGGAAAATCCATCGACAACGACGCGTAAGGCGGCGTCGAACTGTTCTCGGTCAGGATAGTCTTTATTCGCTACTACTGCCGTGGGAATACCTTGAGCAGCAGCAAATTTCAAACCTTCGGCATCGGCCTTGTTGCTGACAATCGCGGCGATTCTGGCAGGCCATTGTTCGGTTTGAGCGGCGCGGACGATGGCTTGCATATTACTGCCACGCCCGGAAATCAGGATAACAATGCTTCTCATGGCGCGCATTGTACCCGTTGCACTGCTGTTTTTGAGCAAACAGGGTGGCTAATTATCATAATTGCAGACAATATCGCACTGATTTGCCCGGGGGAATCGGAAAATCGGCTCACTTTACAACAATAAAAAACAGCTAAAACAATTAAGCCAGCGTCCCCGTCCTGCCAGGCTGGCCGATATTGCAGCTGCCGCTATTGGAATGAGTAAAAAACGCGGAACGCTACTTTCTTGTCAGCCCAGAAATCGGCGCTGTCGCGGAATACGTCGAGCAGGGTTTCCCGGGCTTCTTTATCGAACTTGGGCGTATTCGGCAATTGCTCGATTACCACGATGAAACCTGGCTGCGGGCCGGCTTTATGGGCCAGATCGGTCAGGCAATCGGCCAGTGCGTCGAAATTCTTGCCAAAATGCCTGGGAAAATGAAAGGCGTGGGCGATATTCGCCAGCACTTGTTGTTTAGTCGTTGCCTCGGCACAATAGGCATACAGGAAATGCTGCCCGAGACGGTTGGCCTCCGCCTGCAGATCTGTCACACGGAAGGCGCGGATGGACTGCACTACATTTGGCGGTACGGTTTTAAACAAACTCATTTTTCCCTCAGCTAGAGCAATGATGATGGATTGTTGTTGTATTTCACACACTCGTCTCATTTACCCTTCTCGGTCACTCCTGAATGCGCCTGAAAGTCTGATAGTGGTTGTCAGTGTAATAATATTCGCCAGAAGTCTGGGGATTGCCGCCGGCAATGATCCGGCGTGCGCCACGATTGCGGGCATACGGGGTCTTTACCGTAAATTCATGATAATACCCACGCCGCTGCCTGGGCAGCATTCCTTCATAATTGCCAAAGGTCACACCATCTTTGGCATATGGAAACGGTCCGCCTTGCTTGATTAATATCAGTGTCGCCTGCGCTTCCTGCGGCAACTGATTTACCGAAATCACGTCTTGCGACACGGTCTCCCGGAACGGCTCCCGGGCAAAAACCTGGAATGACAGCAGCAAACCAAGCAGCAACAGCATCCCGTTACGCAGCATGGCGGCGACGAAATCGGAACTTAGACCAAAGAAATGATGCCGGGTTGCCTGGCTTTTCATAAATTCAATATTTTATGGTTCTGATACCGTAGGGTAACGTGTTGATGAAAACGAATCAACCCGTATCCTTGCCCCGGCTTCTAGTGTTGCAATATTTGACAATATTATTTGACAATATTAATCAATTACAAGTTCTGCCCTTCTTCACCAAGAGCGGAAACGGGGCCAGGGCCAAAAAATTCGGCCACCTCATCGCGCCGCGCCAGCGTATCTTTCTGGCCCATACGGATCAACTCGCGCGTATAGCCGGATTCAAACAACAGATAAGACGCAAGGCCGCCGCCACGCACATCGGTCGCCCCCAGACCGCCCAGCAAGGTTCGGATCGGCAGGGGCAAACTTGAAAAATGCTTCGATGCAATATCATCAATTTGTTCCGAAGGCGAAATAATCAGCATCTCCACCGGCTTCAGCGGCGTTTGCTGGCGTTGCTCATCCGTCAAGAAAGAAAGTGTGTGGTTGATACGCTCCAGGCGTTCGATATCCACCGCCAGCCCATCCAGGAAGATGCTGGACAATGCGTGGCTGGCAATTTGCGCGAGGCTGGGATAACGGGCAAGCATGGGTGCATCGGCCGGCGCCTCCTTGCGACGCCCGGCGCCAACCACCATCACTTTGCTGGCGCCAAGGTGGATCGCCGGAGAAATCGGCGCCAGCTGGCGCATCGAACCGTCGCCGAAATATTCGCGACGGCCATCGCAGTAAATCGGGATCGCAGGAAAGATGAACGGAATCGCTGACGACGCCAGCAAATGGCCGACGCCGATCTGATCCCGGACCGCCCGCCGCTGGCTGCGGGTCCAGCCCTGGATTTCGACGGCGCTCTGGTAAAAAGTAATGTGCTGGCCGCCGCTATAGGAGGAAGCGGTGATCGCCAGTGCCTGCAAGCTGCCGTTGGCCAGCGCCGCGTCCAGTTTCTCCAGGTCCAGCAGCCGGTGCAGCAAGGTGATCAGCGGCGTATTGTCGAGCAAGGAGTTAGGCGGGTGCGCATGCCATTTACGCAGCAGCCAGCCAAAAGACAGCAAGGACAACCAGCGCGCGCCGGACCGCAGGACGCCCAGGGAATCGGCGCGGTACACCTGCTCCACCGTAAAGTGCTCCCAGACATCCATCAGTTTTTGCACGCCAAGGCCGAAATTCTCGACCCGGCAAGCCAGCGCCGTCGCATTGATGGCGCCTGCGGAAGTGCCGCAAATGATGTCGAAAGGATTTTGCTCCGGCGCCCAGCCCTGCTCGCGCAAGATGGACGCTACTGCATCCATCACGCCAACCTGGTAAGCCGCGCGTGCGCCGCCGCCGGTCAAGATAAGGCCCGTTTTCTGTTTTGTCTCCATGGCTATGAAGAGTAACAGGGAGAGGAAATTTGTGGGGAGGTTGGTTTATTTAGGACTTACGCAAAACTGTTCCAGCAAGGCACGACGACGAAGACAGTACGAATGTACGGCTAGGAGAAGTAACGCCGCTGGGGCAGTTTTGCGTAAGTCCTATTATTAATACTTGTGTAAAACGAAGTAGCAAGTGCATACGTCTTGCACCTGCTACTTCGCCACATCAGTTGCCCGGGCTCACTGCTAGTGAACGCTGACTTCAACCCGTCGTGCCTGCGCGTTATCGCCGCTGCCGGTTGTCACCTGAGGTTTCTCCAGCACGATGGCGTCTTCCGCCACGCCTGCGATCAGCAGGATGGCTTTTACGCTTTTGGCGCGCTCCTTGGAAATCTCCTCGTTTTTAGCCGGATCGCCGGTGGTGTCGTGGAAGCCGCTGACCACCACTTTGGCATCGGCCCTGGCTTTGGCCGCATCGACGACAGCCGCCAGTTTTTCAGCGGTATCGGCCGGAGCTTCTACCTTGCCTGATTCAAAATAGACGACAGCTGCGGGCGACGCCGCCGCAGCCTTAGCCGCAGTTCCGGCACTGGCGTCGACCGTGACCGCTGCGGGCGCCACCACAATTGCCGGTGCAACTACCGGTACCGGCACCAACACGACTTCCTGTCCCGTCAGCGCGCCTTGCTGCATGCCCGAAGCCGGTAGCAACGGCACTAGCAACAGGGCCACGATATTGATGATCTTGATCAGTGGATTGACCGCAGGACCGGCGGTATCTTTATAAGGATCGCCAACGGTATCGCCAGTGACCGCAGCCTTATGCGCTTCCGAACCTTTGCCGCCGTGGTTGCCATCCTCGATATATTTCTTGGCGTTGTCCCAGGCGCCGCCGCCTGTGGTCATCGAGATAGCGACGAACAAACCGGTCACGATGGTCCCCATCAATAAACCACCGAGCGCTGCCGGCCCCAATATCAGACCGACCAGAACCGGCACTACTACCGGCAACAGCGACGGGATGATCATTTCCTTGATGGCCGAAGAGGTCAGCATATCGACCGCTTTGTCGTACTCAGGCTTGCCGGTGCCGTCCATGATGCCTTTGATGTCGCGGAACTGGCGGCGCACTTCAACCACCACCGCACCCGCCGCCCGGCCGACCGCTTCCATCGCCATGGCGCCGAACAGGTAGGGAATCAAGCCGCCGATGAACAAGCCGACGATCACCAGTGGATTGGACAAATCGAATACCGTGCTCTTCCCTACCGAATCCAGCGCGTGGGTGTAATCTGCAAACAAGACCAGCGCCGCCAAACCGGCCGAGCCGATGGCGTAGCCCTTGGTGACTGCCTTGGTGGTGTTGCCGACGGCGTCCAGCGGATCGGTAATCGCTCGCACCGAATCGGGCAAACCCGACATTTCGGCAATACCGCCGGCGTTATCGGTAATCGGGCCGTAGGCATCCAGCGCGACAATGATGCCGGCCATCGACAGCATGGCGGTAGCGGCAATCGCAATGCCGTACAGGCCGCCCAGCCAGTAGGAAGCCAGGATGGCGACACATACTGCCAGCACCGGATAAGCGGTCGATTTCATGGAGACGCCCAGGCCGGCGATGATATTGGTGCCGTGGCCGGTGGTAGAGGCTTGTGCTATGTGGCGCACCGGTTTGAAATCGGTGCCGGTGTAGTACTCGGTGATATACACCATCAAGCCGGTCAGGATGATGCCGATCAAGGCGGACCCCATCATCGGCACCCGCATCGGTGCCGGCAAGATCAGCCAGGTAACCACCACAAACCCGATCAGGCTCAGGATCGCTGCCCACCACAGCCCGGTATACAGTGCCGACATGATTTTCTTGCCGGGCTTGGCCTTGACCATGGAACAGCCGACGATAGAGGCCAGGATCGATACCCCGCCCAAGGCCAGCGGATACAACACTGCTTGCAATTCAGCGCCATGTATCAGCAAAGAGCCTAACAACATGGTGGCGATCAGGGTCACCACATAGGTTTCGAACAAGTCAGCCGCCATGCCTGCACAATCGCCGACGTTGTCGCCGACGTTATCGGCGATCACTGCGGGATTGCGCGGATCGTCCTCCGGAATGCCGGCTTCCACTTTACCTACTAGGTCGGCGCCGACATCGGCGCCCTTGGTAAAGATGCCGCCGCCGAGACGCGCGAAAATGGAAATCAGCGAAGCGCCGAAGGCCAGTCCGATCAGAGGCCGGATGATGTCATGTAACGACAATCCGGAAGGCCCCGCGAACGCCAGCAACCACAAAAAGAACAGGGTCACGCCCAGCAGGCCGAGCCCGACCACCAGCATGCCGGTGATCGCCCCGCCGCGGAACGCTACATCAAGCGCCGGCCCCATGCCTTTGGTCGCAGCCTGTGCGGTGCGTACATTAGCGCGCACCGAGACATTCATGCCGATGAAGCCGCAAGCCCCTGACAGCACGGCGCCGATCAGGAAGCCGGCGGCGGTTATCAAACCAAGTCCTGGCAGTATCGCGATAATAATGAACAGCACCACGCCGACCATGGCAATGGTGCGGTACTGGCGCGCCAGATAGGCAGCAGCCCCTTGTTGGATCGCAGCAGCAATTTCCTGCATGCGTGCATTCCCCGGGTCCTGCTTCAATATCCAGCTGCGCGAGACTAGCCCATAGATGACGGCAATGATGCCGCAAGCGACGGCAAACCATAGACTTGATGCCATGTTTACTCCTCCAGTTTTTTGGTACGGCTTCACGACAAAGTAAGACAACTACACCATTTCACCTGCATCCATTCATCCCAAATGGGTGGATTGCCGGCCAATACTGCGTAATGCATTTCTTTTCGCTGCCCTTTTTTATTCTTGGAGAAGTGCCGGGGCTGGTTTGCTGCTTAGTTGTTTCTTCTGATGAATTCTAAATTAATTAGTTTGTTGATCAAAAGAAAAAGCGGACCGAGGTCCGCTTTTTTTTATGCTTCTTATGCTTCCAGCGCCGCAAACGCGCTATCGCGTATTTGCTCGACCGGACCGACGCCGGCGATCTTGCGATACTTGGGCGCGCCTGGCAAGCCGGCTTTGGCCCAGTCGCCGTAGTAATTGACCAGCACTTCAGTCTGCTCGTGATATACCGACAGACGCTTCTTGACGGTTTCTTCCTTGTCATCGTCGCGCTGGATCAGGTCTTCACCGGTGATGTCGTCCTTGCCTTCCACTTTTGGCGGATTGTACTTGGCATGATAAGTACGGCCTGACGACAAATGCACGCGGCGACCGCTCATGCGTTCGACAATGGCGCTGTCAGGAACGTCGATTTCCAGCACGTAATCGATCATCACGCCGGCTTCCTTCATGGCGTCTGCCTGCGGAATGGTACGTGGAAAGCCGTCGAACAAATAACCATTCGCGCAATCCGCCTGCGTCAGCCGGTCTTTGACCAGGCCGATGATGATGTCGTCCGATACCAGGCCGCCTGCATCCATTACCTTCTTAGCCTCGATGCCGAGCGGAGTGCCAGCCTTGACTGCTGCGCGCAACATGTCGCCGGTGGAAATCTGCGGGATGTTGAATTTCTCTTTAATGAAAGTCGCTTGCGTGCCTTTACCGGCACCAGGCGCTCCTAAAAGGATGAGGCGCATGTTAATTCCTAAGGTGAGTTTGAATTGATTGTGGCGATGGCGCGCAGTATGCTGCGCCGTCTCCCGATATGCTTTTGCAATTAATCTTGCATGTGATTTTATTTATATCACGCTATCTTTGCATGAAACTTACCATACAATTTTACCAAACAGCCAGCCCGAAGCACTATTTCTGTTGGTTCAACGATAAATTTCCGGCATTTATTTGACACTTAAGCGACACTTTCACACTTTATTCGGCACTAAAAAAACGCCTCACCCGCTCCAGATCTTCCGGCGTATCGACGCCTACCGCGGGCGCCGCCGGTGCGATATGGACCGCAATCGGGTAGCCATGCCAAAGCACGCGTAATTGCTCCAGCGCTTCGATCTGTTCCAACGGCGACACCGCCAGCGTCGGATAGGTTTGCAAAAAACCATTGCTGTATGCATACAGGCCGATATGCCGCAACGGCAAGTAGGCGGCCGGCAAATCTTCTCGCGACTGCGCAAAACCATCCCGATGCCAGGGAATTGTCGCCCGTGAAAAATACAGGGCGCGCCCAGCCTGGTTCAAGACCACCTTGACCACATTCGGATTGAAGGCGTCGGCCGCAGAATCGATCGCGTGCGCCGCGGTCGCCATCGGCACCTCGCCTGTGATCTGCGCCGCGGTAGCTGCGATCAGCGCCGGATCGATCATGGGTTCGTCGCCTTGGACGTTGACCACCACCGCATCAGCGGCCAGTCCTAACGCTGCAGCTACTTCGGCAATGCGGTCGGTGCCGGACGGATGATCGGCGCGTGTGAGCCGCGCGGCGATGCCGTGCTGGGCGCACACCGCCAGGATTTCCGCATGATCGGTAGCCACGATCACCTGTGCAGCTCCCGATTGCGCAGCACGCTCGGCGGTGCGCACGATCATCGGCTTGCCGCCGATATCGGCCAGCGGTTTATTCGGCAGCCGAGTTGACGCCAGCCGCGCCGGAATGATGACGGTGAAAGGTCTGGTCGGATTCACAATATCCACAATACGCGCCGCTTATGCTGCCGGCGCCGCATCTGCAGCCGGACTGGTCAGGTCACGCGCCTGATCGGCCCACATGATAGGGATGCCGTCGCGGATCGGATAGGCCAGCTTGTCGGCGTTGCAAATCAGTTCCTGTGCTTTCTTGTCGTAATGCAGCGGCCCTTTGCAGATCGGGCAAACCAGGATGTCAAGCAGTTGGGTGTCCACGGAGTTTCTCCAGAATTTGATGTATTTGATGCTGTATTTGATGAGACAGCGCAGCGTCGATCTGAGCCGTCACGGGAACGACCCAGATTCTCGGATCGTTCCTGATCGCCTCTATTTGCCGACATTTTACTGCATCCTTTTCCGTAATCAGGATGAGCTCTGCCTGCAGCGCCGCAAATGGGTTGTCGGAAAAATCATGATGATCAGGCAAGGCCAGTGTCTCAAATACCAATCCGGCCGCGGTCAGCATCGAAAAAAACCGTTGCGGATTACCGATGCCGGCAGCGGCGGTAATCCGCAAGGCAGGTTCCCGCAGGCTGGCCAGCGCCCTCACCTGGTTCGCATCGCCAAGCTGCACCGCCTGCTCGCCAACCAGCTGCATGCGGACGGTCGAAGCCGGCATCGAGGCTGGAATGGTGGCGGCATTCACCACCGTAAAATCACGCCGGCGCGAAGGCGGTTCACGCAAGGGACCGGCCGGCAGCAGCCAGCCGTTGCCGACACCGCGCGCATCGAACAGGACGATTTCGATATCTCGTTGCAGACGATAATGTTGCAATCCATCGTCCGACAGAATCAGATTAACCTCGGGATGCGCCTGCAACAAGGCCTTGGCGGCGGCCACCCGATCGCGGCCCACCACCAAAGGACACTGCGCGCGGCCGGCAATCAACAAAGGCTCGTCCCCCACTTCGGCCGCCAGCGATGTTTCGCTCACATGGCGTATAGCGGGTTGTCCGGCGCCGGACTGCGCAGCATAACCGCGCGAGATCACGCCGGGCACGTAGCCAGCTTCCCGCAACGCTTGCACCAGCCAGATCGTCAGCGGTGTCTTGCCGGTGCCGCCGACAAAAATATTGCCGACCACGATCACCGGTACCGGCAAGCGGGTACTGGCTTGCCAGCCGGCTGCATACAAACGGCGCCGCAGTGTCGCCACCAGGCCGAACAAGAGCGACAGCGGCCACAACAGACATGCCAGCAGACCGCGCCGTTGCCAGGCCGCGCTCAGCGTCGATTCAAGCGAAGATTTATTTGTGGCCACTAGTTTGCGCAGCAAACGTGATCTTGTCGAAACCAGCCAGACGCGCGGCTTCCAGTACATTGATCACGGTCTGGTGGGTCGCCATGGCGTCGGCGTTGATGATTACCACCGGGTCGCCTTTCGATTGGCCAGACTCACTGCCGGCCTGCGCAGCATTCTTCAGATCTAGCGCCAATGAGGCCGCATCTTTCGACGACACCTGCACATTGTTGACTGCGTATTGCCCCTGCGGATTGACTGCCACGTTGATTTCCAGCGGCTGCACCATGGCCTTGTCGGCATCGGCAGTCGGCAAGGTAATTTGCAGCGCAGTGAATTTGCTGTAGCTGGTGGTGACCATCAGGAAAATCACGATCACCAGCAGTACGTCGATAAACGGAATCAGGTTGATTTCGGGGTCCTCGCGACCCTTGCCTTTACGAAAGTTCATGTTTATTTACGCGCGCCGTGAACAGTATCGACAAATTTTACCGCCTGCTGCTCCATATCCACGACGAAGCTATCCACCAACGCCCGGAAATGGCGATAGAAAATCAGTGCCGGCATGGCAATCGCCAGGCCGAAACCGGTGTTGTACAGGGAAACCGAAATGCCATGGCCAAGTTGTGCAGGATCGGCGCCGGCGCCATTGGTTGCGCCAAAAATTTCGATCATGCCAACCACGGTGCCGAACAAACCCATCAACGGCGCCAGCGAGGCAATGGTGCCGAGCGTGGTCAGGAAACGTTCCAGTTCATGTGCCGTGGCCTGGCCGGCTTCTTCAATCGACTCTTTCATCAGGTCGCGCGGCGCGTCGACGTTACGCAGGCCGGCAGCCAGCACCCGTCCCAGTGGCGAATTGGTTTCCAGATTGGTAAGAACTTCAGTATTGATCTTGCCGTTGTGATAAACCCGTATCACTTCTTGCAGTAACTGCGGCGGCAAAATGCGCGGCCGGCGTAGATAAACCAGACGTTCGATAATCAATGCGGTGGCAATGACGGAGGCAATTAACAAAAACCAGATCGGCCAGCCCGCAGCTTGAATAATGGCAAACAAAAGAAACTCCTTGGTGAAATCGCATTCAATATCGACAAATGCCGATGAGGGGTTCATCAGCATGGATGCAGAATGTAACTTGTTGAAGGCTTGTGAGCAAGCGCGAGTAGCGTTGCGGAGTGGAAATTTTTTACGGTTGATTTCACTGCCATCAAGTGCGGCGCCGAGTTCCACACAAATTATGTGAACAAGATTGTGGACAAGTACTTAACTCATCAGTGAAGTCCATGATTTCAAAGGTTTTTTTCATGCTGCATCAAAAACGTGCAGGCTTTGCCGACGATGCGCGGCAAAAGTTCTCCACAGATTTTGGGGATAACTTTGTGTACAAGCACACTTGAATCACACGAAGTCCTTGATTGGAAACACCTTTTCGCTACTGTTGCGGATCGCTTGAAATGCGCCTGAAACAGCCTTTTACAGATAGCGGCAGCATTTTTTTTCATCTTTCATGGTCGTTTTATCATGGCCCGGCCTGCGGATATCCACAAGCCCGCGCGTTTCCATAGTTACCCACAGATTATGTGGATAAGCTTGTGCGCAAGCGCACTGCAATCTAGGCAAGCCTTTGATTTGTTTCGCTTTTCCATTGATGTTCAGCGACCGTGCTTTACAATGTCAACGCTCGGCCGAATCACTCGCGATAATCACACGCAAATGATCACACGCAAATAAAGACTCCTTGAAAGCCCGTATGAATTTTTCCAGCACCAGCGACAACCATTCCAGCGGACCGCCAGTACTCACTGTCTCCGCCTTGAATCAAGCTGTTGCGCGCATGCTGGAACGCAGTTTCCCGCTGGCCTGGGTCTCGGGCGAGATATCGAATTTCAAAAGCTATGCCTCCGGCCACTGGTATTTCACGCTGAAGGACGACGCGGCGCAAGTGCGTGGCGTGATGTTCAAGGGCCGTGCCCAGCATGCCGGCTTCACGCCGCGCGACGGCGACAAGGTTGAAGTGCGGGCGCTGGTAACGCTGTATGCAGCACGTGGCGACTACCAGCTCAACGTCGAAGCGATCCGGCGCGCCGGGGTCGGCAATCTGTATGAAGCGTTCTTGCGCCTGAAAGAGAAACTGAATGCGGAAGGCCTGTTCGATCCGGCCCGCAAACGGCCGCTGCCGCAATTCGCGCGCTGTATCGGCATTGTCACCAGCCTGCAGGCGGCGGCGTTGCGTGACATCTTGAGCGCACTGGCGCGGCGCGCACCGCATGTGCGGGTGATCCTGTATCCAACACCCGTGCAAGGCGACGGCGCGGCAGAAAAAATCGCGCGCGCCATCAATATTGCTGCCGAACGCGCCGAATGCGAGCTGCTGCTGGTATGCCGCGGCGGCGGCAGTATCGAAGACCTGTGGTCGTTCAACGACGAAGCGGTAGCACGCGCCATTGTCGCCGCGCCGATGCCGGTGATTTCCGGTGTCGGCCACGAAACCGATTTCACGATTGCCGATTTTGCCGCCGACTTGCGCGCCGCCACTCCCACTGCTGCAGCTGAACTGGCAACCGTGCCGCGCGCCGACTGGCTGGCAACGCTGGAGACGCATGCCGATGACCTGACACGCGCCTTACGGCGCCAGCTCGGCGAAGCCAGCCAAACCCTGGACTGGCTAAGCCGTCGCCTTACCAGCCCGGCAACCACCATCGCCCATGAACGAGTCAAGCTGCAAAGCCTGCAAGCCAGGTTGCTGCACGCCACACGCATCCCGCTGACGCAATCACGCTACGCGCTGCTCAACCTGCGCACCCGACTGGCTGCACAAATCCCCAGCACCGCGGCGCCACAGATTGCTTTGCTGGAACAAAGCCGGCGCCTTAGTGGCGCCATGGCGATGCAAAGCCGGCATGGACGCCAGGCGCTGGCGGCACTGAATGCGCAGCTGGAACTGCTCAATCCGCAACGCACACTGGAGCGCGGCTATGCCATCATCTCCGATGCCAAGGGTCACGTGATCCGTGCGCCGCAAGCGTTGCAGCCGCGCCATGTCGTCACGGTGCAATTGGCTGAAGGCAGCGCCAAGGTCGGTATCGACAGTGTGCAGGCTACGCTCGGTTAAGACTGATTAGTAATAATGGTATAAGAAAGTAAGGGCAAGAAGAATTCGCAAGCATGCTGCATGGATCAGCTAAGCGCTTTACAATAGCCGTTCCCTGGAAACTGTTTATTTTCACTAGATGTATAGGCAACAGCTTCTTTGTAATCCCAATAAAACTATAGGACACAATATGGCACACACACTCCCGCCCCTCCCGTACGATCTGGATGCATTGGCTCCACACATCTCCAAGGAAACCCTGGAATTTCACTACGGTAAGCATCACCAGACCTATGTGACTAACCTGAACAACCTGGTTCCTGGCACAGAATTCGAAAACGCATCACTGGAAGATATCGTCAAGAAATCTTCCGGCGGCATTTTCAACAATGCAGCACAAGTCTGGAACCACACTTTCTACTGGAACAGCCTGTCGCCACAAGGCGGCGGCGCACCAACCGGCGCACTGGCAGATGCAATCAACGCCAAGTGGGGTTCGTTCGACAAGTTCAAGGAAGAACTGACCAAGACTGCAGTCGGTACTTTCGGTTCAGGCTGGGCCTGGCTGGTAAAGAATGCTGACGGTTCGCTCGGCCTGGTGTCGACTTCCAACGCCGCCACACCGCTGACCACCGACGCTAAGCCGCTGATCACTGTCGACGTATGGGAACATGCTTACTACATCGACTACCGCAACGCCCGTCCAAAATACCTGGAAGCATTCTGGGCATTGGCGAACTGGGAATTTGCTTCGAAGAATTTTGCTTAAGACAAATTTGTTACGGTTAACGTCGATTGAGAACTGATCGACGTCACTTATGAAAATAGCGCCAGCTTTACAGCCGGCGCTATTTTTTTATCCGTAGGGTGGGCACGCCTTTGTGCCCACGCGTGACCGCAATAACCGGAGTACAGACCCTCGCGGCACGGAAATAGATGCATGTGCGTGGCGTGAGTTCACGCGTGGGCACAAAGGCGTGCCCACCCTACTTCTTTCTTTTATCCGCAACGCGGATTTGCTTAAACCTGCTCCGGCCTGGCGATCGCCCGCCACAGCATCTTGAACAGCGCATTCGCCTGCAACGCCAGCGGCTCCTTTTCGCCGCGCATCGTATGCATATGCACCAGTCGCTCCAGGATGCCGATGAAATAATCCAGCAGGATTTTTTCATCCGCCTCGTCAGTCAACACGCCTTGCGCGCGGCCGTCGGTCAAGGTCTTCATCAATACTTCCATCATTTCCGGCTGCCGGAACGTACGGTCACGCCCCCATGCGCTGATCTGCAGCGAACTCATGATGAGCTGACTCACCTTGGGATTACGGTCGAAAAAATCCAGCACCACCCAGAACACCTTGCGCAATTTGTCCTGGCAACTCTCGATACCCTGCAAGTGATCGAGCATGCGCGACGCCAATATGCCCAGCCAGGTTTCCAGGCAGGCGAACAGCAGCGCCTCCTTGCTGCCGTAGTATTTATAAATTGTCTGCAGAGAGACGCTGGCGGCGCTGGCGATCTCGCCGAAACTGACGCTATGGAATTCGCGCTCTGAAAATAAATCCAGCACTGCGCTCTCGATCTTCTCTCTGATCAGAGGCTTGAGCAAGGCGCGGTCCAGCACGATTTTCTGTTTTTCCGATGACATGGGTTTATTGTGATTATGATATATGTGTAACGAATATTACACACTTGTATTACATGTCTGTCATACCCAATTCGACAGGCCGGTTTAGAGTGAGTTACCAATTGACGCTGGCCATGGCTTTAATTACAGTGGGTAATCAGTATGCACCAGACACCAAGCAAAGTGTAATTTTAATTACCAGAACATACAAGCCGGAGACACTATGACTGAAGCCTATATTTTCGATTCCGTACGGACCCCGCGCGGCAAGGGCAAGAAAGACGGCAGCCTGCACCAGGTAACACCGGTCAACCTGCTGGCCCAGTTGCTGCAAGCACTGGAACAGCGCAACCACCTTGATACTTCGCAGGTCGATGACGTGGTGCTCGGCTGCGTGACGCCGGTCGGCGAACAAGGTGCGGACATTGCCCGTACCGCGGTACTGTATGCCGGCTGGGACCAGTCGGTGCCGGGCGTGACGCAATCGCGGTTTTGCGCCTCGGGCCTGGAGTCCGTCAATCTGGCGGCAATGAAAGTCATGTCAGGCCAGGAACAACTGGTGGTGGCTGGCGGCGTTGAAAGCATGTCGCGCTGGGCCATGGGCTCGGACGGCGGAGCCTGGTTCATGGATCCACGCGTCAACCAGATCATCGGCTTTGCACCGCAAGGCATAGGCGCCGACCTGATCGCGACGCTGGAAAACTTTTCACGCAGCGATGTCGATAATTTTGCCCTGCAATCGCAACAGAAAGCTGCGCGTGCCCGCGCCGAAGGCCGCTTCAATAAATCCCTGATTGCGATCAAGGATTTGAATGGCATGGTGATATTGGATCATGACGAGTACATCCGCGCGCAAACCACGATAGAAAACCTGGCGGCTCTGAAACCGGCTTTCGAACAAATCGGCCAGATGGGCTTCGATGCGACGGCGTTGCGTAAATACACCACTGTCGAAAAGATCAACCATGTCCATCATGCAGGTAATTCTTCCGGCATTGTCGATGGCGCCGCGCTGGTGCTGGTCGGCAGCAAAGAGACCGGCCATAAACTGGGATTGAAGCCACGTGCCAGGATCGTCGCCACCGCCGTCACCGGTTCGGAGCCGACCATCATGCTGACCGGCATAGCCCCGGCCGCGCGCAAAGCGCTGGCCAAGGCCAAGATGGCGGCAAAGGATATCGATCTGTTTGAAATCAATGAAGCGTTTGCCGCGGTTGTCATGCGCGCTGTCCGTGATCTCGATATTGATCCATCCCGGGTCAACGTCAACGGCGGTTCCATCGCCATGGGCCATCCGCTGGGCGCTACCGGCGCCATGATTCTCGGCACCGCGCTGGACGAGCTGGAACGCAGCGGCAAGGCGACAGCCTTGATCTCGCTGTGCGTCGGCGGCGGCATGGGCATCGCCACCATCATCGAACGAATTTAACGAGAGCCAGATAATGAGTGTAAATTTCCAAAAAGATGCGGACAATATCGTCACACTGACCCTCGACATGCCTGGACGTTCGATGAATGTCTTGAACGAAGCGCTGACCAAACCGTTCATGGACGCGATTGCCAGTATTGAAGCAGATCCCGCTATCGTCGGCGTCGTCATCACTTCGGGCAAGGCGGATTTCGTCGCCGGCGCCGACATTGAAAAGCTGTTTCAAATCACTGAAGCGGAAACCGCTTTCGACATGGTGCAGGAATTCAAGGGTTTCCTGCGTCGCCTTGAACTGTGCGGCCGGCCAGTAGTGGCGGCACTCAACGGCACCGCGCTGGGCGGTGGCCTGGAACTGGCGTTGGCCTGCCATTACCGCATCGCCATCAATAATCCGAAAGCCAAATTCGGCCTGCCCGAAGTGAAACTTGGCCTGCTGCCGGGGGGCGGCGGCACGCAGCGCTTGCCACGCATGATCGGCATCCAGAGCGCATTGCAGCTGATGCTGGAAGGTAAGGAACTACGCGCCGAAGAAGCGCTGCAACAAGGAATCGTGCAAGAGCTGGCTAGCGATAAAGAAGATCTGCTGGCAAAAGCCAAAGCTTGGTGCCTTGCCAATCCAAAGGCAAAGCAGCCGTGGGACGACAAGAAATTCCGCTGGCCCGGCGGCGATTCAAGAAGCCCGGGCAACGGCCAGCTGTGGGCCATCGCGCCCTCGATGGCAAGCGCCAAGACCTACGGCAACTATCCGGCTGCTACCAACATCATGAGCTGCGTGTTTGAAGGCGGCATTGTCGATTTCGACACCGGCTGCGAAATCGAATCGCGCTACTTCGTCAACTGCGCCTTGTCGCCAGTCGCCAAGAACATGATCGGTACGCTGTGGTTCCAGCTCAACGCCATCAACAAGGGCAAGTCGCGCCCGGAAGGCATTGCGCCGTCCAAAGTCCGCAAGGTCGGGATACTTGGTGCGGGGATGATGGGCGCCGGCATTGCTTACGCCTCGGCCAAGGCAGGTATAGAAGTGGTGCTGCTGGATAACAGCATGGCAACCGCGGAAAACGGCAAGGACTACTCCGGCAAACTGCTGGACAAGGCGATCCGGCGCAAGCAGCAAACTGCGGAAGGCAAGGAAATTTTCCTGAGCCGTATCAAGCCGACCGCGGATTTCAACGATCTGGCGAGCTGCGACCTGATTATCGAAGCCGTCTTTGAAGATCGTCAGATCAAGGCGGAGGTCACCCGAAAAACCGAGGCGTTGATCAATGCGGACGCGGTGTTTGCATCGAATACCTCAACCTTGCCGATTACCGGCCTGGCGCAAGCCAGCGTCCGGCCGGAAAATTTCATCGGTTTGCACTTCTTTTCACCGGTAGACAAGATGCCGCTGGTTGAAATCATCGTCGGCCAGCATACCAGCCAGCAGACCTTGGCACGCGGTTTCGATTATGTGCAGCAGATAAAGAAAACCCCGATCGTGGTCAACGACTCGCGCGGTTTTTACACCTCGCGGGTATTTGGCACTTATGTGATGGAAGGGTTGCAACTGCTGATGGAAGGCCAGCACCCGCGCGCCATCGAAATGGCAGGTTTGCAGGCCGGCATGCCGGTTGGCCCGCTGGCGGTGCATGACGAAGTCAGTTTGTCCTTGTCGTTCCACATCCTGGAACAGACGCGCAAGGATTTCGCGAAAGCAGGCAAGCCCTTTGCCGGCCATCCGGCTGATGCGGGGCTGGAAAAAATGGTAAAGCAACTAGATCGCAAAGGGAAAAAAGCCGGCAAAGGATTTTACGATTATCCCGAGAATGAAAGCAAGCATCTGTGGCCCGGTTTGCAGCAAGCCTTTCCACTCGCTGCAACACAGTTGCCGCAAAAAGACTTGATCGAACGCTTGATGTTTGTGCAGGCCAATGAAGCGGCCAAATGCTACGAGGAAAAGGTGGTGCTGACTGTCGCCGACACTAATATCGGCAGCATCTTCGGCTGGGGCTTTGCACCATTTCAAGGCGGCGCACTGCAATACATCAACGCTTATGGCGTCGCCAATTTTGTGAAACGGGCGAATCAGCTTTCAGCGCAATTCGGCAGCTATTTCGCGCCGGCGGCAATATTGGTGAAAATGGCGGAACAGGGCAAACACTTCGAGTAACATGATGCGGCTCTTCATCGATACCGGTGAAGAGCCGCAGCGCCGGAGCTGCAACTACTCAGGCAATCTTGCTGGCATCAAACAAAGCAGGAATCTTCTGGGCGAGCATCAGGTCTCCCTTCAATTTCAGCTTACCGCTCATGAACGCCATCGCGCCGTTCAACTCCCCTTTGAGCAACGCCTTCAAATCTTCATCCGCCATCGTCAGCGCCACGTCTGCGGTATCGAGCACGCCTTCATGCGCGGAGCAAGTTCCGTGATCGATCAGCAGGTACATCGGGTTCGAAATATCGAATTGAATGCTTTTTTCCATATCCGCTGCGGCAACCGTATTCAAGCCTGACGGCATGAGTTTGATGATGTCGTTGACTGTCATTTCATTTCCTCTGATTAATTAAAAATCTGTTTCAAATCGCACCGCTGGCGGACAATGCCGCCAACGCGGCTTCATCCAATCCCAGCTCCGCCAGCACGTTGAAAGTATCCGCTCCCAATGCCGGACAGTCGCCGCTGCTGCTGGCACCCGGTGCATCGCTGAACTTGATCGGCAAATCCGACAAAGGCTTACCATCTTCCATCCGGATCAAACCGCGCGCCTTGACTTGCGGATTGTCCAGCGCTTCCTGCGGCGTGTAAATGCCCGACACGCAGCAGTCGCGATCCGCCAGCAGCATTTCCCATTCATCACGCGATCGCGTCTTGAACAATTCGCTCAGAGCAACCCTCAGGGTTGCGCCTGCCGGCCGCGACTGCTGTGTGTCGGGCGCCAATGGCATGGCGGTCAGGTCGGGGCGTCCGACCGCATTACAGAAATTGAGAAAGAATTTAGGTTCCAATGCCGCCATTGCAACGTGCTTGCCATCGGCGCAGGCATAGATGCTGTAGTTAGCCAGGCCACCACTCAACATGTCGTTGCCGCGTGCGCTGCTCTCGCCGAGTTTGCGGATGGTGGCCAGCGATAACGTCTGCAGCGCCAGCGTGCCGTCAAGCATGCCGACATCGACCATGGCGCCCTGCCCCGAGGCACGCGCGCCTATCACTGCAGCCAGAATGCCGAGGGCGCAGGTCAAGGCGCCGCCGGCCAGGTCCGCGCTTTGGAAATTCGACAGCACCGGCGCGCCGTCGGCAGCGCCGGTTTGATCCAGCAAGCCGGCATAGGCGCAATAATTCATGTCATGACCGGCCCGGTCTTTATAAGGGCCGGTCTGCCCATAACCAGTCAATGCTGCGTAGACCAGGCGCGGATTGACCAGCTTCAAGTCCTGATAGCCGCACCCCAGTTTATCCATCACGCCAGGCCGGAATGATTCGATCAGAACGTCGGCCCGCGTTGCCATTTTTTTTAGAATTGCGACAGCTTCAGGTTGCCGTAAATCCAGGGTAACCGACTGTTTGCCGCGATTGAGCAGAGTGAATAATTCCGGCGCCAGCGCGCGGGCGTAGTCACCGCCTTGCGGCTCTTCCAGCTTGATGACCTCGGCTCCCAGTTGGGCCAGGTAAAAGCTGCAGAAAGGTCCGGGCAGCAAACGGGTCAGATCAAGCACCCGGATGCCGGACAAAAGCGGATTAGCCATTGCGGATCAAGGCTTGCCCTGACCGAATGGAGAACCGACGCCCTGCACGATGGACATCAACGACTCGCCTATGCTCTTGGGATAGCTGACGTCATCGAAATCGCCAATCTGTTGCCATTTTTCTGCCACCTCCTCGGGCCCGAAAGCCTGCCCCTGGAAATGGTGGCCTTGTGTGCGCTGCCAACGCAGCTTGGCGTGGAAACCGGCGCCGACTTCGAACAAGCTGCCATTCTCCTTGCAGCTTTCGTGACATAGATACGCTGCCAGCGGTGCGACATACTCGGGCTTGAGCGCCTCCAGCATTTGCGGCGGCATCACCGTTTCCGAGATACGCGAACCGGCCAGCGGTGCAATCGTGTTGACCAGCACGTTTTTGGCGGCGCCTTCAATCGCCAGCGTATTCGCCATGCCGATCAAACCCATCTTCGCCATGCTGTAGTTGGCTTGACCGAAATTGCCGTAGATCCCCGCAGCCGAGGTGGTCATGACGATGCGGCCGAAACCTTTATTGCGCATATGCGGCCAGGCTGCATGGGTGACGCGGAAAGCGCCGAGTACGTGAACCCGATAGATCAGGTCCCAGTCATCCGCTGTCATCTTGGCGAAACTGCTGTCGCGCAAAATGCCGGCATTGTTGATCACGATGTCGATACCGCCAAAATGATCGAGGGCAGTCTGCACGATGCGGGTACCGTCTTCCACTGAGTCATAGTTGGCGACAGCGATGCCGCCGGCCGCGTTGATCTCTGCCACCACCTGGTCGGCAGCCGCACTGGACTTGCCGCCGCCATGAACATCACCGCCCAGGTCATTCACCACCACCTTGGCGCCACGCGCTCCCAGCAGCAAAGCGTGTACCCGTCCCAAGCCGTTGCCGGCACCGGTGATAATCGCCACGCGGCCGTCGTAACGCAATTCATTGTCCATAACTATGTCTTTATTATTTAAGATATTTATTGAAGGTCGAAAAACCCGGTTTCATATCGACCGGGAAATAATCTCTTTCATGATTTCATTGGTGCCGCCATAAATGCGCTGGGCACGGGCATCGATATAAGCGCGCGCGATCGCATATTCTTGCATGAAGCCGTAACCGCCATGCAATTGCAGGCACTGGTCCAGTACTTTCCCCTGCAAATCGGAGCACCAGTACTTGGCAGCGGCAGCGGCATCGACCCGCAACTCACCTGCCACTTCCAACTCGACGCAACGATCGACAAACACACGGGCGATCTGCAATTCGGTTTTCATCTCGGCCAGCTTGAAGCGCGTGTTCTGAAACGACGACACCGTACGGCCGAAGGCCTGCCTGTCGCGCGTGTACTCGATAGTCGCGGTGAGCATCGCTTCGGCATTGGCCACCGAAGTGATCGCAATCAGCAACCGCTCCCAGGCCAGCTCCTGCATCAGCATGGTGAAACCGGCGCCGACCTGGCCAATGATATTGCTCTTCGGGACCCTCACATTCTCAAAGAACAGCTCGCAGGTATCCTGGGCCTTCATGCCGATCTTCTTCAACGGTTTGCCTTTGCTGAAACCGGGCCGGTCGGCTTCGATCACCAGCAACGATACATTCTTGGCGCCGCGGGCCTTGTCGCCGACCTTGACCGCCACCACCACCATGTCGCTGTTATAGCCGTTGGTGATGAATATCTTGGAGCCGTTGACGACGTAGTCGTCGCCATCTTCGAGCGCCGTGGTTTGTATCGCCTGCAAATCCGATCCGGTGCCGGGTTCTGTCATCGCGATCGCCGTGATCACCGTGCCGGCGGCCATCTTCGGCAGCCAGGCTTGCTTCAACTCTTCGCTGCCGTAGCGCAGCAGGTAAGGCGCGACGATGTCGGAGTGCAGTGGCCAGCCAATGCCCGAGGCGTTGCTGCTTGCCAGTTCTTCCAGCACGATGGTGCTGAATTTGCGGTCGACACCGGAGCCGCCATAGTTTTCCGGCATATTGGTGCACAGGAAACCTAGTTCGCCGGCGCGCTGCCAGATATCACGATCGACAAAGCCTTGCTCTTCCCATGCCGCGTGACGCGGCAACACCTCGGCCTGCAGAAAGCGACGCAAACTTTGTCTGAACTCTTCATGGTCTGAATTGAATAACTGGCGTGGGATCACAGCGTCTCCTGATATTTTTATAGTGTAATTTAATTTACATCTACATCTTTTCCAGGTCAAAAATAACCTGGGATTATGGTGTTTTAGAATACACCGATTTTCAAAATGAAAGCTAGAGACCTGCCTCGAACCAAAGGTAATTTTAATTACACTTATGGCGATATGTAAATCCACTCACATCCAACCAAGGTTGGCGACAGACAACGTCTGCACGGCTACATTGATTGTGCAATGGAAAACAAACATTGCGCCGCCCGCAAGGTCACCTATAGAATCCGGCTTTATAGCGAGGCGATTGCTGTCATGCGGTCGTCATATCGATTCGCTACCATAAAAAATTTTACGGGGGCCCTGATGAAATTGAAATTCAAAGCACTTGCCATCGCCTGCACGCTGGCGACCATGAGTATTTCAGCCCATGCAACCACCGAGATATCCTGGTGGCATTCCATGGCCGGCGCTCTCGGCGATCGCGTCAACGGTCTGGCCGATGAATTCAACAAGAGTCAGACCGAATACAAGGTGGTCCCGGTGTACAAGGGCGCCTACGACGAAGCCATGGCTGCGGCAACCGCTGCGTACCGCGCCGGCAACGCCCCCGATATATTGCAGGTATTCGAAGTCGGCACCGCCACCATGATGTATTCCAAGGGCGCCATCAAACCGGTGTCGGAAGTCATGAAGCTGGCCGGCGAACCGTTCAACCCGGCGGCCTACGTACCAGCCATCGGCGGCTACTATGCCGCGCCAAAGGGTGCCGGTTTGTTGTCTCTGCCATTCAACAGCTCGACCACCATCATGTTCTATAACAAGGACATGTTTGCCAAGGCCGGCCTCGATCCGAACAAGCCGCCAGTCACCTGGACCGAGCTCGCGGCCGACGCCGCCAAGCTGAAAGCCAGCGGCGCCAAGTGCAGCTACACCACGACCTGGCAGTCATGGGTCGAACTGGAATCGTTCTCGACCTGGCATAACGTCGAATTCGCGTCCAAAAATAATGGCTTCGACGGCCTCGATACCCGCCTCAAGTTCAACAGCCCATTGCACGTCAAGCATATCCAGAACCTGGCCAACTGGGCCAAGCAAGGCTTGTTCACTTATGCCGGCCGCAAGGATGAAGCGACCTCGAAATTTTATTCCGGCGAATGCGGCATGCTGACCGGTTCGTCTTCCAGCTATGCGGATATCGCGAAAAATTCCAAATTCAAGTTTGGTATCGCTACCCTGCCGTATTACAACGACGTCCCGGGCGCGCCGCAAAACACCATGATCGGCGGCGCTTCGCTGTGGGTCATGGGCGGCAAGAAAACCGAGGATTACAAGGGCGTGGCCAAGTTCTTCAAGTTCTTGTCGCAGCCGGAAGTGCAGGCCGAATGGCATCAGGAAACCGGCTATCTGCCGACCACCCTCGCCGCTTACGAAATCACCCGCAAATCCGGTTTCTACGATCGCAATCCAGGCACCGACGTTGCAGTCAAGCAGATGATCACCAAAACGACCGACAAGTCGCGCGGTATCCGTCTCGGCAACATGCCGCAGATCCGTACCATCATCGACGAAGAGTTGGAAAACGTCTGGACCGGCAAGATTACGCCCAAGCAGGCTTTGGATACAGCAGTGGAACGCGGTAACCTGCTGCTGGAACGTTTCGAGAAAACAAACAAGTAACCGCCAGATAATTAAGCAGTCAGGTAGGGTGGGCAAGTTTTTTGCCCACGCGTTAGCCAAGTGAAATATACGTTCAAGTTCTGGTTTGCGCGTGGACATAAGTGCCACCCTACGAAGTTGCAGTTTCGTCTCACCCTGAAATCCCGCATCGCCGCGGACGATAGAAAGTCCCATCGTGGAAAAACGCGCTCGCTTCAAGTCTGCCTGGCTGCCCTATGCCCTGGTGGCGCCGCAGATCATTGTCACCCTGTTATTCTTCGTCTGGCCGGCGGTGCAAGCCCTGTATCAGTCGATGCTGCTGCAAGATGCTTTCGGCGGCTATTCGGAATTCGTCTGGTTCGATAATTTCCGCGCACTGTTCGCCGATAGCAATTACCTCGGCTCCTTCAAGACCACCGCCGTGTTCTCGGTACTGGTGGCGGTACTTGGCCTGTCGATATCGCTGATCCTGGCCGCCTTCGCCGATCGGGTGATCAAAGGCGCGGCAATCTACAAAACCTTCCTGATCTGGCCGTATGCGGTATCACCGGTGGTGGTCGGCGTGCTGTGGATGTTCATGCTGAGCCCGACGCTGGGGATTATCTCCCACTGGTTGCATTACATCGGCATCGACTGGAATCACGTCTTGAACGGCCGCCACGCCATGATCCTGATCGTGATCGCAGCCGTCTGGAAACAGGTCAGCTACAACTTCCTGTTCTTCCTGGCCGGACTGCAATCGATACCGAAATCGCTGATCGAAGCCGCTGCCATTGACGGCGCAGGACCAGTAAAGCGTTTTGCGACTATTGTTTTTCCGTTGCTGTCGCCAACCACCTTCTTCCTGCTGGTGGTGAATATCGTCTACGCCTTTTTCGACACCTTCGCGATTATCGAAGCCACCACCCAGGGCGGTCCTGGCAAGGATACCGAGATCCTGGTCTACAAGGTATTCCTCGACGGCTTCAAGGGCGGCGATCTGGGTAGCGCCGCGGCGCAGTCGGTGATCCTGATGACCATCGTCATCGTGCTCACCGTGGTGCAATTCAAGTATGTTGAAAAGAAAGTCCAGTACGCATGAAGATCCTTACCGAAAATGCACTGAAAGACCCACATGATTGAGCGCCGTCCAATCCTCGACATGATCAGCCACCTGGTGCTGCTCCTGGGCGTCATCATCATCGCCTTTCCGCTTTACGTAGCTTTCGTCGCCAGTACGCAAACGGCAGAACAGGCGGCAGCTGCGCCCATGTCCCTGCTGCCCGGTACGCACTTTATCGAAAACTACAGCGCGCTATTGACCAAGGGTGCGTCCGGCAATGTCTCAGCGCCGCCGGTGGCGCGCATGCTGATGGTGAGCCTGATCTCGGCGCTGGCGATCGCTATCGGCAAGATTTCGATTTCCATGCTGTCGGCATTCGCCATGGTGTATTTCCGCTTTCCCGGGCGCTCGTTCTTCTTCTGGATGATTTTCCTGACCTTGATGCTGCCGGTGGAAGTACGTATCACGCCGACCTATCAGGTGGTATCCGATTTCGGCATGCTGAATACCTACGCCGGCCTGACCATACCGCTGATCGCATCGGCCACCGCTACCTTCCTGTTCCGTCAATTCTTCCTGACCGTTCCGGATGAACTGGCGGAGGCGGCGCGCATCGATGGCGCCGGGCCGCTGCGGTTTTTCAAGGATGTGATCTGGCCGCTGTCGCGCACCAATATCATCGCGCTGTTCGTGATCATGTTCATCTATGGCTGGAACCAGTATCTGTGGCCGCTGATGATCGCCACCAACCAGGACATGTACCCGATCGGTATCGGCATCAAGACCTTGATTACAGGCGGCGATTCGGCGGTGGAATGGAATATGGTGATGGCCACTTTGGTATTGGCGATGCTGCCGCCCGGCCTGGTAGTGGTGGTGATGCAAAAGTGGTTCGTGAAAGGATTGGTTGATTCCGAGAAGTGATATGGCAAAAGTACACCTAGAGAACGTCAAGAAAACCTACGGCAAGGCCCCCAAGGCGGTCGATGTCATCCACGGCATTTCGATCGATATCGCCGATGGCGAATTCATTGTCATGGTGGGCCCTTCCGGCTGCGGCAAATCAACCCTGCTACGCATGGTGGCAGGACTGGAAGACATCACTTCCGGCGACATCGTCATCGGCGACCGCGTGGTCAACAAGCTGGAGCCGAAAGACCGCGACATCGCCATGGTGTTCCAGAACTATGCGCTGTATCCGCACATGAGCGTGTACGAGAACATGGCTTACGGCTTGAAGATCCGCGGCCTGAGTAAGGACGACATCGAGACCCGCGTGCAAAAGGCGGCCAAGATCCTGGAGCTCGGCGCCCTGCTCCAGCGTACGCCACGCCAATTGTCCGGGGGCCAGCGCCAGCGGGTGGCGATGGGACGCGCGATCGTGCGCGAGCCAGCAGTATTCCTGTTCGACGAGCCGCTATCCAACCTGGATGCCAAACTGCGTGTGCAGATGCGCCTGGAAATCCAGAAACTGCATCGCACGCTGGGCACTACCAGTTTGTACGTCACACATGACCAGGTTGAAGCCATGACCCTGGGCCAGCGCATGATCGTCATGAATGGCGGCCGTGCCGAACAAATCGGCACGCCGGCCCAGGTCTATGCAAAACCGGCTACTACCTTTGTCGCCAGTTTTATAGGCTCGCCGCCGATGAACCTGTTGCAGGGGCGCCTGGCGGAAGACGGCGGCAGCTTCGCGCTAGCCAACGCCGACGCCATCAAGCTGCCGTTTATCCACAACGCCATCGCCGGCCATGATTGCATCATGGGTCTGCGTCCGGAGCAGTTGATCTTCGGCCAGCCTGGCTTGACGATGCGTGCGGAACTGGTCGAAGCGCTCGGCGCCGATCTGCTGGTGCATGCATCGATCGGAGATCAGCTGTTGGTGATGCGCGTACCGGCTGCGACTGCAGTCGAGGCCGGACAGAAAATCACTGCCGGCTTTGACCCGGCAGCTTTGCACTGGTTTAATTCGCAGACCACGCAACGTATCGAGCTTGGATAAAACAAGGGCGCTGATCAGCGCCCTTGTTGCCATCTGCCTGCGATCTCAATTGCCCGGCTGCAACCGAATCCGCTCCACCGTTGCTTTCTCCACCGCCGCACGGGAATATAGCAACGGGAAATACTCCCCCTTCAGCCACTTGTCGGCCAGATCGCGATAATGCGGACTATCCGGATCACCCGATTGCCCAGGTGAATTTACCGCCCGCGAGTTATCCCAGTTGCCGACATCGACCACCACCCGGAACGAAGGGCCGTTGGTTTGCAGGAAATCGCTGCTGCGATAAGTCGATTGATTGGGAGAGTAAGCGCCGCCATGAGTGGGCATGGGTCCGACATTCAATTTTGCGCGGGTGGCGTCGTCCACTGCGGCGGCCAGGGGATGTTCCATCAGGTTGTGATGCAGCTTGCCCCATTGCCATTGGCTGGCGTCGCTGCCTTGCAATTTTTCCAGCTCGGCATAAGCCTCGCTCAAGCTGGTCAGCAATAGCTGGTCGCGCTTGTGCATCGCGTCAGGGCCGAAACGCTGCGCTGGCTGCTCCAGGTTATCCAGCATTACAGCAACATCCGGCTCGCCCATTGCCTTGACCGCGGCCGGGCTCAACACCGCGTCCTTGAAAGCTTTACCCAAATGACGCGAGAGCCAGACTTCAAACAGGGCCGCCTGCGGCGAATCCGCGCGCTCGACGAAATCCCAGCCGGTAAATACGTTCAGCGCTGCCTGGGTCTGCGCGTCGCTGGAAGATAACGGTTTCAACAACGTCATCAGACGCCTGGCGGGAATCGACAGATCGTCATTTTGCAGACGCATGGAATCTTCCAGCGAGACTTTACCCAGTGACGACAACACCTCGCTGATGCGCGTGAAAC
Source organism: Collimonas sp. OK607 (assembly GCF_900111995.1). Classification (GTDB taxonomy): domain Bacteria; phylum Pseudomonadota; class Gammaproteobacteria; order Burkholderiales; family Burkholderiaceae_D; genus Collimonas. Next base: position 79,500 of record NZ_FOKF01000022.1, read on the forward strand.
GCGAATTATTGGTCCACTCAAAACCCAGCTTGCGTTCGCGGTAGGGGTAATTCTCAGGCAAATTCATTTGATTGGCGGATGCGAACCAGCCTTGCTTCGGGTTGTAACTGGACGGCAGCTGTTCGCCAGACCAGAAGCCGGCCCATTCGTAACGGCCGTCGCCGGGCACCGGCAGCAAGCCATCCCAGTCAGGACGAATCGGCGCCAGCCCACCCGGCACCCAACCGATATTGCCCTTGGTATCGGCATACACCTGGTTCTCGGTCGGCGCGCCCCAATGCAGCAAGGAATGCTTGAACTGGGCAAAATTCCTGGCGCGCATGTACTCTATGCTGCCGAAATAAGGCGACATGCCGGGCTCCAGCCAGCCGGAACGCACCGCGAAGGCACGATTTTTCCCCGGCTCGACAAAAATTACCGGGCCATGCCGGCTGAATGTCAGCTCGGCATTAACCGGCGTCGCACCCTTGACCTGGATTTGTTCCGTGATGACCTTGAACGGCTCCCATTTACCTTGGTATTTATACTGATCCGCGTGCTCAGGATTGATCTGGTAGACGTACAAATCTTCCTGGTCGATATTGAAAATCGTCAGACCGAAGGCAATGCTGCCGTTGTGCCCGATCGAAATACCTGGCAATGCGGGTTCGCCGGCGCCGATGACATTCAATCCCGGCGCATTGATATGGGCAATGTAGCGCAAGGACGGCGTCGAATACGCGCGATGCGGATCGTTCGCCATGATGGCGCGGCCGGTGGCGGATTTTGCCGGCGCGATTACCCAATTGTTGCTGCCTTCCGCAACCTCTTCCGGATTCTCCGCGGCGGCAATCACCACGGCATCGCTCTGCGCGCTGTGCAAGCTGTCTTTAGTGATCTTCACGCCCTGGGTGGCGAGCTGGAATACTTTCAGCAAATCTTTCGGCAGGCAAGGATCCAGTCCGTCGGGTATCACCGTCTCCCATTTCGGCGTCAAGCCGACGCGGATTTCATCGGATTTAAGACCGGCTTTGCAAGCGACGTTGGCACGCGCCACTTCACTGGTCAGATTGCGTGTCAGGCCGTGGCTGCGGATGCGAACCACATCTTCCGCCTGCCATCGGGCCGGCGCATAGCCCAGTTGCTTGAACTCGAACGGCAATTTATCCGGATGGGCATTGACGTAATCGACATAGGCATTGATACCGGCAACGAAAGCATCCGCGACGTGCTGTGCATGCGGGCCGTAGGATTGCCACTCGCGCAGCATGTCGCCGCGGTATAGAAACAGCCTGGCGGCACGGTCTTGCTGGATATAGGTGGGACCGAATACCTGCGCCAGTTGCCCCAGGCCACGCCGACGCCACAAATCGATCTGGAACAAGCGATCGCGGGCCGCATTGAAACCCTGGACAAAAAAGGCATCATCCTGATTCGCAGCGTATATGTGCGGCACACCCCATTGGTCTACCAGGATTTCTGCAGGTTTCTTCAAACCTGCTATCTTGAAGGTAACCGTCGGCGCCGGAACTTGCAGCACGTCCCTGGCCTGGCTAGAAGTTACTGCCAGCAGCAGCACCAATGCCGTCGCATACGGGGCAAACCCGGAATATGGCGGAAATAGCGGTCGTTGCATAAGCCCTCGTCTCTTTTGTATTTTATTTATTTACAAATCAACTATTGCCAGGCACAACGGCTCTCGCCGGGGAAACTTTATTCCGTCAGCGCAACCAGGTTATCTACCTCGATTTTGGCGAACTCCACGCTGCTGTCGTAGGCTGTATCCAGGTTGGTGTGCGCGCTTTCCGTATTGGTACGGCTGGAAACGCTCGCGCCCGCTTTCAAAATCTGATAACCGTCATGCCACAGATCGTCGTGGCCCTGCACTGGCTTCGGCACGATGACGTAACCGCGATATTCGACGTTTTGTTTGGTTGGATCGCTCATATTGGCCTCGCTGCAAAATAATCCTTAATCGTAGCATGAGCCTGACATCCACACATTCCGGCAAAATCGTGTACCTTGAACCTATTGTAGAAGCGCACGTCTTACCTTGAAATAAGTTCCATATCAGTCACAACCACATGGAGAGATTGATTATGCACAAAGGTAGTGAAGAGAATACGCACTGGAAAATCGCCGACCTGGATTTTTCAAAAATCAATACCGCACAAGTCCGGCCCGATGAAAACCTTTTCTATCTGGTCGCATGCGCTTCGTTTGTCGAAAGCGGCTCCCATCTATATACCCAAAACCTGGTGGATTTTTACGGCGACGAGCCGGAAATTTCCAATTGGTTGCGTGAGCAATGGGAAGTTGAAGAATTGCAGCACGGCCAGGCGCTGCGCACCTATGTCGAGCACATATGGCCGGAATTCGACTGGCAAACCGCCTATCGGAATTTCCTCAATGAATATTCGACCTATTGCAAGGTCGAGCTGCTGGAGCCCAGCAAAGGTTTGGAAATGGTGGCGCGCTGCGTGGTGGAAGCTGGCACCGCCACTTTTTACAGCGCCTTGTCGCGCAGTACGGATGAACCGGTATTAAAGGACCTGGCCTCGCGCATCGCCAAGGATGAAGTGAATCACTATAAACACTTCTTCCGTTATTTCCGCCGTTTCAGGCAGAACGAGGGATTACGCCGGCACAGCATCTTCGGCGCCTTGCGCCGTCGTACCCTGGAAATGAAAAATGAAGATGCTGCCTGCGCCCTGCGCCACGTGCTCGGCGCCAGAGCGCCGCAGCACGCCGACGACCAGGCCATGCTGCAACGGATCCACAGCAAGATGAACATCACCATACGCAACCATCTGTCGCCCGACATGACCATCAAGATGATCATGCGGCCACTGGATCTGCCGCATGCGGTGCAGTCGCTGGTGGCCTATCCGGTTACGCAAATCATGAACAAGGTGTTCCTGCGTTAATCGGGTCCATGTGCTTTTGCGTATGGCACCCTTCCTTGCCGCTACAGGCGATAGAAGCTCTGCGCATTCAAACCCATGACCTGTTGCCGTTGGAGCGGATCGAGATCGCCCAGCAACGTGTCGGTCGCCGCCAGCCAGCGCCCATAATCGCCCGCCAGCCTGACTACCGGCCAGTCGCTGCCCCAGATCACCCGCTGCGCACCGAACACCTCCAGGACATGGGCAACATACGGCTGCAGTTGCGCAACCTGCCAGTCGGCCGCAGCTTCGGTCACCAGCCCGGATAACTTGCAATACACCTGCGGCAACGCCGCCAGACGGGTAATCGATGCCCGCCAAGGTTCCAGCGCGGCGCTGGCAATCTGCGGCTTGGCCGCATGATCGATGATGATTGGTAAATCCGGATAGCGCTCGGCAAACCTCAGCAAAGCCGGCAAGTGACGCGGCAGCACCAGCGCATCCATGCTCAGCCGATGGCGTTGCATCGCGGCGATCGCCGGCGCCAGCAGCGGATCGTCAATCCAGTCGTCGGCAAGGTCTTGCAGCATCGGTCGCAGGCCGCGCATTTTCGGATGGCTGGCCAACAGCTGTATCTGTTGTTCAGCATTGGCAGTCTTCAAATCGGCCCAGCCAACCACCGCCCGCACAAACGAATGCCGTTCCGCCAGGCTAAGCAGGAACAAGGTATCGCTCATAGTCGGCAGAGATTGCACCAGCACGCTGCCGTTGATGCCATGTTGCCGCAGCAGCGGCTCTAGCTGATCCGGCAGAAAGTCGCGATGAATTTCCGCCAGTTCCGGCGGCGGCCATTGTCCGGCCCGGTTCGCCAGCAGCCAAAAATGTTGGTGGGCATCAATGCGCAAGGGCGAAAGCGCTGTATCGGCAAGCATATTGTCCATCTCGGATTAGTGTCCTTTGCGGTGCGGATGGACCTCCTTGCTCACACCAAAGGTCCATTGGATGGACCAATACTAGCATGTGCGATTTTGGCCGGGCAATTGAAAATTCCAGATGTCTCGATTTTTTGGTAGCCAAGTCGGGGCTCGCCTTTCATAATCCGCCTCATCGCCAAGAGCTGTCATGGCGAGACCCCCGAGACGGAAAAAATATGCGAATTTTGCTGGTAGAAGACAACAGGCCACTATCCGAATGGCTGGCACTTACCTTACATCGCAATAAATACACGGTCGATTGCGTCTATAACGGCGCCGATGCCGACCATTTATTGCTAACCCAACAATACGAGTTGGTCATCCTCGACATGTCCCTGCCCAAACTGGACGGCAGCGAAGTACTCAAGCGACTACGCAACCGTCACAACAACGTGCCGGTGCTGATCCTGACGGCCAACAACTCCGTCGAGGGCAGCATCGTCGGCCTCAATGCCGGCGCCGACGACTACATGGCAAAACCATTCGACGTCAACGTACTGGAAGCACGTATCCGCGCCCTCCTACGCCGTTCCAACCAGCAGCGCAACCCGATCCTTCAGTGCGGTTCGCTGAGCTACGACAGCAACAGCCTGATCTTTTCGATAAACGGCGTTGCGCTCACCCTGACCCGCCGCGAGCATGCGGTGCTGGAAACGCTGATCATGAAAATGGGCAAGACCGTCAGCAAGCAAGCTCTGGCGGAGAGCCTGTATGCGATGGCTGAAGACGTATCGCAGGATGCCATCGAAGTCTATATCCATCGGATCCGCAAGAAACTGGAACATGGCGACGCCGCCATCATCACTTTGCGTGGGCTCGGCTATTTGCTCAAGCAGCACAATGAAACCTGACACCCGGCCGCTGCGCAGCCTGCGCACGCAGCTGCTGCTGTGGCTGCTGGTGCCGCTGATACTGTTCGTCGGGTTCAGCATCTGGGTTACCTACACTAACGCCATCGAGATGGCCACCGTGGTGCACGACCGGATGCTGCTCGGGTCGGCGCGCATCATCGCGGAACAGATACACTACGAAGACGACGTATTGCAGGTGGTGATTCCCCCTGCCGCACTCGAGCTGTTTCAATCGGATTCGCATGATCGCGTGTACTACCGCGTGGTGGCGGCCAACGGCACGCTGCTGGCCGGGCAACTGGACTTACCCGATCCGCCGCGCATACCGCATAGCGAGGAAGCGGTCTATTTCAACGCCAGTTTTCGCGATGACCCGGTGCGCATTGTCGCCTTTTCGCAACCGGTATTCGGCCTTCCCGCACAGGGCGCAGTACTGATCGAAGTGGCGCAAACCCAGCATTCCTACAAAGCGCTGTCGGACCGCATGTGGGGCCACACCGTGGTGCAACAGCTAGCTATCCTGGTATTGGTCGTGTTCCTGCTACTGCTTGGACTACGGCATGGCCTGGCGCCGATGATGCGCTTGCGAGATCGCGTGCAACGCCGCAAACCCGGCACCCTGGATCCGCTGGATACCACCCCGGTGCCGACCGAACTGGCGCCGCTAGTGCACGCCATCAATGACTACGTGCAGCGACTGGACGACCACATGTCGGCGCATGGACGTTTCATCGCCAATGCTTCGCATCAGCTGCGCACGCCGCTGACGGTGCTCAACACACAGGTCAATTACGGCCTGCGCAGCGACGATGCACAAACCAAGGATGCCGCGCTGCGTGCCATCAACAAAGGCGTGCAACACGGGATCCGGCTGGTCAACCAGTTGCTGACGCTGTCCAACGCCGAAACCGGCATTGGCCACCCGCTGCGCCAAACCGATGTCAACCTGATCGAGATTGTGCAGACGGTTTTAGAAGAACTGGCAACGCTGGCGCAGACCAAGAGTATTGATCTCGGTTTCGAGTTTCACGGCGCCCCGGTGATGGTCCATGCCACGCCATCTATGTTGGAGGAACTAGTCGCCAACCTGGTCGATAACGCGCTGCGTTACACGCCCGCCGGCGGCATCGTGACCATTACGGTAAACGACGATGAAACCGTCATCAGGCTGTGCGTTGAAGATGACGGCCCTGGCATTCCAGTGGATGAACGGGAGCGTGTATTCGATCGTTTCTATCGCCTGCACCAGGACCGCTCGGATGGTTCCGGCCTGGGCCTGGCTATCGTGCGCGAGATTGCCCTGGCGAGTCAGGCTGAAATTGTTTTGTCGTGTCCGGCTACCGGCAAGGGATTGATCGTTACGGTCAGTTTTCCGGCTTTACCGAAGAAAAGCGGCGAAACAGGTGGGACAGAGTGACCGCGTCCAGTGCAAAAAAAATAATATTTTTTTAAAAGATTACGCTTAGCTTTCAGAAGCAAGATTTAATTTTCAACGTTGTGGCGCAAAACCCACAGAGCAGGGACAGGCATTTCACTCTTTGAAAGCAATTAGTAAGCTAGCCAATTTTATAGTTTGCCTACTGATCCACGCGATCAGCAATTCAACTAATAAATATCTGGAGACAAAATGAAAAAGTCGCTACTAGCGCTAGCAGTTCTGGGGATGATCGGCTGTATCAATACAGCATCCGCACAATCCAATGTCACCGTATATGGCCTGATCGACGCCACCATCAGCACCGTCAATCATGCAGACAAGGCCGGTGATCGCCTGACCGGCATCCCTGTTGCCTGGTTCAGCGGCAATCGGATCGGTTTCCGCGGTCAAGAAGATCTCGGCAGCGGACTCAAGGCAATTTTCAAACTGGAAGCCGAATTCGTGGTCGGCACCGGTGAAATGGATACACCAGGCGTATTGTTCAACCGCGATGCGTGGGTCGGTTTGAAAGACGATACTTTCGGCCAGGTCGTTCTGGGCCGTCAAAATACTCTGGCGCGCGATTTTTCCCAGATCTACGGCGATGCATACGGTTCCAAGCTCGGTCTGGAAGAAGGCGGCTACACCAACAACAACAACTTCAAGCAACTGATTTTCTACTCGGGCAGCGCTACCGGCACACGCTACGACAATGGCGTGACGTGGAAAAAAGTATTCAATAACGGCGTGGTCGCCGGCCTTGGCTATCAGTTCGGCGAGACCGCTGGCCAGTTCGCACGCAATACCACCAAGTCCGCGGCGATCGGCTACAACGGCTCCAACTTCCTCGTTTCCGGTTTCATCAATCAGGCTGACGTCGGCAACGGCATCGACAGCACTCTCGAAAAGCACAAGTCCTATTCGCTGGGCGGTAGCTACATCTTTGATCTGGTGCGTTTGAACGCCGGCTATTTCCATTACACCGCAGAGCAAGGTGCACTCGGCAAGCGTAAGGACAATGCATATACCGTATCGGCCAAGTTCACGCCGCAAGGTTCGTTTGACTATGAACTCGGTTATCAAGTAATGAAAGCCGACAACGCCGCTTACAATGCGGCCGGAACCGGCACCCTGAACGCGTACGCTGACGCTAGCGGCTCGACCGCCACAGGAAGCGGCAAGAAATCCACTATCTATGGCTCGACCCGCTATCATTTATCCAAGCGTACCGAGCTGTATGTGGCAGCCGACTATATGAAACTCACCGACGGCTATCGTGTGGCTTCAGCGAATGGCTTCAAGAACCAGACTGAATTTGCGGTAGGCATGCTCACCAAATTCTGATCTGTAAATTTATGCGTTGATCACCCTCTTGCCGATGGATTTTTTTGAATCCAGGCATCAGGCGAAGCCGGCATGACTTTCGTCAGCGCCGGCTTTTTTTTCAGATCGCCATGCCTGACGCATGCTCTTCAGCACTATTCCATTACCTCAGTAACAGCTAAGTTTTAGCAACTATCCTGCTCTGCAATAGTCATAAGCTACCTGCCCCAATCCAAGGGCTTTTTCATAGCAAGATATTGTCAAAGGGCACCATGGAAGAACTGAATCAATCGCTGTTTCTGCTGATCAATGCCAGCGCGCAGCCATCGGCGTTGTTACTGAATAGCGCCATGCTATTCGCGGAATGGCTGATTTTCCTGATTCCGGCCGGTTTGCTGCTAGGCTGGTTTCGTGGCGGTGAACAAACCCGCAAGTTGATGCTGGAAGCCGTCGTCTGTGGCGTTGTCGGTTTGTCGATCAGCGCGTTGCTTGGCGTATTGTGGCAACATCCGCGCCCGTTCATGATCGACCTCGGCACCAATTTTCTTGCGCACTCTCCCGATTCGTCGTTTCCCAGCGATCACTTGACTCTGCAATGGTCGGTGGCTTTCAGCCTTCTGCTGCACCCGCAATTGCGCAAGGCTGGCGCGATCTTGAGCTTGCTCGGCCTGCCGATGGCATGGGCCCGGATTTACCTGGGCGTCCATTTTCCGCTCGACATGCTGGGTGCAGCAATAGTCGCAGCGCTTAGCGCAGGGCTCTGCCTTTACAGTGCAAAATGGTTTATCGGGCCGCTGTTCAAATCGGCTTCCTTCATCCATGGCCGTTTATTCGCGCCGTTCATCCGTCGTGGCTGGATGTTGAAATAAGCCAACTGCAAGGTAAAATCAGCCGGAGACGCGGTTTGAGCCATCGAGAGGAACGGGAATGAGGGTATTGCTGGTGGAAGACGATCGCATGATCGGCGACGCAGTCCAGATGGCGTTGCGCGACGCCAGCCATGCCGTCGACTGGGTCCACGACGGCACGGCAGCCTTGAGCGCTGCAGCCAGCGAAAGCTACGACGTCATGTTGCTTGATCTGGGCTTGCCGCTGCAGGACGGATTTGCCGTGCTGCGCCAGCTACGGCAGCAAAGCAGCAGTTTGCCGGTGCTGATCGTAACGGCCCGGGATGCAGTCGAAGACCGTATCGGCGGCCTCGACCTGGGTGCAGACGATTACGTGATCAAACCGTTCGAGATGGGCGAATTGCTGGCGCGCATGCGCGCCGTGGTGCGGCGCAAAGCCGGTAACGCCAATCCGGTGATGAGCAACGGTTCCTTGTTTCTCGATCCCAGCACCCGCGAAGTTACCGTGGACGGCGTCGCGACCCGCTTGTCGGCCCGCGAATTCTCCTTGCTCCACGCGTTGTTGCTGAGGCCTGGGGCGATTCTGTCACGCCAGGAACTGGAAGACCGCATCTATGGCTGGAACGAAGAGGTCGAAAGCAATGCGGTGGAATTCCTGATCCATTCGATCCGTAAAAAACTGGGTGCGGCGTCGATCAAGAATGTCAGGGGGTTGGGATGGATGGTTTCAAAACAAGACTAAGCCATTCATTGCAATTCCGGCTGTCGTTATGGCTCTCGCTGGTGATTCTCGCCATGGCGGTGCCGGCGGGTGTGTACTCTTTTTTTTCGGCTTTTCATGAAGCCAACGACCTGCAAGACGATCAGTTGCGCCAGGTTGCGGCGCTGGTGCTTAGCCGCGACTTGCCGCCGGCTACACCGGATCGTCGCGCAACAGGAAAAATGAAGGACAACGAATCGAAAGTCATCGTCCAGATCCTGGCGCCGGCACAAAGCGACGGCGACGACGACACGTCGCTGCACCTGCCCGCCGACCTGCGCGACGGCATACAAACAGTCAAGGTGGGCCATGTACCGTGGCGCCTGTTTGTCAAGCCGACCGCATCCGGCCAGCGGCTGGCCGTGGGCCAGCAGACCGAGGTGCGCGACGAGATTGCCCGCGACAGCGGCTTGAGAACCGTGATGCCATTCATGGTGTTGATCCCGATATTGATTGCGTTGGTCAGTATCATGGTGCGTGGCATGCTGCGGCCGATTGCAAAGCTGTCGCAAGAAGTCGACCGGCGCGACGACCAGGACATGCGTCCACTCGACGAGCAGCAGGTGGCGGATGAAATCCGGCCATTGATCGGCTCGATCAATCGCCTGCTGCGACGGGTTGCCGACAACATGGATGCGCAGCGGCGCTTTCTTGCCGATGCCGCGCATGAGTTGCGCTCACCGCTGACAGCCTTGTCGCTGCAAGCGGAAAATCTCGCTGCAACCGACCTTTCGCCAGCCTCGAAAGCGCGCTTGCTACCGCTGCGGCAAGGCTTGAATCGCAGCAAAGCGCTGCTGGAACAATTGCTGACGCTGGCCCGTTCGCAAAATACCGGCGCCTCCCGAATCAGCCAGATCACCCAGGTATCCTTGCAAGCGGTACTACGGCGCGTGGTCGAGGATAGCTTGCCGCTGGCGCAAGCCAACCAGATAGATATCGGGGTCAACGCCGATACTGAAGTTACGCTGGCGGCGCAGGAAGTCGATATCGTCGCCTTGATACGCAACCTGATCGACAATGCAATCCGCTATACACCGCCAGGCGGCAACGTGGAAGTACGTCTGCACGCGCAGCCTGGCCTGGTGACCGTTGAGGTAGAAGATAGCGGGCCTGGCATCCAGGAGACGGAACGTGAGCGGGTTTTCGATCCCTTTTATCGCGTGCTGGGCAGCGATCAGGATGGTTCCGGCCTGGGCCTGTCGATCGTCAAGTCGATCGTGGCAAGGCTAAATGGCAAGATCGAACTGCAACATGCCCGCAGCGATGCGCCTTATGGCTTAAAGGTCATTATTCGCCTTCCTACTTGATATCCGCCTGATACCGCACGCGCAATGCTCAGCACTTTGTCCGGTACTCAGCTCCAGACTCAGATCACTCCCTGCTGCCGCAACTCCGCGATTTGCTCCGCACTTCTGCCGATGGCCGCCAGCACCTCTGCAGTATGCTGTCCCAGTTCCGGGCCTACCCAGTTGGTCTGGCCCGGGGTAGCAGACAGCTTGGGTACGATACCCGGCAAGTCGATCGGCTGACCGTCCGGTAAAACATGTTGCTGGATCATGTCACGCGCGCGGAAATGCGGGTCTTGGTGGATATCCGCTGCGGTATAGACTTTGCTGCTCGGTACTTCAGCCTGCTCCAGAACTTGCAGCACATGTTCCAGGTCGTGCTGCGAGGTCCATTCCGTAATTGCTGCATCGAGCATGTCGTTATTCTGCGCCCTGCCGTCGTTGCGCGCCAGGCGCGGATCTTCTGCCAGGTCGCTGCGGCCGATGGCATGCATCAGGCGTTTGAAGATGCTGTCGCCGTTGCCGGCGATGATGACATAGTGTTCGCCGCGCGCATCGCTTAAGCATGGATACGTGCTCGAAGGCGAAATGCCGGGAAAGCTGGCGCCGGTACGCTCGCGCACGAAACCGAACTCGGCATATTCCGGAATCAGGCTTTCCATCACGCCAAACACGGCTTCGTACAAAGCGATATCGATGAACTGTCCTTTGCCGCCATTCGCGTTCAGATGGTGCATGGCCAACAGCGCGCCAATCACGCCATACAGCGAAGCCAGCGTATCGCCAATGCTGACGCCAACCCGCACCGGCGGCCGGTCCGGGTAACCTGCCAGGTTGCGCAAGCCGCCCATCGATTCGGCAATCGCGGCAAACCCCGGCCGCGCGTGGTAAGGGCCATCCTGGCCATAGCCGGAAACCCGCACCATGATCAGCTTCGGATTAATCTTCGACAAATCCTCCCAGCCCAGGCCCCAGCCTTCCAGCGTACCGGGACGAAAATTCTCGATCACGATATCGGCATCCTTGACCAGGTCGCGCACGATCTGCTGCCCTTGTTCCGATTTCAGGTTCAGCGTTACCGATTTCTTGTTGCGGCTCTGCGAATACCACCACAATGACGTGCCGTTATGCAGCTTGCGCCATTTGCGCAGCGGATCGCCGTCGCCCGGCGCTTCTATCTTGATCACCTCGGCGCCGAACTGGCCCAACAGGCTGGCTGCATAGGGTCCAGCAATCAAGGTGCCAAGTTCGATCACCTTGACACCCTGGAGCGAGGATTGCTGTTCTGCTGATGGCTGCTTCATTTCTGTCACCTGTCTCGATATTCTGTTTCTATATTGTGTTCATGCTGCGCATCGGCAGATTATAGAGGGTTAGGTAGGGTGGGTAAATTTTCTTGCCCACGTGTAGCGGGAATAAACGGTAGCGGTGAATTGGAAGTCACGCGTGGGCACAAGTGCCCACCCTACGCACCTGTTTTTGGCGGCAACCTGAACGCGCGATGGCAGATCTAATGCTTCTCACTTGCAACAATTCCCTACATTAATGCGTGCGCAACAGGTGGTTTGTATCAAAGAGTTAAAATGATTGATCTTGACGCCAACATTTGCAACCAGAAGTAACTCCTTTTGGCGATTGCCATGCTCCGGATTACTATTAGATAACTGATAAATGCGTAGGACATATCATGAAAAAAATTGCGTTATTGGTACTTGCTGCTGCGGGCCTGATGGTCACCAGCTCGGCCAGTTTTGCCTACGGTTATTATGGCCATGGCGGCTTTTACGGCCCGCGCTTTGGCGTAACCATAGGCGGACCGTTGTATTGGGGTCCAGGCCCCTATTACTATCCGCCACCGGTGTATTACGCCCCGCCTCCGGTCTATGTAGCGCCTGAACCGCAAACCTATATAGAACAAGCCCCGAACTATGCGTATTACTGTCCTAGTCCGGCAGGTTATTACCCGCAGATTCCACGCTGCCCCAAAGGCTGGATGAAGGTAACGCCGGACGAAGCTCAACCTAGATAACAAGGCGGTGTGTGATGATAAATGGAACTACCAAGGTAATCGCGGCCTCGATGGCCGTTTTGCTGACCGGCTGCGTAACAGCACCCTCCGGCCCGAACGTAATGGCACTGCCGGGCGCCGGCAAGAGCTATGAACAGTTTCGCAACGATGAAGCGGTCTGCCAGCGCGCAGCGCAAGACCGAGTAGGACCATATGCACCGCAAGCGGCGGCTGACAATGCAGTAGGTACGGCAGCGGCAGGTACCGTGATCGGCGCAGCGGCCGGCGCCCTGATCGGTGCAGCAACCGGCCGTGCCGGCGCCGGTGCGGCGATTGGCGGCGGCGTTGGTTTGCTGGCCGGCAGTTCGGTAGCCGGCGACTCGGCTTCCCGCAGCAGCTATGGAATGCAGCGTCAGTACAACAATGTGTATACCCAATGCATGTACGCCAAGGGTAACCAGGTACCGGTTTCGGGTGGCTATGCGAATAATCGCCGTCAATATGCGCCGCCTCCGCAGTACTCGGCGCCGCCGGATTATTATCCGCCGCAACGGGGGAACAGTTATGGGCCGCCGCCGGATTATGTGCCTTACTGATCGCGGTTGATCACTACCAGTACAAAGACATGCTTTATGCATGTCTTTGTGCATTTTGGGGAGCGTTTTTTGATGTTGGCGTGTGTCTGCCGTCGCATCAAATGCGATGGCATGTACTCCGTGGTTCGTTAATTAGGGTCAGAGTCTAATGCCGTTAAGTTAAGCGGTTCAAAGGACCCGGTTGGCGGTTGTATACAACCGCCAAAGCTGTTAACCTTCGGCGACGATGCTGTCC
>NZ_FOKF01000056.1 GCF_900111995.1 Collimonas sp. OK607
TGGATCCCGGCATTCAGGAAAGCCAGCAGGCGGTCGACTACTTCGACCCGTGGCGCTGAATAGTTGCTGGCAAACGCATTGGCGCGCAACAGCATCGTGGCGCGGCTGACTTCTTCCGAGAACGGCTCACCGATACCGGCGCAATGTGCCTTGATCAGCTGGGTCTGGAACAACTCGATATGTTCGACCTTGATGCGGGTGTCTTTCAACAAGCCGACGCCGGTGTTGAAGCTGTACATCATCGGTGCTTCATCGTGCATCCAGGTCGATTCGATGTAATCGCGGCTTTCTTTCAGGGCGGCGCGTGAGGAGTCAGCCAGGGTCACAGGCAGATGCGGCGCACGGGCGACGTCGACTACTTGCTGCGCAGAAAGGCTAAAGCCGTCAATGTTGATGGTGGTATTGGTCATGTTCACATCCAAAGTAGAAATACAAAATAGGGATACAAAATAAATCCGTGTTCTTGCCGAGCCAAATGTCGACTACGGGTTTTCCTGGGTTTTCCTGTTTTTCTTGGTTTTTTTGAATAATACTCTTGAATTCAATTATTGCATACAATAAGTGAATGCATTATATTGAATCCGGGGCGCCGCTTTTCCAAGCTTGAATCGGGGCGATTCCAGACTTATAAATTGGTATAAACCAAACAAAACATTAGGAGACGAACGTGCGGCGCTTTTATAAATCACTGTTTGGCCAGGTGCTCATAGCACTTGTCATGGGAATTGCAGTCGGGGTGTTGTTCCCGAAATTCGGAGAAAGCCTGAAGCCTCTGGGCGACGGTTTTATCAAGCTGGTCAAGATGATCATCCCGATGATCGTGTTCTGTGTAGTGGTACATGGCATTTACGGCGCCGGCGAGCTGAAAAAAGTCGGCCGGGTCGGCTTGAAGGCGCTGATCTACTTTGAAGTGGTGACTACGCTGGCCCTGGTGCTGGGGCTGCTGTTGGCTTTTGTATTCCATCCTGGCGTCGGCATGAACATCAATCCCGACAGCTTGGACGCCAGTGCCTTGTCCAGTTATGTGGAAACCGCCAATAAGGTAAGAGGCAGCAGCTTTTCCGACTTCGTGATGAAAATCATCCCGAATACCGTGGTTAGCGCGTTTACCTCTGGCGACGTACTGCAGGTGCTGCTGTTTTCGATCATTTTCGGTTCGGCCTTGTCGCTGATCGGTGAAAAAGCGGCACCCATCATCACCATCGTGCACAGCATGTCGGATGCTTTTTTCAAATGCATGTCTTTCATCATCAGGCTGGCGCCGCTCGGCGTGTTCGGGGCGATTGCGTTCACGGTCGGTAAATATGGCGTCGGCTCGTTGCAACAGCTGAGTTTCCTGGTGCTTCTGTACTTCTTTGCGGTGGTGATTTTCGTCTTTGCGATATTGGGCACCATCCTGCGGCTCGCCGGTTTCAGTATCTTCAAGCTGATCAAATACCTGCGAGCGGAGCTGCTGGTGGTGCTGGCGACCGCGTCATCTGACAGCGTGCTGCCGCAGATCATGTGCAAGCTGGAATACATGGGCATCAAGGATTCCACTGTCGGCCTGGTGATCCCGACCGGTTATTCGTTCAACCTCGATGCTTTCTCGATCTACCTGACCCTGGCCGCCGTGTTCATCGCGCAAGCCACCAATACGCCGCTGGCGCTGACTGATTTGCTGGCAATTCTGGCGGTAGCCTTGATTACTTCCAAGGGCGCCCATGGCGTGCCGGGCTCGGCAATTGTGATTCTGGCGGCCACCTTGTCGGCCATCCCTGCGATTCCGGTGGTGGGGTTGGTGCTGGTGCTGTCGGTCGACTGGTTCATGGGCATCGCGCGGGCGCTGGGTAATCTGCTGGGTAACTGCGTGGCGACCGTGGTGGTGGCGGTGTGGGAAAAAGATATCGATAAGGTACGAGCGCATGCAGTCTTGAACGGCGAACGTCCACCTGCGTTGGGAGAAGATCTTGACGCAGCTAACCTGCAGATAGCGGCTGAGGGCAGGTCGCTGTAAATAGAAGACAGGCAGAAAACAGGTGCGCCAGACGCTATTTACGGTCGGGCGCAACCTTGGCAACCCATTCTTATTTTTTGAAGGCGCCCCATTTGCAAGTACAATTTTGAACTTTAGAACCCAGCTTCAAGGAAATCGATAACATGAGCCTGTCTTCCAGCCCATCTGGCGCCGACAGTTCTGACGATATAGCGGCCGATATCACGACCGCGATTGCCGAGCAGCGCCTGCCACCCGGCACCAAATTGCGGGAAGAGGCCCTCGCGCGCCTGTATTCCGTGAGCCGCACCAAGATCCGGGCGGCGTTGGTGATGCTGGCGAAAGACAAATTGATCGATCTGGTGCCCGACAAAGGGGCGTTTGTGAGCCGGCCGACTGAGGAAGAGGCGCGCCAGATATTCTTCGTACGACGTGTGCTGGAAGCTGCGCTGGTGCGCGAATTCGTAGCCAAGGCCGGCGCCGCCGATTATCAAATGCTTGAGCAGCACTTGCAGGAGGAACGCGAAGCGCTGTCCAAGGAAAATCCGCAAATCCGCTCCAAACTGCTGAGCGATTTTCACATTCTGCTGGCCCGCACCGTGGGCAATCAGGTCTTGACCGATGTACTGACCAAACTGGCCGGCCGCAGTTCGCTGATTACCATGTTGTACCAGTCCACCAGGGATGCGACATGTTCATCGGACGAGCACGTCGAATTCCTGAAGGCTGCGAAGGCCGGGGATACGGAAAAGGCAGTGCAATTGATGGCGCACCATCTGCATCACGTGGAGTCTGCCTTGCAATTCGAGATACCGCCGCCTGGCGGCAAGAAGGATTTCGTCAAGGCGTTGCTGGCTTAGTGTAGTGGTACCGAAGAGCGCCCGGTCGGCGCTTACATCTGTTTAAACAAATGGATAAAGCTGCGGCTCACTTCCAGTTTTTCTGTGTGTCCCTTTATCAGCACCTGATGGCGACCGCGCATGTCGCGGGTAATGCCGTCGATGGCATTGACATTGACCAGGGTGGCGCGGTGGATTTGCCAGAACAGGTCGGGATCCAGTTCTTCTGCCAGGTCGCGCACCGGTTTGCGGATCAACGCTTCATAGGTGGAGGTCTGGACGCTGGTGTATTTTTCGTCGGAACGGAAAAACAGGATCTCTTGCACTGGAATCAGCCGCAGCTGCTGGCCGATGCTGGCCTGTATCCATTGCAGATAAACCGGTTTGGTGGCGATCCCCATTTGCTTGGCGAGCTGGGTCAGCATCGAACCCATGTCGGTCGGCGTCGAGCTGAGCCGGGCCTTGAGGCGGGTGACGGTCAGGCCCAGGCGCTCGGCCTCGGCCGGTTTCAGAATGTAATCGACTGCGCCGCGCTCGAACGCTTCAATGGCGTATTCGTCATAGGCGGTAATAAAAACGATGTGGCTTTTGCCGCCGATTTCCTGCGCCGCCTGTAGTCCGGTTTTGCCTGGCATGCGGATGTCGAGGAAGGTGAAGTCGGGTTGCAGCTGGTCGACCAGCTCGATGGCTTCATCACCGTTTTTCGCTTCGCCGAGGATTTCCAGCTCCGGCCACGCCTGGCTCAGGCGCAAGCGGATCTGGTCGCGCATCAAGCGTTCGTCATCGGCAATGATAGCAGTAGGCATAGGCAACTATTCTAACAGGAGATTCAGCGTTTTTTGACCGATCCGGAACCCATGATGCTGGAGCGCACTTGCGGGTCGCCGCTATATGAGACGTCGCCGGAGCCGGCGGTTGAGACCTCGAGATTCTTGCTGGCGTAGACATGCGCATCGCCGCTGCCGACGATCGACACGCTGGTGTTTTCAGCGAGCAAACCAAAGCCGTCATAATCGCCGCTACCGGCAATCGATACCTTCAGATCGCGTGTCTTGCCTTTGACCTTGATGTCACCGGCGCCGGCGATAGAGGCGGCGACCGTGGGCGTGTTCAATTCTCCGCTGAGACTGCCAGAGCCGGATATGGCCATCTTGATGCTGTCTTTAGAACTCAATTTACCGACTACCTTGAGATCGCCGGAGCCGTAGATGCTCAAAGCGTTTACATCCGGCGTGCTCAGATAAACATTGATATCGTGACGGCTGCTGAAAGACGAATTGCGTTTCAGATGGACTTTCAACACTGAACCGCTGATTTCCAGCTCGACTAGCGGAACCAGGTTGGCTTCTGCTTCGATCACGGCTGGTTTTACCGGACCCTGGGTTAAATACACGTTCACAGCGTCCGCGACTTCCAGTTGCTGGAAACTACCTACCTGGCGCTCGACTCTGACTACTTCGGCAGCCATGCTGGAGCTGCTGCTGAGAGCGAGCAGGGGGACCAACGCTGCGGTAGCGATTGTAAAGATAAGCGCAAAACGCGAGATCGATTTCATAACCATTTTCCTCTTACTTGTAAAACTAGCCTGAATAATGGATTCACACAGGCTTGGCTTTGCTTGCACCGACTACTTGATATGGCACTTCAATGGTTGAACATACGCCGCTCGGACTGTTGGGCGCTATCTCCAGTTGTGCGGCGTTACCGTGCAGCAGTTTCAGGCGGTCGCGGATACTTTGCAATCCCAGGCCCGTGCCATTGCTGGGGAAGGCGCCAAAACCGAGGCCATCGTCAGTGACGCTGACACGCAACTGATTGTCGGCTACTTCTGCCTTGATACGCAAGTAACCACCTTCCGCCTTGCGCTCCAGGCCGTGCTTGATAGCGTTTTCCACCAGCGATTGCAGCATCATCGGCGGGAAGGCTGCGCTACGTAAGCCGTCGGACACTTGCAGGTCGACATTCAGGCGTTCTTCCATACGCATTTTCAACAAATCCAGGTAAGCCCGCACGATGTCGACTTCGCGGCCCAGCGTGGTGACGGTGGCGGTTTCCCGCATTTGCGGCAATACCGCACGCAAGTACTGGATCAGGCGTTTTTGCATGGCAGATGCACGTGGCGGATCGGTTTCGATCAGGTATTCAACCGACGCCAGCGTATTGAACAGGAAATGCGGTTCAACCTGGGCCTGGATCATCTGCATCTTGGCTTCCGATACTTCGCGTTGCAGGTTGGCGTGCTCGGCGGCAGCGTTGGCAGCCTGGGCACGCGCTTCAGCTCGTTTCTTGCCGCCCATCAGAGCCTTGGTGCCGAACAAGCCGATCAGCAGCAACAGTACAAAATTCACGAACCATTCAGAAGATTTTTTCTGGTAGCGGGCAACCTGCTGCTCGGCTTTTTCGGCGGCAGCTTCATGGATAGCGGCAATCGCGTCATTGATTGCCTGGTTGACATCCTGGGTAGCGTCCGGCGGCAGGCTCAAGTGCAGGCTGGCGGCATTATTGTTGGGGGCAGACTCGGCTGGTGGTGCAGGCGGCGCATCTGGTGCGGCTGGTGCAGCAGGAGGTGCCGGAGGCGCCGGCATCACCGCGGCACTCGCGGCATCGTCGCCATCATAGGTATAAGTGCCGGTATTGATATGAACGCCGGTGTCGTCAATCCGGATATCGGTTTTGCCATGGCCGGCCTTAGCCGATTTTGAGGTGTTGCCTTTATGTTTGCTGACTTTCTCGATGACGAGTTCGTCAGAAGAAAACAGCGTTTCCTGCAAAATCCCGGCAGCTGCCAGCATCAGCACTGCAAACAACAAGAACTTCCACCACGAAAGCTGCGTGACCCAGCTTGCAACTTTGTCGAATCCGCGCGACAAATAGGTCGAGGTGATCGCGGCATTTTTCTTGAATGTGGTGAGCGAATCAGGATTCATAGAGTAGGGATCAGTTGTGCGGCAACTCGAAAAGTTGTCGTCATTTTAAACGGAACGGGCGCAGCAGTCTGACCGTTTTGCTATAAAGCATCAAAGAGCGCTGAGCGCCTGCGAGCCGGTTTGCTCGGTTTTCTTACGTGCTACTTTCTTCATGGCTTGTGCCCGCTGTTGCTGCTGTTGCTGAGTAAAAGCGATTTTTTCCTCCGGTGTCATGCGTTTGCCGATAATCACGATGGGTGGCATCAGCAGCGGAATATCTTCAGACTGTGCGGCAGCTTTTTTAGCCGGTGCAGCTGCCATGGCTGGTGTAAAACTCGTGCTCAGGGCCGCTAACAGCGTGGTGGCGACCAATAATCTGGATACGGTGTTCATTTGCAATCTCCTGGTTTGGAACTGCGACGAAACAGCTATCAAGTTGGCGGCTTAGATGACGGCTTTCTTGTGGCTGGCTTCCTGCTGTGCCAGGACCGATTTTTGTTCCCGGTTCAGACGCTTGCCGACGACGGTGATCGTAGCCAGGTAGCCGTCCTGTTGTGCAAGGGCCAGCTTTTCTTGCGGGTTCAGGCGTTTGGCGACGATCGTCACGGTTTGCAGGAACTCTGGATGGCTTGGACGTTTGCCGATAATGGTGATGGTCGGCAGTGTGGAAATTTCAGTTTGCTGTGGTGCTGCTTGTGCCGGGGCGATGCTGCCAGCCAGAGTAGCGATGGACAGGATGGCGATCAGTGCTGTGCGTGCTGTGTTCATTTTGTTCTCCGTTAAGTGATTTGCAGGTGGCTGACGTTGTTGCATGTCGTCACTTTAGGGAGGGGCAGGGCAAGTCGCCAGCTGCTTGCGACAATCTGCAGAAATGGCGGAACAGAATACAAAAAAGCGCACCTGGAATGCAGCGGATTTAGCAGGCTCTTGACGAAACGATAGGGAGTCGACGCGGGGACGGGGGCTTTTTAGTGTCGTTGAACCACACTATTAATTGCCTAAAAGATAAATAAAATGCATGCCAAGCTGGAAATTAACTATTTCTCTTATGCAAATTCATTCTATGTACATGCTAAAAAGTTCGTTCTCTTTATAACAAACCGGTGAGATTATCTTCGCTCTTTAGCCGTATTTGTAATAAGAGGACGATGTATGATCGCCGCCGCGCTTACCAATCAAAGCCTTGCAAGCAAGCCCGCCACGCCGTTTCGCGTGATGCCGGGGTTTCGCCTGTCGCTGGGATTCACGCTGTTTTATCTGGCCCTGATCGTACTGATCCCCTTATCGGCAGTGTTTCTCAAAACCTTCACGTTGAGCTGGGACGGTTTCATCGCCGCTGTCACGTCGCCGCGGGTGATGGCGTCTTACCGCCTGACTTTCGGCACTTCATTGCTGGCGGCGCTGCTAAATGCATTTTTCGGCGGCATCGTGGCCTGGGTTCTGGTGCGTTACCAGTTTCCCGGCAAAAAATTGATCGACGCTCTGGTTGACCTGCCGTTCGCACTGCCGACGGCGGTGGCTGGCATCGCCTTGACCGCGCTGTATTCAAGCAACGGCTGGATCGGCCAGTATCTGGAACCGCTGGGCATCAAGGTCGCTTTTACACCGCTAGGCATATTGGTAGCGCTGACTTTCATCGGCTTGCCGTTTGTGGTGCGTACCGTGCAGCCGGTGCTGGAAGATGCCGAGAAAGAGCTGGAAGAAGCCGCCGCCAGTTTGGGCGCTAATCATTGGCAGACTTTTACCCGGGTGATTTTCCCGACTGTATTTCCTGCGTTATTGACCGGTTTCGCGTTGTCCTTTGCCCGCGCTACCGGCGAGTACGGCTCGGTCATCTTCATCGCCGGCAATATGCCGATGGTGTCGGAAATCACTCCTTTGTTCATTGTTACCAAGCTGGAGCAGTACGACTACGCCGGAGCGACCGCGATTGCAGTGGTGATGTTGACCGTGTCGTTCCTGTTGCTGCTGGCGATCAACGTATTGCAAGCCTGGACCCGCAAACGCGGCCAGTCGGTCAAAGTATAGGAGTCGGACTTGAGCGCTACTGCCAGTAATTTCAATTCGACTACCGCGGCTGCAACACCGGTTGCCAGGCCGCAGGCTAGGGGTGAGGCGATTCATGAGCCGATCCATGTGCCAAATGCCACCCTGGAGCCGTTGTGGGTACGCACCCTGTTAATGACGGTGGCGCTGTTGTTCCTCGCGCTGTTCCTGGTGGTGCCGCTGCTGTCGGTATTTGCCGAAGCGTTCAAGAAGGGCTGGGAAGCCTATCTGGCGGCAATCATCGAGCCGGATGCAATCAGCGCCATCAAGCTGACCTTGCTGACCGCCGCGATTGCGGTGCCGCTCAACTTGGTGTTCGGGGTCGCTGCGGCGTGGACAATCGCCAAGTTTGAATTCCGTGGCAAGAACATCTTGCTGACTTTGATCGATCTGCCGTTCTCGGTATCGCCGGTGATATCCGGCCTGATTTATGTGTTGTTGTTCGGCGCTCAAGGCTGGTTCGGCCCGTGGCTGCGCGAGCACGATATCAAGATCCTGTTTGCGGTGCCGGGCATTGTGCTGGCGACGGTGTTTGTGACTTTCCCCTTTGTAGCACGTGAGCTGATCCCGTTGATGCAGGCGCAGGGTAGCGAAGAAGAAGAGGCCGCCCTGGTGCTGGGCGCTTCCGGCTGGAAGACTTTCCGCCACGTGACTTTGCCGAATATTAAATGGGGCCTGCTGTATGGCGTGATCTTGTGTAACGCCCGCGCCATGGGCGAGTTCGGGGCGGTGTCGGTAGTGTCCGGCCATATTCGCGGCGAGACCAACACGATTCCGTTGCAGGTAGAGATTCTGTACAACGAATACAACTTCCAGGCAGCGTTTGCCGTGGCGTCGCTGCTGGCGTTTCTGGCGCTGCTGACCTTGGCGTTGAAATCGTTCATCGAATGGCGTTTGCGAGAGACGGTGCTGCCGCATAACGCGGGGCATCAGACAGGACAGGAGCAGGCATGAGTATCCAGGTAAGCAACATCAACAAGCGCTTCGGTGAGTTTGTCGCACTGAATAATGTGTCGCTGGAATTTCCGACAGGAGAACTGACCGCGTTGCTGGGACCATCCGGCTGTGGCAAGACCACCTTGTTGCGCATCATCGCCGGTCTCGAAGCGCAGGATAGCGGCCAGGTCTTGCTGGAAGGCGAAGATGCCTCGTCGCGCCATGTACGTGAACGCCAGGTCGGCTTCGTGTTCCAGCACTATGCCTTGTTCAAACATATGACCGTGTTTGAAAACATCGCCTTCGGCCTGCGCGTCAAGCCACGCGCCCAGCGTCCCAGTGAAAGCGCGATTCGTGAAAAAGTGACCAGCTTGCTGGAACTGGTGCAACTGGATTGGCTGGCCGATCGTTATCCGCCGCAATTGTCCGGTGGCCAGCGCCAGCGCATTGCACTAGCGCGAGCACTGGCGGTGGAGCCGCGCGTGCTGCTGCTGGATGAGCCGTTCGGTGCGCTGGATGCAAAGGTGCGCAAGGAATTGCGGCGCTGGCTGCGGCGTCTGCATGACGAGTTGCACGTCACCAGTATTTTCGTGACCCACGATCAAGAAGAAGCGCTGGAAGTGGCGGACCAGATCGTCTTGATGAACAAGGGTAATGTCGAGCAGGTGGGCGCACCGCAGCAAGTCTATGAAAACCCTGCATCGCCATTCGTCTACGGCTTCCTTGGCAACGTCAACCTGTTCCACGGCCGTGTGCACGAGGGCGTGCTGGATACCGGCGGCGCCACTTTCGACGTACCCGAACACGCCGCGGCGCAAGATGCGAAAGGTATCGGCTATGTGCGGCCGCATGACCTCGACATCGATCGCTACACCAGCGGCGCCGAAGGAATCGTGGTGCAACTGCGGCGGGCCCACGCAATCGGGCCGCTGGCACAGCTGGAACTGGAACGCAGCGATGGCGCCGATGCCGGTCTGATCGAAGCGGTCATCTCCAGCGAGCGCTTCAGGCAGCTCAATTTGAAAGACGGCGAAACCTTGGTGGTGCGGCCGCGCCGCCTGCAAGTGTTCGTCGACGATCAGGCTACACAACAAGCTACACAGTAAGGAGAAAAATATGAATTTCCAACAATTACGCTCGATCCGCGAAGCAGCGCGCTGCGGTTTCAATCTGACTGAAGTAGCGAATGTCTTGTTTACCTCGCAGCCTGGAGTCAGCCGCCAGATTCGCGAGCTGGAAGAAGAACTCGGCGTCGATATTTTCATCCGCAACGGTAAGCGCCTGATCGGCTTGACCGATCCCGGAAAAGGGATTTTGAAGATCGTCGAAAGGCTGCTGCAGGAAGCGGAGAACCTGCGCCAGGCCAGCCAGGAGTATTCGGGCGAAACCAGCGGCACCTTGACCGTCGCGGCCACTCATACGCAGGCGCGCTATGCCTTGCCGCGCGTGGTGCAAGGTTTCCGCGCCAGCTTTCCCGATGTCCGCATCGCCTTGCAACAAAGCTCGCCGGAACATATTGCCGACTGGGTGATATCGGGCAAGGCCGACGTCGGTATCGCCACCGAGGGTCTGACCCAGTTCAAGGAATTGATTTCCTTTCCGTGCTATGAATGGAGCCACGTGCTGGTAGTGCCGGAGAATCATCCTTTGCTGGAAATCAACGGGCCGATCAGCCTGGACGATCTGGCGGCGTATCCGTTGATTACCTACGATGTCGGTTTTACCGGCCGCGGCCATATCGACGCTGCCTTCAGCAAGGCCGGCATCTCGCCCGATATCGTATTGACGGCGATGGATTCCGACGTCATCCAGCAATACGTATCGCTCGGCCTGGGCGTCGGGCTGGTGGCCTCGATGGCTACAGAACATAGCCGCCAGAATGGCTTGCGTTCGATATCGGTATCGCATCTGCTGGCATCCAATGTGACCCGGCTGGCAGTGCGGCGCGGGGCTTACCTGCGTTCTTACACGTATGACTTCATCTTGCAATTCGCACCGCAGCTGAAACGTGAGGATATCGTTGAAGCTTTGCAGGCAGAGCCGCATGGCGCTGGCAGCAACACGGTGCACAAGGCTGATTTTGAGCCGCGCATCTTGAAAATCGCCTGAATCGAGCGCACCCTCTAAACCCGGTTACGGCGCGCCCGAGTCACGGCGTTGTCACATTCGGGCGCTACGATTTCGTTTGTCTCCTCCGATCCTCCCCGGATTCGGATTTAGCCCGCTACCGCAAGGTCAGCGGGCTTTTTCTTTGCGCGTTTCTGTACCACTGTCGGAAAAAGTCATTAAATCAATAGCTTAGTGAATTAGCAGGGTAGTTATCCACAGGGCTACTCACAATTTCTGTGGGTAACTCAAGCCGCGTGCCAGCCGCTTGCGGCATCTCATAGGCCCCGCATTGTTGGCTATAATCGATGGCTTGGATGTCCGCTGTAGCGCATGATTTTCAAGCTCAGCCCGTCAGGCTCAGCGCGTCAAGCCCAGCCACTCATTGGAAAACAATAAATTTATGGCCTCATCCCCGGAAAACCTCAGCATGGCAGTGTTCTGCGACTTCGAAAACGTCGCGCTCGGCGTGCGTGATGCAAAATACGAGAAGTTCGACATCAAGCCGGTGCTGGAGCGCCTCCTGCTGAAGGGCAGCATCGTCGTCAAGAAGGCTTACTGCGACTGGGAGCGTTACAAAGAGTTCAAGGCCACCATGCACGAGGCCAATTTCGAGCTGATCGAAATTCCGCATGTGCGCCAGTCCGGCAAGAATTCGGCTGACATTCGCCTGGTGGTGGATGCACTCGATCTTTGCTACATGAAATCGCACGTCAATACCTTCGTCATCATCAGCGGCGACTCCGACTTCTCGCCGCTGGTTTCCAAATTGCGCGAGAACGCCAAGCAAGTGATCGGCGTCGGCGTCAAGCAATCGACTTCGGACCTGCTGGTTGCCAACTGCGACGAATTTATTTTTTATGACGACCTGGTGCGTGAGAGCCGGCGCACGGCCGCAAAGCGCGGTACGCGGGAAGCGCAGCCGGCTGCCAAACGTTCGCCCGATGAAGAAAAGCGCCGCAAGGCAGAGTTGGACGCGCGCAAGAACCAGGCGATCGACATGGCCGTTGAGACTTTCGATGCGTTAGTGTCCGAACGCGGCGACAGCGGCAAGATTTGGGCATCCGTGTTGAAAGAGGCGATCAAACGCCGCAAGCCCGACTTCAGCGAGTCATACTACGGTTTCCGTGCCTTCGGCAATTTGCTGGAAGAAGCCCAGGCACGCGGCCTGCTCGAATTCGGCCGTGACGAGAAATCGGGGACATACGTATATCGTAGTAGCGGCACTAATGGCAATAGCGGCAGCACGATTGCCAGCGAAGTCGCAGCGGAACAGCCGGCGCCACCGTCGTTGCCGCTGCCGGAAGTAAGCGAAGCCACAGCAGTTTCCCCGACGGTAGCAGCGGCGGCTGAAGATAACGGCGTCAAACCGGAAACCCGCCGCAAAGGGCGTGGAGGCCGCAAGCCGGCTGAAAAGAAAGTCGCAGCGGCTGCGCCGCAAGTTGTTGCACAAACTGTCTCGCACGGCGCCAATACAGCGCTGGAAACGCCGGCAGCTGTCGAAGCGCCGGTTCTGCCACAGGAAGAAGCTCCGGATAACACGGTAAAAACGGCTCGCAAGCCCGCCGCACGTAGCCGGCGCCCGCGTAAATCTGAAGTGAAGCCGGACGATGCTTGATGAAGGACGGCTGCGATTTTGTATTTCTAGGGTAGCGGTGATACCGCTACTCCGCTTGCTGCATATTCTGGTGTCTACGATTGAAGGACCGCACGCGGTCAATTGCGGTCCTTCAAACTTGCGCTTCATAGTCTTCAATGCTACCCACAAAAAAGCCCGCAGTTACGTGGGCCTTCAAGTATCTGCAACTGTCACATACAGCCAACACCATGCCTCAGATCATTCCTGCTCAATTATCAAGTAGCCTCTAGGGGGCAGCATTTGATTGGATTTCAAGATCACTATCTTTCCAAATGTGACAAAATGCCATCTCCCGATAATTTGATGGAGAACGTTACTAGTTGTTATCGCTGAACGGATCCCGCGATTGTGCAAGTCGCTTGTTTACCTCTAATAATCTCAAGCGACAAAACTACAACTCAAATTTTTATTGATGCGCTTTGCCGTGTGTATGTGTTTTTCCCTTATGCGCTGTTTTGTGAGTTAAACCCTTTTGGCTTTCGCGGTCTGCTGAACGCTGCAATCCCTTGTCGCGGTCAACCGCATTAATCCCATTCGTGTTTTTCAGCCCTTCACTACTGATGTGCTGTGAAGACGTGCTGCCGAAATGCCCACTACCTCCCCCTCCACCACCTCCAGCGCGAGCAAAGGTGGCGACGCTAGCCGTGCTCAAAAGAATAGCGGCACCGATAATGCATGCATTTTTAAACATGATTTTCCTCTTTGATGAAGTTGAGTCGTCTTGCAGATGCCTACGAATAAGCGGAAAACAGCATCAGGCATGCTTATTTCGCCGGTACTACAGCTTCATTAGCGCTCAAATTCAACGTGGGGTGGACGTATTAAGTGTATTAGATGTATCAAATTGTTTCCACGCTACACTTTGCCGTATGGAACAATATACTTCGCTGCATGTCATAGTCGTCATGCAATTCGCATTACAGAAACATAGGATTTGTAAATCATTGTGTATTAATACAAACTGATTACAAATATCGACAACCGCACTAATCAATCTGCCGGGATGGGCGCGTGCTCATAAAAAATTGATTAGTCAAGCACAGGAAAAAAACATGAAAAAAAATTTTGCGTTGCTCTGCTTTGTCGCATTTTCCTTACAGGGTTGTGCTGTCTACGGGCCGGATTTCCCTGGTGTCATAGTAGCGCCGGAAGGCCGCGGACAAGGCGGCCCCGGTAATGGATTCTGCCCGCCAGGGCAAGCCAAGAAAGGTAACTGCTAAATACCCGATAAGGATGATCGCTCGGCCGGGAGCTGAGGGCGGTCGTCACGACCTCGGAAGATTTTGGGGAGCTAACTACGTTACGGGCTGTGCTTAATGCGCTACCTATCCAGCATCCATTAATAATAAGGAGATATCATGAAAAATCCTGCACGTACTCTATGCTTATCGGGCGCAATGTCGACTGTGATATTACTAGCGGCCTGCGGCGGTGGCGGTGGCGGCGGCGGCGGCGGTGCCCCGGCGACCGGGACCTTGGGCGTAGCGCTGACCGATGCGCCGTCCTGTGGATTTGATGCAGTCAATGTCACCGTTGACAAAGTGCGGGTGAATCAAAGCGCAACTGCCAACGAAAACGATGCCGGCTGGACGGATATTACGCTCAGCCCTGCGCGCAAAATCAATCTTCTTAACCTGACCAACGGCGTTCTGGAAGACTTGGGCCAGATACCTTTGGCGGTGGGTCACTATACGCAGTTGCGCCTGGTGCTTGATCCAAACACCGGAACCGGCCTAGCCAACTCGGTGATCCCATCCGGTACAAGCACGGAAATTTCACTCGATACGCCAAGTGCGGTACAAAGCGGCATCAAGCTGATTAACGAATTCGACGTCGCGTCTGGACAACGTACGGATCTGGTACTTGATTTCGACGCCTGCAAATCCGTTGTGACCAAGGGAAATGGAAAATACGGGTTGAAGCCGGTGATTAGTGTGATTCCCACGGTTGTGAATGGCATCGACGGTTTCATCAACCCTGCTTTATTGAATAGCAACGTCGCGGTGTCGGCGCAGCAGAATGGTACGGTAGTGCGTTCCACGGTGCCGAACGCCACAACCGGAGAATTTTTCCTCGCACGCCTTGTGCCGGGCAACTATGACGTCGTGATCACTGCGAACAACCGTGCAACAGCCGTCATTGCTACCGTGCCGGTTGCCAGCACCACCAGCACCGTCGTGGTCAGCAGCAATAGCACGCCGATCGATTTGCAATTAGCGGCCACGCCGCCAAACGCCATCAGCGGCACGATAACATTAAATCCGGTCAGCACAACGGCAGTTGCCTATGCAGCGGCCAAGCAAAGCTTCTCGGCCGGCCCAACGGTGACGGTTAAATACCAGGGCGCTGATGTGGTCAGTGGCGCATATACGTTATCAAACCTGCCCGCAGTGGCGCCGCAGCTTGGTCAATATACTGTTGCGTTACCGATCATGTTTGCAACGCAGTCAAACACCACTCCCGGCACTGGCAAGTATGTAGTTGAAGCCTCGGCGGTTGGTTATGTAACTCAATCAAATCTCTCGGTAAACGTCACGACGACTAGCCAGTCCGCTATCAACTTCACGCTGACACCGTAATCATTTCCGAGGAACCCGGCGCGCACTCCTGAAAAGTGCGCGCTGTTTGTACAAACCGATTATTGTCAATTCCAGTCGTTGGGGTTCACTTCAGCCCTCCTTAAGTCACGCGTAATGAGCTCGTCGTGCGATGCGGATATCGTTGAACGTCCGGTATTCGGTTGAGTGAATGTCTGCAACGGGTCGTGTGCTGCTGGTCGCAACATGCATTGGTTGGTCATTCATGAGCAGTGAGGTCAACGCCATCAGGATATATCAGCGTGGACAGGTACAGTAGCTCAGTCAGAACCGGCGCAGCGGTCAATTTGCATCCGCGCCCGCAACTTGCCTTAGCTTTTCTGACGCAGCGCCGCTGCACATTCACGCACTAACGCCGGGCCACGATAAATCAGGCCGCTATATAGTTGCACCAGTGACGCTCCTGCGGCTATTTTGGATTGCGCATCGGCGCCGCTGAAAATCCCGCCGACGCCGATGATAGGCAGCGCATCGCCCAGCTCGCCGTGCAACTGCCGTACAACGCTGGTGGATAACGCCAATACCGGCGCACCGGACAAACCGCCGGCTTCATTCTCATGTTGCAGGCCCCTGACGGCGTCGCGGCTGATGGTGGTATTGGTGGCGATTACGCCATCTATCTTATGCCGCAGCAAGGCGTCGGCGATGGTCTTGATTTGTTCCGCATCGATATCCGGTGCAATTTTCAACGCGATAGGGACATAACGCTTATGCTGGTCAGCCAGCTTTTGCTGCGCTTGCTTGAGCTGCGACAGCAGGGCGTCGAGTTCCGATGCGCCTTGTAACTGGCGCAGGTTCTTGGTGTTGGGCGAGGAAATGTTGACAGTAACGTAGCTGGCGTAGGGATAGACTTTTTGCAGGCAGTGCAGATAGTCTTCAGCGGCGCGCTCGATCGGGGTATCGGCATTCTTGCCGATATTCAGTCCCAGCACACCTTGCCGCTCCTGGTAAAACCTGGAAGCCTGGACATTGGCGACAAAGGCGTCGACGCCGCCATTATTGAAACCCATGCGATTGATGATGGCGTTGGCGGCTGGCAGGCGGAACATGCGCGGCTTGGGATTGCCGGGTTGCGCCCGCGGCGTCACCGTGCCGACTTCAATCGAGCCGAAGCCGAGCGCCGCCAGGCCGTCGATATAGGCGCCGTCCTTGTCCAGGCCGGCTGCCAGGCCGACCGGATTGGGGAAAGTGATGCCCATCACCGTGCGCGGATCGGCCGGCGTCTTGCCTAACAGCGAAGTGAGCCCCAGTGCAGCGGCCCGGCGCAGTGCCGGCAGGGTCAGATTGTGGGCGGATTCCGGATCGAGTGAGAACAGGGCGGGGCGGGCGAAGGCGTACAGAAGTTTGGCTGGCACGGTAGGCTGCTATATAAGGTATAAAGATGACGCAATCAGGATGAAGCAGTCAATGAAACAATCGAAAACAGGCGCAGCAAAAACTGCGGTGGCTATTTTAGCGCACTCCACTCCCCTTGCCGCAGTGCTTCAAGCGGCTGGAAGTTGATTTTATAAGCCATTTTCGGACTTTCTTTTATCCAGTAGCCAAGATAAACGTAGGGCATGCCGAGCTGCCTTGCCTGGCCGATTTGCCACAATACGTTGTAGGTGCCGTAAGAGGCGCCCGGCACGTCAGGATCATAAAAGGTGTACACCGACGACAAACCATCGTTCAGCACGTCGATAATGCTCACCATGCGCAAGGTGCCGTCAGTATCCCGGAATTCGACCAGGCGGGTATTTACCTTGCTCTGCAGCAGAAACTGGGCGTACTGGTCGCGGCTATCCTGGTCCATGCCGCCGCCGCTGTGGCGCGCAGTCTGGTAGCGCAGGTACAGGTCGTAATGTTCATGCACATATGCCAGGTTGGTGACCAGTGTGGTCAGATGGCTGTGCCGTTCCCAGGCACGGCGCTGGCTGCGATTCGGCTGGAACGATGCCACCAGCGTCCGCACCGGCGTGCAAGCCTGGCAACCATCGCAATACGGCCGATAGGTAAAAATGCCGCTGCGCCGGAAACCGTTCTTCACCAGTTCGGAATAGACATCGGCGTTGATCAGATGCGACGGCGTCGCCACCTGCGAACGCGCCTGGCGATGATCCAGGTAACTACATGGATAGGGCGCGGTGGCGTAAAACTGCAGGGTCGAAAAGGGCAGATCTTTTAAGTGCGTCATGTGCGTTCCGGCTAATGACATATAACTGATAATTTACACTGTAATTCCGGTTTGCATAAGAGCTTTAATCGCAGAACAAGGACCGCGTAGGGTGGGCACATCGTGCCCACGCGTGAATTGACTCCGCGCACATGCGCCCATTTCTGTGCCGCGGGGGTCTGTACTCCGGTTATCGCGGTCACGCGTGGGCACAATGGCGTGCCCACCCTACATTCCGGTTTGCATAAGAGTCTTAATCAGCAAACAAAGGCACCGGCCGCCAGTTGTGGATTTGCGGGTGGGCGATGGCTTGCTTCAGGTGCAGCAGAAACTCGCTGCGGCTTATCGGCTGGGCGCCAAGCGAAGCCAGGTGATCAGTCTGTTGCTGGCAATCGATCATTGTCACGCCATGCTGGCGCAGGAAGTACACCAGGTAAGCCAGGGCGATCTTGGAAGCGTCGCTGACCCGGGTAAACATCGATTCGCCATAGAACATCTGGCCGATGCTGACTCCATACGCGCCGCCCACCAGCTTGCCGTCCAGCCATACTTCGGCCGAGTGCGCGTAACCGAGCCGGTGCAGGGCGCGGTAGCCGGAAACAATGTCTTCCGAGATCCAGGTGCCGGCGCCATCGCGGCGCGGCGCCGCGCATTCGCGCATCACTTGCTCGAAGGCGAAGTCGAAGCGGATCTGCCAGCGCCGGTCTGTGGCAATGCTGCGATGCACCTTGCGCAAGGTTTTGCGCAAACTGGCCGACACCGCGAATTGTTCCGTCTTCAGCACCATGCGTGGATCGGTACTCCACCAGAGAATCGGCTGGTTCTCGGAAAACCAGGGGAAGATGCCATGCCGATAAGCATCCAGCAGGCGTCGCGGCGACAGATCGCCACCGGCCGCCAGCAGGCCGGCGGCACCGTCCTCTTCGGTCAGTGCTTTGGAGATATCGGGAAACGGGCTGTCCAGTTCAAGCCAGGGGATCATCGCGGCTCCGCTGGTGTTTTACTTAGGCGCTAAGCCAGCGCGCATCGGTTTGAAAATAGCTTGCGTGTGCAAGCTGAAATGACCATCTTCCTGACGGATTTTCTTGATGTCGGCAAAGAATGAGCGCAGGGTGATTTCGACGGTAGGGAAGGCGATTTCATCCCATGGGATCTCGGCTTCGGTGAACAAACCCACTTCCAGGCTTTCAATACCGGCTGCGTAATCCAGATCCAGCAGGGTGGCGCGATAGAACAGATGCACCTGATGTACATGCGGTACGTTCAGCAGCGAAAAAAGCTCATGCAGTTCGACCCGTGCGCCAGCTTCTTCCAGAGTTTCGCGGCGCGCCGCATCGTCGGTGGTTTCACCGTTTTCCATGAAGCCGGCCGGCAGCGTCCAGTAACCGTATTGCGGTTCGATGGCACGTTTGCACAGCAGCACGCGCAGTTCGCCATCCCGTTCCCATACCGGGACAGAGCCAACCACCATTTTCGGATTTTGATAGTGAATGCTGCCGCAGTTGCTGCAGACATAACGCATGCGGTTGTCGTCCGGAGGAATCTGCAGGGTGACGGGATGCGCACACTCGGAACAAAATTTCATAGGCAGCGATAGATAGTATTAATAGGCAATTTAAACATAGGCAATTTAAACGTGCTGTTTAAACGGGTAATTTAGACAGGCGAGAAACAAATTCCCGATCGTGTCGAACTGGAATATCTCAGCATAGTTCAGGACAACCGGGTAGTTTGGGAGTTTAGCATCGCCCAATCGTTATGGCCGCTCTTAATCCAATTGTCCATATTGGTTGCATTGCACTGCAATACACTATATACTTTCATTCTTCAGACGCGGGGTGGAGCAGTCTGGCAGCTCGTCGGGCTCATAACCCGAAGGTCGTAGGTTCAAATCCTGCCCCCGCAACCAGTTACAGTAAGAAGGCTAGCAGTAAAACGCTATTCTTACGCATCAGGCCTTAAGTGGAAAACGCTTAAGGCTTTTTATATTCAGACGCGGGGTGGAGCAGTCTGGCAGCTCGTCGGGCTCATAACCCGAAGGTCGTAGGTTCAAATCCTGCCCCCGCAACCAACGCAGAATAAGAAATTATTCTTGCTCAAAAAGCCCCAAGTGCAACGCACTTGGGGCTTTTTGTTTTTCTGATCTGGTTCGATTCATCAGTGAATGCAACGCTGCGCGGTCCCGCCATCTTGCGTTTCATCCAAATAAGTCGCGTTGCTGATAACTGGTCGTGGATCTTCCTGCTGAAAATGCAACTTTGTGCGTTCACGCGTGACTATCGTCTGGGTAAGGTCGGTCTTTTCGGTTGACTGTTTTTCACCGCTTTGGCGCCGGCTGTGTGCCAAAGCGGTGTTGCAAAAAAACTACCAATCCGAACTGGCATTGATGGCATATTTGATAGCGATCCTGCTGAGTAAATTGGCTGCAGATCTGTCTAAGCCTTGGTTTCTCCGGCTTGCTCTAGCCCTTCGGAAAAACGTTAACCCTTGGCGTCAGAGGCAACCGCTTCCGCAACGGCTTGCAAGTGCTCCAGCAATTTGATGGCAGCCAATAACTGCTGCTTGTCTACGTTACCCAGCAACTCTTTGCGGACAGCATCCGCCTCGATCATTACCTTGCCATACAGCTGGTTGCCGGTCTTGGTCAGCACCACCAGCTTGACGCGCCGGTCACGCGGCGACTGTTCGCGCACCGCCAGTTCCGCTTTTACCAGGCGATCAATGGTTGACACCATCGTCGCCGCTTCAATCCCGAGCCGGTTCGCCAGCTCGATCTGCGACAGCGGCTCGTCCGCTTTGGCCAGCATCGCAACGGCGGTCCAGCTAGCCTGGCTCAGGCCAAGATATTTCAGCCGCCGGTCGACCGCCAGCCTCCAGGCACGCGCGGTGTTGTGCAAGGCGCCGGAAAATTGTTCTTCAAGGGTATTCGAATTCAAAGCCATCTGATTTTTGGTTGCCTGTTTAATGTTGGGTAGTCTAGCAGAATGCACTTGCGCGCTATCCATGGATCGGATCGCGCCTGGCCTCGGCCTCAAGCAAATCCGGGTTACCCAAAAGAAATCTCAAAGAGCTTGTTTTCCAATAAAAAGCATACTACAATTTTACTTAGATAGCTAATGATTAGCTATATTATTATCAGGATTGAAATTGCTAATCATGGAAGAATGCTTCATTCCGGCTCTGTGTAAATTGCACAATGCCACTGATATGCCGGAAGCGCCGGATGCAGTAGTGGGGGCACGGCGATGAGCAGCGCTGCACCCGGCGCTGCACCAGGTCCCGATACCGCCATCAATCGCCCCATGATCACGATTTTCATCATGCTGGCGACTATCATCCAGGCGTTGGACGGCACCATCGCCAACGTGGCCCTGCCGCATATGCAGGGAAGCTTGTCCGCATCGCAGGACCAGATTACCTGGGTGCTGACCTCCTACATCGTGGCGGCGGCAATCACTACACCGCTTACCGGCTGGCTGTGTGATCGCTTCGGTCAAAAAAACGTTTTCCTGGTTTCCATTGCCGGCTTCACCATCGCTTCGATGGCGTGCGGTGTCTCCATGTCGCTGGCGCAGATCGTCGGCGCCCGGCTGCTGCAGGGAGTGTTCGGCGCCGCGCTGGTGCCGCTGTCGCAGGCGGTGCTGCTGGATATCAATCCGCGTGAAAAGCACGGCTCGGCCATGGCGGTGTGGGGCATGGGCGTGATGATAGGCCCGATCCTCGGCCCGACCCTGGGCGGCTGGCTGACCGATAGCTATAACTGGCGCTGGGTGTTCTTTATTAATGTACCTATCGGCTCGCTGGCCTTTTACGGCATCTTGAAATACATACGTTCCACCACCGCTGCGCGCCGCATGAACTTTGACATGTTCGGCTTCGCTACGCTCAGCATCGCCATCGGCGCCTTGCAAATGCTGCTTGACCGTGGCGAACAGAACGATTGGTTTTCGTCGCGCGAGACATGGATCGAAGCGATTGTGCTGACCATGAGCTTTTCCTATTTTCTGGCCCACACTGCGCTAAGGCCTGCCGGAAAATCGTTCTTCGACTACCGGTTGCTGAAGAATTCCAACTATGTGACCGGCTTGTTGTTCATCTTCATCGTCGGCCTGGTGCTGTTCGCCACGCGTGCGCTGACGCCGTCGATGCTGCAAAGCCTGATGGGTTATCCGGCGAGGATCGCTGGCCTGGTGACGGCGCCGAGCGGCTTCGGCACCATGATGGCGATGCTGGTAGTGGGGCGGCTGGTGGGCAAGGTGGATCTCCGGGTGCTGCTGGCGATCGGGTTTTCGGTTACTGCATTCTCGTTGTGGCAGATGTCGCGCTATACGCTGGTGCTGTCACCCAGCGATATCGTCTGGCCGGGCGTGATCCAGGGAGTTGGCCTGGGCCTGGTGTTCGTGCCTTTGAGCGCGGCGACGTTTGCCACGCTGACACCGGAAATGCGCGCCGAAGGCACTGCTATCTACAGCCTGATCCGCAATATAGGCAGCAGCATCGGGATCGCGCTGGTGCAGACCTTGTTGGTGCGGAATACGCAAATCGCGCATTCGTCGCTGGTGGAAAAAATTTCCGGCACCAGCCCCGCTTACCAGGATGCCATGGTGGCTTCGACTTACAACCTGGCGACGCAATCCGGCCTGGAAGTGATCAACGGCGAGGTCACCAGGCAAGCGTCGATGATCGCTTATGTCAACGATTTCTGGCTGATGCTGATCATGACCTTGATGGTGATTCCACTGTTGCTGCTGATTCGTCCGCCAAAGGCCAGCATGCCGGTGGCAATGGATCATGCGGCAATGGACTAATGGCATGACCTGGCAAATAAAACGAAGCAGCCCTCAAAGCAGAGAAGATTTCACCGTGCATATATCTATATTAAAACCATCGACATTAAAACCGCTCGCTTTGTCCCTGGCGATTGCCCTGGGCGTTGCAGCTTGCGCCACAGTTCCGCTTGACCGCAATACCTATCCGCAGCAGGATCTGGCAAAGGTGCAGTTGGCGTCGGACATCAAGCTGGTCAACGAAGGCTGGCCGAGCAAACAATGGTGGACCCGTTACGGTGATCCGCAGCTCAATCGCCTGATCGCCCAGGCGCTGGCGAGCAGCCCGACACTGGAAATTGCCGCCGCCCGTATCGATTCGGCGCGCACCACGCTGGCGTTCAACCGTGCCGACAAGGGGGCGAACGTGAATTTGAATGCACAAAGAAATCGCCAGCGTTATTCCAGTAATGGCTTGTTCCCGGCGCCGATAGGCGGTGCTTATTTCACTGAGACGACCGTGCAGGTACAAGCCAGTTACGACTTTGACTGGTGGGGCAAACATCGGGCGCAGATTGCCGCTGCACTGGGCGACGTGAATGCGCAACGGGCCGACTATGCGCAAGCGGAGCAGATACTGGCCGCCGCGACGGCGCAAAGTTATTTTAATCTGCAAGGCGGCTGGGCGCGGCTGGAAAATCTGCGGCAGAGCATCGCCACGCAAAGCGACATCGTCGCGGACGCCACCAAACGTGTTGCGCACGGGCTTGCAGCGATAGACCAGCAACGCATGGCGGAGAGCGAGCTCAGTTCACTCAACAAGCAAGCCGCGCAACTTGCGGCACAGACCTCCATCGAGCGTGAAGCGCTGCGCGCCCTGGTGGCCGGCGACAGCAACGCGCTGGCCGACTTGAAGCCGCAGAAGCTGACAGATATTCCGCACGCACTACCAGACAGATTGGGCATGGAGCTGCTGGCGCGCCGGCCCGATTTGCAGGCTGCGCACTGGCGCGTGGAAGCGTCGCTGAACCGGATCGAAGCGGCGCAAGCAGCATTTTATCCTGACATCAACCTGAGCGC
Source organism: Collimonas sp. OK607 (assembly GCF_900111995.1). Lineage (GTDB taxonomy): Bacteria > Pseudomonadota > Gammaproteobacteria > Burkholderiales > Burkholderiaceae_D > Collimonas. Next base: position 23,043 of record NZ_FOKF01000056.1, read on the forward strand.
TTCGGCCGGGCTGGATTCGATTTCAATGAGTAATTTCCTGAGTGCGGCCAGCCGTACCCTGTTCGTAGGGCCGACCTTGTTGTTGCCGCTATTTGACAGCAAGCGGCTGGATGCGCGTCTGGAATCTTCTCGTTCCGAACGCAACGGACTGATCGCAGACTACAACCAGAGCGTGTTTAATGCGGTGCGCGATGTCGCGCAACAAGCTATCAGCGTGCGCGGCATACAGAGCCAGATCGGGCGCCAGGACGAGGTGATGCGGACCAGCCGGGATCTGCTGAAAACCGCGCAGGCAAAATTCAGGCAGGGACTGACAGATCGTAACGCGTTGCTGAACGCTACGTTGTCTTTGTCAAGGCAAGAAGATGAAAGCCTGCAGTTGCATAACCAGCAGTTGCAGGCAGAGGTGTCGCTGATCAAAGCCTTGGGTGGCGGTTATCGGATGGACAGCGTGGACAGCGCAGATCCACACGCGTCACTTACCCAGATCTCAAAATAAAACGGACTAATCGCAATGACGACAGCTACTCAAGACCTACCAAATTCCGGCAAACGCAAGCTCGTGTTGCTGGGCATGACCCTGGTGTTCATCCTGATCGGGGTCGCCTGTGCAATTTATTACATGTTGGTGTTATCGAAAGAGGTGGATACCGACAACGCCTATGTTGGCGGCAACCTGGTCAATCTTTCTTCGCAAGTGTCTGGCAATGTACAGGAAATCCGCGCCGATGAAACCCAGATGGTACAAGCCGGTGCGGAACTGATCAAGCTTGATCCGATCGATGCCGACGTTGCGCTGAGCCAGGCCGGCGCGCGCTTGGGCACGACGGTACGGCAGTTACGCGAGCGCTACTCGAATGTCGCCCAATACGATGCAACCATAGAGCAGCGCAAGCTGGTGTTGCGCGATGCCAGCGACGACCTGGCGCGCCGCTTGCCACTGGCGGCTGACCATGCCGTATCCGGTGAAGACATTGCGCACGCCAGGCAAGCCGTGGAAAACGCCAAGGCGTCACTCCAGGTTGCAGTTAAACAGGCGGATGCCAACCGTGCCGGCATTGCCGGCGTCAGCATGGAACAGCATCCCAATGTGCTGGCGGCGAAGGCCGACTTTGTGCAGGCATGGCTTGCCGTGCGGCGCAATGCGATTCTGGCGCCGGTGACGGGTTATGTGGCAAAACGCAGCGTCCAGGTCGGCAACAGGGTAACTCCGGGCACCGCCATGATGTCCATCGTGCCGCTCGATCAGCTTTGGGTGGATGCCAATTTCAAGGAATCCGAACTCAGGGATATCCGGGTCGGCCAGAACGCCAGCATAGAAGCGGACGTCTATGGCAGCAAGGTGGTTTACCATGGCAAGGTGCTGGGTTTGTCGGCGGGTACCGGTAGTGCCTTCTCGCTGCTGCCTGCGCAAAATGCGAGCGGCAACTGGATCAAGGTGGTGCAACGGGTGCCGGTGAGGATTTCGCTCGACGCCAAAGAACTGGCGAAGCACCCGTTGCGAGTGGGCCTGTCGACTATCGTCACGGTAGATATCAGTCATGCGGATGGCCCGATGCTAGGGGCGCCCATGCCTGCAGCACCTGTGTATTCTACGCAGACGCTAAGCCAGCCGGTGCCGGAAGCGGAATCGGCGGCCGACATAATCATCAGGAAAAACCTGGCCGGGTAAGAGTTGAAAAAAAGCCCCGTTCAAACATGAACGGGGCTTTTTAACGTAGCGCTTCTCAATGTGGACCCCACGGGCTGGACCAAGGTTACTTGAGAATCTAAGCCGCTGGCAGAGTGTGTTGTACCTCGAATTGGTTAGGTGATTGATAGTCCAGCGCTGAATGCATGCGCCGTTCGTTATAAATTTTTGGTCTTGTTTTGGTGCGATCGATATGTCAATAAGGTATTGTTTATATTGGTTTTTATTGAAATTTGGCAGGCTGCTTTTTTGATAAGTGGACTGGTCGCTTTTTTCGGCCGAAATTAGTTAAATAGGGTCAGAGTCTGACCCTTCCCCTCAAATAATCGATAAAAATCAAAGGGCTAATGATTTTGAATTGTCAGTTGCATGCATGAGCTGTTAACTTTCTCCTACGTAGCGACCAAACTGCGACAGAGAAAGAGCACTCATGCATGCAAGAAGAATCATACAGAAATTGTTGGAAGAAAGGTGTCCTGGTGTTCACGCCAAACGGGCACAAAGCGTGGCTGCGTTGGTTCAGGCAGCGCTACAAGGTGGGTTAAGTTTGATGGGCTTGAGCCGGCATTTGGACAGTGCCACACCGATACGTCATCGTATCAAACGCTGCGATCGCCTACTGGGCAATA
>NZ_FOKF01000029.1 GCF_900111995.1 Collimonas sp. OK607
TATCCGTCACGCAGCTCTCGTTCATACCCGGTAACGCCAAGTCCAGCTCGGCCAGTACTTCCCGCACCGAACGGTGGCGATATAGTGCCAAGGCAATGACCAACCACACCACCTGTTGCGCAGGTAACCGGCGTTGCCGAATACTGGCTTTGCCCGTGTGGCTCAGCGCATCTTCTATCCATTCAAATGGCAAATGCTCGCCAAGGCGTCGCCAGTCGGGCGCGGGCAAGTCCGCTGTCGTTAGAGGAAGGGCATCGGAAAACATCGTGCCCGAAGGCTAACAGTTCCGCTTCGCGTTTACAACACCTTCCCGCAGGGTGGCTTCGGTCTTAACTTAACGGCATTAGGGTCAGAGTCGAATATTCCCCGACGCCAAGAGCATCGCCGACTTACAACCCTCCGTAGGCCTGCAACCCGGCATCAGATTCCAGTATTGTTCAGGTAGGTCGCAGGGACACTGGTTGGGCGTTTCAGCCCAACCTATAAAATCATCGATCAATGCAAATCCGGCAAAGCCTTAGTACGCTCAATCTGAACAGCCCGCAATTCCCTCGGATCCAGCGCCAGCAACGAGAGAATTGTCGGCGCAATCTGCGTAGTCTCGACATGATCATCATTTGACTGGTGTGCGATACCAGCACCCCATACTACGATCGGCACATGTCTATCCTGCTGCGCATTGCCGCCGTGCTCGGCAATCTTGGACAACTTGCCACCGGCCCAGACGACTCCTTGCTGCGCGATGCCGACTACATCGGGAACGCGTTCATCTCCACGTTTGGTACCGAACAAATCTTCAGCCTCTTCATCCGCATAGATTTTTGTGACGCCGGCTTGCGTGAATGGTTTGGAGACGGCGTTACCCAAAGTATCCGAGCCGACGCCGGTTCCCGAATAACCAAGCAGGAATTTCTTTGCAAAGTGCGTTGCTTTGGTCGAGCGGTCGGTGAGCCACATCAGAATGCCGTCGTCATCAATTGCATGGGCAACCAAATGGGTTTGGGCAGGGTCTTTGCAGCTTGCGCTATTGTTTTCCCATGCGCAGTTCAATGCGTCAATCATGTCGCCATCATTGACTATCGTCAGTGCCGTGCGGTTCTGTGGCGACTGGCCATGTTTTGCGGAGAGAATTACTACCGTGTTTTTGAGATCATGCGTGAGATCAAGCGCGCTGACCATCGTCTTGAGCTGGTCATCCACAAACGTTAATGCACTTTGCAATACCGGCCCTGGTACCGCGCCATTCAAGGTGTAACCGCCCAAGCCATTGGTCATGATGGTGTTGGGGTCGCTCGGGTCTGTGTAGTAGCCTGATTTGTTGAGTTTCTGCGCGGTGGAGACAGCCTGGAAGTTCATGCCGTAAATTGCTGGCGTACCCAATGCGTTATTGCCAGCATGGTCGAAACCTTTGATCCAATTCACGACCGCCTTTACTTTGAAGGCATCATATTTTTGCGTGTTGGTGTTGTCTTTGGTCCAGTCGTCACCGACACCCGCGGGTGCAGAAGGATCAGTGACTGAACTGTTGATTTCAGGTGCGAACAAGTCATCAATTCCCTTCCCGGATGGGCCGTTGAGAATTTCATACGCTGCGTGCTTGTCCGACCACGCTGTACGTAAATGATGCTGCTTCGCCACTTCAAAAATCGTATTCACTTGAAGATACTGGTGTGGATAGACTGGCAAACATGTTTTTGGATCTACTGGTAATGTTTTTGGATCTATCAAATCTTGTGCATGGCCAGTCAACTGAGAAATTTTTGTAAAGTCCGCATATAACCCGGGAATCTGTTGGCCACTGTCTAAGCGGTTCATGTCTTTTGCGTCAACTTCAGCATAGTAAACTTCCGCCCCCGGTTTCGCTCCTGCACAACTGGTCGTTCCCGCCGGCAGCAGCCCTCGGCTGTAGGCGTCATCGTAATAAATACCCGTGGTTTTCGGATTGCCGCCAGTGACTTGTCCGACCATGCCTGGAAATGAATCCGAAGGAAAAGGGGTTCTGGCGTTGGTGTAGTTCGCGCCTTCACGCACCATGCGTGCGATTGTGGAGTGCGGATACGCGGTAACGAACCAGTCAAGATCTGCCTGATGCAGGCCGTCGACTGAAATAAGCAGGACATGCCTGGCTGGTTTAGCTTGCTGTTTCTCAGCCTCCCTCTCATCAGCATGACTAAACGTCGTTGCACAAGCGAGCAAAGATAGCAGCGCCGCCAAAGTGAATTTTTTCGGGATTCGCATGGTTCTCTTCCTATAGTGAAATAGTGAAATAGAGACGTGAATTGGTAATGCAGACATCCAGCATAAGGTTCATATATGACCGGATAATTACGTACGGCAATATTTTTGTTTTGTAGGAACACTGCGTGTTCTCGCGGAGAAGATTACTAAAATGAGGGAGTTGTTTCGCGTGTTGTTCAGGAGGGAGCCGACGTGTCATGCTTAGAAAAATGACACCCAGTGTCCTAGTGCCGTTCAGTTAGGGGCAGAACGGCATGAAGTAGGGTGGGCAGATTTTCTGCCCGCGCTGAATGCGATCCTCGAGTAATCGATGTTCCGCGTGGGCACGGGTGCCCACCCTACCAGTTCCTGCAAATAAAAATGCCGTCCAGTCTTACCTGAACGGCATTACGCACTGTGTCCGGTGTGTCGCCTCAGCCCCGCCGCACCCACGTCACCTTACCTGCAGTAATCCCCAGCGTGCGCCGGGCTTCCTGGTAATCCATCGTTCCGGCGAATTGCTCGCCATCGCGCTCACCGATGCGCCAGACGCAGCCGGACAACATGGCGACGGCATCCTGTTCGGTCTTGCCTACCACCGCACTATCTTCCTGTTTGTCTGCCGCACACCCCGACGGCGAGTTGCTCGCATGCGTTTCGGTTTGTGGGGTTGGCGCTGGCTCATCCATAGGGGCGCATCCTTGCAGCGCAGCGAAACATGCGGCGGCCAATATAAGTCGATTCATGGTCATTTTCCGTAATCACAATTCAGTGAATTATCCGCAATGTATCAGCGTATCGGCAGCTTGGTAGTGTGCTTGACCTCTTCCATCACTGCATAAGTGTGCGTCTCGCGCACGCCTTTGAGCTGCAACAGCGATTTGCCGAGAAACTCGCGGTAGGCGTTCATGTCCTTGACGCGCGCCTTGACCAGGTAATCGAAGCCGCCGGCCACCATGTGGCATTCCAGCACTTCCGGGATGATTTGCACGCTTTGGCTGAATGCTTCGAATACTTCCGGCGTGGTGCGGTCCAGCACCACCTCGATAAACACCAATAACGCCACGTCCAGCAGCTGCGGATTGAGCTGGGCGGTGTAGTGCAAAATATAGCCGGCCTCCTGCAATTTGCGCACGCGCTCCAGGCAGGCGGCGGGCGACAAATTGACGCGGGCCGAGAGGTCGACATTGCTGATACGACCATCATTTTGCAATTCGGCCAGGATTTTCTTACTTATCTTGTCTAGCATGGGCTGTTTTCTGAAAAATTTTATTCGGTTAAATTTTCTCACCAATAACAAAATTTTGATAGCGGCCATTATTACCAGAATTAATCCATGCCGATGCCGCCTACAATCGAACAACTTAGATTTCTACCGAAACTAAAACAACAATGCCAGCGAGCAAATCTGCGGCTGGACGATGGTGTTGCAATTCCTGCAATATAACTGCGGGCAAAGTCAGCATTGTCGCCCGACAGCGGGTTGCTTACGGCTTGTGGGAGCAACCACAAGTTGACACCTGAATATTCTTACCGAGACCGAGACAATCGCCATGCCGCCGCTACCGCCGTCATCCCAGCCATCCAGCAACACTCCTTCCGCCACCATGTTCAGCACTCCATTCACCGCGTTCCACCACGAAGTCATGACCGATCCGACGCCATTGCGCGCCGCCATCACCGCTGCTTACCGGCGCGATGAAACGCTGGCCGTGCAATGGCTGCTGGCGCAGGTGCAGACCAGCGCCGGCTCGCATGCTGCCAGCCAGACGCTGGCGCGCAAGCTGGTGCAAGCGGTGCGGGAAAAGCGCACACGCGCTTCCGGCGTCGACGCTTTGATGCATGAATTCTCGCTGTCGTCGGAAGAAGGCGTGGCGCTGATGTGCCTGGCGGAGGCGCTGTTGCGGATTCCGGATCACCAGACTGCCGATCGCCTGATCGCCGACAAGATCAGCAAGGGTGACTGGCGCAGCCATCTGGGAGAATCGCCGTCGATGTTCGTCAACGCGGCCACCTGGGGCTTGCTGATTACCGGCAAGCTGGTGGCCACCAATAGCGAGCGTGGGCTGGGCTCGGCGCTGACTAAATTGATCGGCCGCGGTGGTGAACCGCTGATCCGCAAGGGTGTCGACGTTGCCATGCGCATGTTGGGCAATCAATTCGTCACCGGCCAGACCATCGCTGAAGCACTCGACAACAGCCGCGACAATGAAAAGCGCGGCTATCGTTATTCCTACGATATGTTGGGCGAAGCGGCTTTGACGGAAGAAGATGCGGCCGCCTATTACCGCTCGTATGAAGATGCGATCCATGCCATCGGCAAGGCTTCGGCCGGGCGCGGCATCAAGCAGGGGCCGGGGATCTCGGTCAAATTGTCGGCGTTGCACCCGCGTTATTCGCGCGCGCAACGGCAACGTACGATGGAAGAATTGCTGCCGCGTTTAAAACAATTGCTGCTGCTGGCTAAACAGTACGACATCGGTTTGAATATCGACGCTGAAGAAGCCGATCGCCTGGAATTGTCGCTGGATTTGATGGAAGCACTGGCGTTCGATCCTGATCTGGCCGGTTTCGACGGCATCGGTTTTGTGGTGCAGGGTTATCAGAAGCGTTGTCCTTTCGTGATCGATTATCTGGTCGACCTGGCGCATCGCAGCGGCCGTAAATTCATGGTGCGGCTGGTCAAGGGTGCTTATTGGGATTCTGAAATCAAACGCGCGCAGGTCGACGGCTTGTCCGGTTTTCCGGTATATACCCGCAAGGTGTACACCGATGTTTCGTATCTGACCTGTGCACAAAAATTGCTGGCGGCGACCGATGTCATTTACCCGCAATTTGCTACGCATAATGCGCATACGCTGGCTACCATCTACAGCTGGGCGCAAGAAAAAAATATAACCGATTATGAATTCCAATGCCTGCACGGCATGGGTGAAACCTTGTACGACCAGGTGGTCGGCAAGGACATGCTGGACAAGCCTTGCCGGATCTACGCGCCGGTCGGTTCGCATCAGACTTTGCTGGCTTACCTGGTGCGGCGCTTGCTCGAAAACGGCGCCAATTCTTCTTTCGTGAACCAGATCGTCGATGAGAATGTTTCGATTGATTCGCTGATTGCCGATCCGCTGCAAGCCGCACGGGAACTGGGCGGAGAGCCGCATCCGCAAATTGCATTGCCGTTGGCGATGTACGGCGCGGAACGCAAGAATTCGGCCGGCCTGGACTTGAGCAACGAAGAAGTACTGCGTCAGATCGAAAGCGCTTTCGGCGTATTCGGCAAGCAGCAATGGCATGTCGCGCCGATGTTGGCCGAACCGCAAACCTTCAACCAGGCTGCGCGTCCGGTATTGAATCCGGCCGACCAGCGTGACGTGGTCGGCAGCGTGATCGAAGCCAGCGTAGCCGATGTGGATAAAGCTTTGCACGCCGCCAGCGTCTACGCCATGGATTGGCAAACCCTGCCGCCGGCGGAACGGTCCGACAAACTGGATCGCGCCGCAGCATTGTTCGAAGATAATCAGCTGGAATTGATCGCCTTGGCGATCCGCGAGGCAGGAAAATCGCTGCCCAACGCTATTGCTGAAGTACGCGAAGCGGTCGATTTCTTGCGCTACTACTCGGCACAGGTCCGGCATGCGCAGAATGCGCTGGCGCTGGGGCCGGTGGTGTGTATCAGCCCGTGGAATTTCCCGTTGGCGATTTTCATCGGCGAAGTCAGCGCTGCGCTGGCCGCCGGTAACGTGGTGTTGGCCAAGCCGGCCGAACAGACGCCGCTGATCGCCGCGCGCGCAGTACAACTGATGCATGAAGCCGGCGTGCCGCACGCAGCCCTGCAATTCTTGCCGGGCCAGGGTGACACCGTCGGCGCTACACTTACCGCCGATTCACGCGTCAAGGGAGTGATTTTTACCGGCTCGACCGAGGTTGCGCAAATCATCAATCGCACCTTGGCCAAACGTTCGCAGGCGGAATCGGTCGACTTGCCGTTGATCGCCGAAACCGGCGGCCAGAATGCCTTGATCGTCGACTCCAGCGCGTTGCCGGAGCAAGTAGTGCAGGACGTGCTGAGTTCGGCTTTCGATAGCGCCGGCCAGCGCTGTTCTGCTTTGCGCGTACTGTGCCTGCAAAACGATATCGCTGATCGCACCTTGCATATGCTGAAGGGCGCCATGCAGGAGCTGCGGATTGGTAATCCCGATCGTTTGAGTACTGATATCGGGCCGGTGATCGATGCCGATGCGCAGGGCCAGTTGTTGGCCCATATCGAAAAGATGCGCACCACGGCGAAAGATTTCTATCAGTTGCCGCTGCCGGCTGAACAAAGCAACGGCACTTTCGTGGCGCCTACGCTGATCGAAATCGGTTCCATGTCTGAGTTGAAGCGCGAAGTATTCGGCCCGGTATTGCATGTGCTGCGTTATGCGCGCAACGACCTGCCGCAACTGATCGACGCCATCAACGGCAGCGGTTACGGCCTTACCCTGGGCATCCATTCGCGCATCGACGAAACCATCGATTTCATCGTCGCTCACGCGCACGTCGGCAATATCTACGTCAACCGCAATATCGTCGGCGCGGTAGTCGGCGTGCAGCCGTTCGGCGGCGAAGGAAAATCCGGCACAGGGCCGAAGGCCGGCGGTCCTTTGTATCTGAAACGCCTGCAACGTAATTCTGCAGTTTCGTTGGGTGCGCACACGATTCACGCACCGAATGCCGACGCCTCGATCGCAACACCGGTGCTGCAAGCCTTGCTGAGCTGGGCCCGGACCCACGGCCATCAACGCATCGCTGCGCTGGGCGAGGAATACATGCATGCCAGCTGGCTCGGTACTTCGCTGGTGCTGCCCGGTCCGACCGGTGAGCGCAATAGCTTGTCGTTCGCACCACGCGGCGCGATTCTGTGCAGTGCGGATAACGTCGGCGCCATGTTGAATCAACTGGCGGCGGTTTTCGCTACCGGCAATTTACCGGTGGTCGAAACGACTTCGTCTGCGATGATTCCGGAAGGTTTGCCACGTGCGGTGCGTTCTGCGATCCGGGTGGTCGAGAAACTCGCCGGCGACGACCATGCCACACGTCTGCAACTGGCTCTGGTTGACGGCGCAGGCACCGCGCGCCTGCGTCCTTTGTTGACTGCGCTCGGGGAACAAAGCGGGGCATTGGTGCCTTTGCTGGAAACTTCTGAATACGCCTCGATTCCATTGTGGCGTTTGCTGGCCGAACGCGCTGTTTGCGTCAATACCACCGCTGCCGGCGGTAACGCCAGCCTGATGACTTTGCAGGCTTAGGCTAATAGAAATCGAATAGCGACAGGTGAAAACAAGAAGGCTGGCTGAACCATGTGTTCAGCCAGCCTTTTTTTGAACAGCAGCTTAAGGCTAACTGTTTCGGCCGTCCCGATTACATTTTCTCAGCGCGCTTATTTGTGATCGTCTTCCTTCTTTTGCAGATGGATGCCGCCATTGTTATGCGGCTGCTCGTGATTTTGCTGCGGCTGAGCTTGTGGCCGTGGTTGCATTTGCGGCTGTGCCTGAGGTTGTGGCCGTGGTTGCATTTGCGGCTGTGCCTGAGGTTGTGGTCGTGGTTGCATTTGCGGCTGTGCCTGAGGTTGTGGTCGTGGTTGCATTTGCGGCTGTACCTGAGGTTGTGGCTGCGGCCGCACTTGTATTTGCGGTTGAGGCTGAGGCTGTGGCCGCGGTTCCGGACGGTTGAATACCTGAGGAGCAGGATTTGCCGGCGGCCGATTCATTTCCTGATGAAATTGCTGGCCACCATTAGGCCGGTTCTGGAACTGTTCCGGCTGCCGATTCTGCACATTCTGCGGTGGCTGAACTGGCTGTGGTTGTGGCTGCGGCCGTGTCATCTCCGGCGCGACAGGGCGGTTGATGTTCGGCCTTTGCATATTGCCGCCGAAAGGATGCTGGTTCAGGTTCGCGGGCTTTTGCGCTTCCACATTCCTGGGCGGAGCCGGGTGCAGGTTCTGCGCGTTTTGCTGTAGCTGATTCGGCATCGGTCTTGCATTCTGCCCAGGCTGGCCGAACGCCGGATGTCCCTGTTCGCCGGCTTGCGGCTGATTTGGCGCCGGCCGGACAAATCCCGGGCGCGCCAACTGATTCAGATTCGGTGCGCCACCTACACCATTTGCACCTGGCGGAACCTTGCCGAAATTGGGCTTGGTCATGTGGTTGAAATCCGGCTGCGGATGATTCGGCCGGGCATTACCGGCAAGCGGCGCGGCATTCTGATTCGCCTGCGGCTGTGCAGGATTTCCCTGCGCACCGAAGTTAGGCCGGGCTGCATTGAAATTGGGAGCGCCACCGCCTGGCTGGCCAGGGCGCCCGCCATTGGCTAACGCGGGATTGTTGGCAGGGCCGCCAAAATTATTGCGGTTGTTGTTATTGTTGTTGAAGCGGTTGTTATTGTTGTTGTTACTATTGTTATTGATCACCGTATTGTTATTCGTAACGTTATTGGTAACGCGGTTGACGATCGTGGTCGAACGCGACACATAGGTATTGTCGTTATACACAACCGCAGGGCGATGCCAGTTGCCGCCATTCCAGTTGCCACCGCCACCGCCGCCACCAGGACGACCGCCCCAATGCACGCCCCAGGAATTCCAACCCCAGTCGTGATGGCTGATAACGCTGCCCACTACAATCCCCAACCCGAAAGTAAGCACCCCGGCAGTCACAATTTCGCCAGGCGGATAATACACAGGGGCGGGTTCGTAGGAGTAGCCGGGATAAACCGGCAGCGGCTCGCCGTAGACCACTCCTGGATCGTAGGCGGGTACATACACTACGTCCGGTTCGGCCGGTTCAATCACGATGGTTTCCGGCGGCGGTTGCACCATTACCGGGCCGTCGTAGATCGGTGGCTCACCGGGCGCTTGCGCGTAATCGTAAGCTGGCGCCGGCTCGGCGCGCGGCCTCACCGCAATCCGCTGTTGTCTTGTGTTTTTCAGGTTGCCGCTGCTGGCGGCGCGCTGACGCATGACCTGAATCGCGTTCATGACATCGACAGGATCGTTGACATAGGCGTCGCCGAGAGCCGAGGTCCAGGGAATATTGCGGGCCATCTGGTCGAGCACGCTAGGGAACTGGGTCAAGCCTTTTACGCTGACATCCCAGGGTTGTTGATTGGCGGCGTCCTGCAATTGGCTGCCTTTCAGATTCTTGTTCTGCGCCAGCCAGTTGTCTGCAGCCGTCACCTGGTCGGGATAGCTGGATGCTGCCAGTACTTGCGCCACCAGTTTGTCAGGAAACAAGGCGATCGGGCCGACCAGCTGGTATAGCTGATCGGCGGTTGGCGGGACATACGCGGGGGCCGCCTGTGCTTGGGGCACTTGCGGCGCCGTCGCGGCGGGCGTGGTGTCGGCTTTTTTATCGCAGCCCGCGAGCGGCAACATTGCCACACACACGCTCAGCATCAGCGCCAATGGGGTTTTATTGTTTTGCATTTTTTCTCCCGACAGCAAGATATGGATTAGATCGAGGATCGTAGTTACAAGCTAGCACGGCAGATTGTCTATGCAACAAGGGGTTACAAACTCTTGCAAGTCTCACACTCTATATTCACACTCGGCAAACGGCCGGTCTGAATCTGCCCGTATCTTCATTTAACGTTCCCTCATCAGGTCTCGATGACACGCACGATGGCATACAATCATTTATCAAATTCAACATTGCAAAAATAGCAACCTAGATACTGCCGGGACACTTGTCAAATTGAACCTTTTCATCATGATTCAGATCACAAATCTATGACTACCCCTAAATTTCGACCCGCGCGGCTACTTTTATGGTCGATCGCGGCGTTGATCGGTTTGATCGCGCTATGTACAGCATTACTGCTTACCTTTGACTGGAACCGTGCCAAGCCATGGCTCAACGAGCGCGTCAGCAAGGCTACCGGACGCAATTTTGCAATTCGCGGCGATCTGTCGCTGACCTGGGAAAAATCGCAAACCGACCAGGATAGCTGGCGTCGCTGGGTGCCCTGGCCGCGTCTTAGCGCCAAGGACATCGTGCTCGACAATCCGGATTGGGCCAGGACAGGCCCGCATATGGCAGAGATCGGCCAGCTAACGTTTTCATTAAGTCCCTTGCCTCTGCTGGCCCACAATATCGTATTGCCTTCGCTGGAGCTGAACGCACCGAACATTGCATTGGAGCGCAAACCGGATGGCGACAATAACTGGACGTTCAAATCGAGCGGACCGTCTGCCTGGCAGCTGGAACTGAAAAAACTGGTGCTGGCCAAGGGCACGGTGAGATTGCTGGATCCGGTCAGCAAGATAGACATCAAGGCCGATATCGACAGCTTGCCGGTGACCAGTCCGGAAGGCTATGGTATCGGCTGGAAAGTTGGCGGCACGTTTAATAAAGCCGCTGTCAGCGGCGAGGGCAAGGCCGGCGCAGTGTTGTCCTTGCAAAATTCCAGCACGCCGTATCCGCTGCAAGCCAGCGTCCATGTCGGCAAGACCGCGATTGCCATACAGGGAACCCTGACCAAACCGAGCGACCTGGCGGCGCTTGACCTGCGTCTGAAATTGTCTGGCGCCAGCATGTCGAACCTGTATCCGTTGACCGGTATCGTGCTGCCGGCAACCCCGCCATTTGCCACCGAAGGGCGGCTGATCGGCAAGATCAACCGTACCGGCGGCGACTGGACCTACGATAAATTCAGCGGCCGTGTCGGCTCCAGCGATTTGTCCGGGACGCTTGAATATATCGCGCAGAAACCGCGACCATTGTTAAAAGGCGCATTGCTGTCCAACCAGCTCAGACTGCAGGATCTGGCGCCGTTGATCGGCGCTGACTCGAATGCCAGCAAGGCCAATCGTGGCGACGGCGTGGCCCAGCCAGGTAATAAGGTGCTACCTGTCGAGCAGTTCGACACCACGCGCTGGGGCAGCATCGATGCCGATGTGAAATTCACCGGTCGCAAAATTATCCGCGACAAGGAGCTGCCGATCCAGGATCTGGTGGCGGACCTGCATTTGAAAGATAGCGTGCTGTCATTGACGCCTTTGAATTTCGGCGTGGCGGGCGGTAATCTGATTTCCAACATCAAGCTTGATGGCAGCAATAAACAGATCAAGGCTGAGATGAAGATCTCGGCGCGACATCTGAAAATCAAGCAACTATTCCCGACATTGGAATCGGCCCAGGCCAGCCTGGGTGAAATAAACGGCGATGCTTCGCTATCGGCTGTCGGCAATTCCGTCGCCAGCATGCTGGGCAGCGCGAACGGCGAACTGAAAACACTCATCAATCAAGGCTCCATCAGCAAGTTCGTGCTGGAAGCGGCTGGCCTGAACATCGGCAATGTAGTTATTTCCAAGCTGTTCGGCGATAAGCAGGTCAAGGTGAATTGCCTGGCCAGCGATTTTGCGGTGACCAATGGCGTCATGGACGCCCGCACCTTCGTGATGGATACCGACGATGCGATCATCAACGTCGATGGCAAGATCAATCTGGCTCAGGAGTCGCTGGCCCTGATCATTCATCCTAAATCCAAGGGGCTGCGGATTTTCACGCTGAGAACGCCGATATACGTCACAGGCAGCTTCAAGAACCCTGATGTAGGGGTGGACAAGGGTGTATTGGCCTTGAAGGCTGGCGGCGCGATTGCGCTTGCCGTGCTGGCGCCGGTGACGGCTGTGCTGCCGTTGATTAACATCAGCCCGGATCAGCAGAGCGATTGCGCCGGTTTGCTGGCCGAAGCCAGGCAGAAGCCGGTAGCGCCGCCGCCCGGCAAGACTTTGCAGCAAAAGAGAGCTAAAGCGCACTAGGCGCATTTCCTCGCCCGAAGCGGCCGGGTAGGGTGGGACACTGGTGCCCACGCGTGAATTCACGCCACGTACATACCTATTTCTTTGCCGCGCTGGTCGGTACTCCGGTTATCGCGGTAACGCGTGGGCATTCGTGCCCACCCTACAATGGCAACACCGTCCGGCCGGTATTTCTCAATCCAATCCATCAAACACCGCATCGTCCGGCCCCACATGGTGTGGCGAACGCCAGCTGACATCTCGCATCGAATGCTGCACCTGATTCTCCACGCCTAGCAAAGTAGCAAAGATCGCCATTCTTACCGGTATGCCATTGTCGGTCTGGCGGAAAATCGCCAGGCGCGGATCGTGGTTTAGATCCGTGCTGAGGTCGTTGGCGCCGGGGCGGCCGTCGCGCGGCAAAGGATGCATGACGATGGTGTCGGCGCTGCAGGTGGCATCGATCATAGCCTGGTTAATCTGGAAATCCGGGGTATAGCCTTCTATCGCTTCATCGGCAAAGCGCTCCTTCTGGATCCGCGTGGCATATACGATATCGGCACCTTTCAACCCCTGCGCCAGGGAAGTGGATTGTTCCACCACATGGCCACCGCGTGCAATCCGGTCCAGGATATGCGCAGGCATCTCCAGCCCAGGCGGTGCGATCAGGGTGAACCTCAAGCCGCGATACAGCGCCAGCAGCTTGATCAGCGAATGCACTGTGCGGCCGTACTTCAAATCGCCCGCCATGACGATGTGGGCGCCATCTATCAGTTTCCCTAGCCGCGAGAATTCGCGTTGTATGGTGTACAGGTCGAGAATCGCCTGGCTCGGATGCTCGCCGGGGCCATCGCCGCCATTGATCACCGGGATATTCGTAGCGCGGGCGAATTCGTCGACCGCCCCTTGTTCCGGATGCCTGACCACCAACGCGTCGACATATCCGCTAATGACACGGCTGGTGTCGTAAATCGACTCGCCTTTGGTCATGGAAGAGAAGGTGAAGCCGGTTGTATCGCATACCGAACCACCCAGCCGGCAAAAGGCCGCCCCAAAACTGATACGCGTGCGCGTGCTGGCTTCAAAGAACAAATTGGCTAGCACGGCACCCTCGAGGATGCGCGAGACCTTCTGGCGCCTTGCAATGGGCTGCATGATGTCCGTCACGCGGAACAGCTGCTCGAGCGAATCTCGCGAAAACTGGTCTACCGACAGGAGTTGCGGTTTGCCGTTATAGGAAATCTGCTCGCGTAGCGGTGCATCTGGTCTTGCTATATATACGCTCTGCGTTAAAGGCGATTTCGTTGACTCGCCCGCAAGGATTTCGTTGACGAATTTGCTGACAATGTCAGGCATGACGCGGAATTCGCCGGAAGTTTCTGGAAGCAACCAGGTATCCAATGCGCGCTTTCGAACGCCGATTCGGTCGGAAAAATTATCCCTGGTGAGGTTCATGCGACGCATAGCGTCGCGGAGAAAAGTCTGTTGATCGCTCATTCGCATTTCCTTATATACGCTATGCGTACATTAAAGCTTTGAATTTCGCTTGTCCAGATTTTTCGTTTTTTTACCGCTGCTTATTATTTAGGCAGAAGAAAAATTTTCTTAAAAATTGCCTGTCTGAACTAAAAAACATCCGTAAACAGCCGTTTTTTTCGATTTTGTGGATAAATCTGTGGATATTGTGCTTTTCAATTGTGGATATCTGGAATAGTTTTCCACAGCCGTCTTTTTATCCAAGAACTATTCTTCGGGGATACACCGATTACTCAGCCTTTATCCAATTCGCAAGTCATTGAATGAATGGTAAAATTTATAGTTATCCACAGAAAAGCAGGACGTTAACTACTACTACTATTTATATATATAAATCTTTAAATACAAAACCGAAAAGCTTTTTCTTTTGAAGTTGCTTTGAAAAAATAATTAACGAAAAGAAGTTAAAAAGCCAACTTTTCAAAAAAAATTAGCTTTTTGTTCAAGTTCTATTTGATGGAGTTTACAAAAGACATCTACTTCAAAAGTAGAAAAGAAGGGGATCCAGAAAAGCAACTGTGGATAAGTCTTTGGATAACTACAGGAATCCATTGTGAATAAATACGTTAGATATCCACACCCTATTTTTTATCCAAGAAATGTTCTTTCCAGATACAAGGTTTACTCAGCCTTTATCCAAGTCGTAAGTACTTGAATGAATAGTCAAATTCGTACTTATCCACAGAAAAACACGTGGTTAACTACTACTACTATTTATATATATAAATCTTTAAATACAAAGCTGAAGAAGCTGGTTTTCCAAAAAAAGAGGGGTTATCCCTTAGAAAAATGCTTTTAAAGCATTAATTACGCCAAATCGTTTTCAATATTGCAAATATTGCAGCGATAACTGGATCGTCTTTACGTTTATCCAGGGTGATAAACGAAAGTTCGGTGGATAAATTGACCGTGTCTGAAATTACCAGGCCATGAGCATGTGCTTCCCGTAATGCAATTGACTCGCGCACCAAAGATAGACCAACTCCGGATTTCACCAGATCCAGCATCGATGGTTCCTGATCAACCAAAGCAACTTTATTCGGAGTAACTTTGTATTGAGCAAAGGTTTTACTGAGTAAACGATGATGGGCCGACTCTGGCGGAGTCCAAATCCAGGGTAATTCAGCCAATGCAGGCCAGTCTTTTCCGGAAACGCGGCTTTTCCAACCTGATGGTGCAAGCACACAGTAAGTAAATTGTGTCAGTGTGAGCCGATGGAAAGTTTTGCTTGGTGTGCCGAGGTAGTAGCCGACATCGAGATGGCCTGATTTGATCTGCCGAAGTACATCACCAGACATGCTGTGTTGCAACTGTGTAGAAAGCTGTGGATAACTTTCTACCAAACGCTGAAGGAAAGCGCCGAGCCGGATAAATTCAGGATCGAGAATAGTGCCGATCGCGAGTTTTCCGCCCAGTATTTCAGAGCTGTTTGAATGCAGGCTTTCTGCTTGTTGACGTAATTCGGACACGGCGGCGATTGCACGTTCGGCAAATGGCAGTAACTTGGTGCCATCAGCGGTTAACGTCATGCCGCTTGGGATGCGTGTAAATAATTGCAGATTCAAGCTGCTCTGCAACGACTTGATTTGCAGGCTGACAGCCGGTTGTGTGACATGTAGTAATTCGGCAGCGCGGGTCAGATTTCCTTCTCTGGCGACGGTGACGAAAGCGCGAAGTTGGGTAATATCCATTTGATTAATTTTTCATCATGGTGATTTGATTATTAGCATTGCTTATATTGATGTTGATCATAACTCATTGGATTGTTGGTAAAGCTAGCGATATTCTGTAAAAACGCTATCCCAACCCGGTTTCACCAAAAGGAATCCTTATGACTGCCTCATTCAATTCATCCAGTTCAACTCCACTAATCCAGCACTACATCAATGGCAAAGTGGTTGAATCCGGCAGCGGCCGCATGCAAGATGTGTTTAATCCCGCTACCGGTGCGGTTTCTGCAAAAGTTGTCCTGGGTAGCGTGGAAGAGGTCAACGCTGCAGTTGCTGCGGCGTCGGCCGCTGCGCCAGCGTGGGCTGACACTGCGCCGCTGAAGCGTGCGCGGGTCATGTTCAGGTTCAAGGAATTGATGGAACAGAATCACGATGCGCTGGCAGCGGCGATTACGCGTGAACATGGCAAGGTATTTTCCGATGCCAAGGGGGAAGTGACGCGTGGTATCGAGATCGTCGAATTTGCTTGCGGCATCCCGCATCTGCTGAAGACGCAATTTACCGACAATATCGGTGGCGGTATTGATAACTGGAATTTGCGTCAACCGCTGGGTGTTACCGTTGGCATCACGCCTTTCAATTTTCCGGTGATGGTGCCGCTTTGGATGGCGCCGATGGCGATTGCTACCGGTAATACTTTTATTCTCAAGCCATCTGAACGCGATCCGTCGCCATCATTGATGATGGCCGATCTATTTCACAAGGCAGGTTTGCCGGATGGCGTATTCAACGTTGTGCAGGGCGATAAGCTGGCAGTCGATACGTTGTTGCAGCATCCTGACGTGAAGGCGGTATCGTTTGTCGGATCGACGCCAATTGCAGAATACATTTATCAGGAAGGCGCCAGGCGCAAAGGCGCTTACCCGCTTAGAGTGCAAGCGCTGGGGGGCGCCAAGAATCATCTGGTGGTGATGCCGGATGCCGATCTGGACCAAGCGGTCGACGCGTTGATGGGGGCCGCTTATGGATCGGCCGGCGAGCGTTGCATGGCGATTTCAGTGGCCGTCGCAGTAGGTAATGTCGCGGACAAATTGATAGCCGCTTTGATTCCACGCGTGAAGGCGCTCAAGATCAAAAATGGCATGGAAGCGGATGCCGAAATGGGCCCGGTTGTCAGCGCCGCACACAAGGATAAGATCGAGACCTATATTGAAGGCGGCGTTGCTGCCGGAGCCAAGTTGCTGGTCGATGGCCGTGGCTTGAAAGTAGCCGGCCTGGAGCATGGATTCTTCCTTGGCGGATCGTTGTTCGATCAGGTTACGCCAGAGATGACGATTTATAAGGAAGAGATTTTCGGGCCGGTTCTGTGCATCGTACGGGTTCCGGATTTTGCTGCCGCCGTGAACCTGATCAACGCCCATGAATTTGGTAACGGCGTATCGTTGTTCACCTCGGACGGCAATACTGCGCGCGAGTTTTCACGTCGGGTTGAGGTCGGGATGGTTGGCATCAACGTACCGATTCCAGTGCCGATGGCATGGCATTCTTTTGGCGGCTGGAAGCGTTCTCTGTTTGGGGATACGCATGCGTATGGCGAGGAAGGATTGCGGTTTTATACGCGGTACAAATCGATCATGCAACGTTGGTCGCAGACGATTTCCAAAGGCGCTGAATTCACGATGCCGGTTGCAAAATAAATAGTATAAATAATAATATAAATAATTAGAAAATAGAAAGAGACGCATGGAAACAGCAGGTAAGTACGACTACATCGTGATTGGCGCGGGGACCGCCGGCTGTGTGTTGGCGAATCGTTTGACACAGGATAGTTCGGTCAGGGTGCTACTGATTGAAGCAGGCGCAAAAGACGATTACATCTGGATCCATATTCCTGTCGGCTACCTGTATTGCATCAATAATCCTCGCACCGACTGGATGTACCGTACTGAACCTGATGTCGGTTTGAATGGACGTAGCCTGATCTATCCGCGCGGTAAGGTATTGGGTGGAAGCTCATCGATCAACGGCATGATTTACATGCGCGGCCAGGCGCGTGATTATGATCAGTGGGCGCAGCTTACCGGCGATCCGGCATGGCGCTGGGAACAGGTGCTGCCATTGTTTAAAAAGAGCGAAGATCACTACGGCGGCGCTAATGAATTCCACGGCGCTGGCGGTGAGTGGCGCGTTGAAAAACAGCGTTTGTCCTGGAAAATCCTGGATGCTTTCCGGGATGCTGCTGCTGAAGTAGGGATCCCTAAGGTTGACGACTTTAATCGCGGCGACAATGAGGGATCCGGCTACTTTGACGTCAACCAGAAACGCGGTATTCGCTGGAACGCAGCCAAGGCGTTTTTGCGTTCCGCCAGCGGCCGCGGCAATTTAACGATCATGACTGGCTGCCAGGCCAAGCGGCTGGTGCTGGAGCGCAGTGAGCAGGGGCTGGTGTGCAAAGGGGTTCAGTTTTCTGGCGGCGGCAAGGAGTGGCATGCCGAGGCCAGCCGCGAAACTTTATTAAGTGCGGGCGCTGTAGGTTCTCCGCAAATTTTGCAATTGTCCGGCATCGGTCCGGCGGCGCTATTGCAGCAGCATCAAATTCCGGTCATGCAGGATACGCCGGGTGTGGGCGAGAATCTGCAAGATCATTTGCAGATCAGGATGGCGTTCAAGGTTAGCGGCGTCAAGACTCTGAACACGATGAGTAACAACTGGTTTGGCAAAGCTAAAATCGGCATGGAATATCTGCTGAGGCAGAGCGGCCCGATGTCGATGGCGCCTTCGCAATTGGGAGCGTTTGCCAAATCCGATGCAGCGCAGTCGACTGCGAATCTGGAATATCACGTGCAGCCTTTATCGCTGGAGAAATTCGGCGATCCTTTGCATGCGTTTCCAGCTTTTACCGCTAGCGTCTGTAATTTGCGTCCGACTTCGCGCGGCCAGGTACGGATCGGTTCAGGTGCGGCGGAGGCAGCACCAAAAATCACGTTGAATTATCTGGATACCGATGAAGACCGTAAAGTGGCGGCAGCTTCGTTGTTGCTTACCAGAAAAATTATTGCTGCACCGGCGTTACAAAGGTATCTGCCGGAAGAATTCAAGCCTGGTTTGCAATACCGGACTGAAGAAGAATTGATCAAGGCTGCCGGTGAGGTAGGCACCACGATTTTCCATCCGGTAGGGACCTGCAAGATGGGCCGTGGCGACGATCCGATGGCGGTGGTAGATAGCCAGCTCAGGGTTAAGGGCGTAGCCGGATTGCGCGTGGTTGATGCCTCCGTGATGCCGACGATCACCTCCGGCAACACCAATTCACCGACCTTGATGATTGCGGAAATGGCAGCAAAATTCATAAAGGAAGGCCGCTAGCAGAGACTATTCAGGGTAATCTAGTTTCCTTGCGTAAATATCGAGCAAACTATTTTGTCAGGCATAGTTAATTTCTGTAAAGTTTTTGTATAGTATTTCTACGTATTGCTCCAGTAGAGTGGCAACGGTAGTATCCATAAAAAAATATAAGGCTGATAAGATGATTGCCATATTATCTTTACGCCAGGAATGTTCCTAACAAGCAATATCAATAGGAGACCAGATGACCGACATCATCTTGGAGACAAAAAACCTGACCAAGGAGTTCAGGGGGTTTACGGCCGTTAATGGCGTTAACCTGCAGGTCGAGCGCGGCCATATCCACGCACTGATCGGTCCCAACGGGGCAGGGAAGACGACTTGTTTCAATCTGCTGACTAAATTCCTGGTGCCGACTTCCGGCCAGATCCTGTTCAATGGCCGCGATATCACCACCGATGCGCCGGCCCAGATCGCGCGCCAGGGGATCATCCGTTCCTTCCAGATTTCTGCTGTTTTCCCGCATTTGAGCGTGATGGAGAATGTCCGCATAGGATTGCAGCGCACACTGGGGACTTCGTACCATTTCTGGAAAAGCGGCAAGTCGCTGGCGCAATTGAATGAGCGCGCGATGGAGTTGCTGGCAGAAGTCGACCTCACCGAGTTTGCCGATACCCTGACAGTCGATTTGCCATACGGCCGCAAGCGGGCGTTGGAGATTGCCACTACCCTGGGTATGGAGCCGGAACTGATGCTGCTGGATGAACCCACGCAAGGCATGGGACATGAAGACGTCGACCGGGTCACGGCACTGATCAAGAAGGTATCTGCCGGCCGCACCATCCTGATGGTGGAGCACAACATGAATGTGGTGTCAGGCATCTGCGACAAGATCAGCGTGCTGCAACGTGGCGCGATGCTGGCGGAAGGCCGCTATGAAGAAGTCTCGAAGAACCCGTTGGTAATGGAAGCCTATATGGGCACCACTACCGAGGTACTGGCAGGAGCGCATTGATGTCTGCAGTTGATTCCCCACAATCCCCATCTGTCGGCGCGGCTGCTAAAGGTACGCCTGCGCTAGAGCTCGAAAATCTGCAAGCCTGGTATGGCGAATCGCATATTTTGCACAATGTGAATCTGAGTGTGAACAAGGGCGAAGTGGTGACGCTGCTGGGCCGCAACGGCGCCGGCCGCACCACCACCATGCGCGCGATCATGGGCCTCACCGGTGCACGTAAGGGATCGATCAAGATCGGCGGCGTTGAAACCATCGCGCTACCGACCTACAAGATTGCCCATCACGGCGTTGGTTATTGTCCTGAAGAGCGCGGCATTTTTTCGTCCC
Organism: Collimonas sp. OK607; assembly: GCF_900111995.1. Classification (GTDB taxonomy): domain Bacteria; phylum Pseudomonadota; class Gammaproteobacteria; order Burkholderiales; family Burkholderiaceae_D; genus Collimonas. The sequence continues at coordinate 19,892 of NZ_FOKF01000029.1, forward strand.
TGTCGACGGAAGAAAACCTGCTGTTGCCGCCGTCGCTGTCGACCACTGAAAAGGGCATGTCTGTCGAAGAAATCTATGACATGTTTCCCAACCTGAAAGAACGCAGGAACAGCCAGGGCACGCGGCTCTCCGGCGGTGAACAGCAGATGCTGGCGGTTGCGCGCATCTTGCGCACCGGTGCACGTTTGTTGTTGCTGGATGAAATTTCCGAAGGCCTGGCGCCGGTGATTGTGCAAACGCTGGCACGCATGATCACCACGTTGAAAGCCAAGGGTTACACGATCGTGATGGTGGAGCAGAACTTCCGGTTTGCAGCGCCTTTGGCCGATCGTTTTTACGTGATGGAACACGGTCAGATTGTCGAGTCGTTTGCGTCGTCGCAGCTGGAAGAAAAGATGCCGGTGTTGAATGCATTATTAGGTGTGTAGTTTGGGCAGGGAGTCTCGCTAATTGCGAGATGACGAGTCGTTTAAAAAATGGAGAAGACAATGAATATCAAATTAAAGACTTTGGCAGTCGCGGTGAGCAGCACCATCGCTCTCGGTTTTGCAGTGCCTGCATCGGCGCAGATTTCCGGTGACGTCATCAAGATCGGTTTCATCACCGACATGTCGAGCGTCTACTCCGACATCGACGGCCCTGGCGGCGCTGAAGCGATCAAGATGGCGATTGCCGATATGGGCGGCAGCATCAACGGCAAGAAGATCGAACTGGTGACGGCTGATCATCAGAATAAAGCCGACATCGCATCGAGCAAGGCACGCGAATGGTTTGACCAGCAAGGACTGGACATGCTGATCGGCGGCACCAACTCCGGTACTGCTTTGGCGATGGCAAAGATTACCGCTGAAAAGAAGAAGCCGTTCTTCGAAATCGGCGCCGGCAGCACGCGCCTGACGAATGAAGAATGCACACCTTACACCGTGCACTATGCTTACGATACCTACGCCTTGGCCAAAGGTACCGGCTCGGCCGTGGTAAATCATGGTGGCAAGACCTGGTATTTCCTGACCGCCGACTATGCATTTGGCGCGTCGCTGGAAAAAGATACGACCGCAGTGGTGAAAGCTGCCGGCGGCACCGTATTGGGCGCGGTCAAGCATCCGCTGAACGCTTCCGATTTCTCTTCCTTCATGCTGCAGGCACAATCGTCCAAAGCACAAATCATCGGCCTGGCGAATGCCGGCGGCGATTTGATCAATGCGGTCAAGGCAGCCAACGAATTTGGTGTCACCAAGAACGCCAAGCTGGCCGGTTTGCTGGTGTTCATCAACGACATCCATTCGCTGACACTGAAACAAACTCAGGGCATGTACCTGACCGACAGCTGGTACTGGGATCAAAACGACGAATCGCGCAAATGGGCCAAGCGCTATTTCGAAAAAATGAAAAAGGAACCGTCCAGTTTGCAAGCGGCCGATTATTCCGCCGCGATGCAATACCTGATGGCGGTCAAGGCGATCGGCACGGATGACGGCGAGAAGGTGATGGCGCACCTGCGCACCGCCAAGTTCAACGACATGTATGCCAAGAACGCTTATCTGCGTCCAGATGGCCGGGTGGTGCATGACATGACGCTGTATCAGGTCAAGGCGCCGGCTGACTCGAAATACCCTTGGGATTACCTGACCAAGATCCAGACTATCCCTGGCGAGCAGGCTTTCACCACCAAGGCCGAGAGCAAGTGCGGATTGTGGAAATGATATAGCAGCTCTGCAGTAACCGCACTTGACCGTGGTTAAGAACCAAGGTTGTGAGCCAAGGTCAATTGCGTGGTCTGAAGATATGCCTGGCGCATCGTCAACCTGCTGCCGGCCTGCACATTTCCGATGAGATGCGCAGGCCGGTTCGCTGTTTGATATTTTGTCCGATGCGCTGTTCGATTGTCCTTCACTCGCCCGAGTGATTTTTTTGATGACATTGCCATGGAAATATTCGGCATTCCTTTTCAAGCCTTGATGAGCCAGCTGTTGCTGGGCCTCGTCAACGGTTCGTTTTACGCCATGCTGTCGCTCGGCCTGGCGGTGATCTTCGGCCTGCTCAACGTGATTAATTTCGCGCACGGTGCGCTGTACATGATGGGCGCGTTCCTGGCCTGGATCGGCCTGACTTATTTCAACCTGAATTACTGGGTGATGCTGATCCTGGCGCCGCTGCTGGTGGGCTTGTTCGGCATCGTCATAGAGAAGACCATGCTGCGCTGGCTGTACAAGCTGGATCATCTTTACGGCTTGTTGCTGACCTTCGGCATCACCTTGATGGTGGAGGGGATCTTCCGCTCGTTCTATGGCGTCTCAGGGCAGCCGTTTTCGGTTCCTGACCTGTTGAGTGGCGCTACCGATCTCGGCTTCATGGTGCTGCCGAATTACCGCGCCTGGGTGGTGGTGGCATCGCTGACGGTGTGTTTCTCAACCTGGTTCGTGATTGAAAAGACCAAGCTCGGCGCATATCTGCGCGCCGGTACCGAGAATCCGAAACTGGTTGAAGCGTTCGGCGTCAACGTGCCGCTGATGGTGACCTTGACTTACGGCTTCGGCGTCGCTTTGGCGGCCTTTGCCGGGGTGCTGGCGGCGCCGGTGATCCAGGTCTCGCCACTGATGGGCTCGAACCTGATTATCGTCGTATTCGCGGTTGTAGTGATCGGTGGCATGGGTTCCATCATGGGATCGATCATTACCGGCCTGGCGTTAGGCGTAATTGAGGGGCTGACCCGGGTGTTTTATCCGGAAGCGTCGGCCACGGTGGTGTTTATCGTGATGGCGATTGTGCTGATGATCCGGCCGGCAGGCCTGTTCGGTAAAGAGAAATGAGCGGAGCAGCTATGAGCATGAGTATGAATACCAAGAAGATCGGCTACGGCTTGCTGTTAGTGGCCTTACTGGCAGCACCGTTCGGTATTTACCCGGTGTTCCTGATGAAGATCATCTGCTTCGCGCTGTTTGCCTGCGCCTTCAATCTGCTGATCGGCTTTACCGGTTTGTTGTCGTTTGGACATGCCGCATTTTTTGGCGGCGCCGGATACATTGCCGGTTATATGTTGACGACTCTGGGCTTGCCAACGGAAGTCGGGCTGATTGCAGGTACTGCCGCGGGTGCTTTGATCGGGCTGGTGATGGGCAGCCTGGCGATCCGTCGCCAGGGGATTTACTTCACGATGATCACTTTGGCGCTGGCGCAGATGCTGTATTTCGTTTGTCTGCAAATGCCGTTCACTGGCGGCGAGGATGGTTTGCAAGGTGTACCGCGCGGGCATTTGCTGGGCTTCATCGATCTTGGTAACGACTTGAATTTGTACTATGTGGTGTTGGCGATTGCCGTGGCCGGCTTTGCGCTGATCGTGCGTACCGTGAATTCTCCGTTTGGCCAGGTACTGAAAGCCATCAAGGAAAATGAGCCGCGCGCCATTTCGCTGGGCTACGACGTTAATCGTTACAAGCTGCTGGCCTTCGTGTTGTCGGCTGCTTTGTCGGGCCTGGCCGGTTCTACCAAGACGCTGGTGCTGGGTTTCGAAACGCTGACCGACGTGCATTGGACGATGTCCGGATTGGTGGTGTTGATGACGCTGGTGGGTGGCTTGGGTACTATCATCGGTCCGATTGTCGGTGCGTTGATCATCATCATGCTGGAAAACAAACTGGGCGATATTGGTACCTGGCTTGCATCTGTTACCCATATTGACTGGTTTAACGGGCTGGGCGAATCGGTGACTATCGTTACCGGTTTCATTTTTATCGTTTGCGTGCTGGCGTTCCGGCGGGGGATTGTCGGTGAGATTTCTGCTTTGATTAGTAAGCGATCTTCCGAAAGTAGATAGTCGATGACGTAATCCTGGCCCGTGGTTAAAAACCCGTACTCAGCTTAGCTGGTACGGGTTTTTTGTTTTAGGGTAAGGATTAACATCATCTGCCCAAATAATAGGCAGCCCGGTAGGATGGGCACGATGTGCCCATCCTACCGGGCTTATCCGAGCCTCCCCATTTTTTCCAGCTAATCGAATTACTTGGATAGCTATGACTAAATAACATAGCCATCCTGCATGCCTATTCAGGTTCAGACACGTAAAATTGCATGTCTTCAATATCCATCAAACTTCGTTTGCCACACCATGCCTGAGTTATTTCCCGATTTTCTTATTTTGGCCGTTGCCAGTTTCGTTGCAGGTTTGATTGATGCGGTGGTTGGAGGAGGGGGCTTGATCCAGATTCCAGCCCTGTTCTCGATGCTGCCTAATACAGCACCAGCCACCATCTTCGGGACTAATAAACTGGCGGGGATATTCGGTACTAGCGCTGCGGCAATCAATTTCTCCAGGCGGGTCAAGCTGGCATGGAGTGCTGCACTGCCTGCGGCGGGAGCGGCATTTGTGCTTTCCTTCCTGGGTGCTTATGTCGTTACCCATATACCGACCGAGGCGATTCGTAAGTCTCTACCCTTTATTTTGCTGGCTGTCGCCATATATACGGTGAAGAAGAAAGACTTCGGTAGCATCCATGCCCCCCTGCATACCGGATCGAAAGAGAAACTGCTCGCGATATTGATTGGTGGCGGTATCGGATTTTATGACGGTGTTTTTGGCCCTGGCACAGGTAGCTTCCTGATTTTCCTGTTTGTACGGTTTTTTGGCTTCGATTTCCTGGCGGCTTCGGCCGTATCCAAGGTTATTAACGTCGCGACCAATTTGGCTGCCTTGCTGTGGTTTGGATATAGCGGACATATCATCTGGCAGCTTGGATTGATAATGGCTATCTGCAATGTCGGTGGATCGTTGGTCGGTACAAGGCTCGCACTCAAACATGGCAGTGGCTTTGTGCGGAAGCTGTTTTTGCTGGTGGTGTCGGTATTGATCTTGAAAACTGGTTACGATGCTTTCCTTAAATAGGTGCCCAAGCAGGTGAGCAGGTAGGTAGAGATACTTTTCCATAAGCGGCGATTGTTTCACGTGAAACAATCGCCGTTTTTGTTTTGACGTTTTCAAGAATCCGATATTGCAATGTTTCACGTGAAACATCTGTTGTGTTGTGGTCGCCGTAGTGATCTGCACACTACACTAGGAGTGTAGGCGAAGGCTGCATGCTTTATAATCACGCCTCTGCTCACTGTTTTTCATCGTCTCTAAGAGGCGCACTATGCTTTTTCCTACAAATTTTGATGTAATCGTCGTCGGCGGCGGTCATGCCGGCACCGAAGCCGCGCTGGCGTCCGCTCGCATGGGCCAAAAGACTTTATTGTTGACTCACAATATCGAGACCTTGGGTCAGATGTCGTGCAATCCTTCAATTGGTGGGATAGGCAAGGGCCACCTTGTAAAAGAGGTTGATGCCATGGGTGGCGCGATGGCTATCGCCACCGATGAAGCAGGTATCCAGTTTCGTATCCTGAATTCCTCAAAAGGTCCGGCAGTACGCGCAACCCGCGCGCAAGCCGACCGTATCCTGTACAAGCAAGCGATTCGCTCCCGGCTGGAAAATCAGGAAAACCTTTGGTTGTTCCAGCAAGCCGTGGATGATCTGCTGGTAGAGGGCGATCGCGTGGTTGGCGCCGTGACGCAAGTTGGCATCCAGTTCCGTAGCAGGGCAGTGGTCTTGACCGCCGGTACTTTCCTGGATGGGAAGATCCACGTTGGTCTCAATAACTATTCGGCTGGTCGCGCCGGCGATCCACCGGCGATTTCCTTGTCGGCACGCCTGAAAGAACTGAAGCTGCCGCAAGGTCGTCTGAAGACCGGCACGCCACCACGTATCGATGGCCGCACCATCGATTTTTCGGTGATGCAGGAGCAACCGGGCGATCTCGATCCGGTGCCAGTATTTTCCGTGATGGGGAATACTGCGATGCACCCGGCGCAACTGCCATGCTGGATTACCCATACCAACCAGCAAACGCATGACATCATTCGTGCCGGCCTCGATCGCAGCCCGATGTATACCGGCGTGATAGAGGGAGTGGGGCCGCGTTACTGTCCATCCATCGAAGACAAGATCCATCGCTTTGCCGGCAAGGATTCGCATCAGATATTCCTGGAACCGGAAGGCTTGACCACCAACGAGTTCTACCCGAATGGCATTTCGACAAGTTTGCCATTCGATGTGCAGCTGGCTTTGGTGCATTCGATGCGCGGGTTGGAGAACGCGCACATCCTGCGCCCCGGTTACGCTATCGAATACGATTACTTCGATCCACGTGGTTTGAAGGCTTCGCTGGAAACCAAATTGATTCAAGGCTTGTACTTTGCGGGTCAGATCAATGGCACTACAGGTTATGAAGAGGCAGCGGCCCAAGGTATGCTGGCCGGCTTGAACGCCGCTTTGCAAACACAAGAACGCGATGCCTGGACTCCACGGCGCGACGAGGCTTACCTTGGTGTACTGGTCGACGACCTGATTACCCAAGGCGTGCAAGAGCCTTACCGCATGTTCACCAGCCGCGCCGAGTATCGCCTCAGCCTGCGCGAAGATAACGCTGACTTGCGCCTGACAGAGATCGGCCGTCAGCTCGGTTGCGTCGGTGATGCGCAATGGGTGCAGTTCGAGAAGAAACGCGAAGCGGTAGCGCTGGAGATGGAACGCCTGCGTTCAACCTGGGTGAATCCCCGCATCGTGGCCGAAGCAGAAGCCGAGCGTTTGCTTGGCAAGTCCATTGAGCGCGAATATTCCCTGGTCGACCTGTTGCGCCGGCCAAACGTTACTTATGATCAACTGATGACGCTCAAGGGTATCGATGGCCAGGATCTGGGTGGCCCGGGCGTTCAGGACGATACGGTCAAGGAACAAGTCGAGATCCAGGTTAAATACGCCGGCTACATTGACCGCCAGGCGAAAGAAGTAGAGCGCCATGAGCACAATGAAAACCTGAAGCTGCCTGCCGATCTGGATTACATGGATGTGCAAGCCTTGTCGATTGAGGTGCGCCAAAAGCTGAACCTGCACAAGCCGGAAACTTTCGGCCAGGCTTCGCGGATTTCAGGCGTCACGCCGGCGGCGTTGTCGCTGTTGCTGGTGCACCTGAAAAAAGGTGGCATGAAGCGTCTGGATGCAGACGATCAGGCTGCCTGATTGCTAAATTACGTAATTGCTTAATAATCAACTACCATCAAGGTAATTGCCGGGATAATCGAGGAGTGGCACCATGAGTTCAACGCAGACCGCGCCAGCGGCACAACAAGCGCTGGAAGCGAGCCTGCAGCAAGGTGCGCAAGCATTGGGGATCGAATTGGATCCCCAACAGCAGCAGCAATTGCTGGCTTATCTGGCATTGTTGGCGAAGTGGAACCGGACCTATAACCTGACTTCGATCCGCGAACCAGCGCAGATGATGACGCACCATTTGCTGGACTCCCTGGCGGTGGTGCCGGCCTTTGCCGCGGCGGAGCATGTGCTGGACGTCGGCTCGGGCGGCGGCCTGCCAGGAGTGATCCTGGCGATCTGGGCTGCCAAGGCCAAGCCGGCGATGCGGGTGTCGATGATCGACACGGTGCACAAGAAAACGGCATTCCTGACGCAGGTCAAAGCCGAGCTAGGCCTTGCCAACGTCACAGTTCATACCGCAAGAGTAGAGCAGTTGCAGGTAGTGCAAAAATTTGATGTGATCACTTCCAGGGCATTTGCCGAGCTGGCGGATTTTATTAACTGGTCAGCGCATTTGTTGACGGATAATGGCCAATTCATTGCTCTCAAGGGCATACAGCCGGACGAAGAAATCGCGCGCCTGCCAGCCGGTTGGCAAGTGACGGAAGTGCGGCCACTAAAGGTGCCGGGACTGGATGCAGAACGCCATCTGATTTTTATCAAACGCAGTGCAGCGTAGACGAAGCAGTAATACCAAACTACAGTAAGGTAGCCTGTCCAATCTCAGCCTGATCCATCACAGGAGTAAATTCATCATGAGCGCCTTGTTTCATACCCTCGGCATTACCGATGTCTGGCAATTGATCGTCGCCACCATGGTGTTCCTGATGCTGCCGGGTGCCGGTACTTTTTGTATCCTGACCAGCGCCGGCCGGCATGGCGTGCGGGGCGGTTATGCATCGCTGTTCGGCATCATGCTGGGCGACGCCGTGCTGATGTTTTTGGCAGCGATAGGCGTAGCAGCCTTGCTGACAGCGAATCCGCTGGTGTTCAAGGGCGTGCAATATTTAGGCGCTGCTTATCTGGCTTACCTCGGCTGCAAATTGTTATTTGCGAAGAAGGGTGCTGACGCCAGTGCCGCTGTCGGTTTTACCGGCGCCGGCAATTTTTCCCGCGGCTTCCTGGTGACCTTGGTCAATCCCAAGGCAATTGTGTTTTACATGGCGTTTTTCCCGTTGTTCATCGATCCGGCGACGCAGCGCGGCAGCCTCACATTCCTGACCATGGCTGCAATCATCTCCAGTTGCGCGCTGTTTTACGGTAGTCTGCTGGTACTGCTCGGGAACACTGCTGCCAAACGCCTGGGACACAATCGCCGTATTGCCGCATTCGCCTCCAAAGCCGCAGGAATTTTCCTGATCGGTTTTGGCATCAAATTAACGACTAACTAAATCACGACCTTCATACCAATACATGGCAAAAATATTTTGTGTCGCCAATCAAAAGGGCGGGGTCGGTAAAACCACCACCGCCGTCAATCTGGCCGCTGGCCTGGCGCAACTGAATCAACGCGTCTTGCTGGCCGATCTCGATCCACAGGGTAATGCCACCATGGGCGCCGGGATCAACAAGGGCACGCTGACGGCGTCGATCTACGAAGTGCTGTTGGGGATGTCGGATATCAAAGCGGTCCGCAAAACTTCAGAGACCGGCGGCTTTGATGTGCTACCGGCAAATCGTGAACTGGCCGGTGCCGAAGTGGAAATGGTCGAGCTGGAAAATCGCGAGAAACGTTTGAAGGATGCTTTCACCAGCGTTGCAGACGAATACGATTTCATCCTGATCGACTGTCCGCCGGCGCTCTCGATGCTGACGCTGAACGGATTGTGCGCAGCGAACGGGGTAATCATCCCGATGCAGTGTGAATACTATGCGCTGGAAGGTTTGTCGGACCTGGTCAACACCATCAAGAAGGTACACGCCAACCTGAATCCCGACCTCAAGATCATCGGCCTGCTGCGTGTCATGTTCGATCCACGCATGACTTTATCGCAACAGGTTTCGGAGGAGTTGGAAAAGCACTTTGGCGACAAGGTGTTCAAGACGGTTATCCCGCGCAACGTGCGTCTGGCGGAAGCGCCGTCGTATGGCATGCCGGGTGTCACTTTTGACGCCGCTTCCAAAGGGGCGCAGGCTTATATCGCCTTTGGCGCCGAGATGGTAGAACGTATCAAGACAATGTAATACATAAGTTGTACACCGGCTATACACCGCCTTTGCACAGACTTATACGCAACTCATCAACAGCTTATCAATATGGTTGCAAACAGGGTTATCAACAGAGTTATCCACAACCCCGTTGCAAGGTAATCAGTAATTTACGGTAGGAAAAGATGGTCACGAAAAAATCAAAAGGATTGGGCCGCGGCCTGGAGGCTTTACTGGGCGGCTCCACCGATATCACGGAAGCTGTGCCGACTATTGCCGGCGCGCCATCGGTATTGGCGGTCACCGTCATGCAAGCCGGTAAATACCAGCCGCGTACGCGCATGGACGAGGGCGCCTTGGCCGAGCTGGCAGCGTCGATCAAGGAGCAGGGCTTGCTGCAGCCGATCCTGGTGCGGCCGATCGCCTTGCACAATGGTTCCCAGCACTATGAAATCATCGCGGGTGAGCGGCGCTTCCGTGCGGCGCAGCTGGCCGGCCTGATCGAGGTGCCGGTGCTGGTCAAGGATGTCGACGACCAGACCACTGCGGCGATGGCGCTGATCGAAAACATGCAGCGCGAAGACCTGAATCCGCTGGAAGAAGCGCAAGGTATTCACCGTCTGATCACCGATTTCAGCTTTACCCATGAGCAGGCAGCGGTATCGGTAGGGCGTTCGCGCAGTGCGGTCTCGAATCTGTTGCGATTGCTGAACCTGGCCAGGCCGGTGCAAACCATGCTGATGGCGGGCGATATCGATATGGGCCACGCGCGGGCGCTGCTGGCGGTGGACGCCGCAACCCAGATCACGCTGGCCAACCAGGTCGTGGCCAAACGGATGTCGGTACGCGATACCGAAAAACTCGTGGTGCGCACCACCACCGAGGCCGATTCAGCTAGCCGGCCAGCCAAAACCAAGGAAAAGTCGCGCGATATCGCGCGGCTGGAAGAAGAGTTGTCTGATTTGCTGGCGACCCAGGTAACAATCAAGACCGCAGCCAAGAATCGCGGTCAGCTGATTATCGATTTCTCGGATCTGGATACGCTTGACGGTTTGATTGCTCGTCTCAAAGGTGCAGAGTAGAAAAAACGCAAAACGGAAAAAATAGGGCGGTCTCACAATATTGGTGCATCGGTCACAATCAAATTGACTGCCGATCCGATTGCATGACACGCAAGGCCGACCTTTTTAATCAAGTCCAGGTGTTGCATAAGCTTATGATTCGGCAGCAAAAGTTTGACGAAAGCCGCGGCCAGCCTTTATAATCCTCGGGCTTCTAAAACAGCCGTAGACTAGAATGAGCTGGGGGGAATTAGCTGCGCTGCATCGACTAAGTTGCAGTCGCGTTCTGTTCGGCGAATAGCTTTCGCACAATATTGGGTCAGTATGCTGCGCATCGTGCTTATGCAATTCATTACTACGGTCGTGCTGGCAGCTGTGGCAGGTTTACTGGCCGGCGTATCCGGATTTTGGTCCGCGCTTTTAGGTGGTGTGTGTTGCGCGGTTCCCAACGGATTGTTTGCTCTCCGTCTTTACATCAGCGCGCGCAAACCAGGCGGCGCCAACCCGATGTCTTTTTTCATCGGTGAGTTTGTCAAAATTGCTACAACGATTGCGCTGGTTGGCGCGGTCGTATGGTTGTATCACGATTTGAATTGGCCGGCATTTATCGTCAGCTTCATTGTGGTACTCAAAAGTTACATAATTTTACTTTTTAGACATCGATCATGACTGTAGCTCCAAGCGAAGCACTAACCCCCTCAGAATATATTGTCCATCACCTCGGACATTTTTCCACTGGCCATCAATCCAAGATAGTCGATTTTTCGATTATCAATATCGACACGATCTTCTGGTCGGTATTTGCAGGCGTAGTCGGTTGCCTGTTGATGTATCTCGCCGCGCGTAAAGCGACTGCGGGCGTACCAGGGCGCTTCCAGGCTTTCGTCGAAATGGTAGTCGAGATGGTCGACGATCAAGCCAAGGGCATCGTCCACGGCGATCGCAGCTTTATCGCACCGTTGGCGCTGACCGTATTCATCTGGGTCGCCCTGATGAACTCGCTCGACTTCCTGCCGGTCGACATGTTCTCCACCCTCTTCAAATGGGTCGGTCTGGATGGTGTCATTTCCCATCATCGCGTAGTACCTACCGCCGACTTGAACGGCACCATGGGCATCGCCCTGGGCGTACTGGTGCTGATGCTGTACTACAGCTTCAAGATCAAGGGCATCGGCGGTTTCCTGCACGAACTGGTCGCCGCGCCTTTCGGTATCTGGCTTGCTCCAGCCAACCTCTTGCTGAACATCATTGAATTTGCTGCAAAAACCGTGTCGCTGGCGATGCGACTTTTCGGCAACATGTATGCCGGTGAGTTGTTGTTCCTGTTGATCGCGTTGCTCGGTTCGACTGCTACTGCGTTCGGTTTCGTGGGCCACGTCATTGCCGGTTCCATCTGGGCGATTTTCCATATCCTGATCGTGTTGTTACAAGCGTTTATTTTCATGATGCTGACTCTGGTGTACATCGGCCAGGCACATGAGGCTCACTAAAGAGCGCCGGTTTTGAATTTGTGGTTTTAGTTTTAGATCTGTTTTTGTATTAGTTTCTGTATTGATTTTTTGTATTAATTTTCTGTATTAATTTTTGTATTCACTTAACTTTGAAGGAATTGTCATGACTGATCTGTCTTTTGTTGCTTTGGCTTGTGGTTTGATCATCGGTTTGGGCGCTATCGGTGCTTGTATCGGTATTGCAATCATGGGCGGTAAGTACCTGGAAGCATCGGCACGTCAACCAGAACTGATGAACACTCTGCAAACCAAGATGTTCCTGTTGGCTGGTCTGATCGACGCTGCGTTCCTGATCGGTGTTGGTATCGCTATGTTGTTCGCATTCGCAAATCCGTTCATCGCTAAGTAATTTAATCGAGCGTAACCGAATCGGCTGAAAGCATTTCAGCCCACGTTATTCTGAGAAGGAAATTACTGTGAACTTAAATGCAACATTGTTTGCGCAGTTCCTGGTCTTCTTTATCCTCGCCGGCTTCACGATGAAATTCATCTGGCCGCCGCTGATAAAAGCGCTTGATGAGCGCGCCAAGAAGATCGCGGACGGCCTGGCAGCCGCTGATCGCGGCAAGGCAGATCTGGCAGCCGCTGAAAAGCGTGCTTCGGCAGAACTGGCAACCGCGCGCGACGAAGGTCAAAAGCGTATTGGCGAAGCTGAAAAGCGCGGCCAGCTGATCGTCGACGAAGCCAAGAAAACGGCTTCCGAAGAAGCTGCCCGTATCATCGCTAACGCTAAAGCCGAAGCGGAACAGCAAATGACTAAAGCACGCGAAGCTCTGCGCGGTGAAGTTGCGACCCTTGCGGTCAAAGGCGCCGAACAGATCCTCAAGCGCGAAGTCGATACTGCGGCACATGCCGATTTGCTGAACCAACTGAAGACAGAGCTGTAATCATGGCTGAACTTGCAACGATTGCTCGTCCTTATGCAGAAGCACTGTTCCGTGTAGCCAAGTCGCAAGACCTGGCTGCGTGGGCGAATCTGGTTGTCGAGATGGGCCAGGTAGCGGCCAATTCCGATGTCAAGGCGCTGGCACACAATCCTGCCCTTACGCATCAGCAAATCGCCGATACGTTCCTGGCGCTGTTGAAATCGCCGCAAGCAGCGACCGCCGAAGTGAAGAACTTCGTCGCGACGCTGGTTGATAACGGTCGTTTGATCGCGCTGCCGGAAATCGCCGAGCAATTTCAAGTGCTGAAGAACGCACAAGAAGGTGCTGCGGATGTCGAGATCACCAGTGCTTTTGAAATGACCGAAGCGCAAGTGAAAGATTTGACCGCCACGCTGGAAAAGAAGTTCGGCCGCAAGCTGAACCCTTCGGTAACTGTGGATAACTCGCTGATTGGCGGCGTACGCGTAGTAGTCGGCGATGAAGTGCTCGACACATCGGTGCGCGCCAAGCTGCAAGAACTGCATGCTGCCCTGGCTGCGTGATTATCGATTGGCTTTGACCTTTGCTTATCTGCGTAACCGAGCAACGAGAAAATTTTAGGAGTTAATATGCAACTCAACGCGTCTGAAATCAGCGAACTGATCAAGAGCCGGATTCAAGGCCTTGGCGATACCGCTGAAATTCGCAATCAAGGCACGGTTATTTCCGTGTCCGACGGTATCTGCCGTATCCATGGTCTGTCTGACGTGATGCAAGGTGAGATGCTGGAATTCCCAGGTAACACATTCGGCCTGGCGCTGAATCTCGAGCGCGACTCTGTCGGTGCCGTTATTCTGGGTGACTTCGAACACATTTCCGAAGGCGATACAGTTAAATGTACCGGCCGTATTTTGGAAGTGCCTATCGGTCCGGAACTGCGCGGCCGTGTAGTGAACGCGCTGGGCCAGCCGATCGACGGCAAGGGTCCGGTCAACGCCAAGCTGACAGCTCCGATTGAAAAGATCGCGCCGGGCGTTATTGCCCGTCAATCCGTTTCGCAGCCAATGCAAACCGGTATCAAGTCGATCGACTCGATGGTACCTATCGGCCGCGGCCAGCGCGAACTGATCATCGGCGACCGCCAGACCGGTAAGACCGCTGTTGCGATCGATGCGATCATCAATCAAAAGGGCCAGGACGTGACATGTATCTATGTCGCTATCGGTCAAAAGGCATCGTCGATCAAGAACATCGTGCGTTCGTTGGAAACACACGGCGCCATGGAATACACCATCGTGGTTGCTGCATCGGCTTCCGAGTCGGCTGCGATGCAATACCTGTCGGCTTACTCCGGCTGCGCAATGGGCGAATATTTCCGTGACCGCGGTGAAGACGCACTGATCGTGTATGACGATTTGTCCAAGCAAGCTGTTGCATACCGTCAGGTATCGCTGCTGTTGCGCCGTCCACCAGGCCGTGAAGCTTACCCTGGCGACGTGTTCTACCTCCACAGCCGTTTGCTGGAACGCGCAGCACGTGTGAACGAAAAATACGTTGAAGATTTCACCAAGGGTGAAGTCAAGGGCAAGACTGGTTCGCTGACTGCTTTGCCGATCATCGAAACCCAGGCTGGCGACGTTTCCGCTTTCGTTCCGACCAACGTGATTTCGATTACCGACGGTCAGATCTTCCTGGAAACTTCGTTGTTCAACGCTGGTATCCGTCCTGCGATTAACGCTGGTATTTCGGTATCGCGCGTTGGTGGTGCTGCTCAGACCAAGGTTATCAAGAATCTGTCCGGCGGTATCCGTACCGACTTGGCGCAGTATCGTGAACTGGCTGCGTTTGCGCAGTTTGCTTCCGACCTCGACGAAGCGACCCGCAAGCAGTTGGACCGCGGTGCACGCGTGACCGAGCTGTTGAAGCAAGCGCAATACTCGCCGTTGTCGATCTCGCTGATGGCTGTGACTTTGTTCGCGGTCAACAAGGGCTTCCTGGACAGCATCGACGTCAAGCAAGTACTGCCATTCGAAAGCGGTCTGCATAACTACATGAAGACCAGCCACGCGCCTTTGCTGCAAAAGATCGAAGAAACCAAGCAACTCGACAAAGATGGTGAAGCTGCATTGTCTACCGCCGTTGCTGATTTCAAAAAATCGTTCGTGGCTTAATTTAACTGGAGCACGGAATGGCTACAGGTAAAGAGATACGCAGCAAGATCAAGAGCGTAGAAAATACGAAGAAGATCACCAAGGCGATGGAAATGGTCGCCGCATCCAAAATGCGCAAGGCGCAGGACCGGATGCGTGCGGCACGTCCCTACAGTGACAAGATTCGTAATATCGCTTCTAACTTGTCGCAAGCCAATCCAGAGTACACGCACCCGTTCATGGTGAAGCAGGACAACTCCAAGAACGTTGGTTTCATCGTTGTAACGACCGACAAAGGTCTGTGCGGCGGCATGAACACCAACTCCTTGCGTTTGCTGACCGCGAAACTGCGTGAGCTGGAAGGACAAGGCAATAAGGTTCAGGCAGTAGCGATCGGCAACAAGGGTCTGGGTTTTCTGCACCGGATCGGCGCCAAGGTCGTTGCGCATGCCGTGCAACTGGGCGATACGCCGCATCTGGACAAGCTGATCGGACCAGTCAAAGTACTGCTCGACGCTTATCAGGAAGGTCGCCTGGACGCGGTTTATCTGGTGTACACCAAGTTCATCAACACGATGAAGCAAGAGCCGATGCTGCAGCAGTTGCTGCCGTTGTCGAGCGATCGTCTTGAGGCTGATAAAGAAGGTTCGCATTCCTGGGACTACATTTACGAGCCGGATGTGCAAAGCGTCATCGATGAATTGCTGGTGCGTTACGTGGAAGCGCTGATTTATCAGGCTGTCGCCGAAAACATGGCGTCCGAGCAATCGGCGCGGATGGTGGCGATGAAGTCGGCTAGCGACAACGCGGGTAACGTGATTGGCGAACTGAAACTGGTATACAACAAGACGCGCCAAGCTGCGATCACGAAGGAATTGTCTGAGATCGTCGCCGGTGCTGCTGCGGTGTAACGCAAACTGCGTTTAACAGAAATTTATTTTATATATTGAAGGAACGAAAATGGCTGATGGCAAAATCGTTCAGTGTATCGGCGCTGTGGTGGACGTTGAGTTTCCACGTGACGCGATGCCTAAGATTTACGATGCCTTGAAGATGGATGGCTCGGAACTGACGCTGGAAGTACAACAACAGCTGGGCGACGGCGTAGTCCGTACCATTGCGCTGGGTACATCCGACGGTTTGCGCCGCGGCATGACAATCAAGAACACAGGCCAGCCAATCATGGTGCCGACCGGTAAAGCAACACTGGGCCGCATCATGGACGTGCTGGGTAACCCGATCGACGAATGCGGTCCGGTAAGCCACGAAACCACTGCCTCGATTCACCGCAAAGCTCCTGCATACGACGAACTGTCGCCATCGCAGGAATTGCTGGAAACAGGTATCAAGGTTATCGATCTGGTTTGCCCGTTCGCCAAGGGTGGTAAAGTTGGTCTGTTCGGTGGCGCGGGTGTGGGTAAGACCGTGAACATGATGGAACTGATCAACAACATCGCCAAGGCACACAGCGGCTTGTCCGTGTTTGCCGGTGTTGGTGAACGTACTCGTGAAGGTAACGACTTCTATCACGAAATGGCTGACGCTAAAGTGGTTGATCTGGAAAATCCGGAAAAATCCAAGGTAGCGATGGTTTACGGTCAGATGAATGAACCGCCAGGTAACCGTCTGCGCGTTGCGCTGACCGGCCTGACGATTGCTGAAGGCTTCCGTGACGAAGGTAAAGACGTGTTGTTCTTCGTCGATAACATCTACCGTTACACACTGGCCGGTACCGAAGTTTCGGCGCTGCTGGGTCGTATGCCTTCCGCCGTGGGTTACCAGCCTACACTGGCTTCGGAAATGGGCCAGCTGCAAGAACGTATTACATCGACAAAAACCGGTTCGATCACATCGATCCAGGCCGTCTACGTTCCAGCGGATGACTTGACCGACCCGTCGCCTGCAACTACGTTTGCTCACTTGGATTCCACCGTTGTGTTGTCGCGTGATATCGCCTCGCTGGGTATCTACCCTGCGGTTGATCCACTCGATTCGACTTCGCGTCAGCTGGATCCGCAAGTGGTTGGCCAAGAGCACTACGAAACCGCCCGCGCTGTGCAAGGTATCTTGCAACGCTACAAAGAATTGCGCGACATTATCGCGATTCTGGGTATGGACGAACTGGCTCCGGAAGACAAGTTGCTGGTGGCGCGTGCACGTAAGATGCAGCGTTTCCTGTCGCAGCCTTTCCACGTTGCTGAAGTGTTTACCGGTTCGCCAGGTAAATACGTTTCGCTGAAGGACACGATCAAGGGCTTCAAGATGATCGCCAGCGGCGAACTCGATCACCTGCCGGAACAAGCGTTCTACATGGTCGGCACGATCGAAGAAGCAATCGAAAAGGCCAAGAAGATCGGCTAATTGACAAGCGCTGCAGCTGAGCGTGGTGGCGAGTAACTGGCAGCGCAGCTGCTGGTTACTATTCCGCTCAACGGTTGGCGATGGCGCTTCTCGGTAGTTGATTTAATGGACAACAAAGGGTTTAAGATGGCACACACTATTCACGTAGACGTTGTTTCCGCGGAAGAGCTGATCTTCTCCGGTGAAGCCGAATTCGTCGCGTTGCCGGGTGAGTCGGGCGAGCTGGGGATTTATCCTCGTCATACCCCGCTGATCACGCGCATCAAGCCGGGTGCTGTTCGGATCAAGGTGGCAGGCCAGGCGCAGGACGAATTTGTATTCGTTGCCGGTGGTCTGCTGGAAGTGCAGCCGAATAACGTCACCGTTCTGGCCGACACCGCAATCCGCGGCGCCGATCTGGACGAAGCGAAGGCAACCGAATCCAAGCGTCGCGCGGAAGAAGCGCTGAGCAACAAGGAATCCGTGATCGATTACGCAAAAGCACAGGCCGAGTTGTCGGCAGCTATTGCGCAATTGGCAGCGATTGCGAAATTGCGTCAAAAAGGACGCTGATTTTGTAATTCAGCTGTACTTCGGATGGCAACAAGAAAAAGCAGCTTCGGCTGCTTTTTTGTTGCCTGAACGGTTTGTCTTTAACATTTGTTGTCGCAGTTTTAACGGCGCAGCCAGCCATGGAGGAACGCGCGCGGGTAAAAAAACTGCCTACCCCGCGTGCTAAGATGTATCAAGCTTCACGCGTATATAAAACGCGGCAAGGAGAAGACAAATGAAAATCCGGTTATTGCATTTGTTCATCATCACGCTGTTGGCAATCGGCCTGTGCGCTTGCGAGAAACCCGTCGACACGGCGCCGACACCTAAAGTCCACGAGGTCGGCGCTACCGCAGACAACCATCAAGCAGAAAATGCCCGGTAAAAACAGCAACACGCGGTGCGTTTGAAAGCCGGCCGTTGCTATTGAAGAAGATCGACAACGGTGGCGTGTTCTGAGCTTGCTGGCAGGAAATCAGATTCTCGCGGTAAGATCGTGTAAAGCGTTTTAAGCAAGACTCCTTAAGTAAGATTCCACTTACGCCGACAAGCCCTTCATCGAACCCATGCCAAATACGACCGCTCCCGTTCCCAACCCAGCCAACCCGATCATCGCCATCGTCGGCCTGTCGTCCAAACCAGACCGGCCGAGCTACGGTGTAGCCCGTTACATGCAGGAGCGCGGTTATCGGATTATCCCGGTCAATCCGATGCATGTAGGCGCTCACATCCTCGGAGAGCATTGCTACGCCAATCTGTATGATGCGGCGAAAGCACTTGCTGCGGACAACCAGAAAATCGACATCGTCGATTGTTTCCGCAAGGCAGAGGACATTCCCCCTATCGTGGGCGAGGCGATCATGATCGATGCGCGCTGCATCTGGATGCAGCTTGGCATAGTCAATGAGCCCGCTGCGGCAAAGGCGCGTGCCAACGGCATCCAGGTCGAGATGGATAGCTGCATCAAGATTGAG
Source organism: Collimonas sp. OK607 (assembly GCF_900111995.1). Lineage (GTDB taxonomy): Bacteria > Pseudomonadota > Gammaproteobacteria > Burkholderiales > Burkholderiaceae_D > Collimonas. The sequence goes on from NZ_FOKF01000029.1 coordinate 38,618, forward strand.
GATGCTCTTGGCAATCTGCACGGTATTTTGTAAGCAAGCGGCATAACCGCCAAAATATCACCCGCACATAGTCACGTTATCGGAGAGAACGATGAAAGCATGCAAGCAGTTTCGTGCTGGTAAGAACACCAGGATCAAGGATGTCGACGCGGCGCAGAAGCCGCTTTCGAGCGGCGACAAAATCAAGGACAAGGAACTGGTGACCGAGTTGGCGACCCAGATCGCGGCGCAACAGGAAATGTTGTTCGCCGGCCGGAGTCGCAAAATATTGGTGGTGTTGCAGGGCATCGATACCAGCGGCAAGGATGGCACGGTAAAAGAGGTGTTTAGCGTCATCAACCCGCAAGGCGTCCAGATTGCAAATTTCAAGGCCCCCAGCGACATCGAGCGCGCCCACGACTATTTATGGAGGGTGCATCAGCAGGTGCCGCAGTGGGGCGAGATCATGGTTTTCAACCGTAGTCACTACGAAGACGTATTGATAACCCGGGTGCATGACTGGATCGATGAGGCCGAATGCGAGCGCCGCTACGGACAAATTCGCGATTTTGAACGGATGCTGGCCGAAACTGGGACTACAATAATCAAGTGCCTGCTGCATATTTCGAAAGATGAGCAGCGCGATCGTTTGCAGGAGCGCATTGATGACCCGGCCAAGCACTGGAAATTCGATATTCAGGACCTGGAGGAGCGTAAAAGCTGGGATAAGTACCAGGAATTGTTTGGCAAGGCGATCCAGGCAACCGATGCTGACCATGCTCCCTGGTATGTAATCCCGGCCAATTCCAAGACCCATCGTAATTTAGCGATTGCCAGCATTCTGCTGGAAACGCTGATTGATCTGAAACTGAAACCGCCAGCTGCCAAGCCGGAGTTAAAAGGTTTGAAGATCGAGTGAATTTGCAGGCGCTAACCACTATAATTGCTTGCCGTTGAGCAAAACGTTGAGCAAAACGTTGAGTAAAATCATATAAATAAATAGTTTGATCCTGGACCATAGTAGTAATCAAGGAGACATGAAGTGCGCCGCTGGTTGCCGGAACTGATTGCATTACCGCTCTTGCCATGGCTGATCATACAAGGCCGTCGCACCCGCCGCATCACACCACGCCTGCCGGAAGCCAAGGGACCGACAATCGGCCAGGCCCAGATTGCCAGTGCCACGGAACCGCCACAGCGGCCGCTAGCATTACTGACTATCGGCGAATCGCCGGTAGCCGGAGTCGGCGTCGCCACCCATTACGAAGCGATCACCGGTCAGTTTGCCGCTGCGCTGGCGATGCGCCTGCAGCGTACCGTGACCTGGCAGGCGGTCGGAGAAAATGGCGCGACCCTGAGCGACGCGGTCAAGACCATGTTGCCGCAGGTGGCGTCGCAAAAAGTTGACATCGTGCTGATCGCCTTTGGTGTCAATGACACCACCGCGTTTCGTTCCTGCCGCCGCTATCGGGCCGAGCTGTTGCAATTGATGCGTGACTTGCAGGCGCATTTGTCGCCGCGCCTGATCGTGATTTCCGGCATTCCGCCTATCCACGCTTTCCCGGCGCTGCCAGAGCCCCTGCGTTATGTGCTTGGCATAAAAGCCAAAGCACTGGATGAAACGGTGGAAGAACTGATCGCCAATCTGCCCGCGGATCTCAATCGTTTGCGCGTGACGCGTGTGCCGATCCTGATCGACATCAACGATCACGCGCTGATGGCTTCGGATGGTTACCATCCTTCGGCCAGCGGTGTCTCGCTATGGGCACGCCAGCTGGCGACAGCCGTCGCCGCGCATCTGAAATCGATCAAGAAGAGCAAGATTGCGCAGCAGTCGGCCAGCAAGCAGGGATAGTCTTCGCAACCTGGTGCTATTTAAGCCACTGGTTGAACACCCGGTCATAGTCGCCGGTTGCCTTCAGCTGGTGCATCCAGGTGTCGACGAATTCCTTGAACGGCATATCACCGCGCGGCAGCATGAAGGCTTTTTCCGAGAATTGCAGCGGCTGGTCGGGACGAATCGAACATAGCTGCGGATGCAGCTTCGCCTGCCACAGGGTTTCGCTGGCGTCGGTCACCATCACATCGGCTTTTCCCTGCACGATCTGGTCGAAGATGGTGACGTTATCCGGATGCAGGATCAGCTGCGCCTGCTTGTAGTTGGCGCGGGCGAAACGCTCATTGGTGCCGCCCGGATTGACGATGGCGCGGGTCGTCGGCTGGTCGATCGCGGCCAGCGACTGGAACTTGCCGACATCGGTACAACGTGCAATCGCGGCCTTGCCATCCACCATATGTGGCGCCGAAAACGACACTTTCTTTTGGCGCTCCAGCGTCACCGACACCCCGCCCATGGCTATATCGCACTTCTCAAGGAAATCACTGGTCAGGTTGGTCCAGCTGGTTTTGACAAAGCGCGCCTCGACACCGAGTGCCTTGGCCAGCGATTTGGCCAGATCGACATCGATACCTTCAAAACTGTTGTCGCTCCTGAAAAAAGTGAACGGCTTGTAATCGCCCGTCATGCAAACGCGGAGACTCCCGGATTTGATGACTTCGTCCAGTCGTGACGGCGGCACCTGGGCCGACGCTGAGGTGGCTACAGAGGTACCTGCGGCGCTGAGCAACAACATCAACGTAAAAACAAACTTCTTCATGGGTTCTCCTTGGTTTCGGTCTGGATCGGGACAGCTTTCATTTTTCATTTCCAATGCGCTTTTATGATGGCCGCCAGCTTGTCGAAAGCTGGCGCTATCTGCTCATTTGGGACACATGCATAGCCCAGCAGCAAGCCATTGCGCGTAGTTTCGGCATTCATGTAATAACGCGACAGCGGCCGCGCCACAATACCCGCTTCACGCGCGGCACGACTGATCGCCAGATCGTCGCATTGCACCGGCAAGCCCAGCGCCAGATGCAGGCCGGCCTCGCCGCCGGTAAGCGTGATGCGGTCGCCGAAATGACGTGCGATTGCGGCTTGCAGCAGATGCAAACGCTCGGCGTACAACACCCGCATGCGGCGGATGTGCGAAGCGAAATGTCCCTCTGTCATGAAATCGGCCATGATCGCCTGCATGAATACCTGGCTGCCGCGATACAGCTCGGAAACCCCGATTGCAAACGTCGCGGCGAGCGATTCCGGCACCACCATGAAGCCGATGCGCAGACTGGGGAACATGGTCTTGCTGAAGGTCCCCATGTACAACACGCGGTCGTCGGTATCCATGCCTTGCAAAGACGCCAGCGGCCGGCTGCCGTAACGGAATTCGCTGTCGTAGTCGTCTTCGATGATCCAGACTTTGCGGGTCGCCGCGTACTCCAGCAACATGCGCCGCCGTGACAGACTCATTACCATCCCTAGCGGATACTGATGCGACGGCGTGGCGCAGATAAAGCGTGGCGGCTGGCGCAGGTTGGCCAGCCGCATGCGCATGCCTTCCGAGTCGACCGGGATCGCCACCGGCTTGATGCCGAGCGAATTGAGGACGCTGCGCGTGCCCCAGTAACAGGGATCTTCGACCCAGGCGCTATCGCCATGTTCTCCCAGCAGCTTGACGACGATATCCAGCGATTGATGGATCCCGGTAGTGATGATTACCTGGTTGGCATTGCAGTTGACCGAGCGCGCGATGCGCAAATATTCAGCGATCGCCTCGCGCAGCGGCATGTAACCGCCGGCGTCGCCATAGGTCAGCAGTTCTGCGCGTGAGCGGCGCCAATGCTTGTTTTGCAGGCGGCTCCAGATCTTGTTCGGGAATAGCGTCACGTCCGGCACACCGGGCATGAACGCGCCCCACTGCAAATCGCTGACGCCAGCCTGCTGGATCAGTTTCGCGCCGTGTGCTGACAATTCTGATTCACCGCTGGGATCTGTCAGTGGCGGTGTGTTCAAGCGCATCTCTGGAATCTGGTCAGGCGTGGTATCGGCGATGAAGGTGCCGGAACCGGCCCGGGTTTCCAGATAACCTTCGGCGATCAGCTGCTCGTAGGCATAGGTCACCGTATTGCGCGATATCGTCAGTTCGCGCGCCAGATCGCGCGATGACGGCAGTTGCCAGCCGGATGGCAGCAATTGCGACAAGATAGCCTCGCGGATGGCCTGGTAAATCTGCCGGTTAAGGGGAGTGCTGACAGCCTTGGCGATAGCGCCATCGGCGCCGCGCTCTATGCGCATCAGCAAAAAATCGGTGAGCGAGGCGATGCGCAAAGTGGCTCCATTAGAAAACTGAAAGTGGCACTATATTATAGATCCAGCTCGGCCTTAGTATGCATCAAAGCTAATACAAAAACCGCATAACGCGTACAACGCATTTAGGAGCCATTATGAAAAACGACGGATATCACGCAGCCGCCGCTGCAGATGTAGCAAACTCAAACACCAACGCAGCATTGCATCAACGCAAAAACGCCGCCACCCCGCGCGGCGTCGGCGTCATGTGCGATTTCTACGCGTCGCACGCACTCAACGCAGAAATCTGGGATGTGGAAAACCGCCGCTTCATCGACTTCGCTGCCGGCATCGCCGTCCTGAACACAGGCCATCGCCATCCAAAACTGGTGGCCGCAATCCAGGAACAACTGGGCAAATTTACCCACACCGCTTACCAGATCGTGCCGTACGCCAGCTATGTTGAACTGGCTGAGCGCATCAACGCCGTCACGCCAGGCGATCATGCAAAAAAAACCACTTTCTTTTCAACCGGCGCCGAGGCGGTAGAAAACGCCGTCAAGATCGCCCGTGCCGCTACCGGACGTAGCGCGGTGATCGCGTTTTCCGGCGCCTTCCACGGTCGCACCATGATGGGCATGGCGCTGACCGGCAAAGTCGTGCCGTACAAGGTCGGCTTCGGGCCGTTTCCGGCCGAGGTCTATCACGTACCGTTCCCGATCGAACTGCATGGCGTCAGTGTGGAAAGCTCGTTGGCGGCGTTGCAATCGCTGTTCAAGGCGGACGTCGATCCCAAGCGTGTCGCCGCCATCATTCTGGAGCCGGTACAAGGCGAGGGCGGTTTCTACGCTGCGCCGCCGGAATTGATGCAGGCGCTGCGCAAATTGTGCGATGAGCATGGCATCTTGCTGATAGTTGACGAAGTGCAAACCGGCTTTGCCCGTACCGGGAAGATGTTCGCGGTGGAACATTCCGGTGTGATTCCGGATTTGATGACGATGGCCAAGAGCCTGGCCGGCGGCATGCCTTTGTCGGCAGTGTGCGGCCGCGCCGAGATCATGGATGCGGCAGCACCCGGCGGCCTGGGCGGCACGTACGCCGGCAATCCGCTGGCAGTGGCCTCCGCGCTGGCAGTGCTGGAGGTGATCGAGGAAGAGAAGCTGGTCGAACGCGCCAATCTGCTCGGCGCCAAGCTGAAGCAGGCTTTGGAAGGCCTGCGCGCAGAGATTCCGCAGATTGCCGATATCCGTGGCCTGGGCGCGATGGTGGCGGTGGAATTCCTGCAACCGGGCACCCGCCAGCCGGATGCCGAGTTTACCAAGAAGGTACAGGCGGAAGCCCTCAAAAATGGCTTGCTGTTGTTGAGCTGCGGGATCTACAGTAATGCGATCCGCTTCTTGTTTCCGCTGACAATTGAGGATACCTTGATGGATGAGGCACTGGGCATCCTGAGTGCCGCGATGCGCACCGTCGCAGCTGCTTGAAACTTGTCGGGAGAATGAGTTGAAGCAAGAAAATATCGCTACCCACCTGCCCTTGGTTTCCAAGGAAGTTGCCGATAAACCAGGCACACCGGATATCCTGGTGCAGTTTTCCGGCGTCAAGAAAACCTATGACGGCGAGAATCTGGTCGTCAAGAACCTGAACCTGGATATCCAGCGCGGCGAGTTCCTGACCTTGCTGGGCCCATCTGGTTCCGGCAAGACCACCTGCCTGATGATGTTGGCCGGATTCGAGTTTCCGACTGGCGGCGAAATCCGGCTGGACGGGCAGCTGCTCAACAAAGTGCCACCGCATAAACGCAACATCGGCATGGTGTTCCAGAACTACGCCCTGTTTCCGCACATGACCGTGGCGCAGAACGTTGCCTATCCGCTGCAGGTACGCAATATCAGCGGTAGCGAGCGCGTCGAAAAGGTAAAAAAAGCGCTGGATATGGTGCAGATGGGTAAATTCGGCGATCGTTATCCGGCACAACTCTCCGGCGGCCAGCAGCAGCGGATCGCGTTGGCGCGGGCGTTGGTGTTCGATCCTAAGCTGGTGCTGATGGATGAACCGCTGGGTGCGCTCGACAAGCAGTTGCGCGAACATATGCAGCTGGAGCTGAAAGCTTTGCACAAGCGTCTCGGCGTGACGTTTGTCTACGTCACCCATGATCAAAGCGAAGCGTTGACCATGTCGGACCGCGTCGCCGTATTCGACCAGGGCATCATCCAGCAACTGGCTGTGGTCGACCGTCTCTACGAATATCCGGAAAATCAATTTGTGGCCGGTTTCATCGGCGACAACAATCGTTTCAATGGCGTGCTGGCTGCGACCGATGGCGGTAGCGCCACCGTGCGCTTGCCGCACGGCGGCTTGTTGAACGGCCTCAATGCCAACCAGGCCAGCGTCGGTCAGCAAGTAGTGGCGTGCATCCGGCCGGAACGGATTCGTTTGTTGCCGCTCGCCGATGCCCCGGAAAGCGCCTTGCGTGTCAGTGTCACTAGCCTGATCTATTTCGGCGATCACGTGCGGGTGCGCTGCGCGATCCCGCAGCAAGACGACTGCTTCATCAAACTTACCCTGAACGACCCGGCGCTGGCCGGGTTATACGAAGGCACCCAGGTCGCATTGGACGTAGATCCCAAGCACCTGCGCATTTTTCTTTAGTAACAACCCTACCTTTGTCTGTTGGTTTTTCTTTGCAATTTAACCGTTTTATCTAGTCAGTTGAGGACAGAGTAATTCGCCACGCTACGGTGGCTTTTAAACTCTGTCCCGCAATTATTATAAAAGGAGACGTGATGAAGTCATTTATAAAAGCTGCCAAACCAGTTTTCACCAGCATCGTATTGTCGCTGGCCGCAGTCGGCATGGCGCAGGCCGCAGCCCTTACCGTGGTTAATTTCGGTGGCGCCAACGGCGCCGCGCAAAAGGTTGCCTACATCGATCCCTATGCCAAGGCTAGCGGCGACAAGATCACGGTAGTGGAATTCAATGGTGAGCTGGCCAAGGTCAAAGCAATGGTCGAAGCCAAGAAGGTAAGCTGGGACGTAGTGGAAGTGGATGCCGGTGATATCGGCCGCGCTTGCGAAGAAGGCTTGCTCGAAAAAATCGACTTCAGCAAGATCGGCAACAAGGCCGATTTCAGCCCTGCAGCCATTCACGAATGCGGCGTTGGTGCTTTTGTCTGGTCGACCGTGCTGGCCTACGATGCCGACAAACTGAAAGTCGCACCGAAGACCTGGGCCGATTTCTGGGACGTCAAGAAATACCCCGGCAAACGCGCTATGAAGAAGGGCGCCGAGTACACGCTGGAATTCGCGCTGATGGCGGATGGCGTGGCGCCGAAAGACGTGTACAAAATACTCGGTACAAAAGCCGGTGTCGATCGCGCCTTCAAGAAACTGGACGAACTTAAACCGAATATCCAATGGTGGGAAGCCGGTGCGCAGCCGCCGCAATTCCTGGTGGCAGGCGATGTCGTGATGTCGACCGCATTTAACGGCCGTATCGATGCCGCGCAACGGGAAGGCAAGAATCTGAAAGTCAGCTGGATCGGCAGTATCTACACACTGGATTTCTGGGTGATCCCAAAGGGCACGCCGAACAAGGCCGACGCTGAGAAATTCATCGCCTTCGCCAGCAAGCCGGATTCGCAAAAAGCCTACGCCAGCAATATCTCTTACGGCCCGGTGAACAACAATGCACTCAAGCTGCTGGACCCGAAAGTGCTGGCTAATTTGCCGACCTCGCCGACTAACGCCAAGGATGCCTTGCAACTGAGTTTGTCGTTCTGGACCGATCACGGTGAAGAACTGGAGCAACGCTTCACTGCCTGGGCAGCCAAGTAAAAGATTGGGTTAACCGCAAACGGTACTGTGTGTAAGTACAGCACAGCACAGCACCGCTTGCGGTAGTTCTTTGCAATTCACTATTCAGCATACCCGGAACACCATGACTTCTATTGCATCTGCCGGCGTCGGCTCTGTCATGACGCCGCCTGCATCACCGCAGAATTCCCACCTCAAGCGCGAACTGCGCCAGGCACAATTTCGCAAGCGCGCCGCCGCGCTGGCATTGATCGCACCGTTGGCGATTTTCCTGTTGCTGACCTTCCTGGTGCCGATCGCCATGTTGCTCAAGCGCGCCGTGGAAAACCCGGAAATCGCGACCACACTGCCGCACACCGTGGCGGCATTAAACAATTGGGATCGCAAGAGCACGCCGCCGGATGCCGCCTATGCCGGACTGGCAAGCGATCTGTTGCAAGCTAAAGAAGACAGCTCCGCCGGTTCGCTGGCGCGCCGTCTCAATTCGGAAATCTCCGGCGCCCGTTCGATCATCATGAAAACCGCGCGTGCTTTGCCGCTGCTGGATGCAGACGGCAAGCCGCTGCCGGCCACGCAGATCAAACAGGCGTTGATCGATATCGATGAACAATGGGGTCAGCTGCCGTACTGGCAAGTGATTGCCAAGAATGGTGCGCCTTATTCGCCTTATTACCTGCTGGCGGCGCTGGATCTGAAGCAAGACGCCTTCGGCCATATCGAAAAGGCGGATCCCAGCGCCTCGGTATATCAAAAGATTTTCGGCCGCACTTTCTGGATGGGCCTGGTTGCTACGCTGGCCTGCCTGGTGCTTGGCTATCCGCTGGCGTACTGGCTGTCAACCATGTCGGAACGGCGCGCCAACCTGTTCATGATCCTGGTGCTGATTCCATTCTGGACTTCGATCCTGGTGCGGGTCGCGGCCTGGATCGTGTTGCTGCAATCGGAAGGCCTGGTTAACAAAGCCCTGATGGTGACCGGCCTTACCCAGGCGCCGCTGGAGCTGCTGTTCAACCGCATCGGCGTGTATATCGCGATGACGCACATCCTGCTGCCGTTCATGATCCTGCCTTTGTATAGCGTGATGAAGGCGATCCCGCCGACTTACCTGCGCGCGGCGGTATCACTCGGCAGCCATCCGTTCGCCGCGTTCTGGCGCGTATATGTGCCGCAGACGTATCCGGGTATTGGCGCCGGCGCTTTGCTGGTGTTTATCCTGTCGGTCGGTTACTACATCACGCCAGCTTTGTTAGGCGGACCGAACGAACAGATGGTCAGTTATTACATCGCTTATTTCACCAATGTCACCATCAACTGGGGCATGGCTTGCGCGCTCGGTGCCTTGCTGTTTGCCGCGACGCTGGTGCTGTACGGTGTGTATCGCCGCTTCACAAAAAACGATGTGGCGATGGGGTAAGAAAATGAAAACGAAACTATTTCCGCAATTTCCTCCCTACGTCTCATTGACCGAACGCGTCTGGTTTTTCTTTTCACGCGGCTTCAATCTGCTGGTGCTGCTGTTCCTGCTGCTGCCGATCCTGGTCATCATTCCGCTGTCGTTCAGCGACAGTACTTTCCTGGTGTATCCGATCCACGGCTTTTCCTTGCGCTGGTATCAAAACCTGGTGCAATCTGAAGAATGGGTTAGCGCTGCCAAGAACAGTTTCATCGTGGCGCCGTTGGCTACCGTGCTGGCGACCATACTTGGCACCTTGGCGGCGGTCGGCCTGAACAAGGCGGACTTCCGCGGCAAGGGTTTGCTGATGGCGGTGCTGATTTCGCCGATGGTGGTGCCGGTAGTGGTGGTGGGTGTCGGCGTCTATCTGTTTTTTGCGCAGATCGGTTTGTCCGACAGTTATACCGGCCTGATACTGGCGCATGCAGCGTTGGGCGCACCGTTTGTGGTAACCACAGTGCTGGCGACGCTGCAGGGATTCAACCAGAACCTGGTGCGTGCCAGCCTTAGCCTGGGCGCCAATCCGCTCTCTACTTTCTTCCGGATTACCTTGCCGGTGATTGCACCGGGTTTGATCTCCGGCGCGTTATTCGCCTTCGCCACCTCGTTCGACGACGTAGTGGTAACCTTGTTTGTAGCCGGTCCCGGACAAGCTACTTTGCCGCGTCAGATGTTTACCGGCATCAAGGAAAACATCAGCCCGACGATTGCTGCGCTGGCCACCATCCTGATCGTGTTTTCCACCTGCCTGCTGCTGGTGCTGGAATGGATACGAGGACGCAACAAGGCGCTCGCCAAATTCTAAAGTAGCACAGCACAAGCTACTACTTTCTACTGTTTTCGGCGCGCATATCTTCGCTTGATATGCGTGTCTTCAACGTTCACAGGAGTTATCCACATGATGCAATTAAAAGATCCTTCATTGTTCCGTCAGCAAGCCTACATCAATGGCGAATGGTGCAACGCCGATAAAGGTGGCAGCCATGCCGTGACCAATCCTGCTACCGGCGAAACCATAGGCAGCGTGCCGCTGATGGGCGCCGCCGAGACCAAGCGCGCGATTGCCGCCGCCAACGACGCCTGGCGCCAATGGCGCCGCAAAACCGCCAAGGAACGCAGCATCATCCTGCGCAAATGGAATGACCTGATGCTGGCCAATCTTGACGATCTGGCGCTGATCATGACTGTCGAGCAGGGCAAGCCGCTGGCCGAAGCCAAGGGTGAAATCGCTTACGCTGCTTCGTTCATCGAATGGTTTGCGGAAGAGGGCAAGCGCGCCGGCGGCGATACCATTCCATCGCCGTCGCCGAGTTCGCGCATCGTGGTGGTGAAAGAGCCGATCGGGGTTTGCGCGGCGATCACGCCGTGGAATTTTCCGGCGGCGATGATCACCCGCAAGGCCGGCCCGGCGCTGGCCGCAGGCTGCACCATGGTGCTCAAGCCGGCTGAGTCGACGCCATTCTCGGCACTCGCCCTGGCGGTGCTGGCCGAGCGCGCTGGCATACCCGCTGGCGTGTTCAGCGTGGTGACCGGCTCCGCCCGCGAAATCGGCGCGGAAATGACCAGCAACCCTATCGTGCGCAAGCTGACCTTTACCGGCTCCACCGGTGTCGGCAAGCTGTTGATGGAACAATGCGCAGCCACCATCAAGAAACTGTCGCTGGAACTGGGTGGCAACGCACCGTTCATCGTGTTCGACGATGCCGATCTGGATGCAGCCGTGGAAGGTGCAATGGCTTCCAAATATCGCAATGCCGGGCAAACCTGCGTATGCGCCAACCGCCTGTATGTGCAAGATGGCATCTATGACGCTTTCGCCGAAAAGCTGGTGGCCGCGGTGGCCAGGCTGAAGGTCGGCAACGGTCAGCAAGAGGGAGTCACCCAAGGCCCGCTGATCGACCAGAAGGCGGTCGCCAAGGTTGAAGAGCATATCGCCGATGCGGTGGCGAAAGGCGCGCGCATCCTGGCCGGCGGCAAGCGCCATGCGCTGGGCCAGAGTTTCTTCGAACCGACCGTGCTGGCCGATGTGACTTCCGACATGATCGTTGCACGCGAAGAGACCTTTGGTCCGATGGCGCCCCTGTTCCGCTTCAAGACCGACGAAGAAGTGCTGGCGCTGGCCAACGACACCGAATTCGGTCTCGCCAGTTATTTCTACTCACGCGATATCGGCCGTATCTGGCGTGTGGCCGAAGGCCTGGAAAGCGGCATGGTCGGCATCAACACCGGTTTGATTTCGAATGAGGTCGCGCCGTTCGGGGGCGTTAAGCAATCCGGGTTGGGGCGCGAAGGTTCGAAGTACGGCATTGAGGATTATCAAGTCATTAAATATCTATGCATGGGCGGGATTTGAGATCGACCGATCGCCAATCTTGCTGTGATTGATACAGCAGCAACGATTTCTAAACTATTCATCTGCCTCGCCTGTCTTTAAAAGCAGGCGAGTTTTTTTGCATCTATGCATTTTTTGCCAAAGTAACATATCGTTACTGAAATTACACCGCGTAAAGGCATGCAAGGTTTGCTTGCCGGTTTAATAGATTTTGTTATTTCATCATCGCATGACGTCCCTTTCCTGGAAACGGCGGAAACAAAATGGACTGGCATCATCAACTGCTCGACAGTGTCATCTGGCTTTGCAAGGCATTCGCTATCAGCATGGTGGCAATCGCCTGTATTACGGCCCTGCTTGGCAAATTCACCTATTGGGGACAACAGTTCTTACGGGTAACCTGGGTCTGGTTTTCACCGGTCCGCAACTGGCGACCGCTGGGGATACTCTCGTTGCTGATCCTGATGACCTTGTTCGCGGTGCGCATGGATATCTTGTTCACGTTCTGGAGCAACGGCATGTACACCTCGCTGCAGAACTTCAATGCTGCTGCGTTCTGGTCGCTGATGGCGGTGTTCGGTATCCTTGCGAGCGTTCATGTAGTGCGCGGACTGGTGAATTTTTACATCAGCCAGGCGTTCCAGATTCATTGGCGTGTCTGGCTGACAGAGAACCTGATGGCGCGCTGGCTGGACCAGCAGGCTTACTACCGCAGCCAGCATCTGCCCGGCAGAACCGATAATCCGGATCAGCGTATCCAGCAGGATATCTCCGGTTTTGTCAGCAGCTCGCTCACGCTATTCCTAGGGCTCATCAGCTCTGCGGTTTCACTGTTTTCGTTCACGCTGATCCTGTGGAGCTTGTCCGGCACGCTCACCCTGTTTGGCGCGGAAATTCCACGGGCAATGATTTTTCTGGTCTATGCGTATGTACTGGTTGCCACGGTGTTTGCAGTGAAACTCGGGCGCCCGCTGATCAAGTTGAATTTTCTGAGCGAAAAGCTGAACGCCGATTTTCGTTATGCCTTGATACGTTTGCGCGAGTACGGAGAGAATATTGCTTTCTTCCGAGGCGAAGCGGTGGAGCATCGGACCTTGCTCAAGCGCTTCTCGCATGTCATCGAGAATACCTGGGCGATTGTCTTTCGATCACTGAAATTCCAGGGCTTCAACCTGGGGATTAACCAGTTGGCCGTCGTGTTTCCGGTAGTGGTGCAGGCGCCGCGCTTCTTCAGCAAGCAGATCACGCTGGGTGATCTGATGCAGGCCTCGCAGGCTTTTGGACAGGTTCAGGATGCCTTGTCCTTCTTCCGAACCTCATATGACGAATTCGCCAGTTATCGCGCCATCGTCAACCGCCTGACCGGTTTCCTGGATACAGTCGATGCCGCCGATCAACTCACCATGCCGCAGATTGCACATCAGGGACAAAATTTTGCGGTCGAAGCGCTAACTGTCAAAAGTCCGGGCGGCGCGATATTAACTGCAAATCTGAACTTGGCTTTGGCGCCCGGCGCCGCATTGCTGGTGCGCGGCCCTTCCGGTGTCGGTAAAACCACGCTGTTACGCGCGATAGCGGGATTGTGGCCGTATGCCGACGGCAAGATCGTCTATCCGGCTGGACAGCAATGCCTGTTCTTGCCGCAGAAGCCTTACCTGCCACTGGGGACTCTGCGATCGGCCCTGTATTACCCCTCGGCCGAGCCGGCCCAACCGGACGACAGCGCGGTTCGCGCGATATTGGAACAGATACAACTCGGACATCTGACGGTACAGCTGGATACGGAGAGTGAATGGAGCAACATCCTGTCGCTCGGCGAACAACAGCGGTTGGCGTTGGGGCGCGTGCTGTTGCACCGACCGCAACTGGTCTTCCTCGACGAAGCCAGTTCTGCCATGGACGAAGGCCTGGAGCATGCAATGTACAGTTTGCTACGCAAGCAACTGCCGGATGTGATCCTGATCAGTGTCGGCCATCGCAGCAGCCTGGCGGCATTCCACAGCAGCGAACTGATATTGCAGCATGGCGGGAAATGGATCCTGAGTAATTTGCCATGAACAGCTGATTGTTACTCGTTGGCTATATCGCAAAAATCCAACACTTTCCTCATCGGCGCGCCTATTTCATGTGTGAAATCTGGTAGCGCTACCACAAATAAATCGCCGTTGATATAATGTTGCTTCGCACCATCTCCCCCGGTGCGCGCCTCCGACCGCCACGCAGCTTATTCCCGGCGGTTCCATTTCCGGACGATCATCATGCTGTCTTTGCCCCTATTTGCCCTTGCTGTTGCCGCTTTCGGTATCGGTACGACGGAGTTCGTCATCATGGGTTTGCTGCCTGATGTCGCGCGTGACCTGGGGGTGACAATCCCGGCGGCCGGGATGCTGGTGACCGGTTACGCATTGGGCGTGACAATCGGCGCGCCGATCGTGGCGATTGCCACCGCCAACATGCCGCGGCGGACGGCGCTGCTAAGCTTGATGGGCTTGTTTATTATCGGCAATGTCTTGTGCGCCTTGTCGCCCAATTACACCGTGTTGATGCTGGCACGGGTGGTGACAGCGTTTTGCCATGGTGCGTTCTTCGGTATCGGCTCGGTAGTGGCGGCTGGACTGGTGGCGCCGAACCGGCGTGCGCAGGCGATCGCCCTGATGTTCGCCGGCCTGACCCTGGCCAATGTGCTCGGCGTGCCGTTCGGCACGGCTCTCGGGCAACAACTGGGCTGGCGCTCGACGTTCTGGGCAGTGACGGTGATCGGCGTACTGGCGGCAATTGCGCTGGCGCTCTGGCTGCCGAAAAAAATCGAGATGCAAAAGACCAGCCTGCTGCAGGAATTTGCGGTGCTCAAGGACAAGCAGGTACTGATGGTGCTGGGGATCAGCGCGCTGGCTTCGGCCAGCTTGTTTTCGGTATTCACTTACATCACGCCGATCCTGGAAGATGTCACCGGGCTGACACCGCATGCCGTGACGTTGGTGCTGCTGGTATTCGGCCTTGGCTTGACGGTGGGCAGCGCACTCGGCGGCAAACTGGCCGACTGGCGCCTGATGCCGTCGCTGATCAGCTTCCTGGTGGCGCTGGCAGTAATCCTGACTATATTTACCCTGACCATGCGTACGCCGTTGCCGGCAGTAATCACGATATTTATCTGGGGCGTGCTGGCCTTCGCGATCGTGCCGCCGTTGCAGGTGCTGGTAGTGGAACGCGCCAGCGCTGCACCGAACCTGGCTTCGACCTTGAACCAGGGCGCCTTTAATCTCGGCAATGCAGGCGGCGCCTGGTTTGGCGGCATGGCCATCGGCGCCGGCTTCCAGTTGACTACTTTGCCTTATGTCGGCGTAGTGGTGGTGGTGTTGGCGTTGGGCCTGACTTTATGGTCGGCCGCCATTGAGCGCAATGATGGCTTGGCGATGACGCCGAGCGAGTAGGGCGATCGCGCCCATACTCAATTTTTTCCAACGCTTTTACCAACTTCTTTTGCCCAGGATCTTCTCGCCCAGTTCGCTCAACTGCGCGAGGGGATAACGGGTTTTTTCCCATTCGCGCGGGTCGCCGGGGAAGGCATAACCATCCGGCGGCGTGCGCTGCTCCCAACTCTTCACCCGCCAATCCCGCAATTCCGCCTGTTCTTCACGTGCTGGCGTAAACGCGATGTACTGCGCCAGCCGGACCTTGTCGTCGGACGTGTTGGGACGGATGCCGTGCGCCAGCACGCTGTTGAATATCAGCAGGTCGCCAGCTCGCATCGGTATGAACTTTGCCTGCCACGGTAGCGCTTCCACATCGGGACGCAACGGATTGCGATCCTGGGGCGCGTTCTTGCGCCATTCGGCGAAGTGCTGGAACAGTTCGGGGATGCATTGAAAACCGCCACCTTCCGGCGTCGTATCCGATAACGCCAGCACGCCCTGGACATTCACCGGCAGCGGCTCCAGCGAGGTGTCGGCATCCCAATGGATAAAGCCGCCGAAACGCCTCGCGCCCTGGTTCGGCGTATTCAGGTTGGCGCGGTCTATGGTTACCCACAGGTCTTCGCGATCCCAGATGTCGACGAAAGCGTCTACTACGCGCGGCGTCTGGCGGTTGTCCCAGAAGGTCTGGTGATGATAGGCCTCGACCATGCCGGAACCGTTCAACTCTTTCATTTCATGGTCGCGCAACTGCGCGCGATTCCAGGTTTCAGGTGCATTGGGATCCAATTCCTGGAACTCCCACAGGAAGTCGACGGTGCGTTGCACTTGTTCGGCGCTTACGGCGTTCCTGACGATCACATAACCATAGGTTTGCCAGTGATAGAAGTCAGCTGCAGTCAGTACGCGCAGCGGTAAGGTTTTTTGTATGTCGCGCAGTTGCGCCTGTTCGGGATAAAGCACGGACGGGTTGCTGAGACGCTGCGTGGCGGCTACGTAAGGCTGGTTCATGGAAATCTCCGCGTTGGTTTTATGGGATGGGGCAGTTAGATTCTGGGCCCGCAGTCCTCATCAGATTTCGCCGCAACTGCCGCTTATTGATACTATTCTGATATAGTTACTCACTGAAAGGTCAGAATGAGACCGCAATATGAACATCTCACCCTCTCGCCCGGACATTCCTGGCAACTGTTGTGGCGTGAGCTGCCGGAGTTACCGTTTCTCTGGCATTACCATCCGGAGTTCGAGCTGACCTTGACCTTGAACGCGCGTGGCCAGCGTTATGTGGGCGACCATCTGGCTGATTTCTCGGATGGCGACCTGATCTTGCTGGGGCCGAATCTGCCGCACACCTGGTCGGCTAGTGAACGCATAGCGCCCGAGCGCCAGATGCTGGCCGTGGTGGTCTGGTTTTCACGCGACTGGCTGATCCAGTTGCAAACCAGCTTGCCGGAGCTGGCCGGTTTGCTGCAACTGGGCAAGCGAGCGGATAGGGGATTGCAGTTCTCGGCCGATACAGCGATCCGCGTCAGGCCATTGATGCTGCGCATGGAGAAACTGGCGCCGGCGCAGCGGCTGCCTCTATTGCTGGAGTTGCTGTTGCTGCTGGCGCAAGATGATTTGGCGCAGCCGCTGGCCTCGGTCGCTTCGGCATCGATCGCGGTGGATGCGCAACGCCAGCGCATGGGGCGGGTGCTGGATTACATGCATGCGCATTTTCAGACGGCGTTGCCGGTGGAACTGCTGGCCGAGCGGGCGGCGTTGTCGGTGGGCGCCTTCCACCGGTTTTTCAAGCGCCACACACAGTTGACGGTTACCGCCTATCTGGCCCAGCTGCGGATCGGCAGCGCCTGCCAGCAACTGATCCAGACCGACAAGGCGATAGGCGTGATTGCGCAGGAATCGGGCTATCGCAACCTGGCCCATTTCAACCGGCAGTTCCGTGCCGCCAAGGGTGTCAGTCCGCGTGACTTCAAACAAAGATATAGATGAAATATAGCTAAATCGGAGTGTCCGCGCTTACTTCTGATCTATAAATTTGGTCAGGATGGCACTACCGAACGGGCCCATGTGAGATCGCTGCTAAGCCAGCGAGCGGCCTCGCTTTGCTGGTCTTGCTTGCTCCAGATCAGGTCGACGCTCTTCAGGAAAGCCGGTTCCTGATACTCGTGCGCCAGGATTTTCAAGCCGTCCCTGGCATCGATTTCCTGCATAGCGTGCTGTGGCAGGAAAGCCCAGCCCATTCCCCGCTTGAGCAGATCCAGCAGCAATTCCGGACTTTCTATACGCCACATGATCTCGCTGTAACGTCCGAAGATCGGTGCGTCGCCGCCATTGCGGCTGGACGCCAGCAATTGCCGGTGTTGCGCCAGATCGCTGTTATGCACCAGCGGCAAGCGGCTCAATGCATGATCGGCCGCCGCCACCGGAACGAATTGCAGCTGTCCCAACGAGCTGGCGTTGAAGTCGCTTGGCATGGGATCGACCGTGACTGCAATCGCGATGTCCAGCAAGCCACGCCGCATCAGGTCAGTGGCATCGATACTGGTAGGGCGGAACAATTCCAGTTGCAATTCTGGAAAGCGGCGTTCCAGCTCTGCACACAAGGCATGGCTACGGGTCACCGGCAAGGCCTGGTCAATGCCCAGCCGCAAGCGATGGCCGTGACCGGCGCTCAGGCTATGTGCCTTGCGTTCCAGGTTGCCGGCCGCGGTCAGAGTCGAGCGGGCAAAACCGAGCAGTACTGCGCCGTCGGCAGTTAGCGCCAGATGATGCAAATCGCGTTCGAACAAGCGCGTGCCCATATCCACTTCCAGGTTGGCCAGCGCGGTGCTGACGGTCGATTGCGCCTTGCCCAGGCGCCGCGCCGCCGCCGACAGGCTGCCGCAGTCGGCGATGGTGGCAAATACCAGCAGGTTTTCGAGAGTCATGGGAATGGCATGAAGGGTGATAGGCGGAAGATATACGGCAGCGTTATCGACAAAACAGATGACCGTTAATTATGGCATGGCGGGCTTCATGATTAGTATGCATCGGCAGCTAGCCAATCTACTATCTTGGAGACAAGCATGACCACAGAAGCTAAACAAAGCGCGCTGGACTGGGTGAGCGACAACGCCAGTCAGTTATCCGACTGGCATCAAACTATCTGGCACTACGCCGAACCGGCTTTTCGCGAGTACAAATCCAGCGCCTGGTATGTTGCCATGCTGCGTGAATACGGTTTTGAAGTCGAAGTCGGCAGCGGCGGCATGCCGACCGCCTTTGTCGCCACTTTCAAGAACGGCGAGGGGCCGACGATTGCCACTTATGCTGAATACGATGCAGTGCCGGGCAACTGCCAGGCGGCGTCGACCAGGAAAGAACCGCGCAAGGGTTTGTCCAAATACGCGCCGGGCCATACCGATCCGCATTCGGCGCTGGGGATCAGCGCACTCGGCGGCGCCCTGGCTGCTCAAAGCGCCATGTTGAAATTCGGGATACAGGGCACGCTCAAGATTTTCGGCGAACCGGCTGAAAAATTGCGGGCATCCAAACCCATCCATGCCGCCAAGGGTTATTACGATACGCTGGATGCGGCAGTGAGTTTTCATCCGACCTATATGTTGCCGCTGTGTAACACCACGGTCTGGGACGCGCATTGCGGCGTCGGCTACAACTATATCTACACCTTCACCTGCGACGCGCCGGAAAACTGGATTGCCGCCGACAAGTTCAGCCCGATACCGCAAAACCACCTGGCTGCGCGTGCCCCCGGTGCCAACGATGCGCTGGTGCTGTTCTACAACCTGAATGAGAGCCTGCGCCGTTCGATGCTGCCGGCCACCGGTTTGTGGAGTTTCAACGAAGCCATCCTGTGCGCCGGCCAGGCCACCGCCGACAACCTGACGCCGCATGTTTCGCAAATCAATTTCATGCTGCGTACTGACTCCATCGAGCAGGCCGAGATCATTAGCCAGGTGATGGATAACAATGCAGAAGCCGCGGCCAAGGCGACTTTTTGCGAATGGAAGAAAACCTGGGTCAGCAAGTCGCGCGGCGGTTTGCCCAATCATGTGATGGCGCGCGCGACTTACGACAATATGGTGCTGGCCGGACCGCCGAAGTGGGATCAGCAGGCGATCGAGATCGCGCAGGAGATGCAGCAGAATCTCGGTATCGAGAAGATGGAAAAGCCATTTTTGGCGGTTACCGAAGAATTGATCGATCCGGAAGATTGCGAACGCGAGTTGCGCAAGCAAATGCCGGCCTGGCAGAAATACCTGACTTCGGACGACTACACCGATTACACCTGGCATTGCCCGACCGTGCGCCTGTATGTGGCACGGCCAATGCTGACGGCGCCACGCGGTTTTGTGTATCCGGACTGGGTGGCGAATGCGCTGGGCGGCATACCCGCCACCATCGATCCGATGATCCAGTCCGCCGCCAAGACTATCGCCGCGACCTTGATCGATCTGTTTACCAAGCCGGATCTATTGGAGGCTGCCAGCGCGGAATTCAGGCAGCGCACCGGCGGCGGTATTGGCGGCAGCGAGTGGCAGGCGCCTTTGCTGGACAAGGATTTCAAAGTGCCGCATCAGTATCGCTGGCCGGAATACATCACCACCGTGCGCGGCGAGGAGTGGACGATTCCCTGGCGCGACGATGAATGATTAAAGTAATGTTTAAATGATTAGCGACGCGGCACGCCCGGCAGCACACACAGCATTTCATAAGCCAGGTTGGCGCCCAGCAGGGCGGTAGTGCCGACCGGATCGTAAGGCGGCGATACTTCCACCAGATCGGCGCCGACGATGTCCAGGCCCCAGGCGCCGCGGATGATTTCCAGCGCTTGCGGCACGGTCAGGCCGGCGATTTCCGGGGTGCCGGTGCCGGGCGCATAGGCCGGATCGATGCCGTCGATGTCGAAACTCAGGTACACCGGGCCGCCTGCCACGCGGGCGCGCACTTCTTCCATCAGCGGCGACAGCGATTTGTTCCAGCAGTCTTCCACCTGTACCACCTTGAAGCCCTGGTCGCGGCACCAGTCGAAATCTTCTGCGGTGTAGCCGGTGCCGCGCAAGCCGATTTGCACCACGCGTTGGCAATCCAGCAAGCCTTCTTCCACCGCGCGGCGGAATGGCGTGCCGTGGGCGATTTTTTCACCGAACATGGTGTCATTGACGTCGGCATGGGCATCGACGTGGATCAGGCCGATCTTGCCGTACTTGCGGTGTAGCGCGCGCAGGATAGGCAGCGCGATGGTATGGTCGCCACCCAGTGAAATCGGCCGGCAGCCGGAGGCGACGATGTTGTCGTAGGCAGTTTCAATCAGCTTGATCGAATCGAGCAGGTTGTAGGGATTGATGGCAACATCGCCAAGATCGGCGATACGCAGCGCATCGAAAGGTGCAGCGCGAGTGGCCATGTTGTAAGGTCGTAGCAGCACCGATTCGGTACGGATCTGGCGCGGCCCGAAGCGCGTGCCGGAACGATTCGAGGTGCCCAGGTCGAACGGAACGCCGACGAAACAGGCGTCCAGCTCGGCGCTGCTGCTTACGTGCGGCAAGCGCATCATGGTGGCGATGCCGCCGAAACGTGGCATGTCGTTGCCGCCAAGCGGTTGATAAAGTGGGGTTTCCGACATGATCGTCTCCGGTAAGGGGAAGGGGTTATGTTTTCTATACAGCGCCCACTCTAGCGGGAAATCACATCATAAAAAATGATCGTGATGTAACGCTTACATTGATAAAAATCGATGTATTATCGATCTGACCCGCACCCTCCTTTAGCTTTACCCGATGCAACATGCTCCAGCAATTATCCGATCTTGATCTGCGTCTGATTCGTGTCTTCCTGTCGGTGCTGGACGCCGGCGGCATTTCCGCTGCACAGACGGCCCTGAATGTCAGCCAGTCCACCATTAGCACGCAGGTGGCGACGCTGGAGACGCGGCTCGGGTTTCGTTTGTGTGAACGCGGCCGGGCCGGGTTTCGGCTGACGCCGCGTGGTGAACAGTTCGCCCAGTCCAGCCGTCGGTTGTTGGAGAACATCGACCATTTTTGCCTGGACGCGCGCCAGATCGGCCGCAAGCTGGTGGGGCAATTGCATTTGGGCCTGATCGGCCACGCCGCCATGAGCGCCAACGCGCGCCTGAGCCAGGCCATCGCCCGGTTCCGTGCCAGGGACGAGGCAGTAACGCTGTCGCTGGCAGTGCTGGCCCCGGGCCAGCTGGAAGAGGAGGTGATAAACGGCCGGCTCGACCTTGGCATCGGTTATTTCTGGCATCGCCTGCCGAATCTGGAATATTTGCCCTTGTACACCGAGCATCAGGTGGCGTATTGCGCTGCCGCACACCCGTTGTTCAGCCGGGCCGGTAAATTAGAACCGGCAGACCTGGCGCAGCACGACTGGGTTTGGCGCAGTTACCCTCTGCCAGAGGCCGAAGGCAAGGGCGGCATGTCTGCACCGGCGCGGGTGACTGCGCTGGCTGACAACATGGAGGCAGTCGCGGTCCTGATCTTGTCGGGGCAGCATCTCGGATTCCTGCCGCAACACTTCGCCGCGCCGCTGGTACAGCAAGGATTGCTGGCGGCCCTTAATCCGGCACAGTTCTCCTATGAGGTCACATTGCATATGGTCGCACGCCGCCAATCCAGCCGGGGCGAGGTCCTGCAAGCGTTTCAGGACGACCTGGTTGCGGTGCATCGGGAAGGCACCTGATACCAACCTATACCAACCATACGCTGCACCAATGCCGCAGCCGTGGATTTGGATGAGATAATGGGGCTATTACCACACGCATTCAGATTGCCTCTCATGTCCCAATTCGCCCCGCTCAAGAACGACACCTTCCTGCGCGCACTGTTGCGCCAGCCAACCGAATACACACCGCTGTGGCTGATGCGCCAGGCCGGCCGCTATCTGCCGGAGTATCGCAAAACCCGCAGCCGCGCAGGTTCTTTCATGGGGCTGGCGACCAATCCCGATTACGCTACCGAAGTCACGCTGCAGCCGCTTGACCGTTTCCCGCTGGATGCCGCGATTCTGTTTTCCGACATCCTGACCGTGCCGGACGCCATGGGACTAGGCCTGTATTTCGCCGATGGCGAAGGCCCCAAGTTCCAACGGCCGCTACGCGATGAAAAAGATGTGATGGCGTTGCAAACCCCTGATCTGGGCAAGCTGGACTATGTTTTCAAGGCGGTCACGCAAATTCGTACGGAGCTCAACGGCCGCGTGCCGCTGATCGGCTTTGCCGGCAGCCCTTGGACCCTGGCTTGCTATATGGTCGAAGGCGAAGGTTCGCGTGAGTTCCATACGGTCAAGACGATGTTGTACAACCGTCCGGACCTGATGCACCACGTGCTCAGCACCAATGCGGCGGCAGTAGCGGCTTACCTGAACGCCCAGATCGACGCCGGCGCACAAGCCGTGATGATTTTCGATTCTTGGGGCGGGGCGCTGGCGGATGGCGCTTACCAGGAATTTTCACTGGACTATATGCGCCAGGTGGTTTCCCAGCTGAAGCGCGAAAAAGACGGGGTGCCGATTCCGGCGATTGTATTTACCAAGGGCGGCGGTTTGTGGCTGGAGCAGATTGCCGATATCGGCGCCGACGCCGTCGGTCTCGACTGGACTGTCAATCTGACCGAGGCGCGGGCCCGTATCGGCCAGCGGGTGGCCTTGCAGGGCAACCTGGATCCTGCGGTGCTGTTTGCCAAGCCAGAGCAGATCCGTAGCGAAGTCGAGCGTTTGCTGAACGCATATGGCGTGCCGCAAGCTGATAGCGGCCATGTATTCAACCTGGGTCACGGCATTTCGCAATTCACGCCGCCGGAGTCGGTTGCCGTCATGGTGGATGCGGTCCATGAAATCAGCCGTAAATTGCGGAGATAAGCGTGAGGCAATAGGCGCTTACCGGCGCCCGTCTATGCCTGCTAACTGGTGCGGAATGTTGTTACACAGTGTCACGCATAACACATTCGGCACCAATCAGGCGATTGTCACTCGCTAGTTATGCACAAAAAAAATCTGCTGCACCACGGCAATTTTTTATAACTATATTTATTATTTAGCCCTTGAATACGTTTTGTAAGTGTTTGATTTTAAATGATTTATTTTCTGCTTTTAGTTTAGGCAATTTATTGAGACCCGCATCAAATATGCGTCTGCAGCCTGTCAAGACCAGGTTACCCACAAAGTTATCCACAGACATTGTGGATAATTTGAAAAGCGCTTATGAAACCGATGGTTAGGACATTTCCTAATGTTTTACATTAAGTAGAATCTTAGGATTAAGGATTTCCCGAGCATTTTTGACAGTTGACATCGGACTAATTTTTTCGATGCGAAACTTGATGATCCAATAGCAAAAAGCAACATGATGGTGCAGGTCAGTGCATTTGGCTGTATTCATGGATGTTACTTTTTGGTGCCTGCACTTGTTGACTCCTTGCTGATTTCGAATTTAGTTATGCACATATTGAAGTTACTTCAAGGCTATTTTTTTACTACATGAGAATTACTACCTATCAAGAGTGAATAGGTTAAGCCTTTGATTGTAAATGGTATTTTTATTGATGCTAGTTTGAGCAAGAGCCAAAATATGTCGTAAACAGGCGCTTTCACGTTGTTTACGCAACCTTGTCCACAAAGTTATCCACAGATTTTGTGGATAGTGCTCAAAAGCACTTATGAAACTGATAGTTAGCTTATTTCCTCGGGAATTACATTAAGTTCGTGAAACAAAGCATTCTCCAAATCGTCCTCGACACTCCCTTGGATAGCAGTTTCGACTATCGCTGGCAGGCCAGCGATGAAAGCGAAGCCATGCCCCAAATCGGACAGTTGGTTCAGCTTTCTTTCGGTCGCCGCGAAGTAGTCGGCATGATTGTCGGCATCAGCGCCGAGAGCGACGTGCCAGCCGAAAAATTAAAAAACGTCCAGGCGGTGCGCCATCAGCTGCCGCCGCTCTCGAAGCAATGGCTCGCTCTCTGTCGTTTTGCAGCCGATTATTACCAGCGGCCGCTGGGCGAAGTAGCGTTACCGGGTTTGCCGAAAAACCTGCGTGCGCTGACCACCGTGGCGTTGGATCGCGGCTTGAAGAAATTGCAGCAAGCCGGCGCCGCGCACGATGCCACGCCGATTGACGTGGCACAGCTGAATCCGGCACAACAGCAGGCGGCCGATGCGATTGCGGGCGCCACCGGCTTTGCGCCGACGTTGCTGTATGGCGTCACCGGTAGCGGCAAGACCGAGGTCTATCTGCAGGCTGCGGCACAAATCCTGGCCCATAGTGAAAACGGCGCGGACAATCCCTCGCAAATCCTGATCCTGGTGCCGGAAATCAATCTGACGCCGCAACTGGAGGGCAACATCCGCGCCCGTTTCCCAGGCGTGATGGTGGCGACTTTGCATAGCGGCCTGGCGGAAGGCGAGCGCATGCGTCATTGGCTGGCAGCGCATTTGGGACAGGCGCGGATTATTCTCGGGACCCGGCTGGCGGTGTTGGCTTCGTTGCCACATTTAAAGCTGATCGTCATCGACGAGGAACACGACCCGTCCTACAAGCAGCAAGAAGGTTTGCGCTATTCGGCACGCGATCTGGCGGTGTGGCGTGCTCATCAGTTGGGGATTCCGATTGTGCTGGGCTCGGCCACGCCATCGCTGGAAACCTGGCATCACACTCAATCCGGACGCTACAAGAAACTCGAACTGCGCGAGCGGGCGGTCAAGGATGCGGTATTGCCGCTGGTGCGCCGCATCGACATGGAACGCGACAAACCCAGCGAGGGACTGACCTCGACCCTGGTTAGTGCGCTCAAGCTAAGGCTGGAGCGGGGCGAGCAATCGCTGTTGTTCCTGAACCGCCGCGGTTACGCGCCGGTGATCGCTTGCGATGCTTGCGGCTGGGTCAGCAACTGCACCCGCTGCACCTCGTTCATGGTGCTGCACAAACCCGAACATCGCCTGCGCTGCCATCATTGCAGCCTGGAGCTGCGGATCCCGAAATCCTGTCCAACCTGCGGTAACGTCGATTTGCAGCCGTTGGGACGCGGCACGCAACGATTGGAAGAGGGATTGCGAGCGATGTTTCCGGAAGCACGGGTATTGCGCATCGATGCCGATTCCACACGTCGCAAAGGTAGTGCCCAAGCGGCTTTCGATAGCGTGCACAACGGTGAGGTAGATATTTTGATCGGCACCCAGATGGTCGCCAAGGGACATGATTTCAAAAACCTGACCCTGGTCGGCATCCTTAATCCCGACACGGCGCTGTTTTCCCATGACTACCGCGCCAGCGAGCGCTTGTTTGCGCAATTGATGCAGGTGGCGGGACGCGCCGGCCGCGCCGCGCAAAAAGAGGGCGGGAGCGCCAGTGAGGTGCTGATCCAGACGCGTTATCCACAGCATCCGTTGTATGCGGCAGTGATAGCGCACGACTACGATCACTTTGCCTCTTCTCTGCTGGAGGAACGCGCGCAGGCCTGCCTGCCGCCTTACATCTATCAAGCGTTGTTGAGGGCCGAGGCGAAAGAGCTGGAAACCGCGATCGAGTTTCTGCAACAGGCTGCCAACTGTATCGAACACACCGGCATCACCATGCACGACCCGATCCCGATGACCATGACCCGGGTCGCCAATGTCGACCGCGCGCAATTATTGATCGAGTGCCCGTCGCGCCCGGGATTGCAAGCCTTCCTGACCGACTGGATGGCGCAGTTGCGGCAGATTAAGACGCGCGCGAAGTGGTCTTTGGAAGTGGATCCGGTTGATATATAGATCGGTGAGGTCAGTGACGGTCAGCGAGCCCGAATATCCTGCTCCGGCACCGAGCGCGAAAAAATCCTGACCACGGAATCCATATGCGCCCGCATCGCCCGCCGCGCTGCTACTGCATCGCGCGCTTGTAGCGCTTCCAGGATCAGCTGATGTTCATGTTCTGAACGATTCGGCATGTCCTTCGAGCTATACAGGGTTTGCAGGCGCTGAAACATCATGCCGTATTTGCGTCCCAGCAGATGGCTGACCAGCAGCAGGTAAGCCGGATTGCCGCTGGCTTCGGCGATACGGATATGGAACAGACGGTCGCCGGGATGCGTGTGCGAGCCGCTGCGGTTGTCTTCGACGTTGCGCGCAAAAGCTTCGGCAATGCTGCGTAGCTGTTCATCGCTGGCGTTCAGCGCTGCTAAAGCGGCAGTCTCAGGTTCCACCAGGCGCCTTGCCTGCAGCAGTTTGAAGGGTGGGATTTCATCATCCAGGTCAAGACGGATTTCCTGATCGAGTTCCGGATCGATTTCCCAGCCGCTACGGTGCGCCGCTTGTTGCAAGGCCGGCGCTTCGCTGCCGTCGCTGCGCTCGCCGGTATCTTCCGTCGGCGGCAACACCATCACGCCGTTACCGACACGGACGCTGACAATGCCAATCACTTCCAGCGCAATCAAGGCTTCCCGCACCGAGGTGCGGCTAACGCCGAATTGCTTGGCCAGTTCGCGCTCGGGCGGCAGGTTGTCGCCGGGACCGTATTCGCCGCGATCGATCATGTCACGCAACTGATCGGCAATTTGTTGATACAGGCGGCGGTTGTGGATAACTTGTATGGGCATGGGAGCAAGGAATGATATTTTTCACATTGTGCCACGGCACGGCGGCTGCGAGCCGAATCGAATAGCTTCGGCATCTGCACGGCATCTGTCCAGCATGACTATTTAAATTGGTCTTATCAATTGCTCTCTGAATTTTTGCCGTGCTAGTATTGGTCCAGCCAATGAACCTTTGTAGTATACAATATCTTTCCGAAAAAACCTCGGGTACTGGATAGATACTGGATAAGTAAGAGAGTCTGAAAATTATGCGTTATTGCCTGGCGCTGGACCTGAAGGATGATGCCGACCTGATCGGCCGTTATGAAGCGCATCACCGCCGTATCTGGCCCGAGATTGCTGCCCACCTGCGTTCGCATGGTGTGCTGGGTATGGAAATCTATCGCCTGGGCACCCGTCTGGTGATGCTGATGGAAACCGACGACGCAATTTATAGTGCAGAGCGGATGGCAAGCGCCGCGCGCGATAACCCCAAGGTACAGGAATGGGAAACCTTGATGTGGCAATTCCAGGCACCCACACCATGGACCCCGGCTGGAGAAAAGTGGGTGGCCATGGCGCAGATTTTCGATCTGCGGCAGCAACCCTGAGACAGCGCCGAGACACCCCGGATTCAGTTTCTATAGTCACTGGTCTCGGGACCAGGGAGAAACCAGTCGCCGCATCCCGGTGACTGGACCGTATCGCCGCTGACCGCGGCGCAGTAACGACCCAATTCAATGTCATTGCTCAGGCCGAGTTTTTTCATGGCCGACGCTTTTTGCAAGCTGACTGTTTTAACACTCTTGTTCATCCGCCTGGCGATATCGCGCAGGCTATTACCCGCCGCGTATAGACGCAGTACCTCGGTTTCACGCGGGCTTGGAATATGGCTTTTGGCTTGTCCGTCAATGCCGTTCCGCAGCAATGCCTTGAAGGATGGCCCCATATAGGGAGGACCGTTGCCGAGGTGGCGGATAGTCTTGCCGAGTTCAGGAATTTCATCGCTTTTGTGCAGCAAGCCATTCGCGCCGCTATTGACGATCTGGTACAGCACCACCGGAAACGCATTCATGGTCAGCACCACCAGCCAGGTTTGCGGATGGTGACGCCTGATGTACGACAGCAAGTGCAAACCGTCGCTGACGCGCACCATCGGCATCGCAAACTCGGTGATGACCAGATCGCATGGCGTGGATTCCAGGCATCTGACCAGTGCATCGGAACTGGTGACGCTGGCTACCACACGGCAATCCGGCACGTGATTGAGATAATTGCGCACCCCTGCAGTAAACATAGGGTGATCGTCCGCCAGAACAATCTTCACTTTGATTTCTCCATCACAAATGCCAAACGGGATCGGAGCTGGTCCAGGAAATTCAAAGTGTCCCAGCGAGGGTTGCAGCGGATTTGATTCTAATTGCTTTGCCAAAAAGTTAACAATTAAACTATACATTTATGAAATTTACTTATATATTTAATAATATGTAAGTCTGGCATTTCCTAATTGATAACGATAAGTGGAATCCTAAGCTGGCGCTGTCTATTTGTTGCGGGGAGAAAATTTCATGATCAAGGTCATCCTGGCGGACGATCAGCCAGCCATCATTTCCGGAGTACGGCAATACATCGGGCAGATGCCGGGTTTTACCGTAGTGGCAACGGCGACCTCGGTTGCAGAACTGTTGGCGCGCCTGAAAGATACGCCGTGCGACATATTGATCACGGAGTTCTCCATGCCGATCAATCGGATCGGCGGCGGTTGTGCCTTATTCAGCCAGCTAAAGCGCGACCATGCATCGCTGGAGCTGATCGTGTTGACGATGATTGATGTACCCGCGGTGCTGTATCAAATCACCAGCTGCGGCGTGAAGGGATTGGTACACAAAAGCGACGAGATGGCAGAACTCGGCCGCGCCTTGCTGGAAGGTTCGCCCGACACGCCGTATATCGGCAAATCAGCGTTACCTATACTGAGGAAAGGCCCGAGCGGCAGGTTGCCGACCAGGCGCGAAGTCGAGGTGCTCAAGATGTATGTGGTCGGCAACAGCCTGCGCGAAATTGCCGAGAAGCTCAACAAGAGCGTCAAAACAGTGGGTTTGCAAAAGGCTTCCGCAATGAAAAAAATGGGACTGCGAAATGATATCGAACTAGGTAGATATACCAGCACCATGGGGCGAATCGGCTAGATTCCGGTGGCGATTCAAGGGTATTACAGGTATTTTGCAGGCAGTTATAAGAGCCTCTTGGCGCCGAAGCCGTTATACTTGCGTAATAGCCGGTTAGTCCGGCCGACAGAAAGCAAGCTCCATGAACGGTACCAAGCAAGAATCCATTTCCTCCAGTCAGCAGCCCTCCAAGCACGAAATTCGTCCCGGTCAATCGATAGAGTTGCTCAAAGAGTTGCATATCCTGACGCGCGACGGAAAATTGAACCAAGATAGCCGCCGCAAGCTCAAGCAGGTATATCATTTATATCAATTCATTGAGCCGTTACTGCAGGAAATCCAGAAAGAACAGGGCGGGGTGCAACTGGTCGACCATGGCGCCGGCAAGTCGTATCTGGGATTCATCCTGTACGACCTGTTTTTCAAGACGCTGACTGACAACTCGCATATTTTCGGTATCGAAACCCGGGAAGAGCTGGTAAGGAAATCGCAAGAGCTGGCGCAACGCCTGGCATTTTCGGGGATGTCGTTCCTCAATCTGTCGGTAGCGGAATCGATAGAGTCCGCTGCGCTGCCAGGTCGGATCGATGTTGTCACGGCCTTGCATGCGTGTAATACGGCGACGGATGATGCGATTGAGTTTGGCCTGAAGAAACAGGCGCGTTTCATGGTACTGGTGCCTTGTTGCCAGGCGGAAGTGGCTTCGGTACTGAAAAAGAACAAGGGTAAATCTCTGGCGAAAGAAGCGTTGACGGAAATCTGGCGCCACCCGCTGCATACGCGCGAATTCGGTAGCCAGATCACCAACGTGTTGCGCTGCCTGCAACTGGAGGCACACGGTTATCAAGTCAGCGTAACGGAACTGGTAGGCTGGGAGCACTCCATGAAGAATGAACTGATCATTGCCAGTTACCGCGATCTTCCCCGTAAGCGGCCGACCGAGCGTTTGCAGGAAGTACTGCACACCCTGGGGCTGGAAGAAATGGAACAACGGTTTTTTACCACACCTTGAGAAACGAAATTTAAACGCGAGATTTAAAAGCGAAACTCTATCCAGACTCAATCCTGACCACATAACAGCTTTGCCTGCCGCAAGCGGGCCGTCCACCATCGCACCACCTAACCGAGGAGAGTGACATGACTAAGACGAGTGGCACACATGCCGTAAAAGAGTTCACCAAGGCACCGTTGACCGAGGGAGGACTTACCGAGACGTTGCAACGGATTACAGCCGGTGTGGATGAGTTCAGTGTGTTGAATCACGCCGCACGTGCCGCACTCGTTGCCAAGGTCACGGAGCAATGGCAAGAAGATTTTGTCGCCAATTTTCATATTCCGGCGGACCTCGCCAAGGCAGGCGAAGAATACGCCGCAATAGAGCAGGGCGATAAATATCCGAGTTTGTCCGATTCAGCGCGCGAAGCCGTGCTACAGCGCTTTGACGATCGTTACGGCGATGGCGGCCCGCGGTTCTGGCCGGCGCTGAACGCTAAATAAATTTCCGTTTGAAGATCGATTTGCGACAGAGAATTCTGTCGTCAATCCATCCATCTATCCATCGACATTTTCTTGACCGTGGCTACGAGGTCGGATTTTCAAGGCGCAGCAAATAGCGCCTCTGCCTCCTCGAAACCATAAAATGACAATGTCCGAAAAGCGCTAGACATCACCAGCCGTCGGCGCGATCATGCCCGCATGGAACTCGATCACGACACCTGTTACAGGGCTCTGGCCAGCCGCGATGCGCGCTTTGACGGACGCTTTTTCATCGCGGTCAAAACCACGCGCATCTACTGCCGGCCGATTTGCCCGGCACGTACTGCCAAATCCGAAAACGTATTGTTTCTGCCGACCGCTGCCGCTGCGCAGGAAGCCGGTTTTCGCCCCTGCCTGCGATGCCGGCCCGAAGCCGCACCTGATTCAGGTGCGTGGCGCGGCGTCTCCAACACCGGTGTATCGAATACCGTCGCGCGCGCCATGGCGCTGATCGAGACGGGGGCGCTGGATGACAACGGGATGGACGCGCTGACAGAGCGTCTGGGCGTAGGCGAGCGGCAATTGCGCCGATTGTTCGCACAACATATGGGGGCCTCGCCAGTTACCGTAGCGCAGACGCGTCGGGTGTTGCTGGCCAAGCAACTGATCCACGAGACTCGCATGCCGCTTACTGAAATTGCATTCGCTGCCGGATTTGGCAGCATCCGGCGTTTCAACGAGGTTTTCCAGGATTTGTTCCAGCGACCCCCAAGTGCACTACGCCACGGCAGCCAGCCCGAGCAATCCGCGCAGGCCGGAGTGACGTTGTTGTTACGTTACCGCCCGCCCTACGACTGGCCAGCCGTGCTGGCGTATTTGAGTGCGCGTGCAATCACCGGCCTGGAATTGGTGGCAGACGGTCGTTATTACCGCACTATCAACCTCGATGGCGTACACGGCACGCTGGTAGTGCGACAGGGCGCGGGGAATGCCTTGAAAGTAACCATACGTTTCCCACGCCTGTCATCGCTACCAGCCATCATTGCCCGTTTGCGCAGAATGTTCGACCTGGCGGCCGACCCCGAAATCATCAACCGCCAATTATCGGCAGATCCGCTAATGGCGAAATTGACTGCTGCGCGGCCAGGCCTGCGTGTGCCCGGCGCCTGGGACGGTTTCGAGCTGGCGATGCGGGCGGTGCTGGGTCAGCAGATTACCGTTGCTGCTGCGATAAAGCTGGCGAGCAAGCTGGTAGCGCAATATGGTGAAGCGCTCAGTGAACCCAGCGCAGACCGGCCTGGCCTGACCCATGTATTTCCGCAAGCCGCACGCGTGGCCGAAGCAGATCTGGCGACACTAGGCATGCCGAAAGCGCGCGCGGCAACCCTGTCTGCCGTGGCAGCAGCGCTGGTAGCCGATCCGGAATTACTGGACACCCGTGCCAGCCTGGAAGAAGCCGTGCTCAAATTACGTGCACTGCCAGGCATAGGTGACTGGACCGCGCAATACATCGCGCTTCGTCACTTACGTGAGCCCGATGCTTTCCCTGCTGCAGATGTGGCGTTGATGCATGCGATTGCGGTGCATGAAGGCGTCAGGCCGAACGCCAAGGAGTTAGCTGCGCGCGCGGAAACCTGGCGGCCATGGCGCGCTTATGCGGCGCAGCATCTTTGGTCGTCGCTTGTTTGAGCGGGGTATATTTTGTGATCCCGGATTGATAATCAACAGTTTCAACAATTGCTGAACAGATTATTCCGCCAACGTTTCGCAATCCTGCTTAGGCCCGGCCCTCTCAGGGGGCCGGGCCTTTCATTTTAAGAGAGAGCGCATCTCGGTGGCATGGAGTGACCAGAACCACCGGCTTGTTTCTTAATGGGCGAAAGTATCACCCAGAACTACCCCCTCCCGGCGCGGATCCGTCCCACCCTGCAGGACGCTCGACTGATTGATACTGGTACGAAGGATCGTATTGACTCCGCTCGCCTGAGCCGCCGTGGAGATGGTGTGCCCCAGTGCGACAAGGCCGGTAAGCAAGGGGTCGTTCGCACCACCATTTGAAGTGTTAATGTTCGGATGCTCTCCGCCGACGGTCGTGACAGGGCTATTGCTTGCCCCAAAGTCGACCAGATTCGATGATTGCTGCGCGTCCAGTCCCCAGTCAAGTACACCAACGATTGTCTTGACGACGTATTGCGGGATCGTACCGCCACCAGGTGAACCCGTTGCCATCACGAAATCACCTTTCGACCCATCGGCAGCGATCTTGAAAATGAGCGTAGGCGCCATCGAACTGCGCGGTCTCTTGCCTGGCTGCACGCGATTCGCGACGAGAGCGCCGGTGGTGTCGGTCGGACTCGCGGAGAAATCCGTGAGTTGGTTGTTCAGCAGGAAACCGTTCGTCATGTGGAATGAACCCATGCTCGATTCAACCGTCGTGGTAGCCGTTAACACGTTGCCGCTGCCATCGACAATGGTGAACTGATTCGTGCCGTGCTCAATCATGGTTTTATCCACACCAAGTGGAACCGGGCCGAAGTTGCCGGCGACAGCTGTGCCCATGCTCTTGTTGAGGTTGATCAGGGCCGCCCTGCTCTGCAAATACGGCTTGTTGAGCAACGTGTTCCAGGTGCCGTTCGGAGGCGGGATAAAATCGGTATCAGCAACATACTTGTCACGGTCCGCATAGGCCATCCGTTCGGCTTCGGTAATTAGATGAACGCCCTGCACCGTAGGCTTGCCGCCTTCGAGATCGATTGCTGTCGGTTTGAGTTGTTGAAGATTAAAGTTCTCAAGAATGCCCAGTGCTGATGCCACAGCAATTCCGCCGGAGGAAGGCGGCGGCATGCCACAAATCCAGTAACTCCGATAAGTCGTGCAAATGGGATCGCGCACTTTCGCCTGATAGTTTGCGAGATCGGCAAGCGTCGTTTTACCCGGTGTTATCACCGACCCGTCCGCGCCGGTGGTCGTCGCAATCTTCTTCACGATATCCTGTGCGATCTGGCCGGTATACAACGCGTTGGCGCCGCTGTTTGCCATCGCCTTCAGCGTATTGGCGTAAGCTGGATTTTTCAGCAGGGTGCCCAATGCCTTGGGCGAGCCGTCCGCGTTAAAAAAGTACGCAGCTGCTTCGGGGTCGCGCTTAAGGTTGCTCGCATTCGAAGCAATTGCGGCAGCAAGCCGTCCGCCGATTGGAAACCCATTTGTCGACAGCGTGATCGCGTCGCCAAACAGATCCTTCCACGCAAGCGTGCCGTGATCCCGTTGCAGTGCCTCAATAAGTCGCGGTACGCCGATGTTACCGATCGAACGACCGCTTGCGCGGGCGTTCGGCTTTGGTGCGGAAAGATCGTTTGTATCGTCGACATAACGAAGATAGTTTTCTGTCGCGGCGCTCGGTGCCGATTCGCGGCCGTCGTACGCCTGGACTGTTTTCTTTGAAGCATCGTAATACAGCAGCACTCCTCCTGATCCAAGCCCCGTCGCTTCGGGAACTGTCAGACCCAGCACTGCTTGTACAGCAACTGCGGCGTCGGCTGCGGTCCCACCTTTCTTAAGCACGGCGCAGCCCGCGGCACTCGCATATGCATTCGAGGTGGTGACCATGTAGGTCTGTGCGTATATGGGCTTAAGTCCCGTGCGATAGCCCGAAGCGGCTTCAGGAAGCGAGGGGTCACCCGGGAGATTCGAGCCAATAACGACGCTCGACCCGCTACTGTCCATCGCAAGGCAGCTCACGTCCTTTGTGGCAACGGGAAAGGAGGCGTCTGAACCACCGCCGCAGGAAGCCAGCAGAAGCGTAGAGGCGGATATTGCCGTGAGAAGTTTGAAGTAGGGACTGGTTTTCATCGAGATTCCTATCCTTCAGAAAGAATTGCAAGATTGATATATTTCGCTGCTGTTTATTTTTGCGATCTGACGATACATATTGTTACACTTTAATATGCCTTGCAATAATAACTATTAACACAAATTAACTTGGTATTTTTCCTGTCTGTAATTTAAAGCAGGGCAATGATTGATGAGCTATGTCGATGGTGGCCAAGGTTTGCGTTCTGGTTTGTTACAGGCAAGGCGGCAAGTTTAAGAGGTCAAATAGATCCTACGGACTACTTTGATGTGTCCTATGGCACCGTCAGCTCGTTGGACGCTGGGCCAATCAAGCTGCAGCGAGATTCACATCTGGCCGGCTATATCCTGACAGTGTCGATTTGAAGATCAAGGACAAGATGTCCAAAGAAATGGAATGGACGCCTCCCCCTCAGGGGCGAAGCTGACAAGACGGGATGGAATTCGGAGGGCGGGTTCTCGCTGTCAACGGCATCATTGTGCCAAAGTAGAGGTTCGCAAAAACCACTTAAGACAGGAGAACCCGAAATGAAGAATACCGTAATTGGTGTTGACATTGCAAAGACTGTTTTTCAGTTGCATTGGGTGGAAACAGAGACCGGCGAGATCAGGAGCAAGCAGCTCAAACGGGCTGGTTTTCTGTCCCATTTTGCCAATCTGGCACCTTGCCTGATTGGCATGGAAGCCTGCGGTGGGGCTCAGCATTGGG
>NZ_FOKF01000060.1 GCF_900111995.1 Collimonas sp. OK607
CATCCGGCACCTTGTCGGTGAGCCTGAAACCGGCGAACCAGCGATACGCGACGTTGACTTGCACCTCGCGCATCAACTGTCGCTCGCTGCGCACGCCAAACAGGTAGCCGATGAATAACAGCTTGAACAGCACCACCGGATCGAGCGCCGGACGCCCGTTATCGGCGCAGTACAGATGTGCCACTTTCTGACGGATAAAGTCAAAATCGACCGCCGCGGCGATCTTGCGTAGCAGGTGATCGCTGGGCACCAGGCTTTCCAGCGTCACCATCTCCAGCTCGTGCTGGTAAGGCACAGGGATTTTTAGCATCCCTAATTATAAAAAAAGCCTCCCAATTTCGGAAGGCTTTGTCAGCAACCTGAACCCACTCAGAGAGTGGGTTTTTTCGTCCCAAATTCCGTGAGCGTCGAACGTGCTGACAAAAACGTTTCCAAGGCCGTCAAAGATCCGGGCTTATCTTTTTCCCGTGCGTGCGGTGGGACGCAAATGTCGCTATTGCGCTAAGCTTTCCGATACCTAGCGGACTATCAATTCAACATCGCAATCAAGCCGATCGTCAGAAGTTTTTCAGGTCCGATATGCCGGTGCCGTTGTCTTCGACGATCAAGGTAATCGTACATCATCACGAGCACTGGTCTTGGTTTTGCCCTGGTTCATCACGTGGACGTTGTGGAAAGCTACACCAAACAATCACCTGGTTCGGGAGGCGGTCACATCGACCACCTCCTGGAATAACGATTTTTGGGAAATCCTTTTACCTTTAGGTAACTGCGTTTTTGCTTCTTTATTCAACCAAGTCACATATTCAGGGGACAAGCGACCATCGTCGCGCTCATATGCGGGTATCAGTCGTGACTCGTTTGTTCGAGCGCGAACGGTTGCTGGTTTTCTCATATGTTTCTTCTAGTATTTGCCGTAGAACGGCGGTAATAAAAGGCGGAGCTGGAGGCTCTTTTATGCCTAAAGCATAAAAGAACAAAGGTTGGGAGATGCTTGGATTGAATCGCGCCGCTTGGCGATTGGCGCGAGATTGCCACAAGTTCCACTCAAAGTCGCCAACGAAAATTCCTACCAGCTCAAACTTCCTTCATCGCACATGCTCGCCGCCAGCAATTCCATCCCGATTTCATTCTGCTTATTTTTCCCAGTTCTCCATTTTGGCGACTTGCGCACGCGATTTCCTTTGTTACGATCAATTGACTGCGTGCCTGTCAGTTCATTAGCGCCAGATAGTCATGCAGAACATTTATCTCAACAGGGATCGGCCCTAGTCTAACGTAAAACATGAAAGCACGGAAAAATGCATCCCGACCACATCACCAACGAAAACCTGGTGTCTACCGATTTCGCAAGAACAGAAAAAGCGAGGTTTCTGCAATCAATAACCCGCAGCAAACGCACCAAGACCGTCTACCTTGCGCCAGGTATCCCCGCGCACAGTGTATGGATGACCGACGTTTCGGCGATGGACCGCCGCTCGGTCAAGGCGCAGTTGGCCGGCCGAGGCGACTACAGAGTCGCGTGGTGGGAATTGAACTGCCTGATCCATCGCTTGCTCAAGCCGCGCGCTTCACTGGAGCACGTGATGTACGCATTTCACACACGTCATCACGTCATCACGCCATCACGCTCGCCAGACTGGAACTGGCCAATGATTTCTGGCGCACGGTCAGAACCGTTAGACAAAATGGCCCCTTCGCTGGCCTGCGTTGCGCTATCCGTCAGATACAACAACCAAAGGGAGACCATCATGAGTCACAAAAAAAATAACAATGACGATTTCCTAACTGCGGTGGGAGGCACCATATTGGCATGGGGATTACTCGCGATGATGTGGGCGACAACCACGATCATGTTGGCGATTTTCTTTCTTCTGAAACGCCCCATCTCCCGTGCGTTGCATCTGGAATGGTGCTCGACAAGTTGGTCATCGACGAAATTGCTCTACGGTCCCATTAAGTGCCTGGCAGGCATTTTGTTTTTGTTCATGCTTGTAGGCGCTTCCAGGAAACTTTCTGTCACCCACGCGCATGCTGATCAGATCATGGCCGGCGTCCTCAAACTGTGTGCCGGGCTCTCGGGCGGACTACTGTTCAATATCCTGCATTGGATGGAGCAATATTCCAAGGATCCGGCTATTCAAAAAAAAATGGCGGGGATCGCTGCCGAACGTTATGTACAAAAACTCATTGAAGATTGTCGTACGAAGGATTTACCTGTATCCCGCTCCCTTCACGGCAAATTGTTTGTCTTTAACGAGCACACGCCCAATGAATTTTCCGTTGAGGTCGACCACATGTTGATCACCGAGCGAAACGTTTTTGTGATTGAGACGAAATGCAAATCCGGCACCCTGTCAACGGGAGCCGATTTCCCCACGTGGAAGGTGTCATCTCCCTATGGTGATTCGCAAATGCGTAATGCGCTGAAGCAGGTCAAGAATGCGGCTCGCGTATTGCAGCGCCAAACCGCCCTCCCTTGTGAGCTCATTCCCCTGGTTGCGATCAAGGGCAACGACGTAAAAATCGTTGATGGTCCAACGAATGTGTTGGTTGCTGCGGAGATTGGCAACGTCCTTCGTGCATTTGAACACGGCAAGCCACATCCGATCCTAGATCCCGCTTCGGTGATCGCCATGCTTTTGCCGCATGTGAATGATGATCCGGCCGCGATGAAAAGGCATGTCGAAAGAGCTAACGCGGCCCGAGTGCGGGCGGAGATGACCGAGATCGTCAATGCTGCGTCGATTCGATGAGAGTTGAATCAATAACAGGAGCGCAGGGACCGTACCAGGTACGGTCTTCTGTCGGTAGTCCAAGTAATCAGGGAGTCACGATGTCTATCAATAAGCGAAACAAGCGGTCTGTACGATCAGAGGTGATGGAAATAAACGCGGTTGGCACGAAGACGGATTTTTCATCGGACTTCGAACAATCAATCACGATCTTGACAGATTTGATCGTGATCGCCATCGAGGAAATTGGCAATGGCAGCGGACGGGCACTCTCGGTTTTACTCTCGGCCATGCGGTATGCGCAAGAAATCGAGGCAATCAATGACCGATTGCGGCAAGTGGAAAGCGCAAAGTGATCCCCATCGAAGGAAAATCGCATTTCCGAAATAGCAAGCCACAACACCATCAAAAAATGACCGGTTTTCTTGATCATTCATGATATTTTCCTGTCAGTCAAATGTATACCGCTGCTGACTCAAGTTTCCGGGATCTATCGAAGAAAATCAACAGCTTTCAAGACTTTGGCGTTAGGAACAATCAACGAACAACGCCGCATGAAATTTTTTGGCCTAAACAGACAAAGAGAAATAACGTCTAAAACCCTTGGTTCCAAACGCGACTTGCCTTTTTCACTGCAGGAATGACGCGGTAACCGCCCTTCCGATAATAACGATACAAATATAAAAACGCTCTCATGTCGCGCCTCTGTTACTAGGAAAAAATGGTTCGGTCGGGTTGATCTTCAAGCGAGGCCCCGTCAATTTGCATGTCCGAAAAATCACCTATCAAGCTTGCAGAATAACCCGAATTACTTATAGCAAATAACGATTTGCAATAATTAACAATTACGTCGACACACAAATGCAACAAATATCGACGACGCTGCTCAGAAAAATTTCACAATCCCAGTTTGGTTTCGCTGTCATTTAACTCAGTAACTTCACGTTGAATATATTCTGACGAGATTGTGCGGCAGCAAGCAGCGATGGTCGGTGCGCAGGATTTTTTAGCTAAAAAAACAATGAAATGCCTATGGCCGCTGGCGGTTTTAGATGGCTATGCTTTGGAAGCAACGAAGTGTGGGAGTGAAAATTTTTCTCAGGCGAGAAAATCTCCCACATGGCTGAAATTTCAAGAAAATTAAGCGGATTGGTCCGGAGTCCCCGTGTCTTTATCTTACGTTAGCATCAACCAGCATTTCATCTGCGTGTAGTTCTGCTCGCCGCACGTCAGCCGATTACGACTAGCCCCGTTACTATGTTCATACCCCAGAATGTGACGTGTTGGCCAGCCAGGTCCGGCATGATTTCTGCCCCCAGTCGTCCATGATCCGGGGGGTGTTGTCACCAGACCTGATAGGTGGCTGGTGATCGCTAATAGGGGTTAGGTCCGGGCATACCGAGGCCGTCCGTAACGTGGATGCCGAGACCAACCGCCGTCGCACAGCCAACGTACTGACAATATGGAGGCCAAATGACAGAAATCGACACTATGAGTCGGTTGACGTGTTTATCGGTGTCGACGTTGGTAAAGGCGAACATCATGCCGTTGCACTTAGTTGCACAGGCAAGCGCTTGTTTGATAAAGCCTTGCCGAATGACGAGACCAGATTACGCACACTCATCACCGAACTCCAGGCGCACGGTCAACTATTGCTTGTAGTTGATCAACCCGCAACGATCGGCGCACTGCCTGTTGCTGTTGCGCGCGATGGAGGCATCCTGGTAGCGTACCTGCCAAGACTATCCATGCGACGCATTACCGATCTCCATGCCGGCGAAGCGAAGACTGACGCACGGGATGCGGCAATCATCGCCGAAGCTGCACGTTGTATGCCGCATACGCTGCGCTCACTTAAGCTGGCTGACGAACAAGTGTCGGAATTGACCATGCTGTGCGGATTCGACAATGACCTGGCTGCTCAAATTACCCAGACCAGTAATCGCATTCGTGGGTTGCTGACTCAGATCCATCCTGCCTTAGAGCGGGTGCTGGGACCACGCCTTGACCATCCCGCCGTACTTGATCTTCTCGAGCGATACCCATCACCAGCCAAGCTCGCCTCAGTCACCGAGAAACAATTGGCAAACCGCCTTACCAAACTGGCTCCCCGCCTGGGCAAGAATCTGGCTGCTGAAATCGTTCTGGCACTCTCGGAACAAGCTGTAGTAGTTCCTGGAACCAACGCCGCTATGATCGTGTTGCCTCGTCTTGCTCGCCAACTCGCCGGGCTACGGTGCCAACGTGAAGAGGTCTCACAGGAAGTTGAGCGGCTCGTACAAGCTCCCCCTCTTTACCCGGTCCTGAGCAGCATGCCCGGAGTCGGCGTCAGGACTGCGGCCAGACTCCTCACAGAGGTCGCCTGCAAAGCCTTCGCTTCGGCCGCTCACTTAGCCGCCTATGTCGGACTGGCGCCAGTCACCCACCGATCCGGCTCTTCTATCCGCGGCGAACATCCCTCCAGACGGGGAAACAAGATTCTCAAACGAGCGCTCTTCCTCTCGGCCTTCGCCGCGTTACGCGATCCAATCTCTCGAACTTATTACACGCGAAAAATTAACCAGGGGAAAAGGCATAACCAAGTCCTCATCGCACTCGCCCGTCGACGCTGTGACGTCCTATTCGCCATGCTTCGTGACGGCTCATTTTATTGCCAACAATCGATCAAATTGCCGTTGACAACAACATAGCCCCCCACTCTCCCCGTAGGAATTCGTGATT
This sequence comes from Collimonas sp. OK607, assembly GCF_900111995.1. Classification (GTDB taxonomy): domain Bacteria; phylum Pseudomonadota; class Gammaproteobacteria; order Burkholderiales; family Burkholderiaceae_D; genus Collimonas. Next base: position 5,457 of record NZ_FOKF01000060.1, read on the forward strand.
GGCTATCCATGCATCAACTTTATATCGCAGTTGATGCTTAAATGCGTTCGAAAATCGCGGCTACACCTTGCCCTCCACCGATACACATCGTCACCAGCGCAAAACGGCCACCGATTCGGTGTAGTTCGTGAATTGCCTTGATGGTGATGATGGCACCGGTGGCGCCGACCGGATGGCCGAGCGAAATACCCGAACCGTTAGGATTGACTTTGGCAGGATCAAGACCAAGCTCTCGAGTGACCGCACAGGCCTGGGCGGCGAACGCCTCATTCGACTCGATAACATCGAGATCCTCAACTTGTAGGCCCGCGCGCTTCAAGGCCAGACGTGTAGCGGGCACCGGTCCAATTCCCATGAACAGGGGCTCGACACCTGCATGGGCATAGGCGACCAGCCTCGCCAACGGCTTGAGTCCAAGAACTGCTGCACGCTGCGCATCGGCTAGCACCACAGCACCGGCACCGTCATTGAGACCAGACGAGTTTCCGGCGGTGACCAGTCCATCCTTCTTGAATACGGGCTTCATCTTTGCCAGAGCGTCGAGCGAACTGTCGCCACGCACATGCTCGTCAGTGTCAAACAGCAGCACACCATTCCGGCTTTTCACCTCGACCGGCACGATCTGATCCTTGAAGTAGCCTGCCGCGATTGCATGGGAAGCGCGGCGCTGGCTCTCCAGCGCCAATGCATCCTGCATGTCACGCGTGATACCGTACCGCTCGGCGACATTCTCGGCAGTTATGCCCATGTGAACCGATTGCCAGGGATCATGCAGAATGCCGGACACGTAGTCGACCATCTGTGCATCACCCATACGTGCCCCCCAGCGCGCCGCCGGCATGAGGTACGGCCCTCGGCTCATCGATTCGGCGCCGCCGCCAATCGCCACATCGGCATCGCTCAGCAGGATGGTCTGCGCTGCAGAGATGATTGCCTGCAGACCGGAACCGCACAGTCGGTTGACGTTGAAGGCCGGGGACTCCTTAGGTATCCCGGCATCCATCGCCACAACCCGACTCAGGTAGGCATCTCTTGGCTCGGTCGGCACCACGTTGCCCATAACCACATGACCGACTTCAGCCGCCGCGACACCGGATCGTTTCAGCGCAGCACGCACAGCGGTGGTGCCGAGCTGGCACAAAGATACGTCCTTCAGCGACCCGCTGAATGTGCCGATGGCAGTTCTGGCCAGGCCGATTACAACTACTTCACGCTGCGTCATTTCAATTCCTTTTTTTTTAATCTTTAAAGGTGGTTTTAGAGAGCATTTCACGGGGAGTCAGCCGCCGCGATGGGTCCGGATGCATGCAGAATTACCCCGCCCGGCTTTCGGCGCGCGGCAGATTGCTAGTCCGGAGGCACGCAACGCCTTACTTAAATCGTACCGCTGCTCATGACGACATCCGCAGCCAACACCTACTCATCCGCAAAGTACGAGCTTCGGTAATTCAAACAATGAATCTGGAGGTCTGGAATCTGTCGCGCTGAAACGTATTGTGAGAAGCTCAATGTTTGACGTAACAAAATGCCGATAACCTCGTCAATGCGCACTTACTTGTGGGACACGACAAACGCGTTATTGGGAAGTTAGACGCTAGATCCCCGGACCAGTTTGTCGCTTAGACATTAGAGCCGCGCCAGGCGAGTGCCCCTCCATCGATGAGATAGGATGCTCCAGTAATGAATGACGCATCGTCGGAAGCAAGGAAGCAGACCAATTTGGCAATTTCCTCAGGACGACCAAGTCGCGGAATCAAATGTGAGCCTGTTAGTACATGTTCGATCGCCTCAGGATTCTCAGCTGCCTTGATGTATTTTGCGACCATGGGTGTATCGATTGTGCCAGGACAGTAGCAATTGCAGCGTATTCCGTCAGGAGCCAGATCCAGGGCTGTCGCTTTGGTTAGTTGAACGACTGCACCTTTTGTAGCACAGTAGCATGGGGCCATCGGGTAACCAACGATCGCTCCCACGGAGGCAGCATTGACAATCGCACCGGCCTTGGACTTGCGAAGATGGGGGGTCGCATACTTCGTGCACAACCATACCGCACGTAGATTAATCTCATACACCATATCCCAGATATCCTCGGGCATGGTATCGACTCTGCTCTGCTGGGTCAGATCGGATTCATGAACGCCAGCGTTGTTGTGCAGAACATCAATGCCCCCGAAGCGAGCGGCAGCGACATCCATGAGAGCGCGAATCTGGGCGCCGTCGCGCAGATTGCAGTGCTGATAAATGCCTTCGCCCCCCAGTTCCTCAATGGCCTTCAGTGTCTCCAGGCCGGCTTCGTCATTGATGTCAGAAACGACGACCCGGGCTCCCTGCTTGGCCATCTCGATAGCGCTCGCCCTACCCATGCCACTTCCTGCACCGGTTACCACACATGTTTTTTCAATTAGCATTATGGTCGATCCTTAATTGTGCCGGGTCGGCAGCCAGCCAACCTTGTTGTCTTCTACACTCCCCACCCTTTGCTTGAAATCAGCAAGTGCCTGGGTGACGACACCGCCGATATCGAATCCGGTCATCGATGTCAATCCACCATCTACCGCGAGTGTTTGCCCGCTGACGTGAGTTGAGGCGTCGGAGGCAAAAAACAGGACTGCTTCAGCAATATCTCGAGGTGTGCCGGCCCGCCCAAGCGGAATGAGGTTTCCAAATGGTTCTTCCAGAGACTTGATGAATTCATCGTATTGTTCGGCGGGGATATCGCAGGCAGTAGCAATAATCGGCGTCAGGATCAGGCCTGGGGCGACGACATTTGATCGGATCCGATGCGACGCCAACTCATAGGTGGCAGACCTAGCCAGGTGAACAATCGCTGCTTTTGCAGTGTCGTAGGAAACCGCCGACCACCCAGCCTGGATCGCGGCAATGCTTGAGGTAGAGATGATGCTTCCTCCACTGCCTTGGGATATCATCTGCTTAGCTGCATGCTTGTGTCCCAAGGCTGCTGACCGCAACAGCAATGTCACTGTCTTGTTGAACCCTTCGGCATCCAGATCAAGAAGTGAAGATTGGTCGCCAAGTGCGCCAGCGTTGTTGACCATGGCATCCAGGCGGCCAAAGCGCTCCACGCAAAACGCGACTACCGATTCAATATCCGCTTCTACTGTCACGTCAGTACGCTTGAACACGACAGACGCAGACCCAAAGCGCTTCTCAAGTCCGGCGGCGGCGGGACTGATGTCAGCGACCACAACCTTGGCACCCTCAGCGACAAAAAGCTCCACAATTCCTTCGCCAATGCCACGCCCGCCGCCTGTGATTATCGCTACTTTTCCTGCAAGCCGATTTGCCATTATTCCCTCATCATTAGGTAAAGATTCCAAAATTTTTCATCGTTCCACAACAGTTTCGTCGTGCCTTAGACTTCCATTACTGACAGTTCAGAAAAATTCTTGGCCACTTATTTGGCGAATGAAAGTAATGCGCCAATCGCAATGAACCGAAAAATTGCATTCCCTGAATCTAACTCTACGACATTCCTCTGCAGATAGTCAACGCTTTAGTTGACAATTAATTTTCATAAAAATTTGCTGGTAATTTCGTTGTATCGTAATATCCCATTAAATCAACACAACAGTTGACAATCGATGTTCAACTCCCAGGAGTTAGTGAACGACTAAGTTAGTGAGCGGCGAGCAGGAAGCTCGCACGCTTGGCTTGAATTGATGGACTTTGTCATGTCATGGCAACCATCTCGGAAATGCATGCTGAAGCGGCAGGAGGCGGAATGGGCACAAAGAATGAGCGTTTAGTGGTTGTCGGAACAGGCTGCGCCGGTGTTGAATTGGCGTTCGCAGCGCGCGCTGCTGGATGGAGCGGATCAATTACCTTGATTGGTGACGAGGCCGTACTGCCCTACCATCGCCCGCCCTTATCAAAGGCTTATCTAGTCGGCGAAGCGAGCGCTGACTCGCTTTTATTGAGGACGCCAGCATTATTCGAAAAATCGGATATCGAACTACTCACATCGGCAAAGGCAACGTCAATCGATCGAGGAAGAATGCACTTATGTCTCTCCGATGGCCGCAACCTGCCCTATGATCGCCTAATCCTGGCTACCGGTGGTCGACCAAGGCCATTGTCGGCAGCAGCCGGAGGAGCCGAATTCGCCACCAATTTCCGATATCTGAGAACCCTTGCAGACGCCGACGCCATTCGCGGCAATCTCGTGGCTGGTCATCGGCTTGTCGTCGTAGGAGGCGGGTATGTCGGACTTGAGGTTGCGGCTGCAGCCATCAAATTGGGCATGCGTGTCACTGTGCTGGAGGCAGCTTCTAGGATCCTGGCCCGCGTGACTGCAGCGCCGCTATCAGCATTCTATGAGACCGTGCATCGCCAAGCAGGAGTGGAGGTACGAACGGGTGAACAAGTTGAGGGTTTTGAACTATCTGCTGACAGAAGAAAAGTTACCGCCGTGCGTTGTGCGAGTGGCGCCAGGATGGACGCTGATCTCGTCGTGGCCGGCATTGGGCTTATCCCTAATTGCAATTTAGCAATCGACGCGGGGTTGCAGGTCGACGACGGAATTGTAGTTGATTCACAAATGTGCACCGCCGATGAAGCAATCATGGCTGCGGGTGATTGCACAAAATTCCACAGCGACTTATACGGTCGAATGGTGCGCATCGAATCGGTTCCTAATGCGCTGGAGCAAGCGAGGAAAATTGCCGCTCTCATTTGCGGAAAATCGCCGCGCAAGGATTCAGCGCCATGGTTCTGGTCTGATCAGTATGATCTCAATCTGAAAATGGTCGGACTCTCGCACGGCTATGACAATCTTGTCTTTCGCGGAACGCCTGATAGCCGCAATTTCAGTGCCTTTTACATGCTGAAAGAACGCGTGCTCGCAGTCGATACGATCAATCGCCCGGTTGAATTCAATCTGTCGAAACAACTCATTTCGGAGCGATCGTCAGTCTCACTCGCCCAACTCGCCGACGATGCGGTGCCATTGAAAAGCATCCTGGAGTCAAGTACCCGGATAGACTGAAGCAATTTATTTTTCCGCAATTCCACGAACAGTCAACGAATATGTTGACTTTAGAAATTACAGGGTGCAAGATAGGGGATGTGCTGCTACACAATCATGTGTTCCGCCAAGAGTACAACCTAATTTTAATTTCGAGGATATTGGCAATGTCGAAAGTCATTTACATATCACACGCAGGATCCCGTCACGAACTTGACGTCGCAGACGGGGTCAGCTTGATGCAGGCTGCCGTATCCAATGGCGTCTACGAGATCGTCGGTGACTGTGGTGGGAGTGCCAGCTGCGCAACCTGTCATGTCTACGTCGACGATCTGTTTCTGGCAAGGCTGCCTGCGGCGACCTTGCGCGAACAGGAAATGCTGCAGTGCACAGCGGCAGAATTGCAAGCGGGTAGCAGATTAAGCTGCCAGATTGCAATGACCGAGGCGCTCGACGGACTGACGGTGCGAATGCCAGATCAGCAGTGGTAGTCAGCGATTCATCCACATTCGAATCGCCATCAAAACGACTGGCAAGGCAGGCAGCGGTCTTCACATGCTCTTGCCGCACAGCCGGGGTTGATCGTAACGCCTAATGCAATGGAGACATCATGCTCGGATATGCGACCGTTGGAACAAACAATTTGGCGAGGGCGACCGCGTTCTACGATGATATCCTCACTTTGCTGGGTGCTAAGCGCATCTTCGATTTTGAACGCGGAGTTTACTACGGAAAAGACACGATGGAGCTCGGTGTCTTGACCCCATTCAATGGCGATATCGCATCCGTCGGGAATGGCTCAATGGTCGCTTTGCGTGCAGGCTCACGCACCAAAGTTGACGAGTTTCATGCGACTTCCCTGCGTTCAGGCGATGTGAATCAAGGAGCTCCCGGATTACGCGGAGACGCCTCGATAGGATTTTACGGCGCTTATTTTCGCGATCTGGATGGCAACAAGCTGTGCGTCTTCAAAATGGGGCCAGAGCGTTGAAAGCTCTGCAGAATCATTGGAAACCTCCCATCTGCGTGCATCTCACCACATAAGTTATTGACTTTTAAAATGAATCGAGAGGACAAGCGATGAGCGATTTGGAGTATCGAATTCGCCGATTAGAAGACCGTGCCGAGTTGCAGGACCTTGTTGCGCAATATTTTGTCGCAGCAGATGATGACGACTACGAGATGCTTGCCGCGACATTTGCTCCCGATGGCACTTTTTCTGCTGGCAACTTCGAAGGAGCGACCGGACGTGATGCAGTGGTGGAGTCGCTCCGCTCGAGCAGGAAACTCATGGGGCCGACGGTGCACACACCCAATTACACATTGTTCAAATTTCAGGAAGACGGACACGCTACCGGATTGGTTGGCGCGCATTTGGAGCTTTCCATGGCCGGGCGCACTTTGTACGGAGCGGTGCGCTATACGGATGAATATGTACGGGGCGATAAGGGTTGGCAATTCCAGCGTCGAAACATGCGAACGATTCATATGGGCCCCTGGGAAGATGTTGGAACATCGCTGACTTCGAAATTGTGTGTACGCTGGCCCGGCATCGATCCACTTCCGTCAGATTATCCGAAAAAGAAATAAGCTGGAAAAGGGAGTTTCTGATGCAACTAAATAGTATTGAAGAAATTGTTCAGGACATCCGCGTTGGCAAGATGGTCCTCCTTATGGACGACGAGGATCGTGAAAACGAGGGTGACCTGGTGATTGCGGCCGAGTGCGTCACCGCCGAACACATCAATTTCATGGCACGCCATGCCAGGGGCCTGATCTGCCTGCCCATCTCCCGTCGCCACAGTGAACAACTGAAATTAGGGCTGATGGTTGAGAGGAACGGTTCCGGCTTCGGCACCAAGTTCACCACGTCCATTGAGGCTGCAACCGGCGTTACAACCGGAATCTCCGCTGCGGACAGGGCGCGTACGGTTCAGGTGGCATCCGCCCGAAATGCGACTGCGCTCGATATTGTGCAACCGGGTCACATTTTTCCGCTTATTGCAGAACCCGGCGGTGTTTTGGTTCGGGCTGGACACACCGAAGCGGCATGCGATCTTGCGCGTCTGGCGGGATTTGGTGAAACAGCCGTCATTTGCGAGGTCATGAATGACGACGGAAGTATGGCCCGTCGCCCAGACCTTGAACGCTTTGCAACCGAGCACGACCTTAAAATCGGGACAATTGCCGATTTGATCCACTATTGCGTCGTCAATGAAACGACCGTCGAGCAATTGGACATGCAGCCCGTGCAAACCGACCATGGCGAGTTCATCCTGCACACCTTTCGGGATCGGATCAACAACGGCGTTCACCTGGCCTTGGTCAAGGGAACGCTTGACCCCGATCAACCTGTGCTGGCACGTGTCCAGATGGGATTGGCGGTTCGTGACATGCTCAGCATCCACATTCCTGGCAGTAGCGGATGGAATATCCAAAAGGGACTGGCGCGCATCGCCGCTGAAGGCTCAGGAGTGATGGTTTTGCTAGGCGGGACAGAGGCGACCTCCGATCTGTGCGACAGCGTTGATGTGGTCGCCGGCAGAAAAACAACGCCAAAGCCGAAGCCGATGGGAGGAAATCTGCCGTTTCTGACAATTGGTGTCGGCTCCCAGATTCTGCGTAAACTCGGTCTGCGCAAACTTCGGTTGATGGGTGCCCCGGTCAAGTACAAGGCCATCTCCGGCTTCGATCTGGAGGTGGTTGAATTCATCGAGCCGGCCGAGATTTTGCATCACATTTGACATTTCTGTCTTTATTGAGCCGCTATGCTTGGACGTGCCGAGTACGGGAGAATTATGGACTCAGTCGTACCATCCATATACACGACAACCATGAGCAATCAACTGCTTGAAGCCGCTGCCGGCATTGAATTTCCCTGGCCTGCCCAAGGCGTTGATTGCAAGTTGCGTGCGGCGGCCGAGTTGCCGGATACACTGCACGCTATTGCTGAATCGGCACCATGAACAGTGCTGGTCCGTCTGGCAGCGGCACCGATGCTGCCATCAATCGCCGCATGATTACTCTTTCGATCATGCTGGCGACGATTATCCAGACACTTGACAGCACCATCGCCAATGTAACTTTGCCGCATATGCAGGGCACGCTGTCGGCGTCGCAGGATCAGATTACCTGGGTATTAACGTCATACATCGTCGCGGCGGCAATTGCCACACCCTTGACTGGTTGGCTGTGCGATCGCTTTGGTCAAAAAAATATATTTCTGGTGTCGGTCGCCGGGTTTACCGGCGCTTCCGTGCTCTGCGGCATTTCCGGCTCCCTGGCGCAGATTGTGGCAGCCCGCTTGCTGCAAGGCGTCTTCGGCGCCGCACTGGTACCGTTGTCGCAAGCCGTACTGCTGGACATCAACCCGCGCGAAAAACATGGTTCTGCTATGGCAGTGTGGGGTATGGGCGTGATGATCGGCCCGATTCTCGGTCCCACCTTAGGTGGTTGGCTAACGGATAGCTATAACTGGCGTTGGGTGTTCTTCATCAATGTACCGGTGGGATCCCTGGCTTTTTATGGCATCTGGAAATATATCCGGCAGCTGCCCGCTTCGCGGCGCATGACATTCGACATGTTCGGTTTTTCGACCCTGAGCATTGCCATCGGCGCCCTGCAAATGCTGTTGGATCGAGGCGAGCAAAACGATTGGTTCTCCTCGCGCGAGACCTGGATCGAAGCCATCGTACTGGCCATGAGTTTCTCTTATTTCATTGCGCATACCGCGTTACGGCCCGCGGGTAAGTCGTTCTTCGATTATCGCTTATTGAGAAATGCGAATTACGTTACCGGGTTGCTATTTATCTTCATCATTGGCATGGTCCTGTACGCAACCCGTGCGTTGACGCCAACCATGTTGCAGGGCCTGATGAATTATCCCGCGACCATCGCCGGCTTGGTCACCGCTCCCAGCGGTGTCGGTACCATGATGGCGATGTTGCTTGCCGGTCGCCTGGTTGGGCGGATTGATTTTCGGATGCTGCTGGCGATCGGCTTTTGCCTCACTGCGCTCTCTTTGTGGCAAATGTCTCACTACACACTAACCATTACACAGGGATATATCGTTTGGCCTGGCGTGATCCAGGGGATCGGACTGGGCTTGGTCTTCGTGCCGCTGAGTGCTGCGACTTTTGCCACGCTGTCGCCCGCCATGCGGGCTCAGGGTACAGCCATATTCAGCCTGGTTCGCAATATAGGCAGCAGTATCGGCATCGCCCTGGTACAAACCTTATTGGTGCGTAACACGCAAATCGCACATGCATCGCTGGTCGAAAAAATAAGTAATGCCAATCCTGCCTTGCACGATCCGATCGTTGCGTCCGTCTACAACGTGGCGACATCAGAGGGCTTGGCAGCGTTAAACGACGAGATCACGCGGCAAGCATCGATGATCGCTTACGTCGATGACTTTTGGTTCATGCTGATCCTGACCTTGCTGGTCCTTCCGCTTTTATTGCTGATCCGCCCGCCCGGAACGAACACGCCGGTGACCATCGATCATGCGGCGATGGAATAAGCCACACTCTGCCGCTCAATCAACGAGAATTTTCACTGTGATTAAATTGAGAATTTTTACATACGCCGGCCTGCTTTCGTTCACGATTGGCGTCGCAGCTTGCGCCGGTATTCCAGCAGACCGGAATACATTGCCACAGCAGGATATGGCACGTGCGCAACTGGCGGCCGGCATCAGACTCGCGCGCGACGGCTGGCCGGATCCGCAATGGTGGACCCAGTACGGTGACCTGCAGTTGAATCACCTGATTCAACAAGCACTGACCAATGGTCCAACACTGGCAATTGCATCCGCCCGTATCGGTTCGGCGCGGGCAGCGCTGGCAACCAACGCCGCCGATCAGGGATCCAACTTCAACTTGAATGCCTCGGAAAACCGGCAGCGCTACTCTGGCAACGGGCTGTTTCCGGCGCCGATTGGCGGCAACTACTTCAATGAAACGACATTGCAATTACAAGCCAACTATGACTTTGACTGGTGGGGCAAGCACCAGTCGCAGATTGCCGCTGCGCTCGGCGAAGTCAATGCGCGTAGGGCCGATTACGCGCAAGCGGAACAGACATTGGCGGCCGCAATCACGCAGCATTATTTCAACCTGCAAAGTGCTTGGGCACGGTTGGAAAACAGCCACAGGAGCGTCGCAACGCAGAGAGAGTTGGTACAAAGCACGGTCAAGCGCATTGCCCGTGGTTTGGCTGCCATTGATGAACAGCGCATGGATGAAACCGGACTGAGTTATCTGAATCAACACGTCGCGCAGCTCGAGACACAGATTGCCATCGAACGAGAAGCGCTGCGCGCGCTACTGGGCGGCGACAACAATGCGCTGGCCGACCTGGTGCCGCAACTGATTCCTGGCATTCCGCACACGCTGCCGCGGCAGCTCGGCATAGAATTGTTGGCACGGCGGCCCGACCTGCAGGCCGCGCGCTGGCGGGTCGAAGCGTCGCTCAGTCGTATCGAGGCGACACACGCAGCGTTTTATCCGAACATAGATCTGACGGCTGCTTTTGGTCTGGACACGCTCTCATTGAGCAATCTGTTCAACGCGGCCAGTCGCACACTATTCGCCGGTCCCACGCTGTCCTTGCCATTATTTGACAGCAAGCGCCTAGAAGCGCGTCTCGGGGCGGCCCGTTCCGAACGGAATGAGATGATCGCCGACTACAACCAGACCGTATTCAACGCGGTGCGGGATGTGGCGCAGCAAGGCGCGTCCATGCAGAGCATCGAAAGCCAGATCAGGCAGCAAGACAGCGCGATGCGGGCAAGCAATGAGTTACTGCGAACTGCGCAAGCCAAATTCAAACAAGGACTGGCAAACCACAGCGCTGTACTGGCTGCCGAGTTAGCGCAGTTAGCCCAACAGGATGCCGGCCTTCAACTGGCCAATCGGCAGTTGCTGGCGGAGGTGGCTTTGGTCAGCGTATTAGGTGGCGGCTACCGATCGAACCTGATCACGCCGAATGCCCCCCTTACTCAGTAATCACAATAAATCGGAACATTTGCCATGGCGATCTGCAACAGAGATACAGGAAATCCTCATCAACGCAAGTTTTTTTTACTCAGCATTACCTTGTTTTTTATCCTTGCAGGGGTCGCTTACGCTGTTTATTACGCACTGGCATTATCGAAGCATGAAGAAACCGATAATGCTTACGTCGGCGGGAACTTGGTCACCCTGTCGTCACAAGTGACAGGCAATGTGCAGGAAATACGGGCCGACGAAACCCAGTTGGTGAAAGCCGGCACGGAAATGATAACGCTTGATCCGATTGATGCCGACCTCGGCCTGAGTCAGGCGCAAGCACGTTTAGGTACAACGGTTCGGCAACTGCGTGAACGCTATGCGAGTGTCGCGCAATATGATGCAACTATTGAATTGAAGCAGCTGAGCCTACAAAGCGCCACGGACGATCTCGCGCGCCGGTTGCCGCTGGCAGCCAACCATATAATTTCCGGCGAAGATATCGCACACGCCCAGCAAGCCGTAAAAAACGCCAAAGCGTCACTAGAAGTAGCGCTCAATCAGGCAAACGCCGCCCGTGCCGGCGTCGCTGGCGTCGGTTTGGCCGACAATCCTAGTGTGTTGGCGGCCAAGGCAGATTTTATACAGGCATGGCTGGCCGTGCGCCGTAACGCAATCCTGGCGCCGGTGTCGGGCTACATCGCCAAGCGCAGTGTGCAAGTGGGAAGCCATGTTACACCCGGTACGCCGTTAATGGCGATCGTGCCGCTTGACCAACTGTGGGTCGATGCCAACTTCAAAGAGTCTGAATTGCGGAACATCCGTGTCGGACAGCCTGCGAACGTAGAAGCGGACATGTACGGCGGCAAGGTCACCTATCACGGAAAAGTGCTAGGCCTGTCGGCGGGTACCGGCAGTGCGTTCTCTTTGCTACCGGCGCAAAATGCCACTGGCAACTGGATTAAAGTGGTGCAGCGGGTGCCGGTGCGCATTTCGCTAGACGCGAAAGAACTGGCGCAACACCCCTTGCGAATAGGGTTATCAACCGTGGTCACGGTGGACACGCACCGCCAGGATGGCACAATGCTGGGTGCACCGATGCCGGCTGGGGCGCTGTATTCAACGCAAGCGCTGAATCAGCCTGTGCAGGAAGCGGAATCTGCCGCCAAAGCAATTATTGTAAAGAATCTGACCAGGTAAATTAACCAACTATTATGTTGATTTAGTTACAACTGGCATGCGATGATTTAATCCAAGCTTGAGGTTGAATCGCACGTGCCACATCGCGGGCCTTTCGCACTCCGGCCCGACACAGGCGATGATCAACATCACAGCGATCTGCATCGACGATTTTTTCTAATCGAAGACACAAGATAAGCGCGGGAAGAGGATTAAATTAAATGGGATGGATCACCTTCCGATTTAGCGCATCCAAGTGCAGCTTCTCGGACGCTGACGCATTACTCCCCTTGAAGGCGCATCAGTTTTTTGCACACCACGAATTAGTTAACCAGCGTACAGGTGACAAAGAATCGATTTGCATCCTTGACTATGCCGCGATAGCGCGATTAGACCATGCCCAATTCTTGGCGTTCAAGCGAATGTCGAAATTTGTAGACTGTTACACGTCGGATACCTGCTCAAGCCTCAGTTCAATGCCAACAAAACCTCGATCAGTGGCAAGTATGGTTTGTTCCATCGGTTTCGTTCAGATTTACTCCGTATAACGCGTCAATGCGGCTGCGCGTTTACTTAATGCGAGATTCCTTATGTTTTTCCGGACGGCCTCGCGTCACTTTTAAGTACGTCACGCAGGATAAAGAGCGTATACCTGCGCACCTGCTCAGGCGCCGGTGGGACAAGTCACCAGGCGGCGCCCGTTCGAAGCAAATTGCGAACGCTAACGACCGGCAATCAAGCCTTCGACGCCGTCGTTGCCGGATCCCACACCAGAGGAAGTCCTTTTACCGAACCGACGATACCCCCCTGATGAGAAATTTTCGCGTCGGGAGCAATCTGGAAATCTGGAATTCTGGCCAACCACTCTATCAGAGTTGTAGCTATTTCCCGACGTGCGAGGTGCTGACCGAGGCAGAGGTGAGCACCATGACCAAAGGTCGTGTGCGAAACTTTCTTACGGCTAAAGTCTACGTGCATAGGGCAGGCATTCTCCCGTTCATCCAAACCGGTCAGGAGTTGTGGCAACAGGATTTGGTCACCCTTTTTGAGCTGAACTCCGTGGAACACATGGTCTGACTTGAGAATACGCCCATCCGCCACCAACGAGAACCGACGCAAAAACTCTTCCGTGGCAGCCGGGATGCGCTCGGGATGATTAACCAGTTCCTTGCGATGCTCCGGGCTTTGCGCGAGGAACTGCATGCAGAAACCTAGGAAATTGATAACGGTATCCAGACCGCCAAGAAGCAGCAATCCCGTCATCCGCAGAGCCTCGTTCTTGGTAATGGGACGACCGTCGATCTTACCATTGGCAACTTTGCTGATGGCATCATCACCTGGGTTGCTCATGCGCGCGTCGATCACGGGTGACAGGTACTCGTAGAGCTTGTCGCGTGCCTCGGCAAACGTCATTGATCCATCAGGCCTGGTCATTTGGTCAGTATGGTATTTCAAGAACGGAACATCCTTCTCCGGCAAATCTGCAAGGATAAGAAAAACCCGGATCGGGAATGGCGCGGCAAAGTCCTCGATAAAATTGCAATGCCCCTGAAGTCGCACTTTCTCGATCATCCCAACCGCGAGGGCCCTGATTCTGTCTTGCAGGCTGTCCACGACCGGCATCCCGACGGTCATATTCGCCAATGCGCGAAATTGACGTTGCTCCGGTGGATCCATCGAAGTAGGAATGAAGTCGTACGCTTCTCCGACCTCGCGAGGAATGAACGGACACTCGCTTGAGAAGTGCTGGTAATCTTCAAATGCCTCCCTGATCAATTGACCACGGGTAGCAATCCAGTGTCCCCCGTTGAGCCGGCTCCAGACAAGATCAGGAACGCCTGGCCCCTGTAATATTTTCCAGGCTTCCTGCAGCCCGTCAGAGACATTTTTCGGATTGTACATATCGAAATCAAAAACCAAATTTTGTGGAACATGCTCTGGTAACGGTGCCAGTGTAGGTCTGTATGTTGTCGCGTCAACCGTCGTCATTTTTTATCTCCTTTGTGTGCATTCGTGCAATGCGAATGATTTTTATAACAATAATCAGAGCGTTGGATCGATTACCGGTTTGATCGATGCACCCGACTTCACCAGCTCAAGTGCCTTGACGGCATCCGTTATCGCAAGTCGGTGGCTGACCAGGCTGGCCAATGGATAACGCTCCTGCAGGCGAACCGCCAGATGCAGTGCCTGGTAATAGTGCTTGGGCTTGGGGAAGGTTGCCCCGCTAATCTTCATGTTCTTGATGGTCAGGTCACGCGGCGCAATGGGCTGCGTACCAATCGCGCCCCAGAGCCCTAGAATGATGTAGCGACCGTGGTTGCCGGTCAGATCGACACCCTCAGGGAAAGCCGGCAACGCCCCTGCGGCTTCGACCACCACGCTCGCGCCCCGACGGCCAAGGCGGTCTTGAATTTGCCTGTGCCGCTCCTCAGCACTCGTCTCTTTGAGGGATATCGTCCCTGTCGCCCCCAATGAAATGGCCACGTCCAGCCGATTTTTCGAGTGATCAAGGACAATGATCTCCTGTGCACCGGATACAGCTGCCACGAGGACTGCGGCCAAGCCAACAGGGCCGGCGCCCTGCACGATCACCGTATCTCCCTGTCCGACCGGGCCACACTGCTCGAAACCGCGCAAGACCGTAGGCAGTGCGCAGCCCAGAGCCGCTACGGCATCCGGGTTCGCATGATCGGGGAGTCGATAGAAAGCCATACCGTTAGGTAGCCAGGCGTAATCCGCGTAGCTTCCCCAATTGGGCTTCTCGGCATGTTCGAAAAACGTCGAATTATCGCACGGTGTTTCGTCGAGTACCGTGCAGGTATGGCAGCGATGACACAATGCAATTGGCGCCCAATAAATGAGATCGCCTGGCTTTACCGGCATACCGGCATAGTCGGTGGAAACACCTGCACCGAGTTTTTCAATCCGTCCCACGCCTTCATGCCCAAGAATAATGGGAAACGGCATTTTTCCGGCTTCGCCCGACACAATATGGGCATCGCTACCGCAAACACCACCGAGCACCACACGAACGAGCGCGCCGCCCGGTTCAGGATCGACGATCGGAACTTCCCAGGTTTCCACCCGATTTGGCTCAACCATTACAGCCGCTCTGCCGTATCTCATAATCAACATCCTTCCGTTTGTTTGATAGTCTCTTTGGGGTACGGCTCTTTGCAGTCGAGGACGATGCGTGCTTGATACAGAAGATGCCCCTACGTTTCTGCATGTGCTACAAACGTGCCTAGATGACTAAAAGCGCTTCGAGAACTTTTTCAAACCAGCTTACTGTCGCTAGTGCGCCGATTTGTTCGACCTGTACCCAGCAACATGCGTCATTTTCCCAATTCAGGTGGACTGCGTCGACTTGGCTCTGAAAATGGAAAGCATGAACTCGCCATAATTTGCCATCCTCGCTCTTTAGGTCAAGAATAGTGCGCTTGCTCAGTTCGAGCCTACTTTCTGCAATATTTGTCTCTTCCCATATTTCAAGGATTGCATGCTTCAGCGGATCAGCAGCAACAGGCAGGAAGCCAGTGATGCAGTGCCAGTAACCGACATCTCCAGTTACGCGAGCGCTGCGCCGAAACAGCCCAACGCGTCCGAGATGCGTCAATATCGCGGCAACCACTTCACGCTCCCCCTGTGAGGCAGGGTGCGCCTCACAAATAGCCTGGTTGTGCATGATTTTCCTTGCTTGATTGAGGTCTTTACTACCCCGTCCGCCACCCCGCAACAGGCGGGTTTACAAAACCTTAAGTTTGGGTGCAACTTCAGTAGCCAAACGCTTCAAGGACTCGAAATACGGCGCCGGATTGTCCATGTTGTCATGGGAATTGACGACGATTTCGCCCCATCCACCAGTCTTCTCGGCGACCGCTTGAAGCTTGCGAACGACGGTTTCCGGCGAGCCGCAAAGCCAGACATGTTCTGCCAGGAAGTCCATGTCAACCTGGCTGGAATCGATGTTTTTTCCGGAGTCGGCGATGATGCCCTCGAACAGATTGAACTTCTTGTAGATCGGGAAAAGATAGTGCTTCCAAGCCTCACCAAGACCGCTGGCGATGGCACGGCGCTTCGCCTCGGCATCTGTATCTGCAATAAAAATATCGCGGGTTACACGGAATCGTGCACGATCAGTGGCGAAGCCCTTCGACTTGGCAGCGGTTTCCCAAGTATCCCAATGGGATTTCATGACCTCGGTGCCGCCAAAAAAGGAGATCGGGCTGTAATTGCGTTCACCTGCCCACTTCAGTGAAGAGGAATTCTTGGTCAGGCCGGTGACTGCGACCTCAAGGCTATCCCGTCCGCCCCAAGGGCCGTTGTTCGCCAGTTCAACATTATAGCCTGGCATATCGTTCAGGCCTGGGTATCCTGCCTGGAAATGCGCGGTCTTCTCCAGGAAAGGCTTGCGCTCCCATACCTTTTCAATCAGGTCAAGGCCCTCGAACATTTGCGACTGCAGTTCGGCGATGCCGGGAAATCCATGGAGAATCGCGTCAGTGTGATGACCTCCTGGAGCGATACCCAGGAAATAGCGTCCTTCGAGAACCTGCGACAGCCAACCAATTTGAGTCGCCAAGGTGGCCGGGTTATGGTAAGGGATCAGGTGGGCCATCGGCGCAAAGCGGATGTTTTTGGTGAGCGAGGCTGCTGCTCCAATGATAATTTCGGGGCAAGGAATATTCTCCCACGCCAAGGTGTGGTGCTCACCGATCATAAAATCAGCATACCCAGCTTGGTCAGTAACCTGAGCCAGTTGCAAGGACCAGTCAAAAACTTGGCGAGCCGTGCGATGAGGAAAATTGTAAGGCGTGTGGAAAAAGCCGCATTTCATGATAAATGTCTCCTGGCCTGAGTGGCCGCTATGTGTGGTTAAATCGTCGGGGTATTGAATTTTTTTGACACCAGCTTTCCCCAAAAATAATCAGACGAATGTACCGTCCTTGTCCTTATTGCCGAAGCGTGGTGCGACGAGACGTGCAAACTTTTCGAGTTCATCGTTGTTCTGCTCGGGGTCGAGGTGACCTTG
>NZ_FOKF01000050.1 GCF_900111995.1 Collimonas sp. OK607
GAGCGCAATCATTGCAACTTTGCTCATCGCCCACCTCGCTTGAGGGTCGCTTGCTTGGCCGCAGCAGGCCGCGTATCGGACGGCTGCGCCGTTGCGCGTGCTTCGATCGGACTGATCTGCTCGTACGTTTTTTGCAACTGCTCTTGGGCATAGCGGTTCGGTTCGAAAGCCAAACGTACACGCCAATTTTTACGTCTTCGGGTCATCTCTGCACCTCCCTGTCAGCGGGAGTGACCATCTCAAGAACGAGATCCACATCAACGTCAGAACAGCTTCTGGACCACGGCGCCAGGCACTCCCTTGAAATGCGCAGCCCTAATTTTATACGGCAGTTTGCTCTGTTGTTGGTGGCGTTAGCGGCCCGCCTTGCGGCGTGCCACGGCCACGTTCGGTCACCACGCCATCCTGCATGATGCCGGCGTTCAGGAACGACCGGATCAATCGGATCACTCCGGCGTCGCCGATGCGTTTCTGCAACCGACCAATCAATACGTCATGATTGACACGATCGAAGAATTTCTCCAGATCGACATCGACCACGATCCGGTAACCCTGCTGCACATACTGCTGTGCAGCAAGCACGGCGTCGCGGGCACGACGCCCCGGACGGAAGCCGTGGCTGTGTTCACTAAAGGTGGGATCGATCAGCGGTTGCAGCACTTGCAGTACGGCCTGTTGTATCAGCCGGTCGACCACGGTGGGGATCCCCAGTTCACGTTCGCTGCCATCGGGCTTGGGAATGCCGACGCGACGCACCGGACTGGGCCGGTACGTGCCTGCCATCACTTGAGCTCGGATGGTCGGCAATGCGGTCACCAAATAGCGGCCGGTCGCGGCAATATCCATGCCGTCCATGCCTGCTGCACCCTTGTTTGCCTTCACGCGTTTCCACGCGCGTTGCATGTTCTCTCTCGCTAGCACCTGCGCAAGCAGGCCCGGCCCTGCGTCCACCGTGCCGTGCCGCGTGGGACGAGCTTCATCACTGGCTGCTTGAACGACGGCTTCACCGTCGCACGCCGCAACCCGCTCCGCTGACGCGGACATCTGATGCAGTGCCTTACCCATCGACATGGTAGTTTAACGCTCCTTCTCGTTCGGCCCTTCGCCCCGTGCTGGCAGCTACTACGGCCTCTGCTGACTTCTCGCTCCGGTTTCCACCGTCGCCCTTTCAGGCGCGAGGCGAGATCTCCCCAGGTAAGAGCGCACTCCTTCACCGCACAACCGCCGGATCTACGTTGCCTCTCCTTTGACCACAAGAGCTTCGCGGTTTATGGCCCGCTCGCCCTGATCGGCAACGCCTTCTATCCGGTTCTTGTTCATCGGCTCACGGTTTCGCTCCACGCTTCCTTTCCACGGTCAGTCACCCTTCCGCAGTTGCGCTTCACTTCGTTCGCTGTGGCCAGCTCACGGTGGGACTTGCACCCACAAGAGTGCGCCCATGCTGGGCGCACCATAAAAAAAGCTCGCCGTAGCGAGCTTTTTTTACACCAGATTCAGTTATCAGAACTGGTTCATGGTGTTGTCTTTACCGGATGCTTTCAGAGCAGCGTCGCCACTGAAGTAATCTTTGTGATCATCGCCGATGTCTGAACCGGCCATGTTCTGATGCTTGACACAAGCGATACCCTGACGGATTTCCTTGCGCTGAACGCCAGCAACATAACCCAACATGCCCTGGTCACCGAAGTATTCTTTTGCCAGGTTGTCAGTCGACAATGCAGCAGTGTGATAAGTCGGCAAAGTAATCAGATGATGGAAAATGCCTGCTTCACGCGCCGAATCGGCTTGGAAAGTGCGGATTTTTTCATCTGCAGCGATTGCCAATTCAGTTGCGTCGTATTCAACGCTCATCAGCGCAGCGCGATCGTAAGCAGAAACGTCTTTGCCCTGGCTTTTCATCAGGTCGAAAATTTGCTGGCGGAAGTTCAGTGTCCAGTTGAACGACGGGCTGTTGTTGTAAACCAGCTTGGCATTTGGAATAACTTTACGAATCGCTTTGATCATGCCGCCGATCTGAGCAATGTGCGGCTTCTCGGTTTCGATCCAAAGCAAGTCGGCGCCGTTATGCAGGGATGTAATGCAATCCAGGACACAACGCTCTTCGCCGGTACCTTCGCGGAACTGGAACAAATTGCTAGGCAAACGCTTAGGGCGAAGAAGCTTGCCGTCGCGCTTGATGACAACGTCGCCGTTGCTCATGGACTCAGTAGAAATTTCTTCAACGTCCAGGAACGAGTTGTATTGATCGCCCAAATCGCCTGGCTCGCGAGTTACCGCGATTTGCTTGGTCAAGCCGGCACCCAGCGAGTCGGTACGCGCAACGATTACGCCGTCGTCCACACCCAGTTCCAGGAACGCGTAACGAATGGCACGGATCTTCGCGAGGAAGTCTTCGTGAGGAACAGTTACTTTACCGTCTTGATGGCCGCACTGCTTTTCATCGGAAACCTGGTTTTCGATCTGGATGCAGCATGCACCCGCTTCAATCATCTGCTTGGCCATCAGGTAGGTCGCTTCAGCATTACCGAAACCAGCATCGATATCGGCAATGATTGGCACTACGTGGGTGACGTGGTTGTCAATTTTGTCCTGGATGGCTTGCCTGGCGGCGCCTTGAGCACCGTCCAGCTGGCGGAACAAACCGCCCAGCTCGCGGGCATCGGCTTGACGCAGGAAAGTGTACAGCTCCTTGATCAGGCCTGCTACGGCGGTCTTCTCGTGCATGGACTGATCTGGCAACGGGCCGAATTCAGAGCGCAACGCAGCTATCATCCAGCCGGACAGGTACAGGTAGCGGCGGTCGGTGTTGTTGAAGTGCTTCTTGATGGAAATCATCTTCTGCTGACCGATAAAACCGTGCCAGCAACCCAAAGACTGGGTGTATTTGGACGAGTCGGCGTCGTAGCCTGCCATGTCATCGCGCATGATCTTGGCAGTGTATCTGGCGATATCCAGACCGGTTTTGAACCTGTTCTGGGCGCGCATACGTGCGGCAGATTCAGGATTGATCGCATTCCAGGCACTACCTTCTTTGTCTTTGAGACCGGCAATGGCTTTGATGTCGTCTTGATATTGTGACATTTGTATATCCTAGGTAATAAAGCAAGATTAAAAAAACGAATTGTGTGTCGGTGCATCTGTTCACTCTCGTATCGAAACCAGAGTGGTGAAATCGAAGCAAACTGCATGGAAGAATAATAGCGGTTTTTTTAGACATCGACCATGTCTTATATAAGACATATGACTTAAATTAATTCGTTTATTTTCAATAGCTTATATATAGTTTTTTGCTATACGAAATTAAATTTCAAAAAAATGAATTCTGATTTCCGAGTTTCCTCACTCTCATATTCCACAATGTGGAAGCATTTTTTCGCATTGTGGAATATCGATGGGTCGCCAACAGGAAACGGCAGCGGCGGACCGCGCGACTCCTGCGTAATGATTTGGATAGTTGATTTGGGTAGTTGAGGCGGATCGTCAGAACCGACGATTTTGGAGAAAAAGTCGCTTGATACCAAGGCACGACCTGCTGTTCGCAGGTGTAAAGGAAGGCTTACCCGGATCGGCCCCGGGGATTCGCCGTTTTTGATTTACGATTTTGATTTATTCAGCAACCCATCTTCGCGTTAAACCTTGCAACCACCGACGGAAATACAAATTTCGACACATCGCCCCCGAGGATGGCAATTTCACGCACGATGGTGCCGGAGATGAATTGGTATTGGTCCGACGGCGTCAAGAACAAGGTCTCTACATTGGGTATCAGGTGACGATTCATGCCGGCCATCTGGAATTCCAATTCGAAATCCGAGACGGCCCGCAATCCCCTCACAATGACCCGCGCATCGTGAGCGCGGACGAGGTCGCCCAGCAACCCGGAAAAACTTTCGACCTGCACATTGGCATAATGTCCAAGCTCTTCACGGGTGATCGCCAAGCGCTCCTCAAGCGTAAAGAATGGTTTCTTCTTTTTGCTATCGGCCACGCCGACGATCACGCGATCGAACAAACCCGATGCACGACGCACCAAATCTTCATGACCGCGCGTGAGGGGATCGAATGTCCCTGGATAAATAGCTGTGACCATCAGAACGTATCGCCAGGCACGCGTACCCACCCTTCCATCAGCACCCTGGCGCTACGGCTCATGATGGCTTTGGTCACGCTCCATTCGCCGTTTACCTGGCTAGCTTCCGCTCCGACGCGCAAGGTGCCCGATGGATGCCCGAAGCGCACCGCGCTTTTTGCACCACCACCGGCGGCAAGGTTCACCAGCGTGCCGGGGATTGCGGCGGCGGTGCCGATGGCAACCGCTGCCGTGCCCATCATGGCGTGATGCAGCTTGCCCATGGACAGCGCGCGCACCAGCAAGTCTATATCGCCGGCGGCGACCTGCTTGCCGCTGGAGGAAATGTAACCGGCTGGCTTGGCGACGAAGGCTACCTTCGGGGTGTGCTGGCGATTGGTTGCTTCATCAAGATGCTTGATGAGGCCCATGCGCAGCGCGCCATGCGCGCGAATGGTTTCAAATTTTGCCAACGCCGTGGCATCGCCGTTAATGGCGTCCTGCAGCTCGGTGCCGGTGTAGCCGATTGCTTCCGCATTAAGGAAGATGGTCGGAATGCCGGCGTTGATCATGGTGACCTTGAGCGTGCCGACTCCCGGAACCTCGAGGTCGTCAACCAGGTTCCCGGTGGGGAACATGGATCCGCCCTCACCGTCTTCGTCAGCTGCCGGCGCCATGAATTCAAGTTGCACCTCCGCCGCCGGGAATGTGACGCCGTCGAGCTCGAAGTCACCGGTTTCCTGCACGGCGCCGTTGGTGATGGGCACATGCGCGATGATGGTCTTGGCGATATTCGCCTGCCAGATACGCACAGTTGCCATGCCGTTTTGCGGAATACGAGCGGCATCGACCAGGCCGCTGGCGATCGCGAATGAACCAACCGCGGCGGACAGGTTGCCGCAGTTGCCGCTCCAGTCGACAAATGCTTTATCGATGGCGACCTGACCGAACAGGTAATCGACATCGTGATCGGGCTTGCCGCTCTTGGACAGGATCACCGTCTTGCTGGTACTTGAGGTAGCCGCGCCCATGCCGTCAATCTGCTTGCCGTAAGGGTCAGGGCTGCCGATGACGCGCAGCAGCAGCGCATCACGTGCAGCGCCGGGTACCTGCGCTGCTTCGGGTAAGTCTTGCAGACGGAAGAACACGCCTTTGCTGGTGCCGCCACGCATGTAGGTGGCGGCAATCTTGATTTGAGGTAAGTGTGTCAAAGCGTGAGCCATAGTTGTGTTGTCCTCTTCAGGCAGCCGTTGACGATTCGAGGAAGTCCTGAGCGAAACGCTGCAGCACGCCGCCCGCTTCGTAGATCGAAACTTCTTCTGCAGTATCAAGTCGGCAGGTCACGGGCACTTCCACGCGCTCGCCGTTCCTGCGGTTGATGACCAGCGTCAACGTCGTGCGCGGCGTACGCTCACCGATCACATCGAAGGTTTCGGTACCGTCGATGTTCAAGGTGATGCGATTGACGCCGGGCTTGAATTCCAGCGGCAGCACGCCCATGCCGACCAGGTTGGTGCGGTGGATGCGCTCGAAGCCTTCCGCCACGATGGCTTCCACGCCTGCCAGGCGCACGCCTTTGGCGGCCCAGTCACGCGAGGAGCCCTGACCGTAGTCGGCGCCGGCGATCACGATCAGCGGTTGCTTGCGCTCCATGTAGATCTCGATGGCTTCCCACATGCGGGTGACCGTGCCTTCCGGTTCCATGCGCGTCAGCGAGCCCGCTTTCACCTTGCCGTTTTCCATCACCATTTCGTTCTTCAGGGTCGGATTAGCGAAGGTGGCGCGCTGCGCGGTGAGGTGATCGCCGCGATGGGTGGCGTAGGAGTTGAAGTCTTCCTCAGGCAAGCCCATCTTGGCCAGGTACGCGCCAGCTGCGCTATCGAGCATGATGGCGTTCGACGGTGACAGATGGTCGGTAGTGATGTTGTCGCCCAACACCGCCAGCGGGCGCATACCCTTCATCGTACGCTCACCAGCCAGCGCGCCTTCCCAGTACGGCGGGCGACGGATGTAGGTAGTCTGCGGACGCCAGTCATACAGCGGGCTGACTTTCTCGCCGTTATCGGCGACCACCGCAAACATCGGTTCGTAGACCTTGCGGAACAACTCCGGCTTGACGCTAGAGGCGACGATGGCATCGATTTCCTCATCGGACGGCCAGATGTCTTTCAAGGTCACAGGATGACCATCGGCGTCGACGCCCAGGATATCTTTCTCGATGTCGAAACGGATGGTGCCGGCAATGGCATAAGCCACCACCAGCGGCGGCGAGGCCAGGAAGGCCTGCTTGGCGTAAGGATGGATACGGCCATCGAAGTTGCGGTTGCCCGAGAGGACGGCGGTAGCGTACAGGTCGCGCTCCACTACTTCCTTCTGGATAACCGGATCCAGCGCACCGCTCATGCCGTTGCAGGTGGTGCAGGCAAAGGCCACCACGCCGAAGCCCAATGTCTCCAGCTCCGGCATCAGTCCGGCGGCTTCCAGGTACAGTGCAACCGTCTTGGAACCCGGCGCCAGCGAGCTTTTCACCCACGGCTTGCGGCTCAGGCCTCGAGCATTCGCGTTACGCGCCAACAGACCGGCGGCGATCATGTTGCGTGGGTTGTTGGTGTTGGTGCAGCTGGTGATAGCGGCGATGATCACGGCGCCGTCTGGCATCAAACCTGGTTCATTCTCTACCTTGCCGCTGATGCCGCGTGCAGCCAGTTCGGAAGTCGGCACGCGATTGTGCGGGTTGGAAGGTCCGGCAATGTTGCGCACCACGGAGGACAGGTCGAACTTGATGACACGTTCGTACTCGGCGTTCTTCAGAGTGTCAGCCCAGAGGCCGGTTTCCCTGGCGTAGATTTCCACCAGCTTGACCAGCGCGTCGTCGCGGCCGGTGAGCTTCAGGTATTTGATGGTTTGCTCGTCGATGTAAAACATCGCGGCGGTTGAGCCGAACTCCGGCGCCATGTTGGAAATGGTTGCGCGATCGCCCAGCGTCAGGTGGGAGGCGCCTTCACCGTAGAACTCGAGATAAGAGGACACAACCTTCTGCGCACGCAGGAACTCGGTCAGCGCCAGCACGATGTCGGTCGCAGTGATGCCCGGCTGCGGCTTGCCGCTCAACTCGACGCCGATGATGTCCGGCAGGCGCATCCAGGAGGCGCGGCCCAACATCACGCTTTCTGCTTCCAGGCCGCCGACGCCGATGGCGATCACGCCCAGCGCATCCACCATCGGAGTATGGCTGTCGGTGCCGACCAGGGTATCCGGAAAGGCGACGCCGTCTTTCACCTGCACAACCGGCGACATGCGCTCGAGGTTGATCTGATGCAGGATGCCGTTACCCGGCGGAATCACGTCGACGTTCTTGAACGCCTTCTTGGTCCAGTTGATGAAATCGAAGCGGTCTTCGTTACGACGGTCTTCGATAGCGCGGTTCTTGCCGAACGCATCTGGATCGAAACCGCCGCATTCAACCGCCAGCGAATGGTCCACCACCAGTTGTGTAGGCACTACCGGATTGACCAGGGCCGGGTCTCCGCCTTGGGCTGCAATCGCGTCACGCAGGCCGGCGAGATCGACCAGTGCGGTCTGGCCCAGGATGTCATGGCACACCACACGCGCCGGAAACCACGGGAAGTCCAGGTCGCGCTTGCGCTCGATGAATTGTTTCAGGGAATCGGTCAGAGTCGCAGGGTCGCAACGGCGCACGAGGTTTTCGGCCAGCACGCGCGAGGTGTATGGCAGCTTGTCGTAGGCGCCAGGCTGGATGGCGTCAACCGCGGCGCGCGTGTCGAAAAAATCCAGCTTGGTGCCTGGCAGGGGTTTGCGATTTGCTGTGTTCATGGCTCAGTCAGGAAATGGGTAATGGTCAGGCTCAGGTTTTACTTTACTTGCGGACCATAACGGACCTTTACGGTTCGTCATGGTCCTTACACGACTAGCGACTAGCGCTTACCGATCGGCACGAACTCCAGATTATCCGGGCCGACATAGTTAGCCGACGGACGAATGATTTTGTTATCGATACGCTGCTCGATCACGTGCGCGGCCCAGCCGGACGTACGGGAAATGACGAACAACGGTGTAAACATCGCAGTCGGCACGCCCATCATGTGATACGAGACGGCCGAGAACCAATCCAGGTTCGGGAACATCTTCTTGACTTCCCACATCACTGATTCCAGACGCTCGGCGATGTCGAACATTGCGGTCGAGCCCGCTTCCGCCGACAACTTGCGCGCCACTTCCTTGATGACCTTGTTGCGCGGATCGGATACGGTGTAGACCGGATGGCCGAAACCAATCACCACTTCCTTGTTCTCCACCCGGCTGCGGATGTCGGCTTCCGCTTCATCCGGATTGTCGTAACGCTTCTGGATTTCCAATGCCACTTCATTCGCGCCGCCGTGTTTCGGACCGCGCAAGGCGCCGATTGCGCCGGTGATTGCAGAGTAAAAATCAGAGCCTGTGCCGGCAATCACGCGGCTGGTAAAGGTGGAGGCATTGAATTCGTGTTCCGCATACAGAATCAGCGAAACGTGCATCGCTTTTACCCATGAGTCCGACGGTTTCACGCCATGCAGCAGGTGCAGGAAATGACCGCCGATGGAGTCGTCGTCGGTTTCAACTTCGATGCGCTTGCCATTGGTGCTGAAGTGATACCAGTACAGCAGCATGGAGCCGAACGACGCCATCAGGCGGTCTGCGATGTCGCGTGCACCTGGCGCATTATGGTCATCTTTCTCAGGCAGCGTGCAGCCCAGCACAGAGATGCCGGTGCGCATCACGTCCATCGGATGCGATGCGGCAGGCAACGCTTCCAGCGCGGCCTTGACGCTGGCTGGCAAGCCGCGCAAGGATTTCAGCTTGGTCTTGTAGCCCTTGAGTTCGGCGGCAGTCGGCAACTTGCCGTGCACCAGCAGATAGGCGATTTCCTCGAATTCGCAAGTGTCGGCGATATCCAGGATGTCATAGCCACGGTAATGCAGATCGTTGCCGGTTTTACCTACGGAACACAGTGCAGTGTTACCTGCGGTCACGCCGGACAGTGCGACGGATTTTTTTGGTTTGAAACTGGTTACTTGTGCTTCACTCATTTTTTTCTCCTGGCGGAAAGGAATAGGTATAAAGGGTATGCCTTAAATACGGTGTCTTATTTCTTCTGGGCTGCAAACAGGGCATCCAGATGCTGTTCAAAATCGTGATAGTTGATCCGGTCATACAATTCCATGCGTGTCTGCATGGTATCGACCACATTCTTTTGCGTGCCGTCACGGCGGATTGCGTTATACACGTTTTCGGCGGCCTTGTTCATTGCGCGGAAGGCAGACAGCGGATACAGCACCAGGCCGACATCGGCTGATTTCAACTCTTCGACAGTAAACAACGGCGTGGAACCGAATTCGGTGATGTTGGCCAGTACCGGCACCTTGACGGCTGCGGCAAACTGTTTATACATCGCCAGCTCGGTAATCGCTTCCGGGAAGATCATGTCGGCGCCGGCTTCGACGCAGGCCATCGCGCGATCCAGCGCCGATTCCAGCCCTTCCACTGCCAGCGCATCGGTACGCGCCATGATCACGAAATTCTCGTCGGTGCGGGCATCGACTGCAGCCTTGATACGGTCGACCATTTCCTGCTTGCTGACGATTTCCTTGTTCGGACGATGACCGCAGCGCTTGGCGCCAACCTGGTCTTCGATGTGGATCGCTGCCGCGCCGAACTTGATCATCGATTTGACGGTACGGGCTACATTGAAGGCGCTGGCGCCGAAACCGGTATCCACATCGACCAGCAAAGGCAGGTCGCAGACATCGGTGATGCGTCGCACGTCAGTCAGCACGTCGTCCAGATTGGAGATGCCGAGGTCGGGCAAACCGAGCGAACCCGCCGCGACGCCGCCGCCAGACAGGTAAATCGCCTTGAAACCGGCGCGCTTGGCCAGCAATGCGTGATTTGCGTTGATCGCGCCGATCACTTGCAACGGGGATTCTTCTTGCATCGCCTTGCGGAAAGCCGCGCCTGCGGAATATTGAGTCATATCTTCTCCTGATGGATTGCTAATTTGTTTCATGCAGACGTCTGCACCGGGACTTTCCCTTTATATAGCAATCACTGTGCCATGCAGTGAGGCACGGACAGATAAATTTTCGAAAAAATAAATTATCAAATAAAATCAATAACATACAAAGAAAAATGGACACAGGAAAAATTCAGCTGGCATCAAAATAAACAGCGAAATTGTTTCATTTGATGTTACATTGACGCATATTGAAACGCATCTGTTACGCACATTTGAAACATGCAACATCCACCTCCCGCCCGACGTAAGGCCGGTGATGCCGGCGACCCCAACCAAAAGCCCGTTATCTGGACTGTCTCGGTCTCACGCCTGTCCGACCTGTTTCGCGACATCACGCTGGAATACGACGACCGCGCGATTATCGAACCCATTGATCTGGGATTCGACGAAGCAGCGCGCTACATCCGGGAACGGATGGAAACCGAGCGCTGCGACGCGGTGATCTCCGCCGGGTCCAACGGCGCCTATCTGAAAAGCCGGTTATCGGTCCCGGTCGTCATCGCCAAGGCCAGCGGCTTCGACGTGCTGCAGGCATTGTCGCGCGCGCGCCAGATCACGCCCGACATCGGCATCATCACTTACCAGTCCACGATGCCGGCGCTCAAGGAATTCCAGAATGCATTCGGCATCAATATCCAGCAACGCGACTACGCAACCGAAGAAGACGCGCGGGCACAAATCAATGAGCTCAAGGCCAGCGGCGTCAAGGCGATTGTCGGCGCCGGCCTGATCACCGACCTGGCCGAAGAAGCCGGGTTGGCCGCGGTATTCGTCTATTCCGCCGCATCGATCCGCCAGGCTTTCGACGACGCGCTGGAAATCGCGCGGTTGACGCAACTGGAATCGAACCGCAGCCACAGCCGTAGTCCGCCGCTGGCCGACACGCTACGCGCCAAGCATGGTCTCAACGATTTGCGCGGCGATTCGCCGATGATGGAAACCCTGCGCCAGTCAATCGTACTGTATGCCAAATCGCAGGCCACTGTGCTGATCCAGGGCGAAACCGGCACCGGCAAGGAACTGGTCGCGCAAGCGATTCACCGCGAGAATCCGCGCGCGATCATCGGCAACAAACCATTTGTTGCGGTCAATTGCGGTGCGATTGCAGAATCGTTGCTCGAGTCGGAATTATTCGGCTATGAGGAAGGCGCATTCACCGGCTCGCGTCGCGGCGGCCACGCCGGCCTGTTCGAAGCGGCCCATCGCGGCACGCTGTTCCTGGATGAAATCGGCGAAATGCCGCTGGCGCTGCAGACCCGCTTGTTGCGGGTACTGGAAGAGCGCGAAGTGGTACGGGTTGGCGGCACCCGCCCGATTGCGGTCGATGTGCGCATCATCAGCGCTACCCACTGCGACCTGGAACAGCGCGTCCGCGAAGGCCGTTTCCGCGCCGACCTGTTTTATCGCCTGGCGGTATTGAGGTTGACGCTGGCGCCGTTGCGTGAACGTCCGGAAGATCTGATCGTGCTGGCCGAATGGTGCCTGAAAAAAGCGCTGGCCGCCCTTGGCGCCCGCCCGCATCCGAACCTGCATGCTGAAATTATTGCTTGCGCGCCCCTGCTCGGCGCCTACGCCTGGCCCGGTAATGCGCGTGAAGTGCGTAATCTGATGGAAAGACTGGCGCTGTTCCTGGCGGCTGAACCGCTGCAGGCATTGTCACCTGCCTTCATCCTTAGTGTTGCGCCGGAATTTGCTCAGGTAACGATGCCAGTGTCGACACCCAGAATCGCAGCGGCGACCTCAAGCACCGCACCACAGGGTGCCGAGAGCATCACGCAAGTATTGGCCCGTTTCGGCGGCAACCGTGAAGCCGCAGCCAGGCACCTCGGCATCAGTCGTACCACACTATGGCGCAAGATCAGGGATCAATGATCCGCGGCGATAGGAGACTTTCGTTCAAAGTAATGCGCCATCGGGTCGACGGCTTCAGCCTGGCTTCTTCCGTGCTCGCCATTCATTTTGGCTGATGGCAAGGACGGTCGTGCTCCACATCCGACATTTGAAGAATCGGTCATCGGGACGCTCTGATTCGATCCGCATTCTGAACGCCTGGCAAAGTTTTATCGCTGCCTTGTTTTCAGATATGGTCTCTGCGTAAATCCGATGTAACTCCAACTCGCCAAAGCCGAACTCGATCAACGCATTGCCTGCCTCGCGTGCTGCAGCAGCGCCCTGCCACTGCCTGCCGAGCATTGGATTTAGTTAAAGTTGGCTCAAATGAATACCGGTGAGGCTGTTGCGCTTTGGTTGATTGGCGATACGATGCCACCCGTGTCACCGGCCGTTGAACCTGTTTGATTACAGATTCAATAATTCAGCATCAATTCCAAGGGCTGCAGCGATCTTCTCGCGACTTGTTTTGCGAAGTTTGCCACTGACCTCTTGTTGAGCATACGCTGATTGAGATACACCGAGGCGTTCAGCCATACCACTCTGAGTAAGGCCAAGATGCTCACGCCAGGCTCGTACAGGTGTCCAGTCGTTATCAACCATGAGGCTGAC
This sequence comes from Collimonas sp. OK607, assembly GCF_900111995.1. Taxonomy (GTDB): domain Bacteria; phylum Pseudomonadota; class Gammaproteobacteria; order Burkholderiales; family Burkholderiaceae_D; genus Collimonas. The sequence goes on from NZ_FOKF01000050.1 coordinate 12,645, forward strand.
CACTTCATGCGGAATGTAGTCGCCTTTGCCTTCATGTTCGCGGATGTAGTCGGCGTAGGGAATGACAACGAAGGCCGGCGCCCCATTGGGACCATTTAGGATTTGGATATTAGTACGTGCGTTCATCGCGCTTACTCACTTCCTCAATGTAGACGATGCGAACAACACCGTCGAAGTTGAAAAACACTCGATAGTTACCAACTCGGAGCCGGTAACGTTGAAGATAGTCGCACAGGCCATTCGTGGCGGAAGCTAGTCGAGGGCTGGAATATCCTGTCCTCGAACATGTAAGCCTTTCTTATCAAAATTTGCCGGGTTGACGATAGCCTTGGCTACACCATCCAAGATGTCTCCGCGGTGTTTCTCAAAAGTCTGTAAATAGACCTCATCGGTTTCATCTCCTTGGTGACCGCCGAGGTCTTCTATAGCCTCACGCGAGACAAAAACGGCAACTTCTTTCCCCTGCCATTCCACAGTGAACGGGAGTCCCTCCCACTTCATCATTGTGCTTGGTGGTCGGATGATATTTGGCCGTTTGTCTCTTAGGCAGACACCGGGGCCGTAATCTTGACTGCTAGGGACAAAATAGACGCCCTTATTCTCTAAAGCGCTTCGGATTTTTGAGACAGCCATCGTGTCGGCCGGCCGCTTCTGTCCCTCGATCTCACGAAGCGAGGTCAATCCTATTCCTGCGGCTTTGGCAAGTTCCTCCTGGGAACATTCCACAAGCGCCCGCCCTGCTCTAATCTGTGCCACTACAATCGCTTTTTTTGACATTTTAGCCACCTATAAAAAACGAATTTAACCTGTTTAACAAAACTATTGTAGTCTATTATTTTAAATTTAAATAGTCGTTTTGCGATAGCTTGCGTCGCTTCTGGGTGTTGCGGTCGCAGATTTATCTTTATGTGTGCCGAACCTCAGAATGTCGGATGCGAGGCCCATTTTTCGTTTGGCATACATATAGCTCAAGGCTTCCACAAAACGGAGGTTTTTTGGACACCGGCATCGTGTCCAGATAAGCAGGTTTGTGCCCTTACTTGTAGGCATCAATGTCCTTTGCGACGAACCGCAAAACAAAACTATAAATAAAGTATATTCACTATTTGACAAACAAAAAACCGTGGCATATGCTCCCCTCATCAAATCAAAAATATCAACACTTTATAGTTACTGAATGTAGGCAAATAAAATGACAGTAAAGCAAAACACCGTAAGCAACGAATCGGCAAACGACGAGGCAGGTCAAGACCGGTTCCTGGTGCTCTTCACACTTGAGCAGTTCCGGAAAGACATTCTCTCCCTCTATCTCTTGCATGTGAATTTGATTAGTTCGATAGCGAATCGAGAGGCCACATTGCGGTTTTTGGACAAGTCGTCTACTGAGGTCTACATAGACTTCGAAGACCCGGACGCTGTGGCGGCTGAGCTCGACTTCACATACTTCGATATCAAGGATTCTGACCTTGCCCGTAGTCTCGAATCCATGTACCGATACGCCTATCACGGTGAACTCGATTACACCGTCGAAGAGCTCGGACCCGGCGGTTACCACGTTGCCATTGCTGCGATTGTCAAGGACATGGCGGAATCGAGCTTTGTGAAGTTCTGTCTATGGGGTGACGTTGATCGTGAGGATGCCGTCAAAGGCATCAAGGATAGCGTTGCAAATTGCCTGCGAACGGTCGAGCTGGCCAATGCCAGGCTGACGCTCGAAGGACAACCGCGCTTTTTTAATTTCGATGGCAAGGATGAAGATTTCGACAATCTGTTTGGCTGCGGCGCCACGGATATGCCTCAAGGCGGCTACGGCGCGGCGCTAACCATACGTCAATTGGCGCTGCTGTCCGGCATGGGTGAAATGTCGATACGCACTTTGGCCAATCCGAAACGTGCCAATCAGATCCCGACAGAAAATCGTTCTGGACGCACGCTGGTTTCCATTGATGCCGCCAAGGCATGGCTAAAGGAACGTGGCCGCTACGTGCCGATCAGGCGCGGAATGGATGGTGCAACGAACGAATTCATGATTCGTAGGTTCTTCAGCACGAAAGATTTGTTTTCAACGGTAATTGCACGTTTAGCGGCGTTTTACGACACGACGCGACTGACCAGCTTTCAAGAGCTCGGTGACCGCTTTGGGGTCACGACGGAGGACAAAACGGCATATGGCAATCCAGAATTTTTAAAGGAATTGGCGGACATTCTCGACTTCCCGCCCCACTTGTTCGCGCTACGGGTTAAAGAAGCTCTTCTCAATGATGAGCTGGCAGCAGTGCGCCGCCAGGCGCAGGAAGAAATTCAGAAGTCTCAATAGTCACAATCGACCAGCAAAGAAAACGGGAGAAAATCATGAACATGAGCAAACACGCAGCCGTTCGCCAGCAGCAACGTGGCATTCCACCGGTCGTGGTTGATCTTTTACTTGATTGGGGCTGCGCCGAGCCTGCCAAGGGCGCGGACTGCACACGTTATTTTTTCGACAAGAACGCACGCCGAAGTATCAAGGCGCATTACGGGCAGATGGCAAGCCAAGTGTCGCGTTACCTGGACTGCTATGCGGTTGTTTCTGAAGAAGGTAGGGTTATCACGGTGGCACATAACATCAAAAAACTCACTCACTAGGAGCCAAAAATGCCAATCAATCTAGCGAAATTGCAAGACGCAGGTTTTGAGCCTGCCGGGAAGTGGATATTGACGCAGCAAGGCCTTGGCCTTGAGCTGAATGACGTAATCGGCAACAAAAAAGACGTGCTGTATGCCTTTGCAGTTGACGGCGCACTAAGGTACGTGGGGAAGACGGCTTCGACCCTACGTTCGCGTTTGCAAGGTTACAAAACGCCGCCGGTGACAGCCAATAGCGGCGCATCGACCAACATCAAGAATCATCAGAATATTGTCGCTGCGCTGAAGCAAGGCAGTACCGTCGATATTTATGCGTTGCATGCCTTACCCTCGCAGGAGCACTGTGGATTTGCTGTGAGCCTTGCCGCAGGGCTCGAAGGCAGTTTGATCAAGGATATGACACCGCTGTGGAATGGGCGCGTGCTAACGCAAATCAGGGATAGCCTGACTCCACCGAAAAACTCATCCGCCATCTCCCACAGCGCAGAAAAACCTGTACAAAAAAATGCTTCCTTGCAAGGGAAAGCTGACGCGGGTAACCATGACGTTGGAGTATCAGAAATACCTTCTGCAGAAACACTATTTGCCTTTGCCCGCAGTCAAAAAGGAGAAACATTTCTGACCCAGCGGGATAAAAGCCCTTTCCGCGTCGAGGTGGTCGGAAATTATTTGGAGGTTACACCGGAGTCTTCGCTTACGCATCGGCGCGAAAGCCGCGACAGTGTTGCTGCCGTGCTTGTTCGATTGGCCAAGACAGCATCCTTCAAGATGTCTGATTATAAGGATCTTTCTTTTAACGCCTCCTATGTCTTGGCATTGGTGAAGCGCTGGGATGCGAGTTAACAAGCGTATCAACGTGTCTTAATTGGTCGGGGGCGGGTGAATCTGCATTTGATCGCGCTGCCCTCCAAGAAAATGGCGGTTTTAACAATAATCAAGTCTCAGTAAGCAATGAGGAATTTTAATTATGACAACCGAATATTTGTATCAGTCTGAAAAAATCTTGAAAAACGATGTTGTTTTAGCTCTTAAGCTACCTCTTAAACTGAGAGACGCATTCTCAACATTGTGTGAATCGAAAGGCATAACGGCTGCAGGCTTCGAACACCACCGAAGCGATTCGCAAAGCATGCGCGCGCATTCCGGCCGAGATCGAGGCACTTCGCGCGCGCTTTGTTGGCGCTTAGCTTCTGGCACGAATGACAGGAGAGCTCTGACAAGCGAACTTAAGCGTCTTGCACCTGAATTGTGCATAGTGCTCCTTACGCGCCCAACAACGATGGATGCGTTGAGGCGAATCGTCCAGTTTGGCATTGATGGCTTGGGCCTGCATCCGGTACCTGAATTTATTTGCAGCATTTGATGCCGACAACCCAGGAATAACCGCAACTGACACGTCCTTAACCAAAATGCGACTTCCTGTGGCAATTCGGGCAAAGCGCAATGGCGTTTTCAACCGTATCTTCGCCATGATCAGCAAGTCGCTTCTTATGATGTACCTCAAGGTAGGGCCTTCCATCAGATTTCCGGTTGAACGGCGCAGACTTCTTACAGCGCCCGCAGACTCCTTTTGCCTGAAACAGTACCTCTGCAACTACGTCTGGGTTACGTAGAAAAACTTTAGTCGTTACCGTGACTTTGGTTGGTATGCGTCGAGCGTTTAATAGCCGCTTTTTGCGGGCGGCAGTGTCATCGCGAAGGGATGACTTCACGGCCTCCTCGAATGCTTTCCCGTAAGTCGATGCGCTGTCTGGAGAAGACTGCCACACCTCCATTGCATGATCGCCCTGAGGCGGTAGTTTGCCACCTAGAAACCCTTTGATGCCTTGCTCGATGTCACAAAGGGGAAAGAATTCTTGTACCGTTAGAAGCGTTCGCGTTTTGTTGTGCGTCAGTCGAAATCCAGTTACGACACCAGCATGCAACTCTCTTGGATAGCCGCCCCGTCCTTTCTCGTCCGGCAGTAGCAGGAAGACGAGATCGCCGTTTCGGACGCGACCGGACGCTATGACCCAGTGGCCAGTCTGATTTTTTTCCAAAAGCTTTCGATTGAACGAATCATTTGCGGCCTTGCCTGTCACCAAAATAGCTTGTGGACACGCCGCAAATCGAAGGTCTGTGCGATAGGAGGCGATGCTCATAGTGCTCTCCCCTCCAACATGGCGTCGTTTCTCATCGCCCGCGGCTCCGGCCGATCCTAAATCATTGCTTTTATCTTGGGGTTGTATGGAGTGTGGCGTAGAAAGCTGTTGAAATAGTCGCCTCGCTGGTATTCTTTTTCTTACTTCCGCCCAAGCAGTACGATTGCTATAGCCATTGAGCCTCGTGAGAGCCATTTCTATGGCAGTGAAATCAGAATTTGTAAAAATATGGGAAAGGGAGGTTTTAATTATTCGTTCTCTGATATCCCCTGGGGCATCCTTAACCTTAACCCATGCCTTGGGATTGATCTCACCAGATACGGTACGAACCGCAACCAAAGCCAAAAGCGGGACGTTTGCAAGTGCTGCCGCCGCGTCAAGCAAGTCACAAACCTGAGCGATTGCACGCGCGTTGTTGGTTGGACGCCCAAGTGCTTTCGCGGCAGTCTGATATGTCAGCAGCGGATCCGACTTGTTCATATCATGAATAATTTTGAGAAGGCTGTGGGCCAGATCGTGTTGAATTGCGCTCATCTTTGCCTTCTATTTTGGTTTTTTTTGGAGATAAAAATTAGATCGACAGTCCCGCTGCGAGCAATAGTCATTGGATGCCCCCCAGAGGGACATGACGTACATGGATGCCGCAGCTCTTATCCTACCGATCTAAGACGGCTGGCTAACAGGTTAACCTCCTCGACTAGCGTATGCAATCAAACGAGCAAAAACAATCTAAAGAAATTCAAGGCGCTACAGTCGGTATGCCCTGGCTGTCTGACGACGCATATCGTCAGGCGCCGAATGGCATCAATGGCGCCAGCAGACTGGCACTTAATCCTTTGGTGAATAAATGAGCGACTTGCGCACTGTCAAACTGACGAACCGGGCATTCGAGGCGCTGCGGCGCCAGAAAGCATGGACGTTATTGGATGAAAGCGGCCGCGTATTCCACAATCCGAATACGAATCGACCTTGGGCAAAGGAGCAGAACATAAGGGAACCCTACTGGAATCCAACCTTGAAATTGCTAGGGATACAGCATCGCCGACCATACAATACCCGGGCGACATATGCGACTATTGGACTCATGGCAGGAGCGCGGCCCGCTTATATGGCAGCTCAGCTTGGGCATGGATTAGATGTCTTCTATCGCGACTATGCTGCATGGATCAACGATCCAGGATGATGATCGCGAAATGAGTAAAATCGAGGCGCAGATTAGTGAAAATATCCCCGAACTATCCCCGAGAATTTCAAAAACCGCTTAACACATTGATTTAAAACAGGAATTTTGGTGGGAAGTACAAGTTTCGAACTTGTGACCTATCGCGTGTGAGGCGATCGCTCTACCCCTGAGCTAACCTCCCGGAGAGGTCGCTATTATGGCATAAAATTTCCGGCAAATAAAGCAGGCGCTGAGACGATTTGGCACACCCTCGTCCACCCCCTGCTCCACCAGCCTTATTGGCGCTTGGCTTCCAGCACCCCTTTTACGTCGCGGATCACGGCCAGGGCTTTTTGCAGCTGGGCAGTGGAAGCTATTTCCGCAGTGAACGCCATCCGCGCATGGGCCTTGGCACTTTGGGTGCTGACGCCGATGACGTTGATTTTTTCACGTAAAAACACTTCCGAGATATCCCGCAGCAGGCCTTGGCGATCGCTGGCCAGTACGAAGATATCCACCGGGTAGACGGTTTCCGCTTCCGGCGCACCCCATGTGGTCTGGATCACGCGCTCTGGCGCCTTGGCGCGCATTTCGGCGAAGTTCTTGCAATTTTCGCGATGGATCGACACGCCTTTGCCGCGCGTGATGAAACCGACCACCGGATCCGGCGGCGCAGGCTTGCAACACTTGGCCAGTTGCGTCATCAAACCGTCGGTGCCTACCACCAGCACCCCGGACTTGCCGCCATGCGCCACGCTTGAGGCGCGGCTCTTGCGGGTAATCGCCGCTTCTTCCAGTTCGCTGCTGTGCTCGACCAGCTTGGTGCCGTCATCGTGCAAGGCTTGTTCAACATGGCGCAGGCTGAATTCATCCTTGCCCAACGCCAGCAGCAAATCTTCCAGTTTGGCAAACTCAAGCTTGCGCGCCAGTTCTTCCAGGTTGACCGCAGTCTTGCCTTCGCGCTGCAAGGTCTTGTCCAGCATGCTGCGGCCGGTGGCCAGGGTCTCTTGCTGTTCGATCGCATTGAACCAGGCCCGTACTTTGGAACGGGTGCGGGCGCTGGCGGCGTAGCCCGGGGTCAGCCAGTCGCGTGAGGGACCGGCGCCGCCGGGCGCATTTTTGGCAGTAATGATCTCTACCGTCTGGCCGTTCTTCAGCGGCGTATTCAACGGCACCATGACGCCATCGACGCGGGCGCCGCGGCAGCGATGGCCGACATCGGTATGCAGGTAATAGGCAAAATCGATAGGCGTAGCGCCGCTAGGCAGTTCGATCACGCGGGCTTGCGGCGTCAACACATAGATGTGGTCGTTGAGCGTGGCTTGTTTGAGCTTCTCCAGCCATTCGCGGCGGCTGTCCTCATGTTCGACAACCGCATCCACCACTTCACTTTTCCAGGCCAGCAATTGACGCAGCCAGGCGATTTTTTCGTCGTATTTCTGTGCCGAGAAATTGGAGCCGCCGGCTTCCTTGTAGCGCCAGTGGGCGGCCACCCCGTATTCGGCGAAATGGTGCATTTCGTTGGTGCGGATCTGCACTTCGAGCGCCCGATCGTCGTCGGCCGTTACCACTGTGTGCAGGGATTGGTAGCCGTTTTGCTTGGGGCGTGAAATGTAGTCGTCGAATTCTTTCGGGATCGGTATCCAGATATTGTGGACGATGCCGAGTACGGTATAGCAAGTCTTGACGTCATCGACAATCACGCGGAATGCGCGGACGTCATACAGCTCGGAAAAATCGAGTTCCTTGCCCTGCATCTTGTTCCAGATGCTGAAGATGTGCTTGGGCCGGCCCGATACTTCTGCCTTGATGTCGGCTGCAGCCAGCTCACTGCGCAAACGCGTGATCGCGGCATCGACAAAACCTTCGCGTTCGATGCGCCGCTCTTCCAGCATCTTGGCGATGCGCTTGTAGGTCACCGGATCGATGAAGCGGAACGACAGGTCTTCCAGCTCCCATTTGAGCTGCCAGATCCCGAGCCGGTTGGCCAGCGGCGCGTACAAATCCAGCGTCTCGCGTGCGTACTGGCTGGTGCGCGCGTTTTCCATCTTGTGCTCGGAAAAATAGCGCAGCGTAGTTACCCGCGAAGCCAGCCGCACCAGTACCACGCGCATGTCGGTCGCCATCGCCAGCAACATCTTGCGCAAGGTTTCCACCTGACTGGCGGCCTGTTGCGCAGCATTTTTCCCGCGCATGACTTCTTGCGGCAAGCCGAAAGTAAATCCGTGCAGCCGCATCAGTTGGCGGACGCCACCTACCAGATCCGAGATTTCCTTGCCAAATCGCTGCTCGATTGTGTCCGCATAGCTGGCGTCCAGCGAAGGTAATTCAAACAGCAAGGCTGCGATCCGGGTTTCGACGTCGGTATCGAGCACGGCCAGTATGCTGGCCACACCTTGCGAGAAATCGAGTGTGCTCTGGCCGGTAGCGATGAAATTATCGGCATACAGCGGCTCGACAAAAGCCAGGGCATCGAGCACGCGCGCGCTATCCGCGGCACTTAAGCCGGCAGTGCACAACTGGATTTGCGAAGCGCGTTGTGTTGCAGTGAGCGAAACCATGCTTACATCTTTATTTTTGTGCTGCGACCACGATAATTTCTATCAGGATTTCCGGACGGGCCAGCTTGGCTTCCACCGTCGCTCGTGGTGGCGCATTGCCGGCCGACACCCATGTATCCCACACCGCATTCATGCCATCGAAATCCTTGACGTCGGCCAGGTAGATCTGGCACGACAGGATGTGATGCTTGTCGCTGCCGGCTTCCACCAGCAGACGATCGATATGGGCCAGCGATTCACGCGTCTGGCCTTCGATGTTCTGGGTAGTATCTTCTGCCAGTTGGCCGGCCAGGTAAATGGTGCCGTTGTGGATGGCGACTTCTGAAAGTCTCTTGCCGACATGCAGACGTTGGATAGCCATAATTCGTCTCCTGAATATAAAAAAACTTGCGCAATAACAAATCAGCCGATCAGAAAATCGGTGACAACTTTTATCTGGTCGGTATGCAGGAAGGTCGGTGCGTGACCAACGCCGGCCAACTCAACCAGCTTCGCCTTCGGCCCGCTTTCCGTCATCAGTCGAGCGGTCTCCGCCGACAGCAAATCGGATTCGGCGCCACGCACCAGCAAGGTCGGGCAAGTAACCGACTGGTACGCTTTCCATAACAGCATTTCCGACAGCTTGAAGGTTTCCGGACTGGTCGAGATGAATGGCTGGGCCAGTTTCAAATCGTAATGGCGGATCCATTCCCCTTCCCCATTCTGGCGTAAAACATCGCTAGCCAGCTTATGCCACTCGATGTCGGTGTGCGGACCGAACGATGCCGAGATGGCGCGAATATAGGCCGCAGCCTCGTCAAATGTGGCGAAGCGCATGTCGGCGCCGATATACAGGCCGATACGCCCCATCGCCTCCGGATTCAGGCTGGGGCCGACATCGTTCAATACCATCTTGCGCAGCGGGTTTTCCGGTAGCGAGGCCAGTCCGATACCGATCAGGCCGCCCATCGAAGTGCCGACCAGATCGACGGTTTCGGCATTCAGCCGCGCCAGCAAGGTCACCACGTCGTTCAGGTATTGTGGCAACACATAATATTGCGGATCGCGCAGCCAGTTGGAGCGGCCGCGGCCGACCACATCCGGGCAGATTACGCGATAGGTATCGCACATGGCGCGCGCCAGCTGATCGAAATCGTCCGAGACGCGAGTCACGCCATGCAGGCATAACAAAACATTGGGATTGTGCGGATCGCCCCACTCCTGGTAAGCCATCTTGTGCAAACCGGCGGGCGAAATACATTGGACAGTCTTGTGCGCGGCTATGGTCATTGCGATCCCGTTTCGGTAAAGACTTGATGGATGCGGCAAGCAAAACCGGGGAAAATTTTATGTTTTGCTTTGCGTATAAACAACATCTTATCGCATATGCGGGCACCCTTGCACGTTACCTGACACAGAACTGCCTTAAATAGTGTTATCGATTAAATACGATCGCCTTTCAACAGGATTTCTCGGGCGAAAAAAAAAGCGGCGTTTGACACTCATTGTCAAACGCCGCTTGATTACACCAAATTTCAGTGCAGTGCGCTCAGATCCAACGATGCACCGGTTTGCGCAACAATATCTTGCTGGCTGACGCCCGGCGCCAGCTCAATCACCTTCAAGCCTTGCGGCGTCACATCCAGCACGCCGAGATCGGTGATGATGCGATTAACGACGCCAACGCCGGTCAGCGGTAAGTTGCAGGCATCGAGAATCTTGTGCGAGGTGGAGCCATCCTTGGCCTTGGCAACGTGTTCCATCAACACCACCACCCTGCCGACACCAGCCACCAGATCCATCGCGCCGCCCATGCCTTTGACCATCTTGCCGGGGATCATCCAGTTCGCCAGATCGCCATTCTTGGAGACCTGCATCGCGCCGAGTATGGCGATGTTGATTTTGCCGCCGCGTATCATGGCGAACGAATCCGCCGAACTGAAATACGACGATCCCGGCAACGAAGTTACAGTCTGCTTGCCTGCATTGATCAGGTCGGGGTCGACCGCATCGTCGGTCGGGAACGGCCCAATGCCCAGCAAGCCGTTTTCCGACTGCAGCCAGACTTCAATCTCTTGCGGCACATGGTTCGCCACCAGCGTCGGCAAGCCGATCCCCAGGTTGACGTAAAACCCGTCCTGCAATTCCTTTGCCGCCCGCGCGGCCATTTCATCACGTGTCCATGCCATGGTGTTCTCCGTATTTTTTTATGTTATGCCGTACGAACGGTGCGCTGTTCGATCCGTTTTTCCGGCGTCGCATTAACCACGATGCGATGGACGAATATGCCGGGCGTGTGCACCTGGTCCGGATCGATCTCGCCGACCTCAACCAGATGCTCGACCTCCACCACAGTGATTTTCCCTGCCATCGCCACGTTCGGATTAAAGTTACGGGCAGTCTTGTTGAACACCAGGTTGCCGCTGCGATCTGCCTTGTAGGCTTTGACCAAAGAGATGTCGGCCACCAGCGAACGTTCCATCACATATTTGGCGCCGTCGAACTCGCGGATTTCCTTGCCCTCGGCGACCAGGGTACCGACGCCGGTTTTAGTGAAAAATGCCGGAATGCCAGCGCCGCCGGCACGCAGCTTTTCCGCCAGCGTACCTTGCGGCGTGAATTCAAGCTCCAGCTCGCCTGCAAGGTATTGCCGTTCGAATTCTTTGTTCTCGCCGACATAAGAGGCGATCATTTTCTTGATCTGACGGGTAGCCAGCAGTTGCCCGAGGCCGAAGCCGTCGACACCCGCATTGTTAGAGATGGCAGTCAGGTTTTGCACGCCGGAATTGCGCAGAGCCAGGATCAGTGCCTCTGGAATGCCGCACAGGCCGAAACCGCCTACAGCGATGGTCTGGCCATCCTTGACTATGCCGGCCAACGCGCTTGCCGCGTCAGGATAAACTTTGTTCATACCGATGTCTCCTGTTTGTGTAAACTCGCACTATTATTGCTTTAGGTTCAGTCTGTTAGGATATGACGAAGTGATGCTTCCAACAATACCGTAAAAATACGAATTTTACGCATACCGGCGGATTGTCTGCCGGTATGTAGCAACTGCCCTGACCACGACCACCAACATCTGACTGATTCATCAAGTGCCCTTGCCCAATATTGCTGTCGATTATGCCTCCATTTTTGCCCACGCGCCGATAGGCATGTGCGTCTCCGAACGCCGCATCATGCAGGTGTGCAACCTGGCATTGGCAAAAATGTTCGCTTACCAGCCTGGCGAATTGAACGGCCAGTCGTTTCAGGTACTGTACCCGACGCAGGACGAATTTGAACGCACCGGCGCCCGTATCGTGCCGATCATGAATGCCAAGGGTGTCTATTCCGACGAAAGAATCATGCGGCGCTCCAACGGCGAGTTGTTCTGGTGCCATGTCACCGGCCATGCGCTGGTGCGGGAAGACACGCACGCCGCAGGCATCTGGACTTTTGAAGATTTGAGTGAAAAGCGCCGGGCTTCGGCCACACTCTCGCCGCGCGAGCGGGAGATTGCGGCGTTGCTGGTGGAAGGTAAGACCAGCAAGCTGATCGGCAAGCAGATCGGACTAAGCCCGCGCACGGTGGAAATGCACCGGGCCAATCTCATGAAGAAGTTCACGGCATCGACTTCCAGCGAACTGGTGCACCGCCTGCTGGGCATTTCCCAGAACGAAGGGGTTTAAAGACTGACGCTTAGGCCGCGAGCACCGGATTGGTCAGCAGTTGACGCAGATCGTCAGGCAGAGGCATGGATTTTTCCAGGTCGAAATCAACCCAGACTATCTTTGCCATTCCTTCGGCAAACACCACTTCCGGCAAGTCGGCACGGCGGATTTCATAGCTGGCCTCGAAACTCGAACGGCCGATCGCGCCAATATAGGATTTAACCTCCACGTCGCAGGGATATTTCAATTGTCGCAAGAAACTGCATTGCGCATTGACCAGCACCGGCCCGTGACGCGAGTCAAAGTCGCTGCCTAGCTGCTGCAGCCATTCAATACGCGCCTGCTCCATATAGCGGAAATAAACGGTGTTATTGACATGGCCGAGCGCATCCATATCGCCCCAGCGCATGGCAATCCGTGTGGTGTGGACGTGTTTTTTGTTTTCCATAGCGTTTACTTTACTGACTACTCCATTTGGGGGGCTGCAACAAGCGAAGAACACCACTATACTGCCCACGAAACCTAGCATTCTGCCGCAAAATCCCCCACAATTAGCACATCCGTTCGAAAAATTAATTATAGGTAAAGAGACAATGACTCCAACCCAAGGGCAGAACCAACAGAGCCTCGTCGAGCAATACGGCCCGCGCGAAGCCATGGAATATGACGTAGTGGTGGTCGGTGGCGGGCCAGCCGGCCTGGCAGCGGCGATCCGCTTGAAACAGCAAGCCGCCGAACAAGGCCGCGAAGTATCAGTCTGCGTCCTGGAAAAAGGCAGTGAAATCGGCGCCCATATCCTCTCCGGCGCAGTGATGGACCCGCAGGCACTGACTGAGTTGCTGCCAGACTGGAAAGAACTGGGCGCACCGCTAACGACCGAAGTCAGCGAAGACCGCTTCCTGTTCCTCACTGAGAAGAAAGCCTACAAGACGCCTAACTGGCTGCTGCCGGCCTGTTTCCAGAATCATGGCAATTATGTCATCTCGCTGGCGAATGTAGTGCGCTGGCTCGGCCAGCAGGCGGAATTGCTCGGCGTTGAGATTTTCCCTGGCTTCCCGGCAGCTGAAGTGTTGTATAACGACGACGGCTCGGTCAAGGGCGTAGCCACCGGCAACATGGGCGTGGACCGTCATGGCCAGCCGACCGATGCTTTCCAGTTGGGTATGGAACTGCACGCCAAATACACCCTGTTTGCCGAAGGCGCACGTGGTCATCTGGGCAAGCAGTTGATGGCAAAATTCGACTTGAACAAGGGCAAGGACCCGCAAACTTACGCAATCGGCATCAAGGAACTGTGGGAAATCGATCCCAAGCTGCATCAGCCGGGCCTGGTGGTCCATACCGCAGGCTGGCCGCTGGATACGCAAACCTATGGCGGTTCTTTCCTGTATCACCTGGAAAACAACCAGGTCGCGGTCGGATACGTGGTCGGTCTGGCTTACGAAAATCCTTACCTGTCGCCTTACGAAGAATTCCAGCGTTACAAAACTCATCCGGAAATCAGCAAGTTTTTCGAAGGTGGCAAGCGTATTTCCTACGGCGCCCGCGCGATTACCGCCGGCGGCCTGCAATCGCTGCCTAAGCTGACCTTCCCTGGCGGCGCCCTCATCGGCTGCGATGCCGGCTTCCTCAACGCCAGCCGCATCAAAGGTAGTCACGCCGCCATCAAGACCGGCATGCTGGCCGCCAACGCCGCGTTTGAAGCCTTGGGTAACAACCGTCAATTTGATGAACTGACCGCTTATAGCGAAGCATTCGAAAAATCCTGGCTGCATCAGGAGCTGCACAAGGCGCGCAACTTCAAACCGTGGATGAGCAAAGGCCTGTATCTCGGCACCTTGATGGTCGGTATCGATCAGGTTGTATTCGGCGGCAAAGCGCCATGGACATTGCGTCACACCCATGCCGACCATGAATGCCTGAAACCGGCTGCCAACTATGCGCCGATCAAGTATCCGAAACCGGATGGCAAGCTGACCTTCGACCGATTGTCGTCGGTGTTCATTTCCAACACCAACCACGCAGAAGACCAGCCGATTCATCTGACGTTGAAAGATCCGAACGTACCGGTGAACGTCAATCTGCGCGATTATGCCGGCCCGGAAGCGCGTTACTGCCCTGCCGGCGTGTATGAATTCGTAACAAACGAAGACAATACCGAACGCCTGCAAATCAATGCGCAAAATTGCGTGCATTGCAAGACTTGCGATATCAAGGATCCGACACAGAACATCGTGTGGGTGACGCCGGAAGGTGGCGGCGGGCCGAATTATCCGAACATGTAATTTGCAAAAAAGGCTGCCTACGCAGTAATGCCGTTCAGTTAAGCAGGTTTTCGTAGAACGCGAGTAGCATAGCGCTGTGGTTTTGCCTTAACGGCCCGGTCGAATTTTCGATCGGGCCGTTCGTCATTGAGAAGGCTAACGAGCCTTTCACGGAGATGCTTCATCGAAGCGGGCAGCTTGCCGTAGGACCTGGTGACGGCGGCCCAGTGAAGCTCGAACTGGATCAAATGAAAGGCGCGGATGAAGCTTACTTGCGTGGGTTCACATTTGACCACCAATGCTGCCTTGGCAATCTCCAGGCGAATCATGTTGTAGGCGATCAGGGTGCCCCATATTTCCTGATATACGCCGTCCACGGTTTTTGAACGCAGAGTGAGC
>NZ_FOKF01000014.1 GCF_900111995.1 Collimonas sp. OK607
GTAAGCGTCTGCTTAGCGCCGTCTGTACTACCTGATCCGATGCCTGCATGATTGAATTGGGTGCACAAATTGAATGTGCCCACAATTTCAATTATGGACACAAAAATTCAACCAGTCATTTCGTCCCCAAAGCGCGGCCCGTACCGTCGGCACACAGTCGAATTTAAGCGTGCCGTTGTTGCGCGCTCGTTGGCGATCGGCACGTCGGTCTCACGTGTGGCTCGCGAGTACAACGTGAACGCCAACCAAGTCTTCGCCTGGCGCAAGCAGTTTGGTGAAGTGCCGCACAACGTCGCTGCCGACGGAGCTTGCCAACTGCTACCGATCACGGTGACCGAATCGGCGCCGCTATCTTGCGATAGCGCTGAGAGCGCAATGCCCGCTGCCGGTGTGATCGTGCTTAACGTGGGACGGGTGCAACTGCGCCTGGAAGGCAGCGTTGACGCGACGACGCTAGCCCAGGTGCTGGGGCGCCTGCTACCGTGATCGGCCTGCCGGCGGGCACGCGCATCTGGCTGGCGGCCGGCGTCACGGACATGCGTTGCGGCTTCAATGGTCTGGCCGCCAAAGCCCAAACGGCTTTGCAGGAAGATCCGTTCAGCGGGCATGTGTTCGTGTTCCGGGGCCGGCGCGGCGACATCATCAAATTGCTCTGGTGGACCGGTGACGGTTTGTGCCTGCTGGCTAAACGGCTTGAGCGCGGCCGCTTCGTCTGGCCGCAGGCCGTCGACGGCGTGGTGTCGCTGACCCAGGCCCAGCTGTCGATGCTGCTTGAAGGCATAGACTGGCGCCGCCCTGAGCGCACTTGGCGGCCATCGTCGGCCTTGTAAACGTTGCGAGGCTCGCGTAAACTTGGCGCATGCTCAGCTCAGCCGACCTGCCCAACGACATCGATGCCTTGAAGGCGTTGTTGCTCGCCAGCGAGCGCTTGTTGCAAGAACGTGACGATCAACTGGCCGGCCTGACCGAGCAACTCAATACGCGCGCCGTCGAGATCGAGCACCTCAAGTTGCAGATCGCCAAGCTGCGGCGTATGCAGTTCGGTCGCAAGTCCGAGAAACTTGACCATCAGATCGAGCAACTGGAACTGCAACTCGAAGACCTGCAGGCCGACGAAGGCGAAGCGGGGCGCGAGATGCCGGCCGCCGACCAGGCACCGCGCAAGAAGTCGGTGCGCCGCCCCTTGCCTGACCATCTGCCGCGCGACGAGAAGATCTATGCACCGCCAGCTGATGCCTGCCCGGCCTGCGGCGGCGGTTTGCGCCAGCTCGGCTGCGACGTGGCCGAGCAGCTTGAGTTCGTGCCGGCAAGCTTCCGCGTGATCCGCCATGTACGCCCCAAGCTGGCCTGCTCCTGCTGCGACGCGATCGTGCAGGCGCCAGCGCCCAGCCGGCCAATCGAACGAGGCATCGCCGGCCCGGGCCTGCTGGCGCACATCCTGGTGGCCAAGTTCGCCGACCACTTGCCGTTGTATCGCCAGTCGGTGATCTATGCACGCGAAGGTGTTGAGCTTGATCGCGCCTTGCTGGCCAGCTGGGTCGGTGCCGCCAGTGCGCTGTTGCGCCCGTTGGTCGATGCAATCCGGCGCCACGTGCTGGCAGCGTCCAAGCTGCATGCCGACGACACCCCGATCCCGGTGCTCGCGCCCGGCAACGGCAAGACCAAGACGGCACGTCTGTGGACCTATGTGCGCGATGACCGGCCCGCTGGTGATACCACGCCGCCGGCGGTGTGGTTTGCTTATACGCCGGATCGTAAAGGCATCCATCCGCAAACCCACCTGGCAAAGTTCGAAGGCGTGCTGCAGGCTGACGCGTATGCGGGCTTCAACGCGCTGTTTGAAGGCGGCACCATCCGCGAAGCGGCATGCTGGGCGCATGCGCGGCGCAAGTTCTACGATCTGCACGCGGCCAGGCCAACGGCCTTGACTACCGAGGCGCTGCGCCGGGTCGCAGAGCTGTATGTGATCGAGGCCGAGATCCGGGGCAAGCCGCCCGATGAACGAAGACATATCCGCCAAGCCCGATCACGCCCGCTGGTCGATAACTTCGAACACTGGCTGCGTGCCACGTTAGAGACACTGTCGCGCAAGTCCGACACGGCAGCGGCGATCCTGTATGCCCTCAAGCTGTGGCCGGCGCTGGTGCGCTACTGCGACGATGGCACCATCGAGATCGACAACTCTGCTGCCGAGCGCGCCTTGCGCGGCGTGGCGATCGGCCGTCGCAACTACCTATTTGCCGGTGCCGACAGCGGCGGCGAGCGCGCTGCCGCCATCTACTCGTTGATTGGCACTGCCAAACTCAATGGTGTCGACCCCGAGGCTTGGTTGCGCCATGTGCTGGCCCATATCGCTGACCATCCGGTCAACCGTGTTGAAGACTTCCTGCCATGGAACTGCGCGACGCTAGTGCCATCTAGTTCCAACCACTCGAGAAGCACATAATTCCCACACAATCTGCTTTGCGATAATGCGAACATTTCCTACACAATCTGCTTTACTGAAAAGCAGATTGTGTAGGAAAAAAAACAAACACAACTGACCCGTTAACATAAATTTCGACGCAAATTTGGATATGCCATTCATGCATGCCAAAACAGGTGAAAATCACGATTCGGCTTCGCGTCGTTACTCTCAATCATCCTAAACTCAGCAGGCCTTGTCCACACGGTACAGGGAAGACGCTTACGACCTACTGATCACGAATCAAACATTAAATTTCGAACCGGACGTCCAAATCACGAACCAGAGAAAGTAGATCGAATTCGTGTGAGTAACACCCATAGATCCGAACATCCAAAAGAAAAAAGCGCTTAATAATCAAACTAACCATTTGATTATTAAGCGCTTTTTTCTTGTTCTCCCAGATAACTATCTGAGCAGCTGACTCTTTGGCGGTGGATGCAGTCTTGTGCGAACCTGTCTACGCCCCCTATTCCCTGTAACAGGGAAAAATACAGCGAATTGACCGAATTTGTTCTGCTTTTGGTTGGGGGAACTATGGACAAACCCGCGCCAGCGCTCGCGTTCCCGGCTAATTTAAGCAACTGATGGAATTACAGAACAGGGACCCAATAGGGAACGGGCAGGGAATTTTCAATTCGCGTTCGCAGCTCGAGCGGATGACAGACGTGTCCGTGCTGCTGGGGGGAAGGCCATACATTCATTCCGGTTCAAGTTAAAATTGTAGACAGCGTCCGGGCCTAATCCATAGTGCTGCGCTCAATCAGTGACTCCTTCGGGGGTGTCGAGGAATCTCAACTTTAAGCCCCCCTCTCCCGAGAAAAGGCGTCCACCATTACTCCGCATAGGCCTCATATTTCAACAGCCCGTCGCTGACTACAGCTCAATTTGATACTTCCGTGATAGCCCGTTTAAATAATGCCAACGCCAACAAACGCTGCGTTGCATGATCGACAATAGGCGCAGGATATTCAGTAGTTAACCCGCTTATTGTTTTATCCAGCCATGGCGCATAAATGGCTTTATTACTCAATTGAGCAAGTTCCGGGCAATAACGGCGAATAAATTTACCCTCAGGGTCAAAACGTTCCGATTGCGTCACCGGATTAAAAATTCTGAAATATGGCTGTGCGTCGCAACCGGTCGAAGCAGCCCATTGCCAGCCGCCGTTATTTGAGGCCAGATCAAAATCCATCAGCTTTTCAGCGAAATATCGTTCTCCCCAGCGCCAATCAATCAACAAGTCTTTGACTAAAAAACTGGCGGCAATCATGCGCAAACGATTATGCATATAGCCTGTTTGATTAAGCTGACGCATCGCAGCATCGACAATCGGAAAACCTGTACGGCCTTGGCACCATGCAGCAAAATACGCCGGATTATTGGGGAAAACAATGGTGTTATATGACGGTTTAAATACCTGCGTTACCACTTCTGGCCGATGCCAGAGAATTTGCTGATAAAAATCGCGCCAGATCAATTCAGATAACCAGGTCTGGGCGCCAATACCTCCCGTATGCCATGCCACACGTGCCAGTTCCCGGATGGATACCGTGCCAAAACGCAGGTGCACAGACAAATACGAAACCCCTTTGATGGCGGGGAAATCTCTGGCCTGATGGTATTGTCCGATGCGCTGGCAAAAATCTTCAAACAACATCTCGCCGCCTTGCATCCCCGGTTTATACAAATCGACATTGCAATCTTCAAAACCCAGCTCGGATAATGGCGGTAGCTCAGGTTCAGTCAATCTGGCCAGATTATTCAGATACGGTAAAACCGGATAAGAGCGCAAATAAAAATCGTCCACTTTGGCCAGCCATACGCGCTTATAGGGCGTAAACACGCTGTACATACCCTGCGCCTGCGTCAGGATCTCGTCTTTTTCAAAAATGACCTGATCTTTATAGCTGTGAAACCCGATACCTTGCGCAGCTAATTGTTGTGCGACGCCAGCATCGCGGCAGATCGCCTCCGGTTCATAGTCATTATTGGCATAAACGGCAGCGGCTCTGTATTGTTGTGCTAAAGCGGGAATTTCACGACAAGGATCGCCATACCTAACCAATAAATCTGAGCCTTGCTCGCGCAGACTAGTTTTTAATTGCTGCAAGCTGTGCCAGATAAATGCCAGACGAGGATCTCGTTTGGGTAAGGTTTGCAAGATAGTGGAATCAAAAATGAATACAGCGATAACACGTTGTGAGTTTCTCAGCGCTTTATGTAAAGCAGCATGGTCAAACAATCGTAAATCGCGACGAAACCAAACTATTGCAGTGGCAGACATTGGCTTTAAAAAGGAAGAAATGTTACAACCGGCTAGCAAGCCAATTATGCATCTGTTTTGGCGATACGTTCAGAAAATAGTTGCGCCATCACTTGGCGCAGCCAGCGGTTCGACGCATCCGCGTGATAGCGCTCGTGCCAATGCTGCTTGACCGAGAAACTGGGCAGCTTGACCGGCACCGGCAGCATGCGGATATGTTCGCGTCCTGCCATCACCGCGCCATAGCGATGCGGCACGATGGCAATCATCTCGGTCTCGGCGACGATGCGCGCTACGCCGAGGAAACTCGGCAGTTGGAGTACGACGTTGCGCTGCACTGCTTCTTGCGCGAGCACCTTGTCGACGATGGCATGGCCGGTGCCGGAGGTGCGCACCACCACATGCGCCTCGCGCTGAAGTGCCTCAAGCCGCAGAGTCTTACCTATGCGCGGATGGTCGGCCGACACCAGGCAGGTGAAATGTTGGTTGAACAGGGTCTGCTGGTAGAAGCCCGCCTCTAGGTGCGGCATGAAGCCGACCGCCAGATCGACCGTGCCATCGGCCAGTTCGGCCGGGCTGTCCGGTGAAATTTTCGAAACGTCGAGGCGAATGCCCGGCCCCACTTCCCTCAGATGATTCAGCAACTGCGGCAACAGCACCACTTCGCTGATGTCCGTCATGCAGATGCGGAACTCACGCTGGCTGTCGGCCGGTTCGAACACCGGTTGTTCGGCCAACGCATGCTGCAGGGCCTGAATTGAGCGTCGCACATCGGCGATAGCGTTCTGCGCGCGCGGTGTAGGCTCCATGCCCTTGGCTGTGCGGCTGAACAGGCGGTCGTTGAAATGTTCGCGCAACTTGGCCAGTCCGATGCTGACCGTCGATTGGGGCAGGCCGAGGTTGTCGGCTGCGCGCGTCACGTTACGAGTCTTGTAGATCTCGTCGAATACCAACAGCAGTTCGAGGTCAAAACGGGCCATGATTTCACCCACCATTATTTAAAAACATGATTATAACAATCAAGTTATATCCATTTCCTAAATAACTTAAAAAGCGCAGAGTGATGCCATTCACAAGACGTATGGAGACCATCATGAAATCTGATAACACTGAAATTCCGTCCATCCTGATTGCCGGTGGCGGTATCGGCGGCATGGCGGCAGCACTGTCACTGGCGCGCCTTGGCATACAGGTAACAGTGCTGGAACAAGCCGCCGTCATGGGCGAGATCGGCGCCGGCATCCAACTTGGGCCTAACGCCTTCGCCGCGCTGGACGCGCTGGGCGTAGGCGCCGCCGTGCGCGATCGCGCCGTGTTCACGGAGCGTCTGGTGATGATGGATGCGGTGGATGCGACCGAAGTCGGTACCTTCGAAGTCGGCGAGCCGTTCCGCCAGCGCTTCGGCAATCCCTATGCGGTTATCCACCGCGCTGACATCCACGCCGCCATCCTGGAACAGGTACGGAAAACCCCGCAGGTCGAACTGATCACTTCTTGCCACATCGACAGCGTCAGGCAGGATGCTACCGGCGTCACCGTGACCGATCACCAGGGCCGCACCTTCCGCGCCGGCTACCTGATCGGCTGCGATGGCGTCAAGTCGGTGGTGCGCCAGCACGTGGTCGGTGACGACGTCCGTGTCTCCGGCCATGTGGTGTACCGTGCCGTAGTGCCAGCCGAACGCATGCCGATGCCGCTGCGCATGAACGCACCGGTGGTGTGGGTCGGTCCCGACTGCCACCTGGTGCACTACCCGCTGCGCGGTGGCGAACAATACAATCTGGTGGTCACCTTCCACAGCCGCGATGCGGAAGTATGGGATGTACGCGACGGCAGCAAGGAAGAGGTACTGTCCTACTTCACCGGCATCGACGCGCTGCCACGCCAGCTGCTGGAGACGCCGGACAACTGGCGCCGATGGAGCACCGCTGACCGCGAGCCGGTTGGCAACTGGACCGCCCGCCGCATCACGCTGCTGGGCGACGCCGCCCACCCGATGCTGCAGTACCTGGCGCAGGGCGCCTGCATGGCGCTGGAAGACGCAGTGACGCTGGGCGAAGCGATCAGTCACTGCAACTACGACATGACGGCCGCCTTCGCACTGTACCAGCAATCGCGCATCGCCCGCACCGCCCGTGTGGTGCTGTCGGCGCGCGAAATGGGCCGTCTGTACCACGCGTCTGGCGTCGAACGCCTGGTGCGCAACGATCTTTGGAAGGGGCGCGATGCCAACGGCTTCTACAACGCCCTGCAATGGCTGTACGGCTGGACCGCCGCCACCTGCCTGGCCACCGTCACCGACAAGGAGCAGCAGCATGCATAACGATCTGATCGTCGCCCGCCAGTCCCTTTACGACGACATGCAACAGCTACACCTGGCGCCGCTGTGGGCCTCGCTGCACACGCTGGTGCCGAAAGAACCGACGCCACCGTATGTGCCGGCCCTGTGGCGCTACGAAGATATCCTGCCGCACCTGCGCCGCGCCGGGGAACTGATCTCGGCCGAAGAAGCCGTGCGCCGCGTGCTCGTGCTGGAAAATCCCGCACTGCCCGGCCGGGCCTCGATCACGCAATCACTGTATGCCGGACTGCAGCTGATCCTGCCGGGCGAAGTCGCTCCGGCGCACCGCCATACGCAAGCCGCGCTACGCTTCATCGTGAGCGGCAGGGGCGCCTACACGGCCGTCGACGGCGAACGCACTACCATGCATCCGGGCGACTTCATCATCACCCCATCCTGGACCTGGCACGACCATGGCAATCTCGGCATCGACGGCCACACGGAACCGGTGGTCTGGCTCGACGGCCTCGATATTCCGATGCTGCGCTTCTTCGACGCCGGCTTTGCCGAAAACGGTGAGGAAACAATCCAGCATGTGGCGCGCCCGGAAGGCCAGAGCTATGCCGCCTACGGCAACAACATGGCACCCGTAAAACAGCTGCATGCGACACCCAGTTCGCCGGTGTTCAATTATCCGTACACCCGCACCCGCGAGGCACTGGAAACCTTGCGCCGCACCCAGGCGGTCGATGCCTGGCACGGCGTCATGCTTCGCTACATCAACCCGTTGACCGGCGGCTCACCAATGCCGACCATCGGTGCCTGCATGCAGCTGCTGCCGAAAGGCTTCCGAGGTCAGCGCCACCGCAGCACCGACGGCACCGTCTACAACGTGGTCGAGGGCAGCGGCAGTGTAACCATAGCGAACACCCGCTTCAGCTTTGCGCCGCACGACACCTTCGTGGTGCCTTCGTGGGCCACCGTCGCTTTCGATGCGCCCGAGGACGTGGTGTTGTTCAGCTTTTCCGATCGACCGGTGCAGCAAGCCATGGGCGTGCTGCGCGAAGCCTTCCTACCCGATTAAACCTCTCATCACATCAAGAGCACATCATGACCGCCAATTTCATTTTCCCCCCGCAAGCCATCGTCGGCCTGCCCGTCAACGGTACGGACGCCACCTTCCCGGTACGCCGCATCTACTGCGTCGGCCGCAACTACGCGGCGCACGCCCGCGAAATGGGTTTCGACCCGGATCGCGAACCGCCGTTCTTCTTCTGCAAACCGAACGATGCCGCCTCGGTGGTACCGGTGCCCGCCGATGCTACGGCGCAACTGCCATACCCGGCCAGCACCGAGAACTACCATCATGAGATTGAGTTGGTAGTCGCCATCGGCAAGGGCGGCAAAAACATTGCACCAGAGGAGGCGGCAGCTCACATCTTCGGTTACGCCGTCGGCCTGGACATGACGCGCCGCGACCTGCAGATGCGCATGCGCGAACAAGGCCGGCCATGGGAGATAGGCAAGGCCTTCGATTATTCGGCGCCCGTCGGCCCGCTGACTCGTCTGGCCGACAGCGGCGAATTGCGTAGCGGCGCCATCGAGCTGAAAGTCGATGACAAAACCACCCAGCGCAGCGACCTCACGCACCTGATCTGGTCCGTCAGCGAAACCATCGCCCAGCTGTCGACGCTGTTCGAACTGCAGCCGGGTGACCTGATCATGACCGGCACACCCGAAGGCGTCGGCCCGGTGGTGCGCGGCCAAACCATGGTCGCGCACATCGCCGGCCTGACGCCGATGACAGTCAAGATGGTCTGATACCTCGTTGCGGCCAGCCAGCAGGCCACAGAAGCCTGCGGCGATCGCATCCGACAACGCCACAACCACAACGCACGGAGACATGATGCCTACATCACCCACTATGGATGTCCAGCAGTTCATCGACAGCCATCCCTTTTCCCGCTTCCAGAAACAGCTGCTGGTACTGTGTTTTCTGGTAGTCGCCATCGATGGGTTCGACACAGCATCGATCGGTTTCATCGCCCCGGCGCTGCGCGCCGAATGGCACCTGACGGCAGCCAGCCTGGCGCCGCTGTTTGGCATCGGCCTGTTCGGCCTGATGTCCGGCGCGCTGCTGCTCGGCCCATTGGCGGACCGCTATGGCCGCAAGCCGGTGCTACTGCTATCGGTTGGCTTCTTCGCCGTCGCCAGCCTGCTATCGGCCTTCGCCACCGGCCTGCCGATGCTGCTGGCGCTGCGTTTCCTCACCGGTCTGGGGCTGGGCGGCGCGATGCCGAGCGCAATCACACTGACTTCCGAATACTGCCCGCAGCCACGCCGCGCCAGTCTGGTGACGCTGATGTTCTGCGGCTTCACGCTAGGCTCTGCGTTCGGCGGCCTGATCGCCGCGCAGCTTCTGGCATCGATAGGCTGGCGTGGCGTGCTGCTGATCGGCGGCGCCTTACCCCTGTTGCTGCTACCGGTACTGTGGATGGCGCTGCCAGAATCGTTGCGCTGGATGGTGATGCGCGGTCGCGGCGCCGTCGCTATCGCAGCCCTGGCCTCACGGATCGAAACACGATCCGGACATGCTCTGCCACAACTGGTGGTCAGCGATCGCAAGCTACCCGGTTCCCCGGTGGCGCAGCTGTTCCGTCCCGGCCTGCTGGGCGGCACGCTGCTGTTATGGAGCACCTTCTTTATGAGTCTCCTGATTATCTACCTGCTCTCCAGCTGGCTACCGACGTTGCTCAGTGGCGCGGGCCACAGCCTGTCGCAGGCGTCCTTCATCAGCTCCGCGTTTCAGATCGGCGGCACCGCCGGCGCCATCCTGCTGGGCCGCTGGATGGACCGCTACCGTCCCCAACGCGTGCTGGCGATCGCCTACCTGGCGGCAGCCGTGTGCATCGTGGCTGTCGGGCTGTCGACCGATAACGTCCCTTTGCTGGTGCTGGCCGTGTTCGGCGTTGGTTTCGGTGTTAGCGGTTCGCAGGTCGGCGCCAACGCGCTGGCTGCCGCCTTCTATCCGACCGCCAATCGCGCTACTGGCGTCAGCTGGGCCTCAGCCGTCGGCCGCAGCGGCTCAGTGGTCGGTTCCATGGTCGGTGGCGCGCTGCTGGCTGCGCAACTGAGCAACCAGACCATTTTCCTGCTGCTGGCCATTCCCGCCGTGCTGGCCGCCTGCGCCCTGCTAGCAATGGGCCGGCTGCAAGACCGGGCGAAAACAGCCTTTGTCTCGTCTCCTACCGTCACTGAAAGCACCGCAACATGAAACTGCATACCTATTACCGCAGCTCCGCGTCCTATCGCGTGCGCATTGCGCTGAACCTGAAGCAGCTCACTGCAGATGAAGCATACATCCACCTGTCGCGCAACGGCGGCGAACAATTCAGCACAGCATTCGACGCGCTCAATCCCCAGCACCTGCTGCCAGTGCTGGAGGATGACGGCCAGCTGTTGACGCAGTCGCTGGCCATCATCGAGTACTTGGACGAGACACGCCCGGTACTGCCGCTGCTGCCATCGGACGCCGCCGGACGCGCCCGCGTGCGCGCGCTGTCTCAAGCAATCGCCTGCGACATCCATCCGCTGAACAACCTGCGCGTGCTGAAATATCTGAGCGAACAATTGCAGGTGACGCTCGACCAGAAAAATGCCTGGTATCGCCACTGGGTCGCACTCGGGCTGCAAGGACTGGAGCAGCAACTGGCAAGCGACAGCATCACCGGGGCCTTCTGTCACGGTGAAACACCGACCATGGCCGATTGCTGCCTGTCTCCACAAATCTACAATGCGCGCCGCTTCGACTGCGACCTCACGCCCTACCCGACGCTGATGCGCATCAGCGCCAACTGCGAGGCATTGCCAGCCTTCCGCGACGCCGCGCCGGATCGACAGCCGGATGCCGAGTAACTTCACGCAGCACCATAAAATATAAAACATAAAACGGGGACTTCAATATGAAAAACATCACCTTCGGCGCGCTCGCGCTGGCAGCTCTGCACGCCGTTACGGCACAGGCCCAAAGCCAGGTCACAATGTACGGCGTCGTCGACACCGGCCTAGCCTACACTACAAACGTCAATGCCGCCGGCAACGCCCAGGTCAAGATGCCCAGCCTGACTGGCAGTCTGCCATCGCGTATCGGCTTCAAGGTAACGGAAGATCTGGGTGGCGGCCTGCAGGCGCTGTTCGTTCTGGAGAACGGCTTCAGCGTCGACTCGGCAGCGTCAACCAGGGCGGCCGCCTGTTCGGACGTCAATCCTGGGTTGGTTTGAAAAACGCCTACGGCACGCTGATGCTGGGCCGGCAGGTCAACATGACTTACCTCGCTACGCAAAAAACAGACGTGCTGGGACCGAACCTGTTCTCGATCAGCAGCATGGACCTGTACCTGCCTAATGCCCGCAGCGACAACGCCATCGGCTATCTGGGCAATTTCTCCGACCTCGTGATCGGCGCCACCTACAGCACCGGGCGCGACACGTCCTCGGCTGGCGGCGCCGCCGGCACCGGCTGTGCCGGTGAAGTGGCGGGCAACGCCAAAGCCTGTCGCCAGATCACTGCGCTGATCGGCTATGAAAGCACGCGCTACGGCATCAATACATCCTACGACATTTTGTATGGCGGTCCCGGTGCCGCCAATGGATTGACCAGTGCCGACAATCACGACCAGCGAGTGACTGCCAATGGCTACGTGATCATAGGCTCCACCAAAATCGGCGCCGGCGTAATCTCCCGCCAGGTGCGCGCCGCCACCGGCACAACCACCTCAGACTTGTACTATGCCGGCGTGACTCAGCCTTTGTCGCCATTGCTACAACTGGACGCGCAGGCGGCGCGCCGCAATGTCAAGAACAGCAGCGATGACACCACAATGCTGGTGGCCAGGCTCAGCTACCTCCTGTCGAAACGAACCTCGCTGTATTCGGCGATATCCGCATGTACAACTTGAGAGAAAAGCAGCCCTCCAACAAAGAAAACCGTCCATCTTTGAATACTCTCCATGGTCTCTGATTCCTGGAAATAAAAATTAGAAGCAGATCATGCATTGACACATAACCTGCAATTTTTTAATGCAAGCGTGAAAGACCGCAAATGGCCGTTTTGAGCTGGTCGCGGGAGGTTGATTTCGACCCTAAGGCGTCGGTCGCGCTTTCGAAAAGCGGACGTTATGAGTACATGCAACTGGAACTCATAGAGCTGCTTACCGCAAAGGCTGGTCGATTTTTAATGCTGACCTAAACGGATATCCCGCCTATCTCTGAAAGTCAGGACGACTCAGCATAAGGAAACCATGATTCTGCGCCATTGAATTCGTAGTCTTTGCCCTTTCGTCCTTCCCACTCTCCCAGAATGTACGGCCACTCTATCTCAAGTACGAAAATGTAATTGGGAAGAATGGTATAACGACGTTCCTCCATGTCAACGACCATGGTTTTCCGTTCAATCCGTTGACGCATCCAAGAAAAAGCTAGGTAGCGGGAACAAGAAGACATCGCAAAGGCACATCCCCAGGCGAGACCAGGGATATCGTGACCATCAATCTGAATTGTATGATACGAGTCACCCCACGGTGGTTCGCCCACGTAGGGCAACTGGATTTCGTGATTTCCATTCGGAGAAACCAAGAGAAAATCACCCATCCCGGCCCACTCTTGGCGATGTTCTTGGCTAAATTCGATTCGAGTTAACGTCATAACTAGCACTATCTTCTAAAAAATGACACCAGCTGTGAAACAACGGTGTCACGCGACATATTCTGGCCGGCATATAGCTACGAAATTTCAACCGAGAGCAAACATATAGGCACAACCGCTGGTCGCGGGACGTTTTTACCCATCCATGACCGCTTACGAATACAAGCACGACTGGCCGCTCCTGGCCGGTTGCCGTCGTTCAATGCTCTTACTTTGATTTTTTCATGCCTAACAACCCTTGAGTCTATTTGTGTACTTAGCATAAAAATGCGTTGAACTATCGAGGCAGGTTTTACGCTTACTATTTGCACATAAGGGTGTCCTCAGATACGCAGTACGGGCAGGTTGTATCCCCACCAACACACGTTCCCACATATTCGAGTTCTGATGTATTACCCTGACTTGTTAGTCTGGTGGTTGTGTAAATTTTGTCGCCCGGGACTCCTGCATCAACAAAAAATTGGCGTAAGGCCCGTGCACGTGCTTCTGCCAACGGAACTTGACTATTCTTGCCAGAACCAAGAGCGTCTCCATCTGTGATGATGATCAGCGTTTCTCTGCTCGCCTGAAGCATTGCCTGAATGTCGGCGGGATTGTTGGGGTCTGCCTTGATCGTGATATTGCCGCCGTTTGGCGGGGTGATCGTAATTTCAAGATTGCGCAATGACTCTTCAAGCTCTTTCTGATTGAGCAATTGAATTTGTTTCAGAATATCTTTTTCGTCATCCTGCATACATCCGCCCCTTTTATTTTTGACAATCATAGCCGAAATAAGCAGTGACTTTTCCTTGGCGATTGTGGGATTTTTGGTGTGTAGCGAGATTCGGCATTCTTTGCGAATGCCCTCAATAGAAAACTGACGGCGATAATAGTAAACACCGTGGCGGGATTGTTGGATTCTGCAAGCAAGCTTCATGGCAACCTCTGGTGAAGAGGTACCCCTATGAGTGCCACCATGAGTGAAATACAAATAAAAAAGCCCTTGAAAAATCAAGGGCTTATCTTATTCTGGCGGTGGATGCAGTCTTGTGCGAACCTGTCTACGCACCCTATTCCCTGTAACAGGGAAAAATACAGCGAATTGACCGAATTTGTTCTGCTTTTGGTTGACGTCACCAGGGACAAACCCGCGCCAGTACTCACGTTTCCGACTATTTTAAGCAATTGGCAGAATTACAGAACAGGGAACGACTAGGGAATGAGCAGGGAATTTTTAATTCGCGCCTGCAGTTCAAATCCGCTTTAGGGATTCGAACTGCGGATTACCTTTTCCCATTCGCGACCGAGTACCGTTGAGAGGGATAGATATCTAAAGAAACTTAGGCCATCGCGCAGGTCTTTTGACTGTCGGGCCAGGGACGCTTCGAATAGGTGGATTTCGACATTGGTGCCTTCCTTCCGACATTACGTCAAGAGAGCTACAAGTCGGAATGGATCAGCCACCTTGTGTACGTCAATCTGATGCATGTCTTCCTCCGTTTTCTTGATTATGTTTTTTTACTATCAGGAATAAAATATTGCGAATGCAGTGCCCCTCTCGCTCAGTAACGAGCGAGTTTTCTATGCATTCAGGAGGCGTATTTTCGAATGGGGGTTGCCGTCAACCGAATGGTCCGCATGCTGACCGCCTAAAAGAGTCGGCGACAGCTTGCGCGGATTTCAGGAGACGGCGCCTTCCCGGATCATGGTCAATTGGAGCAGGAGAAACTTGAAGCAACGTTGACGTCGCCAGCGATGTACTTCGGCCATTGCGGATACTCGCACAGTGGGCGAGTCCGGCCGGCAGTCGGGGGATTCATATCAGTGATGACCAGATTGCTCGGAGCCACGCCTTTTGTAATCCAGTTGTCCAACACTGTCAGCGCGTCATAGGCGCCTTCGAATTGTCCACCAAAACCATGGGCCCCACCTGGCACAAGGTAGAATTTGAGAAACGACGAGAGCTCTCCTTGTCCGTAAGATGCCAGCAACCGATTGTAGTAATCAATTGACATTTGCGCAGGAATAAACTGATCTGATTGCCCATGTTGAAGAATTAATTTTCCGCCACGATTTTTGAAAGCTGTCATATCAGTACTTGTGGCATCCATTAGATTACTTACCGTTTTCGTTCTATCAGTGAGAGCTCCCGGATTTGAAAAATTGAAAGTCATCAAGTCGATAGCGGGGTTCCGCGCAATAGCGAATCTGACCAGGTCATTCGGGAATGCATAGAAAAAAGATCCCTGACCTGCGGCGGCAGTAGCCGGATCCACGATCGCATTTTGTGCGGAAGTTCCCAGCGGGGCTACATAAGGATTCCAGAAATCAGTGCCGGAAAGAATGTTGTACGCGGGGATAGTGCGGATGCCGTTTGCGAAGTCAAAGCTAGTGACAAGTGGCGTCGCCATGGTATTGACTGTATTGATTTGAGCATCCGACAGGCAAGTGTTGCCTGAGTCGACGCCTCCGGGGCAACGGAGGGTCGCCGGATCGAAATGGCACAGCGCGGGATTGCTGATGAGGCCGTCCGCTGCACCATCCAGACTGTCACATTGCGCCATTACGGCGGCTTTCAGAACAGAAGCCTTGGCGACGCTGATAAACCCGCCAGGAGCAAGAGAGGCTTGTGAAACTCGGCCCATCTGAAATGACAGCCCTAAGAGTTCAGACGCGGGGTATGTGGCGATAACGCCATCATAATCGGCAGGGTATCTCTGCGCCGCCACGAGACCTTGGCGCCCACCGCCCGAGCCACCAATGTAATAGCTATGAGAGAAAGGTACTCCATAGCGATTCTTCGCTAGAAATTGGGAGACATCGTGTGTTTTTTTTACATGCTCTCCAGCGTAATTGGCCAGGGCTTCGTCGTTTTGCAAAAACGTGCCGTCCGAAACGTTCCCTTGGTGCCCACTATCGCTCCCGAGAGTCACATACCCGCGTGCCAGCGGAGACTTTGCCCCATTAACTTCAGTGGAGGTGAGGCCGGAGCTGGCAAAGCCAGTAGTCACTGGGATAGTGCCGTCGAGCCCCCCGCCACCAAAATGGACGGATTTTCCGTTCCAGGTGCTGGGCAGATCCACTTCAAAGCGTATGTCGGGAGCTGAAAAATCTACAGGCTGAATTTTTCCTAGCACCTTGCAATACTCGCCAGAAGTGTTGCCCTCTGCCGTCGCTGCGATCAGAGTCGCACTCGCAATCGACGCTCCGGACGTAGGAAGTCCAATCTCCGATGCGGGGACATTAAGTCCCTGCATGGCTGCACACATTTCAGCCGATGTTTTCGCTGCAACGGGCGACGTTATCGAATCGCTGCCACCACCGCAACCAGCGACGACAACCAATGCCGATCCGGCGACGCAAACCAGGCGCAAGCGCGCGCGGACAACCGATAGCTTGAATTTCATGTTTTGTCTCCTTTGAATTTTTAATGTGACTTCTTTACTACCTGGAATAAAATTTTGCGAAGGCAGTGACGTCCTCTCGCTCGGTAAGGAAAAGCGGACATTGGAACCCTGTGCGGCGAGTTGTTGAAATCGATGGCAAAGCTGCAAATGCCGTCCTGTGGGAACAGCCCTGCCATCACCGACCTTATCTACGCTAGTTCAGCCACTTTTTGACAAACGAGTAATGGCTTCTTTGCTCCCGGCCTGTTCCCGGAGCTTGAATTTCTGAATCTTCCCGGTCGCGGTCTTCGGCACCTCGGTGAAGACTACCCGGCGCGGGCATTTGAAGTGGGCCAGGCGCTCACGGCAGAAGGACAGAATCTCGGCCTCGGACGGCTCGGCTGCAGAGGATTTCAGTTCAACAAAGGCGCACGGAACCTCCCCCCATTTGTCGTCGGGCTGGCCCACCACGGCTGCATGAAGCACGGCGGGATGAAGATGCAACACATCCTCGATCTCGATTGAAGAAATGTTTTCACCACCAGAAATGATGACGTCTTTTGAGCGGTCCGTGATCTGCACGTAACCGTCGGCATGAACGACCGCCACATCACCAGTGTGAAACCAGCCGCCGTCAAATGCCCTCTTCGTTGCGTCCGGATTCTTCAGGTAGCCCATCATGACTGTATTGCCTCGCAGCAGGATCTCGCCGGCGGTCTTCCCGTCACGAGGCACTGGTACCAGTGTTTCGGGATCCGCGACCATCATGGCTTCGAACCCGGCAGCACGAGCGCCTTGCCTGACTCGAAGTTTGGACTTCTGGTCCGTGGGCAGGTCATCCCAACCATCCTGCCAAACGCAGCTCACCGGTGTTCCACAGACTTCCGTAATGCCGAAAACGTGATCGACCTGGAAACCCATGGCGGAGACCGCTTCGAGGACCGCGGCGGGTGGCGGCGACCCTGCCGTGAGCACCCGAACCGGACGTGGCAGTGCCCGTTTGACCGTCTCCCCAGCGTTGGCGATCATCGCCATCACAATCGGTGCAGCACAGAAATGATCGACACCGTGCTCCTCGATGGCGTCGAAGACATTCTCAGCAGACACCTTGCGCAGGCACACGTGCGTCCCCGCAGCCGCGGTGATCGCCCACGTAAAGCACCAGCCGTTCGCGTGGAACATAGGCAGGGTCCACAGATACTTTGCGGCGTGCGGCAACGCCCAGTTGGTAAGTTGCAGCATGCTCATAAGGTAGGTGGATCGATGACTTGCGACAACACCCTTCGGATCGCCTGTCGTCCCCGAGGTGTAGTTCAGTGCGATGGGCTCCCATTCGCTCTTTGGCCAACGACCCACAAAATTCGACTCACCTTCGGCCAGAAGGCTTTCGTAGTCGGCCTCAAAGACGGCATTAGAGGCTGGCGCGAGGTGGTCATTGATAAGAACTACGACCGGACGCAGTTCCAACCGGTCCAATGCCGCCGCTGCCACTTCAGCAAATTCACGGTCCACGAGAAGGAACTTGCATTCGCCGTGTCGCAGGATGAAAGCCAGCCCTTCGGCATCGAGCCGAACGTTCAGTGCGTTGAGAACGGCGCCGGCCAAGGGCACGCCGAAGTGGCATTCCAGCATTGCCGGGGTATTGGGCGCGAGAACGGAAACGGTGTCGCCGGCACCGATTCCTCTTGCGGCAAGCGCGGAAGCCAGCCGGTAGCAGCGATCACGTGTCTGGGCCCAGGTCTGCCGATAGTCACCGTGGATCAGCGCCGTCCGATAGGGATGCACAAGGGCGGCACGATCCAGGAAACCGAGCGGCGTGAGCGGCACATGGTTCGCTTCATTGCGCTCAAGTCCTGTCTCATAGGCGATGGATTTCATACGTCTGTCTCCTTATTTTTATCATGGAATGTGGTGAACGATTCAACCAGCTCGCGCTCCGTGGCCAAGGTATTCTCGATGCAACGCTCATCCGCGTAGCCCAGGCTCATGCCACACATCAGCATCTGGTCATCGGGGATGGCGAGCTCAGCCGAAATGATGCGGTGGTACTTCAGAAACGCGGCCTGCACGCAGGTGTGCAAACCTCTGCCCCGGGCCGCGATCATGACGCTCTGCAAAAACATGCCGTAGTCGATGAAACTACCCACCTCCATGCTGCGCTCCAGCGTGAAGAAGAGCCCCACGGGCGCGTCGAAGAACTGGTAATTACGGCCGTGCTGCACGTGCATGCGCGGCTTGTCGCCCTTGGTGATGCCCAGCAAACCGTACAAGTCCCAACCCACCTTGCGACGCCTCTCGATGTAGGGCGTCACCCATTCCCGAGGATAATACTGATACGGCTCTTCGAGTTCGGCGCTGAGCGCGGGGTCGTCGTCGACCTTGGCAATGGCAGCAGACAAATTAGCCTTGGCGTCCGCGGTGACGACGTGCACACGCCAAGGTTGGATGTTCATGCCGGAAGCACTGAACCG
The DNA here is from genome assembly GCF_900111995.1 of Collimonas sp. OK607. GTDB lineage: Bacteria > Pseudomonadota > Gammaproteobacteria > Burkholderiales > Burkholderiaceae_D > Collimonas. The sequence continues at coordinate 18,550 of NZ_FOKF01000014.1, forward strand.
GGCCGTATCCAGTATGGATTCGACGTCTTCACGAGACACAGGCTGATCTGAAAAAGCACGCACGCTGCGCCGCGTACGAATCGACCAGTCCACAATACGTTGGATTTCGGAAAGCGACGACAGGGGTGGCGATGAGTGGCGATTCATGGGTGTGTTCAAGAAATATAGTGAGATGGAAGGATGGGCAGCCTCTGCATCAAGCCTTGGCCCGAACCGCGTTGACACGCGGCGCAGTGCTTGCCGCAGTCGAAGAAGCCGCGCGAGACTGATTGATGCACAACACGGCAATGGCGCCGATCACACCGGCCAATGCAATGGCTATGAAGTTCTGCTCGAGCGGCAGCTTCAGGGTCACAAGCCAGCCGATCAAAACGGGCGCCACGATTGCACCGATCCGCCCGATGCCGGACGCGAAGCCGACGCCCGTTGATCGAATGGAGGGCGGGTAGAAATCACCTGCGTAGGCATAGGCCAGCAGCTGTGTGCCAAGGGTGGACGCACCGACAAAAAACACGACCAGGAAAAGCATCTCCGTCGATTTTGTGTAGGCCAAAATGATCAGCGAGGCAGCGCCGACCGCGTAGAACGTGACCAGCACGTGTTTGATGTTCACCTTGTCGCTGAGCCAGCCGCCGCCAAGCGCCCCGACGATGGCGCCGACGTTGAAGACGATCACGAAATTGAGCGCCGATCCAAGGCTGTAGCCCGCCATGGCCATCAATTTTGTGAGCCAGGAGTTAAGCGCATACACCATGAACAGGCCCGTCATGAACGCGGCCCAGATCATCACCGTGCTGAAGCCTCTGCCCTCTTGAAACAGCGATATGACGGGTGCCTGCTTCTTGCTCGCCGCAGCGCCAAGAAATTCGTGTTGCGGTGTGATCTGGAAATCTGGCACGACCTTCTTGACGATGGCCCGCACTTCTTCGTCACGCCCCTCTTTAATCAGGAAAGCCAAAGACTCGGGCATGGTTTTCAGGATAAAGGGAATAAGGAGCACAGGCAGTCCGGCGACAAAAAACACCCACTGCCACCCGTGGCTCTCGATGAGTTCCTTGGCCGTGAGCGCAACCAGAATTCCGCCGACAGAATAGCCGGCGAACACGAGGGTGACCAGCCTTGTTCGCAGAGCCGTCGGCGAGAACTCGCCCATCTGAGCCGTCACGATGGGCAACACGCCGCCGATCCCCAGGCCTGCAATGAAACGCAGGACGCTGAAACTGACAGGGTCTTTGGTCAAACCCGCCGCCGCGGTAAAGATGCTGAAAAGCGCAACGCAGAAAGCGATCATCTTCGGCCGCCCCAGCCGGTCCGCCAAAGTGCCCAGAAAGATTGCGCCGAGCATGGTGCCAAAAAGCGCCGCGCCGGCCATGATGCCGGCACTCGTCGCGGTGATGCCCATATCTTTCATGATCGACGGCAGTGCGGCGCCAACGACAGCCAAGTCATAACCGTCGATGATGAGAATCAGCACGCACCAGAAAAGGACCAGGCCGTGATAGCGATTGAACCGGGACTCTCCGACGATCGCGTGTATATTGAGTTGCTGCATATTGTCTCCATTTCTTTTTATGTGAAGGGCATGGCTGCCCATATGTGTCCAGCGGCGTCCTGAGGACGGCCCGGGTGGACGCCCGTACCGGCTAAATCAGTTCAAAGGCCGGGGCTGTGACCTCGCCGCCGCCCATGCAAAGGGAAGTGATGCCGCGCTGACGATGACAATCGCGACGTGGTTTTCAATGATTGGATTCACGGGTTCACGTACGGATACTGGTTTTGTCTGACACGATGTGAGCGGTGTTGACTACCTCGGCGCCATCCGGATCGCGCCGTCGAGTCGGATAACTTCGCCGTTCAGGTAGGTGTTCTCGACGATGTGGAGCACCAGGCTCGCAAACTCGTCGGGCTGCCCCAGGCGCGAGGGGAACGGCACCATCTTGCCGAGCGCCAGTTGCACGTCCGCCGGCATGGCCGTCAGCATCGGTGTTTCCATGATTCCAGGTGCGATCGCACAGACGCGAATGCCGAACCGAGCCAACTCGCGTGCAATGGGCAGCGTCATGGCCACCACCCCGCCCTTGGATGCCGCGTACCCCGCCTGGCCGATCTGTCCGTCGTAAGCCGCGACCGAAGCGGTGTTGACGATGACGCCACGTTCACCGCCGGTCGTGGGTTCGTTCTTTGCCATGAGGTCCGCCGCAAGCCGTACCATGTTGAACGCGCCCACCAGATTGATCTGTACCGTTCGGGCAAATGACTCCAGCGAATGTGGTCCCTCGCGACCAATGACCTTTTCAGCCGGGGCGATACCTGCGCAGTGGACAAGGCCGTGCAGTTCCCCGTGCGTGGCCGCAAAATCTGCCATCACGGCTTGCACTTCGGCCGCATTGGTCACGTCTGCCTTCGCAAATTTTGCGTTCTCACCAAGCTCCGCGGCAACCGATGCCGCCGCAGGATTGACATCGATGAGGTACACATTGGCGCCTTGAGCCGCCAACCGCCGTGCCGTCGCGGCGCCGAGCCCCGATCCAGCCCCTGTAACGAGAAATCCCCGATCTTTGATATGCATGCTTTGTCTCTTCGGTTACGGCGGTGATGCCTTATGACCGAAGATTACCGACGAACCTGGTGTCGGACCATGTCCTCAAACTTCAACTTTTGTGGGGTACCTGGACACCCCCGCGCTTAAGGGGGCCAGCGCAAAGGAGGCGGCTCAAGCCTTCGGTTGAACCGTGGCGTCAACGTCACTGCCACGCCTGTAGGCGCCCGGGCTCACGCCCGTCCATTTCTTGAATGCGCGATGGAACGCACTGGTCTCCTGAAATCCGATGCGTGCGGCGACTTCTGCAACGGTGAAGACATCGACCGAGAGCAGGTCGATCGCAATGTCGCGACGCAACTCGTCCTTGAGGCGCTGGTAATTCATACCCTCGACCTGCAGCCTGCGCTGAAGGGTTGTACCCGACATGCACAAGACCCGCGCCAATTCATCGAGCTCAGGCCAGTCGCCCGGCGGCTGGCTCCGCAGCCTGCGCCGGATCAACGCGCTCACGCTGCTCTCGTTGCGGTACTTGACGAGTAAGTTGGCCGGCGCATCGCGAACAAATGCCGAAATGCTGGCCGGTGTTTCGAGCAATTTGAGGTCCAGCAGACTCGCGTCGAATCGAATCTGCGTCGATGGCGCATCGAACACGAGGTTCTGACAAAACCGCGTGCGGTAGTGGCTGTCGTCCAGCGGCGCTGGAGATCTGAAAGTGAGTTGTTCCAACGGAATCCGGCGCCGGACCAGGCCGCAAGCCAGGCCGTGGACCAGGATGAACCAGGTGCCATAGGCGAACAGGCGGCGCATCTTTCCGTGATCGTGCAGGGTGATCACGGCAAACGCGGCTTCGCGACGCAGTTCGCCCTGAAAATCATCCAGGACCAGGCCCAGAAATCTCAGGATTCGGTGTATCGCCTGTTCCAGCGTTTCGGCCCCGGCCGAAGCCTGGCACATCAGCCGGAAACTGCCCCTGCGCATCGGATGACTGTCCATGCCGAAGAACTCGTCATCGAGCAAATCCGCCAGAACGGCCCATAACTTGGCGTAGGCAATTGCCGAAACCCGTGACAAAGGCGCGTGCAGGAGTTGTTCGTCAATTCGGGCTTGCCGCAAAACACCCCCGACATCGACACCCCGTGCGAGTGCGGCCAGCAGTGCTTCATGCACCAGCTCAATTGAGACCGTTCCTTTGTCCCCCGCTTCATTCATCGGAATTTCCATGCAAGTGTTATGTTGTCGCCATCCATCACGTGGCAGGCTCGCCAACTTTGCTGATGTCAATGCCGTTGCCCAATTATAAATGAGTTGTGCCGCCCCCCGTCATTCCTAGCAAGTCGATCTAGAGATCGAGGATTTGCATCCGTAGCCATAGAATTGCCCATCATTTGGACGCAAGACGGTACCGAGATGCTTGTGGGCAGCATAACAATGGCGGAACAACCGCGCTGCAATCCTTCTTGTTGCTGACATTGGCTGCGGGTACTTTTTCGCAGCCTTTCCATTTATTATTATGCCCCCTCGTCGAAATTCAGCGTTACCAAGCAGGCCTATATTCGGCAGACTTGTACCGCTACCAGCCACGACCACATGGCTCGGTGAACTGCAGATACCCAATGGGTCTGCTGGTTGGATGACAACGAACCCGAACGACTTCAACGCCACGCTTGAAGCGAAAAACAAGGAACACAAGTCGCTGATCAAGCCAACCATTCGGCTGTTCAAGTACTGGAACGCAACTGCCGGGTTCCCGTTCCAATCCTTCGAAATGGAGAAATGGGTCTGCGGCATGAGCTTCTGGTTTCAGGCTAATCAGAAGGACTACTTCTTTGCAGTCATTGAAAACCTGAATACCAGTACGTCATACTCGCAGTGGGTGAACAACGAAATCACGCGCGCAAAGAATGTCGTGGCCAATGTCAGACGGTACGAGAAGGATGTGCGACAGCAATGCGTCAGGTGCGTATCGTTGCGGCGTTGAATACCACCACGTCGGCATGCTGGCCGATACGGAGCGTACCGCGTTTGACCAACTTGAAATTGCGTGCGGTCAGGCCGGTCATCTTCCAGATGGCGGTCTCCAGTGGAAACAGGCCGATATCGCGGCTATAGTGTCCGAGGATGCGTGGGAACGTTCCCCATAACCGAGGATGCGGTTTTTCTCCGGTAGGAATGCCGTCGGACCCAATCATGGTTTCATCGAAAGCAAGAATGTTCTGTACGTCGCCTTCGTCCATGCCGAAATAGATTGCGCTGGCGGGCTGCAGGCGAGCGGCCGCATCAGTTTTATCGATCTGCCATTCGGAGGCAATGGCGTCAAGATCGCGACCAGCCTGCTCTGGATGCGGTTCACTGGATGCAATCAGGATACGGCCCTGCAACCTGCTCGGATCTCGATGCAGCATGGTCGAACTGGCGTTATAGGGATAGCAATCAAGTGCTACGCATTGGCATTGCATCGCCTCCCGTATACGTGGCAATGTGATTGCGGACTTTCCGAAATTTTGCGCACGTTGTAACTTGTGATGAGAAATCACCACAGGCGAATCGAGTTCGCGGCCGATCAAGAACGTCTCTTCCAACGACACCATCGAGTTGTCGGCCTCGTCACGCATATGGGTGACGTAGACCGCGCCGGTGCCGGTGATCGGACGGCAGACATCGATGACTTCCTGCGTCGACGCGTGTGCAGCGGGCGGATAATAAGTGCCAGTCGAGATGCCGATAGCACCCGCTTCCAACGCCTCCTCCAGTAGCGCGTTCATGGCACCGATTTCTGACGATTCGGCGGCGCGCTCAAGAGAGGACATTGTCATTACGCGCAAGGTCGTGTGACCGACCATAGCGGCGACGTTGACCGCAGACGGCTGCCGCCGTAGTGCATCGAGATAGCTGCGAAAGGTTGCAAACCGCGCGCTTCCAACGTCGGCAAGTAGATTTAAGGGCGCCGGCAAAGGGCTCCCCGGGTGCAGCGGTGCAATGCTGATACCGCAATTTCCCGTGATAACGGTGGTGACGCCCTGAGATATCTTGAATGTCATATCCGGTTGCGCCAACACAGCCTGATCGTCGTGCGTATGCGAATCGATAAAACCGGCCGCCACGATTTTTCCTGTAGCGTCCATCTTGGCATCGGCTTCGCACATCGACAGATCGCCTATCGCCGTGATGAAGCCTTCGAGAATGCCGATGTCGGCATCGAAGCGCGGGGTTTTGGTACCGTCGATTACGGTGCCCCCATGTATTATTAGATCGAACTTAGGTGCGAGCGGCATGCTTTTGTCCTACTTCAAGGTTAGGTGCGGGTTGCAGGCGCCAGGTCATTGCGACGAGGAAAGCGACTACCGCAGAGGTGACTAAAAACCAAAACGCCACGAAATAGGAGCCATTGAAGGCCACGATCAGGCTGCCCATTACCAGTGGGGCGATGGAGCCGGCAAGTTGTCCGCCGAAGTTCATCAGGCCGGTGGCGCTGCCGATCAGATGTGCCGGAAAGTGCTTTAGTGGTACGGAAAACACTGTCGCATAGACAAAATTGAAGGACAGCAGGCACAGAGTCCAGAAAATCACCAGCAATACAATCGATGTGGTCGATATCATCAGGGCAAGAAACACGGCACTGCACAGCGCACCGCCCATCATGAAATATTTTTCCCGGTCCTTCCCATGTTTGTCCAACATCCAGCCGACGACGTTGGTGCCGAGAAAGGCGATTAGATAAGGAATCGAAGAAGCGATGCCGATATGCAAAAGATCAATCTGGTATACCTTGAGCAGGAAGGATGGCATCCAGGAAATCATGCCGATGTACAGGATGCTGGTGCAAAACCATATTGCGGTTAACCGTAATGCGGTTGGATTTCTAATCAATTCGCGCAACTGGTTCTTCGGCCGTGCTCCGATCTTCCCACGCTGGGTAGCCATACCACCTTTTAATGCGAACCATAGGATTGCGGAGACCAGTAATCCGGCCATTGCCAGGATATGGAAAGCGCCGCGCCAACCAAGATAAATCACCGTCACGGCGACCACACCGGACCCCACGGCATTGCCGAGAAATACGGTAGAAATCAGGAACGATTTCGCCCTGGCTCGTTCCTCCTTGGGAAACACCTCAGCCACCGTAACGGAACTGGCAGGAGAGAAAAAGCCTTCGCCTACGCCGAACAGGAAGCGAATGGCAAGCAATGAAACGAAGGACCAGGCGACACTGGTCAACCCGGTAAATACAGACCATGCCACGACACACAGTACAACCACGATGCGCGAACCGTAACGGTCTGACAGCCAGCCTCCCAGTAGTTGCATCAACGCGTAGCTTACGTAAAAGGCGCTCAGCACCATCCCAGCCTGCTGCGCATTGAGCGCAAACTCCTTGCCGATTGGAATAATCGCAGTACTCATCACTATTCGATCTGCGTAACCGACTGCCCACGCAAGGAACAGGGCTGACAGGCAGATGAGTTTCTGTGCCCTGGTATTGACTGTTTCCATTGTCATCACTCCAATATAGATTTTATTTTTTGGAACGGCGAAAACATGGTGTCGTCAATGTTGTGCCATTCCCACTCAAACTATACGAGCCGCTCCTTAGGGCGTCCAATGACAAGAAATAGACACTCTATAACCAAGGGTTATATACTGTGCCATCTAAATGGAATACGATTATGCGACTACGCCATATCGAAATATTCAGTGCCATCATGCAGACTGGCAGCACGATCGGCGCCGCGAAATTGCTCCACGTTACGCAGCCCGCGGTCAGCAAGACGTTGCGGCACGCTGAGCAGACAGTCGGCTTCGCTCTGTTCGTGCGCTCCAAAGGCAAACTGGTGCCGACCCCCGAAGCCTTGCTGTTGCAGCAGGAACTGCTACCGTTCGACGAGCAACTGGTCAAAATCCGGCGTCTGGCAGCCAATCTCGCTGGTGGCACTGCCACACCACTGCGTATTGCGGCCACTCCGGCCCTGGCGCATCATCTGGTGCCGCGCGCCGTGGCTTTGTGGACACGCGAATATCCCGGATCCATGTGCCAGTTGGCAGCGTCGCATACGCGTGAAATGCTGTATTCCTTGCTGCTCAACGAAGTCGATCTCGGCCTGACGATGCAACCTATATCGCATCCCAACTTGATAACGACTGTGCTGCGAAATTGTGAAATCTATGCGATCGCGCCACCAGGCTGGTGGCCGAAAAATTCCTTGAATCGCCCGCTGCAACCGGAAGAACTCTCCGGTCAGCCTTTCATTTCCATAGACATCAAGGCTCACCTGGGTGCCGCAGTATCCTCCTGGCTCTCGGGGGTTTTCCCACCACCGGAGGTCAAGGTGTCGGTCCAGACCTACACCCTGGCACGCGCGCTGGTAGAGGCCAACATTGGGATCGCCGTGGTGGACAGCTATACAGCCCGAGCTGCAGGATCCTCAGCGAGCGTGCTTCAAATGCGAAGAATCGAGCTTCCAGTGAACAGCTACGTGTATGCATTGACCAACCGCTCACGGCCATTCGCCATATTCGCCGCAAAAAAGCTTGTGTTCGGTGCGACGTTATTGTGCAAGGCAAGACCCCGAGCCGCCCGATTGAGCGGGGCATGGCAACGCCGGCAGTACTGTCACATATCGCGATCAGTAAATTCTGCCATCATCAACCGCTGTATCGCATCTCTGAAATCTGGGCTCGTGAGGGTGTTGACTACGACCGCTCTGTGATGGCGCGCCAGCTTGGCATGTGTTGCGCCCTGGTGCGGCCATTGGAAGATGCGCTGCACCGGTATGTGATGGCGGCGGATAAAATCCACGCGGACGACACGCCGATTTCAGTATTGGCGCCGGGGACCGGTAAAACCAAAACGGGACGATTGTGGGTCTATGTCCGTGATGACCGTCGCTCGGGAGCGACTGCGCCGCCGGCAGTCTGGTTTGCTTACTCTGCGAATCGGCAAGGCCTGCATCCGCAATCGCATCTGGCCGACTTCAGTGGTGTTCTGCAAGCTGACGCTTACGCGGGATATGACGCCATTTATAAAGAGGGTCGGATTCGAGAGTCCGCCTGCCTTGCTCACGCCAGAAGAAAAATTCACGATCTGCATGTCCAACGCGCTACACCGATGACGACTGAGGCACTGCGTCGAATTGGAGAACTGTATGCGATTGAAGCCAGAATCCGAGGCCAGTCGCCCGAGCAGCGCAAACGCATCCGACAGGAGCGGGCTCGTCCATTGCTGGACAGCCTGGAGCGGTGGCTGCGCGACTGGCTCAGCACGCTCTCGTCACAGGTTGCTACCGCCAAGGCCATCAATTACGCTTTGAATCATTGGCCGGCCTTGGTATATTACTGCGATGACGGCATCGCTGAAATAGACAACAATATTGCGGAAAATGCGTTGCGTAGCATTGCAATTGGCCGCAAAAATTACCTCTTCGTTGGTGCCGATAGTGGTGGCGAGCGAGCTGCCACCATGTACGCATTGATTGGCACATGCAAGCTCAACGGCATCAATCCAGAAGCATATTTAACCTACGTGTTCACGCATATTGCCGATCATCCTGTCAATCGCATCGAGGAACTTCTACCGTGGTACGTCGCAGAAAAACTTCCCCAATTACCGCTACCAGGCCAGATATCCGCCATCTAACGGTGAACGCATTCACTGCTGGGGTACCGACGACACTTCTTGGGATGGCCGCATTTATCGACGGCGGTGGTGGCTTCTCGGTCGCCCCGGTTCCCTCGTATGGCGTCATTGCCACGGCTCACATAAAAGATTCAACGATCGCCATGCTCAAGCAGAAATCCGGCGAAACCTTACTCGAACTGCTCGATCGCCTGGAGCACGCCATCATCGAAGCTATCGCTACCGGCTATGTCGTTGACGACGTCAACGTGACGACAACATCGCAAAGCACCGTTTCAAAATAGCAAAATCTGTCAAGACGTCGCTATGGTCACGCTTACGAACTACATACTGTTCGATAGCAGTAGTGACGAAGAACGAGGCTGGGCTGATTGGAAGCCAAAGTTTGACGTTCAAATTGCCAGCTCGGACGTGGCCGTGTTCAAGATCAATGCGGTGTCATACGAGATGATTCCAGAGGCGCACATTTTCGACTGGGCCAGCTGAACTCGACGCATAATTCCCCGATTTGGACTGCTAATCTACCCACGATCCGGCTGCGCCGGCACTAGTTGCGTGCATTACACCCCAGTGCCCGGGAGGTCGAAAATAAATGGATCGCCTGCCTCCAAAGAGATTCTCTCAAATATTTTAACTAGGAAAGTCCCACTCAATTACCAATTGCACCCAAAAACCCGGCATTTTTAACAAATTTAACGAAGCCATTTTATAAATACCATGAAAAATCCCATGTCGAGAAATATCGACAATTGGCATGCCTAACAAGGGCAGTCTATTGCGGATACAATAAGGCAACATTCTATAGAACCATTGCCAGCGATGTTGATTTGCTAAAAAGGCGACGCCAGATGCAGTTCAAACAACGCAGTCTTATGCAACTCGCCGACATGATTTGCGGTAACTTCTCTGAGTCGGAGAGCTTTTTTCTTTACAGAAGCAGCATTCGTATCACCGAGTTTTTCCAGGATTGCGATACCGACTATTCGCATGACGGTTCTACTCGAAACTACTGGGTTGCAGAAACTCTCAAGACAATTCTCACGGAGCCTCAGAACAGCGCAAACACTCCTCCTGACACTTTTGCGCGGGTAATTGTGACACTCATGGACCAGGGAGATGCCTTACACGAAGGCTCAGATAGATCTGGCGCGCTCTCAATATTAAATGCAACTCTTGCACGCGAAGGATTCGAAGCATTCTATGGAACAGACAAGCATTGCCATCTTCGCCATATCGCGACAAATACGATAGCGATTGCTGCTAACCCACACCGTCCATTCTCAGCAGCAGAGCTAAAGAGACGAGATAGGTTAAACACCTATCTTGATAGTAGCTCAGAGGATACTCTTATTGCAGAAGTGCTCCTTCCCCTTTTTCGCCAGTTAGGATTCCATCGCGTTACTGCCGCGGGTCACGAAGATAAAGCATTGGAATACGGCAAAGATATATGGATGAAATATACTCTTCCAACCCGGCATCTCTTGTATTTCGGCATCCAGGTAAAAAAGGGGAAACTTGATTCAGCCGGTGTCACAAAAGGTTCAAACTCGAATGTAGCCGAGATCCACAATCAAGTCACCATGATGCTTGGACATGAAATATTCGATCCTGAGATTGGGAAGCGAGTTCTCGTAGATCATGCATTCATTGTTGCTGGCGGCGAGATCACAAAGGCTGCACGTAATTGGATTGGCAACAAACTAGATGCAACCAAGCGCAGCCAAATTATGTTTATGGACCGTGAGGACATTTTAAATCTATTCGTTGTAACTAACATCCCTTTGCCAGCGGCAGCTCTGTCGACGTTAAAGGACGACGATGACATCCCATTTTAACAACGCTAATCAATGCCAACCACCCCATACAACGCAGATTCTCCCGACATGCTGCTGTTTGAGCACACGCAAAAGATGGCTCAGCAGTTTTTCGAACGACAGGCAAAAGCAAATTCTGACCTAAAGGCTCTGTATCACTATACATCTGCGGAAGGTCTACAGTCCATACTCAAGGGCCGCTCGTTCTGGGCTAGTGACATCAGCTACCTCAACGATTCATCCGAGCTTGCATACGGCACCGAGCTTTTTAACGAGCGTTTGGCTGCTCTCGTAGAATCACGAAAATGTAATTATGTTGGGCAATTTGTGAAGTACTTAAGTGAAGCAATTGGCCCTTTCTTTCGAGAGCGATTTCGCACCTATATTGTATGTTTCTGTTCGAATGGGGACCAGTTGAGTCAGTGGCGGGGTTACTAGTGGGCACGTTTCGCTTCCCTGTCCGAACGTAATATTGCTGCTTCCTCTGATAGATCCATTTTAAAGAATCGAGCATTGATATGGCAGCATATGGCAAGATCACCCTTAGAAACTATCGTTGTTTTGGCTGGAATAATCCAGCGATTCTCGAATTTGGGGATGGTTTCACCGCTTATGTAGGACCGAATAACGTCGGAAAATCCTCTGCAATTCGCGCTATTTTTGAATTGAGAGGTATATTGGGTAATGTCATATCTACTCTGGTTAATAATAATGGCAACCGAAGCTCTGAACAGCCAGCAGGTGTGTCCGACATTGCAGAAGTTGTAAATGACAAAAATCCAGAGAAATTTGAAATCAAGATAGAGATTGAGCCGCCTATTCGTGTGGGCTCAACTTCATACGCGGTCGAAATTACCATCGAGTTCGAATATACGACCCGAACCTTCAATGCAATTGGATTTCAATTTATTAATTCAAGCGGTCAAATAGTAGTAGTTGCAAGTACTCAGATGTCAGCTATTTCTTTGGTCAATGCTGGCTCGCATGTGGTGGCCTATCAAGGCACTCAAATTGATTGTTCATCTCTTTATTTTTTTGCCAGTGATTTGGCAAAATCAAAGTATTTCCCTGCATTTAGAAATGCAATAAATGAGGGCGGCGGGCAATACTACGATTTAGCGGTAGGAACCGCACTTGTGCAAACTTGGGACTCCTGGAAGGCCGGAACTAACAGAGCTCAAAAGGTCGCCATCGGTAAGGTCGAAAAGCAGATCGCTGATTTATTAGGATTTGGTTCACTTCAAATTAATGCTGATCAAACCGGTAAGACGCTGGACGTAATTATCGATCAACTGAGAACTACTTTGAAATAAATGGCATTAGAGCTGCTTTGGGCGGCGAATACCAACCTTTGGAACCTTACCAACTACTGAGGGACAGTCTGAGGCCGTGGAAAAAAGCCGATAATTGGCGAATTGCGCGAGAAACCTCCATCGACGATATTAAGGACACGGATCTAGGGCGATTTTTTCTGTCGCTTTAATTAGGCTAGATATTTTCAACGACACGGAGCAAGACGGCTCAGCGCATTTTCTGTTCGCAGCGCGGTAGGTATGGCGGCGCTCTGCATGTTCCGTACCGCGTTATGACAATGATTCCGCGAACAGCACGGCTTCATTCCGCTTTTAGAATCTTCCCGTTCTCGGAAATCACGCCGTTTTCGAAAATGTATTTCACCTTCCTACCTTTCTCATCTTTCATGCGTAGCATGATTCTGGCACCACTTTGAATTACTTGTGGACCATCATCGCAAGTACCAAACGATGGCGATATTTTTACATCAGATTTGCTCGCCACAGTGACAAAGAAATTCAACTGGCAAGTTGCGCTGACTCCATCCGCCACGAGCACAACATCCTTATCATTCAAAACGAATTTATTCTTAAACGACATCCCCATTGAATCTGTTTCAGTGGTCAGTTTTTTCCGATCTAAAAATAAGCTCACATTACCTGCATCACCTGTGATCGAGAGTTTTCCTGCCCGCGTTGTTAGCGTCGTTTGATCGTCTGCAAACGCACTTGCACACAAGAGGCTGCCGCCAAGCCCATGCTTTGTCAACCAACATGATGCGCCGCATTGCGCTGAGCTGTTGGTTGACTCAGCCTCTGTAGCGTCGAGGTTTGGCTGATGACCAATTGATTAATTCGGCTGGCCGTGTCAACGATCAGTTGTTTGTTCTTTGCAGGAGGTTCCAATGGGTATTCGATTTCTCAAGATCGCAGTAATCTATCTATTAATCGGCGCGTTACTTGGCGGCTATATGGGGGCGGCCGAAAATTTTGCTTTGGCTCCAGTCCATGCGCATCTCGCTTTGCTAGGCTGGGCTTCCGTACGTAGAAGGTTCTGAATTACCAGACGACCGAGCTGCCCTGTGGCTCCTGTAACAACTATCATGACAAATTCCTTGGTTTGGTTGAGTAAGGCACTTACAATAAGGCATTACCTTACTTTCCGTAAGTACGCACCGAAAGGTTAGTGTAGAGATGGCAACGCAAACCAAACTGATCGCATCTGAGTCCTTTTCCGAACAAGTCCGACGCCAGGGACTCCCATCAACTGAATGCCCATGTCGTGAGATGCTTAAAGACGTCACGAGTCCTTGGGGCATACTGCTGCTTATCGTGCTGATGGGCGAAGTTCGACGTTTCAGCGAGCTGCGCAGAATGGTCGGCGGCGTGAGCGAAAAAATGTTATCGCAAACCTTGAAGCGCCTGGAAGCACACGGGTTGGTTCATCGGAAGTCTTATGGGACTGTACCGCCCCACGTGGAATATTCCCTGACTCCACGGGGAAGAATTCTGGGCGAGAGAGTTGAAGCGTTGGCCGATTGCATCGATACCATGCTTCCCGACAGTTTAGATGCACGGCGTTCACCCCCCTTCGCCCAAACACGCCTATCCTGATCTTGCAAGCACCGATGATTCTGTTGCCCGAGTTTTGCTACGTGACTGATGGTGCAAAATTCGGGCAACAGAATCATCGGTGAATTGCTTTGTAGATTTGCGCATCGGATTGACCCATTTTTGTGGCTGGCGATGATCCAGCAAGGTGGCTGATAATACGCGCGGCAAACGGTGCCTTCAGTGAAATCATGGGGCAACGCAGTTTGCAAAAATGGGGCAAATGAAGATGCAATTCCGCAGCGTGCCGAAGGCGGCAGGCGTTCTCCTGCATTTGGTGACTATCGGCCACAGTTTTACTACGATGGACATGATTGGGATGCAAGACACATTTACCCTGATGTCAAACAAGCCAATCCCGGAGATACCGTCAGAGCTTTTTTGGGGTTCCTGAGTCCGGCAGAACACCTTGGGAAGATTTATCCCGATATGACGTTCGAAATTCGAGAGGGCGCACGAACCGTAGGTAGAGGAAGAGTGACTCGAATTATTGAGCTAGAAGAGTCCGCAATTCGTTCTAATCAAAAGAACCCGTGACGTCCGATATTAATGTCCGCTTCGGAGAAAACCAATAGACCGCTTAGGGTCGGGTCCGGTCTCTCAAAATTTAGAAACCGGCCATTCAAGAAAGTAACGCCAAAGTATTTGTCGTTTGAATCGCCGAACGACGGCTATGCGAAGTGGAGCCGCTGCTCAGAATTGCATCTGAGGACAGCCAATACCGTCGACACTAGTAACAGCGTTATGGAAAATCATTGTCCGCAACCGCTGCATTGCAGACGCTCATGGACTTCTACTGGAACACTGGGGAATTGGCTAACATCGGTCAGTGTTGATAGACCCGGCCCGACCAGCACGGTGGTCAATTCGTAGCAGCGCCTGCGACTGGTGACTTACTGATCACGAATCAAACATTAAATTTTGAACCGGACGTCCAAATCGCGAACCAGAGAAAGTAGATCGAATTTGTATTGATACCCCCCATAGATCCGAGCATTCAAAAGAAAAAAGCCCTTAATAATCAAATTAACCATTTGATTATTAAGGGCTTTTTTCTTGCTATCCCAGATAACTATCTAAGCAGCTGACTCTTTGGCGGAGAGACGGGGATTCGAACCCCGGATAGGCTATGAACCTATACACGCTTTCCAGGCGTGCGACTTCAACCACTCATCCATCTCTCCTGCAACTACAACAGCGTTTCGTGAGATTTGATTTTCACGAAGCCGCGTATTATAGCAACAAATCCGGCAGAATTCGAAATTTCTGTAGAAAACCTTTATTCGTGCGTCGATTGCGCTGTTATCGATGCGAATCGACTGCATAGTGAACTAGGTCGGAGGAAGGTAGTTCAGTTATCGCCTGCTTGTTTCTTTCTGTTTTTACTGTCCCGGCTCCGAGGTCCACTAAGCGGGGGCAGAGTGATGTTTCGGCGGTGAAACATCACTCTGCCCCCGCTTAGTTCGGGCTGTTCGTCGCATAGGTCGTTAAAACAATTATTGCGCTTCCTTGAGTTGATCCAGGATGGCTGGATTTTCTAAAGTGGAAATATCCTGGGTGATTTCCTCACCTTTAGCCAAGACCCGCAGCAGACGGCGCATGATCTTGCCGGACCGGGTTTTCGGCAGGTTGTCGCCGAAACGAATTTCCCGCGGTTTGGCGATCGGGCCGATTTCCTTGGCGACCCAGTCACGCAGTTCCTTAGCGATCTGCTTGGCTTCATCGCCGGTCGGACGGCTGCGCTTGAGTACCACGAAAGCACAGATGGCTTCGCCGGTGGTTTCATCCGGCTTGCCGACCACGGCTGCTTCGGCAACCATCGGATTGGCTACCAGCGCCGATTCGATTTCCATGGTGCCCATGCGGTGGCCGGAGACGTTCAGCACGTCATCGATGCGGCCGGTGATGGTGAAGTAACCTGTGTCCTTGTTGCGTATCGCGCCGTCACCGGCGAGGTACAGCTTGCCGCCGAACTCGGGCGGGAAGTAGGCACTCTTGAAACGCTCTGGATTGTTCCAGATGGCGCGGATCATCGATGGCCATGGACGCTTGACGACCAGGATGCCGCCGTGGCCATCCGGCAGTTCCTGCCCTGCTTCGTCGACGATCACTGCCTGGATGCCCGGCAGCGGCAAGGTGCAGGAACCAGGCACCAGCGGCGTTGCGCCCGGCAGCGGTGAAATCATGTGGCCGCCGGTTTCGGTTTGCCAGAAGGTGTCGACGATCGGGCAACGTTCCCTGCCGATATTTTTGTGATACCACATCCAGGCTTCCGGATTGATCGGCTCGCCCACCGTGCCCAGCAAACGCAGTGACGACAAATCATATTGCGAAGGATGGACGTTCTTGTCAGCATCAGCCGCTTTGATCAAGGAACGGATCGCGGTCGGTGCGGTATAGAAAATGGTGGCTTTGTGCTTTTGCACCATATCCCAGAAACGGCCGGCGTTAGGATAAGTCGGCACGCCTTCAAAAATGATCTGGGTGGCGCCGACGGCGGTGGGGCCGTAAGCAATATAGGTATGACCGGTAATCCAGCCGATATCGGCGGTGCACCAGTAGACATCGTCCGGCTTGATGTCGAATACCCATTTCATGGTCAGCGCCGCCCACAGCAGATAGCCGCCGGACGAATGCTGCACGCCTTTTGGCGTACCGGTGGAACCGGAGGTGTACAAGATGAACAGCGGATGTTCGGCATCGACCCATTCCGGCTCACAGGTTTCTGCCTGCGATGCTACCAGTTCGTGCAACCACAGATCGCGGCCCGCGACAAAATTGATGTCGCCGCCGGTGCGCTTGTAGACCACTACGTTCTTGATGGTGTCGCAACCGCCCAAAGCCAATGCTTCGTCAACGATGGCTTTCAATGGCAGGCGCTTGCCGCCGCGCGCTTGTTCGTCAGCGGTCAGCACCGCGACCGCGCCGGCATCGATGATGCGCTCTTGCAGCGACTTGGCGGAGAAACCGCCGAACACTACCGAATGCGTGGCGCCGATACGGGCGCAGGCTTGCATCGCGACTACGCCTTCTACCGACATCGGCATGTAGATGACGACCCGGTCGCCCTTCTTGATGCCGAGCGATTTCAGGCCATTCGCGAACTGGCAGACTTTCTTATGCAGTTCCTGATAAGTGACCTTGGTGACATCGCCGCTGTCGGTTTCAAAGATCACCGCGACTTTGTTGGCATTGCCATTGTGCAAATGCACGTCGAGACAGTTGTAGGAGACATTCAGCTTGCCATCGTCAAACCATTTGTAGAACGGCGCATTGGATTCATCCAGCACCTTGGTGAAAGGCGTTTGCCATTGCAGGTTTTCACGTGCCAGGCGGCCCCAGAAGCCTTCGTAGTCCTGCTCGGCTTCGGCTACCAGAGCGCGATACGCGTCCATGCCGGAAATTGCTGCAGTCTTGGAAAATTCTGCCGGGGCGGGAAAAATGCGGGTTTCCTGACCAAAGGTTTCGATGTTCGCCATGCTGTCTCCTGCTTTTAATAAAAATTAATACTAAGTTGACGCTAAAAGTAAACTTTTACACTTACTTAGGCCTTACATAAATCGATGCTAGCGCTACCAGCGCCCTACAATCAACCCCGCAATCGGATATCATCGCACATTCAGCTTATTCCTACAGCTCATGCACCACACAAAATCCTACGTTTACCTGGCACTGGCCATGATGCTGGTGGGCGCCAATATCGGTTTCGGCAAAGCAATCATCACCGTGATGCCGGTGGTAGTGTTCGGCCTGTTGCGCTTTGTAATCGCCGTGATCGTGATGGCGCCGCAGTTCTTCAAAGCAGCGCCGCGCCTGGAGCGCCATGAATGGCTGACGCTGTTTGGCCAGGCGTTCTTCGGTACCTTTTTATTTACGCTGTGCATGTTGTATGGCGTGCAGCACACCACCGCTACCGCTGCGGGCGTGATTACCAGCACCTTGCCGGCAGCGGTGGCAATCCTCTCGCGTTTGATCCTCAAGGAAAGACTGCAGCCGCGCACGCTGGCCTCGATCCTGCTGGCGATCGCCGGTATCGCGGTGCTTAACCTTAGCAAGAGCGATGGCGGCAACACCTCGGTGATCGGCAATCTGTTTGTCATGGCTGCGGTGCTGTGCGAAGCCACTTACGTGGTGCTGTCCAAACGCCTGACGCAAACCCTGTCGCCGATGCGGATTACCGCCTACAGCCACC
Organism: Collimonas sp. OK607; assembly: GCF_900111995.1. GTDB lineage: Bacteria > Pseudomonadota > Gammaproteobacteria > Burkholderiales > Burkholderiaceae_D > Collimonas. The sequence goes on from NZ_FOKF01000014.1 coordinate 36,632, forward strand.
TGTTCGGCTTGTTGCTGATGCTGCCGTTCGGCCTTACTGCCGCCCTGTCTTACGATTTCGGCCAGGTCACGGCCGGCATGTGGATGCTGATCTTTTGGTATGCGCTGGCGGCCAGCGTGATCGCGTTCTGGCTGTGGCTGACGGGTACCAAACATGTGCAAGCCAATGTGGCGGGCATCTTCACTGCCTTGATGCCGCTGGCCGCGGCTTTTATCGGCGTGGTGTTTTTACATGAGAGTTTGAGCTGGGGGCATTTTGCAGCATTGGCGCTGGTGCTGACCGGGATTGCGGTGGCAAGTTGGCCGCAACCCATGAAAACCGTGCAAGAAGTGTAAAATAGCGACGCTTTATTCCTTCCCGATAATTCCAATGAGCAACATACAAGTTTCCGCGCAAAAAACATCGGCCACTCGCCGAATCGGACCTTCATGCGCCACTGAATGTACTTGTTGTAATTTCTGACCGAATATTTTTACCGAATTCCGAATTCCATTACCGAGAAACGCCATGACCACCCTCACTACAGTCAAGCAAGAAGATCTCATCGAGTCGGTAGCCGCTGCGCTCCAGTACATCAGCTATTACCATCCCGTCGACTATATCCAGCATCTGGCAAGCGCCTACGAACAGGAACAAAGTCCTGCCGCGAAAGACGCGATTGCGCAGATCCTGACCAATTCACGCATGTGCGCCGAAGGCAAGCGGCCGATCTGCCAGGACACCGGCATCGTCAACGTGTTCCTGAAAATCGGCATGGATGTGCGCTTCGAAGGCTTCAAGGGTTCGATCACCGATGCCGTCAACGAAGGCGTGCGCCGTGGTTACCTGAATCCGGACAACATGCTGCGCGCATCGATCGTGGCCGATCCGCAATTCGAACGCAAGAACACCAAAGACAACACGCCAGCCGTGGTGCACATGGAACTGGTGCCAGGCAATACGATTGACGTGCAGATCGCTGCTAAAGGCGGCGGTTCGGAAAACAAGACAAAGTTCGCCATGCTGAATCCTTCCGATTCGCTGGTCGACTGGGTCATGAAGACTGTGCCGACCATGGGCGCCGGCTGGTGCCCGCCGGGCATGCTGGGCATCGGTATCGGTGGTACTGCGGAACGGGCGATGCTGATGGCCAAGCAAGTGTTGATGGAAGATATCGACATGTACGACCTGCTCAAGCGCGGCCCGCAAAACAAGACTGAAGAATTGCGTATCGAACTGTTCCAGAAGGTCAATGCACTGGGCATCGGCGCACAAGGACTGGGCGGCCTGACCACCGTGCTCGACGTCAAGATCATGATGCATCCGACCCATGCGGCATCGAAGCCGGTGGCGATGATTCCAAACTGCGCGGCGACCCGTCACGGTCACTTCGTGCTCGACGGTTCCGGCCCGGCCTATATGGAGCCGCCATCGTTGTCGGAATGGCCGGAAGTACATTGGGTGCCGGATACCGAGAAATCGAAACGGGTTGACCTGAATACCCTGACCAAGGAAGAAGTCGCCTCCTGGAAGCCAGGCCAGACCTTGCTGTTGAACGGCAAGATGCTGACCGGCCGCGATGCTGCGCACAAGCGTATCCAGGACATGCTCGCCAAGGGTGAGAAGCTGCCGGTGGATTTCACTAACCGCGTGATCTATTACGTCGGACCGGTTGATCCGGTGCGCGATGAAGTGGTTGGCCCGGCTGGCCCGACTACTGCGACCCGCATGGATAAATTCACCGACATGATGCTGGAGCAAACCGGCTTGATTTCGATGATCGGCAAATCGGAGCGCGGCCCGGTCGCGATCGAATCGATCAAGAAGCACAAGTCGGCTTACCTGATGGCGGTTGGCGGCGCGGCTTACCTGGTTTCCAAGGCGATCAAGTCGGCGCAGGTGCTGGGCTTTGCCGACCTCGGCATGGAAGCGATCTACGAGTTCGACGTCAAGGACATGCCGGTAACGGTGGCGGTCGATTCCAACGGTATTTCGGTGCACAACACCGGGCCGAAGGAATGGCAGGAAAAGATCGCGCATGCAGCGCTGTCGAAGATCCCTGTGACCGCCATCTGATTCGACTTGATTGAAGAATCAATACGATGACCGGTAGCACTCAAGAAATGCCGATGGCGCAAGTTGCGCCCATCGGCATTTTTGATTCCGGCATCGGCGGTTTGTCGGTGCTGCAGCATATTCATCAGCATCTGCCGCACGAAGATCTTTTGTATTTTGCCGATTCGGCTTATGCCCCGTACGGCGACAAATCCGAAGCGGAAATTTCCGCACGCTCGCTGGCGGTGACGGAATTCCTTCTGCAAAGCGGCGTCAAGGCGCTGGTGGTTGCCTGCAATACCGCTACCACCGCCGCCATCAAGGCGATACGCAGTGCATATCCGGATTTGCCGGTGATCGGTATCGAACCCGGACTCAAACCGGCCGCCGCCCAAAGCCTGAGCAAGATCGTCGGCGTATTGGCCACCAAAGCGACGCTACTGAGCGCCCGGTTGCTGACATTGCAACAGCAAATCAGCGCGGCCAGCGGTGTGCATTTCGAACTGCAGGCCTGCGTCGGCCTGGTCGACCAGATTGAAAAAGGCGAATTGCGCTCTGCCCAAACCGCACTTTTGCTGCGACGTTATATCAGTCCGTTGATAAAACAAGGCGCCGATACGCTGGTGCTCGGCTGTACCCACTATCCGTTCGTCCGGCCGTTGATCGAGGAAATCGTTGGCGAGCTGACATCCCAGCCAGTCGCCGTTATCGATACCGGCGCTGCGGTCAGCCGGCAGCTGGTAAAGATATTGACTGAAAACAAACTGCTGCGCACTTCCCCGCGTGCGGGCCAGGTGAACGCCTTCACCAGCGGTAGCCAGTCGGCCCTGACGACCGCGTTTGTCAACTTGCTGCAGCTGCATCCGCCGGTGTCGATGGTGGGTACAATCGGTCAGCCCGCAGGAATTTCATAAAAACCGATAAATTAATTTGCCAAGCGGCGGGCAAGTTTGTATAATTGCCAGCTGCCTTAGTGCTGAATAAGCATGATGGTAATTGCAGTAGTACAGCAATGGTGGCTGTAGCTCAGTTGGTAGAGTCCAGGATTGTGATTCCTGTTGTCGTGGGTTCGAGCCCCATCAGCCACCCCAACTAATTCAATAAAATCAAATAGTTACACAATATTTGATTTTCATGTCGTAAAACAGCGACATACATGATTTACTAAAAAGCCCATCCATCCGATGGGCTTTTTTGCGTTTATGCGCGGCAATCCCGCAACCGTGATTTGTCGTGATCTTCAGGCACTGCGCTTAACAAAAAACAGCGCCGTCCCCACTCCCATCAGCAGTCCGCCAAAAAAACGGTTCTGTTTCTTTACTGCGCGCGCATCACGAAAATAACCTTGCATGGTCGATGCGGCAAAGGCGTAGCTGTGCATCACCACCAGATCGACTGTACACATGGTCGCGGCAAGCAGCAGCAACTGCGGCAGCAAAGGACTTTCGCCGCTGATGAACTGCGGCAGGACGGCCACCATGAAAATAATCCCCTTGGGATTGGTGGCATTGGTCATGAACCCCAACAGCATGCGCTTGCGCATGGTTGGCGGTGTCGCATGCATGGCCGGCTCAGGCTGCTGAAGCGCAGCGGCGTCCACCTTGGCCCGCCATTGGCTCAAGCCCAGGTAAATCAGATAGAGCGCGCCGACAGTCTTGACTACCGTGAACATGGTCTCGGAAGCCAGCAAGATCGAACCCACTCCGGCACCCGCAACAAAGAGAATCAACAACAGACCCAACTGTAAGCCGGCAATGGTGGCGGAAGTTCTCTTTACTCCATACGACAAGCCATGCGACATCGACAACACTGCGCCGGAGCCGGGAGAAATGGCAATCAGCCAGCAAGCGGCAAAGAAGGTAAACCAGGTATGAAAATTCATGATCGGGAAAAAACGATAAAAAAATAGCGGTAAAAATCGGCGGCAGAAGGTTAACTGCAATTCTTCGTTATCTGCTTCGAGTCGGACGCGACAGGATATCACTACCCGCCAATACTGGCTGCAGAGCCTATTCCGGCGCTCACCATCCCCTCATACGCGGCTACATATTCGACAAATTCCATCCAATTCCGTCAATCAATCTGATTTTTGTCAAAAAATTTCTACCCCGACAAGAAGCATCAAACAACGCTGGGAGCGCTGCGGCAAATTAGCCACAAGGCCTTTAATTGATTGCCCCCACGCCGTTCTTATTTTTCAGAAACTTGAGCTAAGTCAAGGCCGTACGCTGACCAATGGAAGCACTCTGAACCGTCGTACCTAAAATTATTCTATAACGATGGAGACCCTATGACTTTCAAATTAAAGCCGTCGCGAACGGCGCTGGCCGTCGCATTTTCGATTCCCTCACTGACGCTTTGCGGTACCGCCTTGGCCGATCCGGCAACCGACGCCCGCATCGAAGCTTTGGAACAACAGGTAAAGACGTTGATGACAAAGCTTGAGCAGGTGTCCGAGAAACAAGAAGCACCTGCCGATGCCGCACCAACCAAAGTGGCATCTGCCATGCCACAGGCGTTAACCGACCGCGCCAGGAAATTTTTCGAGGCGATTAAAGACGTTGAATTCTATGGCAACCTGGATGTATCGCTAGACGGCAGCACCAAGGGGTTGAAGAATTCCTATAACGATGTGGGCGGCGGCCGGGTTGTCTCTCCGGTTGGACAGAACGGCTGGCAAGGCGATCTGTCCACCAACCTTTCCTATGTCGGCATACGCGGCAAACATCCGATCAACGATACCTTGTCGCTGGTATATCAACTGGAAACGCAAATCGACGTCACCGCTACCGCCGGCTCGTCCAATTCCACCAGTGCGCAGGACACGACCGTCAAAGGCGCGCTGACCTCGCGCAACAGCTATCTCGGCCTGGCCGATGCCAGATGGGGCGCGGTTAAGCTAGGGAAGACCGACGCTCCCTACAAGACTTCCACCGCCCGCATGAACCCGTTCTCCGGCATGTGGGGCGACTACTCCGTCATCATGGGTAATACCGGCGGCGACAACCGCGTCGAATTCGGGACCCGTCTTGATCATGCGCTGTGGTACGAATCGCCTAAGTGGCGTGGATGGAGTTTTAATGCACTGATATCGCCGGGCCAGAACCGCGGTTACGAAAACTCAATCCAGGCCAGCGGCGAATCCAGCTGCACCGGCGGCAATATCCCAGGCAGCGGCGGCGGTGCGATCACTTGCAACGACGGCAGCTACGGTAGCGCCTACAGCGCCAGCGTTTCTTATGAAAACGGGCCGCTGTATGTGACTGGGGCTTATGAACTGCATTCCAGGGTCAACCGCACCGGCGATGTCGCCGGGACGCCGCAAGCACTGGCAGATCCGACCGGGCTGGATCAGAACGACGTCGGCAACGAGTACGCTTACAAGATCGGCGCCCAATATTCGTTCCCGACAAAGACTACTGTCAGCGCCATCTACGAGGTCATGCGCAGGAATATCCCGGCTTACCTGGCCGAGCAAAACGAGCGCTCACGCAACGGTTACTGGCTGGCGTTGACGCAAGACCTGACGCCGGACGACAGCTTATCCATTGGCTGGGCGCATGCCAACGCTAGTCCGGGAGATCCGGGGCAGCACAATACCAGCCCGGTTGACGGCATAGGTACGATCAATCCGGACAATGCCGCCAACATGTACACGGTGGCGTATAAACACAAGATCGACAAGCAAACCACCTGGTATGCGAACTATGCGGTGACTGCCAATCACGCGTTAGCCCACTACGACCTCGGTGCCGGCGGGCGCGGCGTGACTGCCGATTGCCACGATGGCCAGACGATCGCATCGGGTGCGCCGAACTGTTATGCAGGTGGCCGTTTGCAAGGCGTATCGGCCGGTGTGAACTATAAGTTCTGATTGCCGCTTAACGGTAAAAATAGGAAGGACGTAGGGTGGGCACGCTTTTGTGCCCACCCTACGCGGCTATCGCACCGAACGATAGGGCTGGCTGCGTCCGCGCTTGCTTAGCACCAGTTGCCAGAGTTGTCCCTGGCCTGAACGGAAAAACCCGGCCGAAGAAAGTATGAAATATTTCCACATGCGATAGAAACGTTCGTCGTATTTAGCTGACAGCTGCGGCCACGCCCGTTCGAAATTGTCCCACCAGGCCATCAGTGTAAGATCGTAGTCGCGGCCGAAATTGTGCCAGTCCTCAACCAAAAAGCGCCCTTCCAGAACCTCCGTGATTTCGCTGGCGGACGGCAAATGGCCGTTAGGAAAAATGTACTTGTCGAGCCAGACGTCCCGTTTCTTTTCGGTCACGTAATTGCCGATGGTATGCAACAGAAACAAGCCCTCTGGCGCCAGCAGTTTTCCCGTAACATCGAAGTAAGTGGCGTAATTTTTTGCACCAACGTGCTCGAACATGCCGACTGAAACAATCTTGTCGTATTGCCCGTCAAGCTGCCGATAATCTGTCAGCTCGATTTTTACGGGCAGTCCGGCACAACGTTCTTGCGCGAGTTTTTGCTGCTCTTTCGAAATCGTGATGCCAACCACTTCAACCTGATAATTTTCAGCGGCATAGCGCGCCAGGCCACCCCACCCGCAGCCGATATCCAGCAGGCGTTCGCCCGGTTTCAATTCCAGCTTCTGGCAAATCAATTCCAGCTTATGCTGCTGCGCTTCTTCAAGATTGCTAGCGCGCGCCCAATAGCCGCAGGAATACATCATGTTCGAATCAAGCATGCTTTCGAACAGATCGTTGCCGATGTCGTAGTGCTGCTCGCCGACCTGGAATGCGCGGCTTCTGGTTTGCAGGTTGAAGAAATTCTGTCGCAGGATTTCCAGGAAAAATTTGATCTTTGCGAGGCCGACAACCGTTTGCTCAAGATCGTGGCTGGTGACCCGGAAGAAGAACTCATCCAGGCTGGCGCAATCCCAGTCACCATCCATATACGACTCGCCGAGACCGAGCTCCCATGTCGAAAACATCTTTTGAAAGAAAATCGGATTGTGGATTTGCATATCCCATGGCCGCTCGCCATTCAACCGGATGTCCGCATGTTCAAACAGCTGACGGATGATCTTTGGCGCGTTTGCATCCATATCGAATGCTGCCGGGATGGTCTTGCCGACTTCCACTTTATCCATGTAATACTTCCTTCCAAGGTAGCGTTACGGAACAGCCTTTTTTATCGATGCAAACGGAGAGATGATCAGGTTGGTTATCGGCTACGAACGGTTTGACTTCAGCTAGCAGGACGCCGCAGGAACGCCAGCAGCAGACCAAATCCGATCATCAGCGAACCACTGGCGCGGTTGAACCAGCGGAACCGTCCGCCGGCATTGGTGAGTGTCCCTAGCCTGGTGCCGATAGCGGCGTAGATGGCGATCGCTATCAGTTCAAACAACAGGAAGGTTGCGCCCAACACGATGAAGCTGGTCGTATAGGCTGAACGATCGACGAATTGGGGAAAGAACGCTGTGAAGACCAGGATCGCCTTGGGGTTTCCGGCCGCTACCAGGAATTCCTGCTTGGCTAACCGGCGCAACTTGTCAGCCGGAAGTTCGAGGCGAGTTTTAGCATTATTGGCATTGCTGGTGGATCCCGACAGCTCGATCGGAGCAGAACGGAACAGTTTTATGCCCAGCCATACCAGGTAAGCGGCGCCGGCAAATTTCAATATCGTGAATAGCGTTTCCGACGCAATCAGCAGCGCCCCCAAGCCAAAGCCTGAGATGGCGATCATGACCGCAAAGGCCAGCAATCGCCCGAACGCAGCAAGAATGGAGTAACGCATGCCATCGCTCGCGCCGTTGGATAAGGACAGCACGTTATTCGGACCGAACGCCATATTTATGGCGAAGCAGGCCGGGACGAAAAGCCAGTAATTTTGAAATGACATGGCAAATATCTCTGTTTAGAATTTCAACCAACACGCTCTAATAATTCAAGCCGGTTTTAGAACCGGTCTGCGGTAAATATACGCGTTAATCCGGCGATTGGCACATCGTTCTTTACAACGAAACCGGCAAAGTATTCAATATTAGCAGCCTCCTCCGCTGTAACTGGCCGCGCGTGTCAGCCCCGCCTATGGGCCACACTTATCTCATATCTAGCGGAGTGCTCCGAAGCGGCGGTGAAAATGCCTGGTCAAGCTCCACCAGATCCTGCGCCGTGAGCACGATATCCAGCGACGCGTGATTCTCGCGGACGTGCGCCGGATCGACGGCCTTTGGAATCGCAATGACATGTTCCTGCCGCAGCAGCCATGCCAAAGCTATCTGGGCCGGGCTGGCGTCATGGCGCCGGGCGATCTCTTTCAGGTGCGGATTGTTCAGCAGTCGCCGCTGCTCGGTCGCCGCAGACTCAAGTGGCGAGTACGCCATCACGGGTATAGCGTGTTTGCGGCACCAGGGCAGCAAGTCCCATTCAGGGCCGCGCCGCATCAGGTTGTAAAGCACCTGGTTGGCCGCGATCTGGTCGCCGCCGGGCAATGCGCTCGCTTCTTGCATATCGTTTCTGTCGAAATTACTGACACCGAAATCGCGTATTTTTCCTGCATTCTTGAGTAACTCGAACGCTTCAAGCGTTTCCGCCAGCGGAACCGAACCGCGCCAATGCAGCAGGTAGAGATCGAGATAATCCGTGCCGAGCCGCCGCAAGCTGCGCTCGCAAGCGGCCTGCACTCCACGTCGATCAGCGTTGTGCGGATATACCTTGCTGACCAGGAACACATCGGCACGCCGTCCGTGGATTGCCTTGCCCACAATTTCTTCGGCGCCGCCATCGGCATACATCTCTGCCGTGTCGATCAGGTTCATACCGAGATCCATGCCTAATCGCAGCGCATCAATCTCTCGCTTTTTCTGAACCGGATCCTCACCCATGTACCAGGTCCCCTGTCCCAATACCGGAATTGCGCCACCGGATGGTAAAAGCAACGTTTTCATTGTCGATTCAATTTGAAAGAGAAAAAAGAAATCTTAAACCCGCTTTGCATGCACATGGTACGGTGAAACGCGCGATCTTGGCGCGGGCGCATTATTTTTGCCGACTACGCAAGCCAAGGCCCGGCTGGTGATGGCTTTGCCGGAGCGGCAGGTGCCAGACCCGCTAGTGGCGTGGGAGGGGGATAACGATACCTTCAAGAAGAAGGCATATATGGAGGCGTACGGGCGGAGGATGTGGCGCGAACGGCTGGCAGTGGATCCGGCATTCGCAGCCGGGTTCAGGCAGAAACTGGCTGACGATCCGGCATTTGCTAAAGATCCGGCGCTAAGGCATCGGTATGCCGGATATAACTTCTTTCTGAATTTACTTCTGTACGTTGCCGATTTTTTTCGACAAATAAAAGCGTAAAGCAAAAGCAGCGACAACGGCGAGTAATGGCAGGGCTTGAATGATGTTCATGGGCAGGGCTCCGAATTAATAAACTGTGTTGATGCGTTGCAGCATATAAAAACGGGGGACTTATTGCCAATTGTTATTTCTGATTCCTTATATAAGCTTCATGAATATCACTGCAACTATCGAATCAGTCGCGCAATATAAAAAGCCCGCTATCTTTAACGATGCGGGCTTTCCCTGTCTCCTCACCTCTAGAGAGATGGACTCTTTTTTGCGTGAAGCGATACTGAGCCAAAAAACTTTAACCGTCATCATGCACCGCAACATAGCGTTGTTTTGCACCCACAGACAAAGATACCGCTTGTAAGCTTATGTGTTTTTCGCGTAACGATAGCGATATTCGTCGCTGTTGGCATTTTTGAAATAATCCGCATTGGGTAACAGTGCCTCACGCTTGAATCCCAACCGCTCCACCAAGGCAATCGATGCCTGATTACGCGTATCGATGAGCGCATATACCGAGTCGGCGGCAAAAGCGGTCATCAAATGATCCCTGATTTGCATGCACATTTCCGTTGCATAACCGCGGCGCTGGTATGGCTTGAAGACGAAATAAGCCAGCATCGCCTGCCCATCCGCATCGACGCCTGCCTGGGCGTAGCCAACATATTCATCGTCGCCAGCAAGTTTTACTGCCCAATTCAGCCAGATTTCAGATCCGTCCGGAGAGGAGCGGCTTTCGAGGCGGCTATAGCGTTCCGTCAGAGACGCCAATGACGCCGGCGCGTCCTGAGGGATAAACGGATACAAGGCCGGATCGCAAAAATGGGGAAACAGCGCCGCAGCATGTGCAGCCAGCAGCGGCTCCAGGATCAGGCGCTGAGTAATTAATGTTGTTTCTGCGGGTTTCAAATCGACGTCCATTCCTGCTGTCCCATTACGCATTTCGCATCACCGTCCCTGCCGGATGAAATCTACCGCCTTCTCGGCAATCATGATGGCTGGTGCATTGGTGTTGCCACCGATTAGCGTCGGCATGATCGATGCATCCACCACCCGCAAACCCTGGATGCCATGGACTTTCAACGTCGGATCGACAACAGCGGCCGGGTCGACGCCCATCTTGCAGGTGCCGACAGGATGGTAAACCGTATCGACATACTTCCTTAATGCGTCGCGTATCTGTTCATCGGATTCCACACCTGCAGTACGCATGTCACGCGTGCTGTAGCTGGCCAGCGCCGGCGCGTCCAGCAATTTGCGCGTCATCTTGAACGCATCCACCATGTCTTCCAGATCTTGCGGATGATCCAGGAACCTGGGATCGATCAGCGGCGCATCCTGCGGATTGGTATTACGTAAGCGGACATCGCCTTTGCTCTGCGGCCGCAACAAACAAACGTGGCACGAAAAGCCGTGGCCGAGGCGTAGCGTTCGCGCATGATTTTCAACGCCGGCCATGACAAAATGCAATTGCAGGTTTGGCGCAGGCAAATCGGGCCGGGTCTTCAAAAAACCGCCGCACTCGGCAAAATTACTGGTCAGCATGCCGCGCCGCTCATGGCGGAAACGCTGTAGCTCCTTGAGCATGCGGACCGATCCGCTGGCTGAAATACCGAAGGTATCCAGGCTGTCGGATTTATGGCAAAACACGAAATCGGGATGGTCTTGCAGATTCTTGCCGACGCCTGGCAAATGATGTTGCACCTGGATGCCCAGCTGGCGCAACTCGGTGCCGTCGCCAATGCCCGACAACATCAGCAGCTGCGGCGACTGGAATGCGCCCGCGGAGAGGATCACCTCACGCCTGGCGCGCAGCACACGCAACTTGCCGCCCTGCCGGACTTCCACGCCGGTTACGCGTCCCTGTTCGATGATAAGGCGTTCCGTATAAGCGCCGGTTTCCACGCATAGATTGCTGCGTTGGCCCATATGCGGCATCAGGTAAGCACGCGCGGCACTCCAGCGCTCGCCGTTTTTCTGGGTAACCTGGTAAACACCCAATCCTTCCTGATGCTCGGCGTTGAAATCCTCGCTGAGCGGATAGCCGGCCTGGCGTGCAGCTTCCAGATAGTGCAGATGGAGTGGATTGTCGGTGCGCAGATCGCTGACCCATAGGGGGCCGTCTTGACCGTGCCAGGCATTGCAAATCCGTTCGTTATGCTCCGACTTCTTGAAGTAAGGCAGCACATCGTCAAAAGACCAGCCATTGTTACCGAGTTCGGCCCAATGATCATAATCGGAGCGATGGCCGCGAATATAGACCATGGCATTGATCGCCGACGATCCGCCCAGTGTCTTGCCGCGCGGTTGATAACCGCGGCGGCCGTCGAGTCCGGCCTGAGGCACGGTTTCGAAAGCCCAGTTGTTGAGCCTGGTCGGCACCATGGCAAGCGCCCCAACCGGCATCTTTACAGCCCAACTATCGCCGCTGCCACCCGCCTCCAGCAAACAGACCGACAGCTCCGGGTCTTCTGTCAGGCGGCCCGCCATCACACACCCGGCCGAACCGCCTCCTACCACCACAAAGTCAAACTCATCGTTCACTATGCGTCTCCCGTTCCGGATATCGCTCTTGGTTATATTTATGCGTTGCAGATCGACAAGCCTGCCAGGCGACAAATTTAACAGTTACGGGATGATCACGCCATGCGGTGTATTAGAGCATTTGTTTCAATTACGCAAAATATTCAGTCGCTTGCACAAACAATGCACAAAAAGGATGCGACCAATGCGGTAGATTCAATGTGCTTTCGACATGACTACCAGCCATTTGCGAAATAACAATATTTCCAAATGTCCGGCCTGGATGCCGGCATTGCATTCGACCACGGGATTGCTTCTGTAAAGGCGCTTGTAGAAATCGCGGCAGATGAACAACTCACGCTTGCCGAAGCGCATCAGGATTGAGGAAGGGGTAGACTCCATACCAAAGCGGGAGCCGGAGGTAATATCCAAGTTCGTCATGGCAGCAATTCCAATCTCGTTGAAGGGAAGTCCACTGTACCATAACTACTGTATGTGCATACAGTAAAATGCGATGTGTCTGTTTTTAGTCACGCCGCAAGCCGGCCATCGGCACAACTTGCGGCTGCATGAAACACCGGCTCAGCGCCGGTTCAACGCATCGGCCAAATCAACGACGCCAGCCGCGGTCATGGTCATGGTAGCGATCATGCCAGCCGCGTCCGCCGCGCCAGTAGCCCGGGCGACCGTAATAAGCCGGCGGGTAATAGCCTGGGGCGCCATACACTACGACCGGAGGCGGCGCCACATACACCGGCGCCGGCGCGTAATAGACAGGCGGCGGGTTGTAATAGACCGGTGGCGGCGGGTAATACGCAGGCACACCGATATTCACCGACCAGTGTGCTCCAGCGAACGCCGGGGTTGCCGAAAACACGCCGACGGCAAGCAATCCCAGCAGGGCAACGCGCATGGTTTTTTTCATGGCAGTTCTCGATGGCTTTAAGTTAAACATAGCTATATTTAACCTAATTTCGAAACACAACGCCATGCACAAGTCGTAAGGCCTGTAACAACATGTATCACAATGATTAAAATGTCGTTTTTTTCGTACATGTGAACGCGAAATTATTCGATGACCAGGCCCTGGCGTTTGTATCTTGCGATTTTTATCAGCCCCTGCGCGATCAGGAAAAGTCCCACCAATAGCATGACTGCATTAGCCATTACCCGTGGGTAACCCAGCACCGTGACATTCAGGAACGGATAGGGATAAAACCCCGAAAGGCTCCCACGAATCATCGCCATCACGAAATAGGCCAGCGGGTAGATCAGCCACAAAAGACTGTCTTTTGCCTGCAAGCCGTTCTTCACTGCAAACAACAGCCAGTACAAGGTAAACAGCAACGGAACGACGGTATGCAAGCCTTCGTCCGCGAGCCGATGCAAGCCAGTGAACGGGGCATGGTTACGCAGCAAGAGGTTGTAGCCCAGGCCGACAAAGATGATATACAGGGCCAGCGCGGCCAATACCCCGGGCCGCGAGAAATAGCGGCCAGGCGCGGAATCCGGCATGAGTAACAGCGATGTGCAGCAAACCGCCAACAGGACATTGGTCAGGATCGTCAAAAAACCAAACATGCGCCAGACGGCCTCGCCGTAAGTCATGCCCTTGTCTACCAAAGCAGGAATTGAAATGGAAAATTGCGCGGCAATGGCGAACCAGGCAACCAGCGCAATCAGCAACAGCAACAATTGCGGTGCGACAGCTTTTTTCATAGACGATTTCCGAGGTATTGAGGCACTACGCTAGCGCCATGTTTCAGGAAACAATGCCTTGATCGACACTCAACATGCGTTCCACATAGCGTGCAATCAGATCGACCTCCAGATTGACTTGCTTGCCAACCTGCAGATGTTTTAAGGCAGTCACTTCGATCGTGTGGGGAATCAGGTTGATCGAAAACAGGCAGCCGTCGGCTACATCGTCGACCCGGTTCACCGTCAGCGAAACGCCGTTGACCACCACCGAACCTTTATAGGCAAAGTATTTGGCAAGATCGCGCGCGGCCTTGATGACCAGTTCCCAGGACTCGCCCACCGGCTCGAATTTCTGCACCAGGCCGAGACCGTCGACATGGCCGGATACCAGATGGCCGCCCAGCCGATCAGCCAGGGTCAGCGCCTTTTCCAGATTCACTTCGCCGCTGGCGTCGAGGCCAACTGTGCGGTTCAGGCTTTCGCGCGAAACGTCGACTTCAAAGCTGTTGGCGGTCTTTTCGACCACCGTCATGCAGGCGCCATTCAAGGCAATCGAATCACCAAGCGCGACGTCAGCCAGCGGCAAGGCGCCGGCGTGGATGTTCAGCCTGACGCCATCCTCGGCGCTGGAACCGAGCGGTTTAACGGAAGTAATTTTGCCGACTGCGGCGACGATACCTGTGAACATGATAGTGATATAGAAATTAATGGAATCGTGCAAGGATACGCAAATCCTCGCCAATCTGCTTGATTTGATGAAATTTCAGGGTCACCTTATCCTGCAGATTCTCCAGTGCGGGCAGGCTGAACATGCCGCGGCCGTCGCCCAGGATAGCCGGCGCCAGATAGACCAGCAATTCGTCGACGCAATGTTCCCTGATCAATGAAGCGTTCAGCTTGGAACCGGCTTCGACATGCAACTCATTGATCTGGCGCTTGCCTAGTTCGAGTATGACTTGCGGCAAATCAACCTTGCCACCGGCGTTTGGCAGCACCACTACCTCCGCTCCCCGTTGTTCCAGCAGCGCCTGCTTTCCAGCATCGACAGTGGCGCAGAAAATCAGGTTGCCGCCGCCGACCAGGATTTTTGCATCCGGGCTGATGCTCAATTTACTGTCGACAATGACGCGCAACGGTTGCCGAGCTAGCTGCACGGTACGCACCGTCAGCTGCGGATTGTCTTCCTTCACCGTGCCGATCCCGGTCAGGATGGCGCCGGCGCGGGCGCGCCACATATGGCCGTCGTCGCGCGCTGCCTGTGAAGTGATCCATTGGCTTTGGCCATTCCGCAGCGCGGTCATGCCATCCAGGCTGGCGGCTACTTTCAGCCTTACCCAGGGCTTGCCAGATTGCATTCGCGTAAAAAATCCGATATTCAACTCGCGCGCCTGCGCCGCCAGAACACCCGATTCGACCGCTATCCCTGCCGCTTGCAGGCGCGCCCTGCCCTGTCCTGCCACCAGCGGATTGGGATCGTCCATGGCCGCCACCACCTTGGCCACTCCGGCCCGTGCCAAGGCATCGGCGCAGGGCGGCGTGCGGCCGAAATGGCTGCATGGCTCCAGCGTGACGTAGACGGTGGCGCCGCGCACGTCGTGCCCTTTGGCGGCGGCGTCTTGCAGCGCCTGGATCTCGGCATGGTTGCCGCCCGGCGGCTGGGTAAAGCCGCTGCCGATAATCTGGCCGTCCTTGACGATCACGCAGCCGACGGCGGGATTAGGCGCACTCGACAGCTGGCCGTTTTCCGCCAGCTGCAAGGCTTGCGACATCAGTAATTCAGCTTGGGTCATGGGTTAAGCCCGGAAGTAAGCCTGGAGATCATGTAGAAGCCATAAGTAAAAGATATGCGGTGATTGTACAAAATATGCCGGAACCACCGTTAATTAAAATGCGATGCGGGGTATTAACCTGATTTCAACCGGATTTCAAGACGGCGGGACCAGGCTGGCAGCCGCGCTATTGCGCACAGTGACGACCCGCTTGAATACAGCGCGCAACTTGCGGTCGCTCGCCAACCTGGCGCTGCCGCTGCAATCGATATAGCGCTGCTGCTCGATGGAGAGATCGCGTTCGCCGGACAGCAACAAACACAGCCGGACGCTGACCACTCTGCCCCAGTTCTGGTGCTGGTCGCCGGATAAGCTTGCGACCTGCGCCGCGCTCAAGAACTGACTGACGCTCACATCGTTGAGAGCCGCTACGCCATACATCAGTTGCATGTCTTCGACATTATTGAGGATCGGTTGCGCACTATTGTTGCCATTGCCTTGGCAATATAAAGAATTAACGCTAGCGCCTGCACGTGTGGCAACAAAAAAGAGGTTGCGCGCAATGCGGACATATGGCGCCAGCAGATAGGCAGGATGACCGGGCGGCACTACGCTCGGGCTAACTCCCACACCATTGCAGTCAACGCCGGCGCCGCTGGCCGGATCGACATGGTCGTCCAGCCGGTAACTGACTTCAAAACCAGCCATCCCCGGATTTACGCTACACGAGAAATCTTTCCCCGGAGCCAGCGGCTTGACGAAACCATGTTCACAGCCGCGCAAACCTTGCGCGGGCGTGCCGTCGGCAAGGATAAAATCGGTGATCGCCATGGCACTGGCTGTGACCAGATTGCCAAACCCCGCTTGCCGCAAATCCCGTTCCATCAACCTCATGGCGTAGTTGCCATCCTGATACAGGCGTCTCTTATCCTCGCTCAATCGAAAACTGGCGCTACTGCCAAGATAAAGCGTTGTGCTCACCAACAGCACGCCGGAAGCAATCGCCATTGCCACCAGCATCTCCACCATCGAAAAACCACTCCGAAATGGCGCTTGCAGCACACGCTTTTGGCAGATGGCGGCAGCAATCAGCATTCGCCGCCATCCATCTTGATGCTGATGCGTCCGGAACTGGCGATGCACACCGTGCGCGCAAACTCGTCGTTGTGGCTAAACACCACGTTGGTGAAACTGCTGCTGGCGTTGCCGGTGCCGTTATAGGTAATCGACCTCCTGCCGGCGTTGGCCTGGGTATTGTCATCCAGCGCACCTTGCCGCAGCAATATTTTACGGCTATCGCTGACCATCACCAGCCAACCGGCGCCCCAGTCGCCGGCGGCATGTTTGGCGGTGGCTGCCGCACTGCATATGGCGTCGGCAGAGTCGGCATCGATCTACGGCAGATCAACACTGCGCGACCCCGCTGGATCGCCTCGCTGCGCACCAAGGCAAGTGCGGCGATGAATCGGCTGGTTTCCGCAGATAGCCGGTTCTGAATCACAAACGACCGCATGGATGGCAAAGCCAGGCTTAGCAGGATGCACATGATCGCCAGCGTTATCATGGCCTCGATCAGCGTCATGCCTGAAGCCATGCTTGAATCTGGCGCATACGCGCGCCTGGTCGAGCGCAGCATACGCATAGGCGGCCCTGGTTATTGTCTTTGTGATGTTTTCAACAACCATTCTCGCAAAAAAATAGCGCCGATCAGAGCGGCGCTAGTTTTTTTAAGAATTTACTTTCTACTTTCTACGAGTTGGCGGCCCGGAGAACTCTTCAATCATGTTCTGGAACTCGGCGACGTCTTCAAAACTCTTGTAGACCGAAGCGAAACGGATATACGCAATCTTATCCAGACGCTTCAATTCGCGCATGACCAGTTCGCCGACATGGCCTGAGAGAACCTCCCGCTCGCCGCTGGAAAGCAGCTTTTCCTTAATGCGCTGCAATGCCTCGTCCAGCGCCTCGACCGATACCGGGCGCTTGCGCAAGGCCAGCATCAGGCTGGCGCGCAATTTGAGCGGATCGAAATCGGTGCGGCTGCCGTTCTTCTTGACGATCACCGGCATCGCCAGTTCTATCCGCTCAAAGGTAGTGAAACGTTTGTCGCATTGCATGCAACGGCGCCGACGACGAATCGAATCGCCCTCTTCCGACACGCGCGTGTCGAGCACCTGGGTTTCTTCATGCTGGCAGAACGGACATTTCATGATGGCAGTAATCCGAAAGTTATTGCGGCGGGCAGTGTCGGCAGTTCCATCTCTACATTATTCCTTTTTGGAGCCTCGCGTCGTTTATGCGTCGATCTTATGCGAACACACCACCACCGATGGACCATGGGCCCGTGCAGAATTCAAGCTGCGCCGGGCCCATGGTTTTATTCAATCACCGACAAGCTCTGCAGCGCATCGGCAATCAGTGTATCAAGCTGCATACTTAAGCTGCATACACGGGGAAAGCGTCAGTCAGTTTCTTGACTTCAGCCTTGACCCGTTCGATGGTCGCTGCGTCATGCGGGTTGTCGAGCACGTCTGCGATCAGGTTGCCGACCTTGGTTGCTTCCGCTTCCTTGAAGCCACGGGTAGTGAACGCCGGGCTGCCGAGACGGATGCCGGAAGTGACGAATGGCTTTTCCGGATCGTTAGGAATGGCGTTCTTGTTACAGGTCATGTGAGCTGCGCCGAGAATCGCTTCGGCTTCCTTGCCGGTGATTTTCTTGGCGCGCAAATCAACCAGCATCACGTGCGATTCGGTACGGCCGGAAACGATACGCAAGCCACGTGCGATCAGTGCTTTCGCCAGGGCGTCGGCATTCTTTACCACTTGCTGCTGATAAGCCTTGAATTCAGGCGTCAGCGCTTCCTTGAACGCTACCGCTTTACCAGCGATGACGTGCATCAGGGGGCCGCCCTGGATGCCTGGGAAAATCGCCGAATTGATGGCTTTTTCGAACTCGGCCTTCATCAGGATGATGCCGCCGCGCGGGCCGCGCAGGGATTTATGGGTAGTCGAAGTGACGAAATCGGCGTGCGGCACCGGGTTCGGATATTCACCAGCGGCGATCAGGCCGGCGTAGTGCGCCATGTCGACCATGAAGTAAGCGCCGACGGCCTTGGCCACTTTAGACATCCGCTCGAAGTCGATGCGCAATGCGTAAGCAGAAGCACCGGCGATGATCAGCTTTGGTTTCTTTTCGTGCGCCAGGCGTTCAAACGCGTCGTAGTCGATTTCTTCTTTTTCGTTCAGGCCGTAGGAAACCACGTTGAACCACTTGCCGGACATGTTCAATGCCATGCCGTGCGTCAGGTGGCCGCCTTCAGCCAGCGACATGCCCATGATGGTGTCACCTGGCTTAAGCATCGCGAAGAACACGCCCTGGTTGGCTTGCGAACCGGAATTCGGCTGCACGTTGGCGGCTTCGGCGCCGAACAATTCTTTCACGCGGTCGATCGCCAGTTGCTCGGCGATGTCGACGAATTCGCAACCGCCGTAGTAACGCTTGCCTGGATAGCCTTCAGCGTACTTGTTGGTCAGCTGCGTGCCTTGCGCTTCCATCACGGCAGGCGAAGTGTAGTTTTCCGAGGCGATCAGCTCGATATGCTCTTGCTGACGATGGTTTTCTTTCTGGATGGCGCTCCACAATTCTGGATCGACATTGGCGAGGGTGTGGTTTTTTTCGAACATGTGATACTCCAATCGATAAGGGTGTGCCTAAATCGAATGAGGGCCAGAATAGGGGGAATGCGGCAGCCTCAGTCGTACTTTCCATTCGGGCTGCCCAGGCGCACGGCGTATGAAATCTCACGCTTCCCGGTGGATGCCCACCTTTTGCCGAACGCAGCTGCGATCTTTTGAATCCGCATCGGTCCGGTTTTTTCGCCAGTCACGTGAGACGAAATGGAGCCGCTATTGTAAGTCATGCCCCAAATTTGAGCAAGATTGGTACGCAAACACCGGTCCCGTTCCGATCAAGCGGCCACGCTTAAGATATTCGGCAAGATTCAATGCGTCGCGGCGGATTAGGGCCAAGATTGGGCTACAATTTCCAACTTGGCAAATCGCAACAATAGGAGCAATGACCATGATTGTCTTGATTACCGGCGCAACATCTGGCTTCGGTGCCGAAATGGCACATAAATTCACCAAAAATGGCCATCAGGTCATCGCTACCGGCCGCCGCAAGGATCGCCTGGATCAGTTGGCAGCCGAATTGGGCGCCGCGGTGCTGCCGATCGTCATGGACGTCACCGACAAGGTTTCAATTAGCGCCGCGCTGGCTGCGCTGCCGCCGGAGTGGCAAGAGATCGACGTTCTGGTCAACAATGCCGGCTTGGCGCTGGGCGTGGAATCGGCGCAACAAGCCTCGCTGGAAGAATGGGAAACCATGATTGAAACCAATTGCAAGGGACTGGTGACCATGACTCGCCTGGTGTTGCCCGGCATGGTGGCGCGCGGACGTGGCACCGTGATCAACCTCGGCTCGATCGCCGGCGAATACCCTTATCCCGGTGGCAATGTGTATGGCGCCACCAAAGCGTTCGTCAAACAATTCACCTTGAACCTGCGGGCCGATCTGGTCGGCACCGGCGTACGCGCAACCGATATTGCGCCTGGCCTGTGCGGCGGCACCGAATTCTCCAATGTACGCTACCGCGGCAACGACGAGGCTGCCGCCAAAGTGTATGAAGGCACCCAGCCACTGACGCCTGGCGATATCGCCGACACCGCTTACTGGGTCGCGACCTTGCCTGCCCACATTAATATCAACCGCATCGAAATGATGCCAACCTGCCAAGGTTTTGCTGGCATGAGCATTAAACGCAGTTAAATAAGCAACATTAGTCGTAGGGTGGGCGCAAATACCCAAGCGGATGTACCGCAGCAATGCGTGGGCACTTGTGCCCACCCTACAATGTGCCGATAGATTGCAACTGCTGTCCCGCACACAACCGAAGCAACCCAAACAATGAGCAAGATAACAACCGCCCCGCATCCCGACTTCAGCTGGCGCATCCGGGTGTATTACGAAGACACCGATACCGGCGGTGTAGTGTTTTATGCCAACTATTTGAAATTTTTCGAACGCGCCCGTACCGAATGGTTACGCGCAGCCGGCGTCGGCCAGCGCACGCTGGAGCAGACCGATGGCGTCATGTTTGTCGTAAAAAGCACCAGCGTCGACTATCATGCGCCTGCCAAGCTGGATGACGAGCTGGAACTGACCGTGGTGGTCGAGCGCATGGGGCGTGCCAGCGTTGATTTCATTCAACAAGCCTGGCGCCTGGGTGAAAATGAACCGACGTTGCTGGCGACCGGCCGCATTAGCGTGGCCTGCGTCAATGCCGCCACTTTCCGGCCGCAGGCAATCCCGAAACAGGTATTGCACAATATTAAACCCGGCGCCGCCCATTCCGTGCCGGCAGCTGCATAAATTACGCCTTAATGTGTTTGCCAGAATAGTTCATGACAGCAACTCTGACGGCACAATGAACCTTCGCACACTGAACACGGTCTCATGCAGCAATGCAAAGAAACCGGGAAATGCGATAGCGCCCGGCAACATTACCGTCTTCAATTGTTAATTTGGCGGGAAGCACTTTACGATTACAATTCACTGTTTGAGTATTTTACTTAAACCTAAGTCTTTACTTAAACCTAAGACCATTCCTCAAGACCGCTATCCATGACTGTCACCCAAGATCTTTCGTTTATTACCCTCATTACCAATGCCTCCGTATTAGTACAGCTGGTCATGGCGCTGCTGCTGGCAGTTTCCGTGATGAGCTGGACCTACATTTTCCGCAAGATGTTCGCTATCCGCAGCGCTCGCTCGCAAACGGAAGACTTCGAGCGCGCATTCTGGTCCGGCGGCAACCTGAGCACGCTGTACCAGGACGCCACCTCGAATCGCCGCAAAGGCGCAGGCAAAACCGGCGCGCTGGAGCGTATTTTCGAAGCCGGCATGGATGAGTTCAACAAGGTCAAGGCTTCCATCGGCCACAAGGGCGGCAGCGACAATGCACCCTTGCTGGAAGGTGCACGACGCGCCATGCGCGCGGCTTACCAGCGTGAGATGGATGCACTGGAATCGCATCTGGCCTTCCTCGCCTCGGTCGGTTCGGTATCGCCGTATGTCGGTTTGTTCGGTACCGTGTGGGGCATCATGAATGCTTTCCGCGGCCTGGCAAACGTACAGCAAGCAACGCTGGCTGCAGTTGCGCCCGGTATCGCCGAAGCCTTGATCGCCACGGCGATCGGCTTGTTTGCAGCGATTCCGGCGGTGGTTGCCTATAACCGTTTTTCCCATGACGTCGATCGCCTGGCCATCCGCTTCGAGAGCTTTATCGAAGAATTCTCCAACATCTTGCAACGTCAGGCGCGCTAATGTCGGGGCAATCATCCATGCGCGGCGGCCGCACCCGCAAATTCAAGGCAGAAATCAACGTCGTCCCGTACATCGACGTGATGATGGTATTGCTGGTGATTTTCATGGTCTCGGCGCCGCTGACCAACCCTAGCGTCATCAATTTGCCGAATGCGGCGAAATCGGCGACGCCGCCGACCGAATATATCGAAATCACCTTGAAACCCGACGAACTGGCCAGTATCCGCATCAACGGCCAGAAAAGCGGCATGACCAAGGCGGAAAGCGTTCCCCGCAACGGTTTGAAACAGAAACTGCAAACCCTGCACGCTGACAAACCCGACATGCCGGTGATGATTTCTGCCGACAAGGACATCAAATACGACGATGTGATCAAGGTCATTTCGGAAGCCAAGATGCTTGGCATTAACCGCGTCGGACTGGCGACAAAGTGACGATCTGGTTATGACAGGCAACTCCCCGTATTCCGTACCAAAAGAACCCGGCAGCATCCGCGCCATCTTGCTCGCAGCGGCAGTGCATGCCGCCCTGTTTGCATTCCTGTGGTTTGGCATTCACTGGCAAAGCCAGCAGCCGATAGCAGTCGAGGCAGAAATCTGGAGCCCGGAGATCAAGGACGCAGCGCCAACGCCGCCGGAACCCGTTCCACAGCCGACGCCAGTACCTAAACCGGAGCCGGTAATTCAGGAAACCGCGCCGCCACCGCCAGTGGTAGCGCCGCCGCCCGTGCCGGATCCGGAAATTGCCTTGGAAAAAGAAAAGAAGCGCAAAGAACAGGAACGCAAGGACTTGCAACGCCAGGAAGAGCTGGAAAAGCAAAAACAATTGCAAAAACAACAAGCGGAGGAAGACCGCAAGGACAAGTTGAAGGCCGAGGCTGAACAAAAAGCCGCCAAGGACAAAGCAGCAGCCCAGGAAAAGCAAAAACAAGATGCCGCCAAGAAGGCGGAAGCCGACGCCAAGAAGAAGCAGGCAGCAGCCGATGCCGCAGCCGACAACAAGCGCCACGCCGACGAACTGAAACGCATGTTGGGCCAGGCGGTTGGCAATGGCCCGGCTAACAGCACCGGCACCGCAGCCCAGTCACAAGGGCCGCGTGGCGATCCTGGCTATGCGCAAAAGGTCGGCGCCAAGATCAAGTCGAACATTAACTTTAATGTGCCCGAAGGCCTGGCAGGAAACCCGGCCGTGGAATTTGATGTCCAACTGCTTCCGGACGGTTCGGTCGCAAGTATACGCCTCAGGAAATCCTCTGGAGTTTCTGGCTTTGACGAGGCGGTAAAACGAGCGATTGAAAGATCGGCGCCTTATCCGAAAGACAGTAAAACGGGTTCTGTACCTTCCAGTTTTACCGGAATCCACAAACCGAAAGATCAGTAAGCCATGAAAAACAAACTGCACCAACTATTCGCAATCATAGGATTGGCGGTTACCGCTCTAGTATTCAGCGCTCCGGCAAATGCACAACTGCGTATCGAAACCTCCGGCGTCGGCGCCACCCAGATTCCGATCGCGATTGCCGGTTTCAGCGACGAAAACCTGGCGCCGCAGCAGGTTACCGCCATCATCAAAGCTGATCTGGCGCGCAGCGGATTTTTCAAGATTATTGATACCGGTGATGTCATCTCGGAATCGGCTCAGGTCAACATGGGCGATTGGAAGGCACGCGGCGCCGACGCTTTGGTGATCGGCAGCGTGCAGCGCCTGGCCGATGGCCGTTTCGATGTGCGTTATCGTCTACTGGACACTGTCAAATCAGCCCAGTTGTCAGCCTTGGCGATGGCCGCTGCGCCACAGTACACGCGAGTTACCGCGCACAAGATCGCCGACGATATTTATGAAAAGCTGATCGGTGGACGCGGTGCGTTCGCTACCCGCATCGCCTACATCATCAAGGCTGGCAAGGAATACCGCCTGGAAGTCGCCGATTCCGACGGTGAAGGCACCCAGGTCGCCCTGCGTTCCAACGAGCCGATCATTTCGCCGGCCTGGTCGCCAGACGGCACCAAGGTTGCCTACGTCTCGTTTGAAGCCAAAAAACCGGTGGTCTACGTGCAAAACCTGGTCACCAAGCAGCGCATCGTGGTGGCCAACTACAAGGGTAGTAATTCGGCGCCATCATGGTCGCCCGACGGCACCAAACTGGCGATTGCGCTGGCCCGCGACGGCCTGACCCAGGTGTATGTGGTGAATTCCGACGGCGGCGGCTTGCGCCGTTTGACCAATACCAATGGTATCGACACCGAACCGCAATTTTCGGCTGACGGCCAAAACATCTACTTCACCAGCGACCGCAGCGGCGGCCCGCAAATCTATAAAATGAGCGCCAACGGCGGCGACGCGCAACGCGTGACATTCGGCGGCAGCTACAACATCAGCCCGCGGATTTCCCCCGACGGCAAGGCATTGGCCTATATTTCGCAGCGCGGCGGCCGCTTCCAGCTGTATGTACTGGACCTGACCAACGGCCAGGAACAGCGTTTGTCGGATACCGTCAAGGATGAATCCCCAAGTTTTTCGCCGAACGGTAAATACATCATGTACGCCACTGAATCAGGCCGCCGCGGCTCGCTGGCAGTTGTCTCGGTTGACGGTCGCGTGAAACAGCGCTTAACTATGCAGGCAGGCGATATACGGGAGCCTACTTGGGGTCCTTTCATGAAATAATCACGCAGTAATTTGAA
Source organism: Collimonas sp. OK607 (assembly GCF_900111995.1). Classification (GTDB taxonomy): domain Bacteria; phylum Pseudomonadota; class Gammaproteobacteria; order Burkholderiales; family Burkholderiaceae_D; genus Collimonas. Next base: position 61,041 of record NZ_FOKF01000014.1, read on the forward strand.
TCGACGTTCGTTTCCCACCCTGGAGAATTAAAAATGCTAAATATCAGAAACTTTGCCCTTATCGTTGCCAGCGCCATTTTGCTGGCCGCTTGCTCCTCCCCAGTCAAACTCAACGACAAAGCTGTTCCAGTCGTCGATAGCGGCGCCACCGGCGCTGATACACGTTCGGTCAATACTGTCGATACCGGCAGCGATCCGCTCAACAACCCAACCGGCATCCTCTCGAAGCGCAGCATTTACTTCGATTTCGACAGCTACACCATCAAGGATGAATTCAAGTCCGTGGTTGAAGCGCACGCGCAATACCTGAACAGCCACAAGAATCGCAAGATCATCATCCAAGGCAATACCGATGATCGCGGCGGCCGTGAATACAATCTGGCGCTGGGACAAAAACGTGCTGAAGCAGTTCGCAAGGCATTGGTATTGTTAGGCGTTTCGGATACTCAGGTCGAAGCAGTCTCGCTGGGTAAAGAAAAGCCTAAGGCCCTCGGCAGCGACGAAGCGTCCTACGCTGAAAACCGCCGTTCCGACATCGTTTATCAATAATGATGCGGACGTTCTTCAAAGCCACGATGACTGCGGCCATGCTGGCCGCAGTTTTTTCCGCTCCGACCGCCCACGCCGGGCTGTTTGACGACGATGAAGCACGTCGGGCGATATTGGATATACGCGCCAAGATTGACGCGGTCAATGCACGAGTCGACGGCAAGGCGGACAAGTCCAGTTCGCTTAGCTTGTCGGATCAGAATGACCACCTGAATCAGGAGCTGGCCAAGCTGCGCGGACAAATCGAAGTGCTGACCAATGAGCTGGCCAACACGCAACAGCGCCAGAAAGATTTCTATGTCGATCTGGATACCCGCTTGCGCAAGCTGGAGCCGCAAAAAGTCAGTGTCGACGGCCAGGAAGTCAGCGTTGGCGCCACCGACCAGAAGGCCTACGACGCAGCATTGGCGACCTTCAAATCCGGCGACTATAAAACTGCAGTAACCGCATTTTCCGATTTCGTACGCTCCAACCCTGGTTCGGGTTTAGCGCCATCAGCCCAATACTGGCTGGGAAATTCGTATTACGCTCTGCGTGATTACAAGAATGCGATTGCGGCGCAGCAGGTGGTTGTCAGCAAGTACGCCGACAATCCCAAGGCTGCCGATGCCCTGTTGAATATCTCCAGCAGCTATACCGAGCTGAAGAACAAACCTCAGTCCAAGCGTGCGTTGGAACAACTGCTGTCGCAGTACCCAAACACGCCGGCAGCACAGACGGCAAAAGAACGCCTGACAACACTCAAGTAAGCCGCAAAATTTTATTTTGCAAATTATGTAAATAAAAGTGCATATGGGTTTGACAGCTCATATGCACATTACATATAATAGCCGTCTTTCGGGTCGTTAGCTCAGCTGGTAGAGCAGCGGACTTTTAATCCGTTGGTCGCAGGTTCGAATCCCGCACGGCCTACCACGAATTAGTCGTAGTACAGAAATAGCCACTTACAGAAATGTAAGTGGCTTTTTTGTTTTGGCGTCCGTATTTTCTGGCCATTGCAAAAAACTGCCTTTCCCACAGGCTTGGCGCCAGCCGGGCCACATGCTGCAAATAATTTCCTCGGGCCATCTATTTTCGAATTTTATGCTCCCTACTCGCTTTCCAAATCGAAAAACACCCTCCGAAAATCAATCTACACTCAGGAAAAGCTTGTAAACACAGACGCTTCGGCAATCATCGATAAATTCGAAGATATATCCATATTTTTTCCGTTTTTCTTTTGATTTGGCAACGCGCATACTTCTCCCTGTCGATCCAACCCTGCATCCATCGCAATCATTCTTCACTGTGAAGAATGGCGTTGCCTGCAGTAACTGACGGAGAAAATCATGCTTCAAATTCGTAAAAGCGAAGAACGCGGTATTGCCGATCACGGCTGGTTGAATTCGCACCATACATTTTCGTTCGGCCAGTATTTCGATCCGCAGCACACCGGCTTCGGGCCGCTGCTGGTGATCAATGAAGACCGGGTACAAGCCGGCCAGGGTTTCGGCACGCATGGCCACAGTGACATGGAAATCATTTCCTATGTGCTGGATGGTGCACTGGAACACAAGGACAGTATGGGCACCGGTTCGGTCTTGCATTACGGCGATGTGCAAAGGATGAGCGCCGGCACCGGCGTGCGCCACAGCGAGTTCAATCACTCGGCGACAGCGCCTGTGCATTTCCTGCAGATCTGGATTCAGCCGAATGTCAAAGGCATTCCACCCAGTTATGAAGAAAAGCATTTCACCGTCGCGCAGAAACAAGGACAGCTGCGCTTGATCGCATCCGCCGATGGGCGCGACAACTCGGTGCTGATACATCAGGACGCATCGATCTATGCAGCCATCCTGAACGGTGACGAGCCGCTGCAACACACGCTGGCTAGCGGACGCAACGCGTATGTGCATGTGATACACGGCCGTATCAGCGTCAACGGTACCGAACTTAAGGGCGGTGATGCGGTGAAGGTGACGGCGGAGAATCTGATCACGCTGGCCAATGCCGACGCCGCAGAAGTGCTGCTGTTCGATCTGCCTTATTGATTTTGTATTCTGTTTTACAGAAATGATTCAGGCCGGAACAACGTCACGTTGTCCGACCTGTTTATTTAGAGCGCGCCGGGTACATGCCGGATCAAACGCGCCATTGCATCGTTGTCGCGCATTCTTTCGATCCACCAACTCAAGGCGGCGCCATCGTCACCGGTGCGCCACGCCAGCGAAAACGTTTCATCCGGTTTCGGCTCTTCCACTTCTTTCACGATCAAGGCGCCTGAGGCAATCGCTGCGCGTGCGCATGGCTCCGGCAAGAAACCGAAGCCTATGCCGGCCAGTTGCAAATCGTACTTGCTGCGCATATCCGGCACGGTCAGCGTGTCCTGTCCAAACAAAAGACCCACCGTGCGCGAGGCCATCTTGCGCGCCGAGTCCGCCACGCTGATGGCGCGATGCGGATGCAACTCCGCCTTGCCCAATACGCGCTTGACCTTGGCCAGCGGATGCGTGGGCGCCACCACAAACACGAAAGAGATCGTCCCCATCTGTTCGGCGATATAACCGCCGCCTGCAGGCCCCTGCCCCGGCGCGGCAATCAGTAAATCTACGCGGCGTTCCAGCAAGGCTTCCCAGGTACCAGCCAGAGATTCCCTGGCGATGCGCAAACGGGTTTTATCAGCAATCCCGCAGAAATTGGCGATATCGGTTTCCAGCGCAGCTACCGAAAACAAAGAGTCTATGCATATCGTCAGTTCGGTTTCCCAGCCTGAAGCCACGCGGCGCACGCGATGTTCCAGGTCTTCCGCCGCTTTCAGCAGATAGCGCCCTTCCTTCAGCAATTCTGCGCCGGCGCGCGTCAGCGTGACTTTCGGCCCCTGGCGCTCGAATACCTGCACGCCCAGGTCTTGCTCCAGTTTCGACACCGTATAGGAAATGGTCGAAGGCACGCGATGCAATTCGCTGCCGGCGGCGGAGAACGATCCGCGGCGGTCGATGGCGTCGAGAATCAACAGCGCATCGAGACTGATTCTGAACATGGAACTCCCGGTAGAGAGAAAAGACTAGAAATCGACTAGGGATCGATGGCGTAACCGGCTGCGATCCAGGCATCTATCCCGCCTGACAACGGCCGCACTTTCTTGTAACCCCTTTGCATCAGCTGCTTGGCAACCAGGGCGGCCGAGGCTTCGTTAGGGCAAGCGCAGTAGACAATTATTTCCTGATCCATCGGCGCATCGAAGACGAAGCTGTTGATTTCCTGATGCGATATGGCGTACGCACCGGGAATCCGCCCGGCCTGTTGCGAAGCCGGCGAGCGCACATCGACGATCGCCGGCGTGATGCCTTCCTTGAACAACTGATCCAGTTCCTCCACCGAGATACGCGCCATGCGCAAGGACATGCGGAAGCGCCGGCGCTGCCACCATTTGCTGGCGACAAAAATGGCAAATCCGGCGGCGACCAGCATCATGCCGTATTGGCCTAGCTGGGTCAGCACACCCAACAGATCGTCAATGGTAGTGCTGAACAGCGAACCGAGGAAGATCGCCAGGCCGGCCCACAATGCCGCGCCTAAGCTGTCGTAGACGATGAATGTCGTGCGGCTGGTGCCGATGGTGCCGGCCAGTGCACTGGCGATGGAAGCGAAACCGGGGATAAATTTGGCCACCAGCAGTGAGCGCGCGCCCCAGTGCGAATAGATCGTTTCAGTCTGGCGCACACAGGAATCCGGCGACAGCGAAATCCGGCACAGCGTAGACAGCACCTTCCTGCCATAACGCCGGCCCGCCAGATACCAGAGGAGGTCGGCGATCAACGCCGCCACTACCGCGGTGAGCAGCAACACCGGCGCCGAGTAGTCGCCGCGGTGCATCAAGGCGCCGGTAATCACCAGGGTTGGATACGCCGGTACCGGCGCTCCCAGCTGTTCCGCCAGCACATTGAAAAATACGATGACCAGCCCATATTGCTCAATCAAATGAAACAAATAGGTCATCTCTTTCGTCGCCTCATCGCCATGTCAGGGATTGCCAGATCGGCAATATTAAAATACCGCAGTAAATTCCTTAACTATTATAAAGTTGATGGCGATCCGGCTCCGGTCTTTTCTGAAAGATATTCCGTGGCGGCCAGCCAGGCCAGCATCGCAGCCGGCAACAACAGGGCAAAAAACAGCAGGTACTTGTAGGCGAACGCACCGCCTATCGCACCGGTGCCGAATGCTACCACCGGCCAGAAGAACTTGATGCAGCGCTGGCGTACCACGTCGTCCGCCGCGCCGCGCAGGATGTCGACCAGATCGATCACCAGCTGAGTGACATTGCCGGTCATTACCGTGGTCGGCGTCAGGTGCTGCAAGATCAGGCGGCTGCTGGCATTCTGCACGCCCATGCTGGCGGCGCCGCATATGCCGGCCAGCAAAGCCAGCGGCGCCTCCGTATTACCCACAGGCTCGGCCAGACAACCGGCGACCATGAAGCACAGCAAAAAGAACAATTGCAGCAACAGCAGATAAGGCATAGGTATCCTGGCGCTGCGTTCCAGCCAGATGTGCGCCATGCGCGTCAGCGCCACCGCGAATATGAAAGCCGGGAACGCCAGCAACTTGATCAGCACGCCGTGCGAATGATTGGCCAGCTCGCTGCCGATCAGCACGAAGTTGCCGGTGACGTGCGCGGTGAACAAACCGAACAAGGCGATAAAACCGACTGTATCGACATAACCGGCCAGGAAACTCAATACGATCGACTGATGGGTCATACGGTTGCTTGGCTGCTGCATCATATCCTCATCTCAAACCCGTTTCGTTAAACCCGGCCCGCGACCACATAGCCGAGCGTCATCGCCACCACCAGCAAGGCGCCGACCGGAGTCGGCGGCGTTGGCGAAGGTAAATCGAACCAGCGGCAGACTGCGCCCACCAACAATCCCAGGACGGCACCCAGCAGCAGGGCAATCATGATTGCCTCTCAGGCGCAACGCGGGCAGCCAGGTAACGTCCCACCAGCCAATATCCGCTACTCATCATGAACACCAGCAGCGCTCCGCTTAACACCGGCGGCGAAGGCACCGGAATCTGCGCGAGGCGGCAAGCGGCGCCAACCACGAACGATAATAGCAAACCCAATAGTATCTTTGTATAACGCATGATAATCCCCGGTAATAGATGACGGCCGCAGAATCAACTCCAGGCGGCCTTCGTCGCAAGCTTAAAAAGCGAAACAGCTGCAACCCAGTGCGCCCCAGAATCCGGAATAATCGGAAATCGGTACGCTCGACTTCCTTGCTGCGTCATGCGCATGGGCGTGCACCCCGCAAGCACCCGCACACTGATGCGGCAAGGCTGTGGCCTGGCGTTGTTGTGCCAGCGGACGATAATGTCCCGGCACCGTCTTCACCGGCGACCAATCCGGCAATACCGGGATCGGCGGTGGCGCCAGCGGCGTAAATTCTGCAGTGCCGTAGACGATCTTGCCGCCGACAATCGTCAGCACCGATTCCAGCGCCTTGATGCTGTCTTCATCGATGGCGAAAAAGTCCGCTGACAAGACTGCCAGATCGGCCAGTTGTCCTTGCTTGATGCGGCCTTTCTTGCCTTGCTCGCTGGAGAACCAGGCGCTGCCTGCAGTCCACAGTTCGAGTGCGGTTTCCCGCGGCAACCTGGCTGCGGTGTCATACAGCTTCATGCCGCCGACGGTGCGCCCGGATACCAGCCAGTACAATGCAGTCCAAGGGTTGTAGCTGGCCACGCGGGTAGCGTCGGTGCCGGCGCCGACCGGCACTCCCATCTCCAGCATGCGTGCGACAGGCGGCGTGTGGGCCGCAGCTGCGGCGCCATAACGGTCGACAAAATACTCGCCCTGGAACGCCATCCGGTGCTGGATTGCGATACCGCCGCCAAGTACGCGCACCCGTTCGATATTGTGCGGCGTGATGGTTTCCGCATGATCGAAGATCCAGTGCAAGCCGTCGAAAGGAATATCGCGATTTACCTTTTCAAACACGTCCAGCATGCGGCTGATCGACTCGTTGTAAGTGGCATGCAGGCGGAACGGCCAGCGGTTCGACACCAGATGCCGCACCACTTTTTCCAACTCGTCTTCCATGCCTGCCGCGAGCTCTGGCCGCGGCTCCAGGAAGTCTTCAAAATCTGCCGCCGAAAACACCAGCATTTCGCCGGCGCCGTTATGGCGATAAAAATCATCGCCGTGGCCGGGACTGATCATGTCGGTCCATTTCTGGAAATCCCCCAGTTCCTGCCCTTTGCGCTGGGTGAACAGGTTGTAGGCGATACGTATCGTCAATTGCTGATCACGTGCCAGCTGGTCGATGATCGCGTAGTCTTCGGGATAATTCTGGAAACCGCCGCCGGCATCGATGGCGCTGGTAATCCCTAGCCGGTTCAGCTCGCGCATGAACTGGCGGGTAGAGTTGACTTGCTGCTCGTGCGGCAGCGCCGGCCCCTTGGCCAGGGTGGCGTACAGGATCATGGCGTTCGGCCTGGCGATCAGCATGCCGGTCGGATTGCCAGCCGCATCGCGCTGGATTTCGCCGCCAGGCGGATTCGGCGTGTCTTTGGTATACCCCACGGCGCGCAAGGCGGCGCGGTTGAGCAAGGCGCGGTCGTACAAGTGCAAGATAAACACCGGCGTGTCAGGTGCTGCCGCGTTGATTTCTTCCAGGGTCGGCATGCGCTTTTCGGCAAACTGGAACTCGGTCCAGCCGCCGACCACGCGCACCCACTGCGGATGCGAGGTGCGCAACGCCTGTTCCTTCAGCATGCGCAAGGCATCTGCCAGCGAAGGCACGCCTTCCCAGCGCAATTCCAGGTTGTAGTTGAGGCCGCCACGGATCAGGTGCAGGTGTGAATCGTTCAAGCCGGGTACTACCGTGCGGCCATTCAACTCTATCACCTGGGTCGTCGCACCGCGATGACGCATCACCTCTTCGGCATCGCCGACTGCAATGAATTTACCGTCCAGGATTGCCACTGCCGTCGCCAGCGGCTGCGTCTTGTCGACTGTATGAAAGCGGCCGTTCAATAAAATCATGTCTGCATGCATGGTTATCTCCTCACGCGATTGATGTGATGCTATTGATCTAATGCAACACGGAAAACGCGGCCCTGTCAGTAACTAAGTGGTGGAACAGGGCTGGCCGGTCTTAATGTGCTTCGGAGGCATTGAACATGGTCTTGGCATAAATCAAACCAAGGCCGTAGCCCCCGCCATGCGCAATCGAGGTGGCCACGGTTTCGTTGTAGGTTTCGCCGCGCGCCCAGTCGCGTTGCAGTTCCAGCAGGTACTGCAGCGAAGTCATGGGCCGCGCACCTTGCTGGATCATGCGTTCAACTGCTCGCTGGTGCGCCTCTTCCGACACATCGCCGCTGGCGTCAGTGATGACATACACCTCGAATCCCTGGTCCAGGGCTGACAGGGCAGGACCGACGATGCACACCGAAGTCCACAGTCCGGCCAGCACGATCTTGCCCTTGCCGATGGCATTGACCCGTTCGGCAATGCGCGCATCTTCCCAGGTATTCATGGTGGTCCGGTCTATCACTTCCTGCTCAGGGAACACGGTTTTGATTTCGTCGAAGACAGGGCCTGAAAACGACTTTTCGGCGACCGAGGTCAAAATGGTCGACACCTTGAATTCCTTTGCGGCCTTGGCTACCAATGCGACGTTATTGCGCAAGGACGCCAGATCGATGGATTTGGTGGCGAACGCCATTTGCGATTGGTGATCGATCATGATCAGGGTGTGGTTGGCAGGATCCAACATTGTGCTTCCAGGCTTGGCTGTTGCGATTGGCATGATTTTTCCTCTTTAATATGCAATTAATTCGACATTTAAACAAGAATCAGGAAAGTGCTGATTTTTATTGACTCGCGCAAGGTCACTGCCAATGAACTGCAGTATGGTCGAGGGAAAATCAAAAGAAAAACGGAAAATTTGCAGACCAATGATCGAATTAATCGATAATTAATTTTTCTATATTTTTTAACAGATGGAGCGCGAGGAAAGAGCCATGAAATGCAACGTGTTGAAGAATATGCGTGCCGTAAAGAAGCCTCAGGCCAGTCTCAGGTCAATTCGTCCAGAAGCGAATGGCCATAGACGGTGAAGCGACTTTTGCCCTGGCGCTTGGCCTGGTACATGGCTTCATCTGCCTGACGCAAGGCTGCATCCCACTCCAGGCTATCGGCCTGGCACAGGGCGATGCCGATGCTGCAGCCGATACCGTCGCCGATGGCGGCGACGCGACTGACTACGCGGCTGGCAACCGCGGTAGCAGTGGCTTTGATGACGGCCGGGGTGGCCACCAGGCACACCACGAATTCATCGCCGCCGACCCGCCCGGCGATATCGCTGTCCCTGAGGACCGACCTGAGGGCGGCGGCCACTTCAACCAGCACGGTATCGCCGCGGTCATGCCCGAGATTGTCGTTAATCTGCTTGAACCCGTCCAGGTCGATGAACAATAGCGCTACCGCCTGCTGATTGAGCAAGCCGCTGCTACGCAGGGTTTCCGCCAGTTCGAGAAACAGCGAACGGCTGGGGAGACCGGTCAGATCGTCCAGCCGCACCTGATCCATCTTGACTTCCAACATGGCGTTATTGAGCGCCAGCAGGCGAGCATCCTGCACCGTTTTCAGATAGACCTGGTTCATTTCGCGCAAATAGATCAGCAGCAGCGCCGTCGCCGAAATCAGTGCATTGCAGCGGCCGACGTACCAGCCGACTGAAAACTGGCTGCCGCCCGCCATGGTGATGCTGGTGTCGCATAACAGCGCAACCAGGGCAACTCCCAGCCACACTTGCAAGACTGTCTTGAAGCGTGAGACCTGCCACAATATCAATAAGGTCAAAGCGATAATAAACTGGAGAAAGGGACCGATGCCGCTAGTGACCACACGATGAAAATTGCCGTTGTCTTCGAGTTGCGGCAATTGCTCATGAAATACGATAACCGGGACCAGGCTTGTCACCAGCGCCACCACTACTACCGCCATCAGCACTTGCTCCATGCGCTCGGGATGGCGAGTCGCCAGAGCAGGATTCCAGCGGAGGCTCGCAGCATAAAGCAAAATCCCCAGCGCCATTCCCGCGTGCCAGAAAACCCACAGCCAGATGGTAGTTTGCGCTCCGCCCAGAACCGCCCTTTGCGGCAGGAACATATCGGGCAAAGCCAGGAATTGCACGATGAGAATCCCGGCGCAATAGAAACAGCCGCCACCGATGTAGAGCAAATCGAGTGTCCTGGTAGCCCGATAGTGGGCAAAGATCAAATAGGTAATGATGACGTAGGCAACGACAGTCGCCGTCTGGTACGAAGGAAGGAAGGCCGGCACCCGCGGCCCCATGAACGCCGCCAGCGGCAGTAACAGCAGCGTTGCCACGACAATTCCGATGCACGCCCACAATGCGCGCCGCCGCTGGTCGCCGGTCGCCAGACGCGTCGCGGGCGAAGCACTTGCGTGGTGCCAGGCTGGCTTGGAGAAGGCGGTCTTACCTGCATTGATTGCGCGGTCGGTCATTGCCTGTTCTTTATAAAGCTCCTGGATGTTTTAATTTCCAAAAAGAAACTTTCCTTGCGGCCATTAAATCATAACTTGAATGCCTACAACGGGCTAATACAAAAAAGCTATCAATATCGGTTTCAAAAGAGAATTACAAGTTGCAATACAATGGTCGTTTCCCCTTCCTTGAGACCATGCCATGCGCGCTATCGAAATCACCCATCCCGGCGGTCCGGATGTATTGCAAATCTGCGAACGCCCTCTCCCGTCTTTCAAACCGGGCGAAGTATTGATCAAGGTGCAGGCCGCCGGCATCAACCGGCCCGACGTGTTTCAACGCACCGGCAATTACTCGCCGCCGCCGGGCGCATCTGATTTGCCGGGGCTGGAAGTCGCAGGTGAAATTGTCGATGGCGATTTCAGCGACAGCACTTTCAAGAAAGGCGATCTGGTATGCGCGCTGGTCCAGGGTGGCGGTTACGCCGAATACTGTTGCGCACCGACCGCGCAGTGCCTGCCGCTGCCCGATGGCTGGAGCGCCGTGGAAGCGGCATCGCTGCCGGAAACTTTTTTTACCGTCTGGAGCAATGTGTTCGATCGGGCAAAGCTGGCGAGCGGCGAAATCTTGCTGGTGCAGGGCGGCAGTTCCGGCATTGGCGCAGCCGCGATCCAGATCGCAACGGCACTCGGCCATCGGGTATTCGCCACTGCCGGCTCGGATGAAAAATGCCGTGCCTGCGAAGAGCTGGGTGCCGAACGCGGGATTAACTACCGTACTGAAGACTTCGCCGCTGTCATCAAGGAAGCAACCGGCGGCAAAGGCGTCGATGTCATCCTCGACATGGTAGCCGGCGATTATGTTCCGCGCGAAATAAAGTGCCTGGCCGACGACGGCCGCCTGGTATTCATCGCCACTCTCGGCGGCAGCAGCGCCAATATCGATTTCCGCCATATCTTCATGCGGCGCCTGACGATTACCGGTTCGACTTTACGACCACGGCCGATCGCCTTCAAGGCCGCCATTGCGGCTCAATTGCGCGAGCGCGTCTGGCCGCTGCTGGCGGCAAGGAAAATCAAACCGGTGATTTTCAAGACATTCCCGCTTGAGCAGGCGGCGCAAGCGCATGCATTGATGGAGAGTAGTTCGCACATCGGCAAGATCATGCTGACCGTCGAACACTAAATAAAAAAAGCAGCCATCTTCTTCTGGGCTGCTTTTTTTGAAAAACCTCAGAGCTAATCCAACGGCACCGAACGATAGCGGCTAACTTCCGAGGCGCTCACAATCGGCGCCTTGTTGCCCCAGCTGTTGCGGATATACGAGACGACCGCAGCCACTTCACTATCGCTCAGCGTCGGGCCGTATGGCGGCATGCCGTAAGGACGCGGATTGGCCGCCGTACTCGGTGCGAAGCCGCCGTTCAGCACTACCCGGATCGCATTCACCGGCGCCGACATGGTGATTGCGTGATTGCTTGCCAGCGGCGGATAAGCCGGCCATACGCCTTTGCCGGAAGCCTGGTGGCAATCCGCGCAATGATTCTTGTAGATCTTCTGGCCAAGCTCCAGCGCGCTTGCCACCTGGTCAGGACTGGCTCGCTCTTTTTCCGCTGCCGCTTCCTTCTGGCGCGGCAACGATTTCAAATAAACCGCCATCGCGCGGACATCTCCATCGCTCAGATGCTGCAAGCTGGCGCCCACCACTTCCGCCATCGGCCCCAACACTGTGCCGCGCGGCGAGATGCCGTCTTTCAGCAAAGCGCTGATGTGCTGGATATCCCAGTCGCCAAGACCGATTTCTTCATCCGATGTCAGTGACGGTGCGTACCAGTTCACCACCGGGATAAAGCCCCCTCCCAGCTCCGCTTTCAGATCGCTGCCGCCAAGTGCGTTGCGGGTGGTGTGGCAAGCGCTGCAGTGACCCAGCCCTTGCACCAGGTAAGCACCGCGATTCCATTCGACCGATTGTTGCGTCTCTGCCAGATATACGCCAGGCCGGAAATACAGGGCGCGCCAGCCATAGAGCAGGAACCGCTGGTTATAGGGAAAACGCAAATCGTGTTCCAGATTCTTTTGCTGTACCGGCGGCACACTCTGCAAATACGCAAACATCGCATCGGCATCGGCGCGCGTGACCTTGGTGTAGTTCGTGTACGGAAAAGCCGGGTACAGCAAGCTGCCGTCTTTCGATTTACCGTTATGCAGCGCGCGCCAGAAATCGTCGGCCGACCAGGTGCCGATACCGGTTTCCTTGTCAGGCGTGACATTCGGTGAATAGACGGCGCCGAACGGCGTCTGTATCGCTCGCCCGCCCGCCAGCTCCTTGCCACCGCGCGCTGTATGGCAAGCCATGCAATCGCCGGTGCGCACCAGATAGGCGCCGTGCGCGATCTGTTCGGTGGAACTCATCGCAGCGGTCGTAGCCGCCGGTGACTGCCCGCCTCGATCATCGACGTTGAGCATTGCCACTACCCCGATTACCACCGCGATCAGCAACACAAGAGCGGCGGCTGCCCACATGAATATCCGTTTCATTCTTGGCTCCGCTTCATCAGTTGGGGACACTACCGCAAGAAAGCGGCAATTTGACCGAGGTTGGAGCAACTGCAACGGCGTCGGCAGGGACCGGCTGCGCAGCCAGCCATGCCGACACCGCACCGATATCGTCTGCACTCAAGCGTTGCACAACCTGCGCCATGCAATCGGGCGCCTTGGCGTGCCGTGCACCGTTTTTCCATGCGCCTATCTGTCCGACCAGGTAATCCCGCGGCAAGCCAAGCAAACCCGGCGTCGCCGGCATGACACCGGTCATGGCGCTGCCGTGGCAGGCGATACAGGCTGGAATTTTCTTGGCAGGATCACCCTTGTTGACCAGGGTTTCGCCGCGCTCGCGGGTTGCGTTCGACTGATCGAATGGCTGCGGCGCCGGGTAAGGCGGGTGCTGATCTGCAAAATAATGGGCGATTTCCTGCAGATAGGCGTCAGACAAATGATCGACCAGGTAAGTCATCATCGGATATCGACGGCGTCCTTCGCGAAAATTATGCAGCTGGTTGTAGAGATAGCCGGCCGGTTTGCCGGCGATGCGCGGGTAGTAGCCATCGTTGGTGGCACGCCCCTGCTCGCCATGGCAGGCGGTACATGCAGTGAGGCGCTGCTTGACGGTATCGGGAACCGTGCCGGCGTCGACTTCTGCCGCGTTGGCAGCCATCGCCAGCAACGTCGCGGCAAGGAAAAACAGAAATTTCGAACTAAGATGGCCCGCGCGGCCAGTGGCCGGTCTTACCGAAAGAATCGACATGATTTCCTGCCTTGTTATGTTGCTGCGTTTTCCGCTGCATTTTTTGGGAGGGCATTCAGGTTACGATTATAAACTAGCAAGTACGGTTAATACCCTACCGCAACAGCCGTTCGGGCTGGACAAATTGTCCCAGGCCGCAGGCACGGCGGAACAATCGGGAAATCTCATTTTGGCGGTTTCTGCGGCGGCACCAAGGGTTGGTCGATCGTGGTTCCCGGTTCATTCACGTACATCTGTTCTTCGACGATATCCAGCTGTTGGCTGCCGTCCAGCGCATGTCCGGTCCATCGCTCAGCCGGGCTCAAGGGTTGCTGCTTCTTTTTGTTGTCGGGGGTGCTGTCCGTCGAAACATCTTTAGTTTTACCCATCGCAGTCTCCTTGGTTGCCAAGCTCGTTTTATATTTTCAATATAGAACGTTCACGGACTGGCGTATAGCAAAGAATCCATTGCAACGAAAAAACGCCGCCCCGGATTCACATCCGGGGCGGCGTTTCAATGAAACCTGATTAGTCTAGGATCAACGCTCGTAGTAGCCGCCTCGATACGGCTGGCGGTAATAGTCGCGGCTTTCCACATAGACCGGTGCTGGCCGGTAGTACACAGGTTGCGGCTGGTAGTACACCGGCGCCGGGCGATAGTAGACCGGCTGCGGCCGGTAATACACTGGCGCAGGCTGCGCATAATAGCCTTGTCCGCGGTCATAGTAACCACGATCATCCTGGCGGTAGCCGCCGGAAGTCGCGCCTACTGCAGCACCAAGCACGCCACCGACGATAGCGCCGTTACGGCCACCCACCGCGCCGCCGATGACAGCGCCGGCTACCGCACCGATGGCAGTATTGGCGCCATCGTCGTAAGCCATGGCAGAGGTTGAAATTACAGCGGTCGTGCTAGCCAGCAGCGCAACGCAAATCCATTTCTTGTACAGCATGGTTGACTCCTTTAAGGGTCGTATAGTCAACAGCCCGGCGAAAATTGCAGGAAAAATTGCAAGGTCGCGGCTGTTGATTTGAACTATAGACTAGCTTCCGGAAAAACCATGCAAGCGATACACACTTTTACATTTGCACAACATACTTACATCTACAGGCCTAGTGCAGTTTGACTGACGGCTTGGCGTGCTTCATCAGGCTGCTAGCGGCCGCCGTAACACCGGTACGAACCGGCCCCAGCAAAGCATTCAAGTGCATCAGGTGCAAGCTGGCGTACATCATGCGGGCAAAAAAACCGTCGACAAACCAGCCAAGTTTGGTCAACGACCCCATCAAGGTGCCAACCGACGTATTCCTGCCGAACGACACCAGCGAACCATGGTCCGTATAGACATAGGGAGCATCTTGTGCCGCCTGGCCCTTGTTGGCGCGGACGAACGTCTCCAGCAGATAATCAGCCTGCTGATGCGCCGCCTGGGCACGCGGCGGCACCATTTTTCCATCCGGCCCGATGCATGCCGCGCAATCGCCCAGCGCGTAGATATTGTCAGTACCGACGACTTTCAGGAAACCGTCGACTTCCAGCTGGCCTGATTTTGTCACCGGCATTCCCAAGGCCTTGAGGAAATCGGGCGCCTTGATGCCGGCCGACCATACGCACAAATCGGATACGTAGTTATTGCCGTTGGCGTCAGTGACAAAATTCTCTGCGATGCTGGCGACACGGCAATCGGTCACCACTTTCACCTCACGTTCCTGCAGCAGTTTGGTAGCGGCCTTCGAGACCCGCTCAGTCAGCGGCGCCAGCAGGCGCGGCGCGCCTTCCAGTATGGTGATGCGGACGTCGCGGTTCGGACTCAGATGCGGAAAATCGTAATCGGTGTACACGCTGCTGGCATCGCGCAACTCTGCCGCCAGTTCAACGCCGGTAGCGCCGCCGCCGACAATCACGATATCGACTCCGGCATCCGGATTCTTTTCTTTCTTCAAATCCGCCGCCGACAGCATTTTCAACAGGCGCAGCCGGAATTGTTCGGCGTCTTCGGTGGTGTTCAGCGAAATCGTATTTTCCTCGGCGCCGCTGATACCGAAATAATTGGAGACGCTGCCGACCGCGATCACCAGCTTGCTGAAGACGATCTGACGCGGCGGGATCAGTTCAGCCGCCGATTCGTCGAGCACCGCATCCACCGTAATCGTATTGTTGCCACTGTCGAGAGCGCTCATGGCGCCATAGACAAAACGAAATTTGTTGTCATGGGCCAACATTTGGTAAGACAGGCCTTCCTGATGGATATCGCGCGTACCCGCCGCGACTTCGTGCAGGGACGGCTTCCAGATGTGATACAGCGCCCGGTCGACCAGCGTGACGTGACCGCTCCCCAACTTGCGGCCGAGCTTGCAAGCCAGCTCAAGTCCACCGGCGCCGCCGCCAACAATCACGATTTCATCTGACATCCATCTATCCTTCAAGTTTTATTGACCAATATTGACTAATCGGACTTGGAAACACAGGGGTTCCGTAGACTCAAAACCAGCGAGCCGCCTGGCAAGTCTACTTTTATAGTGCCGCACAGCGCAATAGTGCCGTAGTTTCAGCGGTTTTTGATCAGGCGACGCCAATTTACAGTATTCGGGGGAAGGCGGGAAAACAGCCCGGGTCGAAAGCAGAAATCCGCTATCGCCATGTGAAATCCTCATGGAAAACCCGTCGTAACAAATACCGCAATGGCCGCTGGTTCGCGGCCTCAGTCTGCGCTATGATGAAAGCGGAGGCCATTACAAACATAAAAAAATAGTTTTCAGGAGGGTATATGTACCGGAAAATTCTCGTCGCCTACAATGGCACGCCCGAAAGCCGTTCTGCCTTATATTCGTGCATCCAGCTGGCCCCCGCTCCCGAAGTCGAGATCCATCTGCTGGGAGTAATCAATCTCGCGACCTATCTGATGGCAGGCGAATTCGTCGCCGAATCCGCCATCCGGGCTGAAAAAACCTTGCTGGAACAAGAACTGATTAAAGGTCACAAATTGCTCAGCGACGCCGGCCTCAAGCCCATCGATCACTTTGAAAGCGGCGAACCTGTCAACGTGATCAGCGATCTGGTCGGCAAACTGGGGATCGACCTGGTGATTGTCGGCCATTCGCGCAAAAGGCCGCTGGCGACGCGCTGGTGGCGTGGTTCGGTCGATACCCTGCTGGTCGAGAAAGTGCCCTGTAGCGTGCTGGTGGCGACCGACCCCTGCGTGCCCTGGCCCGCTTAACCTCTGCGCCAACAGGGCAGCCGGCTACCTACGTGTCGGCTTGATCAGCCGGTGCCTGCCCCAGCACCGGCAGTTCGATCACTACCGTGGTGCCCTTGCCTTCCGCGGCGTTAAAACGGACTTTCCCGCCTAGATAAGTTGCTCTTTCATGTAAGCCGCGCAAACCGTGGGTGTTCGTGTTTTCAAAACGCTCCTGCGACATGCCGACGCCATTGTCGCGCACAGTTAACGCCAGCCGGTCCTCGTCGATATCGAGAATCACCTCAACCTGGCTAGCTTGCGCGTGCTTGGACACGTTATTCAAAATCTCCTGCAACATTCGATATACCGCGATATCGACTTTATGGTCGACCGCGATATCTTCATCGGGCAGGCTGGACTTGCAAACGATCCCGGTGCGCTGGCCGAAATCCTCCAGCTGCTCCAGGATTGCCGCTTTCAATCCGAACAGGTCAAGCATGTTAGGCCGCAATTCCGTTTGAATCCGGCGTGTAGTAGCCACCAGCGAACTGAGCAGTTCCCGCATCTGGCCCTGGCGATTCTGCCATTGTTCATTGTCCGGCAGGACTTTATAGACGCCCGCCAGATGCATGCTCAGCGCAGTCAGCGACGCCCCCATATTGTCGTGCAGCTCGCGCGCGATTGCCCGCTTCTCTTCTTCCCGTATGGTTTCCATATGGTTCGCCAGCTCGCGCAGTAATGCGGTGCGTTGCGCGATGGTGCGTTCCAGCTCCGATTCACGCTGCCTGAGCGAATCCTCGGCGCGCTTGCGTTCACTGATATCGGTGGCGATGCCGACTACGCCCATGACCCGCCCCTGCTGGTCGAACCACGGTGCTTTGGTGGTCTGGAAAGTCACCAGATCGTCCGGCGATTGCACCGTTTGCTCCAGCGTCTCCGACACCCGGTCGCGCATGATGCGGCTATCGTCCTGATCGATCCGTTCGGCGTCTTCCCGCCGCCGAAACAATTCCTCGCTGCGGCGGTACCTGGCGTCTGGCCATTCAAGCCCGAGCCGGCGCAAATATGCCGGATTAGCGAAAATCAGCCGCCCATGGCGATCTTTCACGAAGATCGGATCGTTGGTATTGTCGCTGACTGCAATCAGCAACGCAGTAGCTTCGGCCAGCTCTGCCGCGCTTTGCAAACGTGCCCCGTACTCGCGATCGACCTGGCCGGCCGCGCGCCAGAAAATGAACAGCACCAGAACGCTGTCGATCAAGGTAAGCAAAGGTGGCACCGAGGTGCGATCATAGATACCCTGGCGCGCGCCCCAATCGGCCAGCCAATGCAGCGCAACCAGCAAGACCAGCATCTGCGGCACGGACCGGCGCAACATCTGCCCGCCCGGTGCGTGCCGGGTAATGATCGCCATCATGCGCTGACGCGAACGCGACATCAGCAGTGCCATGCCGAACAGGAAAAAAGCGACTGCCGCCAGCCAGGGAATGCCGGTCGCGTAAACCATATGGGTCATTGCGGCAACGTTATACAGGTAACCCAGCAACGGGATCGCACTTAAAAAGATGAGGGCAATTGCCAGGTATTGCGCCACGTGGCGATCACTCCTGGTGCGATGATCCAGCAGGAGCAAAGCCAGCGCGCAGAAGACAAAGCCGATCGCGGCCATCGGATGCAAGCCATTCGGATAGCGCTGGCCTGGATGCGGCGTCAACACAGTGAGGAGAACATCGAGCCAGCCGGCGCTGCCCAGCACCTCATGCGACAGTGCTGCGACGGCAAGCATCAGGAGTAAAACCGCCAGAATTTGCGCCAGGAATTTAATCGCTTTTTGAGGCCCCACTGTCACGCATTGCAGTAACAGGCTACCGGTCGCCAGCAAAAAACCGGCTGCGGTGTTGGTACCCCAAAGGGGCAATTGCGAAGTGGAAAACTGGAAGGGAAATGACAGGGTGACCGGATAAACAGCGGCGATCAGCACCAGCACAGAAATCATCATCAGCAACACGCTCACGGCGATTGCGGCGACGGTGGTGCGAGACACATAGGTTTGGGTCGCCGCCAGGCTCTCCAGCGCGCGCGCCTTCAGCAGATCCTGATAGTGCGGATTGCTAAGTACCGCCTCCGCCTGATCACCATCTTCTATCAAATCGCCTCCAGGAAAATCGTGTCGATCAATGATCAGGCAGTCCCGTTCCCAAGGCTGCGAGCAGATCGCGTAGCTTGGTAAATTCCGAACTCTTATCGAAGAAAAAACGTACGCCGTATTGTTCTCCGGCGCGTCGGAACGCATTGCTGACATTATTGCTGAAAATGATTTTCAGCGAATTGAGCGGCTTGTGCGATTCCGCCAAGGTCCGCAACAGGCTCATGCCATTGCCCTGCTTGAGTTCAATATCCAGGATCAAGACATCAAAAGACTCCGCATCGATCTTTTTCAAGGCGTCGGCTTCCTCTTCAGCAAACCCGGCAAATATCACGCCGGGAATTTCCTTCAAGGTATCAATCATCAAATCCCGTACAGCCACCGAATCTTCCACCAGGAAAATCCGCAAAGGTGCGACGCTGGCACTCGCTGTAGCAGGGGTTGTTGTATGGTTCATATTGGTTGACGGCTAGTTATCAACATCCCTCGCTTCGGTTCATGCAACACGCCAGTCCGGATGGTAGCGGCTGGCAGCCTGTTTGCACCTCGTGTATCGTGTGTCGCTTGTAAATCGTGTATCTCTTATGCATCTCACCGGCCTAATCGATGAGATTATTCTTGATCGCATAATAAATAATATCGGCATTGCTCGTCATGCTCATCTTTTGCAGCACACGGGTGCGATAGGTGCTGATGGTCTTTACGCTCAGGCAAAGCTCCTTGGCGATCATCGTTACGCCTTCGCCCTGGCTCAGCTTATAAAAAATTTCATACTCGCGCGCGGACAAGGATTCATGCAACGCGCCGTTTTCTGTACTGGCAGGATCGGCAGTCAATAGCTCCGCAACCGCATAACTGATGTACTTGTGGCCTTGCAATATAGTCTCGATGGCCTTCACCAGCTCCGTCGCCAGCGCCTCTTTTTGCACATAGCCGTCAGCCCCGCTGCGCAGCACCTGCACTGCGTAGCGGCTCTCCGGATGCATGCTCAGCATGAGTACCGGGAGTGCCGGTTTCTCGCGCTTGATCTGCTTCAGCACCTCCACTCCGCTCTTGTCCGGCATCGCGATATCCAACAGCACGATGTCATATTCGTTGGATCGGATCAGCCGGATCGCGTCCTGCGCATTGGCGGCCTCGCCGGCGATCTCCATTTCCGGGATGTCGGCAATGAAGTACTGGACACCGGCGCGCACTACCGCATGATCGTCAACCACCAAAATTTTCGTCATCAGTTCAAACCGTCGCAATCAGATAAATTATCCGGCGCTGCGATGGCCCGGCCCGGACCGATCTTCAGCGTGTAACGCCCAGTGTGCAACCGACTGCCTTCAATGTAAACATATGCGATGATTATTTGTTAAGCTCGATTTTGGCGGCATTGACACATTCGTCTTTTGCAGCGCCAGCCAGCGCATCGCACTGGGCAAGCGCCACCTTGTAGCGGGCATCGGCACGCTCTTCCCTGGCATTGGCGCTGGCCTTGGAAACGTCGCGCTGCGTGTTGGCGTTGGCGATGGCATCGGTTTGCGCAGCTTTTGCCTGCGTGATGCAGACATCCTTGCCGTTACCCGCGAAGCCGTTGCATTTTTCCCTGGCTACAGCATAGTCGGCATCCGCTTCGGATTTGCGCGCGCTAGCCAATGCTTCAGGTGTACCTTTATACTCGGCCATCGCATCCTGCTTGGTATGCTCACGCGTGGCTGCGGCCTGTTTGAGGCAGACGTCCTTGCCATTGCCGCTGAAGTCGCCGCATTTCACCTTGTCCGCCTTGTAGCTGGCGTCTGCGGCATCTTCTGCCGCCTTATAGGCGACTTTGGCATTGTCTGCCGCCAGCGCCAACGACGCGCCGCTAACGCAGGCAACACCGATTAACAAAGCTGCGATCGTTTTTTTGATCATCATTTCAATATCCTTTATTCAATATAACGGCTCGCCTGACTTGCCGTTGCCGCCACTCTCGCTTCGGTGCCCCATAGTAACCAGGCACAGCCATATGACGCTATAGGACAGCAACGGATAGGTTTGTAGGACAAGCGGAAGTACTCCTGATATGGAGCGTGCCGCCAATGTGTAAATTCAACGTGTAAAATTGTCAGCCTGCTACTGCCGAATGCGATTTCCCACAAGTAATCGCCATAGCACCGGCAATCACACGGTTTAAAAGGAAAAAAGTCATGAGAGTCAGTCGTTATCTAAGCTTTTGGGCAGTGCTGTTGCTGACTTTGCTGCTTGTCGCGGGCGCTGCGGCTGGCAAAATGGGATGGTGGTGGGCTGTGATCCCCGGCTTGCTGACCATACTGGGAATCTGGGACATGAACCAGCGCAGCCACGCGATCCTGCGCAACTATCCGCTGATGGGGCATTTCCGTTTTCTGTTTGAAATGATCCGGCCCGAGATGCGGCAGTATTTTTTCGAGAGCGATAATGATGGCGCGCCGTTTACCCGCAAGGAACGCAGCCTGGTCTACCAACGCGCCAAAGGCGATGTCGACAGCCGGCCGTTCGGCACCGAGCTCGATGTCAAGCTGCGCGGCTACGAGTGGGTCGGCCATTCGCTGGCGCCCACCGTCCTCGCCAGCCACGACTTCCGCGTGACTGTCGGCGCCGAGCGCGCTCAGCCGTATTCGATGTCTGTTTTCAATGTTTCCGCGATGAGCTTCGGCGCATTGTCGGCCAATGCGATTCGCGCACTCAATCGCGGCGCCAAGAAAGGCGGCTTCGCACACGATACCGGCGAAGGCTCGATCTCGCCTTATCATCGCGAATTCGGCGGCGACCTGCTGTGGCAAATCGCCTCTGGCTACTTCGGCTGCCGCAATGGCGACGGCAGCTTCAACGAAGAAAAATTCGTGGAGCAAGCCACTTCGCCGCAAGTCAAGATGATCACCGTCAAACTTTCACAAGGCGCCAAACCCGGCCACGGCGGCGTCCTTCCTGCCGCCAAGATCACGCCGGAAATATCGGCAACGCGCGGTGTGCCGATGGGAGTCGATTGCATCTCGCCTGCCACCCATTCGTCATTTTCAAATCCTATCGGCTTGCTGGAATTCATCCAGAAACTGCGTACGCTGTCGGGTGACAAACCGGTTGGGTTCAAGCTTTGCGTCGGCCATCCCTGGGAATTTTTCGGGATTGTAAAAGCCATGCTGCAAACCGGCATCCTGCCGGACTTCATTGTGGTGGATGGCTCGGAAGGCGGCACTGGCGCTGCGCCGCTGGAGTTTGTCGATCACGTCGGCATGCCTTTGCAGGAAGGCTTGCTGTTGGTGCATAACACCTTGCTCGGCGCCGGACTGCGCGACCGCATCAAGATCGGCGCCAGCGGCAAAGTGATTACAGCATTCGACCTCGCTCGCACACTGGCGATCGGCGCCGACTGGTGCAACTCGGCGCGCGGCTTCATGTTTTCGCTGGGCTGCATCCAGTCGCAAAGCTGCCATACCGACCGTTGTCCAACCGGCGTCGCCACCCAGGATATCGGTCGCCAAAAGGCACTGGTGGTACCGGACAAAGCCGAGCGCGTGTATCGCTTCCATGAAAGCACTCTGCACGCCTTGCAAGAACTGGTGCAAGCCGCCGGCTTGCCGCACGCCTCTGCGCTACGCGCGCACCACATCGTGCGCCGCACTTCGGACCATGAAGTGAAACTGATGTCTGATTTGCTGCCTTACCTGCAAGTGGGAGATTTGCTGAATCAGAAATACCGCTTTCCGGTATTTGAAAAATACTGGCCGATCTCGCGCGCGGAAAGTTTTCATCCTACTGCGCCGATCAAAACCGGCGTCTGATAAAAAAAGCCAGGGCTCTCGCGACCCCTGGCTTTTTACTGTTTCTGCCATTATTTCAGGCCTCGGCATCCGGTTGATTTTGCGGCGCTGCCTTGATAAAGGCATCCAGTTCCTGGCAGTTCTGGTAAATGCCCATCAAGGTCGGGATCGCAGACAAATCGCATTTCAGGCGCTGCGCATTGAAAATCTGCGGCACCAGACAGCAATCGGCCAGCGTCGGCGTATCGCCGAAACAAAACTTGCCTGGCCGGCTGTCCCTGGCCAGCGTAACTTCCAGCGCCGCCAAACCGCTTTCGCACCAATGACGATACCAGGCGTTCTTGGCATTCTCGTCGACCTTCAGTTCGTGCACCAGATAACGCAACACGCGCAGGTTATTCACCGGATGGATGTCGCAGGCAATCGACAGGCCGATGCTGCGCACAAAAGCGCGATCCAGCGCTGTCGACGGCAGCAAGGCAGGCGCAGGCTGGACTTCTTCCAGATACTCCATGATTGCCAATGACTGGGTCAATGCAACCTGGCTGCCGGCAGCATCCTCATCAACCAAGGTCGGCACCAGGCCATCGCTATTCAAGGTCCGGTACATCTGGCTCAGTTGCTCGCCGCCGTGCTTCAGCAAATGGACCGGCACGATATCGTAGGGCATGCCTTTCAAATTCAAGGCAATCCGTACGCGATAAGCGGCGGAACTTCGGAAATAGCTATACAGTTTCATCGGTGTATCTCGAATCTCAACTTAAGGTTTAATGTCGACATCAAACCAGGCGCACTCGCAGATCGCCGACGCCCGCTATCGATCCTTCCAGCAGATCGCCTTTACCCACTGCAGCAACGCCAGCCGGGGTGCCGGTAAAAATCAGATCGCCAGCCTGCAATTCAAAGTAGGCGGACAACTGCTCGATGGTCTCGGCGATGTTCCAGATCATCTGGTTGATGTCGCCTTGCTGGCGCAACGTGCCATTCACATTCAAATGGATATCGCCCTGGTCGATGACGCCGCTGGCGCCGGCAGGATGGAGATGGGAAATCGGGGCGGAGTAATCGAAACCTTTGCCGGTACACCATGGCCGTCCGAGTTTCTTGGCCTCGCCCTGCAAATCGCGGCGGGTCATGTCGAGCCCGACGGCATAACCCCAGATATGCTTGATGGCTTCCGCTGCCGGAATATTCTTGCCGCCGGTAGACAGTGCTACCACCAACTCGATTTCATGATGCAGATCCTGGGTCATGGACGGGTAAGGCATCTCGCCCACGGTCCCGTGCGCAACCGGCAGCACGGCATCGGCCGGCTTCATGAAAAAAAACGGCGCTTCGCGGCCGCTGCTGCCCATTTCCTTGGCATGCTCGGCATAGTTGCGGCCGACGCAATAAATCCGATGCACCGGAAACAATTGATCGCTGCCTGCGATGGGGGCCGCTGCTACCGGCTTAGGTGGGAAAACGAATTGCATGGAAGCTCCTTTTTCAATACCGCCGAAAATACTGCCGGGAATATTGTTCAATCCCCGACAGCGAACAAGTCTTAAATACCATTCTTACCAAGATACAGTCCAAGGCGACGCACCGCTTCTTGCAGGTTTTCCATCGACGTGGCGTATGACAAGCGAATATAGTGCTGCGCCGTGTACGGACCGAAATCCAGGCCGGAAACCATGCTGACGCCGACCTGGTTCAACACATCCTTGACCAGCGTGTCTGCGTCGCCGCCATTCTTAAGCAAGGCGCTGCAATCGGCATACACATAGAATGCGCCGTCCGGCATCACCGGCACCTTGAAACCCAGTTCGACCAGGGCTGGCACCAGATAATCGCGGCGCCGCTTGAATTCGCTCTTGCGTGTTTCGTACAAGGCCAGCGAGTCAGGCTCAAAACAGGCCAGCGCCGCATGCTGGGCGATCGCCGAAGGGCAGATGAACAGGTTCTGCGCGAGTTTTTCAATCGGCGCCACCAATGATTCCGGCACCACCATCCAGCCCAGACGCCAGCCGGTCATATTGAAATATTTGGAGAAACTGTTGATGACGATAATGTCGTCAGCCAGCGACAGCGCCGAAAACGGTTCGCCGTCGTAAGTCAGTCCTTGATAAATTTCATCGACAATCGAAAAGCCGCCTTTGCCGCGCACAGTGGCGATGATCTTGGCCAGTTCGCTGTGCAGGATCGAGGTGCCGGTAGGGTTGGACGGCGACGCCAGCAGCACGCCGCGCGTATTTTCGCCCCAGTGCTGGCACACCATTTCATCGGATAATTGAAAACGCTGGTCCGGACCGCTGGCAATCATTTTTGCCTCCCCGTCGAACGCAGCGACGAAGTGACGATTGCAAGGGTAGGATGGATCCGGCATCAACACTTCGCTGCCTTTTTCCACCAATGCAGCGCAAGCCAGCAGCAGTGCGGCCGAGGCGCCGGCGGTGACGATAATCCGTTGAGGGGCGATATCCAGGCCGAATGCCTGGCGATAATGGGTAGAGATTGCTGCCCGCAGCGCCGGCAAGCCGGTCGCCGAAGTGTATTGCATCTTGCCATCGGCCATGGCCCTGGCGGCAGCTTCGATCACCAGCGGCGCCGCTGTGAAATCGGGCTCGCCGATACCCATGTGAATGATATGGCGGCCTTGCTGCTCCAATGCCGCGGCCATTTTTGCCAACTCCATCACATGAAACGGTGCGATGTTGTCGAGACGTGAAGCCAGATGCGAGAATGTCATGAACACTTTTCCGAATAGCGAAGCGTATCCGATTACTGGAACCACGCCTCACCTGAAACACGGGACCGGTATCGATGCACAAGCCGATCGCACCGTCCGCCTCCCGCCTACATTGATTGCTGACTCAGGATTTCTTGCCGGCGCCGATTTCGGTCGCGCGTGCCTTGGCGGCAAACTTGTCCAGCACGCCATTCACGTATTTGTGGCCATCGATACCGCCGAACGATTTGGTCAGCTCCACCGCTTCGTTGATGACGACGCGGTAAGGAATCTCAACGTGATTCTGCAACTCGAAAGCGCCGATCAGCAGGGCCGCGTGTTCCACCGGCGACAACTCGCTGATCTTGCGATCGATCAACGGCTCCAGACCGGCGCGCAGTGTCGTCACATCCTTGATCGCACCATACAGCAGCGAGTTGAAATGCTCGGCATCGGCCTTGTCGAAGCCGTGCGCCTGGCGGATATTTTCGCTGATGGCGGTCACGTCTTCGTTGTTCAACAGCCATTGATACAGGCCCTGCAACGCGAATTCGCGCGCGCGGTGACGTGGCGTGCGGCTCTTGCTCGGATTGGCGTGCAAAGTTTTATTAGTCATAGTTTTTCCAGCTTGTAATTCATTCAAACACAACAATACGCGGCTAGGCATCAGAGATGCCTAGCCTGTCGCAAAAATCTTATTCTTCGCTGGTGGCTTCCGCCAGTTCTTCCAGCGCGATAGACAGATTGGCCATCTCCACTGCTACTCGCGCAGCATCGGTGCCCTTCTCTTCCATCCGGGCTTCGGCTTGCTCGTCGTTCTCGGTGGTCAATACGGCATTCGCAATCGGAATGCCGGAATCCAGGCCAACGCGCGTGATACCTGCGCCGGACTCGTTGGAGACCAGTTCGAAGTGGTAAGTCTCGCCGCGAATCACGGCGCCGATCGCAATCAGCGCGTCAAACTGCATGGTTTCTGCCATTTTCTGCAACGCCAGCGGGATTTCCAGCGCACCCGGCACGGTGACGTGCAAGATGTCTTCATCCGCCACGCCCAGATGCTTCAGCTCTGCCAGACAGGCCGAGATCAAACCGTGGCAAACATCTTCATTGAAACGGGCTTGCACAATACCGATGCGCAAATCTGCACCATCCAGATTGGTTTCGTAAATTCCGACTGTCATGGTTTTCCTCTTATGCGCACTGGGCGCTTTCTACTAATTGGTTTACAAAATAATTTACTGCATGTTGCTTCCGCTGCTAATGCAAGGATCAACGCAAAGACAATCGTGCCGTCAAGAATTCGGCTTGTTCTGGTAACCGGTAACTTCAAGGTCATACCCCGTCATCGACGGCATCTTGCGCGGGCTGGCCAGCAGTTTCATTTTACCGACGCCGAGGTCTTTCAAAATCTGTGCGCCGATGCCGTAGGTCCGCAAATCGACCCGTGGCGGCGGCGGCCTGACACCGCTGCAGGCCGCTTCCAGCGCTGCAAACTTGGCGAATATCTGGTCTGCCGACTCTTCGCAATTGAGCAACACCACCACGCCGCAAGGCGAAGCCGCAATCGCCGCCAGGGCCGACGCCATATTCCATGAATGGTTGGTGGCCTGGGTTTCCAGCAAATCCAGGATCGAGACCGGCTGATGCACCCGCACCAGCGTTTCCACGTCCGGCGAAGGCTCGCCGTGCAGCAAGGCCAGATGGGCGCCGCCACTTGGTGTGTCGCGATAAGCGATGGTCTTGAACGTGCCCTGCGCCGTGTGTGTAGTGCGTTCAGCGAGCCGTTCGACGATGCTTTCGTGCTGGCCGCGATAATGGATCAGATCGGCAATCGTGCCGACCTTCAAGCCGTGTTCCTTGGAAAATTCCAGCAAGTCAGGCAGACGCGCCATGGTGCCGTCTTCCTTGAGGATTTCGCAAATCACCGCGGCCGGCGTCAGACCCGCCATTTCAGTCAGATCGCAACCGGCTTCGGTATGCCCTGCGCGCATCAACACGCCGCCCTTGCGCGCCTTGATCGGGAAAATATGGCCTGGCTGCACGATGTCGGCCGCCTTGGCATTTGCCGCCACTGCAACCTGAATGGTGCGGGCGCGGTCAGCGGCGGAGATCCCGGTCGTGACGCCTTCGGCAGCTTCGATCGAGACCGTAAAATTGGTGCCATAGGCGGTGCCGTTACGGCTGGTCATCATGCTCAGGTTGAGCTGGTCGCAGCGCTCTTCGGTCAAAGTCAGGCATACCAGGCCGCGGGCATACTTGACCATGAAGTTGATCGCTTCCGGCGTCACAAAATCAGCGGCAAGCACCAGGTCGCCCTCGTTTTCACGATCTTCTTCGTCCACCAGAATCACCATGCGCCCGGCACGGAGTTCTGCAATGATTTCCTCTGTTGATGCAATTGACATGTTTTGCCTTGAAGATAATCAGTCGGGAAGTCGCCTGATGAGCCGACTGCATCCAACCGATATTTGCTATAAATCGTGCTATGAAAATTGTGGTTTATGGGCCATGGGCCGCTGCTAAGTAACCCCGGTAAATCAAACATAAACCAGAGGTGGCTATTTTAAAGGATTTAGCAGACTGAAAATGTTTTACGGACACCAGTTTGCGGTAGTTTCGCCTCGGTCTGGCAATACAACAACGGTGCTGGTCGGATCAAGCCGCCAATGGTTGCATGTTTGCCAATGCATTAACCAGCAACAAGGGATCACCCAACGCCAGCTTTTTCGAATCCGACAGCGCCTGCCGGAACGATTTGGCGCCCGGCACACCGGCCATCAAACCCAGCATGTGGCGGGTAATGCTATTGAGGCGCAGACCTTTGCCATCGTGACCATGCAGTGCCAGTTGCTGACGGATATAGGGCAACATGGCGTCGATTACCTCGGCTCGGGTCTTCGGCGTGGCTTCGGCATCGCCAAAATAACGGGAATCGAAATCGGCCATCAGGTAGGGATTGTGATACGCCTCGCGTCCCAGCATCACGCCATCGACATATTGCAGGTGGTAATCGATTTCCTCGGTAGTCTTGATGGCGCCGTTGATGATGATTTCCAACTCAGGGAAATCATTCGCCAGCCGGTAGGCATATTCATACTTCAGCGGCGGGATTTCGCGGTTCTCCTTCGGGCTCAGCCCTTTCAGGATAGCGTTGCGCGCATGCACGATGAACGTCTGGCAACCGGCCTCAGCCACTGTGCCGACAAAATCGCGGACAAACTCATAGGATTCAGTCTTGTCGATGCCGATTCGATGCTTGACGGTAACATCAATCGATACCGCATCGCGCATTGCCTTGACGCAATCAGCAACCAGCGTCGACTCCGCCATCAGGCAAGCGCCAAAAGCGCCCTTCTGCACCCGTTCCGACGGGCAACCGCAATTCAGGTTGATCTCATCGTAGCCCCACTCCTGCCCCAGTTTAGCGCTCTTGGCCAGGTCGGCCGGCTCGCTGCCGCCCAGTTGCAAGGCGACCGGATGCTCCACATCGTTGAAATCCAGATGGCGCGGCACATCCCCGTGCAACAAGGCGCCGGTGGTCACCATTTCGGTGTAAAGCCAAGTATGGCGGGTGATTTGACGGTGGAATACGCGGCAATGGCGGTCAGTCCAGTCCATCATGGGCGCCACGGACACGCGCCGCTTACTGTAATTCGTTGATTTCATTAGGTTCTATACTGATTTCACACACATATCGCGATGCGATTTATGCGTTATTTTGCTTGATTTCCGGATGTTTTGCCGTTGATGCACTCTAGCTGATGATCCGCTGGCGGAACCACTCTGCCAACTCCGGCTCTGTCAGCGAGCCGCCTGCGACCGCTTCCATGGTACGAATCGCGTCAATAGTTGAAAATTGCAACTTGAAGCCGTTGTCAGCAAGGAAAACACGTGCGACAACCCAAGCCGTGCGTTTGTTGCCATCACTAAAACCGTGATTCCGTGCCAGGCCATAAGCATAGGCGGCGGCGAGATCTGCTGCATCCGGTTTCGGGTTGCCGTAACCATCCAACTGCTCTGGCCGCACCAATGCCGACTCTATGGCATTTAAATCGCGTATCCCATCCAATCCACCATGCGTCGCTAATTGACTTTCGTGGACCGCATAAGCCAGATCACGTCCGATCCAACGCCATAAAGTCATTTAGCCAATGCGCGTAAAACTTCGCGGTCGTCGTGCATGATCTGCTCAGCCAATGCCATTTGCCGTTGAAAATCGGGATTGTAGGGGGTGATCCTGTATGCTCCGTCAGGAGCCTCAGTCAAATAGAGCGTATCGCCCTTCTGCACATTCAGCCTGGCTTTTGCTTCCTTATTCAGGATAAAACCTTCTGATGAACCGACAGTGGTTACTTTAAACGTCAGCATGCTAACCTCCTGATATATAACAAATATTATATACCAATCCGTCCACCTTGAGCATTTGGCAGCGTCAATTTCGCCTCCAAACCTCCCTCCGGACGCTGCAACAATTCAAAAGCGCCGCCGAAACGCTCCGTAATAGCGGCAACGATAGACAGACCCAGTCCGCTCCCCTGTCCCGAGCCGCGCCGCCAGAAACGCTGCGTCACCATCTCAAGCTCCTTGATACTCAGACCCGGCCCATGGTCGCGTACGCGGAACACGCTGGTTGTTCCGGTCGATTGCAGTTCCAGGGTGACGCCTTGCCTGACACCTTGTTCCACCGACGTATGGCGTAGCGCGTTATCGAGCAGATTGCGCAGCGCAGTGACTGCCAGCGCCTGTGGCAAGGCAAGCTGACTGGCGTTGCCATCACTGCTGAAAACGATACGCCCGGGCGCGTCTGCCGTGGCGTCGCGTATTGCCAGCTGCGCCACTTGTCCGGCGTCGGTGAGATTGCCGTCATCCCAGGAAAACGGCCCTTCGATTTGCGACAATGTCAGCAGCTGGGTCAGCGTGCGCTGCAGCCGCGCGACGCCTTCCTCTGCATAATCCATTGCCAGCGCGGCATCCTGCCCATGGGTGATGCGCGCCACTTGCAAATGCGTCTTGATGGCGGTCAGCGGCGTCCGTAGTTCATGCGCGGCATCGCTGGTGAAGCGGCGCTCGCGGCTGATGGTCACATTCATTCGCTGCAACAGTTGGTTCAAGGTATTCACCAGCGGCAGCAGGTCGCGCGACATGGCTGTTACCGGAATTGGCGTCAGCACTTCCGGCGCCCGGCTGGCTAACGCCTGCCGCAGTCGTTCCAGCGGCAACAAACCATTTCGCACACCGAACCAAAGCACGATCAGGCTGCCTATCATGGCGACTAAAAAAGGCACTACTGCTGCCATCGTCACGTTATGCAGCAACGAATTGCGTTCCGCCAGGCGATCGGCGGTGGTCACCCGCAAACCGTCGGCTTCAAAGGTATAGCTGCGCCAGCGTTCACCTTTGATGCTGCGCTCGGAATAACCGGGAACCACCGCTGCCACGGCTTCCAGTGTGGCGCCAGGGGTACGCGCAATCACTTCACCACGCAAGGAGGTAATCTGGCAATCGAAACTTTTGGCCATGGGCGGCATCTTCATGGTCGACACGCCCTGCTTGCCGTTGCGCCCATCCCATGCGGCGGGATTCTGCGACATCAGCCCGGCCACCATTTGCGCCGACATCGCCAGCCGCTGATCCAGGGTGCGATGCACTTCTTCATCCAGGCTGCGCAGCATCCAGATCGCTACCGCTCCCCACAGCAAGCTCAGCGAGACGCCTATCATCAGCAGCAACCGCAGGCGCAGGCTCATGGATTCACCGTGGCAATCCGGTAGCCTAAGCCGCGTACCGTTTCGATCAGGTCGGCGCCAAGCTTGCGCCGCAAATGATGGATATGCACGTTGAGGGCATTGCTTTCGATCTCTTCATTGAAATGATAGAGACTGTCTTTCAACTGATCGGCATTCAGGATGCGTCCGCACGCCTGCAGTAGCGCCGCCAGCAGAGCCAGTTCGCGGCGCGACAAGATAACCGCCTGTCCGTCCAGCCAGACTTCCCCGCTGGCGGGGTCGAGGCGCAAAGGGCCGCGTTCGATGATGTCGACGCTGCGCCCTGCGGCGCGGCGCAGCAAGGCATGCAGGCGAGCCACCAGCTCATTGAGATCGAATGGCTTGAGCAAGTAGTCATCGGCGCCGGCACGCAAGCCGGCCACCCTGTCTTCGACCGCGTCGCGCGCAGTCAATATCAGTACCGGCAACGCCATGCCCGCCGCCCGCAAGCGATGCAGCAAGCTCATGCCGTCTTCATCCGGCAATCCAAGATCGAGGATGATCACATCACAATGCGAGGTCGCCAGCGCCGCTTCCGCCTGGGCCGCGCTGCCCACTTTATCGGCGGTCAGGCCGTGCGCACGCAATCCGGCCAAGATGCCGTGCGCAATCGATTCATCGTCTTCTACCAGCAATACACGCATAGTTCTCTCTCCATGCCGGGAAGTATTTCATCGTTAGATTATCGCATCGTTAACACTGTGTTAATCCGCCGACGCGAAAATGTGCGCTTATCTTGATTTAAGGGTGCTTATGTTACATCTGCTGTTACGACTGCTACGGTTCTTACCGGCACTACTGCTGCTACCGCTGCTATGGTGGCTACCGGCGCACGCCAGCGACGATTTTTTGCCGCCTGACCAGGCGTTCAAGCTGAGCGTGACGCAAGCGGAACAAGGGCAAGTCCGTCTGAACTGGCATGTCAGCCAGGGTTACTACCTGTATCGCAAACAGATGAAGATAGAAGCCGATCCGCCTGGCAGCGTGCAACACGTTGAATTTCCCGCTGGGACGATCAAGAACGATGAGTTCTTCGGCGAAAGCGAGGTTTATCACAACAGTGTGGAAGTGTTGGTGACCGCACCTGACGCCCATGCACTGATCATCGGCTGGCAGGGTTGCGCGGACGCGGGCCTGTGCTATCCACCGCAAACCCGCCGCATAGAACTGACCGAAGCGGCACTGCCGCTTGCCGCAAGCGACAACGCTACGACTCAGCCGATAGCCGCGCTTGGCGACGACCAAAGCCTGGCTGATCGCTTGTCGCAGGCGAATCTAGCCTGGATGCTGCTGGTGTTTTTCGGCCTCGGCTTGCTGATGACTTTCACGCCTTGCGTGCTGCCGATGATCCCGATCCTGTCCAGCCTGATCGCCGGCAGCGGAGCAAGTCCCAAGCGCGGCTTTGTCTTGTCGCTGGCTTTCGTGCTGCCGATGGCGCTGACTTACGCCGTACTGGGCGCCGCCGCCGCGCTGGCTGGCGCCAATTTGCAAGCAATGCTGCAGAATCCCTGGGTGCTCGGCATATTCGGCCTGGTTTTTGTGGCGCTGGCGTTGGCGATGTTCGGTTTTTACGAACTACAGTTGCCGTCTTTTCTGCGCAACCGCCTCGATCACGCCAGCCAGGGCCAGCGCGGCGGCACCGTGCCTGGTGCTGCAGCGATGGGGGTAGTGTCGGCGTTGCTGGTGGGCCCGTGCATGACCGCGCCGCTGGCCGGCGCCCTTTTGTATATCGGCGATACCGGTGACGTTGTCAGCGGTGGCCTGGCGCTGTTGTTCATGGGACTAGGCATGGGCGTGCCGCTGCTGCTGGTGGGAACAATGGGCGCAAAACTCTTGCCGCGTCCTGGCATCTGGATGGACCGGGTTAAAGTCCTGTTCGGTTTTATCTTGCTCGGCACCGCCATCTGGTTTGCAGCGCGTGTGTTGCCGGCGACCTTGGTGTTAGGCCTGTGGGGCGCCTTGCTATTGGTAATCGCACTCAGTTTGCTGGTACTGGCGCATAAACTGACGGCCGACCGCAGCCGTTTGCTGGCACGTTTCCCTGCACTGCTGCTCGGACTGTGGGGCGCGGTCATGATCATCGGTGCGGCGGCTGGCGCACACGATCCCTGGCAACCCCTGGCATTTGCAGCGCGTCCGGCTGTCACTGCCCAGGCTGCCGGCACACATGATTTCATGGCGCGTTTTAGTCCCGTGAAGACACCGCAACAACTTGCAGATGGTGTCGCTGCCGCCGGCCAACGCGGTCAATGGACCCTGGTGGATTTCTACGCAGACTGGTGCGTGTCGTGCAAGGTCATCGAGCGCGACGTCTTCAGTGATCCGCGTGTGCAGCAAGTGTTAGCCGGCATGCAGTTGCTGCGTCCCGATATCACCGCAAACAATGCGGATGACCTGGCGATGCTGCGCGCCTATCAGGCATTCGGCGCGCCGACCATGCTGCTGATCGGCCCGGATGGCGAAGAACATCGCGCCGAACGAATCATCGGCGAACTGAGTGCTGATGAATTCCTTGCCCGTGTCGCGCGGGCGCAGAAAAATACTTGACCATGCTGACCATCAAACTGGGGGGCTTAGCCCTACCCGTGCACCAGTTCATGCTGATCGTATCGGTACTGGTGGCATACGGCGTAAGTTACCTGATCGGACGGAAGTTGAAAACCGCAAGCCTGGGTAACCTTTTGTCGGACATGCTGATCGCAGCACTGCTGGCGGCGCGCCTGGTTTTCGTTGTCACCTGGTTCGAGCTTTACCGCGCCGCACCTTGGTCGATGATCGATATCCGTGACGGTGGTTTCACACCGTGGGCCGGAATCCTGGCCCCGTTACTGATCGCAATCTGGCGCGGCTGGCGCAATGCGGCAATACGCAAGCCGTTGATTATTGTGTTGGCGGCGGGAGCGCTGGCATGGGGCGCAATGTTCGGGACCCGGCATTTCTTGCAAGGCGAGCCGGCAATGCTGCCGATAGTGCCACTGACTACGCTTGCGGGTGAGCAGACCGGACTTTCCGGGCTAGCTGGCGGCAAACCCATGGTAGTCAATTTGTGGGCCAGCTGGTGTCCGCCCTGCCATCGCGAGATGCCGCTGCTCGCCGCCGAGCAGAAACGCCAATCCGACGTCGCCTATGTGTTTGTCAATCAAGGCGAGGACCAGGCCGTAGTCCAGCGCTACCTGAGCGACAGCCGGTTTGACTTATCGAATGTTCTGCTCGATCGCGACGCCGGCCTCGGCAAAGCAGTCGGCTCGATGGCGCTGCCGACCACCCTGTTCTATGACCGCGAAGGACGCCTGGTCGATACGCATCTGGGTGAGCTGTCGGCGGCTTCGCTGGCCAATAAATTAAAGCAAATACATTAACTCATCAACTTATCAAAACAGGAACAACCATGATCAAGCATCCATTTATTTTAGCCGCGGCTTTATCCGCAGCAGTTGGAACCGCCCTGGCTGCACCAGCCGCAAACTGGCCGGCGCCGGTCAAGGCTCTGGAAACACAAGGAGTGGAAGTAATGGGACGCTTTGATGCACCGGGCGGGCTGCAAGGTTATGCCGCCGTGATGCAGCAAAAACCGCTGGCGATCTACGTGACCGCAGACGGCAAACAGGCAATCGTCGGCACCATGCTGGATGCCAAAGGCGCTAACCTGAGTGAAGCGCCGCTGGAGAAACTGGTCAGCAAGCCGATGACGGAAAAAACCTGGGCTCAACTTGAAAAGAGCAGCTGGATTGCAGATGGCAGCAAGAATGCAAAACGCGTCGTCTATACCTTTACCGATCCGAACTGCCCCTACTGCAATAAATTCTGGAACGACGCCCGGCCTTGGATCAAGGGCGGCAACGTGCAAATTCGCCATATCATGGTCGGTATTATCAAAGACACCAGCGCCGGCAAGGCAGCCGCCCTGCTCACCGCCAAAGATCAGCAAGCTGCCCTGACCCTGCACGAACGGCAACATGCCAACGGCGGCATCAAACCTCTTGAACAGATTCCGAAAAATATCCGCACACAGCTCGACAACAATCAAAAGTTGATGCAGCAACTGGGCTTTTTTGCCACGCCGACTGTTTTCTACAAAGATGCCAGTGGAGTTCTGCAGACCGCACAAGGCGCGCCACGGGCAGACATGCTCAACACGATTCTTGGCCAGCGCTGAGTCTGACAAGTCGCTGCCTGAAAGTAAAAAACCCGCCGATCCGTGAGTTTTTAAACTCACTAATCGACGGGTTTTTTGTGTCCGGAACAAATAGTCCGGACCGCAGAATATTGCTTTACCCTCAGACTTACGCGTCGCGCGAAGCCTTTTTACGCTCGTGTTCTTTCAGGTAACGCTTACGCAGGCGAATGCTCTTCGGTGTGACTTCAACCAGTTCGTCGTCGTCGATGAATTCAACTGCATATTCCAGCGACATTTCGATTGGCGGCACCAGGCGCACCGCTTCGTCGGTACCCGACGAACGGACGTTGGTCAATTGCTTGCCCTTGATCGGGTTGACGACCAGATCGTTGTCACGCGAGTGAATACCGATGATCATGCCTTCGTAGACCGGGTCATTGTGGCTGACGAACATACGGCCGCGATCTTGCAGTTTCCAGATAGCGTAGGCGACAGCTGCGCCGTCATCCTGCGAAATCAGCACGCCGTTACGACGGCCACCGAGCTCGCCCTTGGAGACGTCAACCGGTGCGTATTCGTCGAACACGTGGCTCATCAAGCCGGTGCCGCGGGTCAGGGTCATGAATTCGCCCTGGAAGCCGATCAGGCCGCGTGCCGGGATGCGGTACTCGAGACGCACACGTCCTTTGCCGTCCGGTTCCATGTTTTGCAGGTCGCCACGACGACGGCCGAGTTCTTCCATGACGCCGCCCTGATTGGTTTCTTCAACGTCGACAGTCAGGTTTTCGTATGGTTCCTGACGTACGCCATCAACCATCTTGAACACCACGCGTGGACGCGAAACGGCCAGCTCGTAGCCTTCGCGACGCATGTTTTCGATCAGGATGGTCAGGTGCAATTCGCCACGGCCCGACACTTCGTATGTCGAGTCATCGCCTTCAGCCTGTACCACGCGCAATGCCATGTTGGCTTTCAGTTCGCGGTCCAGACGGTCCTTGATCTGACGTGTAGTCACGAACTTGCCTTCGCGGCCAGCCAGCGGCGAGTTGTTGACCATGAAGTTCATGGTCAGTGTCGGTTCATCGACCTTCAACATCGGCAAGCCGTCCGGATGGTCCGGTGCGCAGATGGTGGAGCCGATGCTGATTTCTTCAATACCGTTGATCAGCACGATGTCGCCAGCCAGCGCTTCGTCTG
Organism: Collimonas sp. OK607; assembly: GCF_900111995.1. Lineage (GTDB taxonomy): Bacteria > Pseudomonadota > Gammaproteobacteria > Burkholderiales > Burkholderiaceae_D > Collimonas. The sequence continues at coordinate 97,259 of NZ_FOKF01000014.1, forward strand.
CCAACACGCGGTCCAGGCCGCGGAAAGTCAGTACCTGGTTGATGCGGGCCTTGGTCGGCTTGTCGTCCGGGCCGTTCATCCAGACCACGTCCTGCAAGGCTTTGACTTTACCGCGCAGGATACGGCCAACGCCGATCTTGCCGACGTAGGAAGAGTATTCCAGCGAAGTGATTTGCAGTTGCAGCGGGCCGTTAGGATCATCTTCACGCGCAGGAACGTGCTTCAGGATAGCGTCGAACAAAGGTTCCATGTTGCCGTCGCGGACGGTATCTTCCAGACCTGCATAGCCTTTGAAGCCCGATGCGTAAATGATCGGGAAATCCAGTTGCTCGTCGGTTGCGCCGAGTTTGTCGAACAGTTCGAAAGTCGCGTTCACAGCCTTTTGCGGGTCTGCATTTTCGCGGTCGATCTTGTTTACGACAACGATCGGCTTCAAGCCCAGCGCCAGCGCTTTACGTGTCACGAAACGCGTTTGCGGCATCGGACCTTCTTGCGCATCGACCAGCAGCAAAACACTGTCAACCATCGACAGTACGCGCTCTACCTCGCCACCGAAGTCGGCATGGCCTGGGGTATCGACGATGTTGATGTGCGTGCCTTTGTATTCGACTGCGCAGTTCTTCGACAGAATCGTGATGCCACGTTCTTTTTCAATATCGTTCGAATCCATCACGCGTGCATCGACGTGCTGGTTGTCACGGAAAGTACCGGATTGACGCAACAATTGGTCAACCAGTGTGGTCTTGCCGTGGTCAACGTGGGCAATGATGGCAATGTTGCGGATAGCGCGAGGTGTGTTTGACATGGTCAGTTTGGAGATTGGAGAACTTAGTAAGTGCGCAGATAAAGATACGAATTGCGCAGAATATATATAGCTACAAGTGCGGCCAAAATGCTCGCTAAGGCACTGCATTAAGCACAGCAGTTGTAGCGGAATTTGGGAGGCCGCGTATTATAGCATGACGCGCTGCACTACTTTATGAAAAGCCGTGTAATTTCAAAGAGTTGCTGTCTCAATAGCAGCACAAATGTTACTTAAAAGGCATTTTACACAGCCTGCGCAGTGGCAATCAGACGTTCGGGAGCAAGAACGCCGTACTCATGCAGTTGCGCGGTACCAAGCAGTTGCCGAGCGGATATATCATCAGCGGGTTGCAGGTAAACCCGCACGCGCCCCGCCTCTGCCGGTAACGCCACGCCTTCCTTCGTCAGGGTCAGACGCTGGCCTTGCAAAAAGCGCTTGGCCAATGGCTCGGATAACAACACTTCAGGAAATGTGAGCAGCAAGCTGTCGACCGGCGCCAGCAAGGCGCTGCGCTCGGCTGGTTCAGTGGCAGTCAATTGTTCCAGCGTGACGCAGCCATCCAGCGTCAGGTGGCCCACCTGAGTCCGCCGTAGTTCTTGCAAATGCGCGCCGCAACCGAGCGCCGCGCCGATGTCTTCACCCAACACGCGGATGTAGGTGCCTTTGCTGCAGGCTACCCGCAAGCGCAGGAACGGCGCCTCGTAGGCCAGGAATTCCAGTGTGTGAATGGTCACATCGCGTGCTTCGCGCTCCAGAGTGATGCCCGCGCGTGCGTATTCATACAACGGCTTGCCGTCGCGCTTGAGCGCCGAATACATCGGCGGCACTTGCTTGATCGGGCCGCGGAACTGCGCCAGTACGGCATCGATCTGTTCGCGGCTGACATTGACGTCCTTGCGCTCCAGGATCTCGCCTTCGGTATCGCCGGTGGTAGTACTCACTCCAAGATGGATCAAGGTTTCGTACGTCTTATCGGCATCCAGCAAATCCTGGGCAAATTTGGTGGCTTCGCCAAAGCACAGCGGCAGCACGCCGGTGGCAAACGGATCAAGCGTGCCGGTGTGGCCGGCCTTTTGCGCGTTCAGCAAGCCTTTTGCCTTGATCAGTGCGTCATTGCTGGAAAAGCCGACAGGCTTATCCAACAGCAAAACGCCATTGAGCGGGACACGGATTCTTTTGGGTGGGCGTGATGCCATGGTAGCAAATACAGAAAAGGTGAAGATAAGCGGAAACGGCTTGCCGTTACCAGCAAGCCGCATCAAATTTGTTACTGATAATTATGACTGGTCGATAAGCTTATCGCTTAATCCTGGCCATCGTCTTTAGAACGTGTCGCATTGGCCAGATCGATCAAACGCGACATCTCGACGCCTCGGGCAGTCGAATTGTCATGAATGAAATGCAAGGCAGGCAGAGTGTGGATAGACAAACGGCGGCCAAGCTGATTGCGCAGGAAACCGGCAGCCTGGGTCAGGCCCTTGACGGTATTCGTAATGGCTTCGGGATCGTCGTTCAGCATCGTGAAAAACACCTTGGCATGGGCGTAGTCCGGCGTCACTTGCACTTCGGTAATCGTAATCATGCCGACCCGCGGGTCTTTCAGCTCGAATACGATAATCTCGGACAAGTCCTTCTGGATCTGATCTGCAACGCGCAGACCGCGGCCAGGGATGGATTTACTATGTTTAGCCATACTTTTATTCAGCGCTTTACACGCTATATCTTTCACAAATTAACTACCGACAACTTGTAGGGTGGCACTGCGTACCTACCCTACGAATGAAAATCGGGCTGTTAGGCCCGATTTTCCTGCCCTACGCACTTTACCAGCTGCGTGTGCTTTACCTATTTACAGAGTACGTGCAATTTCTTCGACTTCAAAGATTTCGAGGTGATCGCCTTCTTTGATATCGTTGAAGTTCTTCAGGGTCAGACCGCATTCAAAGCCGGAACGGACTTCCTTGACGTCATCCTTGAAGCGTTTCAGAGAATCCAGCTCGCCAGTCCACAACACGACGTTGTCGCGCAGCAGGCGGACCGAAGCGCCACGCTTGACCAAACCTTCGAGCACATAGCAACCGGCAATCGCGCCGACTTTGCTGACCAGCAGGACCTGGCGAATCTCGACCAGACCCAGGTTCTGTTCGCGCTTCTCTGGCGACAACATGCCGGACATCGCTGCCTTGATCTCATCCACAGCATCGTAAATGATGTTGTAGTAACGGATGTCGACGCCGTTGGCTTCCGCCAGCTTGCGTGCCTGTGCATCGGCGCGGGCGTTGAAGCCGATAATGACGGCCTTCGAAGCGACCGCCAGGTTGACGTCCGACTCGCTGATACCGCCGACGCCGGCGTGCACCACTTGTACCCGGACTTCGCTGGTCGACAGCTTTTGCAACGATTGCACCAAAGCTTCTTGCGAACCTTGCACGTCGGTCTTGATGATCATCGGCAGGTTCTTGACTTCGCCTTCGGCCATCTGGTCGAACATGTTTTCCAGCTTCGCGGCTTGCTGCTTGGCCAGCTTGACGTCACGGTACTTACCTTGACGGAACTGACCGATTTCACGCGCCTTGCGCTCGTCAGCCATGACCATGACCTCTTCGCCGGCAACCGGCACTTCTGTCAGGCCCTGGATTTCGACCGGAATCGATGGACCGGCTTCGGTGATCGCCTTGCCGTTTTCATCCAGCATCGCGCGGACACGGCCATAAGCCGAGCCAGCCAACACTACATCGCCACGTTTCAACGTACCGGATTGCACCAGGATCGTTGCCACCGGACCACGACCCTTGTCGAGTCGGGCTTCCACTACCAGGCCACGGGCCGGTGCGGCTACCGCTGCTTTCAACTCCAGCACTTCAGCTTGCAACAGGACTTGTTCCAGCAAGTTATCGATGCCTTCGCCAGTCTTGGCCGATACCGGTACGAATGGCGATTCGCCACCGTATTCTTCCGGCACAACTTGTTCAGCGATCAATTCCTGCTTGACGCGATCCAGGTTGCTGCCCGGCTTGTCGATCTTGTTGATTGCCACCACCAGCGGTACGCCGGCTGCTTTCGCATGAGCAATCGCTTCCTTGGTTTGCGGCATCACGCCGTCATCGGCTGCTACTACCAGAATCACGATATCGGTCGCCTTGGCGCCGCGAGCACGCATAGCGGTAAACGCTTCATGGCCCGGGGTGTCGAGGAAGGTGATCATGCCGCGCGGTGTTTCCACGTGATATGCACCGATGTGCTGGGTAATCCCGCCAGCTTCGCCGGAGGCTACTTTAGCGCGACGGATGTAATCCAGCAGCGAGGTCTTACCATGGTCAACGTGACCCATGACAGTGACCACCGGTGCGCGCGGCAGCAATTCGGCGTCGGTATGCTCTTCACCGTCGACCAGCAATGCTTCCGGATCGTCCAGTTTCGCAGCGTGTGCGGTGTGGCCCATTTCTTCGACCAGAATCATCGAAGTTTCCTGGTCCAGCACCTGGTTGATGGTGACCATCTGGCCCAGTTTCATCAAATGCTTGATGACTTCCGAAGCCTTGACCGACATCTTGTGCGCCAGCTCAGCAACGGTAATGGTTTCAGGAACATAAATGTCCTTGATGACCGCTTCTGTCGGCGCCTGGAAATTACTTTCGTGATCGTCGTTATGCGAACCACGGCGGCCCTTCGGACCACCACGCCAGCCGTCACGGCCACCGCCGGTATTGCCGCGAGTCTTGATGCCGAGGCCGCGCTTCTTGGCTGCATCGTCTTGCCAGGTTGAAGAGACGTTGGCGGACTTGATCGATTTCTTGTCGACCACCACTTTTTTGTCGTCTTTCTTCTCGCCCGGCTTTTTATCCGCTGGCTTGTGCAAGGTGCCTTCGGCGGTCTTGGCCGGAGCAGCGACAGGCGCCACTGGCTCAGGCGCCTTGATGACCCGACGCGGCGCATTCATCATCGCCTTGATCTGCGCGACTTCATCTTGCACGGCCTTGCGAGCGCGTTCGGTAGCGGCAGATTTCTCAGCGGCTTCCTTGGCAGCTTGCGCAACCTTTTGCTTGGCTTCTTCGTTAGCCAGGCGTTTCTTTTCTTCAGCGGCAGGATCTTCTTGCTTCACAGCAGCAGAACCCGCGGCGTCACCGGCAACCGGAACCTGCACTGCAGCTGCAGCGGCTTTCTTGGCTTCGGTTTCGGCTTTCTTAGCATCGTTTTCAGCTTTTTGCGCAGCCTTGGCTTGCGCTTCTTTCTCAGCTTCCAACTTGGCCAGACGCTCTTGCTTCTCGATCAATTCTGCTTCCTGGCGAGCGATCAATTCAGCTTGACGACGTGCTTCCTCAATCCGACGTGCCTGTTCCGCTTCGTCGATGACCGGTGCGGCAGGCGCAACCGGTGCTGCCGCTACTTCGGCAACAGGCTCGTCACGCTTGACGAAGGTACGCTTCTTGCGCACCTCAACCTGGATCGTGCGCGACTTGCCTGTGGCGTCAGCCTGCTTGATCTCGGTGGTTTCCTTGCGGGTCAGCGTGATTTTCTTCTTCTCGCTATCTGGAACCGCACCGTGCGAACGGCGCAGGTGTTCCAGCAGGCGATCCTTGTCTTCTTTCGACAAGGCGTCGTCAGTCGAATTTTTCTGGACGCCAGCCGATTGAAGTTGTGTCAGCAGCAGATCAGCTGGCATCTTCAGTTCGGTGGCAAATTGGGCTACATTGTTACTCGCCATTCAGTCCTCTTTTTCTATGTGGCGCGGCAGACGATACGGAACCTCTCGGATCACTCGATCACTTGGCTTCCGCTATATTCCATGCCTTGGCCTGCAGGGCTTTGGCATGATCATCGTACTTGGCATCGATGAGTTTCATCTCATCGTCGGTCACATCTTTAAACTCTTCTTCAATCAAATGACGCGCACGGTCGGCTGATAAAGCCAGAATCGCGCCAAATTCGTCATAAGCCAGACCGGCGAACGCAGTCAATGTCTTGACCCCCGCCAAACCCAGCTTGCCGGCTGTAACCCGGTCCATGCCTTCGAAATTGACCAGGGCATCTTCCATGCCTTCCAGTCCTTCTTCCGAAGCAATCGCTTCTGTCACCAGCGCATCGCGAGCCCGGTTACGCAGTTCGTTGACGGTATCTTCGTCAAACGAATCGATTTCCAGCATTTCGGTAATCGGCACGTAGGCGATTTCTTCCAGGCTGGCAAAACCTTCTTCCACCAGGATGTCGGCGACTTCCTGGTCGACATCCAGTTTTTCCATGAACAGGGTACGGATCGCAGCAGTTTCCACCGCCGATTTATCCGCCGACTCTTCCGCTGTCATGATGTTGATCTGCCAGCCGGTCAGTTCTGCCGCCAGACGCACGTTCTGACCGCCGCGACCAATCGCGATTGCCAGGTTTTCTTCGTCGACGACGACATCCATTGCATGCTTCTCTTCATCAACCATGATCGAAGAAACATTGGCAGGAGCCAGTGCGCCGATGACGAATTGCGCCGGATCTTCCGACCACAACACGATATCGACACGTTCGCCGCCCAGTTCGCCAGTCACGGCCTGCACGCGTGAACCACGCATACCGACGCAGGTGCCGATAGGATCGATACGCTTGTCTGCGGTAAACACAGCGATCTTGGCGCGTACGCCAGGGTCACGTGCTGCCGACTTGATTTCCAGCGAACCCTGTTCGATTTCCGGCACTTCCAGTTCGAACAGCTTCATGATGAATTCCGGCGCGGTACGCGACAAAATCACTTGCGGGCCGCGTGCATTGCGGTCGATACGCAGGATGAAGGCACGGACACGGTCGCCGATACGCAGGTTTTCCTTAGGAATCGTCTGGTCACGCGGCAAACGCGCTTCGATCTTGCCCGACTCTACGATGGCATCGCCGCGTTCCATCCGTTTGATGGTGCCGGTAACCAGCGAATCGCCGCGCTCCAGGAAGTCGGCCAGGATCTGTTCGCGTTCAGCATCGCGGATCCGTTGTAATACGACTTGCTTGGTGTCTTGCGCAAAGCGGCGGCCGAATTCAACCGATTCGATCGGTTCTTCAATGTGGTCGTCGACTTCAACGTCGTCAATCTGTTCCTTGGCTTCGAACAGGAGGATTTCCTGGTCCGGCAATTGCAGACCCGCTTCATCCGGCACAACGTGCCAGCGGCGGAAGGATTCGAATTCGCCGGTTTCACGATCGATCGTGACGCGAATATCGACGTCGCCCTCGTAGCGTTTCTTGGTTGCCTGTCCAAGTGCGTGTTCAAGTGCACCGAACACAACATCCCGATCGACGTTTTTTTCATGCGCGAGCGCATCGACCAACAATAAAATTTCGCGACTCATGCTTTGCGACTCCTAAAATCCACTTGCGGCACCAGGTGTGCCTTGTCTACGTCAGCGAGCGTAAAATCCAACACCGCCGACCCATCTTTTGTTTCAAATTCTATTTTCAAATTCTCGCCGTCCGGTTCACCCAGGACACCTTGAAATGACTTCCGATGTGCAGCGCCTGGCATCGGGATGCGCAATTTCACAATTGCTTCCTTGCCGGCAAAACGCACATAGTCAGCCAGTTTCTTCAGCGGCCGGTCCAGGCCTGGCGACGATACTTCCAGCCGCTCGTACACAACATTTTCCACAGTCAGTACGTGCAACAGTTGATGCGTCACTTTTTCGCAATCTTCTACCGTAATCTGGCCTTGCCCGGCATTTTCAGGTGTGAAATCGATGTATACGCGCAACAAACCACGCGCGGCCTTTTCGAATTCGACCAGCTCGTAGCCCATGCCAACCACGGTTGTTTCAATTAGCTCCAGCAACTGCAAAGCAACTCCCTATAAATAGTGCAACAGGCCCGGTAACCACAGGCCTGATGTCGACACACAATGCGCACACAACACACGCATATCCGTACGTACAACTTAAATGCAGCTAAAACGAAAAGCAAAAAAAAAATGGGCATCTGCCCATCCTTCTTATCGTTTGTCATTCGAGCAGTTTCACGAGATCGGCTGCGAATTAATAATAAATCCAAAATTTGAATTTATTTTCAATTTAATTCTGTCAATGACTTCTGTTAACTTGTAAATTATAAACGATTGGGCTATGTACCGCAATGCAGGAAATTTGCATTTATTGACAATCCCCCGTCAACAGAGGGCAAATTGATCATAAATGCAACACTCGCAACACTCCCCGCCACTTCTTCCCTATCATCCCCGGCAGCAAAATACCGCCAGGGAAGACAGATCACCAATTAGCCGCGTGGACGGCGGCGCGGACCACCTTGGGTGCCGTAATGTCCACCACCTGTTTGTCCGCCGGCCGTCTTGTTGGGACGTGCAGGACGCGCAAAACCATTGCCGCCACCATTACGTCGTTGCTGACCAGCATCAGGGAAACCCAATGCGGTTTGCAAAGGATCCGGCTGCCGGCTACGCGGCTGACCACCACCGCCACCCTGCGGCCGGCCTTGGCCACCGCCTTGTGGACGGCCTTGACCACCACCTTGCGGGCGGCCTTGGCCGCCGCCAGGACCACGACCGCGTGGCTGACCGCCAAAGCCCTGATCGCGGTAAACACCCGGGCCTTGCGGCGCGCTGTCGGCGCGATTGCCGTTAGGCTCGCGATCCTTGTTGAAATCGGGACGACCCTTGCCGCCGCCGGCATTCTGGCCAGCTGCAGGCTTGTCGAGGCCATGCGCAGTCATCATGTCGCGCACTGCATTTTCATCCAGCTCTTCCCAACGGCCGCGCTTGAGGCCGCGCGGCAGCGTCATGGCGCCGTAACGGGTACGAATCAGGCGCGACACGGTCAGGCCGATGGCTTCAAACATGCGGCGCACTTCGCGGTTACGGCCTTCGCCGATCACCACGCGATACCATTTGTTGATGCCTTCGCCACCGCCGTCGGCAATTTTCGTGAATTGCGCAACACCGTCTTCCAACTCGACACCGGCCAGCAATTTCTGGCGCATGCCTTGTTCCAGCTCGCCCAAAGTACGCACCGCGTATTCGCGGTCGATACCGTAGCGTGGATGCATCAGACGGTTTGCCAGGTCACCCGAGGTTGTAAACAACAGCAAACCTTCAGTGTTGAAATCCAGCCGCCCTACAGCCAGCCATTTGGCGGCCTTCATGTTAGGTAAACGATCGAACACCGATGGACGGCCATCCGGGTCGTTGTGGCTGACGATTTCGCCAGCCGGCTTGTGATACACCAGCACCCGTGGCGGCTTCTTGCTCACTTTGCGTTGCAGCAACTTGCCGTTGATGCGGATTTGATCGGTTGGCAAGATACGTTGGCCGATATGTGCCGGCTCGCTGTTGACCGAAACCCGGCCGGCGATAATCAGCTCTTCCATATCGCGCCGCGAACCCAGGCCGACCTCTGCCAATACCTTGTGCAGTTTAGGTGCATCATCTTCGGCGGTCAGATCACGCCGGACATTCTTTTGGGCAGCCTGGCGACGATCGTTCGCGTCCTCGGTGGTCACCAGCGTATCGAAGGATTCGGAGGTAACAAAGGAGAAAACTTCATCGGCGTCGCCGCCACGGGCTCCCGGTTTGCCATTGCGCTGGCCGGGTTGCCCTGGCTTGCCATTCTGACCCTGCGGCTTCTTGCCCTTTTGCTGGCGATCGCGTGAATTGCGGTCCCCACTGCGCTCGCCATTACGCTCGCCGCCACGGCCGTTGTTACGGTCGCCACGCGGCTGGCGCGGCTCGCCTGCAGGAGCATCGTCATTTTGCGACACAGCCGGCTGACCTTCGACGACGGCCATATTGCCTGTCTCGACTGCGGAATCCGCAGCGGCCGCTGAAGCCGATTCTTGCGCACGCTGTGCAGCGCGGTTGCTACGCAAAGCGCGCGGACCACGTACACCACGTTTGGCCGGCCGCTCGCGCGGCGTTGTTTCTGTATTCATTACATTCACGAACGGCGCCGCATCCACAACTGCTGGCGCCGCCGGTGCAACCACCTCGACGCTGGCAACCTGCTCCACTACGGCAGCCGGCGCTTTCTTGCGCGGCGCAGCCTTAGGCTTGGCAGGTGCAGCAGCTTCCACTGGTGCTACGGCGACAGGCGCCACTTCCGATGCTGCGCTACTCTCGTCGGCTGCCGCAGCTACTTTCTTGCGCGGCGCGCGCGGAGCGCGTTTGACCGGTTCTGCGACATCTGCAGAAGAGGTCTCTACAGTAGCGGGAGCCGTAGCGGGAACATCAGCCACAACCGTCGCAGCTTTACGCACTCTTGGCTTTTTAGCCGGCTTCGGTTCAGTGGTGGCTGTCACGTCGACGACCGGTGCATCATTGGAACTAGGTGGGTTCATTATTCAGGTGTTGGTTATGCCGACCTGGCGTAGCTTCATCATCCGATTCGGACGCGTGGTCGTTGGTGTGGGTTTCATTCGATGCAACTGGCATTACTTGCGGATGAGCAATTGCTTCTTCATCCGCTTCCATCGCATTTTCCTTCGTGATTTCGGATGCATGCTCAATTGCATCTTCTGTAACTAGCTCTGTTTCTGCCGATGTTTCTACCGCTGTTGCTGCTTCTATTGCTTCTACTGTTTCTGTTGTTTCCAGCGCCGCCGCCGCATCCAGCACAGCCCGGGCTTCCATACTTGCTTCAAGATCGGCTTCCAGCGCCTGCAACTCAAGCAAACTGCCTTCCTGCATGTCATTTCTTGCAACTTGCTGCAAGGGCGGCAACTGATCCAGCGAAGTCAGGCCAAGGTCATCGAGGAATTGCTTGGTGGTGGCAAACAATGCAGGGCGTCCTGGCACGTCGCGATGCCCGATGGCCTCGATCCAGCCGCGCTCTTCTAGCATTTTTACGGTTTGCGAATTGACTGTTACTCCACGAATTTCCTCAATATCGCCACGCGTCACTGGTTGACGATAGGCAATAATTGCCAAGGTTTCCATCGTAGCACGCGAGTATCTCGGCGGTTTTTCCGGATTCAGGCGTTCCAGATAAATTTTCATCTCTGGACGGCTCTGGAAGCGCCAACCGGTCGACAGGGCAACTACCTCAATACCCTTGTCGGCCCAATCGTTACGCAATTCCTCGAGCATAGACCTGATCGTATCTGCATTGATTTCGCCGTCTTCGTCACTGCCATCCACATCACCTGGCGCATACAGCTTTTTCAAGTCGTTAAGCGACAGCGGCTCATGAGCACAGAGCAATGCAGTTTCGAGGACTTTCTTAGCCTCAATAATATTCATGTACGACGTAGTTTATTTAAATTTTATTAAAAAATTCGCAGAGCTTATGTTCAACCGAAGGCACCTGCTGCCCTGGCTAAAGAAAAAGCTGTTGATACTGCTGTCCAGCGCCCGTTAGAGGAGGATTAATGAGGGCGGGGACAATAAGACTTGAATAAGACGGATAACGCTGCGCCGCTCGTTCTTTAAATTTTGACTGGAACCAATCCTGCTACCAATCAAAAATGTTAGTACACAGTTTAGCACAAAGCGGATGGGAAGGCGTATTGATCTTGCTGACGTGGTTATTTGGCGATAGCGGGCAATGGTGGATTTGCCAACTCGCTATCGCCTATGTCAACTGCCATCGGAGCGCATAGCGTCCGACAGCCTTGCATAATTTACTATTTGCTACTTATTATTACTTAGCTGCCGCGATAAGTCGAATACGACCAAGGCGATACGACCAGCGGTACGTGATAATTCTGGTCTGCATGGGCGATCCCGAAAGCCAGCGTGACGCGATCAACAAAACGCGGACTTGGCAGATCAATTCCCTGCGAAGCGAAATAGTCGCCAGCCGAAAATACCAGTTCATATTGTCCAGCTTGCATCTCTTCACCCTGCAACAACGGCACGTCAACCCGGCCATCCTGGTTGGTCACGGCGTTCTTTAACAGGCTGCGGCCGGCTGAAGTAACTGCATACAGCGCAATTTTGACACCGACGCCCGGCTTGCCCTGGGTGATATCCAGAACGTGCGTGCTTAACTTCCCCATGATTTTTCCTTATATCAATTAGTTGAAAACGAGTATCGATCAAATGATATACCGCAGGGTCAAGGTCAATATACTATCCGGCATATATTAATCATGGCTGCAGCGCACATAATCCTCAAAACCAAATAACATTCCAGGCCAAGTAATGACAATCAACACCGACCCAAACTATCCGCGCGACATGACCGGTTACGGCCGCACTCCGCCGCACCCGCAATGGCCGAACCGGGCTCGGATCGCTCTGCAATTCGTCCTCAACTATGAGGAAGGCAGCGAGAACTGCGTGCTGGATGGCGACGCCGGCTCGGAAACCTTCCTGTCCGAAATCATCGGCGCCCAGAGTTTTCCGGCGCGTCACATGAGCATGGAATCCATCTACGAATACGGTTCACGCGCCGGTGTCTGGCGCTTGCTGCGCATGTTTGAAGAGCGCCGGCTGCCTTTGACCGTGTTTGGTGTTGCGCGCGCGCTACAACGCAACCCCGAAGCGACTGCAGCATTTCAAGAACTTGGCCATGAAATCGCCTGCCATGGCTTGCGCTGGATCAGCTACCAGAATATCGACGAAGCCACCGAACGCGCGCATATCGCCGAAGCCGTCGCCGTAATCAAGCAACTGACCGGCAGCGCCCCGCTCGGCTGGTATACCGGCCGCGACTCGCCTAATACCCGCCGCCTGGTGCTGGAGCACGGCGGCTTCAGCTACGACGCCGACCACTACGGCGACGACCTGCCCTTCTGGGAGCAGGTCAAAATCGGCAACGCCAATGGCGAAACCGTGGCCAAGCCACAACTGATCGTACCTTACACCCTGGATACCAACGACATGCGCTTCGCCGCCATGCAAGGTTTCAATTCAGGCACCCAGTTCTTCGATTACCTGAAAGACGCCTTCGATGTGCTGTACCGCGAAGGCGATCCGCATGGCCTGAACCGGCCGAAAATGCTGTCGATCGGATTACATTGCCGCCTGGTCGGCCGTCCGGGGCGTGCAGCGGCCCTGGCACGATTCTTGGATTACGTTCAAAGCCATGGTCAGGTCTGGATTACGCGTCGTATCGACATTGCCAACCATTGGCGCGCTACCCATCCGCTTTCGGAATAGTTTTCGAACAGTTTTTGTAACCCGCCGTGGCGGTTCCACGGAATGCCGTTCAAACACAGACGTGTGTTTTTTCAAATGTTTAAAACCCAAAAAAAGTCATTTTCACTTCATTTTTCAACCTATAAGAATCAGGAGACAGGGATGTACCAAGCAAAAAACAACCTCAGAAAGCTGCAACTCGTTGCCGCTCTCGGCGCTGCAATAGCCGTACCGGCGATGGCGCAGACTTCGGTCCAGGTGACCGGTCTGGTAGACACGTATGTCGGCTCGATGAAATACAGCGGCGACTCAGGACGCACCAGCGTCGTCAACAGCGGCGGCCTGACCACTTCCTGGATCGGCTTCAAAGGCACCGAGGATCTCGGTGGCGGACTCAAGGCTAAATTCAACCTGACCTCGTTCTTCCGAGCAGATACCGGCCAAATCGGTCGCTTCGACGGCAATGAAACAATGTTCTCGCGTGATGCAAACGTCGGCCTGATGGGCAATTTTGGTGCAGTTTCGCTGGGTCGCGACCTGGCTCCGAACTTCTTGCCATCGATCCTGTTCAACCCGTTCGGCGATTCGTTCCAGCTGTCGCCGCTGATCCTGCACATGGATGTGCCTTGGTTCAATGCGTCCGGCTGGACCAACTCGGTTGCAGGCGACACCGGCTGGAGTAATGAAGTCATCTATACCACGCCAGATTTTGCCGGCCTGAAAGCCAACTTCCACTACCAGTTCGGCGAACAAGCCGGCAATAATGGTAAAAACAACATCGGCGCCAACGTGTTGTACTTCCATGGCCCACTGGCGCTGACTGCGTACTACCAGCGAGTGAAGGTTAACAATCCTCTGGAACTCTCGCCAGGCAATGTTCAGCCAGCTACCAACATCCCTCTGCCGACCGGCATGGTCGCAGCGCGTCAGTCAGCATGGTTCCTCGGCGCCAGCTACGACTTCACCGTGGCTAAGCTGTTTGCCACCTACGACCAGACTTCGCACGATATCGACTTGAAAGACAAGACTACCCAGCTCGGCACCAGCATTCCGCTCGGCCAGGGCGCAGTCCTGGCTTCGTGGGCCCACACCAAGCGTGACGGCGCAGCGATAGGCGATGCGCTCAAGCGCGATACGGCATCCGTGGGCTATGACTACAATCTGTCGAAGCGCACCGATCTGTACGCGATTTACATGTACGACAAGATTACCGATCAATCGACCGGTAACAGCGTCGCCCTGGGTATCCGTCATCGTTTCTGATGTACAGATAAACTGATACAGTAGTCGCATTGCCACCCAATGCGCGTCGATCGGCACACCGGTCGGCGCGCGTTTTAACGTTTGGAACTCTATGTCTTCAAATTCTTCCTCCATCAGCAGCGCCGAATGGCAGGTACGCAAGGATTTGGCGGCCTGCTATCGCCTGTGTGCACTAAAGCACTGGGATGACCTGATCTACACCCATATCTCTGCTTCGGTACCCGATGAGCCAGGGCATTACCTGTTGAACCCGTTTGGCTATCGCTTCGACGAAGTGTGCGCATCCAACCTGGTCAAGATCGACGCCCAGGGCCGCATTGTCGGCGACTCGCCGTATCAGGTAAACGTCAGCGGCTTTGCGATCCATGGCGCAGTCCATGCGGCCAGGGCCGATGCTGTTTGCGTGATGCATTTGCACAATACGCATGCGGTGGCTATCGGTATCCAGGCTGATGGCTTGCTGCCGATTTCGCAGCACGCCCTGCGCTTTTATGAACAGATTGCGTATCACGACTATGAGGGACTGGCGCTGACAGCCAGCGAGCAAAACCGCATGATCGAACAACTCGGACAACTGCCCGCCATGCTGTTGCGTAATCACGGCAGCCTGGTATGCGGGCGCACTATCGCGGAAGCCTACGTGCTGATGGATACCCTGGACAAAGCGTGTGAAATACAACTCCAGCTTAGTTCAGGCAGCGGCCGGCTGACCTTGCCGTCGCAGGCAATCTGCCGCAAGACCCGCGACCAGCTGCTGGGTGATGGTAGTCCCGAAGGCGTGCTGGAATGGCCTGCGTTGCTACGCAAACTGGATGCTATTGATCCGAGCTACCAACAATGATTTCATTTATTTTTTAGAAGGAGTTTGTATGCCGACTTTTAATGTACAACTGTTTGAAGGCCGCAGCGTCGAGCAAAAGCGCGCCTTCGTCAAAGCCATCACCGAAGTTACCTGCAAGACACTCGAGTGCGGTCCGGAATCGGTGGATATCATCATCCAGGAAGTTAAACGCGAACACTGGGCGACTGCCGGAAAACTGTGGTCCGATTGAATTTATAAAACACTGCTGCAAAAAAAAGAGCCACGACAACGTGGCTCTTTTTGATTTCAAAGTGACTGAATCAGGCAAACATCAGGCAAACTCGCCGATCTGCTTGATCACCGCATTGCGCACCGAACCGCTGACCACGAACGACTGCGCCACCACGATATCGTTGTGGAACCAGCGGTCGCCTTCCAGGCAAGCCGGAATCTGACGACGGATTTCCTGATATGCAGCTTGCGTACCTTTGCCCAGCACGAAACCTGGCAATAAGTCTTCTGTCATGGTCAACGCCTGCGCCGCTAGCAGCATTTCGACACCGATGATGTATTGCGTATTGGCCACCACGGTTGCGGCCTTGCGCGCACACCAGGTCGAGTTCGAGACGTGGTCTTCACTGTTACCTTTGGCTGGAATGCTGTCGACGCTACCCGGCATGCACAGGGTGCGGTTTTCCATCACCAGCGAACTCAGCGAACATTGCACCACCGGATAACCGGTGTTGACGCCACGCACACCGCTCATCAGATTGCGTGGCAAGCCCCACGACAAAGTCGGAT
>NZ_FOKF01000028.1 GCF_900111995.1 Collimonas sp. OK607
CGTGGGGCTTGCCACGCAATCTGATGAGCGGTGTGCGTGGCGTCAACACCGGTTATCCGGTGGTGCAATGTTCGCTGAGTTCGCTGGTGATGGAAAACCGCACCCTGTGCATGCCGGGTAGCGTCGACAGCATTCCAGCCAAAGGTAACAGTGAAGACCACGTCTCGAACTCGACCTGGTGTGCGCGCAAGGCCGCAACCGTGGTGGCCAATACGCAATACATCATCGGTGTCGAAATGCTGCTAGCGGCGCAGGCGTTGACCATGACAGAAGACTTATTGCCAGGTTTCGTGCTGGGCAAAGGTACGCAAGCTGCATATCAGGAAATCCGTCGCCAGATTCCGGCTTGCCTGGAAGGCGACCGCTGGTTCCACAACGATATCGTGATGGCGCAGTCGTTCGTGGTCAGCGGTTCAGTGCGCAATGCGGTGGTCAGGCAGATCGGCGAGTTTGCCTGATCACGTAACAGTAAGGCTAAGCCTGGCAGGCAAGTCTCGACCCAAAGCGGGCATCAGGTTGTTGCGAAAGCCTCCTTTCGTCGACTGCTGATGAACAGATTGTATGTATCGAGCCTTGCCACATGCCTCTTTTGCCTATAGGTTTGCAATAGCCAATGGCAATTTTTCAGACAATTGCTGACGCGCTTCATGCACCGTCTGCGCCACTGCTTCCGGGCCGAAGACCAGTCCTTGCAGCGGAAAAAAATGCACATCGTCGATGCCGATTGATGCCAGAGCATAGCGTAGGTACGGCGTCAGGAAATCAGCCTGTTTCGCTCGCTCTCCAACATAAAAACCGCCAGAACTGACCAGTACAAAGGTCGCGCGGTCTTTCAGCAGTCCGACTTTGCCTTGCGGCGTCGCGTGGAAACTGCGATTAATGCGGATCACGTGATCGATCCACAGTTTGAGCGCAGCGGGCACGGTGAAGTTGTGCATCGGGGTGACGATGAACAGCATATCGTGTTGTTCCAGTTCGACGATCAGGCGTTCCGACCAAGCAAATTCTTTTGCATCGGGTGTCGCTCGCGACGTGACGGCAATTGCGTAATCGCGGTCGATCGGCGGAATGGGCGACCTCACCAGATCCCGTTCGGTGATCTGTACGTTGTCTATGCCTGATGCCGCAATCGCGTCCATTGCAAGTCGATAACCATGGCTGACATCGCTGTACGGGCCGCTGCTCAATAACAAAATGCGCGTCATGTCGTTGATTCCTGTTTAAGCGATTCTACGAAATGCATGCCCTTTGCAAGCAACCCCTGCCGGAAGTAAAAGCGTTGCGCCAACGCCATATGCAAGCCGGTATCTAGCACAAAATGATTGCAGTGCAACGCGATGGCTTGCCGCCGTGCTGCTAGCAACAGACGTTCGCCGATCCCGGACCGATGCAACGAAGCCATTACCACCAGGTCATCGACGTATATGAAACGGCCGTATATCAAATTGTCTTGCAGTCGATAGCCTGCAAGTCCGGCGAGCGCGCCGTCGCGCCATGCCGCAAGTAACCGATACCCTTGTGTACGTTGCTGCGTGACCTGTGCTTTGTATGTTGCACAATCGCTCAGATGCGGTCGCAATTCCTTCATAACCGAGAACGACGCTTCCAAATCGGTGTCGCTTTCGATGTGTTTTATCTCTACCTGAGGCTGCATGCATTTCTCCAAAAATTTGTGTCGCTCTATCCGCCGCCGTTGATTACTGGAACGGCCGGCAATTACGACGATTACGCCGGCATCTTGCGGAACGCAACGGAAAAACGATTCCAGCTGTTGATCGACGTGATGAGTAAGGTCAGTTCAACCAGTTCGGCATCGGTGAAATGTGGCCGAACTGCATCCCACACTGCATCCGGCACATGGTTTTGCGAGACCAGCGTCAGCGATTCGGTCCATTCCAGTGCGGCACGCTCGCGTTCGCTGAAGAATGGGGTTTCGCGCCATGCAGAGACGGTAGCCATGCGGCGTTCTGATTCGCCGGCTTTGCGCGCATCGGTCACATGCATGTCGAGGCAGAATGCGCAGCCGTTGATTTGCGATGCACGCAGGCGGACAAGTTCCTTAAGCAGGATGTCCAGCGTACCTTTGTTGATTTGGTTTTCAACGCCCATCAGTGCCTTGATGGCGTCTTTGCCGGCACTGAAGAAATCGAGGCGAGTTTGCATTTGAAGCTCCTTGGTCAGATAAATGAGTCAAGTAAATGGAAATGAGAGAAGTAAGCAAATTAGCGTTTGCCTGACTGCAGTATGAGAAAATCATGGCTATACTGGAAGGGCCAAGAAATAAGAAAATGACTAGTCCATGATAAACGCCAAGCCTGAGCTGGATCTACGCATCGATCGCGCGCTGGAATTGCCCATGTACCTGCAGATATGCCAGCGTTTCAAGACGGCGATCGAGAAGGGAAATCTGCGTGCGGGCGATCGTGTGCCAGCGGCTCGGGCGCTGGCAACCGAACTGAATCTCGCACGCGGCACAGTGGAAATGGCTTATCACATCCTGACAGACGAGGGATATCTGCAGGCCAGGGGCGCGGCAGGCACTGTGGTATCGCCGTCTTTACAGCCGCCGGCTGTCCTCAAGCCGCAATTAGCAATGGCCGGACAAGCGCATGCGGCTGTCGTCGATCACGACGGCAAGGCGCCGAAACCATTGCAGATGGGTTTACCTGCGCTCGATGCATTCCCGCGCAAGGTGTGGAACAGGCTGGTCGGGCATCACCTGCGTGATAACGAACCAGCGCGGCTGGCCTACCCCGACCCTGCCGGTTATGACCGTTTGCGTGAAAAAATTGCAACTTATCTGGGCGTCTCGCGCGGCGTGACTTGTCTGCCGGAACAGGTGTTCATCACGACCGGCTTGCGCAACACGATGGAACTGACATTAAGCAGTCTTTCCACCGTCGGCGATGCGTTCTGGTTCGAAGATCCCGGTTATATTTTTGCGCGTCTGTTTTTACAAAATGCCGCGGTCAAGGTGGTGCCGGTGCCGGTTGACGAACATGGATTGATGGTCGAGACAGGCAAACGACTCAGCCCGTATGCAAAATTCGCAATGGTTACGCCATCTCACCAAAGCCCGCTTGGCGTGACACTGTCGCTGGAGCGCCGGATGGCGCTTCTGGAATGGGCCAGCAAAGCCGGCAGCTGGATTATCGAAGATGACTACGATAGTGAGTTTCGCTATCAAGGGCGACCGCTGCCGGCGCTGAAAAGCCTTGATCGCAATGATCGCGTCATTTACAGCGGCACCTTCAGCAAGGCGATGTTTCCGGGATTAAGGTTGGCTTATGTCGTTGCACCTGTCAGTGCGATTGCAAACTTTCAGACAGCCTCGCACAACCTGAACGCAGGCTGTCCATATCTGTTTCAGGCAGGCGTTTCCGACTTTATCGCTGAAGGTCATTTCTCAAGGCATCTTAAAAAAATGCGCCTGTTGTACGCAGAACGCCGCGCGTTGACGTCGCGCGTTTTTCAGGAAATATTGGGAGATCGCATACGGATCGATTTGCAGCCCGGCGGTTTGCACATACTGGCGAAACTGGCTGACCACGAAGACGATGTCATGCTGGCAGGCTATGCAAGGACTGCAGGCCTGGCCCTGCACCCTTTGTCGCGCTGGTACATCAATGCGAAGCCGAAGCGCGGATTACTGCTAGGTTTTGCCAATGTTATCGATGAAAAGGATGCAATACGTCTGGCATTGAAACTCAAACAAGCATTGACATAGTCTGACATTGCTGCAGGCGATCAGGCCAGAGCCACCTGCCCCACCAGAGTCTGCAATAGAGACTGACCGTATAGCCAGTCGCCCAGATTGGATTCAGCATTGATATGTCCAAGCGCGCCGGCATCGATGAATTCCGCGCCCCAGATTTTTGCCCAATGACGAGCACGCCGGCTCTCCATCCACGGATCGTTGAGGCTGCCGACCACGATCGATGGCACCGGCAGGCGTCCGTTCACCGCCGCACTGACATCGAATTTATCGGGATCAGCCGGCGCCACCAGCAAGGCCCCCGCCAGATTCGGAATCTCGCTCAGGGCGCTGTGCACCGTCGTCAGGCAACCAAAGCTATGGGCGATCGCCAAGACCGGCTGCTCTGACTGACGCAACTGTTGCTGCAAGCGCTCCGACCAGACTTCCAGCACCGGCGCATCCCACTGCGCTTGCTCAACCCGTTCGAAGCTTGGATACAGCCGCTGCCATCGCGATTGCCAATGCAGCGGGCCGCTGTTATACAGCCCCGGCACTACCAGCACGCGAAACGATGAGAGCGTATTCATGTTTAACTTCTATCAAGTGTCTCTGTCGATATACCGTCTTGCCGCAACGCTGCAGAATCGGCAAATGCATGCAGCGCCGCCTGCGGCAGGTCCCACAAAAAACCTTGCGCATACAAGGGATGGGCGCTAATCCTTGCCAGTTGCTGCAGCACCTCCAGATCGTGCGCCTTTTCCAGACGCTTGAAAATCACCCGGATTCCACGCGTCGCGCAATCTTCCAGCAAACGCATAGTCTGCTCATCATGCGTGACGCCGCGCGCATCGATCTTGATCACATCCGGCTTTACCCTTTCCAGCAAGATCGCAGCTTGGGCCACGTCGTCAGCATTTACCGCCAGCCGGAAATGATTGCGCCGGTAATTGTCCAGTACATAGTTTAGCAGCCAGCCCTGGTTCTCGGTAATGGTCGGTAGCTGCAGCACTATCCTGTCATACGGCAGACCGAGCAAATTCAGGATGCGCCGAAACGCCATGCCGTGATTGCTGTCGACCGCCGCCAGCAGGCGTGCATGCACACTCAGGTATAAATCGCCCGCTACAGCTTCTTCCTGCCGATAGAAATTGATCGAATGCAGCATGCGGCACAGACGATCCAGCTCGATCGATTCGTCGTCGCTAGCCGCATGATCCAGCAATTTCCAAAGATACAGGCCGTTGTCGCTGGCAGAATAGCTGTGGGCAAACCCTTCATGCCCGATGATGACGCCCTTGCCCGCACCAGTTTCAATCCGGCGCAAAGGCTGGAATACGCTGGTCAGCGTGGTATTGAAATAACGTCCCTGCGCACGTCCGTCGCCATCCAGCCAGACCCGGCAATCGCTACGGGGTTCGTCGTGGTTCGGGTCATCCCTGGCGCCGTTCAAACGGGCCAGATACTGCTCCAGAGCGGGAAAGGCCATGGCTTATCTCGATATCATCAATAGTCGGAAGGGAGATATTCAGATCTTCGCGATCGATACTTCGGTGGCTTTGACCAACGCCACCACTTCGGTGCCGATCACCAGTCCCAGGTCCTTGACCGACCGGGTAGTGATCACCGAAGTGACGATGCCGGCCGGTGTCTCGACATCGACTTCCGACACCACGGTGCCTTCGATGATTGCCTTGATCTTGCCCTTGAACTGATTGCGTACGTTGATAGCCTGGATAGTCATGATTTTTCCTGAAAAGATGCGAGTGAAGATACGATTAAATGCGATGTGCCGATTGCAAAACTTACAGCTTGGCGATGGATACTTCAGTGGCCTTCACCAGTGCCACTACTTCCGATCCGACCACCAGTCCCAGATCGCGTACCGAACGGGTGGTGATGACCGAGGAAACGATGCCGGACGGGGTTTCGATGTCGAGCGCCGATAACACCTCGTCCTCGGTAATGCTCTGGACCCTGCCGCGGAACTGGTTGCGGACGTTAATTGCCTGGATGCTCATGGTTTCTCCTTTGGTGATACGGTTACATCAAAATGACGTCAAGATAACTTCAGAATTACGCCCAAATTACGTCCGGATCAGATAGCCCAGCCAACCTGGCTTACTGTCCGCTGCAGCGAGATATCGCCCAACGCCGAATCAAGCTGTGGCGCAGGATGTTTCAGCACACGCGCAAGGATCCGTTCCTCCAGTTGCGCGAAGGCCAGGTTGCCGCGCGCTCGTGGACGCGGCAGGCTGATCCGTTCATCCAGTGTGATTTCACCGTCCTCAATCAGCAGCACGCGATCTGCCAGGGCAATCGCCTCTTGCACATCATGCGTCACCAGCACGGCGGTAAACCCCCGCTCCTTCCATAACGATTCGATCAGTTGCTGCATTTCGATACGGGTCAACGCATCCAGCGCACCCAACGGTTCGTCCAGCAACAGCAGTTCCGGGTCATGCACCAGCGCCCGCGCCAGCGCTACCCGTTGCCGCTGGCCGCCGGACAACACCGCCGGCCACTCGCTGGCACGGTCTTCAAGGCCGACCTG
This sequence comes from Collimonas sp. OK607, assembly GCF_900111995.1. Taxonomy (GTDB): domain Bacteria; phylum Pseudomonadota; class Gammaproteobacteria; order Burkholderiales; family Burkholderiaceae_D; genus Collimonas. The sequence continues at coordinate 6,249 of NZ_FOKF01000028.1, forward strand.
CGTCAATGCTCGAATCGAAGCCAGGGAAGCGCGTGGCAAACCCAGGCCGACATTGTTCAATACGCGCTTCCACGGCAACAACCTCGAATCCTGGAACATGATGCGAATTTCAGGCTTATTTTCAGACAGCGCGCCAAAGCCGATATTGCCGCTGCTTGATTGTTCCAGCCCGGCGATCAATCGCAACAAGGTACTTTTACCGCAACCGCTACGACCGACGATAGCGACGAACTCACCGGCGGCGATCTCGACATTGAGCGTTTTCAATACCTGCCGACCAGCGTAGGATTTGGATACCGAGCGCACTCGAACGCCGACACCACGTCTGGCATTTAGCTGGACTGCAGCGTTGATTTCGGCATTTTCAACAGGATCAATTTGCATCTTCCCACCTACCTTGGATAAATTTCATTTGCGACGTATTCACTGGTAACCCGGATGCCAGCGCAGCCAGTAACGCTCCAGTAGACGCGCCAGGATATCGGCCAGCTTGCCCAGCAACGCGTAGAGCAAGATACCCACCAGCACCACATCGGTTTGCAGGAACTCACGCGCATTCATGGTCATGTAGCCTATACCCGCCTGTGCCGAGATGGTTTCGGCAACGATCAACAGAACCCACACCAGGCCCAGTGCGAAACGCACACCGACCAATATCGACGGCAACGCACCCGGCAAGATCACGTCGCGATACAAGGGCCAGCCGGACAAGCCGTAACTCTTCGCCATCTCGATCAAACCTTTGTCTACCGAGCGGATGCCATGAAAGGTATTCAGGTACACCGGAAAAAATACGCCTATCGAGACCAGGAACAGCTTTGACGATTCATCGATGCCAAACCACAGGATCACCAAAGGGATCAAGGCCAGCGCCGGAATATTGCGGATCATCTGGATGCTGGTATCGAGCAGGGTTTCCGCCTGCTTGAACGTCCCCGTCAGCAAACCCAACAACAAGCCCAGGCCACCACCCACCGCAAACCCGGAAATCGCACGCCAGGCGCTGATCCGCACATGCGTCCACAGTTCGCCGGATAGCGCCAGTGACCATGCGGCGCGCGCCACGGCCCATGGCTCAGGCAAGATACGGCTCGACAGCCAGCCGACCTTGGCGGCAAACTCCCAGGCCAAAATCAGCGCCACTGGCAACAGCCACGGCAACAGGCGCTCTTTCCAGATCATTGCAGCTTGGCTCGATTTTTCATACGCCGTACCGGCTTGCGGCCGCTGCGACTGCTGTTCTGTAGCGGAGTCTGCGGCTGTAATGATTGCACTCATATCAACTCCTTCAACTTTGCGATGCTTTCGGCAGCAAGCCGTTGGCGATCACTTCGCCGAATGGCCCGGTCAGCGCTTGCTCGCCGTTAGCCGCACGCCCTTTTCCCAATAGCGGGAAAACCAGTTCGGCAAAACGGTAAGACTCTTCCAGATGCGGATAGCCCGACAGAATGAATGTGTCGATACCCAGCGCCGCATATTCCTGCATCCGTTCAGCCACGGTTTCCGCATCGCCAACCAGAGCAGTGCCGGCGCCGCCGCGTACCAGGCCAACGCCGGCCCACAGGTTTGGCGACACTTCCAGCTTGTCGCGGCGGCCGCCGTGCAAAGCCGCCATGCGCCGTTGTCCCTCTGAATCCATCTTGGAGAACGCTGCCTGCGCCCGGGCGATGACATCGTCATCGACATGACTGATCAATTCCTCCGCCGCCGCCCATGCCGCCTGATTGGTTTCGCGCACAATCACATGCAGGCGAATCCCGAAGCGCACGGTGCGGCCGTGTTTGGCGGCGCGTGCACGAATATCGGCAATTTTTTCAGCTACCGCGGCTGGCGGTTCGCCCCAGGTCAGGTAGACATCAACCTGCTCCGCGGCCAGTTCATGGGCCGGCTCCGAGGATCCACCGAAATATAAAGGCGGATACGGTTTCTGCACCGGCGGATAAAGTGTCTTTGCACCCTTGACCTTGATGTGCTTGCCGATGAAGTTGTAGCCCGACTCGCCGCCTTCGCCGGACAAAGCGCCACGCCACACCCTCAGGAATTCCGAAGAAATTTCATAACGTTCGGCATGTTCGGCGAACAAGCCGTCGGCTTCCAGCTCAGCCTGGTCGCCGCCGGTAACCACGTTGATCAGCAAACGTCCATTGGACAAACGATCGAAAGTCGACGCCATGCGGATCGCCAGGCCCGGCGTGCTCAAGCCGGGCCGGATCGCCACCAGGAATTTCAGGCGCTGGGTGAAGCCGAGCAAGCTCGATGCGACCACCCAGGCATCTTCGCAAGAGCGTCCTGTCGGCAGCAAGACACCGTCGTAACCGAGGGTATCGGCAGCTACCGCGATCTGCTTCATGTAATCGAAATTGACCGGGCGCGCCCCTTGGGAAGTGCCGAGATAACGGCTGTCGCCGTGGGTTGGAATAAACCAGAAAACGTTCATGACTGCTTCCGTATTGGTTGATAATTTATGCTTCGTATTCTGTACTTCACTGCTGAGCCAACGGCGCATTCTTTGGATACCAGACGATATCGGCCACCTTGACAGCGCGCGGGATCAAGCCGATTTCCTTGAAACTGTCGGCGACGAGCTGCTGATCGACCGCCATGGCCGGACTGATTACCGCGGTCGGCGATGGATTGGCGCGACGGCTCAAGAACAAATGTACGGTCGCCAGGTTCAAGCCGCTGACATCGGAAATCAACTGCGCCACTTCCCTGCGATTCTGTTGCACGTAGCGATCGGCCTTGGTCAGTTCATCCAGCAAACTCAATACCGTGCCAGGATAGTTTTCGGCAAAACCACGCGCTGCAAGATAGAAGGAATTATTGTTGGACAAACCACGGCCGGTGCTCAGGACTCGCGGTTTGAAACTCAACTCGGCAGCACCGTAGTACGGATCCCAGATCGCCCAGGCATCGACGCTGCCACGTTCAAACGCGGCGCGCGCATCGGCAGGCGCCAGGTAAATCGGCTGGATGTCGGTCCACGCCAGGCCAGCTTTCTTCACCGCCTGCACCAGCAGGAAGTGCGCGCTGGAGCCTTTTTGCAAGGCGATCCGCTTACCTTTCAAATCGGCCAGGGTCTTGATCGCCGACGCGGGCTGCACCAATATCGCAGAACTCTCGGGTTTCGGCGGCTCGGCGCCGACGTACAGCAAATCCTTGTTGGCGGCCTGGGCAAACACCGGCGGGCTATCGCCGGTCATGCCGAAATCCAGACTGCCGGCGGATAAAGCTTCCAGCAACTGCGGACCGGCAGGAAACTCCAGCCAGACTATTTTGCTATTCTTGAAGCGTTGTTCCAGCGTGTTGCGTTGTTTCAGTACCACCAGGTTGACCGCACTTTTTTGAAAACCGATACGTATCTGCTCAGGTTCTTTTTTGTCGGTCGACGGCTGCGCTTGCAACAGACCTGGCGACAACAGAGCTGCTAATAATGGAAGCGTCAGCAGCAGCAAGCGGCGATGGAGGAAGGCGATAGTCATGATGTCCGGCCTTCTCAGGATTTAGGAGGAAACAACACGGCATCACGCGTCGAAATCTTCTTTGGAATCAGTTTCAACTCGTAGAAGGTATCGGCGATCTTTTGCTGTTCGTCCAGCACCTTGTTATCAATCGGCTTGTAAATGTGGGCGTAATGCCTGAGGCCGGCTTCGATCACATCCGGCTCCAACCCTTGGATTGGCGCCAGTTGCAGCGCTGCTTCCTTGTAATTGGCACGGATCCAGCGCCCCTCTTTATCGACCTCTTCCAAGACCGTGTTCACCACCACGCTATTTTTGGCGGCGTATTTGCGCGCACTCAGGAAGAACTGGTGATGGCTGACGGCGCCACTGCCGCTTGCCAGGACCTTGGCGTCGAGTTGTTTGATCGCTGCCGTTTGAAATGGATCCCAGATCGCCCAGGCATCAACCGCACCGCGCTCGAAAGCTGCGCGGGCATCGGCCGGCGCCAGGTAGATGGGTTGGAATTCACTGTAGGCGATGCCGCCTTTCTTGAGCAGGCTGATGACCAGCCAATGCACATCGGAACCTTTGTTGAAGGCTATTTTCTTGCCCTTCAGTTGCGCAACAGAGGTGATCGGCGAGTTCTTCTGGACCAGGATGCTTTCTGCCTCCGGCGTCGGGATTTCGTAAGCGCTGTACACAAAATCGGCGCCAGCCGCTTGCGCAATGATGGGCGGCGCTTCACCGACATAACCGAAATCGACCGAGCCGACATTCAAGGCTTCCAGCAATTGCGGGCCGGCGGCGAACTCGGCCCATTTCACCTCAATGCCCTGGGTCGCCAGGATTTTTTCCAACGTGCCATGAGCTTTCAGCAGCACCAGCGTACTGGCCGCTTTCTGATAACCGATCCGCAACACCTGCTTTTCCTGCACGTGTTTTTCCTGCGCCTGCGCCAACTGCGGCACGCTACCTGCAAACGCGCCGACGGCGACCGCGGAGAGCAACGCCAGCACATGGCGTCTTGTGTGTTTGTTTCTGGTCGATGCTGTCATTGCTGGTTTCCTGATTTGTAGGGTGGGCACTTTGCCCACGCGTGAATTCACTGTGCGTAAATGCCTGTTTAACTTCTGGATTGGGTCGTGCTCCGGCGTTGCGCGGGCCGGCACTCCGGTTATCGCGGTCACGCGTGGGCAAAGTGCCCACCCTACGCCTGTGTAAATTATTGCTTAGTTGATTTGATATCTACGTGGATTTTCCTGCTACACGCTACATCGCACCTGGGAAAACGGAATCGGATCGAAATCGTTTGCACTAATCTTGCGTAGCGCCAGCAAACTATCCGATAACTGCTGCACGCCTTCGTTAATCCGCTGGAAGATATTCTGATCCAGGCTCAAACCTTCCCGCTCCGACCAATGCACCTGTGCTTCCGTAGCATAGATACTGGGCAGTACATGCCTGGCGGCTAGCGACGACAATACCGGCCGCAAGGCGTAATCCAGCGCCAGCATGTGCGATTGGCTACCACCGGTGGCAAGCGGCAGCACTAGCTTGTCTGTCAGGCCAAACTGCGGCAGCAGATCGAGAAAAGCTTTTAGAGCACCGCTATAGGCCGCCTTGTAGACCGGCGTTGCCACCACTACCGCCGTCGCTTGCGCCACTTGCGCCAGCGCGGCCTGGATCAGCGTGTTGCTGAAATCGGCGCGGAGCAATGCGTCGCCCGGCAGATCCCGCACATCCAGTTTGCTGTATCGATGTCCAAGCAACGCCAATTTTTCACCTGTGTAATGCAGCAATCGGGTAGAACGCGAGGGTGCTGACGGGCTGCCAGCCAATAACAAAATAGTCATCTGTTGCAATCTTGAGACGGCCCTGCCAGGGAGGGCCGTTGAGTCTTTACGATCAATTCGCTCAGTTCGATCAGGCGGCTTATTTCACGCCAGGCTGATAAATCTTGTCGAACACGCCGCCATCGCTGAAGTGAACTTTCTGCGCATTTTTCCAACCGCCGAAAGTATCGTCAATGGTGAACAGACTCAGCTTCGGAAATTTAGTCGCATACTTGGCGGCGACTTTAGGATCGATAGGACGATAGTAATTGTGAGCAGCGATTTCCTGCCCTTCCGGCGAGTACAAGTACTCCAGATAAGCTTGCGCAATCTTGCGTGTGCCGCGCTTGTCGACCACCTTATCGACCACCGCCACCGGCGGTTCAGCCAGGATGCTCAATGATGGGAACACGGTATCGAACTTGCCTTTGCCGAATTCCGCCTCGACCAGGTAAGCCTCGTTTTCCCACGACAGCAATACATCGCCTACACCGCGTTCGGCAAAGGTGACAGTCGAACCGCGCGCGCCGGAATCCAGCACAGGTACGTTCTTGTACAGACGCGAAATGAAATCGCGGGCTTTGACATCGTCGTTATTGTTTTTCTTCAGTGCATAACCGTAAGCTGCCAGATAAGCCCAACGCGCGCCGCCTGAAGTCTTTGGATTTGCCACCACCACCGATACGCCGGGCTTGACCAGATCGTCCCAGTCCTTGATGCCCTTGGGATTACCCTTACGCACCAACAACACGATGGTCGAGGTGTATGGCGTGCTGTTATGCGGCAGGCGTTTTTGCCAGTCGGCAGGCAACAACTTGGCCTTTTCAGAAATTTCATCGATATCGTAAGCCAGCGCCAGCGTCACCACGTCGGCATCCAGGCCGTCGATCACGGAACGCCCCTGCTTGCCCGAACCGCCATGCGACGCCTTCAAGGTCAGGTTGTCGCCAGTCTTTTCTTTCCAGTACTTGGCAAAAGCCTTGTTGTACTCTTGATAAAGCTCACGCGTAGGATCGTAAGAAACATTGAGCAACGAAAAATCCGCTGCATGCACAATCTGTGCACTCTGCGCTACCAAGGCGATGGCGATCACCGAACGAACGATTTTCTTCAACATGTTCTGCTTCCCTCGTAAATGTTTTTTTGTTTTGAGGAGTACAGATTAATGAGGGCGCCTGGAAAACAGAACGAATTCTTTCTTCTCTCCTTATGCTAAAAACAGATATGCATGGATTGCCCGGATGAATAAGGATGAGGCTTATTCCTGTTGAATTGGCATAAAGCCGCGAAGATGGGCGCTGGCACCGACCAGCAGCAACGCGCAACCCAATCCGGCGAAGGCGACGCTCAAACTGGTAGCGTGGGCCACAAAGCCGATCAGGGCTGGACCGGCCAGGATGCCGGCATAGCCGATGGTGGTGATGGCTGCAATCGCCAGGCTGGCCGGCATTGCCGTCTGGCTGCCGGCGGCAGAAAACAGAATCGGCACGATGTTGGATGCGCCCAGCCCGACCAGCACAAACCCGAGCAGCGCGATGCTAGCGGTCGGCGCAAAGATCGCCACAAAAAAACCGCCGGCGGCAAACAAGCCTCCCAGCAGCAGCACGCGCTTGCCGCCGAAACGCCTGACGATGCGGTCACCGGTCAGACGGCCGCTTGTCATGGCGATGGCGAAAGCGGCGTAGCCGAGTCCGCCCTGGCTGGCGTCCAGGCCGCGCGTGGCGGTCAGGAACAAGGCGCTCCAGTCGAGGATGGCGCCCTCCACCAGGAATACGATAAAGCACAACACGCCGATAAAAATCACTGCGCCATGCGGCAGCACGAATAATGCGCCGCCGGTGCGCGGTTCCGGCTCGCGCAGCAAGTGCGGGCTAGCTGCCGCCAACACCGTCGCCACGATAACTGCTGCCGCCACGCTAGCCCAGTATGGACTCAAGCCACTCCAAAGCAGCAATGCCATGCCGCCGGCGCCGACAAAGCCGCCGACACTGAACATTCCGTGGAAACCGGACATGAGCGCGCCACCGCTAGCTTTTTCAACCATCACAGCCTGGATATTCATGGCGACGTCGAGGGTACCGATGGCGGCCCCGAACAGGAACAGAGCGATCGCCAGCTGCCACGAACTGGCCGCCAGCGACAGACAGGGAAGCAGCACGGTAGCCAGGCCACCGGCAATCAGAACCACACGCCGGCAACCCAGGCGCGCAGCCAACACGCCGGTCAGCGGCATGGCGAGCAGTGAGCCGACGCCCAGGCACAGTAAAAGAAGTCCAAGCTCAGCTTCCCCCAGTCCCAGCCGCGCTTTGACATACGGGACCAGCGGCGCCCAGGCCGCCATGGCCAGCCCTGCAGTAAGGAACGCTAAACGCGTCGACAAGCGTTGTTTAGGGCCGATATTGTTCATTACATGCTCTCCGTATCTGGCCTCATTCAGCCTTTGCATATATCAGTTGCACGCCCTGCCGGGCAAAGCCATCGGCCTGGTTGCTATTTGCGTCGGCTTCGAGCACCAGATGGGTAAGATGCGCTACGGGTAGTACCGCGTAGTTTGCGGCGGTGCCGAACTTTTCACTGGTGGCGGCAACCAGTATTGATTTGCTGACCGCTGCCAGGCTGCGTTTGAATTCAGCTTCGTCGTAGTTAAAGCAGGTAATGCCGGCGTCGATATCAACACCGCAGCCGCCCAGAAAGAAAATGTCGGGCCGTATGCGCTCGGCGTCGCGCAGCGCAGTTGCGCCCAGGTTAGCGCCGGTTCGACGATCGAAGCGGCCGCCGATCATGATCAATTCAATTGCCGGCCGATCCTGCAACGCCAGCGCCACTGCGGCGGCGTTGGTGACGACGGTGAGCGGCAATTCAGGTAAAGCCGCGGCAATCGCCAGGTTGGTCGAACCCGCATCGATGAACAGCACGCTGTCGGCAACCACCAGCGATACTGCCGCCTGCGCCAGCAGTGCTTTGCGCTCCGGCGCCAAGGTACGCCGCTCAGCCAATGATCCTGTCGCAGGAGAAGGCGGTAACGCGCCGCCATACACCCGCGTGCACCAGCCGGCCGCAGCCAGATCGCGCAGGTCACGCCGGATGGTATCGTCCGAAACGCTCAGCTGCTGTGCCAGATCCAGCGCCAATACCCGGCCGTCTGCCTGCAGGCGTTGCCGGATGAACGCGTGACGTTCTTTGAGAAGGAGATTGGTGGCGCTCATATCAATTTATATCGATTCATAACATGCATAAACAAGTACAAATATACACAAACGTGTAAACATGATCAACAGAAAACCGCAAAAGGTCTTTTGCGGCGGTTTTTACGCTTGCGTCAGGACCGGATAGAGAATGACAGCCCAGGTGGCGACAGCAAGCACGCAAGTCAGCAGCACTGCTGCGCTGCCGAAATCCTTGGCGTTCTTGGAGAGCGGATTGCGCTCCAGCGAGACCCGGTCTACCACCGCTTCGATTGCCGAATTGATCAGCTCGATGATGATGATCCAGACCAGCACTGCAATCAGCATCAGCTTTTGCACCGCAGAGACCGGTAACAGCAAGGCGACAATGATGCCGGGAATAACAATCATCAATTCCTGGCGGAATGCATGCTCGTTTTTCCAGGCTGATTTAAAGCCTTCCGCCGAATAAAAGAAAGCTGAAAAAATCCTCTTGAATCCGCTGGTGCTTTTGAATTCGCTGATCGGCTGCTGTTGCGGCTGCTGCGATTGCGGTGATTGCTTGTTTTCGCTCATGCTGTGCTGGTTCTGATGGCAAGCCGGGATTGCCAGGCTTGCCTTGATGGAAACGCAGGTTTGCGTTTGCGAATTTTAACAGCCTTGTTGCGCCGCACGCTAAATGCTTTTTTACACACTGCGGCAGTTGCGCGAGCTCGTGCCCACACTCTAATCGATGACGATAGCGAAGCACAACTTTTCACATTATGATATAAACATTCCATTGCAATGCACCATTACTCCAATGAAAACAGCCACTACCGACGACACCGATAAAATTTCGATCCAGGTCATAGAGCGCATGATTTCGCTACTCGATACCCTGGCGCTCTACCCTGATCCGGTCAGCCTGAAAGAGTTATCGGCAGTCACCGGCTTGCATCCTTCGACGGCACATCGGATTCTCAACGACCTGGTGGTAAAACGCTTCGTCGACCGCTCCGAACCGGGCAGTTACCGGCTTGGCATGCGCCTGCTGGAATTGGGCAACGTCGTTAAAAGCCGGTTGAACGTGCGCGAAGCGGCTCTCGATTTCATGCGCGGGCTGCATCGCAAGACCAACCAGACCGTCAACCTGTCGGTGCGCCAGAGCGATGAAATCGTCTATATCGACCGCGCGTTTTCAGAACGTTCGGGCATGCAGGTGGTGCGCGCCATCGGTGGCCGGGCGCCATTGCACCTGACATCTACCGGCAAATTATTTTTATCCATCGACGATCCGAAAATGGTCCGTGCCTACGCTACCCGCACCGGGCTGGCCGGACACAACAAGAATTCCATCACCGACCTGAGCAAGCTGGAGCGCGAATTGAGCCTGGTGCGTGCACTGGGTTACGCTCGCGATAACGAAGAACTCGAACTCGGCGTACGCTGCATGGCCGCCGGCATCCGCGACGATTCAGGCAAGATGGTCGCCGGCTTGTCGATCTCCGCGCCGGCCGATCGCCTGCAAGAGGAATGGGTCGATGATCTGATCAGCACGGCGAATCAGATTTCCGCGGTACTGGGCTATACGTCGTAGGGTGGGCAAGAATTTTTGCCCACGCGTGACTTGCCAATCACAATGAGAGTTTGAGATACCGCGTGGGCACTTCGTGACCACCCTACGCCCTCCGTTATCAGCAACCGGCGCAAAAAAACAGAGTTTATTCATCAGTTTCCTGACGAATAAACTCTGTTTTTTTTCTACCCGATTACAACCTGGATTGCGTTCGATCTTTAGGTTTGGCCATCAGCGATTTTCACGCGCGTCAGGGTTGCAGGATGCGAATCGGCTAGCCATTTTCGGACCCGATCGGCATCCGCCTGGCGCGAATATTTACCGCGCGAATCAAGGAACACCATCACGATCTGGCGACCATCGATGGTAGTTTGCATGACCATGCAACGGCCTGCTTCATTAATGTAACCAGTCTTTTGCAAACCGATCTGCCACTCAGGTTTGTCTACCAGATGATTGGAAGTCGAGTATTGCAACGGACGACCGCCCGGCTCTACTACATATTTTGAATCGGTCGAATATTGACGAATCACCGGATGCTGATAAGCCGCCATCACCAGACGCGACAAATCGCGGGCGCTGGCGACATTCAGATGCGACAGTCCGGTCGAATCGACATAATGGGTTTCGGTCATGCCCAGCGCCTTGGCCTTGGCATTCATGGCAGCCACAAAGGCCGGCAAGCCGCCTGGGTAGTTACGGCCAAGCGCCGATGCGGCGCGATTCTCGGAACTCATCAAGGCGATGTGCAGCATGTCGGCGCGGGTCAGTTGCGAACCGATGCGCAGACGCGAGCTGCTGTGTTTTTCGCGATCGATGTCGTCATCGGTCACGGCCAGCACTTCGTTCATGTCCTGCTTCGATTCGACCACCACCATGCTGGTCATCAGCTTGGTCAGCGACGCGATCGGCAATGCAACCTGGGAATTTTTATCCAGCAGTACTTCCGAACTATTCTGATCCAGCACCAACGCTACGCTGGATTTCAACTCGAGCGGATCATGCGTCAAATTCAATCCGGCCTGCTCGCCTGCAGACAGGACTGGCGGCAAGGCTGGTACGACCGGTGCGAATGCAACGCGCTGGTAAGTCACTTTGCGGCGACCGTTAACCATCGCGACTTTCTTCACCAGCTTTTCATTTTTATTGAACGACGCTGTATTGCTGCGGCCACGCGCAGCGATCACGGCATGTTTTCTGGAACCGGTTTTGGCAGCAGCAGTTTTCTTGTGGGCAGAAGCAGTGCCGGCCGCTGATTTTTTAGCGGATTTTTTAGCGGTACTTTGATTGGTTTGGTCAGAAGCAAGAGCGGCGGGCGCGTTCGCGAGCACGAGGAAGAGTGACAAAAAAACAATTAACGCGGATTTGCCCATTTGCGGCTCCAATATGCGGCGATGTATAACTTTGTGGCAGTGTAGGCAAATATCGAAAAAACCGCAAGAGAATTAGATAGTTAGCGCACTAAATTAAACGACTTTCGATGTCAGGCCGACGATTTGCGAGATAGATTTTACCGCAACTCGTCGGCCTGGCACTTACTTTAGTATCGGCTACTTAAACGTGACATTCAAGCAATATTGCATCAATTGAAAAAGAATAATCAGCTTGCAGGCTGAAATACGTCGTTACCTCTGACGGCGCGCTATCCCACAAAGACTTGATCGCCGCCACCCGCTCCGCCGGAGTGCGCATCCTGGCTACCCAGGTATCGAACTGCAACGGCAATTTCCAGCTCTTGTCGGCAGTCGGGTGCAATCCTGCCTGATCCAGCAACTGGCGCCAGCTGGACAAGCTGCGATTACGCACATGCGAAGTGTCGCGCAGCAATTCTATCGACTGGAAGTAGGTATCGCTCAGGACATCCTCGGGTGAAGCAGTATCGATCACGATGCACATGCCGCCCGGCTTCAACACCCGCGCCATCTCAGCCAGCGCTTCTGGCAGCCGGGTCCAGTGATGCGCGCTAAACCGTGTACATACCAGATCGAAAGAGGCGTCGGCAAACGGCATGCGCTCGGAACTGCCCTGCTGCACGTGCAGATTTTTCAAACCACGCTCGGCAGCCGCGTGCTGCACCACGTCCAGCATTTCAGTAGCCAGGTCATACGCGATTACGGTGCCGATATGCGGCGCAATGGCGAAAGCGGCATGCCCTGCTCCACAACCGACATCGAGCGCTTTGCCTTGGGGAAAACGGCTGGCATAGGCCGCCAGTTGCTGTAAATCGGCGCCTTGGGCGTGGACGGTGCTGGTCAGGTAAGCGGCAGCGGTGCTGCCGAATTGTTCGGAAACCACTTTATCGTGATTGCGGGCGACGATCATCAGTTTTCTCCTCAGCAATGAATCAAAGCAAAGCAATAGCGTTTGCGACAGAGTCCAGTGTAATTATTTTTTATCCTGTTACAAGACTAGTGTTTATACTAGTACTACCAATAACAGGATAAACACGGACCAGCATGGACCAGGCCGGAAAACGCAAAGCACTTGGCGAATTCATCAAAACCCAGCGCACCCAGATCCCTACCGCGGCATTGCGCCTGGGCGGCAGTACGCGCCGTCGGACTCCCGGTTTGCGACGCGAGGAAATAGCCCAGCTGTGCGACATCAGCGTTACCTGGTACACCTGGATAGAACAGGGTCGCACTGTCTCGGTATCGGCGGCGGCGTTGGCAAGAATTGCCGAGGCTTTACAGTTGTCGCGTGCCAAGCGTGCTTATCTGTTCGAATTGTCCGGCAAAAAAGATCCGCAGGCACAGGATGCGCTGGCCCAGGAAATTCCCGATGAAATACTGGCGGCCACCGACGCCATCAAGACCCCGGCTTATCTGCTGGATCGTCATTGGAATGCCGTCGCCTGGAACCGCGCTGCCAAAACCTTGTTCGTCGGCTGGCTGGACAAGAAAGGCGCCAGCAGGAATCTGCTTGAGTACACTTACTGCCGGCCTGAAGCTGCCACCTTGATCAGCGACTGGGAGCAGCGCGCAAGCCGGCTGGCGGCAGAGTTTCGCGCCGATTGCGGCATGTACCTGGACGAGCCGGAGATCGCCACGCTGGTAACGCGCTTGAGCGCCGCCAGCGTTGCTTTCAAGCGCGCCTGGAATCTGCACGACGTGGTTGAAAAAGAAGGCGGGGAGCGCCGCTTCAGTCATCCGACACTGGGCCAGCTGGCGTATCGGCAAGTCAATCTGCGGGTCGCCAACCGGCCTGAGCTGAAGCTGGTGATGTTGCTGCCGGTTTGAGTTGAGCCCGTTACTTTTTCATGACGAACACGACGCCCAATATCGCCACTGCCATGCCGATGATGCCAAGTAAATTGAAGACTTCGCCAAATATCAGCCAGGCCATCAACGCGGTGGTCGGCGGCGTCAGGTAGAGCAAGCTGGTGACGCGGGTTGCCGCGCTCTTGCGTATCAGTGCGAACAGCAGGAAGATCGCGCCTATCGACAAAGCCAGTATCGACCACAACAGCGCGCCGATGAAACGCGGGGTCCATTGCACCGTGTCCAGACTTGGTCCCAGGTGCTCATAGTAAATCGCGAATGGCAGCAGCACGACTATCGAGGCGGCAAACTGGATGATGGTGCCGGTGCGCAAATCGAAATGCGAGCAGTTGCGTTTCTGATACAGCGTACCAAGTGTGATCGATACCAAGGCCAGCAGGCACAGCGTAATACTTTGCCAGGACAAACCGACCAGGCTGATTTTGGCGGCCACTACCAGCCCTACTCCGCAAATGCCAAGCAGCAGGCCCAACCATTGCCGTGGCCGCACCGACTCGCCGATCAAGGGTGCGGCAAATGCGGTCAGGATAGGCTGCATGCCGACAATCAGCGCCGACACGCCGGCCGGCATGCCGAGTTTGATGGCGCACCAGACGCCGGCCAGGTAACCGCCTTGCAACAAGATTCCGGCAAACGCGATGTGGCGGATCTGCCCGGTCGGCCACGGTGCCCGCATTAATAACACCAGAGGTAACAAGACCAGCAGCACACCGACAAACCGCAACAACAGAAACGTCAGCGGCGGTGCATAAGGCAAGCCGAATTTGGCAACCACAAAGCCGGTGCTCCAGAGCAGCACGAACACCATTGGCATGGCCGCTAACAAACGATGTGCCGGCCGCGATGCGGTCGGGAGGCTGGCTGATTGCATGAATTATCCGTATGGGATCGTCTTGGATCCGTGTTTGATCAGTGTTATGCAGGCAGTTGCTCTGCACCGTGCCGACGCGCGAAATGCGCCGCAAGCGAGATAGTTTGCAGGTGGATTGCTACCGTGTCTTGTATATTCTTGCCATAGCCGCCGGCCATGGCGATTGCCACCGGTATGGCATGTTGGCTGGCGGTCTCCAGCAGCATGGCGTCGCGCCGGGCCAGGCCGTCGAAGCTCAGTTTCAGACGCCCTAGCCGATCGCCTTCATGCGGATCGGCGCCCGCCAGGAAAATAATCAGCTGCGGCGAGAAACGCGCCATCATGGTTGCCAGCGCATCCTGCAGCGCACTCAGATAAGCCTCGTCGCCGGTGCCATCCGCCAGCGCCACATCCAGGTCGCTGCTCTCCTTGTCGAACGGATAATTACGGGCGCCATGCAACGACAGGGTGAAAATCGACTCATCGTTGGCCAGGATCGATGCCGTGCCGTTACCTTGATGGACGTCAAGGTCGACGATGGCGACCCGCTGCACCCGGCGCTCCGCCTGCATCAGCCGGGCGGCAATCGCAGCGTCGTTGAAGACACAAAAGCCGGCGCCCTGATCGGCAAACGCGTGATGGGTGCCTCCTGCCAGGTTGACCGCAATCCGTTCAGGCTCCGTCAGCGCCGCACGACAAGCGGCAATGGTGGCGCCGGCTGAACGCCGCGAACGCTCCACCATCTGCGGCGACCACGGGAAACCGATAGCTTTTTGCACACTTTCGGTCAACGTGCCGTCGCTGACTGCGGCAATATAGTGTGGATGATGGGCCAGGGCCAGCACGCCGTCGCTGGTAGTCGGCGCCTCGTGAAAGTCGATATCGCTGACAGTCGCCAGCACGCCTTCGTGGATGAGCCGGTACTTTTGCATCGGGAAGCGATGGCCAGTCGGCAAAGGCAACACGAAATGGTCGCTGTAGAAAGCTTTCAAGATAGGCACTGAGGTTAGGTAAAAAGCAGGTAAAGAAACAAGTAGAACGGCCAGTTTACCATCAGGTACTAGTAGCCGAATAATGCTCAAAAAAACAATGTTTCCTCACGCTAATACTTTGACTTTATAAGCTTTTGTTTAAACGATATAAACAATATATTGCAGCGCACAAAAATTCTCTTGACACCGTTTCAGAATAATTTAGAATGAAATTGTTGCGACGCACAATGTTCATTTAAGGCCATTGGCAGACGCAATCAACGGCTAGATCTTAGCCACCCCTAAGTCACTCTATCGTTCTATTTGTCATTTTTTGCAGTATCGAATCCTAGGAGAAGCCATGTCTACCGTTGCAGAACAATTTTCAGCCGCTACCAAAGCCAATTTCGAAGCTAATCTGGCCCTGTTCACCGATTTCACTACCAAGGCATTTGCCGGCGTGGAAAAGCTGATCGACCTCAACCTGAGCGCCGCCAAGGCTTCGCTGGAAGAGTCGAACGCCACTACCCAGAAATTGTTTGCCGCTAAAGACCCACAAGAATTTTTCACGCTGAGCGCAGCCCTGGCCCAGCCGAACACTGAAAAAGCCATTGCTTACGGTCGTCATTTCGCCAGCATCGCTTCCAGCACACAAGCTGAACTGACCAAGTCGGCAGAAGCGCAAGTTGCAGAAACCAAGCGTAAAGTCATCGAGTTCGTTGACCAGGCATCGAAAAACGTGCCGCCAGGCGCAGAAGGCGCAGTTGCTTTCGTCAAATCGGCAATCGGCAGCGCCAACGCCGGTTACGAACAGTTCGCCAAGAGCACCAAGCAAGCTGTTGAAACTCTGGAAACCAACGTCAACAACGCTGTCGACCAACTGTCCCAGGCTGCTACCAAGACTACAGCTCGTTCGACCAAGAAGTAATTTGTAAAACAGGCGTGCCTGGCGCGCCTGTCTGAATCTCCTAGGTACCCGGCAGCGCCGGTATCGTTATTTACCCCGGTTCACCGGGGTATTTTTTTGCCTGGAAGGTTTATCCATTGCGCCGGGGCAGCCGCGTGGGCAAGAAAACTGCCCACCCTACCCTACGCAGTTGTTGTGCCAGAGAGGTTTATGGTTTGACCTGGGCTACCAGTTTCAACAGCCGTTGCAGCGTCGGTTCATCCATCAAGGCTGGCAAGTCGCAAATATGCAACAGTTGCTGCTCGATATTTCTCGCTGAGCCGCCCGCTTTCAATGACGCTTGCAACACCTCGACCTGCAATTGCAAACGTTCACGCGAAAGCGCTGCAGGGCTCTCGATTCCGGCCAGGATTTCAGCACGCAACAACTCTTGTTGTAACACAGGGCTCCGGGTTGCAAGAGTAGCGGCGTAATTGTCGCTATTCTGCAACGCTCGTTCGAAACGTGCCGTGATGACTTTTTCAAATACCGGCGCCAGCTTCGGCAATGCTTGCCAGCTATTGCGCCAGTCGGATTCGGCCCGGGTTCCTGCAGAGCCTGTATCCGCATGGACGATGCTTGCTTCAACTTGCTGACACAAAATCAGTTTGTCGCGCAGGGCGTCGGCTTGCGCCAGCGCCGCCTGCTGCCGACTCTGGTCGAGCCGCGCTTGCAGAGCACCGAGCGCGGCCTGGAAACGCCCATCAATCTGCGCCTGAACCGCACGCGGCACTTGTCCGCTGCGCGCCCACTCTTGCTGGGCTTGTTGCAGAATTTTCGGCAATTCCTCTTCCGTCCGCTCAAGCGCTGCTTCCAGCAACGCGCATTGCTCTTCGCGCAGATGCAGATTGTCGCGGCGTTCTGCGTCGGCGCTTGATGCGGCCTCCTTGCGTTGAGCAAAGATGGCGTCGCATGCGCTGCGGAAACGCACCCACAGCTCCTGCTCATGCTGCCGTGGCAAAGGCAGCGCCTTTGCTTGCTCTTGCCAGCGCTGTTGCAATTCTTTCACACGTTCGGCGGTATCGCGTTGGTTGGCGGGTAGCTGCGCCGCTTCGGTGATCAATTTTTCTCGCCGGGCGATTTCGATATCTTGTTGCTGCGCCAACGGCGCCAGCAAGGTGTCGATCGCGGCGGCAAAACTGTTATCGAGTGCCTTTTTTTCACTACGATTGATCGGCCCCAGGTTTTTCCATGCCTGTTGTTTTTGCTGGCAATACTGGGCGACGGCTTTCCAGTCCGGCGCCACCTCCGTCGGCAGCATCGCTTGTGCATGCTGCAGCACTTCATCGATCAAGGTACGTGCATTGGCTTGATTGGCTTGCCGCTGTTCCGCCTGTTGCTGGAAATGTGCAGCGACTGGCGTATAAGCGTTGGTGCAAGCTGTGTCAAATCCTTCCCACAGGATTTTCGGCGCCGGTCCCGAATTGCCATCCAGCGACTTCCAGCGTGCCCGCAGGCTGCCGATTTTTTTTGCCAGCTCGGCTGGCGCCAGTTCCTGCAGCGTCAATTCCTGCGCGGCCTTGGTCAATTCTTCGCGCGAGACATTGCCGCCCCAGCGCGCCCAGCCTTGTAACCGGGTCAACTCGCTACGTGCTTGCGCCAGACGCGTGTTTTGGCTTGCGTTCGGCTTGTACAACTTGAAATCGATCGCGCGCAACACCTTGTCGAAATCCATCGCCACTTGCAATGCGCCGTCTTCCAGGGCTTTTTCAAGGCCATCCAAAGCTTCGGCAATTTGCGGACGTGCGGTTGCTCCCGATACTTCGTTCGCTTCGGTCACTTCGGGCGATGCCGCCGGAGCATGAATCTTTTGCGGTTTGACGGGCACTACCGCATGTTGCTTCAACAGCGCCTGATAGCGTTGCTCCAAACCGTCGTCAAGTAACGCCGCCGGCAATTTTGGCAATGCCGACCAGCTGGCTTTCAGCGTATCCGGATCCAGCGCTTCGGAGGCCGCTTCCCAGTTTGCCAACGCGTCGTTACGCGCCTGCAGAGCCGATTGATGCTGCTGCAAAGTCGACAGCAACTTGCGTAATGCCTGGGTTTCCTGTGCGAATTCTGCAGCCAGATGGCGCGGCAAACTCAACGCTTCCGCATGACCTGCGCAGACTGCCATTTGCGATTCCAATGCATCCAGCTCCTGCTCGAGCTGCAGCGCACTGGACATTGTCGTTTTAGCCTGTGAGTGCAACGTGCGCACACTGTTCAATGAAGCGATGGCGCTGCGTTGCAAGTCGGCCTGGGCCGTCAAACGCTCGGCAAGTGCGGCACGCAGTTGCGTGAATTGCTGCAGTAATTCGGCGGGCACATCCTTGGCGTCCCAGCCACGGTCCAGTTCTGCAACCTGATTCGGCATCAGTTGCAGTTCTTGCTGCAAGCGTTGCGCCTGCGCCACGGATGCGGCCGCCTTGTCGGCGATCAATTGCTGCTGACGCCCACTGTCCAGCCGTCCTTGCATTAATTTGGCAACCCGCCTGTCGGTATTGCGGCATGCCTGCAGTACTTGTTCCAAAGCTGCGCGCGACTGCACCCGCTGTGCCGCGCACAAGCGGGCGTCGGCAAACGTCGATTGCAAAATGAACGCGACTGCAGCAGCTTCATCCGGCAAAGCCTGTGCCTGTTGCAGCGCTTGCTGCCTGGCCTGGTCGGACACTTGTTTGGCTTCGGTACGCAATGCAGCCTGAGGAGCAACGACCGGTTGTGGCGCTTTACGATCAGCGCGTTTAAAGAGGAATCCGAACATGTGATATCAATCAGATGGAAGCAGATTGCCGCTAGTCTCTAGCGGCAAACGCTTTGGTTAAGTGGAGAAATAAGTGGAGAAATAAGTTGAAAAATAAGTTGAGAAATAAGCGGGGGAAATTAATGGGGAAATAAGCGATGAAATAAGTAAGGATGGAAAATGTCTCGGCCCCGCAACTAAGCCGGCCGATACTCTGCCTTGATCTGATCGAGGCCGGCCAGCATTTTCTTGAATGCCGCTGCGCTCTGCACCGGTTCGCCCTTTACGCCGAGATCGATGTGGCGCCGTGTGTTGCCATCGCCAACATGCGGCAGGCTGAATACCTTAACCAAGGGAAACTCCGTCTCGATGGCTTCCATCAGCGGCGTCAACGTCGATTCCATCGCTCCAAACACCAGCACCGATTGCTCCAGCTGTGGATTCTGATGGAATCGGTCTGCGTAATACGTATCCAGTACCCACTCGAACATGGGCCACGCCATCACAGGGAAACCCGGCGCGAAATAGTGTGCGCCCGAATGTGCGCCCGCGCCCTGGTGCGGTACTGAAAAACCAGGAATCTTGTTAAACGGGTTGGGGATGATGGCGGCGCCCTGCGGAAACTCGCCCATCTTCAGCCGGTGCAGGTTATCAGGCGTGTCGTAGTCAACTTCCAAACCGGCGTCGCGCGCGGTGTCGGCTATCCGTTCACGGATTTTCTCACGCGCTTGCGGATGCAACACCAGTGGCACGCCAAGCGCCGCCGCTGCACACTGGCGTGTGTGATCGTCTGGCGTGGCGCCGATGCCGCCGGTACAAAACACGATGTCGTCGCTGGCGAATGTACGTTTCAGTGTCGCCGTAATGCGGGCCGGATCGTCGCCTATGTATTCTGCCCAGTCCAGGCTTAACCCGCGGGTGGAAAGCATTTCCAGTATTTTCGGAAAATGCTTATCGACTCGCCTGCCTGACAGGATTTCGTCGCCGATGATGATAAGTCCGATTGCCATGGGGATCGCCGCTTATTTGAAGATGAGCTGAAGATGAGTAGAAAGACAATGAATCAAGGAATAACGCTAAGGTATTCTATACAAATCAAATCTTAACTCCGAATCCTAACCGGCACATCAAGCCTGATCCGGCGACGATGTATCTGTAACATCGGACAATTGATGAATCACCCGGCTGTCGTGACGTTCAGCAATAATGATAGCAGCCTGGCCCGCCGCCCGATATTTGGCCAGCGCCGCCAGGCAATAATACTCAAACCACAAACCGGTGAACACAAACACCAGGACGTACAGCCAGATCGAACCGGCGGCCAGCAACGGGAAAATCACCAGCCACAAGGCGCCGCCCAGCCACAATATGGTTGGCGCCGCCCCCATGGCGCCGGCAATCACGCCGATCAGCAGCAACGGCCAGCGATGAATCCGCAGCAGCGCCCGCATTTCTTCCTTGTCGGCATGCGCCGCCAAGGCTTCATAAGCGAACACCCGATACGTCAGCCAGCCCCACAATACCAGCGGGATCAGGAAGGCGAACGGTGGAATCAACCATAGCGGCAACGTCACCAGCCACAATACACAAAACAGCAGGAAGGCGCTAAACGAAGTCCACATACCGCCGAGCAGCGAGCCGCCCTTGCGCAGCTCCAGATCCGGGAAGTGGCGACGACCGATGTGACGCGCAGTTGCCGGCAAGGCAAACGCGCCGACGAACAGCAAGGCGGTCAGAATCATCAACGGTAGCAGAGCCCACAATGCCAGCCATGGAACGATGACAGTCTTGAGCGCGCCCAGACCGAGCCAGGCGGGCACGTAGTTGGCTATGCCCCAGCCATCGTTACCGGCAAAATAATTCTTTTGCAGCCAGTCGATCATCGGTTGCAAACCCCACCACAGGGCCAGACCCCAGACCAGTACGGATAATACAAATGGCAGGAAAGTCAGCATCAGCATGCGGTAATGCAGCTGCGACAATAAAGCCCGGCCGAAGGCTACCAGTACCGGGCGCATCAGCGGGACGACCTTCTGGCAAATTCAACCATGCGCTTCAGCCCCAGCCATTGCTGCGACCAGAAACCCTGGCCATAGTCGCGGGCCGGCCGGCTTGCCGTCGGCAACTGGTCGCGCACTCCGGTATGTTCGAAGGTCTTGCCGAACCAGGCACTGCGAAACAAGATATCCCAGAATGCAAACAGCACGCCGAAATTATGGCCGCCCATAGTGCCGTGCCCTTTGCTTTCATGGCCGATGCCGATCGCATGGTGCCAGCGATGAAAGCGCGGCGAGACGACAATGGCATCGCCCAGGCGACCAAAGTGAATGCGTACATTGGCGTGTTGCAGGCTTTGCAACATGCGGGTGACTGACACCAGCAGCACGTACTGTGTTGGCTCGACGCCGATCGCCAGCGCTACCAGGGCCAGCATGACATCGTGAATCAAGCCGTCCAGCAGGTGATTGCGATCATCGCTCCACAGGTTCATGTTTTGCTGGCTGTGATGCAAGCTGTGCAAACCCCATAACCAGCCGACATTGTGCTGCGCACGGTGATACCAGTACTCGCACAGGTCAAGCACCAGCAGATACATCAGGAAGGTAATCAAAGGCTGGTCGGTAAAACCAGGCAACAGGTTTTCCAGGTTAAATGGATTGAGTCCTTGCAGATGCAGCAACTCAGTGACCTTTGCCATCAGTGGATCGACCAGGAAGAACACCAGCATCGAAAAAGCACCGAGACGGTACAACACGGTATAAATGAAATCGGTCAAGCGTGCGCGGCGGTCGGTAAAAGCATGCACTGGAATCACTGCTTCCAGCGGTCGCAGGATAAGGAACAGGACGATCAACTCGCAGACGCCGATCAGGAACCATTCAGTGCCGTCGAAAGCGTCTTCCAGATATTCGCTAAATCCTGCATGGAACATGAGCGGCTGCACCACGGCCTGGAACAGCCAGGCCTGGGCGCTTGCAAACCAGTCCACCAAGGTATTGATCATGATGCCTTATGAACCTTTCCAGCTTTAGTCTCGGCGACCGGCCCTTTCAAGTTGCCGTTGTAGGCGGGATGGTCGCGCAGCGTCGCAAAACAGAAACCCTTTTTTTCCAGGCCGCCGATCAAGGGTTCCAGCACCGCCGGCGCCCAAGGATCCTTGCGTGACCAGATTCCCAGATGCGCCATGACGATATCACCATCCTTGAGATTTTTCAGCATGCGCTCCAGCAACATCTGATTTGGCCATTTATCGCTGGGTAGCTCGTCACCGGAAAAACCGGCTTCGGCCCAAGCCACGTGCTTGTACCCGCAGGCTTCCCCTGCCGCCAGCGTGTGCGGCGTCAGATGGCCGCCGGGCGTGCGCCAGAAACGGTCGATATGGCTACCCGTCAGAGTTTGGAAACGCTGGTCGACGCGATTGAGTTCATCGCAATATTGTTGCGGCGTCCATGCCAGCAGCTTGCCGCCATTGGCGCCGAACTGCGGTTTCACTTCAATCTTGCCATCGGCCAGGTCGCGCTTGGCGTAAACATGGTCGAAAGTATGGGTACCGAAGGCATGGCCGTCAGCCACCAGCGATTTCCAGAATGGCGCCCAGGCAGGATCCAGCGTGTAATCGCCATTCACGGTTTTTTCATTGGCCATGAAAAAAGTGGCCTTGATGTGATGCCGCCTCAGGGTCTGGGCGATGTACTCGGCCTGCGACTGGCTGCCAGTATCGAAACTCAGATAAAGCATACCGCTGCTGCATGCCTTGGTTGACTGCGCCAGTGACAGCGTGGCCGGCGCCAATGTTGCCAACGCCACGGCTGCTGCCAATAAACTATGCCGGGTTGCGGGAAACCTGCAGGAAAACATATGCTTCACACTTCAGAAGCACGGTTATGAAAATAGATGCCGTGCGGCGAGCGCCCGACCGGAATCGACTTGATCACTTTGCGCATTGTCAAATCGACCACCGAAACCCGCTTGAGCCAGCGCTGGGTGACCCACATGGTCTTGCCGTCTGCTGTCACTTCCATACAATCCGGCCCGCCGGGAACGGTGATGCTGCCAACGCTTTCCAGCGTGTTCAGATCGAGCACATTGATGGTGCCGGCGACCCGGTTGGAAACGAACAGATGGCGATTATCGCCTTGCGGACGGAAATTATGTGCGCCGTCGCCGGTCTTGATTTTCTTGATGATCTTCTGGGTGCGCCAGTCGATCACGGCAACGTAGTCGCTGCCCATCACGCCAACCAACAGATATTTATTATCCGGCGTCATGTACACGCCAGCCGGCTGCTTGCCGACAGGTATGGTCCATTTCACTTTTTGCGTTGCCAGATCGACAGCGGCCAGTTCGTCGCTGCCTTGCAGGCTGATGAAAGCCAGTGAGCTGTCGGCGGTGAATGCCATATGGCTAGGCATGGCCGGCAGCGGCAGGCGCTTGGCCAGTTTCAAACTCTTGCCGTCGTAACCATAAATATCGATACGGTCAAGGCGCAGGCCGTTGGCAATAAACCATTTCTGATTAGGCGAAAAACCGATTTGGTAAGGATCGACAATATCCTTCACCTGGTTCTGGATCTGCCCGCTTTTGGGGTCCAGGAACAACAGCGAGTTACCGGTGGCGGCGGCCACGATCAGCGATTTATTGTCTGGCGTCGGCATCAGGTGATGCGGCTCCTTGCCGACTGGAAATGTACCGATTTCCTTGTAAGTTGTCTGGTCCAGCAAAGTAATGGTGGCGTCGCGCGAATTCAGCACGACCACTGTATTGTTGTTGGCAGTAGCAGGAAGAACGGCCGTTGCAGCGACAGGTGCTGCCGCGAAAGTGGAAAATGCGGTCAGCAAGCCGCAAGCGGCTACAACAGAACGACGAACAAAAACAGACGTAACAACGAACATAAGGAACTCTGAGAAGCAAAAACGACTATTTTACCGTGCATGAATGCTGCCTATAGATTTAAATGACTTTTGCCGGCGTGCCGAGGCAACCCACTAGTTTGCCTCGCCGCATGGATTGCTGGCTGAATTTTGGTTTACACTGCTCCACTTGGCAGGGCAGCTGGCTCGAGCGTAAACTCTTGCGCCGCCTGGCAATTATTGACTACTTTTAAAGGATTCCCATGTCGACCACCACTACCGTTTCTGGCCTGCAGTATGAAGATGTCACCGTTGGCCAAGGCGCTGAAGCCAAAGCAGGCGATCATGTGACCGTGCATTACACCGGCTGGCTGCAAAACTCCGACGGCAGCGCCGGCAAGAAATTCGACTCCAGCAAGGATCGCGGCGACCCGTTCGAATTCCCGCTGGGCGCCGGCCATGTCATCAAAGGTTGGGATGAAGGCGTACAAGGCATGAAAATCGGCGGCGTGCGCACGCTGATCATTCCGGCAGCGCTGGGTTATGGCCCACGCGGCGCCGGTGGCGTTATTCCGCCAAACGCTACCCTGATTTTTGAAGTTGAACTACTGGGCGTGTAAGTTCGTCTCACCCGACAATCGCAACGGCCGCTCAATGAAAAAATTCAGTTTGCCTGATGCCGTTCTGAATGTTCGCCGCATCGCCTCATTGCTGGTGACGTTGCCGCTGTTTGCCGGCTGTACCGTCGTCAGTGTCACAACCAGCGTGGTCGGCGCCGGCATCAGCGTTGGCAGCGCCGCTGTCAGCGTTGGTGCTACCGTGGTAGAAGGCACCGTGAAAGCGGGTTCTGCAGTAGTTGGCGCCGTTACCGATTGATTCGTTTGATTCGACTTTCTCCCTCTACCCTTACGAGACCCTTATGACCCTCCAAGCCCAGTTCGAACAAGCCCAGGCCGACTCAAAGACATTGAGCGAGCGCCCTGACAACATGACCATGTTGAAAATGTATTCGTTGTTTAAACAAGGCAGCAGCGGCGACGTCCAGGGCGAGCGCCCTGGCATGACGGATTTTGTCGGCCGCGCCAAATGGGATGCATGGAATGAGCTGAAAGGCGCCAGCCAGACCGACGCCCAACAGCAATATATCGATCTGGTCGAAGGCCTGAAAGATTAAAAAATTAAAGCAGTCGCGTAGGGTGGGCACATCGTGCCCACGCGTGGACTGACTACGCGCAGATGTCTACTTCGGTATCGCTTGAGCTCGCACTCCGGATATCACGGTAACGCGTGTGCACAGGTGCCCACCCTACGACAAAAGCAGAATCCGGGCCGGACTAGCTAAGAGTTACCCGGCCCAGCACTTCCGGATTGAGCAGGTTCGGCGGCCATTTCCGCTCTGTCGTCGGCAACAATGCCGCCAGCAGGTTATCCGCCGCGCAATCTGCCATCGCCCGCCGCGTAGGCTCCGAAGCGCTGGCAATATGCGGCGTCAACACCACATTCGACAATTCCAGAAAATCAGGATGCAAAGCTGGTTCGTTCTCGAACACATCCAGCCCGGCAGCCGCAATTTTCTTGTCGCGCAAAGCGGCAATCAGCGCCAGGTCGTCGACAATGCCGCCGCGCGCCAGATTGACCAGGGTCGCACCGGGCTTCATTAACGCCAGTTCGGCAGGACCGATGGTGTGATGCGATTCTTTCGAATACGGCAGCACCAGGATTACATGGTCGGCAGTGGCCAACAACTCTTCCTTGCTGACATAACGCGCATTGTTTGCGCGCGCCTCCTGCTCTGGCGCCAGGCGCGAACGATTGTGATACAGCACCTGCATGTCGAAGCCCATTGAACGCCGCGCAATCGCCTGGCCGATACGTCCCATGCCGATGATGCCCAGCGTGGCGCCATGCACGTCTGCACCGAGGAAACTGTCGTAGCGCCATTGTTTCCAATGTCCGGCTCGCAGCCAGTGCTCTGCCTCGGTGACTCGGCGCGCGGTAGCCATCAGCAGAGCCCAGCCGAAATCGGCCGTGGTCTCGTTCAACACGTCCGGCGTATTAGTCACCATCACCCCGGCCTTGGTGGCCGCGACGACGTCGATATTGTTGTAACCGACAGCCTGGTTGCATACCGCCTTCAGACGCGGACTGGCTTGCAGCAATTCAGCTGAGATACGTTCGCTGGCGGTGGCTATCACGCCATCCTTGTCGTGCAATTTTTCAGCCAGCTCCGCGGCGCTGAAGATGCGGTCTTCCTGATTGCTTTCCACTTCGAAGTACTGCTGCAACCTTGCGATCACATCTGGAAACACCGCACGCGCCATCAATATCTTTGGTTTCATCGTTCTGCCACCATCAGAAGAAAATAAACGTCATTATCACAAACAACGGCAACAATACTACACAAGCCCAGCCCACGTAACCGAAGAAGGACGGCATGCGGATGCCGCGTTCTTCCGCGATGGCTTTCACCATCAGGTTCGGCGCATTGCCGATGTAGCTGTTGGCGCCCATGAACACCGCGCCGCAGGAAATCGCCGCCAGAGTCGCCGCCAGTCTGGTCATCAGTTCAGCAGCGTCGCCGGAGGCTGTGTTAAAGAACACCAGGTAGGTCGGCGCATTGTCGAGGAAGGAAGACAGTATGCCGGTGGCCCAGAAATACATGATGTTATTGGGCTGGCCGTCGGCGCCGGTGACAGCGCTGACCACCATACCGAAAGCGCCGTGCTCGCCGGCGCGCAGCATGGCGATCACCGGTGCGATGGTGACGAAAATCCCGGCAAACAATTTGGCAACCTCAAGAATCGGTCCCCAGCTGAAATCATTGCCTTCACGGGCGATTTTCGGCGTCAGCCAGAGCGAGACCAGGATCACCACGACCAGCAAACCGTCCCGCAGCAGATTCTGCAGTTCCACGGGCGTGCCGTAGATGTCGTAGGTGATTCCTGGCTTCCAGAAGCCGCTCATCAGCACCAGCAGGACCACCACGGCCAGCAGCACAAAGTTGAATTTTCCTTCGAAGCGCAGTTTGGCATCGTCCGGCGTCGGATCCAGCGACGGCGCAAACTCTTCTTCGCGCTTATGGAAATAAAAGCGGTCGAGACAATAGAAAATTACCAGCAGCGAACCCCACATGAACATGGTTTCGCCAAAGATGTTCTTGAGGGTCCAGGTAAAATCCACGCCCTTCAGGAATCCCAGGAACAAAGGCGGATCGCCAAGCGGCGTCAAGGCGCCGCCGGCATTGGCTACCAGGAAGATGAAGAACACGACGATATGCACCACATGTTTGCGATTGTCGTTGGCGCGGATCAATGGCCTGATCAGCAGCATTGAAGCGCCGGTGGTACCCATCAAACTCGCCAACAGAGTACCGATTGCCAGCAGGCCGGTATTCAGCGCCGGCGTCCCATGCAGATTGCCGCGCAGGCAAATGCCGCCAGCCACCACGAACAAGGCGAGCAACAAAATAATGAAGGGAAAATACTCTGCCATGAAGGCATGCACCACGCCGGCGGCGGCTGTCGGCACGCCAAACACCAGTGCGCATGGAATCAGGAAAGCCACCGACCAGACTACCGTGATCTTGCCAAAATGATGGTGCCAGAAGGTCGGCGCCAACAAGGGCCCGAGCGCGATCGACAGTAGCAAGCCCATGAAAGGCACGCCCCACCAGACCGACAGCTGCGCGCCGTCCAGTTCTGCTGCCTGCGCGGCTACAGGCAGGAAGGCAATCAAGATAGCTAGGATTTTTTTATGCAATGTAGTCTTCCGGATAAGGTGATCAATCGGCAATTGATCGGTGCTTGATCAAGGCGCGGGGTATTTTAGCACAAAATAGATATCAAATAAATAACAAATGTGCTGCACTATGTTGCTACGGCAACAGGGTCGGCGATCTCGAAAACCTGGCGCAGGTAGTTCAGATAAGCCTGGTCATCGCACATGTTCTTGGATGGTGTATCCGACAACTTGGCGACCGGCTGGCCGTTACAGCGCACCATCTTTATGACGATTTGCAATGGCGTGTAACCCAGGTCATTGGTCAGATTGGTGCCCACGCCAAACGCCACCCGGGTCCGGTCCTTGAAACGCAGGTACAACGCGTTGACCTTGCCGAAATCGAGGCTATCGGAAAACACCAGGGACTTGGTCGACGGATCGACACGATTGTCCTGGTAATGTTTGATCAGGCGCTCGCCCCATTCGAACGGATCGCCGGAGTCATGGCGGGCGCCATCAAACAATTTACAGAAATACAAATCGAAGTCGCGCAGAAATGCCGCCATGCCGTAAACATCGGACAAGGCAATACCGAGATCGCCGCGATATTCCTTGGCCCACATTTCAAACCCGAAAATCTGCGAGTCGCGCAAGCGCGGACCGAGCGACTGGCAGGCTTGCAAATACTCGTGCGCCATGGTGCCCAGCGGGGTCATACCGTATTTCATGGCGAAATAGACGTTGGAGGTACCGACCAGATGTTGCGCGAAATCGCGCTGCAAGGTCTGCACCACTTCTTCGTGCCAGGTACGGGAAAAGCGGCGGCGCGTGCCGTAATCGGCTATTTTGCAACCGGCCATGGCGGCATCGTCGCGAATCAGCGCCATCTTGCTTTGCAGGCGCTTGCGCCCTTCCAGATAATCCGGCGCAGTCTCAGTGGCACGGAAATAGACTTCATTGACGATCGCCAGCACCGGCACTTCAAACAGAATCGTATGCAGCCACGGCCCTTTGATCACGATATCGATTTCGCCGTTATCCGCCGCCGACGGCTGCACGCTGATATATTTTTGCTGCAGATGAAACAGGCTCAGGAATTCGATGAAGTCGCTCTTCATGAAACGCAAACCGCCGAGATAAGCCAGTTCCTGCTCCTGGAAGCGCAAACGGCACAGACCGGCGATTTCATCGCGGATTTCATCGACATAGGGCCGCAGGTCGACTCCCTTATTGCGGCATTTGTAGCGATACTCCACATCTGCAGCCGGAAAATGATGCAATACCACCTGCATCATCGTGAATTTATACAAATCTGTGTCAAGCAGCGAAGTAATGATCATGGTATGTGAATGCGGGACGGTGATGACTGAGAGAATGGCTGCTGCCGGACTGCCTGGAATCGTTTTCGCATCTTACAACAGCAGCCAGGCAAAGCGACTGCAAGCAGCTTATTTGACGCATTCGCTGCGATAGCGCGCTTCCAGCTTGCTGCGCTCGTCGTATTGCGGAACCTTGCCGTTCGCGGTTTGATTCAAGCTGCCAGTGGCCGGTTGGGTACGCTTGATCTGCTGCTGTAAATCGTCGCAATAATTGCCACCTTGGAAAATCACGCCGCTACCGGCCGGGTTTGCCTGCGCGTCCGTTTCAGGTGCAGCCAGCAATTTCTTTTTATCTTCCGTTGACAAGTTGTTGGAACTCCCCCCAGAACTGGCAGGGATCGACTGGATCACTGGATTTGGCGATGTGACCGGTCCCGCGGCATAGGTCGACAAGGCCGGGAAGGCGAACAGGAGCATCAGCGACAAGAGACGAAATTGCTGACGAGACTGCGGAAAAAGCTGCGACAGATGCTGGCTCATGGCAATGCTCCCTGATGATAAAAATAATGTGGTTTGTTTATTCTGCTCCGGCGGCGGCCGCTTTCAACAACGCATGGTCCGGTTCGAAGAAACACCAGTGCACCTGCGGCCAGCGTTCCTGGATCCCGGCCTCGATGCGGTTGATCGCATCGATCAGCGCCACATCGGAAGACTGGGGCCGCATCACGGCTTGCACCGCGATCATGACTTGCTCGCCCCATTGCATCGAAATCAGATTCCTGATGCTCGCCACATCGGCGTCGGCTTCAATATGCGCCTTGATGGCGGCATGCACTTCAGGTGCGGCGGACTCCCCGGTAACCATAGCTTTCACTTCGCGTATCACCATTACTGCGACCACCATCAGCAACACGCCTACCGCAATCGTTCCGCAGGCATCCCACAGCGGGTTACCGGTGATCACGGTCATCAGCACCGCAACAAATGCCAACGCCAGACCCGCCAGCGCGGCGATATCCTCACCTGCCACCACCATCAGTTCGGACTGCCGGGTTTCGCGAAACCACCGCATGAATGACTTGCCCTGCGAAATCTTGCGGATTTCCACCATCGCTCCGCGCAGGGAAAATGCTTCCAGCACTACCGACACCCCTAGCACGCCCAACGCCACCCAAGGAGCGCTGATCGGCTGCGGATGCTTGAAATGCTCAATGCCTTCCATGACCGAAAACGCGCCGCCGACAAAAAACAACAGCAGCGCCACCATCATCGCCCAGAAATAAACCACGCGCGCATAACCCATGGGATGGGATGAGTTGGCCGGTTTCCGGGCTTCTTTCAGGCCGATCAGCAAAAATACCTGGTTGGTGCAATCGGCCAGCGAATGAATGGCTTCCGCCAGCATCGCGCCGGAACCGGTATAGATCGACGCGGCAAACTTGGCCAGCGCAATCCCGCCATTGGCGCCCAACGCATAAAATATGGCTTTGGTGGAGCCTTCCGTGGACGATGACATAATTATTCCATAGCAACAAAGACGTTCACGATAGCCATTTTGCCAAGTTCGCGCAAGTAATCCAGCGGTCGCCTCAAAAAACCTTGGACAGATATGGTAAAACTGCGGATACAACGGCATTTGCGGCTAATGTGAATTTCACATTTGCTTATATGGATTCTATATAACAGCTGTTTGTGGGAAACCTCGAATTACCTTAAAATACAAGGCTTTGCGACAGGGTGCGTAGAACAGCGCCGCTTGCTGGGAAACCCCTGCCGCCGCCTCAAGACCCGCTTCAAGACCATTTACAGATAGGACTGTTGTTATGACCCACGTTGTGACCGAATCCTGCATTCGCTGCCGCTATACCGACTGCGTGGATGTATGCCCGGTTGATTGCTTCCGCCAAGGCCCGAATTTCCTGTCGATCGACCCCGACGAGTGCATCGACTGCGCAGTTTGCGTCGCCGAGTGCCCGGTGAATGCCATCTACGCAGAAGAAGATGTGCCTGCCGATCAGCTGCATTTCATCAAACTGAATGAAGACCTGTCGCGCCATTGGCCATCGATCACCAAGACCATTGCACCCCTTGGCGAAGCAGAGGAATGGAAAGATGTAAAAGAAAAGCTGGAATTTTTGCAACGCTAAGTTGCCTGTCTGCCGCCGTTTGCATGGCGGCCAAGTGCAGTGGTGGCCACCATTCAAGCCACCAATTTAAGCCAGGCCATTGCCCCCAGCCACAGCGCAGCATTTATTCGCCGTCAGACTGAAATTCGCGAAATTTTAATCCAATCGCCGTCGCAGCCATCGTTAGCACACCGCCACGGCGTTTTGGGGGACCCAACTGAAACAGGAATCAGATCGTCGTTATGGATACCAACGTCAAGCTTGCAGCAGCACTCAACTCCGCCAACAGCACACCGATCGAGACCGATGCCGTCATCGTCGGCGCCGGTCCGGTCGGCCTGTTCCAGGTCTTCGAACTCGGCCTGCTGGAAATCAAGGCTCATGTCATCGACTCCTTGCCGGTGGTCGGCGGCCAGTGCGTGGAACTGTATCCTGACAAGCCGATTTACGACATTCCGGCAGTCCCGGTCTGCACCGGCCAGGAACTGACCGATAACCTGCTCAAGCAGATCGAGCCGTTCGAACCGACCTTCCACCTGAACCAGGAAGTGACGCTGGTGGCGCGCCGCGAAGACAATCGCTTCGATCTGGAAACTTCGGCCGGCACTCGCTTCATCACCAAAACCATCTTCATCGCGGCCGGCGTCGGCTCGTTCCAGCCACGCACCATCAAGGTCGACGGCATCGACCAGTTCGACAATACGCAACTGTTCTACCGGGTCAAGGATCCGGTCCAGTTCCACGGCAAGAACCTGGTGATCTGCGGCGGCGGCGATTCGGCGCTGGACTGGGCGCTGGATCTGGTCGGCAAGGCGGAATCGGTCGTACTGCTGCACCGTCGCGAAGAATTCCGCGCGGCGCCGGCTTCGGTCGCCAAGATGAAAGCCTTGTGCGAAGCTTACGAAATGCAATTCCTGGTTGGCCAGGTCACCGGTCACGAAGTCAAGGACGGCAAACTCAGCGAAATCAAGGTCACCGGCCCGGATGGCGTCACCCGCCGCCTGCCGCTGGATACCCTGCTGGTATTCTTCGGCCTGTCGCCAAAACTCGGCCCGATAGCTGAATGGGGCCTGGATATCGAGCGCAAGCAATTGCGCGTGGTCGATACCGAGAAATTCGAAACCAATGTGCCGGGCATTTTCGCGGTCGGCGATATCAACACCTACCCAGGCAAGAAGAAATTGATCCTGTCGGGCTTCCATGAAGCTGCGTTGGCTGCTTTCGGCGCTGCGCCGTACATCTTCCCGGACAAGAAGATCCATATGCAGTACACCACCACATCGCCGAAGCTGCACAAGATTCTGGGTGTGGAATCGCCTGTGTTCGATTAAATCTCGCTTCAACGACAAAAAGCCGCCTGAGAGTTTTCTCTCCGGCGGCTTTTTTTCGCGTAGCGTGGGCACCCATGCCCACGCGGACGGTTGCGCTTCAGCGTGGGCAGAACATCCTGCCCACCCTACTTCCTTTGTATCTGTAAACGTAAAAATGCCCGGGATGCATCTGCATCCCGGGCATTTTTTAACAGCTAAGTTACTGTGGATTTACTGCGCCGCTGCCGGAGCAGCTTCGCCGCCTTCGTCAGACTGAGCTGCCTTCATCGACAGTTTCAAACGGCCGCGGTCATCGGTTTCGAGAACCTTGACGCGCACTTGCTGGCCTTCTTTCAGGTAGTCGGCAACCGCATTCACGCGCTCATTGGCGATCTGGCTGATGTGCAGCAGACCGTCTTTGCCCGGCAATACTTGCACGATTGCGCCGAAGTCCAACAGCTTCAAGACTGTACCTTCGTAGACCTTGCCGACTTCAACTGAAGCCGTCAGTTCTTCGATACGACGCTTGGCTTCCTGGCCTGCAGCAGCATCTACCGAAGCGATAGTCACGACGCCTTCGTCGCTGATATCGATCTGGGTGCCGGTTTCTTCAGTCAGCGCACGGATCACAGCGCCGCCCTTGCCGATCACGTCACGGATTTTTTCCGGATTGATCTTGACGGTGATCAGGCGTGGTGCGAAATCGGACAGCTCGGTTTTACCGTGCGGTACCGCTTCTTGCATTTTGCCGAGGATATGGATGCGGCCTTCTTTAGCTTGCGCCAATGCGACCTGCATGATTTCCTTGGTGATGCCCTGGATCTTGATATCCATCTGCAAAGCAGTGATACCGTTGGCAGTACCCGCTACCTTGAAGTCCATGTCGCCCAGGTGATCTTCATCGCCCAGGATGTCGGTCAGGACGGCGAACTTGCTGCCTTCCTTGATCAGGCCCATGGCGATACCGGCAACGTGTGCTTGCATCGGCACACCGGCATCCATCAATGCCAGGCAGCCGCCGCAGACCGAAGCCATCGACGACGAACCGTTGGATTCGGTGATTTCCGAAACCAGGCGTACCGAGTAGCTGAAATCTTCCGGTGCCGGCAATGCTGCTTGCAGTGCGCGCTTAGCCAGACGGCCATGGCCGATTTCACGGCGCTTAGGCGTACCGACGCGGCCGGTTTCGCCGGTTGCGAACGGTGGCATGTTGTAATGCAGCATGAAGCGGTCCGAGTACTCGCCCATCAACGCGTCGATCTTTTGTTCGTCGCGTGCGGTACCCAGCGTTGCGATTACCAGCGCTTGAGTTTCACCGCGGGTGAACAGTGCCGAACCGTGGGTACGCGGCAAAACGCCGGTACGGATCGTGATCGGACGCACGGTGCGGGTGTCGCGGCCGTCGATACGTGGTTCGCCTTCGAGGATCTGTGAACGGACGATCTTGGCTTCCAGATCGAACAGGATGCCGCTGACTTCCGAAGAGTCAGGCGCAGCAGCGCTGATCGATGCAGCTTCAGCAGCCAGTGCTGTGTTGACTTCAGCGAAAGCATCTTTCAACTTGGCAGTACGAGCTTGCTTGTCTTTGGTTTGATAGGCTTCACGCAGTTTGGCTTCGCCGAAATGTGCAACGCGAGCGATCAGTGCCTCGTTCTTTGGCGCCGGGCTCCATTCAACTTCAGGCTTGCCGCCGTCGCGTACCAGTTCGTGGATCGCGTTGATAACAGCCTTCGATTGCTCGTGGCCGAAAACAACCGCACCCAACATGATTTCTTCCGACAATTGCTTGGCTTCGGATTCCACCATCAGCACTGCGGTTTCAGTACCGGCAACCACCAGATCCATGGCCGACTTGGCCAGTTGCGAAGTGGTCGGGTTCAAGACGTACTGGCCGTCGATATAACCAACGCGCGCAGCGCCAACCGGGCCGGCGAAAGGAATACCGGCAACCGACAATGCAGCCGAAGCGCCGATCATTGCAGCGATATCAGGATCGATTTCAGGATTGACCGACAACACGTGAATGATGACTTGCACTTCATTCAGGTAACCTTCTGGGAACAACGGGCGGATCGGACGATCGATCAGGCGCGATGTCAGGGTTTCTTTTTCGGAAGGACGGCCTTCGCGCTTGAAGAAACCGCCTGGGATACGGCCAGCAGCGTAAGTCTTTTCAACATAATCAACGGTCAACGGGAAAAAATCCTGACCTGGCTTGGCATCTTTGCGTGCCACAACGGTAGCCAGCACAACGGTATCTTCGATCGATACCAGCACTGCGCCGGAGGCTTGGCGAGCGATCTCGCCGGTTTCCAGGGTAACCTGATGTTGACCATACTGGAATGTCTTCGTAACTTTATTAAACACAATATATCCTTTCATTTTGCCGACAGATTTTCAGGCGCTGTCGTTCACCTCACCACAGACGATTCATCGCTGGCTGTTGCCAATGAATTGCCGTCTCCTTGCCTTTAACACTAACTTCTAAACTTCTTAACTTTTTCAAACTCGTGCAGAGATAAATCTGCCGCAAAAGCAAAAATGCCCGCATCAGAGACTGATACAGGCATTTTTTTTCAACTTATCGACGGACCACGGACATCGTCACGAAATATCGAAACTGGATGTCGCTAAAAATATCGGAGGCCGACGACGAGTCGCGCACTGACTATTACTTACGCAAGCCGAGTTTTTCGATCAGCGAGCGGTAACGGTTCAGGTCCTTACCTTTGAGGTAGGACAGCAGGCTTTTACGACGGTTAACCATCATGATCAGGCCGCGGCGGGAATGATGATCCTTAGCGTGGGCTTTGAAGTGACCGTTCAAGTCGTTGATACGGGCTGTCAGCAGCGCAACTTGCACTTCTGGGGAGCCGGTGTCGTTTTGACCGCGCGCATTATCAGTGATAATAGCGGCCTTGGCAGTTTTTTCGATAGTCATGCTTTACCTTTCACAAGCGGTGTACAGAGTACGTAACCCTATGCACCGTGAACAAACAATTAAAGAATCCGGTCAAATGACCAGACGCGCAGTATATAGCAAAAATCCTGCTGATTCAAATAGTTAGCGCACCCGACAACAATCAATATTGGAGCATTGCCATGAAGCACCTTTTTCCCACCCTTTTAGCCAGTTTGCTGCTGAGCCTTGGCGGCTGCGCCTCTCTCCTGGCACCGCCCGTCAATCCCGGCGAACCTGAGGCGCAGGTGCTGGCCCGCCTGGGGAAACCGACCGGAACTTATCAAGACGGCAATGATGTATTACTGGAGTATTCACGCGGCCCGTTTGGCCAGGCGACCTACATGGCAAAAATCGGCCCGGATCGCAAGTTGGTTTCCTATGAGCAAGTACTGACCCTGGAAAAATTCGCCACCATCAAAGTGAATCAGTTTAACGAGAACGATGTCTTGCGGACCATCGGCAAGCCGATCGAAACCATCTACTACAGCCGCGTGAAATTGAACGGCTGGAACTACGGTTACAAGGAAAGCGGCGTCTGGAATTCGATGATGACGGTTTATTTCGACGACAGCGGGATTGTGCGCAAACTCGAAAACGGCCCTGATCCACGCTACGAACACACCAGGTTCGGCATGTAACGGCCTTCCTTGACGGCGATGCCGGCAGTCGTGCGACGCCGGCATCGTCATCTCAATCCTGCTTCAGTCCTACTTCAGTCCTGATACGGTTCCAGCCCGCGCTCTGAAAGCCGCAGGATACGGCCGCAACGGCGCGCCAGTTCGATGTCATGGGTCACGATGACGAACGCCGTACCCAAGGTTTGCGACAATTCCAGCATCAGGTCGAAAGTCATCTGCGCAGTGGCGCGGTCCAGGTTGCCGGTTGGCTCGTCGGCCAGCACGCACGCCGGGTTGGTAACCAGCGCCCGGGCCAGCGCCACCCGCTGGCGCTCGCCGCCGGACAACTCGCCCGGCACGTGAATCACACGCTCCGCCAGGCCGACCCGCGCCAGAATGTCGCGCGCCTGCTGTTGCGCATCGCTACGCTTGAGGCGGCGAATCATCAACGGCATGGCGACATTATCCAGCGCCGAAAACTCCGGCAGCAGATGATGGAACTGATAGACGAAGCCGAGCGCGTTATTACGCAAGTCGCCACGCGTCTTTTCTCCCAGCGTCGTAAAGTCCTTGCCGAGCAGGCTGACGTTGCCGGCGGTCGGGGCATCCAGGCCGCCCAGCAAATGCAGCAGAGTCGATTTGCCCGAGCCGGAAGCACCGACAATCGCCACTTGTTCGCCCTTGGAGACATCGATATCGATGCCGTTCAACACCTTCACCGAATAACTGCCCTGGGTGAAGGTTTTCCCCAAACCACGGCAGGACAGGACGATTTGATTGCCGGTTTGATTGTTGGTCTGATTATTTGGATTACTCATAGCGCAATGCCTCAGCAGGTTTCACCCGGGCAGCCCACCAGCTCGGATACAAAGTCGCCAGGAAGGCCAGCACCACGGCGACACCGCCGATAGTCCAGACATCCGGCCAGCGCAAGTCCGACGGCAATTCGGTAATCACATACACGCTCTTCGGCAGGAACTGCACGTGCAGCAGGTTTTCGATAAATGGCACGATGACATCGATGTTCAGGGCCACCAGCACGCCGGCCCCGACCCCGATGGCAGTGCCGATCAAGCCTACCAGCGCGCCCTGGATCATGAAAATCTTCATGATTGAACCTGGCGATGCGCCCAGCGTACGCAGGATTGCAATATCGGCCTGCTTGTCGGTCACCGTCATTACCAGCGTCGACACCAGATTGAAGGCCGCCACCGCGATGATCAGGGTGAGGATGATGAACATCATGCGTTTCTCAGTCTTGACTGCCGCGAACCAGTTGCTGTTCTGCTGGGTCCAGTCACGCAGATACAAATTGGGCGGCAGCGTGGTCGCCAGCTGCTGCACGATCTGCGGCGCCTGCAGCATGTCGGTAACCTTCAGGCGTACGCCGGACGGCGAATCCTGACGGAACATCTTTTCCGCATCCTCGAGATGGATGAAAGCCAGGGTCGAATCGTATTCAAAATGACCGGCCTCGAAAATCCCGGCCACGGTGAATTGCCGCAGGCGAGGAATCACGCCTGCCGGTGTCACCTGCCCCTGCGCCGCCATCAACGTCACCTTGTCGCCGATGCCGACGCTCAAAGCGTGTGCCAACTCAATCCCAAGCACAATATTGAACTCGCCCGGCTTCAGGTCATTGAAGCTGCCTTGCTTGACCTTGCTGGCCACATCCGACACCTTCGGTTCCTCAGACGGCAGGACGCCGCGTACCGCGACGCCGCGCAGCACGCCCTCGCGTACCAGCATGGCCTGTGCATCGACATAGGGCGCGGCGCCGATCACTTCCTTGTTCTTGAACGCTTGTTTGGCGACTTCTTCCCAGTTCGGCATGGAGCCGGACGCATCGAACACTTCGATGTGCGCCAGCACCGACAACATGCGGTCGCGCACGTCTTTCTGGAAGCCGTTCATCACGGACAGCACCACGATCAGCGCAGCCACGCCCAGAGCAATACCGGCCATCGATATCAGCGAGATGAAGGAAATAAAGCTGTTACGGCCACTGCGCTTACCCGCACGGGTATAGCGAATGCCGACTAGCCACTCGAACGGTAAATTTTTTAAGATGCTCAACACGGGGCTCCCGAAATCAGCCCGCAGTTTGCCATAATTTGGCAAAACTTACGGGGCTTTACAACTTATTGCGCCTACTCTGATCGAAAGCGGGCACTATCGTTCAATATCAAAACAACCCGAAACTGCGTAATCACGCTGTCAGCCAGGGTGGCCCACCGATTGCCAAAACGAAATATACTATTCGGTACACGCCCGGATTCGTAAAATATCCGGCAGCTGGCTTCGGCAAATTCCGGATAAAGACCCAACCTGAACAGGATTGCAGATGAAAAAATTCTTCGCCCTATGCCTGGGGCTGTTATTGGCGCAAGCGGTAGCCGCTGCCCCGCTTCCCTATGACGAAAAGGCTGACGCCAAAACCGACGTGAGCCAGGCATTAAGCCAGGCCAAGAGCAGCCACAAGAAGGTGATATTGGTATTTGGCGCCAACTGGTGCACCGATTGCCGCGAGCTGGACAAAGCGATACACGGCAAAAGCGCGGCGCTGATCGACGGCAAGTTCATCCTGGTGAAAGTCGACGTCGGCAATTTCGACAAAAATCTCGACGTCGCCCAGTCTTACGGCAACCCGATCAAAAAGGGTATTCCTGCCGCCGTACTGCTCAACCCGGACAACCAGATACTGTACTCGACCAAGGCCGGCGAGCTGGCGGACGCCCGTCGCATGGGCGAGAACGGCATCTACGATTTCTTCAATAAAGAGATCGTAAAACGACAAGGCGGCTAAACCTGCGTTCAGCCGCCCTGTATTTCCGCTCTGTATTTCAATAATTGCTCAATTACTGCTCAAGCACTACGGCGCCATTCGCCGTTAATTACTTAGGCGCCATCCGGATCCCGCCGTCGAGACGAATCACTTCGCCGTTCAGGTAGGCCGTCTCGACGATGGTTTTCGCCAATGCGGCGAATTCAGCAGGCTTACCCAGGCGCGACGGGAACGGCACCATTTTCCCAAGTGCATCCTGGACTTCTTCCGGCATGCCCAGCA
Source organism: Collimonas sp. OK607 (assembly GCF_900111995.1). GTDB lineage: Bacteria > Pseudomonadota > Gammaproteobacteria > Burkholderiales > Burkholderiaceae_D > Collimonas. The sequence goes on from NZ_FOKF01000028.1 coordinate 44,987, forward strand.
ACATTGGCGTTTCCATGATGCCAGGCGCAATCGTCATCACGCGGATGCCGTGGCGCGCCAGTTCACGCGCTGCCGGCAAGGTCAAGGCCACTACCCCGCCCTTGGACGAAGCGTAGGCGGCCTGGCCGATCTGGCCATCAAATGCAGCTACCGAAGCGGTGTTGATGATCACGCCGCGCTCGCCATCTGCATTAGGCTCGCCCTTGCTCATTGCGTCTGCGGCCAGGCGCATCATGTTGAACGTGCCGATCAGATTGATCTGGACCACGCGGCTGAAATCTTCCAGCGCATGCGGCCCTTCCTTGCCGACGATACGCTTGGCCGGCGCCACGCCGGCGCAGTTGATCAATCCGTGCAAGCCGCCAAATACGGTGAGAGCGGTGTTGACCGCTGCCGTCGCGCTGGCTTCGCTGCACACATCGGTAGCCACAAAGCGGGCGTTGGCGCCCAGCTGCGTCGCCAATGCGGCGCCGGCTTCCTGGTTGATATCGGCGATCACCACCTTGGCACCACCCTGCACCAGCATGGCGGCGGTTGCCGCCCCCAGGCCGGAACCGCCGCCGCTGATCAGGAATACATTATTTTCAATTTGCATGTTTTTCTCTTCTTTACATTTTAGATTTGGCGACTTCCTGATTGCGCAAGATGAAGCGCTGCAGTTTGCCGCTTGGGGTTTTGGGTAATTCTGTTAAAAATTCAATTTCGCGCGGATAGGAATGCGCGGCCAGGCGACGCTTGACGTATTGCTGCAGCTCGGCGATCAGTTCCTCACTGACTTGATAATCCTTGCTTAAGACGACAAAAGCCTTGACCAGCTCGGTGCGCTCGGGATCCGGCTTGCCGACCACCGCCGCCTCGACCACCGCAGGATGTTCCAGCAATGCGCTTTCGACGTCGAAAGGTCCGATACGATAGCCCGACGAGGTGATGATATCGTCGCCGCGTCCGATAAAGCTGATGCTGCCATCCTGGTTTTTCTCCACTGTATCGCCGGTGATGTAGTAATCACCGTTGTCGGCATCCTGCTGCCAATAACCCTGGAACCAGTACACCGGAGAATGGCGGCGATCCACTGCCAGCACGCCCGGCTCACCAACTCCCAGTTCATTTTGGTCATCATCCAGCACCGCCAGCCGGTAACCTGGCATTGCGAGGCCGGCCGAACCCATATGCACCTCATGCTTCAAACCATGATGATTACACAACACCATACCCGTTTCGGTCTGGCCGTAGTGATCATTGATAAGGCAAGCGAGATGCTCGCGGAACCAGCGAATCACTTCAGGATTTAATGGCTCGCCGGCGCTGCTGACAGCGCGCAAACGGCCTTTGACCGGCGCGGCTGCCGCTTCGCCGCCGGCAATCAGCATCCGATACGCGGTGGGCGAACCTGCCAGATTGGTAATCTTGTATTTATCGATGATCCGGTAGGTGCTTTCGACCGTGAACGACCCCTCATAGAAGGTGATGGCGTGCCCCATCAGCAAGGGCCCCGTTACGCAATAATACAAACCATAGGCCCAGCCTGGATCGGCGATATTCCAGAAAGCGTCTTCCGGCCGCACGTCCATCGCATACCGCGTGTAGACGTAAAACGCTAGCATCGCCCGCAACGGCACCGCGACGCCTTTGGCCGGCCCGGTCGTGCCCGACGTAAACAACATGATGAAAGCGTCGTCAGCCTTGCGCATTACCGGCGCGAACTCGGTCGGCTGGCGTTCCATCTCAGCCCAAAAATTGAAATCAAAACCTAAATCGGCCGCTTGCGCTTGATTATCACCGGCGACGGTCATGATGGGCGGGCAATCCGGCACTTCTGCCAGCTTGTAACGGTTATCGGCATCGGTAACGATCAGCCTGGCCTCGCTGGCGGCCACCCGATATTCAATCGATTTCGAACCGAAGGCGGTGAACAAGGGTTGATACACCGCACCGGCACGCCAGGTGCCGAGAATCGCAATCAGCAATTCCGGCGTGCGCGGCAACAATCCGGCTACACGATCGCCGGGCTGGACGCCCTGCGCTTTCAGGAAATTGGCAAAACGGCCTGACAATTCTTTCAGCTGGGCAAAAGTATAAGTGGCGCTACGGCCATTCTTGCCCTCCCAAAACAGCGCGATGCGACCTGGCGTAGCGTGACGATCACAGCACTCAATGCAGGCATTGATGCCGGTTTGCAAATTTCCGGACAGCTCGGCGGCAATGCTGTCGGCGCTGAAATCCGCATAAAACTGGGCATAATCCGGAATACCGGCAGCCGCGGTTGCGGCATCGGCTGACAAAGCAGATGACATGAGTGTTCTCCTCTAACCTAGAATGGCGGGTTTAATCAGCTCTTGTTGTTATCAGAAATGGAACTGCTACCACTAAGTCTAGAATACTTGGCGACTGGTAGCCATGTTAAAAGCGATCAACAGGATTGATCGAAATTGCAATACCTAGCGATAGTTTGTTAATTGGATTTATGAACGACTGGGAAAAAGGGACTATCGCCATCAGTTTTGTCGACGAAGCGCTGCACAGCATGCGCGAACGCGGCATGGATACTGAATCGCTGCTGCTCCAGGCCGGCATTTCTCCGCGCTGGCTGAGTACGCCGCACGCACGGGTCGCCGCAGCCAATTACGGCCGGCTGTGGTACCTGATCGCGCACGCCATGGATGACGAATTTTTCGGCATGGATACCCATCCGATGCGCGTTGGCAGCTTCAACATGCTATGTCGCAGCGCCCTGCATAGCGCCAGCCTCGGCAAAGGCCTGGAGCGCATGCTAGATTTCCTGCGGCTGGTGCTGGACGATATGTCGGCAACGCTTTCGCAACAAGACGGCCTGGCCCGCATCGTTATCAATGAAACCGGTAGCCCGCGCCGCATGTTTGCCTACGGTACCTTCCTGATGATCGTGCATGGCGTCGGCAGTTGGCTGATCGGACGCCGCATCCAGTTGTTGTCGGCAGATTTCCGTTGCGAGGAAACCCCCGCCAGTCTGGATTACAGGATTCGGCTTTGCGACCAGGCACGCTTCGGCCAGGCGCAAACCAGCATCACATTCGATGCCGCGTACCTGGCTTTGCCGATAGTGCAAAGCCAGCGTTCGCTGCAACCTTTCCTGCGCGAAGCACCCGGCAATCTGTTGGTCAAATATAGCAATCACGATAGCCTGGCGGCCACCATTCGACGCCGTTTGCGCAGGCTGCCGCTGGCCGAGTGGCCAGACTTCGACAACATGTCGAAACATTTGCGTACGCCGGCCTCGACCCTGCGCCGTAAGCTTAGCCAGGAAGGACAATCGTACCAGGCGATCAAAGACAATCTGCGGCGCGACCTGGCGATCAACTATTTAAGCGGCTCGACCAGGAGCATTGAAGATATTGCGATCAGTCTTGGTTTTGCCGATTCCAGTGCTTTTCATCGGGCGTTCAAGAAATGGACCGGGAGCAGTCCGGGCGAACATCGGCGTGCTCTGTCAGCGACGTTATAGCTCGCTTGTCATTGCTCATTTACTATTCACTTGCGTTTGACGGGAATAAAAACTTTCCCATGTATAGCCGATAAAATCGCCTCAACCGCCGGATGCTTGATCTTGCGTTCATTCGAAACTGCATAAAATTGTTCGTGCACCTGATCCAGCTCGCCAATCGGCACCGCGCCAAACTGTTCCTCGACGTCTGCCGCGAGCGCGGACGGCGCCGGAAATAACCCAAGGCCGCTACGGCCGAAGGTATTTAGCAACGCATTGTCATCGAATTCTCCTACCACGTCGGGCCGCAGATCGCGCGACTCGAACCAGTGGTCGATGCGCCCGCGAATCACGTTATTGCGCGTAGGCAGCAGCAACGGCGCGCCGTTCAGGCTGGCCGGGAATGTTGCGCGACAACGCTTCGCCAGTTCTTTGCTGCCAAACAGCGCGATGTCGCTTTCGCCCAGCAAATGGCTGAATACGCGCAATGCCGTGCCGGAAGGCGCCGGGCGGTCAGTCAGCACTACGTCCAGCTTATGCAGGGTCAGGTCGCCCAGTAGCGATTCGAACTTATCTTCGTAACACACCAGTTTTACCCGCTGCGGCAGCCGCAACGCCGCTTCCAGCAGGCGTGAAGAAATCAGTTTCGGCAGCGAATCGGAAATGCCGACTGCCAGCCGCATGGTGGGCTCATCTTCAGCTGCGGCAAGTGCTTCCTGCATCTGCTCGCCCAGCAGGAAAATCTGGTCGGCGTAGCCCAGCGCCAGACGCCCCGCCTCGGTCAGCACCAGGCGCCGCCCTTGCGGCGCCAGCAGCGACTTCCCTATCGCTTGCTCCAGCAACGAAATCTGGGTGCTGACAGTCTGTACAGCCAGTCCCAAACGCTCGGCAGCGCGCGTGACGCTGCCCTCCTTGGCCACAACCCAAAAATAATGCAGGTGCCGAAAATTCAGTCCCGATGATTTCATTGTTCTGTTTTTCAGAAGTAATTATTCGATTATCTTCGCTTTTTAAAAATATGTCGCGACTATATGATGATTTCTCCTGAAACGAACTGGAGTCTTTGATGAAACCGACAATCGTTGCAAAAGGTGTAAAACTCAGCCGCAGACTGCGCGAGTATGTAATCCATCGCCTGAGCCTTACGCTCGACAGAAAACACTACAGCATCCAGGCAATGAAGGTGCGCATCAGCGACCAGAACGGACCTAAGGGCGGCATCGACAAACATTGCCAGCTTCACCTGACTTTGCCCGGTCTGCCGACCGTGGTCGTCACCGAAAAAGGAGACGATATCGCAGCCATGGTCGACCAGGCTGCGCATCGCGCCGCACAGGCGATAGACCGTCTGTTGTCGCGAGCGAAATCGATCCGGCATACCAAGTACACGGTACCGGTAACTGAAGCCGCTCTGATCTGATTTTACGAACGAATTTACGTAAATAAATTACGAAAGACCATCATGAACAACCATTACAACACTCTCCGAAACAGAAGCAGCAACGCCAGATATTCGACCTCCACGGTGATGGATGGCGCGGCACGCCAGGTCTTGCGCAACACTTATCTGTTGCTATCGCTGTGCCTGGGTTTCAGCGCCATCGTCGCCGGTGCTTCGGTAGCTTTCAGTTTGCCGAGCCCTGGCATCATCGTTACCCTGGCGGGCTATTTCGGCCTGCTGTTCATGGTGACGAAATACCGCGACCGCGGTCTCGGCGTCGGGCTGGTATTTGCGCTGACCGGTTTCATGGACTACACCCTGGGACCGATCATCAGCCATTACCTGAATCTGCCAAACGGTGGCTTGACGGTGATGATGGCGCTGGCCGGCACTGCTGTCATTTTCCTGGGAATGTCCGCTTATGCGCTGGTCACCAAGCGTGACCTGTCCTTCATGGGCGGCATGTTGACAGTCGGCGTGCTGGTCGCTTTCGTGGCCGGACTGGCGGCAATTTTCTTCAGTATTCCGGCCTTGTCGCTGACCGTATCGGCAGTGTTCGTGCTGCTGATGTCGGGCATGATCCTGTTCGAAACCAACAATATCGTGCGCGGCGGCGAAACCAATTATGTGATGGCCACCGTCAGCCTGTTCGTCTCGATATTCAACCTGTTCACCAGCTTGCTGCAGTTGCTGGGTTTTGCCAACAAAGAGTAACCCCCATGGCAGGGTCGGTACGACCTGCCGGTCCAAAATTCAACGATATGGAGAGTGCCCATGTACTGCCCTGTATGTAAAGACAAAGAGCTCGTCATGAGCGAGCGCCAAAGCATCGAGATCGACTATTGCCCCGGCTGCCGCGGCGTTTGGCTGGATCGTGGCGAACTGGACAAGATCATTCAGCAATCGACGCAGGAATTGGCCAGCGCGCAGGCGCCTGCGCCACGACAGCAACAACCGCGGCCCGAGTACCACGCGCCACAGCAAGGTTCGCATTACAACGACTATCGCCGTCCCAAGAAAAAGGAAAGTTTCTGGCAAGAGCTATTCGACTGACTCATGCAACTTGCCACCACGCCGGCAGCAACTGCTTGATTTCCGGCCGCGCAAAACGATCGTCGATCAGATACACCACGCCACGGTCCTGCTGCGTGCGGATCACCCTGCCCGCGGCCTGCACCACTTTCTGCATGCCGGGATAAAGATAGGTATAGTCATAGCCGTTGCCGAAAGTCTCGCCCATGCGCCGCATGATCTGTTCGTTCACCGGATTGATCTGCGGCAGCCCTAGCGTCGCGATGAAAGCACCGATCAGGCGTGCGCCCGGGAGATCGATGCCTTCGGCGAACGAACCGCCCAGCACGGCAAAGCCAACGCCTTGCGAAGTCTCGGTAAAGCGCGCCAGAAAATCTTCCCTTTCCCGTTCATCCATGCGGCGTGCCTGCAGCCACAACAGAATCTCAGGATAACGTTCGGCGAACAACGAAGCGACCTTTTGCAGATAATCGTAACTGCTGAAAAACATCAGGTAATTACCGGATTGCTGCTGATACTGGCGCGCGATCAGATCGACGATGGGCGACAGCGAACGCTCCCGATGCAGGAAACGCGTCGAGATACCGGTCACCAGTTGCACCGTCAACTGATCCGCGGTGAAAGGCGACGGCACGTCGATCCAGGCCGTGTCGGCCGGCATGCCCAGCGTATCGCTGTAAAAATGCCAGGGACTTAACGTTGCCGAAAACAGCACCGTGCTACGGGCGGCAGCAAAGCGTGGCGTAAGAAAAGGCGCCGGCACGATATTGCGGATGCATACAGTACTGCCAGTACTGCCGTGCGCACCCTGCAGGGTGATATCGAATAGCGAATGCGGGCCAAACAGCTCGGCCATGCGCGTGAAGTGCAAGGCGTCAAAATAGAATTGCTGCAAGTTGCTGTCCATGGCGGCCGGATGCTCCACCATATAGTCAGTGATATCGGCCACCGCCCTCAGCAATGCCTCGACAAACGCCTCCGGTATTTCGGCGTAATGCTGGTATTCGCCTTCCTGTTCCTTGCTCAAAACACCCCATTGGCGGCTAACCCGGTCCAGTCCGCGCTTGAGCGCCGGCGGTGCGGTTTTTCGCAAGACTTTGAGGTGGATGTATTCCATTTCAGCGGAATACATCTTGCGCGCGCGGTCGACCATGTTGTGCGCCTCGTCAACCAGCACGCCCACCCGCCACTGGTTGGCGTTGGCCATGCCGTACAGCATGGCGCTCACATCGAAATAGTAATTGTAGTCGCCAACGATCACATCCGACCAGTTGGCCATCTCCTGGCTCAGATAATAGGGGCAGACCTGATACGCGGCGGCGACTCGGCGCAGGCTTTCCCGATCCATCGCGCCGGCTTCGATCGCGGCACTGCGCGCCTGCGGTAAGCGGTCATAAAATCCTTGTGCCAAAGGACAGGATTCGCCATGACAAGCTTTGTCGGGATGTTCGCAAGCCTTGTCGCGCGCTACCAGTTCCAGCACCCGCAAAGGTAGCGCCGGCGCACTTTGCCTGATCCGCGTCACAGCTTCCAGCGCCAGCGCCCGGCCCGAGGTCTTGGCTGCGAGGAAAAAGATCTTGTCCAGCGCCTGGCCCGGGCTCGCCTTGAGCATCGGGAACAAACTGCCGATGGTCTTGCCGATACCGGTGGGAGCCTGCGCCAGCAGGCAACGGCCGCTAACGGCGCTTTTGTAGACCGCTTCAGCCATCACGCGCTGGCCCGGACGGAAATCGGCGTGCGGGAACTGCAAGGCTGTCAGTTGCACATCGCGCTCGGCACGATGCGCCATTTCCTGTTCGGCCCATGCCAGGAAGCGCTGGCAATGATCTTCGAAGAACTGCTTTAACAGCTCAGCGGTCAGATGTTCAGTCAGTAAGGTTTCCTTCTGGCTGCCGATATCGTAATAGACCAACGCCAGCTGCAGTTCATCCAGCTGCCTGCTCTGGCAAAGCAGGTGGCCATAGATCCGGACCTGCGCCCAATGCAGATGACGATGGTTATCCGGCATACGGCTGAGGTCGCCGCGATAAGTCTTGACCTCCTCCAGCCGGTTCAGCTGCGGATCGTAACCGTCGGCGCGCCCGCGCACCAGCAACGGGCCGAAGCTGCCGCTCAGGCTGACTTCCGACTCATAAGAAGAGGAGCGGCGCGACGCCACTACAGCATGGCCGGTGATGCCTTCCTGCGCAGTCGGCGACGGTGTGAAGCGCAGGTCGAGATCGCCCTGCTTTGCGGTGAATTCACACAGAGCGCGTACCGCGACCACGTAACGAGCAGGGGAAGCATCTGGCGCCATCACACGCTTTCCCCGGCCCATTGCACGTAATACACTGCTACCGGGATTTCATGGCTGGCGAAGTAATCCAGCCAGCGGATCTGGTTGTCTTGCAAGCGGTCGCCCGGCCCTTTGACTTCAATCATCTGATAGCGCTTTTCTGCCGGCCAGAACTGGATCAGGTCAGGCAAACCGGAACGGTTGCTCTTGATGTCCTGCAGGATCCGCTCAAAACACTTTTCCAGATGTAATGGCGGCAGGCATTCCAGCGTCATGGTAAGCAAATCATCGTCGATCGCACCCCAGAACACGAATGGCGACTGGATATTTTCCTTGATCCGAAAATTCCGCCGGATGGTCTCTCGGTAGCCGCCATTGTGAAGCAAGGCAAACCCATCTTCAAACTGCTGCGCCCGGCGCAATCGAAAATCGGCACTGTGCAGGTCTGCCGGACCGCTCTGGAACGGATGGAAAAAAGCGCCCGGCACCGGCGCGAACACGGCATCCCAGAACAACAGGCCGAACAGCGAATTGATCAATGCATTTTCGACATAGAGTGCGGGTGCGTCTGCACGGCCAAGGTGCTGGCCGAGCGCAGTCTCGACCGACATGCCGGGATCGGGTCGTGGCAAGGCGACCTCGTGCTGGATGATGCTTGCGGTAGAAGACTTCGGCAACTTTGGGTAGCCTAGCGCGCGCCGCAGACGCGGCATGACGCGCAGCAGCTGCTGTTGTTCGGCTTCGCTTTCAGCCTGCAGTTCAGCCTGCTGCGCCAACTCAAACGCGACGGCAAGCTGGCCCCAACGCTCCAGCACCCTGATCACCCGCAAGCGTGCTCCGGGCCGGCTGCTGTCGGCATACAGCCGCAGCGCCTGCGGCAACTCGCCATTGCGTTCATGGTACTGGGCAATCTGGAACAGCAGCTTGCCGCGGCGCTCTTCCAGCCAGGCGTTCGGATATGGACTGGCGGCGATTTCAGCCACCACCGCATGTGGCGCCTCGCCGTTCAGAAACCGTTCGCGGCAAACATGCAAGTGCAGGTAATCGTCAAGATCCTGGCGGCTGCTGAAACCTTGCATGGCGGGAGATAAATCAAACTGTTCATATTTGAAAATGCCCAGCTCGGAAAGCACGAACTCGGACCAGTCCTGATATAAATTACCGAAGAACATCAGGCGCAGGCGATCGCATAACGCGGCAATCGGCCTGGACAACTGCAACAAACTATCGCCGGCATCAGGCCACCATTCGGCCAGGCTGCGCATGCGCGCTGTATCGTCCCCCGCATCCCCTGCCTCGCGCAGGAAGGCCAACTGTTCACTCTTGCGAGTTACTTTGCTATGCCTCAACAGCGGAAAAGCCGCAGCGATTTCGACTTTAGTGAGCACGCCGAAAAGCTGTTCGATATCCACCAGCGGCTGCTGGCTTATCCAGCCAGCCTGCACCAATGGCGCCGCCGCATTTCCCGTGCAGCCGATTTCGTCGTAACGCAGCTTGCCAAGCCGAAACAGCTCGCCTTTGCGCATCACCATCCGCACCAGCAATGCCGCGGAGGATTGCGGCAAACTGCCGAAGCCATCGACGAATGCCTGTTCCTCGCTGCTCAGAAAATGGCGATAACGGGCGCGAACCGACTCGACAACAGTGACGAAGTTGTCCAGATAGTAGAAACGGTTTTCCAGCGTTTTGTTCATGGTCGGAATACAGGGTACAACGGGGGCACAACGCCGCCGGAATAACTGGCAGTTACCTTAATTGACGAGTTTATTTACGAGTTTATTTATTTTAACACTGTATAAACGTACAGTTATTCTGTAGTATATACGAATCCGAATGCAGGAGTCTGAACGGGAATTGCAATGGAATTAAGCGATGCTGAAAAATTGATATTGACCATGCTGTGCGAAGTGCATCAGCACTTGGACATTGCGGGCGCGGTTGATCCGAAGTTTGTCCAGTCCGCACTGCATAGCGGCAATACCTGGGGCTTGCGCTGGAAATATGGCGCGCTGTATGACGGTAACGCCAGATCGGATCCGCCTATCGTGAAAGAAGTCGTCCGCATTCTTGACATGTGGTCGGCAATCGAAGACGGCTACGATGCGTTACAGTCGCTGGACAAGGACCGGGTCGCCGCCAGCATTTCCCCGCGTCAGTGCGAAGTAAAATTCTTGGGATTCGATAGCGATACCGAATTTGAACACGCCAACATAGCGTCATTCCTGATCAAGGATATGCAGCGTTTTCCCAAATTCGCGGGACGCGACATCCATTCGCACCTGCCGTCGATTTCCATCTATCGGCGCATGGTGCGAGCCTTCGAGTCGCTGCAAAAGCTGATAGGGAAAGGCCGCCTGAATACCGACCAACTGATTGCGCTTCTCAACGAAAACACCGGACCGCGGTGTAATTTCCTGAAGCTCGTCTGAAATCCTTATGCCGCTTGCCGACTATCGCCACCGTCGACACAACCGATGCCCGACGGTGCGGCCCGCGCCAGCCATAGCTTGATCTCGGCAGCCTCCAGCAACAACGGGCCTTGCGGCAGAGAGAATGCCGCCTCCCGGCCTTCGTTCCAATCCGACAAATCGGCCTGGGCAACGTAGCCGTCGACATGGTTAAAAATATCGTCGACATCGCCTTGCCAGGTTTGATACAGATCTTGATTCACCACAATCAGCAAGGACAAACGCGCGTTGTCGTCGCGCTGACCGCCTAGGCCCGTGCGCGTACTACGTTGAAGCAAGGCCAGTCCGCTGCCAGGACTGCGCAGCAATGCAACCGGTGCGCCTAAAAAATAACGTCCGATATCGACAATGAAACGATTCGCCTGTTGAATCTCATCGCGCAAATCGATTTCTGCTTCCTCGCACAGACTGGCGTATTGTACCGGCGTCAGCACGGTATCTAGCGGCACGGTCAGCCCTAGTTCGAAGCCCATCGGTATCAAGATGCCGTTGCCGCTGGCCGCCGCAAAGCGCAGCGCGCGCAGGCTGGCGCGTCGGCGCGAGGGGGCATCGGTCAAGCTAAGCTGGCCCGCGAGGCGAGGACCGAAAGGCGTTTCCGGAAAAGCGATTATGGTCGCGTCGCCGATCAGATTATCTTGTTCGCGCACGTAACGCGTAGCTTGATAATCCCACCATGCTCCCGAGCAGAATACTGCGTCGAAACCGGCATCAGTCAGCGGATCAAGTTGTGGCGCCGAACTACCGGGAGTCCAGGCGAGGAAACTAACCGAATTGCGGTAGCTGCGTGTTGCTGTCATCAATGCCCGCCACAGTGTGACAGGCACCGCAGCAGGCGCGCTGCAGACAAACCCGGCGACGCCGACATCAAGCAAGCCCCGCAAGCGTCGGCACCAGAGTGCGTATAGACCACGCTGTACGGCACAATCAGCCATGCGGAGATGGATGACGCTGTCGCTGGTTACGAGCTGGCCGCCGGCAGATGATGCATTGTCAGGTGACGGCTTGTTTTCGAACCAGGATGGATAAGCATCGATCAGTGGATCGTCAGACGAGACTCTGTCGAGCACGATATCAAGTAACAGGTGCAAGCCGCGGTCAGAACAGGCGGCTGTCAACTCATCCAATGGAAGGCCGGCTTCAGCATCAGGGTGCTGGCCCAGATTGAGCGCATTGGTCAGCAGCACGTGATCAAAGCCCAGCGTGACGCAATGGTCGAGCAAAGCCGGCCAGCCTCGGAGCGAGACAAGTGCCGGATTGATGCAATAAATGCGAGGTGCAGTTGCGAAGCTCATGTTAGCAATCCTTGATAACGTTGCGGGTTCTCGCCATCTGCCGGAGCGGTAATTGGCAGGCGCAGCCCAAGGCTCAAGCGAGAGTGCCGATTTGCACATACACAGACACTATCGCGCTGCGCCGCGGAACCATATCGGCGTCCACCGCAAAGGACTGTAGGAATCCACCTACATCAATATAAAAATCCCCGTCGCTGCAGGTGCAGATACGGGGATTTTCTGTGGGCCAATTTTTTATCCGTAGGGTAAGCACGCTTTTGTGCCCACGCGGAATTCACTCTACGTATATGCCGACTTCTGTGCCGCAAGGGTCAGTACTCCGCTTATCGCGGTCACGCGTGGGCACAAAAACGTGCCCACCCTACTCCTTCCTATTTCCGACATTGCTTATCAGACTTTCTGTTTTGCGGAGATCGCGTTTGCCACCACCAGCGCAGTCATGTTGACTACGCGACGCACCGTCGCCGACGGGTTCAGGATATGCACCGGAGCCGCAGCACCCAGCAATACCGGCCCGACCGTAACACCTTGGCCACCCGTCATTTTCAACACGTTGAACAGGATATTCGCGGCATCCAGATTCGGCGTCACCAATACATTGGCATCACCGCTCAGGGTCGATTTCGGCAAGAACTGCGCCCTCACCTCTGCGCTCAGGGCAGCATCGCCATGCATCTCTCCATCGGCTTCGACATCCGGCATGCGCTTGACGAACAAATCGCGTGCGGCGCGCATCTTTTTGGCCGAAGGCCGGGTGCTGGAACCGAACATCGAATGCGACAGGAACGCCACTTTAGGCGGCACGCCGAAGCGCTTGACTTCTTCCACCGCCATGGCGGCGATGTCGGACAACTGCTCCGCACACGGATCGTCGTTGACGAAAGTATCGGCGATAAACAAGGTGTGCTTATCAAGCACCAGGCCGTTCATGGTGGCGAAACACTTGGCGCCGTCACGCAGGCCGATGATGTCGCTCACATGTTCCAGATGGTTATCGAAACGTCCGACCAGGCCGCACAGCATGCCGTCAGCGTCGCCCAGCTTGACCAGCAGCGCAGCGATGGTGGTGTTGGAACGACGTAGCGTCGATTTCGCCATCTCGGGCGTAACGCCGTCGCGCGCCTTGATCTCGTGATAGGTCTCCCAGTATTGGCGGAAACGCACGTCGTCTTCCGGATTGATCAGCTCGAAATCACGTCCGGCCTGCAAGCGCAAACCGGCGCGTTTGATGCGTGCCTCGATCACCGCCGGGCGACCGATCAGGATCGGCCGCACCAGTTTTTCTTCAAGCGAGATCTGTACCGCGCGCAATACCCGCTCATCCTCGCCCTCGGCGTAGACAATGCGTTGCGGCTCACCGCGCGCCGCCAGGAAAACCGGGCGCATGAACATGCCGGTGTGGCTGACAAAACGCATCAGCGACTGGCGATACGCATCCATGTCCTTGATCGGACGCGTCGCCACGCCGGACTCTTCGGCAGCACGGGCAACCGCAGGGGCGATGCGCAAGATCAGGCGCGAATCAAACGGTTTCGGAATGATATATTCCGGGCCGAAATGCAGTTCCTGACCGGCATAGGCGGATGCCACTTCTTCGCTGATCTCGGCCTTGGTCAAATCTGCAATCTCGCGCACGCATGCGACCTTCATCGCTTCCGTGATGCTGGTGGCGCCGCAATCCAGCGCGCCGCGGAAAATATAAGGGAAGCACAACACATTGTTAACCTGGTTCGGATAATCCGAACGGCCGGTAGCGATAATGCAATCCGGCCGCGCTTCCAGCGCCAGCTCAGGACGGATTTCCGGCTCCGGATTGGCCAGCGCCAGGATGATAGGCCGCGAGCCCATGGCCTTGACCATATCCTGCGTCAGCACGCCGGGAGCCGAGCAGCCGAGGAACACGTCGGCATTGACAATCGCATCCGCCAGGGTGCGCGCATCGGTAGTTTGCTGATAACGCTGTTTGGAGACATCCAGCTTGTCTTCGCGCTTATCATGGATCACGCCGCGCGAATCGCAGACGAATATGTTTTCGCGCTTGACGCCCAGTTCAACCATCAGGTCGAGGCAGGCAATCGCTGCGGCGCCTGCGCCAGAGGCCACCAGCTTGACTTCGCCGATCTTCTTGTTGACCAGTTCCAGGCCGTTCAGCAAGGCTGCCGAAGAAATGATGGCGGTGCCGTGCTGGTCGTCGTGAAAGACCGGGATCTTCATGCGCTCGCGCAGCTTCTTTTCGATATAGAAGCATTCCGGCGCCTTGATGTCTTCCAGGTTGATGCCGCCCAGCGTCGGCTCCAGCGCGGCGATGATCTCGACCAGCTTATCCGGATCGCGCTCGGCCAATTCGATGTCGAATACATCGATACCGGCAAAATTATGGAACAGGCAGCCCTTGCCTTCCATCACCGGCTTGCCTGCCAGCGGTCCGATATCGCCAAGGCCAAGCACGGCAGTGCCGTTGGTGACCACGCCGACCAGGTTGGCGCGCGAGGTGTATTCCACCGCCATTTCCGGATCTTCATGGATCGCCAGGCAAGCATAGGCAACACCCGGCGAGTAGGCCAGCGACAGGTCGCGCTGGTTCGACAAAGGCTTGGTCGGCACCACGGCGATCTTGCCGCGCGTCGGGCTGCGATGATATTCGAGCGCAGCGTCGCGCAGGGCCTGCTCGGCCGCAGAAAGAGTGGTTGGGGTGCTCATTGATGGTCTCCTGGATACGCGAGTGAAAATAAAATAGCAGCGTTAAGTGGCAGCGACATTATCACAATGTCTATCGATTCGATTTCTAGGCAACCGATATCTCTGCTATTGAAGATGCTTTTGGGAAAGGGAAGTTATTCTGTGGGGTCGTGGTTTTTATGGTGTGCCTTATGGCAAATGGTAGACGAATCCGGCGCAGTTTGCAGCGTTGCAGTTAAAAAAACAAAAACCAAAACTCTTCCGTGACGCCACATAAAACAAAAAGCCCGCAAATGCGGGTTTTTTGTCGGCAGATGGCTGCCACATTTCGAATTTTCCTCAAAAAGAAACCGTGGCGCGTTGTCATTACGGTCGACAACTCAACACTCAATGACATTTACCGCCAGACCGCCGCGCGATGTTTCTTTATATTTGGTCTTCATGTCGGCCCCGGTTTGCATCATGGTCTTGATCACATTATCCAGCGACACATAATGCTTGCCGGTGCCGCGCAATGCCATGCGGGCCGCATTGATCGCCTTCACCGCACCCATCGCGTTGCGTTCTATGCAAGGAATCTGCACCAGACCGCCGACCGGATCGCAAGTCATGCCGAGGTTATGTTCCATGCCGATTTCAGCGGCATTCTCGATCTGCTCGGTACTGCCGCCCAAGACCGCCGCCAGCGCTCCCGCCGCCATCGAACAGGCGACGCCTACTTCACCCTGGCAACCGACTTCGGCGCCGGAAATGGAAGCGGTTTCCTTGTAGATCAAACCGATCGCAGCTGCGGTCAGCATGAAGGTCATGACGCCATCGAGATTGGCGCCGGGTATGAACCTGGTGTAGTAGTGCAGCACCGCCGGCAACACGCCCGCCGCACCGTTAGTCGGCGCAGTCACTATTCGTCCGCCCGCGGCATTTTCTTCATTCACCGCCATCGCGTACAGGTTGACCCAGTCGAGCATGGACAAAGGGTCCGCCAGCGCCTCTTCGGAATGCTCCGTCAGCTGCCGATACAATTCAGCAGCGCGGCGTTTGACCCGCATCGGGCCGGGCAATTCGCCGCCAATCGAGCAACCGCGCTTTACCGCCGCCGCCATCACGTCCCAAATCCCCAGCAACTTGGTGCGCACCTCTTCTGCCGAGCGCCAGTGCTTTTCGTTTTCCATCATCAAGGCGGCAACGGTGAGGCCGCTTTCAGCGCACATTCGCAGCAGATCGTCGCCGGAATGGAAGGGGTACGGCAAATCGCCCTCCGCTTGCACGCTGCCCGCCTGCACCAGGTTGACACGCTGTCCCTCCTTGCTCACCACAAACCCGCCGCCGACCGAGTAGTACTCTTTTTCCGCAATCACGCTACCGCTCGCATCCAGGGCGACAAAGCGCATGCCGTTCGGATGTTGCGGCAACGCTTCGCGACGGAAAAACAGCACATGTTCTTTTTCCACGCAGTCTATCGGATGGGTGCCGTTCAACAATAGTTTTTTGGAACTGCGAATTTCCGCCAGGCGCGGCTCGACATGATCCGGGTCGATGTTGTCTGGCAGGTTTCCTTCCAGTCCCAGCAATACCGCCTTGTCGCTGCCATGGCCTTTGCCTGTGGCGCCGAGCGAGCCATACAATTCGACGCGAACCGCGTGCACCGCATCCAGCAGATCGACGTCATGCAAATGGGCAGCGAATCGATTGGCCGCAATCATCGGGCCGACTGTGTGCGAACTGGATGGGCCGATACCAACCTTGAATAAATCGAATGTGCTGATATTCATATGGAACTCGATATAAGACTCAATATAAAACTCGACTTGATACCCTGGTAAGACAATGTATAGCCGTTCATGACAACTCCTGGATAGGTTGAGGTATCTTTAAGTGTTTGTCCTTTTGAGACAAGCACGACATATTCAATATTACGGCCAAGTCGACTCCGAAATGCGATGACATTTCTTCTGGAGCATAAGTAAATCGCCAGAATATTAGCAATTAAACATTTTTCGATTAAAGCTATAAACGCACCTTATAGAAACACTTTATGCCAAACACCAATCTACGCAGTCAATGCCATACCTTCTTTTCCACTTCCTTGCCACGCTCCGCCGCCCAGGATTTTGCCGAGATGGCCGCCTGGTGCCAGGCACATGACGTCCGTCACGACATCTATGGCGAGGGTGAACTGGTTCAATCCTTCGAAAACAAGGTAGCCGAGCTGCTGGGCTTTGAGGCTGGCCATTTCGTTATTACCGGAACGCTGGCCCAGACGGTGGCGCTTCGGCTCGCCTGCCAGGACAGGAACAACCCGCTGACGGCTCTCCATCCGACGGCGCACATACTGGTGCACGAACGTAGCAATTACCAACTGCTCGACCACTTCACCTCACTCAATGTCGGAAATCCTTATCGACCATGGACAGCGGACGACCTCAAAGCCCTGCCTGATCGCCTGGGAGCCGCGCTGTATGAACTGCCCATGCGTGAAATTGGCGGCCAGTTGCCGACATGGGAAGAGTTGAATGCGGTCAAAGAATACTGTCATGAAAGAGATATTCATTTGCATCTGGATGGCGCACGCTTGTGGGAGGCTGCTACCGGGTATGACAAGCCACTGAGCAGCGTGGCAGCTGGTTTTGATAGCGCGTATGTTTCGTTTTACAAGGGTATCGGCGGCCTGGGCGGTGCAATGCTGCTGGGCAAGCGCGATTTCATTACCCGCGCGTCAGAATGGATGAAACGCATGGGCGGCAATGTCTATCAGCGCTCCCCCTATGTGGTGGCAGCAGCGATGCGGTTCGACGAGAAGCTGGCGCGGATGCCGGCATATCTGCAGCGCACGCGGGATTTGTATATGTTGCTGAGTCGCTACTCGCACTGGCAAATCAATCCGCAGCAACCGCATTGCAATATGCTGCATGTGTATTTTCCGGTCGACCGCGACGTGGCGAATGCCGCACGTGACCAATTGGCCAGGGAACACGGCATCTGGCTGTTTGGCGAAGCCAGGCACACGGCGTTGCCGCAGCAAAGCTATATCGAGTGGTATGTGGGAGAGGGGCTGCTGTCCTTGTCCGACGACAAGGTCATTACGATTCTGGATCAGTTCCAAGCGTTACTTGCGCCCGCATAAAACACCAGCTTTCATGTAGGGTGGGCACATCGTGCCCACGCGGAACGCGATAAACGGAGTCATGGCGCCAAGGTAACGCGTGGGCACGATGTGCCCACCCTACATATGTTTTAGCCGTTGGAAGAACGTTCCCACAGATTGATCCCGCCCTCTTTTGCCTGCACATCGATCGCAGCCAACTCTTCCGCCGAAAAATCCAGCCGCTGCAAGGCGGCCACATTCTCGCGGATCTGGGCCGGACTGCTGGCGCCGATCAGGGTCGTGGTTACACGCGGGTCGCGCAGCACCCAGGCCAGCGCCATCTGCGCCAGGCTCTGGCCACGTGTCTTGGCAATCTCGTTGAGGGCCCGCACCCGTGCCAGGTTTTCCGGACTCAGGTGGGCCTTCTGCAGCGAACCGCCGCCTTCGCGATTAATGCGCGAATCTTCCGGCACGCCGTTCAGGTACTTGTCGCTCAACAATCCCTGCGCCAGGGCGGTAAAAGTAATGCAACCCATGCCTTCCTGCTCCAGCGTATCCAGCAAGCCTTGTTCAATCCAGCGGTTGAACATGTTGTAGGACGGCTGATGAATCAGGCAAGGTACTTTCCAGTCGCGCAACAGCTTGGCTGCTTCTGCGGTTTTGGCTGGCGAATAGGACGAAACGCCGACATATAACGCCTTGCCCTGCTGCACCGCCGTCGCCAGCGCACTCATGGTTTCTTCCAGCGGCGTTTCCGGATCGAAGCGGTGCGAATAAAAGATGTCGACATAATCCAGGCCCATGCGCTGCAGGCTCTGGTCGAGGCTGGCCAGTACATATTTGCGTGAACCGCCGCCCTGCCCGTACGGCCCTGGCCACATGTCCCAGCCGGCTTTGGTCGAAATAATCAGCTCATCGCGGTAAGGGCGCAGGTCTTCTTTCAGGATGCGGCCGAAATTGGTTTCAGCGCTGCCATATGGCGGCCCGTAATTATTGGCCAGGTCGAAATGGGTAATCCCGAGATCGAATGCGGTATGCACCATTTCACGTTGGCGCGCCAGCGACGTGGTGTCGCCGAAGTTATGCCAGAGTCCCATCGACAACAACGGTAATTTGAGGCCACTACGGCCGCAGAACCGGTATTGCATATTGTCGTAGCGCTTGCTTGATGCGTGATAACTCATGACCGAAACTCCTCTTATACTGTGTTTGAAAAATCCTGCTTTGGCAGAAAAATTGATGGCAGCCTATCGGGCTGCGCGTCGTCCCAGAAAAATATGCAGTACCAGCAATAGTGGAAACAGCAAGCCCAGGATCCAATGCCCGGCCGACCAAAGCGGCCTGCTGGATTCGCTGGCGATGTAGTACAAAGCGTAGCCGCTCGCCGTCAACAACGCTAACAAAGCCGCCATGCTCCAGCCGGAATAGCGATTGCGGTGCGCATGGTGAGCGCGGCGAATATGGTTGATCAGCAAGCTGCCAACGAAGAAAAGCATTACCATGGCCGCCGCACCATGTAGTTTCATCGACCATGGCTCGATCGGATTGACGGTTTCACCGAACTGACCCGCTACCCGCAGGAAAAAATGGACGATCAGCCACAAAATGCCACTGGCCGTCAGCAGGCCGGAAATGCTATAAAGGCTGAATCGATGCCAGCGCTCAAGACGAAACCGAAGGATTGGCGAGCGAACTCTTGGGTGATGAAGGCTTTGTTTAAGATGTTTGGGGGAGCGCATCCGTCAGATTATAAAAGCAGTTGCGCCAAACTGCTGCAATAACGGATGTCGGGGATCGGCGCTTAGCAGCACCAGCTTGGTCAGCGCATCCGCCGTCATGCAATCGGCAGCTTGCACCGTGGCGCTGACGCTGTCGACTATGGCGTTGCCACTTTCACAGTTAACCAGTGCCGAACGTTGATGGCCCCGCACCGTCTTTTGCGAAAAATAACTGCCGGAAGTTGCCAATGCAGTATTTTTTAATTCGATTCGAGTCGCGATTTGCGCGGGCGCCCGGGGATCGCGAATCATGATCAGATAGGCGTTTTCGCCGAAAACCCGCAAATCGCCGCCCGCATTGACGCACGCCGAGGCGATGTTCAATCCTTGCAAAGCGTTGATGGCGGCATCTACTGCATAGCCCTTGGCGATGCCGCCCAAATCGATCAGCACCGGCGCTATTTTCCAAACGTTATCGGCGTCATCAATATGTAAGCTGATCCGACTAGCCGCTTTGCCTGAGCTGGTTTCTGCGATTTTTTCAGCTGATTTTTCAGTTGATCCCGGCAAATAACCCCATTCAACCAGCTTTGACGCACAGCCGATATCAAACAGGCCACCCGTGACCGCATTCAAATGTAGCGCCATGCGAATCACACCCGCCGTACGCGCATCAACCCGGATTGCGCTACCGACCGCCATGCGATTGATCCGGGCGACATCGCTGGCGGCGTCGTGATAGCTCATCAGGCGATGCACTTCGGCTACAGCGGTAAAAGCAACATCGAAAGCGCATGCCGTAGCGGCATCACCGAGGGCATCGGCAAGCGTCACCTCGACCAGGGTTCCCAGCCAGGGTTGGGCCCGCCGTTTCATTTTTTCAGCATGACCTGAGCGATGGCGGCAATCCGCCGTACGCCATCGGTGACATGCGTGCACGACAACGTGGCGCCGCTGATGCTGGCGATACCGTCGCCGATAGTCAAGCCGGCAGCGGCCGTCTTGCCGACGAACTGCTTGCGCCATGCCGGACTTTTGATTTCAAAGCCGTGGCTTTCCCGATAGGTGAGGATTTCAATCTGCTTGATGCTGGCGTCGGGATTGACCGCTACCGCATACGAGATCAATTCAAACTTGCCGACTACGTCGTCCAACACCACGTAGCCCAGCTGGGCGTCACCTTTATACGCAGCAAACACGCGCCAGCCGACCGACCGCGCAGGCAGGCCGGAAAGTTTCTCGACCTGCTTCATCTGTTCGCCGGACAACTGCAAACTGGCGTCCTTGAAGCCGGTCGCATCCGGAAACATCACTTGTTGCGCCTGCTCCACCGTCAGGTACTGGGTGGCGAAGGCGCTCGAAGTGGCGCCGGTCGCGAGCGCCAGGGCAGCCAGGTTGATCTGTTTCATGGTTGATGCCAATAAATAAATAAATAGTTAGAAATTAGAACGCGTAACCCAGGCCTAGGTCGAAGCGATCGCGCGTCGTATCCACCTTGAACTTCTGATAATCCGCTTTCAAGACCACGCCTTCACCGATATTGAAATTGGCGCCGACCGTCCAGACACCTTCATTCGGGCCAGTGGCAACCCCCAGGCCGGGCGGCATCGCCGCATAGCTGTTGGCGGTATTGAAGCGCTCATAGCGGGCGAACGGAGTCAAAGTATAGTCCGAGTTTTTCCACAACTGATAAGCTGCCTGCGTGTACCAGCCGTAGAACGATGACGGCACCGGTGTCGGCTGGCCGGCAAACGTCTGATTCAACGCCTCTGTGTTGCTGATGGTGCCACGCGCATAAAGTGCTGACAGATCCCATTTACCCGGCGTATAACGTGCATGCAGATCCCACACGGTCAGGCGTGCATCCTGTGCAGGGAAATCCGGCGTCTTCTGGCCGATTTTCCCGGTAAACACGGAACCGCCCAGCAGCAACCCTGGCACGCCGCGCCAGTTCAATGCACCGAACACACTCAGATCACCCGCCTTCGCGAACTGGCCTTCCTGGTGAATGCTGCCCAGCGGCGATACGCGGCCTTCGGTCGACGAGGCATCCCATTTGCTCAGGTCGAAACCGGTCGTCAGGCCAGTATCCCAGGTCAAGCCGTTGTCGAGCGACTGCGACAAACCGAACCCTGCTTCGCGCCAGGTGGATGGAATAATCGCGGTTTCGACGAAATTACGATACACGCCGTAGTAAGCGGTCGGCTCGTGATTGGTATTGAGTAAACCTGCAGGGATCAGGAACAAGCCGCCTTTGGCGCGCAGGCCGTTGTTGAATTCACGTTCGACATACAACTGTTCGACTTCCGATTCGCCCTGGTCGCTGGCGGAAGTGACGGCATGCTCCCATTCGAATTCCGCCACCATCTTGGTCTTTTCATCAAAACGATGGGTGATACCGATCACCGCGCGAGCGACGTCTGCTTGCGACTTGCTGCTGTCATTGCGAGGACGGGTGTAATTGACTTCACCGTAACTCGACAGCACGGTATTTGGTCCCAGCATTGTCGCCGGCGACGCAGCTGCGACTGTCGACACTGTCGACACTGGCGCTACTGCGGTGGCTGTGCCTGATGGCGCTGCCGCTGTGGTCATTACGACCGGGGCTGCCGGTGCAACCGGCGCCGCTGCCAAAGCATCCTGGCGCTTTTCAACGGTGTCGGTTTTCTGCTTGGTGGCGGCCAGTTCAGCCTTGAGCTGCTCGACTTCAGCAGCCAGCTTATTGAGTCGTTTCAATAATTCTGCCTCACTGGCGGATGCCGCCAACGGGCTCGCCATCAAAGCGATTGCAATGGCTTGCGCCAGAATATTTTTTTTCATGATGTTGTATTCCCCTAATGTTTTATTGTGCTTTGTAGCCGTCTGTCAAAGTGCCAAGAAATTGCACGACATCGTCGACTTCACTGTCGGACAATGCCGGCGGCATATTCGGTTGCCGGTTATACGGCACTTCGGTGACATTCACGTTCTTGCGATATTGCTCGGGCAGATCGTTGAATTTCTGAACGACGCCATTGGCGTCGACCGGATACCACAGCTCCGGATTGGTATCGCGCTTGACGTAGAAACTGACCGCCTCGCGCAGCGACTTGAAGTAACCGTTATGGAAAAACACTTTGCGGGTTGCGACATTGCGCAGTGTCGGCACTTTGAATGCGCCGCACAACTCGCTGCGATTACTCAGATCTGTGCGATCCGGTCCGCACAGGCCGAGATCGAAATAGGCTGCATCGGCAGTCGCCACAATTGCCGGATTGCGTGGAACGCCAAGATTATCAAAGGTGAAATCGGTAAATAAGGGTGACGAGCCGTCGCTGCCCTTGGCACTCAGGTGGCAGGCGACGCAGTTGCCCTTGGTCGGATTGTTGAACAACGCCAGCCCGCGCAATTCAGCCGCATTCAACGGCACTTTGCCGCTAAGGAATTGATCGTATTTGGAGTCGTATGGATGAAAATCGCCGTCTTCCTTCTGGTACTGCTGCAACGCCAGTTGAACGCGGTTGAAAGCATCGTCGCTGTTATCCAGAATGGCTGCGCCGAATACCTTGCGGAATTCTTCGACATACGCCGCCAGCTTTAATCTGGCAATCACGTCAGCCTTGCTGGCATTGGCCATTTCATGCGGCGCCAGGAACGGCCGCTCAGACTGATCGGCCAGGGTATTGACGCGGCCGTCGCGATTAAATCCGCCGGTCGGCGTGCCGTCGCTGGCAAAAAAGAAAGCCGGCGTCAGATTGAGGTAGCGCAAGGACGGCACGGCGCGAAAACCTGGCACATCGAGATTGCGCCCGCCCAACTGCACTGCCAGGTCGTTGCTCTGTGCGTGCGCGTTGTCGGGATTGTGGCAGGTGGCGCAAGACTGCTTGCCCGAGGCTGACAGACTTTGATCGCTGAAGATTTTCTTGCCAAGGCTAGCGACCTGGCTTAGCCCGCCGTCAGGCACCGGCGTAATCGGAGTGCTGGCGCTGTCGCCACCACCACCGCAAGCAGCTAGCAAACAGGCCGCCGCCAGCATCAACGACCACTTAATCCCCTCCGGAATGCAAGCCACGGTCTTTATATCATATTGAGATATTTGCATTATTTTTACTTGATTTGAATTCACGCGAGTTTTCTCAAAGATTTGATTTCGACCTCGCCCTGGCTTCTGTTTCATTGTTATATTTTTCGTTGAAACAACAGAATACGAATGGTATTGAGAATGATTGCAATTAGCAATTACTATCGATTCGCGCGCAGAATTTCTGTGCGACATGTCTTTTTCTTCCAACAGTCGAGCCGTCAGGTTTGCAAAAAATAATTCAGCTCTATTTTTAATTGCGAATGATTCTCAATCAATATAATATCGCCTGTTTGCAAAAAATAGTCAGGCGAGGGAAAGGTTTTGAAAAAACAAATAATGGGAATATGTACGATCATGCTGACGCATGGCGTAATCGCAGCGGACGTACAGTCCGAGGAATCATCCAGGCTATCCAACAGGCAAGCTCCAGCCATTGGAGATGCGCAAAAAAATGTCGACGCCAGGGACAGCGAAAATGTGCTGCCGACGGTATCCGTCAAGGCCAGCCGGGACGGTGTCAACCAGGCGGAAAACGTCTACCAGGCAAAGCGCGCTGCCGTCGCCAGCCGCAGCGATGCCGCCCTGATCGACGTGCCGCAAGCGGTCAGCGTCGTAACCTCCCAATTCCTGCAAGACCGCCAACCGGGCAGCCTGGCAGAATCGCTGGATACGGTATCCGGCGTCCGCATGGGCAATACGCTAGGCGGCACCCTGGATGCGATTATCAAGCGCGGCTTCGGCGACAACCGCGACAACTCCATGCTGCGCGACGGCATGCTGTCGGTGCAGCCGCGCAATTTCACGCCGACTACAGAACGCATCGAAGTGTTGAAAGGACCGTCCTCCATGCTTTACGGCAGCATGGACCCGGGCGGCGTGATTAACGTCATCAGCAAGAAACCGCTGCTGGAAACTCAACGCTCGGTAACACTCAACACCTCTAGCTACGGCGGCATCGGCGAACAGATCGACCTGACCGGGCCGATCGGAGATTCCGGCCTGGCTTACCGTTTGATCGCCGATCACCAGCGTACCAACTACTGGCGCAACTTCGGCGAAACTACGCAATCCGTCGTGGCGCCTTCGCTAGCCTGGTACGGCCGCGATACGACAGTGTCGTTCGCCTACGAACACATGAACTATTCTGTGCCGATCGACCGCGGCACCGTCATCGATCCACGCACCGGTAATCCGGTTGCGGTACCCGGGGAACGTCGTTTCGACGAAACCTACAATGTCTCGGCCGGCCGTTCCGACGCCGTCAACCTGCGCTTCGACCACAAGCTCAACGCCGACTGGACCCTGCATGGCGGCTACGGCTTCAGCCGCAGCTCCTACAATGACTGGCAGGCACGTGTACTATCGATCAACTATGCCACCGGCATCGCCACCCGGCGCGTCGACGCCACCCAGAATGGCGTGCAGTCGGCGCATACGCTTACCTTGAACCTGGAAGGCAAATTCAACTGGGGCGAGATACGGCACGATATCGTCGGCGGTGTCGACTACATGCGCAACTACCGGGTGCTGGGCGATCTTTACCGCGGCCCGAGCAATACCCAGTTCAATATCTACGACCCGGTATACGGACAGCTGACGCAGGCCGGCAGCAAAATCAGCCCGGCAGATAGCGACCAGACCGACAAGCTGATCTCACGCGGCGTGTTCATCCAGGATTCGATACATCTCGATGAACGCTGGATCTTGCTGGCCGGTGCACGCTACGAATATTTCAATGAATTGACCGGAAAAGGCCGCCCCTTCATTGTCGGCAGCAAGGTCGCCGCAGGCAGAGTCACGCCGCGCGCAGGCCTGGTCTACAAGCTGGCGCCCGACTGGTCCATGTACGCCAGCTACAGCGAGTCTTTCAAACCGAATACTTCGATCGCCACACCGATTGGCGAGTTACCGCCGGAACTGGCCAAGGGGTATGAGATCGGCTCGAAACTGGAAACCGACAACCTGACAGCGACGCTGGCAGTATTCGATATTCAAAAGCGCAACATCCAGACTACCGAAACCATCAACGGCATCAATTACACCCGCAATGCCGGCAAGGCCAGATCGCGCGGCCTGGAGTTCGACGCCAGCGGCCGCATCAGCCAGAACCTCAGCCTGGTCGGCAGCTATACCTATACCGAGGCACGCTACAGCGACGATCCAAAACTGGCTGGAAATCCCCTGCCGAACACCCCGAAACATGCCGCGTCGCTGTACCTCACGCGTGATTTCGGCATATCGCGGGTTGGTCCGATCGAAGGCCGCATCAGGGCCGGCGCGGGAGCCCGCGTATTCAGCAGCCTGCCGGTAGGCGACGGCACTGGCAAGGTCTACCACCTGCCGTATGGCCGCGTGATGGATGCTTTCGTGTCTTGGAACACGTTGATCGGCGGTCAATCGATAGACTGGCAGTTCAACATCAAGAACATCTTCGATTCGACTTATTACACCGCCAGTTGCTGCAGCGGCACACCGTTCGTCAATATCGGCGCCGCCCGCGAGTTTACGCTCAACGCCAAACTGAATTTCTGAGCATGCCAGACTTGCTTGTAGAAAGAGTGCGAACAAAGGCAATTCGACTCATGTTGCGGCTATGCCCTACAATCGCGCCATGAGTCATTTAACTATCCTATTGCCATTCGGCCTGCCACCGCCGGAATTGGCGCGCGATTTATTGCGCGAACTGAAACTGCCCGCCTTTGCCACCTTGATGGCGCGCGCCAAAAAGGAACATTCCCGTCAAGTATTCGACGATTTTGCACGCGCCTTGCCGCACGAAATGTGGTTAAGCTCGCAATTTCCTCTGCCTTCGCTCACCCCGGTTAGCGCCGCACCTGGCCAGGACGCGCACAACAGCCCTGCCCTGGCCTGCGCCGCCATGCGCGCGCTGGGCCTGAGTGTTGAAGAAGGTGTCTGGTTCATGCTCCATCCGGCGCATATCCATATCGCCCGCGACCATCTGGTATTGACCGATATCCGCCAGATCGGTTTATCCGAAACGGATTCACGCGAATTATTCGACGCTGCCGCGCCCTTGTTTGCCGAAGTAGGCAGGCCACTGGTCTACGGCAACGCCAACACCTGGTTCATGCGTGCTGACGACTGGCAAGGTCTGCTTACCTCCACGCCGGACGCCACTTGCGGGCACAACATCGATATCTGGATGCCGCAAGGCGATGGCGCCCGAGCCTGGCGCAAGTTGCAGAATGAAGTACAGATGCTGTGGTTTGCACATCCTCTGAATGAGCGCCGCGAGATGCAGGGAAAGCAAAGCGTCAACTCCCTTTGGCTGTGGGGCGGCTCCGCCGCTACGGCGCCAACCGTCGGCCAGTACGAGGTGTTTAATCTGCCTGACGGCTTCGTCGGCCTCAGCCAGTATGCCAAGGCTGCGCATGCGAATGCCGGCATCGCCGACATCATCACCACCAAACCCGGACGTGGCCTGCTGATATTGGATCAACTCATCCAGCCGGCCCTCACCGGTGAATGGTCAAGCTGGCTGCAAGAGTTGCAAACCTTGGAAAACATATGTTTCGCGCCTGTGCTGCAAGCGATGCAACAAGGACTGCTGGATAGTCTGTCCCTGATTATCACTGACAGTACCCACGTGCTTGGACTGGCCACCAGCCGGCTCTCGCTCAAGAAATTCTGGCTGAAGCCAGCCCTCACCAGATTGCTGCCATGACGCGTATAACCACCCGCCCCTACTCTTTCCGCGACTCTGAACGGCTGCACCAGAGCGGCGTCCATCCGGTGCTGGCGCGCGTGTACAGTGCGCGCGGACTGCTCGATGTCAAGGAACTGGAAAGTGAACTGACGGCGTTGATACCACCGGCAGGATTGCTGCATATAGATGCCGCCGCCAGCTTCCTGGCCGACGCCATCGCCGCGCAAAAGAAAATGGTGATCGTCGCCGATTACGATTGCGACGGCGCCACCGCCTGCGCCGTCGGCCTGCGCGGCTTGCGGCTGCTGGGCGCGAATATCGATTTCATCGTACCGAACCGGTTTGAGTACGGCTACGGCCTGACGCCGGAAATTGTCGAGCTGACGGCGCGCGAGAAATCGCCCGACATCATCGTCACGGTCGACAACGGCATCGCCAGCATCGACGGTGTGGCTGAAGCCAACCGGCGCGGCATTGAAGTGGTCGTCACCGACCATCACTTGCCCGCAGACACGCTGCCAGACGCGCGCGTCATCGTCAATCCGAACCAGCCGGAATGCGGCTTTCCCAGCAAGAACCTGGCTGGTGTCGGCGTCATGTTCTATGTCTTGCTGGCGCTGCGCGCCGAAATGCGCAAGCGCGGCGTGTTTGACGCCAAGAGCCAGCCGAAACTGGATGTACTTCTCGATCTGGTAGCGTTAGGCACGGTTGCCGACGTCGTCAAGCTGGACGCCAACAATCGCATCCTGGTAGCGCAAGGCTTAAAACGCATGCGCGCCGGCCGTATGCACGCCGGGATTGCCGCCCTGTTTCGCGCCGCCGGCCGTGAGGCGCGCCGCGCCACGCCGTTCGACCTTGGCTTTGCGTTGGGCCCGCGCCTGAACGCTGCCGGTCGCCTGGCCGACATGGCGCTGGGTATCGAATGTCTGACCACCGACGACGAAGGCCGCGCCTGGGCCATCGCCCAGCAGCTCGACACCATCAACCGCGAACGGCGCGATATCGAAGCCGGCATGCAAGATACCGCGCTGGCCTTGCTGGACGATTTCAAGCCACAAGACAGCACCACCATCAGCGTGTTCGACGCTTCCTGGCATCAGGGTGTGATCGGCATTGTTGCTTCTCGCCTGAAGGATAAATTCTATCGGCCTACGATTACTTTTGCGCCGGGTGGCGAAGGCTTGATCAAAGGTTCCGGGCGTTCGATTCCCGGTTTTCATTTGCGCGATGCGCTGGATCTGGTGTCGAAGCACGCGCCTAGCCTGATCCAGAAATTCGGCGGTCATGCGATGGCGGCCGGGTTGACGATTCGTGCGGATGCGTTTGACGCTTTTGCCGAGGCTTTTGAAAAAGTCGGACGTGAATGGCTTGGTCAGAGCCAGCTGGAACGTGTGGTCGAGACCGACGGGCCGTTGGAGGATGCTTATTACACTACGCAATTCATTGAATTAATGGAAGGCCAGGTGTGGGGCCAGGGCTTTGCACCGCCGCTGTTTTGCGATGAGTTCAGGGTGGTTAGCCAGCGCATCTTGAAGGAGAAACATTTGAAGTTGCTGCTGGAGCGGAATGGTACGCGCTACGATGCGATCTGGTTCGGGCATACCGACGAGTTGGGGAGTAAGGCTAAAGTGGCGTTTCGGTTGGATGCTAATGAATACAACGGGGTTACCAAGGTGCAGTTGATGGTTGAGCATGCGGAGCCGGCGTAAATTTTTTTGAATGCTTAG
This sequence comes from Collimonas sp. OK607, assembly GCF_900111995.1. GTDB lineage: Bacteria > Pseudomonadota > Gammaproteobacteria > Burkholderiales > Burkholderiaceae_D > Collimonas. The sequence goes on from NZ_FOKF01000028.1 coordinate 73,894, forward strand.
TGTTGTACTCCGTGGTCCGTTAAATAGGGTCAGAGTCAAATTACTCGACGAAATCTGCGCAATTTGACTCTGACCCGAATGGCACTTACTTAAGCGCTAAGTGCCTGAATTAGTGAGGAAAAACAGGCTGGCAAGATGGTAAGCTTAAGTCGCCAAACCATCGCCACCATCCAAGAGCCAGCCCTCATGCATAGTAATCGTTCTGTGTTATCTCGGCAACGTCGGGTTCGACATCACGCTGCCACCAACGACGCATTTCGTTTTTTCGATCTACTTACTTCGCCGGAACTATTTGACACACTGGAGGCGTCGTTGCCGGTTCACCGTGAACGGCTCTTCGCGCCAACGGAGACGCTGTCGATGTTTATGGCTCAGGCGATGAAACCGGATCGGTCT
>NZ_FOKF01000013.1 GCF_900111995.1 Collimonas sp. OK607
GAGGCTTGTCCCTATAACCTTAGCAGGTTATATGATGAGCTTATTTGTTTGCCAAGGTGCTCAACACACCGTTTGGACATTCATACCCAACCGACCTCACCCACCCTGGTGAGGTCGGGTTAAAAAACTACTTCTTCTAGATTGCGTTGTGCGTTGCTCCACCTGGAGAACGAACAGCGGTTACAAGTTATGCCTGATGACCATAGCGAGTTGGTACCACCCCTTCCCATCCCGAACAGGACCGTGAAACGACTTTGCGCCGATGATAGTGCTGCAACCAGTGTGAAAGTAGGTCATCGTCAGGCTTTTATTAAAAAACCCTCTGAACAAACGTTCAGAGGGTTTTTGCTTTGGGGAAGCGGTTTGCAAAAAACTGCGAAACACCTCAACAATAGAAAGAAAGTAGGGTGGGCATTCTGCCCACGCGTGACCGCAATAACCGGAGCGCAAACTCACGCGATACCGAAATACACATCCGCACCAAGTGAATTCCGCGTGGGCATCTGTGCCCACCCTACGAAGTTCATACGCGATTTTTACGGACATAAAAAAGCCAGTCAGCTAAGATCTTGATATTACTGGCCACTATATCGCCAGTCTCTGACTAATCCCGGTCAGTGCGAATGGGGCCTGAGTCCTCCTGGGATGTCGCGACTATCCAGCCCGCCGGCCGCCAGCCAGCGACGGGTTTCCGCTGCCGCGCGGTCTATCAGCAAACCGCACTGGCTATAATCGTACGGCGAGACGTCCAGCGGACATAGCGGAGCAACCACAGCTATCGCAGCATGCGATGCCCAACGTTCCAGATCAGATATCAATTGCCGTGCTACCAGCAGATTGAGCGCACTCATGGCGTGCTCAAGCGCGCCTTTCGGTTGTCGTCGCTCGGCGCAGGTGAAACCGGTAGCGAGTACGATGACGCGTGTTGCCCCAAGCCGTATCGCACTGGAAATAGGTGTGTTGTTGGCTACACCGCCGTCAATCAGCATGTTTCCGTTTAGAGGGACCGGCGGAAAGACACCCGGAATAGCCGTGCTTGCCAGCACCGCATCGACAGCCGAGCCGGAGGAAATAACAATTTCATTGCCGGTCTTCATCTCGGTGGCGACCACATGAACCGGAAGATCGGCATCTTCTAATGTGCGGTTGCCGTAATGTTCATAAAGAAGGCTGCGCAGCCTAGCCGGATTGACCAGATGCGTGCGGCGTGCAGCACCAAGAACCGAAAGAAATGACCAGGGCAATATTTGCTGGCGACGAATGCCGCGCCACAGGAATTCCAGGCGCATTGCGCCAGCGGTATGCGGCTGATAGGCAAAAAACACACTATTGATAGCACCTGCAGAGGCGCCGACCAGGAAATCGGGGCGCACACCTGACGCGATCAATTCTCGCAACATGCCGGCTTCAATTGCACCGAGACTTCCACCACCAGCAAATACAAACGCGGTCTTTTCCATAGTGGCAACCTGTGAACAGCCATAGGCGGTACATGGCGATGTGTATAGCGTACTCCAGCGAGCATCGGCGCGCCAGCGATCAGGGGAGAGGCGATTCAGAGTTCAGGGATTCAGATAAAATTGTCCGATCAATCAAACGAACATTCTGAAGGCGCACATGTCCGCATCGAACCGACCACTCGTCACGCTGGTCCAGGCAGTTGAATCTGATTTCGAAGAGTTGGTTGCATTGCGCATAGCCGCCATGCGCGAGAGCCTTGAACGCGTCGGCCGTTTTGATCCGGTTCGGGCGAGAGAACGGTTCCGCGCCAATTTTTCAGCGTCACATACGCGGCACGTGATATTGAACGGACTGAAAGTCGGTTTTGTTGCAGTCAAACCAGCTCAGGACCAACTGTTGCTGGATCACCTCTATATCCGTCCCGGTAATCAAGGGCAGGGGATTGGGGCAGCGGTGCTCGCGCGAATATGCAAGGAAGCGGATGACCAGTCGATGCCGCTGCGCGTAGGTGCCCTGAGGGGAAGTGATTCCAATCGTTTCTACCAGCGCAACGGTTTTGAATTTCTCGCAGAAGAGGAATGGGACATTTATTACCTCCGACCGGCACGCTAGCCTTACTTCACCGTAGTGTCAGCGCAGTGTCAATTTCAGCGCCGGCTTTTCGCCATAATCCTCGTAACGTTCATTGATCGCGGTGACGCAAAATTCCAATTCTTCGATGATTTCAGCGGCTTGCTGGCGCAGTTTTTCGCTGTGCAATACCTCAATCTCCAGCACCTCGTTTTCCTGCAGCCGGAACTTGCTCATGCCGTCTTCATCGCGCAAATAGCTGAGACAATCGATCCAGGCGTTCATGTTGCGTCCATAGAACTCGGGAAAACCGAATACCTCCGCGCATTCGGTATGAAAGCTATCCCAGTCGGTAATGATTTCGCCATTCAGGCGGGCGCTTGGCATAATGTTTTCTCCTGCTTATAGTCAATATCGTGGGCCGAATTTATCACATCTGCACTCATCTTATAGCTTCACAGTACCCACATCTTCAGGATCAAGCCGATGATCGCACACACCGCAATTACGTGAATCACATTCCGCTTGAAACGGAACAGTGCGATAGCGGCGGCTAATGCGATCAATGCGGATATCCAGTCAAATGTGCCGCCCAAGCCTTGCGGCCAGAGCACGTGATAACCGAAGAACACCGCCAGATTCAAAATCACGCCCACCACGGCGGCAGTAATCGCAGTGAGCGGAGCTGTGAATTTCAGGTCATGGTGGGTAGCTTCGATCAAAGGGCCGCCAGCCAGGATAAACAGGAACGATGGCAAGAAGGTGAACCAGGTCACCAGCGCAGCCGCAGTGGCGCCGGCAAGAAACAGACTGTCCGGCCCGAATATGGCTTTCACGTAACCACCCACAAAGCCGACAAAGGCCACCACCATGATCAGCGGTCCGGGGGTGGTCTCGCCAAGCGCCAGGCCATCGATCATTTGCGTCGGTGTCAGCCAGCCGTAGTGTTCGATAGCGCCTTGATATACATATGGCAGCACCGCATAAGCGCCGCCGAAAGTCAGCATGGCGGCCTTGGTGAAGAACCAACCCATCTGTGTCAAGGTAGCATGCCAGCCTTGGAACGCTGTCAGCAAGCCCATCGGGATCAGCCACAACAGCAAACCGATGGCGATTATGCGCACCAGGCTGCGCCAGCGGAATTGCGCATGTTCCGGTGTCGGCGTGTCGTCGTCGATCAGCGCCGGTCCAAACGATTGGTCTGCGTTGCCGTGCGCGCCTCCCGTCTTGAAGCGGTCGGGCGCGATGCGGCCGCCGATGTAGCCGATCAGGGCAGCCGCGGCGATGATGGCGGGGAACGGCAGGTCCAAAGCGAAGATGGCGACGAACGATGCGGCGGCAATCGCCCATAACGTATTGTTCTTGAGCGCGCGCGAGCCGATCCGGTGTGCCGCTTGCAGCACGATGGCGGTCACCGCCGGTTTGATGCCATAGAACAGGCCCGCGACCAGAGGCAAATTGCCAAACGCGATATACATCCAGGACAAGGCAATCAGAATCAGCAGCGAGGGCAACACGAATAAGACGCCGGCCGCGATGCCGCCCCGTGAACGGTGCATCAGCCAGCCTATGTAAGTGGCAAGCTGCTGCGCTTCCGGGCCGGGCAGAACCATGCAGTAGTTGAGCGCGTGGAGAAACCGCCGCTCCGAAATCCAGCGTCGATTCTCTACCAGTTCCTGGTGCATGATGGAAATTTGTCCGGCAGGTCCACCGAAACTGATAAAGCCCAGCTTCAGCCAAAACATGAATGCTTCGTGAAAGCTGACCGGAGACGGCAAGGTTTCAGCGCGTTCTGTCGATGGAATCTCAGATTGATTCATTGCCTGGCTTTGTAAGTATCGGTAAAGGGTTGTGGCAGTCGTCGTGACGCCAACTGCACACGAGCTTGATGTGCTTGATATGCAAGCTTATCCCACAAAACCTGCAAAAGAAAAAGGGACTCCGATTGTGGAGTCCCTTTTCAAATCCTATGCAACCCGGCCCGGCGGTCTTACTCGATAGCGCTATGCAATACGCTGTCGGGCAATGGCGCCTTGAACCAGCGCTGGGCATTGACATTGAGCATGCCGTTTTGCTTGATGCGGCTCAGCATGGCGTTGATCTTAGCGAGCAACGCAGGTTCGTTTTTATTCACGCCGATAAAGCAGGGCGAGTCCTTCAGCACGATTTTCAGCTGGCTTGCTTCTACCTGCTCTTTGCTAAAGGCGGAGATCAGGACATTACCCGCAGCCAGCAATGTGGATTCACCCTGCAAATAGGATTTGACGGCCTCCGGTTCGGTGGCGAAGCGTTTGATATTGGTCGAGGCTGGCGCAACCTTGCTCAATTCGCCGTCTTCGATCGAGCCTTTGAGTACGGCGATGCTCTTGCCAGCCAATTCAGCAGCATTCCTGACACTGACATTCGGTGCGCCGAACACGCCCAGATAAAACGGTGCATAAGCTTGTGAAAAATCAATCTGCTTCTGGCGTTCCGCATTTTTACCCAAGCTGGAAATGACCAGGTCGACATGCCGGTTCAACAGCGCAGGGATACGCTCGCCGCTGTCCAGGGGCACCATATCCAGCTTGACCCCCAGTTCCAGCGATATCATCCTGGCGATCGACACATCAAATCCTTCCAGCGCCTTGTATTGATTGGTTGAGCCGAATGGCGGCGTATCCTTCGGCACGGCGACGCGAATCGCGCGCCGGTTTTGCACATCTTCCAGTGCATCGGCGCGGCTTTCCCTGGCAGGAAGCAGGGTGCCAGCCAAGGCAACGGAATAGACAAGAATGCATGCAAACACACCGGCGTAACGCTTCACAAGAAGACTCCCAGAATTAATTGAACGAACCCATATCTATTTTCAGCGACTAGCGACGCAATGGCAGCGCTCGCCAGGCAAAGGATTCTATGTCTGTGCGGAAAGTTTGTATACGGAATAATCGGGAATTGTGTCGTGCTGTTGCTTCAGTGTTTCTTTCTTGTGAATACTGAGGTGGCACGTAAAGGTTACGGTAGCCTAATCGGCCTTGACGCCACAGCCCGTTTCGTTAAACTTCGTGAAACGGAAGCGGTCCTTGCCGCACCTTGCCACGCCACCATGCCCACCGACATCGCCTCTCTGCTTTTCGCCCTCACCGTCAGCATGCTGACGATGGCGATCGCATTGCCTGCCGTGATGGGCAAGGTCAACGCGGCGGCGCGCCGGGCGCAGCTCGGCATCTTTCTACAGGCGACAGGTTGGGTCCTGTTGCTGCTCTCCGGACTGGTCGAGGCCGGTTCATGGACTGACCGCTCATTGTCTACGCTGTCGATGGCTGGCATCGCCGGCGGCCTGGCGCTCAACGCTACAGCATTCGACCTGTGGTGCGGTCGCAAGGGACATGCCCGTGCGCCGACGATCATTGCCATCGTGCTGACCCTGGGTTATGGGATTGGCTTCTCAAGTTATGCGTTTCGGGTGGGCTGGGCCAATGGCCTGCTAGCGCTCCAGATGGCTTTGGTGGCGATGACGCTTTGGCGCGCGCCGCTGGTGCCTGTGGGCAGATGGCGCTGGTTGCTGGTTGTCGCCCTGCTTGCACAAATGGTGGTGACCGCCTGGCGCGGCGTGCTGGGCACCTTTTTTACCGAGCAGTTTCCGGCGTTCCTCACTCCGCACCCGGTGAATATTGCGTTCGCTCTGGTCGCCAACGCCACTGCCGTGCTGTCCCTGACAGGGATCCTGCTGGCGCATCGCGACGAGGCAGCGCGTGCGCTTGAGCGTTTGGCGACAGTTGATGGCTTGACGGGCGTGCTCAACCGGCGCGCATGGCTGGTGCAATCCAACGTCGAACTGGAAAACAGCGTGCGATACGACCAGCCGCTTGCCGTGCTGATGCTGGACCTCGACCATTTTAAACAGATCAACGACAGCCGCGGGCACGAGGCCGGTGATCGCGCACTGCAGTTTTTCGCCAGGGCGCTCCAGGCGGCAGTACGCATCGGCGATATCGTCGGCCGGTACGGCGGGGAAGAGTTCGTCGTACTGTTGAATTATGCCAATCACTCAGCCGCAAAGACATTCGACCAGCGCATGCGTGCCTACCTGGCTGAGGCGACGGTGCGCGAACTCGGCCATGAGCTGAGCTACAGCGCCGGCATCGCCATACGCAGGTCCGACGACGATACGCTCGAAGCTATGTTGCGGCGTGCCGACGTGGCGCTATACAGCGCGAAGGTCGAAGGCCGGTCGCGCACATTCGATGCGCAGGATTTGCAGCTATTGCATGCTGAAACAGCTGAATAAATTTTTGAATTCTGCGACTCGTGCGTGACAAGACCAAGTAAGCAGCCCGCGCCGTGCCCGGCGGATGGGCTAGTGGCAGTCATCCTATGCCCGCACCGGTTGCAAGAATTGCTGGATGGCATCTCTTCTAAAAAAGTTCCTCTAAATTTGCAAATATTTCCAACAATTCTCACAATCTACGGCATCCTTATGCCGGGATGCGATTTTGATAGATATTGGAAATAAAATGACAACAACCAATCTGTTATCAGAAACAGAGTTAGAAGCAGGGGTGGAGACGTACCGGCCTTCAACGCTGACAGCATCGTTGGCTGCGCTTGAGGATTTTCGGATCTCGTATCCGAAGGAGATCGCGAACGTGCTGCGCAAGTTCGTGCGCCAAATGGAGTTCCTGAATGTCACGTTTGGGAGACATGGCGAACGTATCGTCACACGTATCCTGGCGGTAGACGAACGCGCTGGAACCTTCGTTTACGATTACGGCGCTAGCGAAGCAGAAAACCAGCGTTTGCAGGACGCGGAAGAAAATTTGTTTTCGGGCATGCAATCGGGTGTGCACATCCAATTCGTTTGCGGCCGGCCACAGCCGCATCTGCATGAAGATTTGCCAGCGTTCAAATCACAGCTTCCCAAAAATCTGTATCGCATACAGCGACGTGAAAATTTTCGTGTCGAAACCCCCATCGCTAATCCGTACATCTGCACCGCCACCTTGCCTGACAAGAGACGCATAAGTTTCGACATTGTCGATCTGTCTCTGACGGGTATCCGGTTACGCTCCACCGATGCCAGCACAGGTGATCTGGCAATCGGGATGACCTTGACCGATGCGACCTTTGATTATCGTGATCTCGGCGTGATGCAATCAGAGCTGAGAATTACCTTCGTTCACAACAGCCAGACTTTCAACAATCCGATTTATCACTTCGGTTGCCGTTTTTTGAGTTTGCCGAAAGCCAAGGAGGCGAGTTTGCAACGCTTGATTACCTTTCTGGAACTGAGTCGAAACCGGCGTTGATTATTGGCTGTTGATTATTAGTTGTTAATTGTGAATTGTTAATTCGGGATCGGGATCTCAATCGACCTCCCGGCAGACGCCGCGAACAACTCACTTTCCGCCAAGGCACGGTCGAGCGCACGCTGGAATTGCTGAAACGCTTCCGCCGGCAGCGGTTTCGCCAGTAGAAACCCCTGTGCCTGATCGCAACCGAGAGCGGTAAGCTTGACCAGTTGGGCTTCCGTCTCGACACCCTCGGCGACAACGTTCATGTGCAGTGCATGCGAGAGCGTAACGATCGCCGAAATCAATGCGCCCCCTTCAAGTTCATGCAAATCCAGTTCCTTGGTAAACGACTGGTCTACCTTCACCTGGCTAACCTGGAACTGCCGCAGGTAGGCGAGGCTGGAATGACCGGTGCCGAAATCGTCAATCGCCATCTGGAAACCGCTAGCGCGGAATTTGTGCAGGGTTTCCGTGGTCCTCTCGGCATTCTGCATGGCCGCGGTTTCGGTGATCTCGAACATGAGGTACTGGGGCGAGACATGCGCCGCGCGCACAATGGCCCCGATCCGCTCGACCAGGTCAGGTACGTTAAACTGGACCGGCGAAAGGTTGATGGCGATCTGGATCGGCGCCAGTCCTTCCGCTTTCCACAGTGCGATGCATCGGCACACTTCTTTGATCACCCACTCGCCGATCTGGATGATCTGCCCCGAGCGTTCCGCAATCGGAATAAACTCAAGCGGCGGAATATTGCCAAGCTCGGGGTGGATCCAGCGGATCAGTGCTTCCGCGCCGGTCATCGACTGTTCGACCATGTTGAATTTAGGTTGGAACGCGACGCTCAGGTGGCCGTCCTCCAACGCCTGCTGAAGATCCCGCTGCAGCGTCAGTGTCCGGGTCGCATTGCCATGCATGGCTACCTCGAAAAAGCGATACATGTTGCGCCCGCTCTGCTTGGCGTTATACATCGCAGAATCGGCGCTGTGAAGTAAGCCCTCTGTGCTGCGGCCATCTCGTGGAAACAAGGCGATGCCAATGCTTGTGCTTACCCGCAACCGCACGTTGTGGATGATGGCCTCCTCGCAGACCACGCGCACCAGGCAGGCCGCGATGTGTTCAGCAGCGGACGGTTCGATCGGTCCATTGAGGACGATCACAAACTCATCGCCGCCGACACGGGCTACCACGTCGTCCTTGCGTACGTTTTCACGCAACCGTTGCGCGCACATCTTGAGTAGCTCGTCGCCGACGGCGTGACCGAGCGAGTCATTGATCGTCTTGAAGCCATCAAGGTCCAGGAACAGGACCGCGAATGTCGAGCCGCTAGGTGAGAAGGCGTCGATCGCGAGCTGGACGCGATTGGCCAGCAGAACCCGGTTGGGCAGGTTGGTCAACGCGTCGTGCGTGCCCAGGTGCTGCAACGTGACGTTCGCCCGCCTGAGAGAGTTGGCCAGGCTGCTGGTGTGCCAGCCGAGAAATATCAGCGTCCCGATCAATACGGTCAGAGACGCCACCGACACGATCATCGCCAGCCAGTCCGGGTCAAGTTTGCCGACCGACAGACAGATGCTGCCGGTCTCGAAGTTTGCGGCACTCATGCCGGTATAGTGCATACCGGTGATCGCCAGTCCCATAACCAAGGCTGCGGCTAGCCGTTTGAGGACGATATTCTGTTCCTCCGAGGCGCGCAGCGTAAAAGCGATCCATAACGCCGCAATGGAGGCGACGATGGCAATGGCGATCGAGGCTGCCACAATCCACACCGTATAACGAATCGGCGGCGACATCTGCATGGCTGCCATACCGGTGTAATGCATGCCGGCTATGCCGAGACCCATCGCGATACCACCTACGCTGATACGTAATGCAGAGAGGTGTCCGCGGTTTACCGTGGTCAGGGCAAGGAAGGATGCCGCACTCGCAAGCAAAACCGAAATTGCCGTGATGCCAAAATCGTAACCAAGCCGAATCGGCAGTGAGAAGGCCAGCATGCCGATGAAATGCATTGACCATATGCCGATCCCCATGACCACAGCGCCGCCGATCAGCCACGGCAGTCGTGATCTCCCGTCTGGCAGGGATGAGATCCGGCCAGCGAGTTCCAGCGCCGTATACGAAGCAAGCGATGCCGTGGCGAGCGACAGGAACACCAGTAAAGGGTTGTAGGCGCCATTCACGATCGTAACGCCGGCCGTAACAGGCCAGCGAACTCGACCGCCTCGATATGACTGTTCATATATTTCCCCCTAAAAAGCATCTGGATCCGGATGACGCAGTGCTCCTGTTTCTCTCGCTAAACCTGAAAGGCGTCCGGGCGCCGACTATCCTGTCGGCCAGTTCGCCATTCTTTGTATAACGGCAGACGGCGTTGAAAATTTAGGGGATGGAGATCATTCCATCTACCAGCTGGTTTCGCGTTCAGCGGTCGAAGATATTTTGTGGATCGAAAGATCGGCACCTTCGAACTCTTGTTCAGCATCGAGCCGGATGCCGATGAATTTTTTCAGCAAGCCGTAAACTATCCAGCCGCCGGCGCTGGCGATGGCTATACCCAGCAATGTGCCGCACAGTTGCGACATGAAAGACACGCCGCCCAGGCCGCCCATCGCCTTGAGTCCGAAAATGCCGGCCGCCAGCCCGCCCCAGACTCCGCATAAACCATGCAGCGGCCATACGCCGAGGACGTCGTCGATTTTCCATTTGTTTTGTGTCAGCGTGAACATCCAGACAAAAATGGCGCCGGCAGCGCCACCGGTGAACAGCGCCCCCAGCGGGTGCATCAAATCGGACCCGGCGCAGATCGCCACCAGCCCCGCCAGTGGACCGTTGTAGATAAAACCCGGATCATTCTTGCCGAGAAGCAGAGCTACCAAAGTGCCGCCTGCCATGGCCATCAGTGAGTTGAGCGCCACCAGGCCATTCATCTTGTCCAGTGTTTGCGCGCTCATGACGTTGAATCCGAACCAGCCGACCGTCAAGATCCAGGCGCCCAGTGCGAGGAACGGGATATTCGATGGTGGATGCGCCGCCACCGCACCGTCCTTGGTGTAGCGGCCACGCCGCGCACCTAGCAGCAGCACTGCGGGCAGTGCAATCCAGCCGCCCATAGCGTGCACCACGATCGAGCCGGCGAAGTCGTGAAACTCGGCGCCGAAGGTGGATTGCAGCCAAGCCTGGAAGCCGAAGTGATGGTTCCAGGCGATGCCTTCGAATAGCGGATAAACCAGGCCGACCAACACCGCGGTGGCTAGCAGCTGCGGGTAAAATTTCGCACGTTCGGCAATGCCGCCCGAAATGATGGCTGGAATGGCGGCGGCGAAGGTGAGTAAAAAGAAAAATTTGACCAGTTCGAAACCGCTTTTGGCGGCAAGTTGTTCGGCACCGCGAAAAAAATCGACGCCATAAGCAACGGTGTAACCGACGAAAAAATAAACGATAGTCGAAACCGCAAAATCGGCCAGGATTTTAACCAGCGCATTGACCTGATTTTTCTTGCGCACCGTGCCCAATTCCAAAAAGGCAAAACCGGCATGCATTGCCAAAATCATGATAGCGCCTAGCAAGATGAACAAGGCATCGGCACCGTTTTTATGATCGTCCAAGAAAAATCTCCCAATAGTTGTGCAAAAAATTCGCGTCGCTGTGCACAAGCAAAAATCATTCCATTTTGGTGAGATTTGTAAGCTGTTGTATTTAAAGAGAAATATCTGATAAAAATTTGATGCCATAGCGTATTGCACACTAATTGTGCGGCGCGTATGCAACTTCATGGTGCATGCATGATTCCCGCCGCGCTGCTTCAAATCTTCGTGGTGGTGGTAGCGATAGTGGTGGCAGAGGTGCCGGGAGCAGACTCTTACCTGGTGGCTTGCACCGCGTCAGCCTGCCAGTCGCCACCCAGCGCCTTGACCAGATAGACCGACGTCAGCAACAACTGGCCGTTGATCTGGACTACCTGGCGCTGGTTGGTCAACAGTGTTTGCTGCGCCGTGATCACAGCCAGATGGGTGTCGAGACCGCCGGTGTAGCGGGTCGTTGGCAAGCCCCAGCACGCGCTGCGAGCTATGCACGCTGGCTTCAGCCTGCTTGCCGGCGCGGCCGAGCACCGCCAGGCCGTCTATCCCGTCTTCGACTTCCTGCATCGCGACCAGTGCCGTTTGGCGATAGTTGGCTACCACGGCGGTGTAGGAGGCTTCGGCAATCTTGACGCTGGCACGGGTTCGATCTCCGGGGCATCAGTACCAATACAAAAGGCCACCCTGTGGGCGACCTTTTGTATTGGAGGCGGCGGGAATCCCCCCGGGTTTTCGCTTGCAAGCGAAAACCGCTCAGACAGCGGCAAGCATGCTTGCCGAAACCCTGTCTTCGCCCCGCGTCCGTACCGGACACGGATTCGATCTCCGGAGCATCAATACCAATAAAAAAGGCCATCCTGAAGGATGACCTTTGTTATTGGTGGTGGAGGGATTGCACCCGGTGTCCTCCGCCGCTAGTACAGTGGTTTCGGAGTGCCACGAACCGGAGCGGAATACTGAGAGTTTCGCAATTCAGGGGCAATCGCTCTTGCGCTGACGATGTCATTTGGATATAGCATTGCGATGGTAATTGGATGTCGGTCCGGTTCAAAATGGGAATCGAACCCGCGTCCGTCACCACTCTACGCTCAGTGCGACAAAAGGTGGAATGGCGTGCGCCTTGAGTGACGTTAGTACGCATTCGTGATCCGTTTCGAAAACCTGATTGTGAAAAAGGTGAGCTAAGCGGAGGCGATCTGTAGAAGGCATGTCTGTTTACCTTTTGGCTAGAAGTGGTAAAGTTGCAAAAAATTCATCAGGAGCAATTAATGCTAAAAATCATTGCTGTAATCATCGTTGTCATGATCGTGTTGGCCGTTTTCGCCGCTGCGGCGGTAAAAAAAGGCAAGTCAACGATTACAAAAACTGAGTACGAATACAAAAAACGACAACTGCTTTCAGACAACGAAAAAAAGGTGTACCAACAACTAATTGACGCTCTGCCCGGATATCGCGTATTTACACAGGTTGAGCTATCACGTTGCATTGAAGCTGAAGGCCCATCACACCTAACAATCAGCGGGAAAAGCCTTGATTTCGTTATTTGCAATAACGACTTTGATGTCATTGCAGGTATCGAAATTGACGACAAGTCACACGCAAAAACCAAACGAACAAAAGCTGATGCAAGAAAAAACAACGCTATGGAAGTCGCCGGAATCAAACTCATTCGTTGGCCTGCAACTCCCCTAGTCTCAATCACCAAAATCCAAAACGAATTTCCAGCTATCCCCGAACCGACACGAACAAAAACAGCAGTTGAAAACACCCAAGAGAAGAAAATCAAAATCCTTGAGCAGCAACTTTTCAACATGGCGCGAAAACTGGAAAAAGCGGAGATAACGATGGTCGCAGTACCAGCTACGAATTGAACGACATTCCTGAGCAAGGCGCGCCTATAGGCATGACTTGACTCGTGGGCGGAACAACGCGTTCATGGGCTTCTGCCAACTCATTCGCAAGGAGACCAAGATGGACATCGCTCACTTCAATTCAATGTTGTACGCAATAGTTTCCTTGGGGGCTGTAGCCAGAAGGGCAAGAACCATTTTTTGGAATTACATTCTTCGGATTAGTGTTGTTGGCAACACAATAATTGCCTTGAGGGCTCCAGCCAGAAGGGCAAGAACCATTTTTAGGAATTGCAGGCTTCGCGTTTGCGTTCGGGACACACATGTTCCCTTGAGGGGAATAGCCTGACGGACATGATCCGTCTTTTGGTATTGGCATCACTTGCATAGTCATAGAGAACCTTTATTTAAAGCGGCGTAAACGGTGACGCCGACACACCTTTGTTATTTGAATCTGAGCGCTGGTAGCAGACCGTTGTTGAATTGCTCGGGTTCGATGCCTTCCTCGCCGATGACTACGGCATTTCATACCACTTATTCGCGCCATGGTGCTGGATTAGGATGGGCTGTTGAGGGTTACCCTGCATGAAGAAAAGAACGTCAAACACGCGCCCGGGTTCGACACTGAGTGCCCTGTGATTGCTTCCTGATAGACCCGCTGCAAACTGCGCCGCGTAGGCTGACCAACACTGCCCGAGAAGAAATGGTAGGCGGGCTACCTTCATACCGCCCGCGTACAGAGCGTTCCTTGGCAAGAGGTGCTGAGTCTTGTTCATCCCTATGAATCCGCCGCGTTGCAAACCTCGCCTCACTTGGCTATCGAATGCGGGCATCACTCCTGCAATCAGGAGCGCAGCTTTCATTGGGTAAGTGACGTTCGTGTTTCCGTTAAAGAGGCCGGTTGACAGAGCTGCAAGTGTTCGAAACAGGCAGGCATCGAAAGCCGCAACAGTCACGGCTGGCGTCGATGAGTTTGCCAGGCTGGGTTGATTGCCAACTAGTGTTAGGCTGGAAAGCGGGAGGGCATGAAGCAACGCGAGGTCCCTATGCAGCGCAGGTGCATTAAGCGATATCTTAAATGAGTCGACGCTTCGAAGCGCTGGAGCTTTGCGACGACCTGCGCCCCAATTAGCGAGAACCTCTCTAAGGGCCTCTGACAACGCGGAAACGTTAGCGGTAGACTGGCTATGGATATACATCCGACCAAAGTCTCGCAGCAAAGCAAAGTCGTTATGGTAGGCTGTGGAGAAGCCGTCAATCGCGGCAGAAACCTCGCTGACGGTCCCGATTAAACGCGCTGTCACTTGACGTCCCCTAAGACGTCAAACGCGCCGAAGTTAGCTTTGGGCCATGACTGGCGGATTGCCGGTCGGCGACCGGTTTCGCCAGTCGCCGCGACAAGTAGCTCATAGACCGGTTGCTTCACGATGTAATCTCAACGCGTCTGCATTTGGGTGATCGGAGGGAATGGCCGGTAGTGTAACCGCTTTGCCATGCCACTGCTCATAGTCCGTGGTGCGCAGCGCCGGGGCCACAATGAGTGACATGGACTGTTGATCGACTGCGATTAGTCCAAGATCGAAGAGTGTGTGCAAATCGGCACGCAGCAAAAGGCCGTTGCTGATGTGGTTTGTATGCGGGCCGCGATACGGCATGATGTGTGCGGCTTCAAGTGCTTCTGTGACCTGGCAACCTGTCACCGCGCAGCGCCCGCTATAGGCGCGCAAGAGTTCACGCCGAAAAGCCGGCTGACCTTGCCGCCGGACAATCGCCGCCATCATTTTTTTGCGAGCGTCTTCAACGTTGGACGGATCGAAGTCACCGGCGACCTCAACTTCTGCTCTCGCCAGGTCAAGATCAGTCGCCACACGCCGCAGAGTGAAGTCAGTGGGCTCCTTTCCTGAATGCGATACATATTTAAAACACCCCTCGTACCGAAAGCCCGCGCCGTCATGCTCATATTTTTGCTCGCGATAGAACACCAGTAATTCCAAACCACGTCGCTGATGCTCAATTATGATTGGATCGGTTCTACCTCTACTTTGCCCCTGCCAATGCAACGTTTCGCCATCGAGATGATCAGCGTATTGGGTACGATCTTGAGTTTTGTCCTTGGTGACAAAGAGCAGCACGGATGAAAAACCCGCAGGACGGAAAACGCCGGTGTTGATCGTCGCATCTTGCGTGGAAAGGATGCGCTTCAGGTCGTCCCGAGTATAAATCGAGCCTGAAATGAATAATTTCGACGCCATCTCCTGTCCGGGATTTCCAGCCCAATCGTCAGCGTCACCGGATCCACGCTCAACCGTGAAACCTAGCTGCCGCAACTTGCGCTCAACTGTTGCCGCGCCGCCGCTGAATTCGTCGGCAGGGAGGGGGCCAAGACCCGGAAATTCGTAGCCATGTGCCGCGCCGAGAATTGCCTTGGAGTCAAAACGCTGCCCGTCGACCATGAGATAGTACTCACGGGCAGAACCAAAGCCGTATTTCTGAAGAAACGCCTCACGGCCGATGTCCTTGAACTCTACCACTGCTGCAAGGACAGAAGCCGGGTTTTGGATGTCATTTAAGGACATGGTATTTGGCCATTAGGTTTTCAATCAATAAGCTAAGCACGCGACTTTGATGCATCTTGAACGTGCCATCTATCGGCAAGATTCATTCAACCGAGCCGCGACCGGGATTACAAATGGGGCCACCTCTGGCAGCCCTTGGAATAAGCGGTGCAATCTGGCGTAAATCTCACTCATGGATTCGCTTGCCCAAATACTGCAGCTGCTTTCCGATAGTGAGTCCTTTCATGGGTACCTCGAAGGATGCAAGGTGCGGCTCCAAGAATTTCCGGTATTTCTGCCCCGCCAGGAACACAAAATGATCTTTTCTAGGCTCAGCACGATCTTTAAATTGCTCCAGAACCCGCTGCGCCCAGGCCTGCACCTGGCAAGAAGGCATATTGTTGAGCGTGAGGTCGTAGGGCTCGATTTCAGTGTCCAAATCGAGTAAACCATATTTGGCCGAGAGGATGTAAATTGCGTCTGGCTTTAGTTTCCTGGCAAACTCCAGATTTAGCTGAAACAGGGGGCTGATGTAAATATCTTGCGATTTGGCTCTGTAGGATAGTTTCTTGCGCACGCATGAAATTAGGATGATTTTCTTCATTTTCTAATTACTCAAGGCGCTGTTCCGGTCTATTGATGACCAAAAGCATTTCGACACTGCCAAGATCACAATATCAATCATCGATGTGGTTAATGTCAGCAGGTATTTTTTACTTATCAAGGGTACCACGACGCCGACCCCCGAATGACGCCGTAGTTGCGGCCCACGTGCATTTTTCTTCTGACTTGGCCCGGCGCAGACGTAACCGCATGCCTCTGAAATTTTCATTTACATGTATTGTCGCGCACTCTTCATGCACGATTTGTGCATGGAGAAATTTCATGAAGATCAAGCATTGCTCAGCATGCGGCCAGGTATTTCAGCCACGCCCTCAGGTACCACTGCAGTGCTATTGCGAAAACAAGGATTGCCAACGCGAGCGCCGCCGACGCTGGCAACTGCTCAAGCGTCAGAGCGATCCGGACTACCAAGATAACCAGGCACGAGCACAGCAGGCGTGGAACCAGCGCAATCCAGGCTACTGGCGCGAATACCGCATCACGCACCCAGAGTATGCCGAACGAAATCGTGCGTTGCAACGTGGGCGTAACGCCAGCACCCCTAGCGACCCAATTGCAAAGATGGACGCGTCAACGCCAGAAATGCCTCTGCCATCAGGGATATATCGTCTCAGTATGGTCACGACCGGTGCAATTGCAAAGATGGACGTCTGGACAGTCGAAATAACTGCACACGCGTGCCAGTGCGTGCCAGACGTAAAAATTGCAAAGAGAGGACGTGTTCGATGATTCGATACATGGTGCTACCGTATCGCACACATGCACTCTCGACACGTCACGCGCGACCTCGATTTTGAGCTCCTGGTTTCTAGGCAGGAGTTTGCCTTGATGGCAATCGCCATGTGGTAGGTGAAATTCCGAGAGCAGAAATTCCAATTGACTGGGGCGATCGGGATCATGCAACAAGACGAACCAAGCGATGTTGGCGGGGAGCCGCCGCCGCAACTCAGGGCGGTTGAGTATGTTCGGATGTCGACCGAGCACCAGCAGTACTCTACCGAAAATCAATCTGACAAGATCCGGGAGTACGCCGCCGCGCGCGGCATCGAGATCGTCAGGACCTACGCAGATGCCGGCAAAAGCGGCCTGCGCATTGATGGCCGAGCGTCTTTGCAGAAACTGATCAAAGACGTTGAAAGTGGTTCGGCGGACTTTACGATCATCCTAGTCTACGACGTCAGTCGCTGGGGCCGCTTCCAAGATGCCGACGAGAGCGCCTATTACGAGTATCGGTGCCGACGTGCCGGCATTCAGGTCGCCTACTGCGCCGAGCAGTTTGAAAATGACGGCTCCCCAGTATCCACGATCGTCAAGGGTGTCAAACGGGCCATGGCCGGCGAGTATAGTCGAGAGTTGTCCGCCAAAGTATTCGCGGGGCAGTGCCGACTGATTGAGCTCGGCTACCGCCAAGGTGGGCCCGCCGGGTATGGGCTGCGCCGAATCCTTATTGACCAGAATGGCGCCATCAAGGCCGAGTTGACGCGTGGTGAGCACAAGAGCCTGCAGACCGACCGCGTTATCCTCATGCCCGGCCCGGAAGATGAAGTTCGCACCGTGAACCTGATGTACCACTGGTTCATCAATGATGGCCTTGTGGAGTCAGAGATCGCCGGGCGTCTAAATGGCATGGCGGTGCATACCGACCTTGACCGGGAGTGGACGCGCGGTACGGTGCACGAGGTGCTGACCAACGAAAAGTACATCGGCAACAACGTCTACAACCGGATTTCGTTCAAGCTCAAGAAGCTGCGCGTGGAAAACACGCCCGATATGTGGATCAAGAAGGAGGGGGCCTTCGAGCCGATCGTGCCACCCGACGTGTTCTACACGGCACAGGGCATCGTGCGGGCCAGGGCGTACCGTTACACTAATGATGAATTGATCGAGCGCCTGCGCAATCTGTACCAAAACCGGGGCTTTCTGTCCGGTCTGGTTATTAATGAAACCGAGGGTATGCCATCGACCTCTATCTACTCGCACAGGTTCGGCAGTCTGGTCCGTGCCTATCAAATGGTGGGTTTCACACCTGATCGCGACTACCGATACCTGGAAACCAACAAGTTCTTGCGCCGCTTCCATCCCGAGATCGTCAATCAGACTGAAAGCCAGATCGCCATGGTGGGTGGATCGCTCCGGCGCGACCCCGCCACGGATCTTCTTCGGATCAACGACGAATTCAGCATCTCGCTGGTGCTGGCGCGCTGCCAGACACCGGAGAGTGGCCGGCATCACTGGAAGGTTCGGTTCGACACCAGTTTGGTGCCGGACATTACCGTGGCAGTCAGACTGGACCAAGCCAATCAGGCAGCGCTGGACTATTACCTATTGCCGCGGCTGGACTTCGGGCAGCCCCGCATCAATCTGGCAGAACGTAACCCGATCGAGTTTGAGAGCTATCGATTTGACAGCTTGGACTACCTGTACGGGATGGCAGAGCGGATACGCGTCAGGAGAGCAGCATGACGGAAAAGATGGAGTCTGGAGAGATGCGAATGATCCCGATCGATCTAATCGATGTCCTCAATCCCCGGGAGCGCAACAAGGGGGTATTCGATGAGATTGTCGGCAACATCCAGACGATCGGGCTGAAAAAGCCGATCACCGTCACCCCGCGCGCCGGACCAGATGGCACTGAGCGCTACATGTTGATTTGCGGCGAAGGTCGTATGAAAGCGTTCCGATCCTTGGGTGAGAATACCATTCCGGCCTTGGTGGTGACAGTCAGCGATGAGAACGCGTACATCATGAGTTTGGCTGAGAACATAGCCCGCCGTCAATACCGTCCGCTGGAATTGCTCGTCGGCATCGAGCAACTCCGCGACCAGGGATATGACAAAAAGATCATTGCCCAAAAGACCGGACTGACCGCTGAGTACGTCAACGGCATCCTATTGCTTTTGAAAAACGGCGAGGAACGCCTGCTGGTGGCGGTAGAAAAGGGACGCATCCCCCTGAACGCTGCTCTGACCATTTGCGGTGCGGGGGATGACGACAAAGCCATTCAGGCCGCGCTACAGGATGCCTATGAATCCGGCAAACTGCGCGGCAATCGACTGATCCAAGCTCGGCGCGTCATCGAACGCCGGCAAACACTGGGCCGTTCTGTTCAACGTGGAACGCCACGTAAGTTGCCAGACGTCACGACGTCTAGTTTGGTCAGGACCTATCAAAAGGAAGTCGATCGTCAAAAGCAGATGGTGAAAAAGGCGGAGATCGCCCAGCAGCGTCTGCTGTTTGTCGTCAGTGCCATGCGCGAACTGCTGGCCGACGAGAATTTCACCACCCTGTTGCGTGCGGAGGGCCTGGATACCCTGCCGAAATACCTCGCTGAACGTATCTTGTCAGGAGGGCGAGCAGCATGACCAAGGTATCTCTCGGATTCGATCTTGAGCCGCTGATAGTACCCATCGACAAAATCCTGCCGTCTCGCAAAACGCCGATGGGCGTGGCCACATCCAAAAAATTCATGCAGATCCGCTCTTCAATTCAGGAAATCGGACTGATCGAGCCCTTGTCAGTGGGGCAGGCGGATCCCAAGACGGGCCAGCACATCCTGCTTGATGGCCACATTCGCGTCATCGCGTTACGGGAGTTGAGCTTTGGCGAGGTGCAGTGCTTGGTTGCTACAGATGATGAGAGCTACACGTACAACAGTCGAATCAACCGCCTGTCCACGATCCAGGAGCACTATATGATCCGGCGTGCAATTCAACGTGGGGTTACGCCGGAACGACTGGCGAAGGCGCTCAGCGTCGATACGCGCACGATCACGCGGAAGGCGACACTGCTCGAGGGGATCTGTCCGGAGGCCGGTGAACTGCTGAAGGACCGTCACTTCGCCACCGACATTTCCCGGGTGTTGCGCAAAATGAAGCCCACGCGCCAGGTCGAATGTGTTGAATTGATGGTTTCGGCCAACACTGTCACTGTCGCCTATGCCGAAGCGATGTTGGTCGCAACCCCCACGGAAATGCTGGTCGAGGGGAAAAAGCCAGCGAAGTTGACGGGCCTGACCCAGGAGCAGATGGCAAAAATGGAGCGCGAGATGAGCAATTTACAAGGGCAGTACAAAATGGTCGAGCAGACCTACGGGCAGGACGTTTTGAATCTAGTGCTGGCCAAGGGCTACCTAGCCCGGCTCCTGGAAAACAAGTCCGTCGCCCGTTACCTGAAACAGCGCCAGCCTGACGTGCTGGCCGAGTTCGAGGTAATCGTGCAAACGGTGTCGCTTGATTGATGAGGAAATCTTGGTTGGGGAAGCGGGAAACCAAACCGCGTCCGCATATTGAGATAGATAGTAACATGTCCCCATAGGGGCATGAAATCGAGAGTTTGGACGTTTTCCCCTGAAGAGCGCTTTGCTTTGGGGCGCTGCGTACTTGATTGGTGACTTCTCGGTCAGTAGGCTAGTCAAACATCAATGTGATTCCGGCGTCGCTCCCCCAATTTCGCGTTCTCACGTTGGTTGAGTGCCCTCGGCGCCGTGATCTCCCTGGCTCCGCGCATAGCGCAGGCTCATCCAATGCCCCCTGGCCCTACGCAATGTTCCCGAATCCTACCAAATCCAGCCATTTACAGTTGCTGCCTTGAAAATTTTGCACTATCCTGTCGTCGTTTGTCCTAATTTGGTCATCACCATGTCAACAAGTACCAGCGAGGGCCAGATCCTCACAATTAAGCAGGTCGCGGACTATCTGAAGGTCACCGAGCGAACGATCTACAGATTGGCTGCCGCCAAAAGAATCCCGGCCTTCAAGGTTGGAGGGACGTGGCGGTTCTCGCGCGCAGACATAGACAGCTGGATCAAGCAGCAGTCTATGGAGGCGCTCGACCCGAGCCGTGAAGAGGAATACACGGGCAAGAGCCAAATTAATGATGGGGAGCGAAAGTAATGCTTGGACTGACACTAAGAGAAGAATTTCGGGGTAAACGTCTCAAGGGGACGGCCATTGAGCTGTCCAACGAATCAAATACCGGCGCGACTCAGATTGCAGCGCAGGATTTTCTGGATATCACGTATCCCACGCACGATCTGCTGAAAGGTATCGAGGCCGTTGGCCCGAACCAGGGGCGACCGGTAGTGGT
Source organism: Collimonas sp. OK607 (assembly GCF_900111995.1). Classification (GTDB taxonomy): domain Bacteria; phylum Pseudomonadota; class Gammaproteobacteria; order Burkholderiales; family Burkholderiaceae_D; genus Collimonas. The sequence continues at coordinate 20,994 of NZ_FOKF01000013.1, forward strand.
GATTGGCGAGCGCGGTCTCGGTAAGTCGCACTTGATGGCAGCTCTCTACCACGCAGTGAACGATGCAACATCGACCGGCGCTTGGCTGAATTCCTGGGCGACCACGCTTGGCGATCCGCAGATTAGCAAGATCGCGCTCCGCAGCGAGATGCTCGTGATCGGCGAAAGCCTGCACCGCCAGCGCTACAAATTTCTGTGGGATCTTCTGCTTGAACGCCATCCCCACGGCACCTACATCAAGGGCAAGTGGGAAGGCATGGGAGCGGCGAAGACCGACATCCCTTCAGATAAGCTGATCCTTGAGCTGTTGCAGCACACGCCCACGATGCTGCTGCTGGATGAATTCCAGACGTGGTACGACGGCCTGACAAACACTAAGCAGTACCCGTGGAAAAACTGGGCGTTCAACTTCATTCAGATCTTGTCGGAGATCGCCAAAGAGCACCCTGAACTACTGGTGCTCGTCATTTCAGTGCGCAACGGTGGCAGCGACGCTTACCAGCAGGTACATCGTGTCAATCCGGTCGCTATTGATTTCAAGGCTGGGGGCAATGCTGAACGTATCCAGCAGGATCGTCGGCGGATGTTGCTGCATCGATTATTCGACAACCGTCTACAGATTTCTAGTACCACCGTCGAATCGCTGGTGGCCAAACACATCGCGGAATATTTCCGCCTGATGGATATTCCAACCTCAGAGCAAGAACGGAAACGAAGCGAATTTGTTGAGTCCTGGCCATATGCACCGCATCTGCTACGTTTACTAGAAGAGCAGGTGTTGATAGCGACTGACGCACAGGAAACGCGTGACATGATTCGCATCCTAGCTAACCTCTACAAGAGTCGCGGCGAGGCCGTTCCGGTACTTACTGCTGCTGACTTCCGCCTCGATGACGATGCGTCGGGGATCGGTGCGTTGTTGGATTCAGTATCGAACGAGCACCACCGCACGCTGCGCGCCAAGGCACAGCAGAACATTATCTCGGTGACCGAAGCCGTGCCTAACCATGCAAGCCTTGCACCTCACCTGCAGGAAATCGTTGGGGCGTTGTGGTTGCGCTCGATTGCTGTGGGCAACCTTGCCGGTGCAGAGCCCGTGACACTGCAGGCCGACATCACGCGAGCCAAGGCTATTGACGACAACGCCTTCCAAGTTGAACTGGCCACGGTCGTCGAGAACAGCTTCAACATCCATCAAGACGGCTTCCGTCTCGTCTTCCGCGAGGAAGAGAACCCACAGGCCAAACTGATGGCCTGTGCGCGTAACGACAAGCTGTTCTCTGATGGCTCTGACCTTGCCCAACTCGCCAAGGAAATACGTTACGTCATTGGCGGTACTGAAGAGGTTGCCAAGACCTTCCGCGTCATTGCACTCCCGAAATCCTGGCCGTCTGACCCGTGGTCGCCGCTCGACGAAACCGAGCAGCCCGACCGGTGGGATGACCGCCTGCCAATCCTCGTATTACCGGAGGAGCCGGACAAGCTCAATGAGCGCCTGGGTCGATGGGTGAAAGACCATCTGCAGAAGCGTCGTAACACCGTTCGCTTCCTGCTACCGCGCTCGGGCTTTTCGAATGCTTTCCAAGACCGCGATCTTCTGATCCTCGCCCGCGCCGAAATGAAGGCGCAGGAATGGAGCGGCCAGAATCCTGAGTATAAGAAACTGCACACCAAATATCAGGGCGAGCTGCGCGAAATCCTGAAGAAGCGCTTTGACCGTTTTGCCGTGTTGCATCGCTGGAATTTCGGCGACCCGAGCCAGTGCGAATTCAGTATCGAGAGCTTGAAGAAGCAAGGCGCGCAGATCCCCGAAGGAATCGAGGAAGCCTTGGTCAACGATCTGTTCGTGCCAGAGGACTTTGAAGATCTCGTTCTGGAGGCCGCTGGCGACAACTCGCCAGTCGGGAAGCTGCTGCGCGAATTGCAAGAACCGCGACCAGCTGGACAGGACTGCATTCCGTGGCTAGGCGAGACATCGATGAAGGAGCGCATCCTTCGTCTTTGCGCGCGCGGCAGGGTCGCAATCAACCTGCGCGGCATGGAATTCCTGCAAGCCCAGCCCGGCGAGGATGAGGAAACGGCGTGGAAGCGCCTGCGTCCAAAGCTCTCCTACACCGGACGCCAGCTTGACGAAGTCTTCCTATTGGAACCGTCTGCAGTGCCGACAACGGGTGGCACTACACTACCCACGCCGCCTGCCGGAGATCCCAATGGTGGTGGCCTATTTGATAGCGGGGTAACACCACCGGCGTCACCTACAGGTGGCGGCACCGCACCCGGCGGATACACAACACCCCCCCCGATCGGTGGTGGGATTTTTGGCGGTGAGTCGACCAGTGTCGACGGTAAGCCGCGCGTGAGCCTGAGTAACCCGGCCACCTCGGCGCTGAACCTTATCGGCAGACTTGAGGGATGGGGCGTAAATGCTGCGACTCGCCTTCACGAGATTCAAATCAATGCTTCCGGTACGAGCAATAGCAGGCTCGTTGATGCATTGAAGATCGTCGGCGAAATCAACACCGAGGTAACGATCAAAGTGTCTGCAGCCACGGGCGCGCAGGTGAAGGAACTACTCAAGAAACTGCCTGATGGCATGACTTTCGAGATCGCCCTTGAAAAGGAAGACAACTGATGACGCTCGACGCCGGAGTCCTACACCGCCTGACCAAGGGCGCGCCTGAAGACGCGTGGCGCGTCATCATCAACAAGGCAGTCGAGATCGCTGCGAAGCCGCTGGCTGCAGGCAACGCCCCGAGTGAGGTTACCAAGCGCGACCGCGAGATTGGCACGCTTGATCACTTCCTGTCCACCAGCGGATGGGATCTGTGGCAAGCCTTCGGTGATACCGTCGAGCGCACCTCGGATCGGCTGGTGCGTTGGTGGAACGAGCCTTACAGCGCCAAAGCAGTGCTGATCCTCGACGGCCTCTCGCTACGCGAACTACCTTGGCTTCTACAAGGCGCGAAGGAACGTGGCTTTACCCTGCACGAGGTCACCGCTAACGCGTCCGAATTGCCGGGTGAGACAAACGAGTTTGCCCGCGCGCTGGGCTTCGGCAGCCGCAGTCAGCTTCAAAACAACGGCGGCGGTCTGGCCCATAGCCTCCAACCGGCACACACCGAGTGCGTCGACATGGCGTGGAAGGATTGCGCAGGTCTGATCGATGCCGCGCCCAACTGGGTGTTCTGGCACCACTGGCCGGACAGCAAGGTACACGACGGCGCTGGCGCAGGCCAAGGCCTCGACACCCTGACACGAGACGCGACCGAGCAATTGGGTAGCGACGATTTCTGGACCTTCGTCGAACGCTTGGCGACAGGACGTCGGCTGGTAATCACGTCCGACCATGGTTACGCCGCCACAGGCTACTTCCCCGATGCCGATGGCGAGGTCAGTCAGTTTCTAAAGAAGACCTTCGCCAGTGGGCGCAGCAAGGCTGGCGCTGGTGAGACCGGCCCTTTCGTGCCACCCGTCGCGATGCAAATTAATAGCCCTCACGGTGCTCACCTTCTGGCCGTTGGCCGCTGGAAGTGGAAGAGCCAAGGCGGGTACCCAACGATGACGCATGGCGGCCTCTCGCTGCTCGAGGTGTTGTCGCCGTTCGTCGAAATCACGAAATAAGGAACGCGCTGCATGGCAACTAAAAAAGAACAATTGGCGCAAGAAGTCGCCAAAGTGGTAGGCGCAGGCAAGGCCGTCGCGATGGACACTGTCGACTTCAATGACTCGAACCGCCCCAAGACATGCCTAGAGGTCGATTTTCCGATCTTGCCCGTCAATCAAGTGGCCATCATCGAAGGGAACGCCGGTAAGCCGATCTACCAAATGTCGAAGTGGTGGGCTCGGCGACGTTCGAGCGTATTCCGCTCGATGTTGATCGCAGCGGCTACGAAGGCTCCCGAAGACAAATCGCACGCAGCCAAGTTGGTGTGGGACAACTACTACGCCAACCACCAGAAAAAAGGCGCATTTAAGCACCTAAAGGTGGCTGATATTTTCATGGGTGGCGGCACTACTTTGGTCGAGGGCTCGCGTCTAGGTATGCAGATGTACGGAAACGACCTGAACCCTGTCGCGTGGTTCGTCGTCAAGCAGGAACTCGCCAACGTCGATCTCGATGAAGTGAAGCGCCTGCTTGCCGCCATCGAGGCCGAGGTCAAGCCGCAGATCATGCCGTACTACTACTGCGACGGCCCAAATGGCGAGAAAGGAAAATGGACCCACGTGCCAACCAAGCATGTGATGGAGTCAGACTTTGATCCCCTAAGTCTGACAATTGAACAACGCCGCGAATACAGCTACGAAGGCCCTGAAATCATTTACACCTTCTGGGTCAAGCACGGCCCATGTCAGGTCACGGGTTGTGGCCACCGCACGCCGATTATGACCAGCCCGGTGATTGCCGTGAAGACTTTGACCGTCAAGCATTGGGAGCACACATGCAGTAAATGCGGTAAGGATTTCCACGTCGAAGACGTCCCAGCTCGCATGGCTCCCGATGTGCCGCTCTATGTAGCACCGGATGAGTACCCATATTCAGTGATCGATCCGAAACGCGGAGTTGTTTGCCCCCACTGTAGCCATGCAGCAATGGTCAAATTGGGGAAGGGAAAGAATAAGAAAGTTGAACTGTCGCTGCTGGTGCATCCGCAGTGGCTTTCAGGCAGCCCAAAGCAGGACGCCAACGGTCAGCCGTTTGGCGGATCGGCGCAAGACGATGCAATATCAACTGCTCGCTGGAATCAAGAACGTGCCAAGAAAATTCGCCTTCTGGAAGTTAGAGGTGTATTGCCAGATGAAGTGACGTGCCGGGAGACGAAGACCACTTTTAGGACCGGCAAGGAAGGCGGGACAGTTCCAAAGAAATCGAACTACGCGTGCGGCGCGTGCGGAACGGTGCAAGATGTTTTGGACACAGTGAAGGCATCGGGTAAGACAGGTCCAACGGCCGGATATGCCATTCAGGGCTACGCACCAAAGGCTGCTGACAAAGGCGATGCTTATAACGGGCGCTTCTTCGCGGCCTTTGACGAAAAAATCGCTGCGCAGTATGACGCCGCCCAGAATGAATGGGATGCGCGTAAGGACGCAGATCTCTCCCCGTATTGGCCCAAAAGCGAACTGCCATATGGGTTCATGACCCATCATCTCCAAGGCGGTGTGCCGAATCACGGATTCACGCACTGGTGGACGATGTTCAGCCCCCGCCAGCTACTAGTCCATGCGCAACTCCTCAAAGCTATCGTCACGCTGGACGGATACTCATGGGAGTCACGCGAGTACGTTCTTGGTGCATTCCAGCAATATCTCAGAAATCAAAGTCTTTTCACGCTCTGGAATGTCAAGGCCGACAAGCTTGAGCCAATGTTTGCGAACAATAATTACCATCCGAAATCGACAGTAGTTGAAAACTGCGTATTCGCAAATCTCGGGAGGGGTAACTGGGCGTCTTGCGTTGAAGGGATTATCGAAGGGCGCGATTGGGCTAAAAATCCTTGGGATACAGTCAGCGTCGAGGCATTGCGGCGATTGAATCCATTACTTGGTGCTGAATGCACGGGCAAGAGCGAAAAGGTTCTACCTGGTGATCCGCTTGTTCCTGCAACGATTTTCCAAGGGTCATCAACCGAGCTTGCCCAGTTGAAGGACGGCTCGCTTGATCTTGTGATAACTGATCCACCCTTTGGCGGACTGCTGCACTATTCAGAGCTATCTGATTTCTTTTATGTTTGGCTTCGCCTTGTCCTGAAATCGAAATACCCCGATGTCTTTGGCGCGGAGTTCACGCCGAAAGCGATGGAGGTTGTGGCCAATCGGGCGCGCGAACCTGAAGACGCTGATGGTTTTTATCAACGGTTGCTCACGCAATGCTGGCGAGAAGCGCACCGTATTTTGAAACCGGGTGGTATCCTTGCCTTTACCTTCCATCACAGCGAGGACGAGCCTTGGGTAGCAGTGCTGGAGTCGTTGTTCGATGCCGGTTACTACCTAGAGGCGACTTATCCTATTCGCTCGGATGAGACCAAGGGCGAAGGCGAATTCGGCTCTAAGACCATTGAATACGACATCATCCACGTCTGCCGCAAGCGTACCGAAGAGCCAAAGGCGGTCAGCTGGGGCCGCATGCGTCGTGAGGTACTGGCCGACGTGCGCCAGTTGCAAGCGATGCTGGAGAACCACGCCAAGGAAGGCCTGCCCGCCGCGGACATCCAGGTAATCCGGCGTGGCAAAGCGCTCGAATATTTTTCACGCCACTATGGCAAGGTCTACGTTGACGAGGGACGTGCGATCACGGTGAAGGAAGCGCTGGTCGGTATCAACCAGCTGATCGATGAGGACAGCAAAGGTGGACAGGAACCTCCACCGGTGAATGCGGAGCCGGTCTCGCGCCAGTTCCTGCGCATTTTTGACGGCAAGACCGAGGTTGCTCGCGACCAGATGCAGAAATTTATGAAGGGTTCTGGCAGCGCGCCGGACGAATTCGAACAACGCGGCTGGTGCAGCGAAAAAAATAAGGTGTTCACTCTAGTCGATCCCCTCGACTTTGCGCGCGATTGGCAAGGCAAGCACAAACGCAAACTCACAGCCGATCTGGATCAGGCAATCGTACTGATAGGAGCGTGCTTTGACGGCAGCGGCATCAATGCGGCAGACACTTTGAAGAACGATAACTTCAAGCCGCATGTGGCATTGAAACCGCTGCTTGAATGGCTATCCAAACGCGGTGCCAATTCATCGACCCGAAATGCTGCGTCTCGCGCGGTGTCGATTTTCAATAGCTGGGCCGCAACACAGGCTCCCAAATCACTGCAGGGATCGCTGTTTGAGGAGTATGAGCTATGAAACAGTTACGAGACACCGTATGGCAACGACGCGGTACGAGCTGGTTGTGGGATGCCGAGGCTCTGGCCCAAGTGTGCAAGGCCAGCGAGGCGTGGAGCTTGCGCCAATTCGTTCAGGCAACCGGACATTGGCTCGAAGATCTGCCCAGCAATAACAACAATACTCTTGTGGTGGCGGGCCTGGATGGCTGCTTGGATTTGCTTTCACCTGCCGATGCAGAAAATTGGCTGGGCGCGGAGATGAAGGACGCCATCCTGTCCTTCCAAGAATTTTACGACGGGCAAGCGGCTCTGGTGTTTTGGTTGCCATCTGGTGCTGGCCGGATTGCCTCTAACTCTGCTACAGACGCCGTGAGCTGGCGCTGTGCTCACCCAAATGCCAACGAAAACATCGATTTTGGTCGAGTTTTGTGGGGCGAAGCGCACGAATATCCGCAGGAAATCATACTCCGCGAAGGGGCAAAGGCCGCTGGACTTTTTCACCTACGGATCACCTGAGGCTTCGATGACGGATCAACCTCAATTTACCCCAGGAGAACGGATCACCCATACGGAGTTTGGTCAGGGTGTCGTTCTTGATGGCGAGCACGACGGCTACCTTCGCGCTTTCTTTGGTGTCGGTGAGCGTCGAGTTCCGCTCGCGTCGATCCGCCTGGAACGTTCGCGCACCGAGCGCATTCTGCATGCGGTCGACGGTGGCGTGGATCGGGCGCGAAAGGCTTGGTTGTCCTATGAGGCTCACGCGCTGCCGGTAATGGAGAGTGCCTCGGCGCTTACGTCTGCCAAGATCGATCTATTGCCACACCAGGTGGTGTTGACCCACCGGATCGCGACCGCATCACCTCGCCGCTACCTGATCGCGGATGAAGTGGGGCTTGGCAAGACTATCGAGACTGCGCTCATCCTGCGCGAACTGGCGAGCCGGGGTGAACTCACACGGGCACTGATGGTGGTGCCTGCTGGTCTGGTGAACAACTGGCATCGTGAGTTAAACGAGGTTTTCAACCTCGACTTCGAGGTATTCGGTTCCGAGGGCGACATCACCGATCGCAAGACCAATGCTTTCGCCAAACACGACCGACTTATCACGAGCATCGACACCCTCAAGCGCCCGGCGCGTATCAAACGCCTGCTGGATGCACCGCGCTGGGACCTGGTGGTGTTCGACGAAGCGCACCACCTCACCGCCTATCGCACCGGCGGCAAGATCAGGAAAACCGAGAATTACAAACTGGCCGAGGCACTGAAAGATCATTCGCGCGATCTGTTGTTGCTCTCGGCCACGCCGCACCAAGGCAACCATTTTCAGTTTTGGATGTTGGTGCAGTTGTTGAACCCCACGCTATTTAGTAGTCCTGAGGAGATGCTGGAGAACCGTCACCGTTTGAACACGGTGATGTACCGGCGTACCAAGGCAGACGCTTGTCAGCCGGATGGATCTCCGCTGTTTGCCCGTCGCTGGGTGCACACTGAATCGTTCGTGATGGGCGAGGAGGAGCGTCGCTTCTACGAGAAGCTGCGCGAGTATCTGGAAGACGGATTCAATCTCGCGCGCCGTCAGGGAGGCAAAGGCCAAGCCCTTGGTTTCCTGATGGCCATCTTCCAAAAAATTGCCGCATCAAGCTTTGCCGCCGTTCGGCGCACGCTCAAGAGGCGCCTGCTGATGCTGACGCTGCACGAAGCGTTTCTGCGCGACAAAGATCTCGACATCGAGGGTCGTGAGCGGCTGACGGATGAAGCGCGCGAGCTGATCCACCAAGAATTCAACCTTTCACGCGACAGTATCGGTCGCAGCGAGGTCGACCGCGTGTTGGCTGATCTCAAGTACCGGTTGGTGAAGAAGCTAGACGAGGAAGCACTGGAGATGGCCTCCGACCCCTATGGCAGCGAGTATTCTGCAAGCCATGGCGAGGAAGCTGCATCGGCCGTGGTTGAGCTTCATTTGCCGGAGGAGCGCTTGCGCATCGGTGAATTGTTGGCGGTGTTTCCGCAGCAACGCGAAACCAAGGCACAGAAGCTGCTCGATGGGCTGGGGACGCTGTGGCGACAAAACCCAAACGAGAAAATCGTGGTGTTCGCCACCTACCTTGGCACGGTGGATTTGATCGCCCGTGAAATCGAACAGACTTTTCCTGGGCAGGGTGTGGCGGTATTGCGTGGCGGCGACCACGGAGCCAAAGTTGCGGCAGAACGTCGCTTCCGTCTGAAGGATGGCCCACGTGTGCTCGTCTGTACCGCAGCCGGCCGGGAAGGTATCAATCTGCAGTTCGCTCGCATCCTGTTCAATTTTGATCTGCCGTGGAACCCGATGGATGTGGAACAGCGCATCGGGCGCATCCACCGCTACGGGCAAAACCACACAGCGCAGGTCTACAACCTCGTCTTGTCGGACACCATCGAGGGCCGCATCTTCTTGTTGCTCGATGAAAAGCTGACCGAGATCGCACGAACGGTGGGCAAGGTCGACGACCAAGGCAATGTGGCAGAAGACCTGCGCGCTCAGATTCTTGGTCAGTTGTCAGAGCGACTCAACTATGACCGGCTGTACCAGGAAGCGTTGTCTGACCCCGAGCTGAAACGCACGCAGGTGGAGCTTGAGGCAGCTTTGTCAAATTCGCGCGAAGCGCGACAGGTGGTATTCGACCTGTTCCAAGATCTCAATGGCTTTAGTCTCGACGACTACAAACCATTTTCCGACGTGTCCTCGGGATTGGATCGACTGGTCCGCTTCATTTCTGCGGCGGTGGCAGATAGGCAGCAGCGGATGGTCAAAGTGGATGATGAAACCTATGACCTCGTAACAGTTGATGGTGCCCGCCGCGCACGTTTCACGTTGAGTCGCGACACAGCCACAAGCCGCGACGACGTGGAGTTGATGGGTCTGGATCATCCGTTGGTGCAGGAAGAGCTTGGCCGCTGGCGCAGTGTGCCACCGGAAGAGCTCGGTATCGCGGTTGCAGCCGATGTTGAAGCGCCAGTGCTATTGTCGTTTTGGCTGGTAGAGACATCTGCCGGAAACGGCGAGCGCCGTGTAGTGGTGCAGCCGATTGCGGCCAAAGTGGATGGCACTCGAGTGCCGTCGGTGGAGCGCCAATGCGAACACTACTTGCAGGGACCAACCACCACACCGAAGTTTTCGCCGGAGCAACGGCTTGACATTTTTTCCCGGATCGTAGAACCGACGCTGCAACGAGAAATCAAGCACAAAGGGGCTGCGAATGGGGGTGGAAGTTACTCGGCAGACCTAATTGGGTATGTAGAGGTGTTACCGATCTAATCGATGCTCATATAGTTTCTCTCCGCTTTCGGAGTTATTGGCAAGCCCACGTCTTCGCGATGCGGGCTTTCTTCTTCACTAAAGGAAAAATCCATGGCCCTTAAATCTAAAGAATGGTTCTACAAAAAATGCTTGGCTGAGGTGAAAGAATATGGACAGTTCAGTCACCTTTGTTGGGGGATTCTTCAGAAAGGTATTGGTCAGTCTGACGGTACCCGTGGGCATGTAACTCAAGCGATTGGCGTTTGCCAAGAGTTTCTTGAGGCCTTTCCTGAGCACATTGCTACGATACGAAATGCAGATCCCACTTTACCATTCGACGTGGCGGGTAATCGCCGAGTGCAAACCGACTTGACAACGTGGATTGCTGCGCAAGCGGGGACATTTGGTCGTGCTGCTTACGGATACAGCTATGACACGTTTCAACGCAACACGACTGCTACTTTGGGCGGCACTCGGCAAGGTGGTGGTGGTGCGGACGACGAATTTAAGCGTGTTCTGCGACTAATGGCGGAGTTTTTATAAAAGGGTGCTGTTCTGGTGAACAACAGCGAGGGGTAGAGCCCCCTCGTCTGCAACGACCGAAGGAAGGAAAACCGATGGCATCGCAAATCGAACGCATCTTGATTCTGGCTAAGACGTACCCGTCGCCCAGCGCACAGCACGTTGAAACGTCGTGCGTCGCTGGTATCAACGAGCACGGTGCGATGCGCCGCTTGTATCCTGTGCCATTCCGCTTAATTGAGGAAGGCCAGAAATTCAAGAAATGGCAATGGGTCGAAGTGCGCGTCGAGAAGGCTAACAAAGATCATCGGACTGAAAGCCACAAGCTCTACGTCGACACGATCACCTGCCGTGATGTGATCGATACGAAAAAGCAATGGGATGCCCGGTGGCCGTGGATCGAAAAGCTACCAACGTTCACGAGTTTCGATGATCTCGAAGCTACCCGAACCGAAACGGGGCTGTCGTTGGCGCTGATGCGACCAAAGCAGGTGTTGACGCTGGAAGTCGTTGAGGCAAGGGCCGCTGAATGGACGGACGAGGAGCGCGAGAAGTTACTGCGCTACGAGATGCAGGGGCAGCTTTTCAGCGACACCGAGGTCAAGAAAATGGCCCAGACGCTTCGGAAGGTGCCATTCGATTTCTACTACCGATACACCTGTGAAACGCCGGAGGGCGACAAGGTGTTCAAGCACAAAATCGTCGATTGGGAAGCGGGTGTGCTGTTCTGGCATTGCCGCCAGAGTCATGGCATTGAATGGGAAAAGCCTTTCCGAGCCAAACTCGAAGAGGATTTAACAGGAAAAGACTTGATGTTCCTGATGGGCAATCAGCACCGGTTCCAAGATCAGTGGCTGATCATTAGCCTGATTTACCCACCTAGGCGAAAGCCAGTTGAGGTGACGCTACAGAGCTCGCTTTTTTAGCTGAAGCCTTGATGTGCATGACACGCGCACCGCAGTATTCCTTGACTGCATTGGCCACCATCGAGCGATGGCAAAAGTTCGAGTCAGCCTCGTAGCAAAGAAGTGCACAGTTCGCCGACGCAGCCAATGCTGAGAGCTCTGCGATGGCATCGTCTTGCGTCTTGAGGTATTTCATGAACCCTTCAGTGTAACGCTTCCAGTTCCCATCCTCGCGGTAGCGATTACGAACTAGTTTTGGACAACCCAGATCAACCATATGGACGTACTCGCGCCCTGAGAGGTTCAGTACATTCGCGAGCGCCTTCTTCGAGAAGCCGACTTTGCGAGACAGCGGTAGCTCGCGGACGTCGACAATCGTGTCAATGCCGTGCTCGGCGAGCAGCGACATAAACGCGTCAATATCAAGTCCTTCGTAGCCTATGGTGAAAACATTCATTGAGTAGCCTCTCTATCCCGCCATTTTAACGGAGGTTCGCGTTGCTGACGAGCCCTGATATCATCAAGGGTTTGTCATTTCCGTCGTCTTGTTGACAACAAAACATCGCATCACGTTCCAGTGTGCCAGCACGGTGTATTTCGGTGCAGGCTTACCGCAGCAGAACGACTTCTGCCTGTCGCCGAGTCACCAGTCCCGGTAAGATTTTTCCACCGCCATAGACCCACCGGTGCAGTTCCTGCCCGGCGGCACTCCAGTCCCGCTGGTTGATCCGCCGTCGCAGCGTCGACGTCTGCAGACGCCCCGTCCCGAGGTTGAACGTGAAATCCACGATGGCCGCGAGCCGCCCCTCCGGCTCGGTGGCCAGCACCGGGCAGTAACGCAGCGTGGAGTTCAACGCTTTCACGAGATCTTGTGCCAGATAGGCTTCGGCCTCGTCCTGAGTGATTGGCGGGTGATCGTGTACACAAAGGTGGCCGTAGCCAATCGTCCAGAATCCTGCGGGACACACGTACGGGACGGCGGCAATCTCCGTTCCGCGCTTCACACGCCTTTCAAAGCCCTCGAAGCGCTTGGCCAGTTCGATGGCCGTTTTTGGCGCCATCACGACCGCACTCGATCAAACACACGGCCCAAGAACCAGAAATTCAGCACCCCGGCCCACAGCGCTTGATCGGCATCAGTCCAGGCGTGCAGGATGGCAGTTCCCCAACCAGCACCAGCAGTGACAGCCGCAGCGAACGCCACGGTCTTGGCAGCGCAGTACAGCGCCATGAACCAGTAGGTGATTACGGGGCGCACACTGGACGATAGCGCATCGGCCCAGCGCACGCCGGTTTTCTCGCCTTGTGTGCGCACCGCATCGCGCAGGGTTTCGATGGCTCCAGTGTTCCAAGCGGCCTCGGCACTGGCACCGATTTCGTCCATCCGCTGCGCGCCACGCAGTTTTTCAAATTCCAGCGCCTTATCTTGCATCGCCAGTTCGTGGCCGCGCTCACCTTTGCGGTCGAGCCACTTGAGAAGTTCAGGCGCCAGGCGGAAGGCGCCTCCGAGCAGGCCGCCAAGCAGGGTCTCGATCATTGCGGGCCTCCCATCAGCTTGAGCTTGATGGCCGCACCAACCAGAAGCGCAGCCAAAATCCCGGTGGTGATGACTTTGACCGTGGTCTGCCACGCCGTGCGGCGTGCGTCGCGCCAAGCTTCGAGGAGCGAGCGCAGCTCTCCGATGTCGCGGGCCGCGCGGCCGTTTTCGAGGCCAAGATGGGCCAGTACGCGCTCGGCGCCGCGTTCGGCGGCCCGGCTCAATAATTCGTCGAAGTCTTCGCGGCGCACGAGAAGCATGTTTTCGGCCAGGGCGGGTTTGTCAGAGTCAGTCATGGGCAAGCTCCAGAAATGCGAAACCCGCCCGATGCGCAAACATCAGGGCGGGTTTCAGGTTGATTAGTTGGGCAGCGGCGGCTGATCAAATTTCGATTAGCTCCAGCTTCAGACAGATACCCGTCTGGTTCGCACCAAGGCGGGACATGGCAATGTCACGTAACCGACTTGATGCCGACATTGAAGCCGGCTGCTGTCAGGTCGCTGGCGGTCCAGGCGCTGCCGGTTGCAGGATTGGTACTCCATACGTTGCTGATGCGGCTAAGCGAAACCGGCAAGGCAATGTCCGCTGACGCATAATCGGTGCCCCCGGTTCGCACCATGAGGTCAACGTTCTGTGGTCCGGTCCCGCCTTTTTGGGCACGGGCGTTGAGCACCAGTGCCACAATACCTGGCGTGCCTGCGAGGGATGTGGATGTGACGGTGGTCTCGGCAATTTGTCCTGCCGTCAGGCTGATGATCTGTGTGGTGTCATCCAAAGTGATTTCGCTGATATCGGTCGCAGCCCCCGTCCATGCGAAGGCGTTGCCTGCGGCAGCGGGCGGTAGGGTCGCCAGCGACATGGCGCGCGTGTCCGTAGTGGCGGCAATGACTTCTGACCAATAGGTCGAGGTAATGCCGTAGATGCTGTTTCCGCTATCTTCCGCCAATGGTTCGCCAAGTACCACGCTCGCCAGCGCGGTGGCGCTGTCGGTCGTCACATCACCGCTGTAGTCGATGATCTTGGTGCCACCCGAATACACTTGTACCTGCCCGGCCACCGCATAATTGATAAACACGTCAAACTTGCTCAACACATTGCCAGTAATGCCACTGCTGGACGTGGCCAATATCGTCTGCGTTCCGGCGGCATTTAGCTTGACCAGCTGCCAGTGAAGTGACCCTAACGTTGAATAGGAATTGAGCTGCGGAACCAGAGCCAGTCGCCGAACCCCCGCCGAATCCTGGAATGCCATCAACTGCGACGCGGATGCAGAAACCGTATTGAGCGTGTCAAGGATGTACCCTTGTGCGGTCAACCAGAACGAAGAGGATGGCACAGACAGAACTGCTTGCCATCCGTCTCCTCTAGCAGACGACGCCACCTTGAGAGAGCAACGCGCATTGGCTGGTCGGCGTGCGGCACTTGTGACCGTATCGACGCTCACTCCGCCCAGGCGATTGAAGTCGGCGTCCTCGCCGCCGGCAAATAAGATGGTCATGTGTTCCTCTTTTTAAAACATTAGGAAGTTGCTGCTGGCTGCCGAGATTGGGCCAATGGCAGTATGGATAATGGCGTAGGCCGTCAGCTTGGAAACCGTTGCGCCATTGGGCGTGCCGCCTGTGATCGCGTAGGTTGCGAGTTTTGAAACCGTCGCCCCGTTGGGCGCACCGCCTTTGATGGCATACGCTGTCAATTTTGAAATCGTTGCGCCATTCGGGATGCCGCCGGTAATGACGTAGGCCGTCAGCTTGGAAGTCGCTGCCATGCTCAGTATCCCTTGACCACTGCCACGCAATCGTACTTGTTCAGGCCGGCATTGGCCTGAAACCCGATGCGGTCCATCTTGGAGGCGATGGTCGTGAGCGTTGGTGCGGGCAGATCGGCAGAAAAACGCGTCGTGGCAGGCCAGGTAACGAGGCGGCTGCCGGCGCCGTCCTGCAGCAGTTCAAGCATACAGTTTTGCCCGTCGGTGGCACCCGTGAACGTGAAGGTGGTGGCACCGCTAAGCGTGATGCGGTACACGTCATAGCTGGACCAATCGAGCGTTATGGTAGCGGACCACGTCGGCGCGGCGATGCGCTTGGCAGGTGTGCCGATGCTGCCACCGCCGACGGTGCGCTGGTCGGTGTAACTGTTCACGGTCGCGGCGCCGGTGATCACGGTGTACAGTGCTGTACGTCCGACGGTGAAGCCGGCAGTGTTGGCGCTGACCACGCCCGAGCTGGTGGCCTCGACATAGTTGGTGGCACTGGCGGTCAGGGCCACGGTGCCATTGCCGATTTGCGTCGGCAAGCCGCTGACCAGCACGGTGCCGCCGTAGTAACCCCAGGTCAGTGCAGCGGTGGTGGGGGCGCGACGCCCAAACAGCATGGCCGGGCTGGCCGCGTCGAGCAGGCTGTTGGCCGTGACCTCTTTTTGGGCCTGGCTGCTGGACAGCAAATCCAGGAGGGTGGTGGAGTGACTCATGGTGTCCCTGTTGTCAAATGGTGGCGCGCGCTTCGTAACCCCGGCCGACCACGGCGCTCAATTGGTAGACTGAAAAATATAGCGTCGCCTGCGCACTGCCAAAGTCGGCGATCTGTTGCGCAGCGGCGTAGGTCGTGCTCGTGCTGCTCAGACTGCTGAACGTGCGTTTGAGCGTGGTGCGTGCACTATCCCAAATCTCCATGTCGTAGACTTCGCTGTTCTCTCCCAGCGGCACGTCCACTGCATCGCGCCATTCTCCAGACAGGCGTCCGCGCCGCACCCAGGAAAGGGTGACATCGCCCGCCGCGTTGCGCCCTCCGCCCACCAGGACGCAGGCATAAGGCTTTAAGCCCGCCCCGGCATTGGTGAAGTTATGTTCAAGTGTGGCTGCCAAGGTGGAGCCAAACGTTACTGCCTTGTACAAGCGTGCTACGCCGATGTCGGCTGTGCTGGCCACTATGCGCGTCACCGTGGCAGGATTGAGCAGCACGAATCGCTCTGCTGCCCCATGCGTACCCATGGCGTATTCGGAGCCGCGCCGTCCGCGCAACAAGCCCTGGAGCGTGTAGCTGCCGTCACCATTGAGCGTGGCGTCACGAAAATAAATGATCTCCGCGCCGACCACTGCCACCTGCGCACCGCCGATGAAGCTGGAGTAGGGGACTGACGATAGCGTGCCGTGGACCAATGAGACAGTGATCGTGTTGAGTTCGTCCGGGATGTTACCGCCATGGAAGTCGCCAAGCGCCCTCGCCACCGTGCCCAGAGTCGCATTGCCAGTGAGCGACGCTATCATGTTGTAGGTCGCGCCCGCGTCATCTGAGCGGAACAGCGCTGCCCCCGCCCATCCCTTTTTGACCCCGCAAGCCGTGGCATAAAAGCCGGCATCATTGTCGATGTCCCGCAGCATATTGATGTTCATAGCAGCTCCAGTCTGGTGTCCCCAGGAACGAACACGATTTTTCCACTGTCGGGTGTTTCCGTCATCACCACGTTCGGCACGTAGTAATTGGCGTCGTCTGCCACTGCCTCACACTTGAACACGCCCTTGGGAGATGCTGAAATTTTGCTCATGAGCATGGTGCGGCCCTTCACTCCCACGATATCGGTCGGTTCGAGGAAAGCATATTTTTTCGGCAGGCTGAAACTGTAGGTCAGGCGATGCACCCATGCGACATGCAAATTCACATCGGCAATCTGCTGCGCCTTGGTGTCGCTCAGGACCATTGGTAACTCCATGGTCTGCTCAGTGCCACTAGCGCCGATCAGTCGCTTTGACAGCTTGGTGGCGCTGGAATAGTCGGTCGCAGCCAGCAGGTAATTCACGTTCAGGATACGCGGCAACTCGACTTCCATCTGGCGCGTGGTGAGCAGCGCGTCCGATGCAGTCTGCCCGGCCTCATGCGCCGCCAAATCGTCATCAGGAATCACTGCTGCGAGAGTGCCGCCGCGCTTAACGTACTTGACCAGACCAGAGGACTCCACACCGTCGAAATAATAGGCCGGCCGTAATGCATCAATGGCAGCGCGCACTGTGGTCTGCCGGGCAATCGCATAACCATCGACCATGTCGGTCAAGGATGTGACGTCATATTGACTGCTGTTCAATCCCGCTTTATCGGACAGATCGGCCACTACGTTCGCCAAGATCGTGCCACCCATACTTGAAGGCTTGAAATACAGCCTTTTGACATGCTTGGCATCGAAACTGAACAAATACGGTTTATTGCCGACAGGTACCAGCAAGGGCGATGTCAGCTGGAAGGCGGCGTAGGGTTCATAGGTGAATGTGTGTTCCGTGACAAATGAGTCTGGATTCACTGCATATAGCGTTGTGCCGAGGGAAGCACCGCCGCCGCCATTCGCGCCGAACACATATTTCCCGCCTGCGTAGATGCCGGTCTTCACGCCATAGGCGGGGGAGGGCGACGTGTCCGCATCAGCCGATGGCGAAAAGGTATGCTCCGATGCACTGGCCGTGGCGATGTCGACGACCGTCACGGAGATCGTGAAGGCACCAGCGCCATGCACAATGACGATCCGATCACGATCTGGGTCATAGAATCCCTGGCCGTTCTCGCCGCCCACGTACGGAATGTCTACCTGCGCATAAAAGCCGTAGTCGCTCAATCGGTGCAGCACGCATTTGGTATAGCTGCCATAGACCAGGGCCGCAATGTGGTGACGCGTGATCAACACCTCATCGACCCAGACGGTCCCAAGCGATACCCCGAGATGAATGTCGCTCGACAAGGGGGGTGCCGAGAGCGGGTCTATGACCATCCATGCGTTGGACCTAAAGCCAAGCAACACATTATTCAGCGGGTCATACGCGCTGGCATTGAGGTCGCCAGTGCCATGGTATGTCCCCTCGATTTGACCCATATAAACCTGTGCATCGGCATCGAACAACAGAAAGCTGTCCGTGAACGACCCGAAGCTCGCGCCTGTAATGACCATCAGGTTGACGGGAGCGCCATAGCCAGTGGCGACCATGATGGCCGGCCAGTTGGTCACCGACGTTCCTGGCACATAGGTGATGGTCGCATTGGAATAGGGATGGGCTAGCGTGGGAATGGAAAATGATTTAACTTGCGTCTTTGTCACATCGCTGTTGATGCGCACTTCCACCACGGCAGCCAGGAAGGCATGTTGCATTGACCAGATCAAGCCGGTTTTTGGGTCAACAGCAGCCAGTCCAGGGGTGTAGGACTCAATCAGGGCGGACTCGCCGAGATAGACCGGCGCGCGATCAACGGTTCCCGAGGTGGTACCGACTTCTGCCGTAATGAAGGGGATGCGGTTGCCGTCCTTTTCTAGTGGGAAATGGTCGAAAACCACGTAGGTAATGCCCCTGTAAGCCGGAACATGACCGATGCCCAAAAAACTCTCGATCAACGGGTCGGGCAACTGATCTTCTGCACCGGTGTAAATGCGAACCGAGCCGCTACCTTCCAGAGTCACGCCATCGTAGATCAGTCGCTTTTCGGGCCCGGCCCACAGCCGCCCGACGTCACGCTCGCCTTCGCAAATGGCAATGGCGAAATTGGCGTAATACGCGTAGGTCGTCGTGCTCTGCGACGGCCCGCCTTTGCCGCCTTGTTCGGTGGTCGTCGCAACCTCGATCAGGTCGCTGGCCCAGATGACGTTGCCGCCTATGCCCACGGTGCCATAGACTAGTGGAATGGGCCTGCCGTACTCAGACGCCTGAGGGTGCAGATCGCTCAGGCGTGGCCCTTGCTGGTCCGGTAGGGAGCCAGGCATCAGCGTACCGCCCACCATGGATCCAATCATCCATCCCAGCTGGGGCGAGCCGGCCATGAAGCCAATGGCGGCCCCGATGACGCCGCCAATCAGTGCGCCGCTCATGGACCAGCTTCCGGGAAGCGCCAGACGCCTACGATGCGTGCCATCCACGACGCGTCCAGCCGGTGCTCCACCACACAGTTTAGGCCCGAGCCGTTATAGGCATGGATCAGCGAAAAGCCACCGTAGGGATAATCGCCGACGATGGCAAAGTGCTGCGGCGCGTGCTCAAACCGAATCCACGCTACATCGCCAGGTTGCATGGCGGCCTTTGCCACACGTACCAGGTTTTTGTCGAGCGCGGCGCGCATTTCAGCGGGAACGGGAAGTCGGCCGTAGTTCACCACGTCCTCAATGGAGATGCCCAGACGCTGTGCCACAAACACCGGCACCCCAGCGCAGTCGAGCGCCAGGCCATTGATGCGTTGCTGGTGCTGATAAGGTGTGCCCAGCGTTTCGCGGGCAATGGCCACGATCTCTTCGCGCCTCATGCCACGCCGCCGACCTTGTAAATGCTGCTGCCAGGCAAGTGTGGAAAACCACGAAAATTGACGCCGTTGGCAAACTTGGCGATGCAGTCCTCGGCAAACCGCTTCGTGCACCCGGCATAGACGCTGTAGGTGTCGCCCACCGCAATGGGGAAAGGCATCACTTCGTGCAGCTCTAGCTGTCCGGCGACGCTGTTTTTCACTTCCATGGCCAGACCGGTGTTCATGCCGCTGGTAAATGTCAGCTTGCCGGCTGTGAACCAGCCGGTGGCCTCTGTGCGTGCCGCATCGTTAATGACACGATTACCGCTCACGCTGCCCACGGCACCGACTACCGTGAACGCGGCCAGCGATTTTTTGCATCGCTCGTCGCCCAGGTCAGCCGTGCAGTCCTTGGTGGTCAGCCGAACGATGGTGCGGGAGTAAGCCTGCGTCAGTCCGCGCAGCTCCGCATTGAAGGTGGCGCGGCCGGCCCTTACCTCGCCCAGTGTGCCGGAGCGCAGCACGTTCTTGCCCATGCTCAGGTCGGCGTAATTGACCTCGAACAGCTCGATGGCGGCATAGTCCCAACGACCGGACTGCACATCGGCATCGGTGATGGCGGGGGAGGCCAGAAAGCCGGTCACCTCCAAGTTGTCGGGGTTTAGCTCGGCCGTGCTGTCGATGTTGGTGGGGGAATAGCTAGATGTTGCCAGATAGGTGACGCCGCCAAAAACGATGTCCTGGTCCAGCGAGGTAGCGGCCACCACCGTGCCATTGGTCAGCGTGGCTTTCCAGCAGGTCGTCAGCGTGGTGGTGCCCAGCGCGTAGTGTGCCTTGAGGGCGGCAGACATCGTTTTCATTCCCGAATCTCCTGCAGTACTACGGAAGGACCGGCCACCAGGCGCTGCTCGGCCGGACCTGACATCACCAGGTCCCAATCAATCACGTCGTCGATGAAATGCACCGGCACGTAAAACGGCCCGCTCCAGGCCAGGGTGCCGACCGCAGGTGCGGACGGGATGGCGATGCGGCCGGTGGTCACATCCAGCGTGTAGCTGGTTGGTGCCAATGGCATGCTGGCCACCGTGGGCACAAAGCCAGCGGCTTGGGGCCGGGTGATCTTGCGGGTCTTGAACCGTGCCGATGCGGCGTGCAGATAGCGCTTGTGGAGTTGATAAACGCCAGCGCTCACGAGCGTCATGACGCCGTCGCTGACGGTGCTGTCCTTGGGATCTTGCAACAGCAGGCCGTAGGCGCCACCCTCGGTGATTTCGTGCAGCGTCTCAATGGCCTGCCACTGCTCCAGGCACAATGGCACCAGGCCCAGCGTGTACTGGCGCAGCGTCTGGGTCCAGATGATGTTGATGGACTCGTAGCCGTTATCGGTGGGCACGCGAGCATTGAGGCGCAGGTTTTTACCCTTCACGCCGGCCGCCAGCACGCTGCTGGACAGGATCACGTCGCCAAATACGGTGATGGCCATCAGCCATTCCTTCGCAAGGCATGCTGCAGTTGGCGGCCGGCCGTGGCGCCCCATTGCTGCGCGGTTTCTCGGGACGAGCCAGCGGGCGGCGTGACCTGTACGGTGACGTAGGTGTCCCCGCGTGCGGCCGAGGCTGCTTGCGGCGTGACGGTGCCGCCTTGGCTGCCCATCATCAAATACTGCTTGCCGCCCGACGCCAGCAACTCGGGCTGGCCGCTCTCGTTGACTTCGTAGAGTCCGCCCGATGAGACGGGGCCGCCGAGAGCGCGCCCCGGCGCGGTGCCGAAGGCATTGGTGAGATTCATCATGTTGTCCAACGCATCGCCACCCATCGAGCTGGCCACCGCAGCAGTTCCAGACGTCCCGAACAGGGCGCCCGCCGCCATGCCGGCCAGGTTGGTGAGCCAGCCACTGCCTCCCCCGTTGCCGCCACCACCGATCGCAGCGGCGATCTGTTGCTTGATGATGATGCGGGTGATGTCGGCCACAATTGAGTCGGCCAGGTTTTTGAAACTGAGCTTGCCGGTGGTGACGAAGGTGACGAGTGCGTCCTCCATACCCTGGAAGGCACGGGTCATCGCATTTTCAATATGCAAGGCGCTGTTGGTGGCATCCTCCTGGTATTTGCGAACCGCTTCGGAAGCGCCAAATATCGCATCACGCTGCCGGTTGTAGGACAGCTCGATGATGGACGTGGCGGCGGCCGTTTGTAGGGCTGCCTGCGCGACGGCTGCGGAGGTATCGGCCTCGGGATCGAGTTTCTTCAGGCGATAAATCCGCTCTTCCAAGTCCATCTGGATTTTTCGTGCAGCGGTGAGCTTCTCGACTTCGAGAGTGTTTCTCCCCATCAGGTCGATCTGAAACAGTGCCTGCTCATTGGCAATGCTGTCGGTCCGGGTGCGTTCGGTTGTGGCCAGGTCGAATTGCCGCTGAACTGCCAGCAGACGGTTTTGCGAATCACCGAGTTGTTTGTTGACTTCGATCTCGGCAGCGGCGCGCTTTTTCTTGGCCTCGGCAATTTTGTTGCGGCCGTCTTGCCGTTCAACCTCTTTTTCCGCCTGATTGACATAGGCCTGGATGGCTGCAATCTCTTTGTCGTAGGCCGCCTGCACCACTTGCAGGTTGTCTGTCAGCAGGGCTTGCTTTTTCTGCTCAGCCTCTCGCAGCGAGAAATATTCGAGATTGCGGTAAAAATCCAGGTACTGCTCACGCGTTTGCAGCTGCGTTTTTTCGGCAGCAATGATGTCTTCCTGGGCTTTGAGCTGGCCCTCGAGCAGCTTTTTGGCGGGATCGTCCTTGGGCCCGGCGTTGGCATTGCCTAACTTGGATGTGTCAATCCGGCCTCTGGGTGCAGTTTCATGATTCTGCTTGCGCGCGTCTTCGAGTTGCTTGGCCAGACGGGTACTGAAAAGCTGCTTTTGGAGGATATCGTCGATATCCTTGTACAACTCTTTTCCCACCTGCGAGGCGGCTTTGATTTCGCCCTGACCAAGAAGTACCGCTTGTGCCGCCGCTGCGCCGATTGTTTTACCGGTGATTTGGACCGCACGCGACACTCCATCAAAAGCATCCACCACGAAGCCCACCACCTTCGCCGCCCCTTCGGCCCAATCGCGAATGGAGCCATCCTTGGCCAGACCGTCAATTGATTTGCGCACGCCGTCGTTGGCGTTCTGGGATTCGAGCAATGCCTTGGTGAAGGCATTGAGAACCGGGACCAGTTCCAGGCCGATTTTCTTGAAGATCGCATCGGTCGACGCCTTCAGACGCAGCTGGTTTTTCTCCAGCTCATCGGCCGCCTCTGCCTGCTCCTTGGTAACTTTGACCTGCAGGTCGCCGACCTTCGCCAAGTCCGTCATCACCGGTAATAGGTTGGCGCCGGCTTTGCCGAGCAGCGTTTGGGCAATGACGGTTTTCTCGACACCATCCTGGTAAGTCGCCATGCGGTCAGCGATCAGCTTGAAAACCTGATCAGGACCTTTGCCCTTCAGGTCATCGACTGCGATGCCGATGGCATTGAAGGCGGCGGTCGTTTTCGCGCCACCATTCTGGGCATCGACAATCGCTTTACTGAGTTTTTGCAATCCGCCTGCCAGCGAATCCATGTCGGTACCCGACAGCTTGGCCACAGCGGCCAAGCCGGACAGGGACTCGACGGCGGCACCCGTGCGTTCGGACAGCTGCTGCAAACCGGCTGCTGAGGCAATGGCACCTTCGATTTTCTCTTTGACTTTGTCAACGGTTGCCCCAAGCGCAAAGCCCAGCCCAATTGCGCCAAGTCCGGTCTTGACCAGGCCGACGGCTTTGTCAATTTGCTTCATGCGGTCTTCCGCGATCTGCGCGGCCTTGCCCATGTCAGACTGGAACTTGGCAAGGTTGGCGGATAGCTCGACGACAACAGAACCCAATGCGGCCATGTAAAAACTCCGTACGTAGATGGATGAAGTCAGCTGTCGCGGTTGAACAACTGTTTGATGAGCCGCGATTGCGCCTCTGGGTCTGCCAGCAGCGTGCCATCGCTCTCAGTTCTGACTACGCGGTGAGACTGATGCCAGGGAATGAAATCCTCGGGCCGATAGGGCTCGCGCCTGCGCTGGGGATCGCGGTGCAAATTGGCCAGCGCCGACAGCGCGATACCGTGGCGCTGGTCGGCCAGCTGCTCGCCAAATGGCTCAAGCACCGAATAGGCGCGCCATTCGGTCAGCTCCGCACTGTTGATTTCTGTGAGCAGTTGGCGCACGGTCTTGCCCAGCGCCAGCGCCAAGCGGAAATAAAACCGCCGCTCGGGCTGGCCCGTCAGTTTTTTATCGCGTCGTCTTGTGCAGCGGCGCCGATGCCATTGATGCGCTGGGCCACATCGAAAACCCGCTCCAGCGCCGCCGCCGATTTTAGCGCCAGGCGCGGGATGTCGGTCACATCAAACAGCCGGTTGTTGGCCTCATCGACGAGGGTCAGGGCGACCAGCTTGGCCCGTAAATTGGTCATGTCTGGCTTGCGCGAGCCGTCGGTGGACACGGTAATCATGCTGGTCTCGAACGCATCGCGATCAAAGCCGGTCATGGTGCGCACCAGCACGGAGCCGCCCCATTCGGGGACATCGACGGCCTCGCTGTGGAGGTCGGCGGCTTCGAGGATTTGATCTTTAGTCAGCAGCATGATTACAATCCTCCGACTGCGCCAGAGATGCGCAGGTCCACGGCGGTTTTAGCAACCGCATCGACGCCACCGCCCAGGCTGAATTTTTTGACATAGGCCGAGAAGGTGATGACGGTCGCGTTAGGCAGCGTCAGCTTGAAATTGCTCAGGGTGCCGGAGATCTGCCTGGCGCGTAGCGCAATATGGCCGGCGTTGTCACTGTCGTAATCGATCTCGAACGTGAACTGGCCGGGATCGGTCAGGCCAAGCCGGAATTCTTTCGCGATGCTGTCGAGGTTGGTGACATCGATCTCGGACGCCGAGCCGTCAAAACCGCTGAACGTGCGAACATTGGCGATGTTGGTGAAGGTCGTGGAAGTGGCACTTCCTGCGGCGGTGATGGTCTTGCCGGTGGTGTCGATGTTGACGGCAAAGGTATTGGCAGTGATGTTGCGCGCACTCACGGTCTGGCCATTTAGCGTGGCGGCGTCGGTGCCTGTGAAACCAGCCAAGGTGACGACGTCGCCATTGGCGAAGCCATGGGCCGTACTGGTTAGGATGGTCGGGTTGCCGAGCGCGATCGCGGTGAGCGTTTTGGCGGCGCCGGCACCGGTGCCGATTGCCAGCACGCTGCCTTGAGCAGAGATTGCAGAGGAGGACATGGGTTTCCTTCAGAAATAAAAAACCCGCCGAAGCGGGTGGATGATGAAATGCGGGCTGTAGGTCAATTCAGGGATGCCAGATCGAGTAGTCGATCGAGGCGCGGTGCAGCTTGGCGTCAGGCTCATAGAAGTCCTGTGACAGGACCGATACGTTTTGCACATTCCAGGCCGCCATCAGTCCATCGATCGCGGCCGCGATGTCCTGCGCCTGGGCGTAAGTGGTTGCATACACATCCAGCTGAATCCGGGTGTTGATGAGGCCGGAACTGCCATACAGGATGTTTTCTGTGTTGGCAGATACGCGTTGAAAAATCACATACGGTCGGGCCACCGCGTCGGGCGCGATCAGGGGATAAACACGTTCAGCGGCCGGCGTGGCGTTGCTTAGCAGCGCGAAGAGTTGCTCTTGGATCGTCATTTCTTGCGCGCCTTGTCGACCTCGTCGGGAATGCGTTTGAGCAGGTAATCCTTGATGGCATCAACGGCAGCCATCTTCTTGGCTTCAAATGCCGGTCGCATGAAGGGTTTGGCGACCATCTTGCTGGTGCCGAATTCAACGAAGCGTGCATACCAGGCGTCGATGCGTCCCTTTTTGGTCTTTTTGGCGCTCCTGCCTTGGCGTACACCGACGAAAAACGTTTGCAGCACAGCGCTGGACTTTTCCCGGATCTGCTTTTGGTACAGAGCCCGCTTTAAGGTGCCGGGCGGCGGTTGATCCTTGATGGGTGGCCCCGAGGGCTGCGGTGCGCGGGTCTTGGCCTCTTCCCGAATGACGGTTGCGCCGGCGTTGACCGCGCCGCGCAGCACGTTTCGGGCAATGTTGGCGGGCAACTCCTTCATGGCGGCCTGAAGCTCTTTCAGGCCCGAGATATTCTGAAGCTCAGCCATCATTAAGCCCCTCGCTGGCCAGCAAAGTGACGACCGCATTGCGCTCGTCCTCGTTCATGCAGGCCTGGATATTGAAAATTCGCCCCTTGTAGAGGGCGCGGTACTCGGCGACGACGCGCGTATCGGAGAAGAGTGGCTGAAAGCGCACAATGATCTGATGGGACACTTCGCTGACCATCCGTTGTGCGCTTTCCAGTTCACGCCCCGCCAATGGCTGGATATCGGCCCAGACCGTGATCAGATCCGTCCAGATCAACTGCTGCTGACCAAAGCTGTCCTGTACGCTGCTGCGACTCTGGATGCGCAGGCGGCGGGACAGTTGGCCTGCCCGTACCGAGGTCATGCCGTCACCACCTTGAATGGATCGAGCAAGCCATCGATGAAGGGCAATGGCTCGATCTTGCCGCGATTGATCAGGGCGACTTCCTCGCGATGGGCATAGAGACTGCCCACGCGCAGCTTGATCCAGATCTTGATGCCTTCTGGAACGCTCGCGGCATCGCCATATCCGGCATCAAACGTGACGGACACGGCACCGATCTGCGGCAGGCAGATCGGCCAGATCCGACCAAATACCGGCGTGATGCGGGCCGGCTCACAGGCAGACTCCACGGTGTAGTCGGTCGCGGGCATGGTTTGCAGCACGCTGGCCATGTCTAAATACCCGATGCTTACCACCGACTGCACCGGGCATTTGGGCAGCAGGATGGCGTGCCCGGGCAAGGAAAATACCTCGCCGTTGGGCACGCCCATCAGGCTCGGTCCCGGAAAGCTGTCGAGTACCATCTTCCAGCGCGCGGTGATGATCTGCCTGCCGGTCAGCGTCTCTGCCGCCTGCCGTGCGGCAGAGATCAGCGCCGTGATCAACGCGTCGTCATCCGCAAAATCCACCCTCAGGTGAAGTTTGGCCTCAAGCATCGACACCGGCTCCTCGGCAGGTGGGGTGACTAGTTGCAAGGGCATGGATCAGCCGATCACAGCACTTGCGCCACGGCGGCCTGATTACCCGCATCAGCCGGGGCAAAGCGCGGGTTGACCCCGAGCACTTGTGCCGCAGCGAGGCTGGCTGCCACACCGACGGTGAGCGACAGGCGCACGAAGCCAAAGCCATTCACCGTATCGAGCTCCTCCGGCCTCAGGTTGATCAGCGCCTGCTTGTTGGAGCCGCTGGCAGCTTGCGTGAGCTGCGTGATCGCCTTGCCGTTGATGTCCTTGGCGCCGGTACCGGCACTGTCGATGGCCTGCTGCAATTTGGCGTCCAGCGTGGCGTTGGTGCCCAGCGCCCCGGACTGGATGACGGCCAGCAGACCGTGATGGTTGGCCACCGAGATCCAGCCAGTGGTGGCGGCGCCAGCGGCCTGACTGGCAGGATCGATGGTGGCGAGGACGGCGAGCAGTTCGCTGCCTTTTGCATTGAGAAACATTGGATTACTCCTTGAGAGTCAGGCGGCGGATCAGCGCGCGCCCAGTTGGATGAAGGGCGACATCGTGGTGCTGCCCTTGGCGGGCGAGATCGCAGCGGTGATCTTCGATTGGCCGTCCATGCGGAAGGTCGTGCGAAACGCTGTCAGGTCGGCATCGAAATACAGGTGCATCGAGGTCGCGGTCTGCAACCCACCGGCCTTGGTGATGGTCTGGTAATACTTGAGGTCAACGAGCAGGATGTCGCCCTGGCTGGAGAAGGTGTTCGCGTGCTGAGAGACGAACACCGGACGCCCGAGCAAGGTGCCGTAGGGCGACACCTGCAAGCCGCCGACCGGCAGGCCGGTGGGCAGGTAGATCGGGTAATTGCCCAGCGTCAGCGTGAACAGCGCCGGCAGCACATCGTTGTTGACGATCCAGACCGCATTGGCAAACGAGCCCGCCGGCAGACGCGCGATCATCTTGGCGAGATTTTGCGGCACTAGCGTCTGCGTGGCCTGACCCGATTCCTTGGCGACCGTCACCGTGGCACCGGCGCTAAGCGCCCCGACCGGCACACCATTGCCGGCGCCGAACAGGATCGACTCATTGGTTTTCCAGCGGATCGAGAGAGCCACCTTTTCCGGGAGGTAGGTGGTCAGCGCATTGGCATCGTCCAGCAACTCGTCAGTGGTAGGCACCAGTGCCATCAACTTCTTCAGGCGCAGCGTGGCCAGACCCAGCACGGGCTTGCTCGCCACGGCGGAAGTGGCTTCGCCCTGCCAGTAGGCGCGGATACCATTCGTGCCCCAGGGCGTGGTCTCATCCTTGGGGAAGGCCATGCTGTTGCCGCTGATTTCAACGTTGTCAGTCAGCGGCAGGAGCGAATCTTCACCGAGGGACAGCTTGAAGATCTCTTGCGAGAACTGCGGCGGCACCAGGAAACCACCATCTTGGCCAGCAGCCTCGTTGCTGAAGTTGCCGGGTGCGGAGGCACCGACTCCGCCCAGCAGCAGCCGAGCGTCGGTCGACTGGCCGGGCTTATCGGCCTGGTAGACGGCCTGCATGAATTCGCCTAGGGACCCGAAGCCGCGCTTGGGATCCGCTTCGCGGTTATCGGTGACGATCGGGCCAATAGCACTGCTGACACCGATGCGCGCCTCGTCAGCGATCAATGCGGCTTCGCGATCGATTGCAGCAGAGGCGGCATCGATACGCGTGCGCAGTGCATCGAAGGCGGTCACTTCTTCGTCGGTCATGTCGCGCCCATCGGCGGCGACGCGATCCGTGAGACTGCGTGCCTCTTTGACCAAGGTGGACTTGCGAGCCTGAAGCTCGCGCAGTTGCTTACTCATGAATGGTTCTCCAGAAATGAAAAAACCACCCGAAGGTGGTTGTGGTTTGGGTACGACCAACGGGTCGTGTCAGCGATTGGCGCAGCTCAACGGAGCCCGGCCGGATTACAGAATGTCGAGTGCTCTTTGTGCATGGGCGAGGCGGTTTGCTTTGGGCTTGACTATTGCCTTGGCATCGCGGCGCATCTTCCTGATGACGTCATCGAACGTTGCAATACCATCGACCATGTTCTGCGCCAGCGCAGCGTCCGCTCCGAGCACGCGGCCCTGGCCCATGCCGTCGCGCACTTGGGCGATCGGCACACCACGACCACGCGCGACCGCCTTGGTGAAGCTGGCGTAGTAGTCGTCCACGCGGGACTGCATGAAACCTTGGGCATCCTCGTCCAGCGGCGCATACGGATTGCCCTCCACCTTGTACTTGCCGGCCGAGATCAATGTCGGCTTGACGCCTTCGGCAGCCATGGCCTGCGAGTGGTCGAAATGGGCCTGCCACACACCGACGGATCCGACCTCGCCACCCGGCGACACGTAGAACTCCGAGGCAGAGCAGCCGATCCAGTACGCGGCCGACGCTGCCAGGCTGTTGGCAATGGCCACCACAGGCTTCTGTGAGCGGGCTTGTGTGATCTCATCGGCCAACTCAGACACGCCGTAGACACTGCCGCCCGGGCTGTCGATGTCGATCAGGATCTGGCTCACGGTGTCGTCGGCCAGTGCCTGACGCAAGGTGGACGCAAACTGCTGGGTGCTAACGCTGCCGGGCCCCGATACGTCGTCGACCATATTGCCGCGCTGCGTGACAACGCCATACAGCGGCAGGACTGCGATGCCACCACTCGATACTGCAGTGGCCGCTTGGCGACGGGCTTCTCGGACCGCACGATCGGCATCGATGCCTGCGAGTACATCCGTGCTGGCAGGCACGTTCTGCGACCAGCGCGCCATCACTGCAGTGACCGCATTTAAGCGTTCGGGCATCAGCGCCCAGGGTGTCGCCAGAAATTCAGCGATCAGCAATTGATGGTTCATGGTGTCATCCCAAGTAAAATCAGTGGTGCGGTCAGTCCGGCTCCGTGGATCCCTGCGCTGGCGGCTCGGTCTGTCCGGTATCGACCGCCAGATTCTCGGCCGCGCCTTCCTCGACCATGTTCAGTGGTCGCAGTGGCGCGTCCAGACCATCGAGCGGATTGAGGTTTTCGGCGATACGCGCCTCGTTGCGGGTGAGCCAGCCGTTCTGGATGCCGCTCTGGTAGTAGGACGACCGGCTAGCGGCGTCACCCCGCATCAGATTGGAAAAATCAAACTCCACTTCCAGATCGTCACCATCGAACAGCAGCTCGGACTCGATGCTGGCTTCCCAGCGCTCGGCCCATGGCGTCATGGTGTGCATCACGAACTCGAGGCTTTGCTGCTCGATGTTCGAGAACGTCGCGCGCTCCAGGTCCGCAATCATGTGCGGCGGCACCCGAAACAGCCGGGCAATATCCGTGATCTGGAACTTGCGCAGCTCCAGGAACTGGGCGTCCTTGTTGGTGACGCCCACTTCGTGGAACTTCATGCCGTTTTCGAGGACCAGCACCTTGCCCCGGTTTGCACCGGACTGCGCTGCCTGATAGGACTCGCGGAACACCTTCTTGGCCTCGGTGTCCTTGAACGAACCCGGAAACTCGATCCAGCCGCCGGTGGGCTTGGCGTCGTTGGCGAAGAATCGTGCGCCGTAGTCCTGCGCGGCCAAGGCCATGCCCAGGCTCTCACGCGCCAGGTCGATTGGACTCATGCCCATCAGGCCGTCCGAGGACAGGCCGCGTAGATGCCATATCTCGCCGCGCGGCACGATGGATTCCTCGCCGAGTCGATCCATCACGCGGTAGCGGTAATCGCCGGCGGGTGTCAATTCCATCTTGATCCGGTCTGGGTGGATCGGCACCAATTCTTGAATCTCGCCCCGGCTGTTGGCCACAATCCGGTTGTAGGCGTTGCCGCGCAGTGCCAGATGGCCCTGCAGCATTTCACGCCACTCATACGGGTTCTGGTATCGATTCGGGTGTTTGGCCAGCAATCGATACAGCCAGTGGTCCGTGACCCTTTCCTTGCCGCCATCGGCGCGCTGGCGGTAGAGAACAAAGGGCAAGGACGCCATGGTCTCTGCCAGGATGCGCACGCTGGCGTACACCGCCGCCACCCGCAGGGCGTTGTCGGCTGACACGCGCATGCCGCTGGACGTGCGCATCGTGACCGGCTCGAACCAGAAATCGCCCCAGGGCGAGCGGTCTCCGGATGAAGCGCGAAAGCGGTCCAGGAAACTGAACATGCCCATTAGAGCATCACCAGTTCATAGTCGGAACCCAACACGACGCTGGTGCCAGGGGTGATGGCACGCGACAGGCCCATGATCAGCGCCACGATGCCGTCGATCTTGTTTTCCGGGCGCTCCTTGCGGGGGTAGATGTTGTCCTTCGCGTCTAGATGCGCCACCACGTTACTGGCCATCCAGCCCAGCACAGGGCAGCCGTCGTGAATTAGCTTTCCTTGCAAGACCAGGGCTTCGAGGGTTTTCATCGGCTCGCTAAAATTCAGGACCGTGGGACGAACTTCGATCATGGGCAGGCCCTCGCTCATCATCCGGGTCGAAAGTTGTGTGGCCTGGAACGGATCGAATGCCACAGCCTGCACAGCAAAGCGCGAGGCAAACTCGATCAGATCGGCCTCGATCCAACTGAAATCGATCACATTGCCCGGGGTGACCGTCAGCCGGCCAGAGCCCATCCAACCCGGGTACTGACTGTTGCCGTTGGCATGCACCGTGTCCTCCGGCAGGTAGTAGCGTCCGAACACGGCAAAGGCACCATCGATCTCCGGATGCGCGAAAACCAGCAGCAAGGCAGCAATGTCGGTCTTGCTGGCCAGATCCAACCCGATCCAGCAGGACTGGCCGACATAGGTGTCTAGGTCCAGAGATGAGTCGGCACAGCGGTCCCAAGACCGCATGTCCATCCACGCGGTGTCCGCGTTGACCCACTCATTCAAGTGCTTAGTCTTGAAGTTGTTTACAGCGCTGGGCATCTGCATGGCCTTGGCTTGCAGCGGCGCCAGCACTTATGGGCGCACCGAGATGCCCCAGTTGGGATTGGCCTTGATCAGCGACGATTCCAGAGTCCAGTCATCCCCGTCATTGAGCCCGTAGACGATGCCGAACTGGCTGTCATCCTCGAACACGCCATCAAGCAGCCGTGTCACGAAGGTGCGGATCTCGTAGCAAATGCCGGAGCGGTTGCTGCCTGCCGTCGTGATTACCCAGAGAAGCGAGTTGTCGCGCTTGCCGGTCCCGGTTTCCACCACGTCATAGACGGTGCGGGTCTTGTGGGCATGCAACTCGTCAACGCAGCCGAAGTGGATATTCAAGCCATCGAGTGTCGATCCCTCTGCCGACAGCGCTTCGAACTTGGAGCCGCTGGTCATCACATGCATGTTGTGCGCGCCGACTCCCACCCCAAAGCGGCTGCGAAACCCGGCTGACTGCCGCGCCATGGTTTGCGCATCGCCAAACACAATCCGGGCCTGGTCACGGGTGGTGGCCAGCGAATACACCTCGGCTCCGCCTTCACCGTCGGCGGCCAGCATGTACAGCGCTAGCGCGGAGGACAGCGTGGACTTGGCGTTGCCGCGCGGAACCTCGATGTAGGCCCGGCGAAACCGGCGCTTGCCATCCGTTTTGATCCAGCCAAAGACGGTGGTCAGGATGAACACCTGCCAGGGCTCCAGATGGATCGGTTCCCCGGCCAGCGGTCCCTTGACGTGCGGCAGGCGTTCGATGAACGCGCACAGATTGTCGGCTGGGTGGAAACTGCGGCCCAACTTGTCCGTCAGCTTCGGATTGAAGCGGTACGGACTATCCTTGCCCTTGAACTGGTCCAGATCATCCAGTTGGCGCTGGCACGCCGCGCGCACCCACTTGCAGGTCAGTACTTTGCCGGACACGACATCCTTGGCATACTGGCGCGCGGTGGCGACATAGCTGCGTGACGTCATCAGCCAGCAATCTCCGACCAGGGGTCGTTATCTTTTGGGGCATCCGCAGGCATCGAAATCCGCGATCGTGAAGCCGGGGTAAAACCCATCTCCGACTCGTAGCCCTTCATCTCCAACGCCAGGTCCCGGATCACGTCCATCAATGGCGAGCGCCGCAGGATGCCGCTGGGCGTCTTGATGATCATCCCAGACACGCCGGCACGGTTGATTTTGGACAGCGCCTCGCGGTACAGGCCCGAGCAGTTGGCCCAGCGCTCCAGCACCGCGCCGTCGAGCGCAGACAGCAATCCGGGCGGCGAATTGGCCACTGCGTAATCCCAGGCTTCTTTGGCACTGTCCGACATGTACTCGGGTGCCGTGCACAGAGCGCCGGCAGGCCGTGGCTCGTGCGGATTGGTCCGGCATTTCTGTAACGTCCCTTTGATCTTCTTGACCGCCACCGGCAGCGGTTTACGTCCGGCCATGGCCGCTCACAGGGAGGGGGCGCAGGATCGGATCGTCCGCCGCGATGGCCAGCGTGCAAGAGTCTGTGTTCAATTGGCATCCTCACCAAAAAAAGTATTTCAATTTGCACGCGCAAAAATCTGTGCTGGCGCACGCATCGCGGGCTCGCGACTCCAGAGATTCGATCCCCCTATGGGGGAGGTCAGCGACGCCGGGCGGTCTCGCCAGCGGTTTTGCTGTTGTGGCAGGCCACGCACAGCGCCTGCAGGTTGGTCCAGTCAAACCGTGCACCGCCGTCCTTCAACGGCTGGACGTGGTCTGCCACCACCGCCGCAACAACGCGCCCACGCCCCGCACAACGCACGCACACCGGGTGCTGGCGCAGGAATGCAGCACGCACCGCACGCCAGGTCGCCGACTGATAGAAGCCGCGTTCGATATCGAAGCTACGGCGGGTGCGACCGTAGTCACGATACGCTGCGCCACGGTGCTTGTCGCAGTAGCCGGGCTTCGCTAGCACCATGCCACAACCAGGGTGCCGGCACGGTGTAGGGGCGGAGCGGGGCATATCAGTTTTTGTTCAATCGATTAGCAACGATTCGCAAGCACAAGCTTGGCTTTTTGCTTGAATGAAGCGTTCACGGGGCGCGGTTGGCAGGCTCATGCTGTGCACGTATACCGCGTTGCCTGATCCTCCAGCTTGCCGCAGCCAACCTCTGCGACGTGGCGACTGTCTCCGACAAAAGATACGCGCTGACATAATTCCAGTAAGCCAAAGTTAACTAGATGTCGGCCCCGGCCGTATAATCCGATGTCCTATCTCAGTGACCAACACGAAAACCATGTCTTTTGAATTGCTCATCTCGGACCTGACTCAACCGCTTGCCGGCCAATATCCGAGACCTTGGATGACCAGCCTACGTGACCCGCAAGCGGCTAGGGTGTTCATTGTCGGCGCGAATCAGGCCAAGCAGTATCCCGTCGAGGCAATTTCACACACGCGGCACATGGATGCTCTGTTTAATCGCGATGGCGAATCCTGCCGAGGACTCTACGATGAGCTGTATCCTAAGCCCTCGCGCTCTCGACCCAACATTGACGGATTCACGGCGCGCCTCGCTGCTGCGGGGGTAACTGAAGTTCTGGAAACGAATGTCGTCTGCTATTCGACGGGAATGGCCGCGGACCTGAGGAAGAGGGAGCATCGGCTGGGTGCCATGGTCGGAGGTCGCATTTTTCAATCCTTGGCCCAGGCTATTCGTCCGAAAATCGTGGTTCTCCATGGAAAAGGTACATGTGACGAGTTCGAGAAACAGTTTGGGATCGCTGTGCCGCGACCTTATGACGAGGAGGGGCAGGGCATTTGCAAGATAAATCTGCTTTTCAGTGGCGTCGAGACCGAATTCATTTCTATTCGCTCCCTCGCACAGCCACAGTACAATGCTTGGGCTGCATGGGCACCCCGGCATTTGGATGCTGTGAGTAAGTATATCGCTTCATGTCTTTGATTTATATGACCAAGTGGCTATAGCGGATGGTGATCCAATGGGCAATGTTCGCAATGGCCGAGGAGTGTAGATTGAATAAGTTTCGTCTTATTCAGATGTAGCCCGATCCACAAATTTCACGCCGTCACTGGCACGTTTCGCCTCCTGGCCCGTGAACTCCTGCCAACGACGTACGATCACGTCCACATATTTCGGATCCAACTCAATCAGGCGCGCCCGACGCCCGGATTTTTCACAGGCGATCAAAGTGCTGCCTGATCCGCCAAACGGGTCGAGCACAAGGTCGCGGCTTTTGCTGCTGTTCCTCACTGCCTTTTCAACCAGTTCAACTGGCTTCATGGTCGGATGCAAATCGTTCTTGTGCGGCTTTTTGATAAACCACACATCGCCTTGATCGCGCGCGCCGCACCAGTAGTGTTCGGCACCGTCACGCCAGCCGTAGAGAATCGGCTCGTACTGGCGCTGGTAGTCGGCCCGCCCGAGCGTGAAGGTGTTCTTGGCCCAGATAACAAAGGTTGACCACTTGCCGCCGGCCGACCGGAAGGCCAGTTGCAGCGTGTCAAGTTCGCTGGAACTCATGGCGATGTAGACGCCACCCTTGGTCACATTCAGAATATTCTGGCACGCCGCTTGCAAGAAGGCGCCGAAGCCTTCGCCCATGTTGTCGTTCAGGATAGGGCGGTTTGTGCCGCGCATTTTGTCTTTGGCTGTGTTGGCATAGTTGACGTTGTATGGTGGATCCGTGAACGTCATGTCGACCAGCTCATCGCCCAGCAGGGCGTGGAAATCATCGGCATTGGTCGCGTCGCCGCAGAGCACCTTGTGGTCACCCAGCAACCACAGATCACCAGCGCGGGACACCGGTGTCTCAGGGACACCGGGTACTTTGTCCTCATCGGTCTTGCCTTCGGTGTTGTCAGCTGCGAGCAGGGCATCCAGCTCGTCGGTGCCAAATCCCAGCAATTCAAGGTCGACATCGGCGAGTTTGAGTTCACCTAACTCGAGGCGCAGCAGTTCCTGGTCCCATCCGGCGTTTTCCGCTAGGCGATTGTCAGCAAGGATGTAGGCCTTCTTTTGGATTGCAGTCAGATGCGACAGCTCGATGACCGGCGCCTCCTTCAAAGCCAACTTGCGAGCTGCCAGCAAACGTCCGTGTCCCGCAATGACACCACGCTCGCCATCGATCAAGATGGGGTTGGTCCAGCCAAACTCGGTGATCGAGGCTGCGATCTGCGCCACTTGTTCATCGCTGTGACTCCTTGCATTACGGGCATAGGGGATCAGCGACTCGATCGGGCGGTACTCGATTTGCAAAGCATGCATGGGGATCCGAACAAAAAAACCCGCGAGAAGCAAAGCTCGTCGCGGGCTGTTGAATGTGATTCGATGCGAGGCACATCTCTCGCAACCATAGCCAGAAATATAGCAAAAATCTGGGGAAACGCGACACCTTCAAAACGTCGCTACTTTCGCAATCCTCCTCACCCAACAGCTATGGCGCGCAAGTCCTATCCACTACCCGCAATTATTCCTGACTGATTCAGTTTTCCGCATACCACCGACAGAGCGGATCGCCATCGGCGCTGTGCCGTGCGGATCACGCAGCCATTGCGTTTGGCGATGTCTGACCATGGATAGCGCTGGGCACGCATCCACACCAGATGACGCTGCTCTTCCTCAAGCCACTGCATCCAGGCCATCGTTTCCAACATGCGGTCGATATCCTTGGGGCTCGGTGGAAATCGCTGGGGTGGGGCATGCTCACCTGCCATGCGCTCGTACACGGTACGCACAAACGGCGGCCATACGTTGAAATAGCCCTGAACCCGAACAGGTGGTAGTCGTCTTGCTGTCTGGTCAGCATCGCCAAGCCGTTCCGCCACAGCTTCGATCGTCCAATCATTCATGCCGTCCTCCGCCGCTGGTTGTTCCGTACAGCCGTTGACCCAGGCGGCGGATGAAATCACGCTCGACGAAATCGAGCCGATCATCGGTTTCTGACACCACCAGGATACGTTGCTGCTGCCAGCCGTTTTGCTTGATCGCATCGAGATTGATGGATAGAGGGTGCAGGCGGCCCAAGGGGCAGCGGTAGGGTTGCGCTGGAATTTTCATGTCAGGCCTCCTGCGTTTCGATGGCCCAGTGCAGCAAGGCCAGGGCGTCCGCTTCGTTGTCATCCGTCACCGGATGACCCTTGGCGCGCATGGCGACAATTACATCCTCCTTACCGGCATTGCCTTTGCCGGTGGCGTGCTTTTTGATCGTGCCGACCGGCACGCCCTGGTACGGAATGTTGTGGTGCTCGCACCAGGCGGTAAGCGTGGCCATCAAACCGCCATAGACATGGGCGGCATCTACGCCGGCATGACGACGCACTTCCTCGAAGTACACAGCATGGATGTCGTTCGCAGCCACCTTGATTTCCGATAGCCAACGCTTGAATCGTAGGTAGCGCATACCACCACCCTCGAACCTCTGTGGCCGCAGACTGACGAAGCCGTGGGCAATCTGATGGTCACGCGAGCGCAGTGCCCACCCTGTGGTGGTACCCAGATCAATAGCCAGAACGGTCAACGCGCCACCGATTTGCGGAGGCGGCTCCACAGCATCGCCGACACGGTCTGACGCAGCCGACTCGGAACAACACAACTTCTCTTTAGGTGCGCACGCGCGCACGTGTAGCAAGTTAACGTTATCGGTTGTCAGCTGCGTCAGACTGTGGCTGAAACTTGAGTTTTTTGTCATGGCAAGTCCTCAGTTATCGTTGTACGGATAGGACGAACGCGGGATGCTGGTGGGCTCTTTCAAGCCGATGCCAACAAAGCCGCGCACGCCGGAACTATTGCGCCATTTCTCGAAGCGACGTGCTAATAGCGCATCCGAGAATCGGCGCATCGCGCCCAAAAATTCGCCGTTGGCCTCGGCCCACTGCTTCCAGTCGTTAAAAAGCTCAAAGGTCAGCGCCTTGGCGTTGCTGTGCAAAACACACCGATCTTCGATCCAGCGACCCATGGCATCCTCTGCTTCGAAATACTCTTCAGTGGCATCCATCACGCTTTGCGGCTGTTTGAGGCCGGTCCGCTGCCACAGCAGACAACCCTCCAGGGCCCAGGCCAAGATGCCATCGCGCTCCTGGAGCAGTTTCTCGGTGAGCTTGCCGTCCCGTCGCTCTGGCGGAATCGTTACCGTGAATGGGATCAGGTGCAGCCGCCGCTTCATGGCCTCGTCCACGTTGCGAATGGACGGTTTGTGGTTGCCGGCAATGACCAGCTTGAAGTGCGGCGTGTAGTCGAAGAAGTCCTGACGCATGAAGCGTGCGGACACCTTGTCGCCACCCGTGATCGTCTTGATCTTGGATTCGTTCCAACGCCGCCCCTGTTCGGTCTCGATCGACGCGACAAAGCGCGCGCCACGCAAACCAGCCAGATCGGTAGGATGCCGGTCCGAACGGGTTTCCATGAACGTGTCCATCGGCGCGTTGGCGGCATAGTCCCCGAGGATGGTGGCGATCACATTGACGAACACTGACTTGCCGTTGGCCCCGGTGCCGTACAAAAAGAACAACGCGTGCTCACTAGTCACTCCGGTCAGGCAGTAGCCCACCATGCGCTGCAGATAGACCATGAGTTCCGCATCGCCGCCGGTCACGTCCGACAGAAAGCCGCGCCATGTCGGACAGTGGCCCTGGGGCAAAGCGGTGCAGACCTTGGTCATGCGGTCGGCCCGATTGTGAGTGCGAATCACGCCGCTGCGTAGATCGACGACACCGCTGGGCGTGTTCAAGAGCCAGACATCGGCGTCCCAGTGCTCGGCCATCGAGGCGTGCTTTGGGTCGCTGCGTGCGATGCGCTCCACGGCGCTGATGGTGGAGGAGCTGGCCAGTCGCGCACGCAGACGCGGCGTGTCGGCTTTAAGGGACGCGGCCCGGCAGATGTTGCGCGACAGGTGCTGGATGTAGAGTAACTGATCCGGATTCCAGCGGATCCCGGTCCACACCAGCCATTTTCCCCATTGGGCACAGTAGCGCCAGTCCTCACCATAGCGGAGTGTGAAGGCCGTGGCCAGCCCGTCCTCGGTCGTCCAGTCGAGCCCTCCCACCAGGTCGTCGTCGAGGGAGGCTTCTGTCTGACGTGCAACGGGGACACGATCACCTGCAAGCAGGAAGCCCTGGACGTCGAACCCTTGCGCGATGGCATCTGCCGCATCCCAGCCGCCCGGCTTTTCTGCTGGCGGATAGAGGATGCTGCAGGACTGTGCGCCAGCGGCCAAGATCGCCTGAGATGCACGGTCGGCGTAGTCCCAGCCCGGCTTATCACGGTCCGGCCAGATCAGTACGATCTTTCTTTCTAGTGGCGACCAGTCAGTTTTGTCGGATGGCGCGTTGGCCCCGTGCATGGCCGTGGTGGCGCAGATGCTCAGGTCAATCAGCGCCTGAGCGCATTTCTCGCCCTCAACCAAAATCACTTGGTTCGCTTGCGCGATGCCCGGCTGGTTGTACAGTGGTCGTGGATCCGGCGGCGCCATCTTGCGGCGCTTCGCATCCCAAGGTCGGAACTCCTTGCCCCGACCGGGTGGGTCGTAGCGATAGACCACGGCGATCAATTTACCGTTGATGTCCAGATAGTCCCACTTGGCGGTGGCCTGTCCGAGATCATCGACCGGCGCTTCGCGTTTGACTTTGCGTACTGATATCGATGGAACTCGACCCAGCAGATCGCCGGCGTGTTGCAGCACCTTGGCGAAATCAGTGTGCACGTCGGCAGCCATCTGCCGTGCAATCAAATCAAAAATATCGCCGCCATCGCCGGTCGCGCGATCGGTCCATAAACCCGCTTTTTGACCGTCGAGCACGATTTCTAGACTGTCTCCCGGACTGCCCAAGATGTCACCGATATGGAATTTATAGCGACGCTTTTTGCCTGCCGGAAACAGAGTGAACAACACCGGTTCGAGCCGAGCCAAGAGCGCGGTGCGAATCTCTTCGCGCTCTGCACTGCGGTCGACTGCGACCGGCGAGGCACAATCGTTGAAATCCAATGGGCCTCGGTTTTCTTGTTCAGTCATCGGATACCTCCTGCGCCGTGTTGGTCAGGTCGTGCATCGGCCGATTCATCGTGTAGGTCGCTTCGTGGGCATCGACAAACGGCCCGTTCGTCGCCACAGACGGTGTTGTCATTGTTTTCATGGAGCAGTTCTCCAGCAACGATCTGCCCACACGCAGAACTTGCATTCAAAATGGGTGGAGTCGGTGAACGAGCGGGGTAGCAGGTCACCCGATTCAGTGGCGGTGATCACGCGTGCCGCGCGGTCCGACATGCGCTGCGCCAGTCCCGCATCAAACGGAATCAACTCGGCGTAGATTTCCATCGTGTCTGCGTTCACCGCTGTGAACAGTGCAGGGTGCTCGTGCAACTCCAGGTAGCTCTGGTACAGCGCAATCTGTGCGGCATAGATGGGCTTCGATACGGCCAACTTGTGCTTCTCCACATCGCGCCACGACTTGGCTCCGAGACACTTGTTTTCCCAAAGCGATGGGTAGGCAAAGCCGTCTGGGCCACCGATCAGTACGCCATCGACGTGACCGCGCAGCCGCCCGCCTGCGACTGAGAAACCAAACTGGCGGCCATCGGCATCCTCAGTTTTGAGGATGAATCCAGCCAGCCGAAGCCAGCGGATCACCATGTCCTCGGTGCGATGGCCGCGCTCGAAGATGCGCAGCAACCGTCCCGAAAAACCTTTGCGGTGATCGACCGGCGCCTTCGCATATTCGTATTGCAGTTGGCGCTCGCAGGCAGCACCCAGGCGCGATGCGCCCAGGTATTCACGCGGGGCCGTGGCATCCCGCTCGGTTTCCAGCGCCTGGTCAAACAGTGCCTGGAGCCGGCCCGAAAGACTTGCCGTTGCATTGAAATCGATCATGGCTTGGTCTCCCAGAGCCGGTCATCCTCGAGGTCCGCGAAAGAATCCGCAGTTGGCGGCATGATGGGATCGCTGATCGGCGCCGTTCCCAGCATGTGCACCGGCGGATATTTGCTGCGCTCGTGCTGCGCAGCCATTTCATCCACGTAGGCGGTGACGATGGCCTCGATCACTGACAAGGCATCGACTTCCGAGTAAGCCCCGAGGGGTTTGTCGAAGCCGATCGCGCTGGCCGCCTCTCCGAAGAATTTGAGGCACGTGCGCATGGCTGCTTTTTCCAGGGGGGTGGCATCAACCATGGCAGCCTCTGGCGACAAGCCCTTGTTGAGCGCGTGGCTCCACGTCCCATACAGTTTGTGGAATGCGTTCTGGCACCGGCGTGAGCAGAACACCCAATCGACGGGGTAGCGTCGGGGATCTCCGCAGCGGTAACGGTTGTCGCTGCAACCCAGGCCCCGCGCCTGACGTGAGCAGATCCAGCATTTCATGACTGCTCCTCATCACTGCGCCCACGATGGCTTGCCCGTCGCGGCCGGCAGGGCAGGCCGTGCCGGTGCGGCATAGACTGGCG
Source organism: Collimonas sp. OK607 (assembly GCF_900111995.1). Taxonomy (GTDB): domain Bacteria; phylum Pseudomonadota; class Gammaproteobacteria; order Burkholderiales; family Burkholderiaceae_D; genus Collimonas. Next base: position 61,700 of record NZ_FOKF01000013.1, read on the forward strand.
CAGCCTGCGCCGGAGCACCGGAATTACCTCCACCGGTCCCACCCTTGGACACACTCCCCATCAGGACAGCGTAGTCCTTGTGATCGGGCTCGATCGCGATCTTGACGACATTGCGATCCTCGCCCTTGGCATCCTTCTCCACATCGACGCGGGCGATGAACTCGATCCCGTCCAGATCAGCGAAGCTGTTGATGCGGCGCGCGGCCGCCGCCTGCGGCGTGTTGTCCTGCGGGTGGACATTGCGCGCGCTGTTGAGCGCGGCGCGGATGAAGCTGCGACCCATCTGGCCCCAGGTCGGCCCCTTCTTGGAATGCAGTCCGATGTTCGACCACATCTTGCGTTTGGCGAACGGGCCGCAGGTGACGACAAACTCACAAGCGAGATACACTGCGCCAGTCTCAAAGGACTCGGTGGCATAGCCGCCAGTCCACCCTTGGCTGTGGTCGTCATGACCACCGGGTTTGATGGTCATGCGCAGTGGCACGATGGTGCCCTTGGGAATCAGGTCGAATGCACCATGCTGGGCTTCGGCATCATTGAAATCGTTCCAGTTGCTCGGTGTTTGGTTGTTCATGAGATGTCCTTTAAATTGATGGGTCCTGCTGTGCCGGCAGGTCTTGGTCCTTGTCTTGGCCCAGGCACTTGGCGATCAGTTTTCCGAGGTGGGGCTCCTCGATGGCTTCCAGCCGGCCGCTGCGGTCCTTGGATGGATAGCCAAACGGGTTGTCTGCGCGGGTGACAAAACCCCGGTAGCTGGTACCGTCATCGGCCTTGAGGATCGCCAGCGTCACGACCTCATCAAGGACACCGGGCAGCTCCAGCGCGGTCTTGCTGCCTTCCAGTTGCAACTGGTAAAAGCGCCGGTTGAAGTCGTCGGTTTTCTCTTCCAGGATGGCGACGTAGATGACGTGCTTGTCCCGCACGTGCTGCAGGTGCGTAAGCGCCGTAATCATTTCCTGCCCCAGCAGGCCATACGCACCCCGGTTGTCGGGTTTGCCGGTCTTCTCGCTGAAGGCCTGCGGCTGGGTCTTGCACCAGGCAAAGCACAATCGCGAGAGGACCGTCAGGCTGTCGACGAAGTAGGTGTCGTACTTGGCCAGCTGCGCCGGGTCCCCGAATTTGGTGCAGACGTGCTGGAAATGCGGTTCGGAGAACGCCTGTTCGGCACTGGCGGTGGGCATGGGCCCGGCCAGGAATACCACCAGATCACGGAACTCCGGCCAGGTGCGCGGGCGCACCGTGTCACCGGGCCAGTCCCGCACCGACAGGTCGCCGGCCTCGAGGTCGACGAACAGGGTGGTGTCGGCAGGCAGTGTTTTGAGCTGGGTGGTTTTACCCACGCCCGGGAATCCGACCAGTCCGACCTTGGCGCTGTGGCGTTCCTTGAGCCGTTCTTCGGCGGAGATGATTGGCAGTGCCATCACGCCACCTCGCGAATCAGCTCAGTCACGGCCGGGTTCCAGAGGATCTGGTAGCCGGAGTGCCCGTTGCGCGAGAATGGCAGTGCCTCGGCCCACTGCTGGCCGGCATCCGTCAACTCCCAATCATCGCGGTCGTTTTTGAACTGAAATCCCAGGGTCTGCAAGCGCGTATTGATGGCGCGCGCCGACATACCGACCCGTTCGCCCACTTGGGTGGGGTTGAGGCTGCAGATCGGTTCATTAGCCGCTGGCAGCACTTTGCGCAAGGACTCGACCGCCAGACCGGTGTTGTCATGGATCACGGTCAGGGTTGCTGCCATTGCGATACCGGGTTTGACGCCAGGCACCCGGGCAATTGCTTCGCCGATGGACAGGATGGCGTTGACTTTGTCGTGCGTCGGCGTTGGCAGGGCTGCAATCGGCCCGCCCGGCGCATACGATCCGGTCTTGCGGATCGATGGCAGAACGTCGTGGGTGACCCAGCGCTTGAACCGCTTGGCTTCAGGTTTGCGGCTGCCAAGCACCAGATTGAAGAGCCCAGACTCGTTGACCACGGTCATATCCTGCGGCCCACCGGGGGTGTGAATTGAATTCACACCCTTTTCGTCATCATCAAGGCGCTCCAGAGCTTTGCGATCGAGGCTCAAGGTAGACAACACGTCGGCTGCGACAAACATCGGTTCGCCGTTGTCATCCATGCAGACGCGCACGTTGTGGGTCTCGAAATTGAAAGCGACGAGTTGATTCATTTCGTCACCTCCGCAGCGATTGCGCCGATGGTGTCTGCGCCGAGGCAGCCGCGATCACGAGCAAGGGTGTAGAGGTTTTCCAGTGCGCTGCGGCGGCGGTAGATGACGCTGCCCTCTACGCTGAGCGTCTGGATGGCGAATGCCATTTCGTCCAGCGTCGCATCGAGCAAGGGTTTCTCGACCGTGTCGCCGTACTGGTCCTGGTAGCGGAGCGTTGTGGTCAGATGCTCGCCGGAGTAGGCGCCGAGCTTGGCTTGAAGGGCTTGGTAAAGGGTGAGAGTTTTCATTCGTGGTTCTCCTGGATGAAGGCGAGCCGGTAGCTCGGTTTGCCGGGTTTGACGGTGCGGGCCTGCGCGAACTGCTCCTTGAGCGCCGGGGGCCAGGCGTTGAAGCGGGATTCGGGAATCGAGTACTCGGTGTCGATGTAGTCCTCGACCTTGTCGCCAGCGGCGGCGATGCGCGCTGCAGTGACCGAAAGTTGCACCTGATCCCAGGTCACTTTTTTAGGTAGATCGACCGTGATACGAAGTGATCCGTCGGTCAGGTGGCAAACGCCAAAATCACGGCCATTGGCTTGTCGTGTGGCGTGAGCCTGTTCGGCATAACGTTGGTCCAACGCGGCGTGCACGCGATCCAGGACGCCCTTGACCATCGATTGCAGCGCCAGTAGATTGGTGTGCGCTTCCTGCAACTGGCTCGGTGGCAGCGCGGCGATTTGTGTGACGCTCATCTCGGCAAGCGGCAGCGCAGCCAGATCGCTGACCGGAATGCTGGGAATTTGCGCTGGTGTAGGGCGGTTCATGCTGCACCTCCTGTATGAACAGCTTCGGAGGTGCTCTTGCGCAGACATTCGGTTTCGTAGGCTTCGATATCCTCAATGCGATAGAGAACGCGTCCTTGCAGCTTCAGAAAAACAGGGCCGATTCCTTCAGACCGCCAGCGTTCAAGTGTCGCTTCGCTGACGTCCCAACGGTCGGCCAATTGGCGTTGATTAAGATGTTTGATATTCACGTATTTGCTCCTTTCGGTTAGTGCGGGTACGTGAATACAGTTTGAATTTTGGGATGTACGGGTGTCTGCCGCTGCCATGTACGGGCTGATGTACGGGCGTAGCAAAAGCGGAGAATTTTGGAGGGGAGAAAGCAAAAAAACCGCCCGAAGGCGGTTTTGCTATTGGTTACGGCGTGATCCGGCTAATCGAGGTCGAATCCGTACTGGCCCTTTTCAGGGTTGACGATGTAGTCCTGCCAATCGGCGTTGCCGCTGAAAAGGTTTTGCATGCGCTGACTCTTACCGGACTGTTTGTCCGAGTATGCCGCGGCCAAAATCTCTTTTGCGCTGAGCAAGACGCGTTCATTTTGGAACTGGTCAAACATATATTTGATAGCGGCCGCCTGGCGCGCACCCTTGATCACCCACGGTTTGACCTTGCTGCGGATAGTGAGAGTATTCGTGTACTCGTCGAAATTGACTGACAGGGCTGGCCGCAGGGTACCGTCGGCCGGCATCGTCAGTATGCGATGCAGCAGATCCATGTCGAGACACGGTTTCGGCACATCCGGGACGATCACGTCGCGCAGGGAAGCAAAACGGTAATTCCTGGGCGGACGAATGAAATCGGGCAGCGCCACGCCCGATGACAGAATGAGTCCCTGGTCTGGAAGCGTTTGGGAGCTAAAGTGACGGAACACGTCATCGACCGACTGCGCCAGTCCACGTACCAGCCAGACATCGGTGTGGGCAGCACCGATTCGGGCTTTGCCGAGGTGCCACAATACACCGTTCAGCGGTGGCAATTCGAGTCCATTGCGCAATGCTTGCGGAATGGTGAGCAGGTCGGCAATCAGGTTCAGAAATTTGGTGGACTGGACGCAATAGACTGCCGCCTCAACGGCTGGGACGTATTTCCGTCGAAATGTCTGTGGGCATCGGTAACGATAGCGGGATGGGTCGTCGTCCTCTTCGAGCTCAACGGTAATCCGCTCATCGTCACGAATTGCAGGGTAGTGGCTAGCATAGCCGATGCATTCTGCCCATGCCGATAATTGCGGTACAGACAGCGATGTCGTGCGCGAGATATCCCAACCGGGCACGCCGTGAAGGCGTTGCCCGTCGCCGCCACTGACCGACTGGCGAGACTGCTCGAACAGGCTAGTCAGGTCAAGCAGCGATTGCGTCGACAGGTTCGGCAAGGACGTCACCAATCTCTTTCACCAGATGCCATTTGGCTAGCAGGCGATCACATAGCGCCCGGTCTTTTTCACGTTTGGTCTTGATGTTGCATTTATTTGCATCGCGCAGAACGATCGAAATCGTTCTTGCCCGTTCCTTACCGATTTTCTTTAACTTGATGGTCAGTTTGGCGTAGGTCAGTTGATGCTGCTGAAATTCGAATGTCGGGCCGATGATCGACTTGGCTGCGGTGTAGATATCATCGTGGTCCTTCGCCCATATTTTGACGAGCAGCGTGCGGTCCACCTCGGTATAACCAAGTTCGGTCACTTTGACGGACGAAACCGCCTCGCCTGCCACGTCAAAATTGCGTGGTGCGGCAAGACTCTGGTAGTCGTATTGTTTGATCGGGATTTTTTCGCCGGAAATCGGCGACTGCAACAGGGCGTCTGCAGCAATGCGCGCCAGCGCTTCGCGGCCGTCCGAATCCTTGGACAGCACCTCAAGGTGGCCGTTGGCGGGTTCATAGGTGATGTGGGATGACAGTGCACGGATCACTTCTTGCGACACGAGTTCGCTGGCCTGTACGCAGTCGATGATTTCCGGCGGGCGGTTGTGGTGAACACTGATTTGGTAAAGTGCAACGTCATCGCCGGTGTTGGTGTCCGGGCGCAGTCGTTTGAAAATCTGGATGGCTACGGCATCCTTCGCACAACCAAGCTGCTGCGCGACGTTGTCATGAAATGCATCCCTGGCTGCGGCATCGGTCACGACGGCGAGATTTTCCGGGGCAATAAATCCGGAATAGCACGAGATGCTTTGCCGGAATACATCGGCCTGCCTTGCATCCAGCGCTTCCTTGAACAGTTCTGGCTGGTTGGCGTAGAGCCACATTGCCCGCTCATACTGGTTGCGTATGGCACCGAAAGCATCGTCGAAAACGTCGGCGCTGAACCCATCGATAACATCCTGACCAGGGCCATCAGAAAGGAGGACGATTTTCTCTGCCACTTCCTCGATTTGCTGCCGATGTGCGACGTCAAGACCTGCCAAGATTTCTTCGATGGTAACGAGTTGTTCTTTTTTAGGCCTCTTGACGTCCAGCACCGGCATCGAGAGCGTGAATTCCGCCTCCATGAAAGCGCAAAATACAGCTGGCGGCAGGTGCCCGAGGAGCTTTGTCAGATTTTCTGAATCGTTGAGCCCGTTTTTGACCTGTGCTTTATTTTTCACCATGGCGCCTTCTTTCAGGTTTGCTTACCAGCATTTTACTGTGTGTAAAAACAGTGTCAAGCACGCAACATCTCGAATATTCCGGATTTGCCTGTAATTAACAAGCTTTGAACCGAAACACGGTTTGTGGAAATTACGGGGGATTTTGGTACCTGTCATCAGCAGCCTGTTTCCGCCAGAAACTCCCTCATGGTCACGGTGCTGGCCTGACCTGACAATGTCGCTTCCAAGCAAGTTTGATATTCAGGAGCGATAACTGATGTGCCAAATCAACCACCTTCCGCCCGACCGCATGACGCCCGAGCAGCGTCGTAATGAAATCGCCGGCCTCTTGGCAGCGGGTCTTGCGCGCTTACGTGACGGAAAGTTTGCACAGTTCGCAGAAACATCCGAACAGAGAGCAGTTTCACTTGGTTTTTCTGCCCACCAGAGCGTTCATAGAGACCCCGCCAACATGAAAATCAAGGAGTCGTGATGTACGCAGCAATCCACATTTCACCCACGCCGGCATCGGTGACAGCGCAGATAGCGCAACTGCCAGAATTGGCCATGCCCGAGATAAAAAAGCTCTGGCGGCGCCTGTATGGAGACGAAACGCCAAACCACAACCGGCAATTCCTTGAGCGCCGTATTGCCTTCAAGCTCCAGGAGCTTGAGTTCAAAAAGGAAAACAGGGCACTCCTCGAGCGGAACAAGCGACGGATTGATGCGTTGATCAGCCACGGCAAGATGCAAAAACGCGAACGCGAATATCAGCCGGTGCCGGGTACGGTACTGAGGCGCGAATATCAGGGCATCGAATATCAGGTCGTCGCCACGGCGGATGGCCAGTATGAATTCCAGGGACGGGTATTCCCCAGCCTCTCGATGGTCGCCCGCGAAATAACCGGTACCCGCTGGTCGGGGCCATTGTTTTTTGGTCTGCGGGAGAGGGCGGTGCCGAAATCAAAAATTAAAGCCAAAGCAAAACCCAATAGAGGAGATCGGTAATGAGTGAAATTCTCAAGCGCCGGCAACGTTGTGCCGTCTACACCCGCAAATCCAGCGAGGAGGGCCTCGACCAGGAATACAACTCGATTGATGCCCAGCGCGATGCTGGCCATGCCTACGTCGCCAGTCAGCGTGCAGAAGGATGGATTGCCGTCGCGGACGATTACGACGACCCAGCTTTTTCGGGCGGCAACATGGAGCGGCCGGGACTGAAGCGCCTGATGGTCGACATCGAAGATGGAAAAATTGACATCGTGGTGGTCTACAAAATTGACCGGCTGACGCGCAGTCTGGCGGATTTTTCCAAGATGGTCGAAGTGTTTGAGCGCCTGGGCGTATCGTTTGTATCGGTCACGCAGCAATTCAACACCACGACCTCGATGGGGCGGTTGATGCTCAACGTACTGTTATCGTTTGCCCAGTTTGAGCGCGAGGTCACCGGCGAGCGTATTCGTGACAAGATCGCTGCCAGTAAACGTAAGGGCATGTGGATGGGGGGTGTGCCACCCTTGGGCTATGACGTCGACAACCGGCGACTAGTTGCCAACGAAAAGGAAGTCAGGACCATTCGCCACATCTTCAAACGGTTTGTCGAGCTTGGTTCCTCGACCACGCTGGTCAAGGAACTGCGACTCGATGGCGTGACATCCAAAGCGTGGACAACGCAGGATGGCCGGGCTCGCGAGGGCAAACCGATCGACAAGAGTCTGATCTACAAACTGCTCAATAACCGCACCTACCTTGGTGAGTTACGCCATAAGGAACAGTGGTACAAGGCAGAACACCCCCCCATCATCGACCAGCCGTTGTGGGATGACGTCCATGCGATCCTGGCCACCAATGGTCGCAAACGTGGCAATGCAACCCGAGCGACGATTCCATTTCTGCTCAAAGGGATTGTATTCGGCAATGACGGGCGAGCGCTATCACCATGGCACACGACCAAGAAAACTGGCCGTCGGTACCGGTATTACATCCCGCAGCGCGATGCCAAAGAATGCGCTGGCGCATCCGGGTTGCCACGTCTGCCAGCGGCTGAGCTCGAGTCGGCGGTCCTTGACCAGTTGCGCGCCATTCTGCGGGCACCCAATTTGCTGGATGGTGTAGTGGCCAAGGCTATTGCGCTTGACCCGACCTTGGATGAGGCAAAGGTTACGGTTGCGATGACGCGGATGGACGCTATTTGGGATCAGTTGTTTCCTTCTGAGCAAATCCGTATCGTCAAACTCCTGATCGAGAAAGTGATCGTTTCGCAGAGCGACATTGAACTGCGCTTGCGTGCCAACGGCATCGAGCGGTTGATTCTGGAGTTGCGGCCGGAATCTGCCGGTGCGCTTGAGGTGGTAGCATGAACGAAGTTCGCATCAAAACGACCGGCCCCACCGACGTCATTCCATCGAGTGATGGTCGCTTGACGCTGTCCATTCCGATCCAGATCAAGCGACGCAGCGGGCGTAATCTGGTGACGCTGCCAAATGGGGAGATTGCCAAGCCCAGGCCTTGGGACTTGGCCCCGACGCCGCTGCAACTGGCACTGGCCAGAGGCCACCGTTGGCTGGCAATGTTGGAATCCGGCGAAGCCAAGTCATTGAAGGAGATCGCCGAGGGCGAGAAGATCGACAGCAGCTACGTGAGCCGGATGGTCAACCTGACTACGCTGGCACCTGACATCGTCGCGGCCATCCTCGATGGCGAGTTGCCGAACCATGTCACGCTGTTCGATTTGGCGGTCGATCCGTCGGCGCTGTGGGATGAACAGCGAGCACGAATTGCGTAGACCAGTCGTGGGAACCGGGATAAAATGCCGCCAGGTGCCCACCTTACTTGCACACGAGTAAAAAAAGGCGTTGTTTACCTGTTATTGAAAACCTCTCTTTGAGCCTCGTCGTCGGGGACTTAAACGTGTGCGCCTGACCCGAAATCGGCGTGGCATTTAGGAAAGGTTTGTCATGACAATCAAAGAATTCGCATACTCCGCGCAGTTGCACCTTCAGTCCAGCACGGGCCACTCGGTCAAACGAGCCCACATCTACGAGCTGCTGGCAGCGTCCTTTGGGTTCAACTCCTACGCGGCACTCAGCGTAGATGCCGTTTTCACGCGGCGACGATCAGACAAGAAACGCGCGTCTCTGGACAACTCAGTCATTAGGCAGCGATGCGCCGACCTTGGTTATCAGCCTCACACAGCAGATCTGGCTTCATCGGCATTGCTAGCGTTCTTGGTAGAGCGTCAAATCGTTGCCGTGAGGATTTCCGAACTGGTGGACGAACTGCGCAGCGAATCACACTACCAGGACGATTACCTCGAAGAGTTTGAGGATGAACAGACCGATGGTGACCAGACGGATATGATCGTTCGCGGCTGGGAAGGCTCAGGCGATGATGGGCTCGCGCTGATCACGCTGGAAGGACTGGAACTCGCAGCCAGCAAAGGAAATGCTCTCGCTCATTACGCACTGGCGCTGATCCACGCCCCCGACGATGAAGACGACGAACCGGACGCTGGCAACCCCTACTGGTACTCACAGGGGCAACAAGGTCGCGTGCTGACCGGGGTGGAAAAGGAATGGGCCGAAGCTTACGAGGCTCATCTCACTAAAGCCGAAAAGTACTTACGTCATCTCCGAGAGGCTGGTCGACTGGGCAATCAGCAAGCACTTCTCGACTTGGCGGACCGGTTTGACGACCCGTCCTTCTTCGAGCAGTCGCGTCGCGATGTTGGCGCAGATCCAGCGGCAGTTGCCGCTATCGCAGAGCGCATGGGGCGTGCTGCTGATGCCAAGCATTGGCTGACCGTTGCTGCCGAGAGCGGGAACACGGATGCCATGCTTCAGCTCATTGAGGAACACGATCAAGATGATCTGCTCCGATGCTGGACGTGGGTGTATCTTTCTCAGCTGGTGGGAACGGATCTGAGCAAGGACGCGCACTACGCGATCAACGAGGACGGTTCGGACTACGACGATGATGTCGGCGGGGCTGTCTATGCTGCTGGTCGCGACGGCGTAGATCTCGCCCCCCTCAATGACGAACTAGACGCAGTAGCTCGAAGCGCAGCGAAGCAGTTTTTCCGTCGTATTGGGTGATTGGCACGGGATCGGTGCACTGCGGTTGTTTCTTCGCATACCAATGTTGAAAAATAACCGCCTAATTGATCGCGCGTAACCCATTGATCCGTAATGGCTGGCCCGAGTCAGGCGCACAATGGTTCTGAATGTATGCATTCATAGGTTCAGGAAGCAGCTCATCATTGATTCGCAGCACCGCCCTTAGCAAATACTCACGAATGGCGGAACGGGGCCTTTTGTCCCCCGCACAGACAATTGAATCAAAAATATCGCCAAGAATTATCTCTAGTCGTTTGCACACGTCCGCGTCGGCATTTTCATCGTAGATAATGTCATCTATGACATTATGTTCCGTCATCCGGTTTTCATTTGAACATGGGCAGATGGATCGCCGCACCCCCTGATAAAACTGACCACCGCCCCAAACATAGCCGCTGCCTCTATAACTAATATCGAGTCCGTATCTATTGCTTGTTGCGTAGCTGCTATGGTTCGGATTTGGGCAGTCACAATGCCTCGTAACCACGAGCAAGCCAAATTCTTTTGCGGCAGCTATGTACTTGTCGTATAACTTTTCCAGACGCGTCTTCGTGACGCTATTTGGAGTTGTGTTATCCCATAACAGGTTATAAGCAGAGTTCTCGACACCTGTGACAATTCCGAGGATATCGCCACGCAGCGCTACATAGTACTCAAACAGACTCATGCATTCCGCTCCCAAAAGGCCCAACTTTGTTTTCGGGAGCAGGTTTGCTGCATAACTCCGGCGCCAGCTCCCAAACTTGGCATCGTGGATCGCGCTAAAAACAACTCGAAGCATAGCTGTTTCGCAATTGTGGACTTGCCAGAGGCGCTCGATCCTCCAATAAAGTAGACTCCCATTTACAGTTTCCTTGAATACCTAAGTCTCAATCAAAGGAGCTTGTTGGCGATCGAACATTCCAATTTATTCTGACATTGACCAGTTCGCAGCACGGATAGCTTGCAGCATGAACCGTTGGCCACTGCATACTGTTCAGCATGAAATCTCAACCCTTGGAAAAAAAATCAGAGGCTGAAGTGGAGCCCCTCACGATTCCGTCTAGCCCACCAGAAATGTCGCGTGATTGCGCGTCAGTTCTGTCTTTGCTTAATAAACTATGCGATTTGTTCACTATATCGACGGCCTGCTCTATGCTCGCCTTATCGACTTCCTTGCCAGCCAACATATTGTCCAACTCAATCATCAGTTGCGAATCCAGTGAAGCCAATACGTTAAAATACGACGACGGCCCAAATTTATCGATAAATTCGGCGTGACCTGGCAGCACCGCCTTTATGAGTTTTGCGACCTTTTCGTCGTCAACCAAATTCTTGGCCCCCAGACCAAATTTAAGCACACTCCATCTGACAACCCCGTGCATTGTTATTGCGTGGATAGCGGAGTAAATCGCCCACACCATCGGCGTTAAAAATGGGCGCGCTGCGTCAGCGCCGCTGAGGTCCAGTTTTTTCAAATCGAAGCCGGCACCAAACATCTCAAATGCCTCTCGTGCTTTTACGTCTCCCTCGGTAAGTTTTGCCGCCGCCTCAAATTTGACAATGCTCATAGATTCGGCAATCCCTCGTGCTGTTCCTAAAGATGTAACCGCGGACCATAGTTGATCTACGGCCTCAAGACGTCGCTTATCCAGCGCGGTTTGCCTACTTGTTAGCGCTGTAAGTGCGCCACTACGTAAAGCAGCAATGTCCGTTTCTTTCGCGCGAAGTTCAGCTTTGAGTTTTTCCTCTCCCTCGCGTACGTTGGCCTTTAGTCGTTCCAACTTGGTATCAAATTCGTGCTGGACGCTCTTCGTCAAACGCGTTGATATGAGGTTACGCCCCAACCATAGTGCTCCAGCAAATAAGCATGATGTCGTTACCGCAGGAAACCAATCAATTAGGTTCATATTCAATGTTGTTTTTGACCGAGGCGGTCATTGTTTTAAAGAAAACGCGGCATCAGTAGCGAAGTCGTCACAGCGATTGTACTGCAGTCAATATTGGCGCTGTGTTTTGACGGCAACGCCCGTGGCGACTGTGAAGAAAGAAAAGCCGACCTTTTTACTACTGAATTCCAAGCTCCTCACGACTGACGACCCACTGCAGCAGGAGGTCGCGTATTCCTTTCCCTACCAATGCTAAAATAAAACCGCTTGATTTGTCCGCGCGTAACATATTGATTTATATGGGAATAATTTTCGGCCTTTGCGGACTTCGGCCCGTTGAATGAAAGAGAGTCGGAGAGAATAATGGCCTGGAGAGAGCAAAAATGGCCATTTTCGAGGGGTAGCAGTGAACCCCGAAGTCCGCAAGAACCCTCGGGAACCCTCGCAGGTACGCGGGTTTAGGCAAAAAAATACCAACAGCATCCGCAGTTGGTATTTTGTAATGGTGGAGGCGGCGGGAATCGAACCCGCGTCCGCAAGCCCTCTACAGACAGTTCTACATACTTAGTGCTGTCATTTGATTTAACCCAGCCGACGCGGACGCACACGCTTCGTTCAGGCGAGTCACCTAAATTTAACTTTTAACCAAGTAACCCGGCCAAAAGCGATTCCCTGTAAATGACTCTACTGCTGTTTTACCAGCCCACCCCAGGGACGAGATGGTGTAGAGCTAACCGGTTATTAAGCGGCTAGTGCGTACGAGTTATCGTTTGCAGTTAGATCTATTCCGATTGTATTTACGAGGTAGTCGGTCCTCGGTATGCCCTGCGCTGCTTTGTAACCCACGTCGAAACCAGGTCGCCCCCAAGCAGACTAGTATTGTAGCGCACTTGGGGTCTTCGTGTCAGAACCTTGCCTGTATTGAAACTGAGGCCTGTCAGCCTTATTTCAACGCAAAGTCGACCCGATTCGGCTGGCCCTTGTCTTTGATGCCGTCTGCAGTCAATTTCGGGGCTATCAGGAAGATCCGTTCGAGCGGGATCTTGCCCTTGGTTTCCAGATATGTACGGACCACCTCGGCGCGTCGGGTTGCCAGCGCGCTCAAGGCGTCCTGGGTCACAGGCGTATTGGCGACGATCAATTTTTCCATGTCCGCGGTCGGCAGCGATTTGGCCAGGCCGATGACGTTGCGGGGCTTGTCGAATTTTGAGGAGCCATACACTTTGCCCATGTATTTTTCTTTGTCGGCATCGGTCAGGGTCACATCGTCTGAATCGGCATTGTCGCTTTGATCGACCGAATCCTTGCGCTTCAGTGCTTCCAGCTTGCGGTTAAGCATTTGCTGACGGACGCCGTCGGTATCGGTTTTCGGGTCGACCCGGCCGGTCAGGTCCAGCTTCAGCGCCGGACGGTCAATCAGCGCCTTGGCGATGGTATCCAGCTTGGTTTGCGTGGCCGCGGTGAGAGTGGCCGAGCCGGGGGCGAACTCAGCGTAGCCGAGATCGTCGCCGCCGCTGCCGCCGAACGCCGAGCTGATCAATGCGAATGGCGAGGTGACCGCTTTGACGATCAGGTTGATGAAAATTCGGACGATGATGCCGCCGATCGAAAACTCCGGATCCGACAAGGTGCCGGAGATCGGCAGGTTGATGTTGATCTGGCCGTTACGGTCTTTCAGCAACGCTACCGCCAGTAGCACAGGCAGCTTGGTCGCGGTCGGGCTGTCGATCTTGTCGCCGAAAGTCAGCTGGTCGATACGCACACTGTTTTGCGCGATCAGCTTGTCGTTTTCGATGTGATAGCTGACATCCATCGACAATTTGCCCTTTTCGATAGCGTAGCCGGCGTACTTGGCGGCATACGGTGTCAGGCGCGGCAGTTCGACGCCGTTGGCGCTGGCCTTGATGTCGAGGAACATCGGCTTGAACAAGGGATTCAGGGAACCGGAAATGGCAACCGGCGCATCGTTATCGATCTTGCCGTTCAGGTCGATCGGTGCTGGCTGCGGCTTGTCGGAGGCGATTGCGCCGACGGTACCGTTCATGCCTGTCATGTTGGCGGTGTAGTTCGGCTTGACGAAGTTATCGGTGTAGTTGATGTTGCCGCCTTTGATGACGACCTGGCCGACTCTGATCACCGGTGCATTGGCTTTGGGGGCGGCAGGCGCGATCGGCGCCACCGTGGTGCTGCCTTCGGAGGTAGTTTTTGTGACCTTCTGCGGCGCCGGGCTGCCTGCCTCGGCCGAAGTCAGCGAAGGCGCAGGCGCGCCTTCAGGAGCGTTCTTCGACACCACGATATCTTGCAGGTTGAGTTTAGCTTTGTCGGACAAGATGATGCGCGCGTAGAAGTCGTTGAGCGCGATTTTTGCCAACGTCACGTGCTGTTGCTGGGCGCCGCCGATATTGGCGTTGATGCCGCTGACGTCGAGCAGTTTCCATTTCAGGAAATCCACAGAATTTTCTTTATCCAGCACGCGGAAATTAGCCAGGCGCAGGTTGCCGTTATAACTGGTAACCAGTTCCTGACGGCCGCTAGGCAGCGTCAGCGCCAACTTGCCTTTGCTGCTGGCCAGGCCCGAAGTCAGGATCACGTTCAGGTAATCGGTGAAATAGGGCTGTAATGCGGCGACCGGCAGATTTTGCGCATCGATGTCGAGCGCGACGGATTTCATTTGTGCTGCGAGGCTACCGTCGACCGATAATTTTCCGGTTTTATTAAGCTGCGTGCGCAGCGCAATCTTGATCGGTTTGTCGAGTTTGCTGGAGATATTTTCGGCGCTCAGGTTAAGGCCGTCGGCGCGCAACTTGACCGCCGGTTTTACTGCATCGTCCTGATAAGCAACGCTACTGTCGCTGATGGCAAACTGGTTCAGGGTGGCGACCCAGTCCGGTCCGGTTTTTTTTGCAGATGAGTTGACGGCCGCCTTGTTTGCGCCACCAGTGTTGGCGACAAATTGCTGCACATTGAGTTTGCCGCGGGCATCCCTGCGCACGTCGCCCTGTATGCCTGTCAGGCGCAATGCTTCGGCATTGAATGTATGCGCTTCGGTATCTACGCTGGCGTTTTCCAGGCTGATCTTCTTGGCGCCGATGCTGCCACCTGCGTTGGTTTTTGCCGCCACTTTGAGGTCGTCGACATCAATGCCCAACTGATGCAACCGGATGCGGCTGCGATCTACCGACAACAAGGTATTGAGCGATAACTGACCGGACAGTACCGCCGCCAGAGAACGATTGACATAGGGCTGGTACTGCGCGAGGGACAAGGCATTGATGCTGGCCTTGCCGGCGACGATGCCTTTGGCGGGTGTGATCTGGCCGATGAACTGGATATGCTGTTCACTTTCGGTGCCGCTGGAGAGCGTTACCGTTGCAGGTTTTGCATCGGCCGCCAGCGATAGCTGGGTCGCGTTCAACGCCACGTTCTTGACCTGCAGGTTCAGTGCCGGCGAAGCATTGGCGGCGTCCAGCCAATTGACCGTACCATCATGAATTGCGAGCTTGGCCAGGGTCATTTGCAGTGGCGGGCTAGCTGTTTTCTTCGGTGCATCCTTGACGATTTCCTGTTTGGCGGCTGGCGTGCTCAGCGCAGCCCAGTTCAGGCTGCCATTGGCGTTCAGGTTAACCCAGACTTCCGGCTGCTGGATTTCGATCTGATCGAGTGCGGCGCTGCCGGTGAGGACATTGAGCTTATTCATCTGAATGTCGATCGCCTGCGCCTTGAGCAGCGGCGCTGCATTCTTGTCAGCCAATGCGACGTCGGCCAGTTTGATCGCTCCCGATAGCAATACTTCGGGCTTGTCTTTACTGCGCGAGAACGACAGGTCGAGCTTGGTCGAGAGTTTTGTGCTCTGGATGGCCAGCGGTAGCGCCACCGGAGAAAACGCCACGAAGCTGGCTACATCAAGCTGGTCGATATCGATCGCCAGCGCGGTTTCCAGGCTGCCGGCGAAGGGTTTGCTGCGCCCTTTCAAATCGAACGGCGTGCCATTGATTTTTGCAGAGACATGCGGCTGCACGAAGGTGTCTACCTTGCTGGGGAAATTCGACACATAAGGCAGGCCGATGTTGAGCGCTTCTATATCGACCAGTTTGTTGGTCACCTTGTCGTCGAACTTGATGGTGCCGTTTTCGAGCTGGATGTTGGAGACTGAAAACAGGGTAGGCTTGTCGCTCTTCGGCATCGCCAGAATACGGTCGATGACGTCGGAGAAATTGTAGCGGCCGATGCCGTCGGCGCTGGTGCGCACGAGATGCAGATCGGGATTGACCAGCCTGGCTTCGTTCAGCACCGGCGCCAGTCGGAACAGCGATGCCGACGAGGCGTTGATCAGTAATGTTTTTGCCGAGAATGCCGCGGTGGTTTTGTCTTGCTCATAGAGCGTGAAATCGGATGCCGTCAGCGTCAGGGTGAACGGATTGAAGGCGATCTTGCCGACCGTTGCCTTGCGGCCGATCTGGGCTTCAATTTGCTGTTCGACCAGGTGTTTGGCGACAGGCGGCACCGCCAGCCAGCTGATCAGTGCCAATACCAGCAAGACAATAACGGTGATGCCGGTCCAGCGCATGGCGCGTGGCAGCCAGGAGGGACGTGGGATATTTGCCATTTTTATTCCTTTGGGCAAGGATGTCCACAATATACCGCCAGACAGTCTTGCCCGCTAATTTATTCAATTATTCGAGTCGCTTAGCGGCAGGAGGCCGTTAATCGATCAATCTTCAACGTTCAATCATGCACAAGCGTATGCGCTGATTCCGTACAGGGGGAGTCAGTGCTGCGGTAGCAGGGCCAGCAATTGAAGTGGCGTATCGATCAGGGCGTCTGCTTCCCAGGTGTCCGGGGCGCTCTCGCCGCAATAGCCCCAGGCTACGGCGACGGTAGCCATGCCGGCCGCACGGCCGGCTTGAATGTCGCGCAGGTCGTCGCCGACATACCAGCATTCCTGCGGCTGTAAATGGAGGCGTCGCGCTGCTTCCAGCAACGGCTCCGGATGGGGTTTGGAATGGGCGGTGGTATCGCCGGAAATAACGCAATCGGCATCCGACAGGCCGATCTGTGCAACCAGGGGATCGGTAAATTTGGCGGCCTTGTTGGTCACCACTCCCCAACCGAGATTGCGTTGGCGCAGATCGTCGAGAAGCGCCGGTATACCGTCGAACAGGGTGCTGTCGACTGCCAGCGCGGCGGCGTAATGATCAAGGAATCCGATCCGTAATTCTTCATAGTCGGGATCGCCCGGTTTCAGGCCGAAGGCGGCGCCTATCATGCCGCGTGCACCGGCGGAGGTGTGTGGCCGCAGTTGTTCGTAGGGAGTGCTGCTCAAACCGCGATCGTTGCGCAGCCGGTTAAGCGCTGCTGCCAGGTCTGGGGCGGTGTCGGCGAGCGTACCGTCAAGATCGAACAGAATGGCGCGCGGCATTGGCAAGGGCATGGTGATTCCTAAAGTACGAAGAATTGACGAATTGGCGGACTGACAAGCGGACTAACAAGCAGGCCAACAAACAAGCAGGTGGGCAGGCAGTGCGACGCCTGCCGAGGCAAAACGGCTAGTCGGGCCGGGTGCAAGCCATCAGATAGTTGACGCTGGTATCCTGGTTGAGCGAATAGATCAGGGTGAGCGGGTTATAGCTCATGCCGCGCATCACATCGACGGTCAGCCCGGCGTTGCGAGCGAACTGCGCCAGTTCGGCCGGCGTGATGAACTTGTCATAGTCATGCGTGCCTTTGGGCAGCATGCGCAGCAAGTATTCGGCTGCCAGGACCGCCTGCAGATACGCTTTCAGGTTGCGGTTCAGGGTCGAGAAAAACACGTGGCCGCCAGGTTTCACCAATGTGGCGCAGGCGCGCACGATGGAAGCCGGATCCGGTACGTGCTCCAGCATCTCCATGCATGTCACGACATCGAACTGCCCAGCTTCGCGGCTGGCCATGTCTTCGGCGGCGATTTTTTCATAGCGGACCTCGATGCCTGACTCCAGGCTATGCAGATCGGCGACCTTCAAGGCTTTGTCGGACAAGTCGATGCCGGTAACGATCGCGCCTTTCCGGGCCATCGACTCAGCCAGGATGCCGCCGCCGCAGCCGATATCCAGCACTTTCTTGCCGGCAAGCGGCGCACGTGAGTTGATCCACTCCAGGCGCAAGGGATTGATTTCATGCAGAGGGCGAAATTCGGATTCAGGGTCCCACCACCGGTGAGCCAGGTCGCTGAATTTCTTGAGTTCTGACGGGTCTGCGTTCATAGGTTGAATCATAGCTGGAAAGTACGGTTTTGCGGTTTGTTGTCTGATTAAAAACCATCGCGTAGGGTGGGCATCTATGCCCACGCGTGACCTCAAATTCACCTCTACGCCTGGTGCGGGCTGCACATGGGCGCTGCCGTGGGCAAAAAAGCCTGCCCACCCTACATTGTCTCTGTGAATCATAGTGCGAAAAAAAACCCCGCCAAGGCGGGGTTCTGATCGAGTCTGAATCGATTAGTTGGTACGTGTACCAACAACTTCGATTTCAACGCGACGGTTTTTAGCGCGGCCAGCAGCGGTCTTGTTATCAGCGACCGGTTGCGACTTGCCTTTACCTTCAGTGTAGACGCGGTTAGCTTCGACACCCTTGTGTACCAGGTATGCCTTAACAGCTTCAGCGCGGCGAACCGACAATTTTTGGTTGTAAGCAACTGAACCGACGGAGTCAGTGTGACCAACAGCGATGATGACTTCCAGGTTGATTGCGCCCAGTTTCGATGTCAGATCATCCAGCTTTGCTTTGCCTTCTGGCTTCAGGACAGCTTTGTCGAAGTCAAAGAATGCGTCAGCAGCAAAAGTAACTTTTTGCGATACTGGTGCTGGTGCAGGAACTACTGGTGCTGGTGCAGGAGGAGCAGGTGGAGCCGCTTGAGCGATTTCGCCGTCGCAACCTGGAACCGAATCAGCTGGTGTCCAGTAGCCAGTGTGCCAGCACAGACCGTACGGGTCACGTGCGATTGTACCGCGTGCATCTTGCACGTAAGCACTGTTCGGAGTGTTTGCCTGGATATCTTTGATTTCCTGCGCAGAGGCAGAGAGTGCGACGACTGCGGACGCAGCGAAGACGAGTTTTGCTAATTTATTCATGTTTCTCCTCTCGGTTGAGATATCCGCAGATTAACTGCGCAACTAATATACGACATCAAAAATTGGATAGTACCACGTGGTTCAGGCCGTTACGTGTGGGTTTGACCACACGCAATGAACTTGACCACCATTCTGCCACAGGCTTCAAGCGCTAGCGAAGGATGCCAAATGATCCAGCCTACGTTTCGCCTGCTTCGTTGTTTTCATACAACATAGCAATATGAAAACAGTACCACGGGCAACATCTTACATCGGCGCAAGAAAACTATCTATTTTATTTTAATTCGGTTGTACTTTTATTACGACTCTGCGATTGGGGCTCAGGCAACTAACTAGTTTCTGACGGCTCAAATTATTCCCGCATTGCAATATTGGATCGGATGCGCCAGCGCCGACGATCTGCATCTTATTAGTGACACCTTTGCTTTTCAAATAACTGGCAACATTGGTGGCGCGCTGCGCTGACAGTTTCTGGTTATATTTGGCGGCGCCAAGGCGATCGGTATGGCCGGTAATTAATATCAGGTTCGCACTGCCGCAACTGGCCAATTTAGTAATCACCTCGTCAATGCGTTGCTTGGCAGTATTGGTCAGTGTTGCTTTCCCAAAACGGAAGTTCTGGTCGCTCGCCAGCGTCACGCTGATATCACATTGCGCGCTTACAGTTGCCGGAGGTACTTCCTTGTTGGCAATCATCGGGTCGGCAACCAGTGCCGGCGCGCTGGCTTTCATTACCGGCGATACCAGGGCGCCATCGCAGCCGGTGACCGCATCGTCTTGCTCCCAATAACCGGAGCGCCAGCACAAGCCATCCTGGCTGCGAACGATCGGGCCGCCCCCATCTTGCAAATAAGCACTTTTTGCCGGAGCGGCCTGAACCACGGTGGTTTGGGCCAAGCCAGGATTGGACACAGAGCCGAGGGCCGAGCCTAACAATAGGCAGAGCGCAATTGAAGAACGCATAAATTGTTTCCTGAGAGAAATAACAATGGCGAGATTGTTTTTAAGATCGCCGGATTGTCGGGCAAGGCGGCATTTAAACATATTTTTTCCGGTCGGCAGGTTTTCGGCTGGTACTGCCTTGCCTGAAAAGCCAGAATAGCCTCTCTCGCGTGCTAAAATCATGCGGTTATACCTTCGTTTCAAGCCGCGTTTCGCCACCAGCTGGCAGATCGGTTGCGAACGCTGGTTCTATCTCTGGTTCTACATTGATCAACCTAAGTAAAGATTGGCCGACTCGCTAAATGGATCAATTCGCTAAAGAAACAATCCCGATTTCCCTCGAAGAAGAAATGCGCAAGAGCTATCTCGATTACGCGATGAGCGTGATCGTTGGCCGTGCGCTGCCGGACGTGCGTGACGGCCTCAAGCCGGTGCATCGCCGGGTCTTGTTCGCGATGCATGAAATGAACAACGTCTGGAATCGCCCGTTCGTGAAGTGCGCGCGCGTGGTCGGTGAGACCATGGGTAAATATCACCCGCATGGCGACGCTTCGATTTATGACACGCTGGTGCGGATGGCGCAGCCGTTTTCGCTGCGCTACATGCTGGTCGACGGCCAGGGTAACTTCGGTTCGATCGACGGCGACGGCGCCGCAGCGATGCGTTACACCGAGTGCCGCCTGGACAAGATCGCCGGTGAATTGCTGGCCGACCTGGACAAGGAAACCGTCGATTTCGTGCCGAACTACGACGGCAAGGAAAAAGAACCGTCGGTGTTGCCGACACGCATTCCTAACCTGCTGATCAACGGTTCTTCAGGGATCGCGGTTGGTATGGCGACCAACATTCCGCCGCACAATCTGACCGAAGTGATCGACGGCGCATTGCACGTTTTGCGCAATGCCGATTGCACGATCGACGAGCTGATCGAAATCATCCCGGCGCCGGATTTCCCGACCGCCGGCATCATCTACGGTGTGTCCGGCGTGCGCGATGGTTATCGCACCGGCCGCGGCCGTGTAGTGATGCGGGCCAAGACCCACTTCGAAGAATTCGGCCGTGAAGGCCGCACAGCGATCATCATCGATGAGTTGCCGTACCAGGTAAACAAGAAGGCATTGTTGGAGCGTATCGCCGAACTGGTGCGCGACAAGAAGCTGGAAGGCATTTCCGATCTGCGCGACGAGTCGGATAAATCCGGCATGCGCGTGGTGATCGAGCTCAAGCGCGGCGAAGTAGCGGAAGTGGTGCTGAACAATCTGTACAAGCAAACGCAGCTGCAAGATACTTTTGGCATGAACATGGTGGCGTTGGTGGACGGTCAGCCGAAACTGCTGAACCTGAAGCAGATGCTGGAATGTTTCCTCTCGCACCGCCGCGAAGTGGTTACACGGCGTACCGTGTTCGAACTGCGCAAGGCGCGCGAACGCGGCCACGTGCTGGAAGGCCTGGCGGTAGCGCTGGCTAATATCGATGATTTCATCGCTCTCATCAAAGCCGCGCCGACCCCGCCGGTAGCGAAATCCGAGCTGATGGCGCGTGCCTGGGATTCTTCCATGGTACGTGAAATGCTGGCCCGTACCGGCGATGAAAACATCGGCGGCATCGAGTCCTTCCGTCCCGAGAATCTGCCTAAGCATTACGGCATCCAAACTGACGGCATGTACCGTCTGTCGGACGACCAGGCGCAGGAAATCCTGCAAATGCGCTTGCAACGCCTGACCGGCCTGGAACAGGACAAGATCGTCAACGAGTACAAAGACGTTATGGCGCAGATCGCCGACTTGCTGGATATCCTGGCCAAGCCGGAACGCGTCACCATCATCATCACTGATGAAATGACCGCGGCCAAAAACGAATACGGCATCGGCAACAAGGATGAGCGTCGTTCGCAGATCGAATTGAATCCTACCGATCTCGGCACTGAAGATCTGATCACGCCGCAAGACATGGTGGTGACGTTGTCGCATACCGGTTACATGAAATCGCAACCGGTCTCCGAATACCGCGCGCAAAAACGCGGCGGCCGCGGCAAACAAGCCATGGCCACCAAGGACGACGACTGGATCGACCAGCTGTTCGTCGGCAATACCCACGATTACATTTTGTGCTTCAGCAATCGCGGCCGTTTGTACTGGCTGAAAATCTGGGAAGTGCCGCAAGGTTCGCGCAACTCGCGCGGCAAGCCTATCGTCAACATGTTCCCGCTGCAGGATGGCGAGAAGATTACCGTGGTGTTGCCATTGTCCGGAGATAACCGCACCTTCCCTGAAGACCGTTATGTCTTCATGTCGACCAGCCTTGGCACCGTCAAGAAGACGCCATTGTCGGACTTCAGCAATCCACGTAAGGCCGGCATTATCGCGGTTGATCTGGATGAGGGCGATTTCCTGATTGGCGCTGCACTGACGGACGGCCAGCATGACGTGATGCTGTTCTCGGACTCCGGCAAGGCAGTACGCTTTGACGAAAACGATGTGCGTCCGATGGGCCGTACCGCACGCGGCGTGCGCGGCATGAATCTGGAAGAAGGCCAGCAAGTCATCGCTTTGCTGGTCGCGGAAAACGAACAGCAATCGGTATTGACTGCAACCGAAAACGGCTTCGGCAAACGTACCCCGATCACCGAGTACACCCGCCATGGCCGTGGCACCAAGGGCATGATCGCAATCCAGACCAGCGAACGTAACGGCAAGGTAGTTGCCGCTACCTTGGTTGAGCCTAGCGACGAAATCATCCTGATCACTACCGGTGGCATCCTGATTCGCACCCGCGTTGCAGAGATCCGTGAAATGGGTCGTGCGACACAGGGCGTGACGCTGATCGCGGTGGAAGACGGTAACAAGCTGAGTGGTTTGCAGCGTGTGGTCGAGTCTGATGCCGAGGTTGAGGCTGCTGAGGCCGATGCCGGTACCGATGCTGGCAGCGATGCCGAAGCAGGCGGCGCTGCGGATCCCGCCGCAGAGTAAAAAGAGTACCGCGACTCAGCCCGTAAGCTGAGTCGCGTAGGTTTTACGCAAGTAAGTTTGCACTAGTAAGTTGTAGCAACACGGTAACGCCATCTGTTGGTTCGTAATCATTCTCGGTTCTGGTTCTTTATCTGACGACATTCATCATGCCTATCTATAATTTTTCTGCTGGTCCCGCCGTGTTACCGAAAGAGGTGTTGCAGCAAGCTGCCGCCGAAATGCTGGATTGGGAAGGCAGTGGCATGTCCGTGATGGAAATGAGTCATCGCGGCAAAGAATTCATGTCGATCCTGGCGGCAGCGCAGCACGATTTCCGCGAGTTGTTTGCGGTTCCGGCCAATTACAAACTGCTGTTCATGCAAGGTGGCGCGATTGCCGAGAACGCGATTGTCCCGCTTAACCTGTTGGGCCGCGACGGTCGATCCCAGCCGGCCACCAGCGACTACATCAATACCGGTTCCTGGTCGACCAAATCGCTGAAAGAAGCGCGGCGCTACGGTAACGTCAACGTTGCAGCCTCTTCCGAGGACAGTCATTTCGCGCAGATTCCTGAGCGCGACAGCTGGCAGCTGTCCAAAGATCCGGCCTACGTCCATATCTGCACCAATGAAACCATTGACGGCGTTGAGTATCAATTCACGCCGGATATCGCAGCTGAAACCAATAACGCACCACTGGTAGCTGACATGTCCTCGCACATCTTGTCGCGTGTGGTGGATGTTTCCAAATACGGCGTGATCTACGGTGGCGCCCAAAAGAATATCGGCCCCGCCGGATTGACCTTGGTGGTGGTGCGCGAAGATTTGCTCGGCCACACGTTGCCGGCTTGCCCGTCCGCATTCAACTGGAAAACAGTGTCCGACAACGATTCCATGTACAACACGCCGCCGACCTATGCGATTTATATCGCCGGCCTGGTGTTCCAGTGGCTCAAGAAGCAGGGCGGCGTCGCCGCGATGGAACAGCGCAATATCGCCAAGGCGGCGTTGTTGTACGACTATCTGGATTCCACCGATTTCTACCGTACCAAAATCGCCGCCAACAGTCGCTCGCGGATGAACGTGCCTTTCTTCCTCGCAGATGAAACGCAGAACGAGGCTTTCCTGATCGGCGCCAAAGAAAACGGCTTGTTGCAATTGAAGGGGCATAAATCGGTCGGCGGCATGCGTGCGTCGATCTACAACGCGATGCCTTTGGCCGGCGTGCAAGCATTGGTGGCGTACATGAAAGATTTCGAAAAGCAGCGCGGCTAGCCAGGTCCGGCATTGGCCGGGACTGCTGTGGTTGGCGATGATCTGTTTAGCCAAGTATTAGAACCAGAGATAGAAATACAGTAAACATGAGCGAAGATAAACTCCTCCCCCTGCGTCAACAGATCGACGCGATTGATGCAGAAATCCTGGCCTTGCTGAATCGCCGTGCGCAAATCGCGCAAGAGGTCGGCCACGTCAAGGCCGAGACCAATGCACCGGTGTTCCGCCCTGAGCGCGAAGCGCAAGTCTTGCAAAAAGTGGCCGAGCGGAATCCCGGACCGCTGCAAGGCAGCGACGTGCAAACCATTTTCCGCGAAGTGATGTCGGCTTGCCGTGCGCTCGAAAAGCGCGTCACGGTAGCCTACCTGGGCCCGGCCGGCACCTATAGCGAACAGGCTGTGTACCAGCAATTCGGTCACGCGGTAGAGGGTTTGGCTTGCGTATCGATTGACGAAGTATTTCGCGCGGCAGAAGCCGGCACTGCAGATTTCGGCGTGGTGCCTATCGAAAATTCGTCCGAAGGCGTGATTAATCGCACCCTCGATTTGCTGTTGCAGACCACGCTCAGCATCAGCGGTGAAGTGTCGATCCCGGTGCATCACAGCCTGATGAGCAAAGAGGGCACCATGGATGCCGTCACCCGTATCTGCGCACACTCGCAGGCGCTGGCGCAATGCAACGCCTGGCTCAACCAGCATTACCCAAATATCGAACGGCTGGCGGTTGCTTCCAATGCCGAAGCGGCACGCATGGCTAGCGAAAATGCTTCGGTGGCAGGGATTGCCGGTGAGATCGCGGCGCAAAAGTACGGCTTGGAAATTGTCAGCGCCCATATTCAGGATG
Source organism: Collimonas sp. OK607 (assembly GCF_900111995.1). Lineage (GTDB taxonomy): Bacteria > Pseudomonadota > Gammaproteobacteria > Burkholderiales > Burkholderiaceae_D > Collimonas. Next base: position 86,356 of record NZ_FOKF01000013.1, read on the forward strand.
ATCCGCACAATCGCACCCGCTTTGCTGTGGTCGGTCGCCTGAAAAACGGCGCTAGCGGCAAGGACCAGACATCGCTGGTGCTGTCGGTGGCGAACAAGGCTGGCGCTGTGTACAAGTTGCTGGCGCCGCTCGCCAAGCATGGCGTTTCCATGACGCGTTTCGAGTCGCGGCCGGCGCGCATGGGCGCATGGGAATACTATTTCTATGTCGACGTCGAAGGTCATGCAGAAGACGACAAGGTAGCCAAGGCGCTGGCGGAACTGCAGCAAAACGCCGCGTTCTACAAACTGCTGGGGTCGTATCCTCGGAGTTTCTGAATTTCTGAACAGCGTAGTTCCAGGCAAACATTTATTTAGCTCAATATTTCGTTTTGAAAGCAGACAATGTCAATTAAATTTGGTCCAGAGTATGTGCGTGCTATCGCTCCATATCAAGGCGGCAAGCCGATTGCTGAAGTTGCGCGTGAGTTCGGCCTGGACGAGGCAAACATCATCAAGCTGGCGTCTAACGAAAACCCGTTGGGGATGCCGGAATCGGCGCGGCTGGCAATGGAAAAGGCAGTCGCCGATATCGGCCGTTATCCGGACGCCAACGGCTTCGATTTGAAAGCCGCCATCACTGCCAAATACGACGTGCCGGCAGAGTGGATCACGCTGGGCAACGGCAGTAACGATATCCTTGAACTGGCCACCCACGCTTTCGTGCAAGCGGGGCAAGCAGCCATGTATGCGGAATATTCTTTTGTGGTGTATGCGCTGGCGACTCAAGCTGTCGGCGCGCGCGCTATCGTGGTCAAGGCCAAGGATTACGGGCACGACCTGGAAGCGATGGCAGCCGCCATCACCGACGACACCAAGCTGATCTTCATCGCCAATCCGAATAACCCGACCGGCAGCTTCATCCCGGCCGCTGAGCTTGAAGCGTTCCTGGCGCGGGTCCCGGCGAACATCGTGGTGGTGCTGGACGAGGCTTACAACGAATACCTGCTGCCGGAGCTGCAATACGATTCGATTGCATGGGTGCGTAAATATCCCAATTTGCTGGTTTCGCGCACCATGTCGAAGGCCTATGGCCTGGCCGGCTTACGCATCGGCTTCGGCATCGCCCAGCCGGTGATCACCGATTTGCTGAACCGGATCCGCCAGCCGTTTAACGTCAACTCGCTGGCGCAGGCCGCGGCGGTGGCGGCCTTGAGCGATACCGCTTTCTTACAGCGTAGCGCGCAACTGAATCGCGATGGATATAAAGAACTGACGCAAACTTTCGATGAACTGGGTTTGGAATATGTGCCTTCGTTCGGTAATTTCGTCATGGTCAAAGTTGGCGAGGACGAGGCTGCCGGCGCGCGCGTCAATCTGGCGTTGCTGAAGCAGGGCATCATTGTGCGGCCGGTTGCCAACTATGGCTTGCCGCAATGGTTGCGCGTCACCATCGGTTTGCCAAATGAAAATGCGGCTTTCATCGATGCGTTGAAAAAGCTGCTGGGCTGACGCTGGCGCTAATTTTTGCTTGGTTTAGCTTCCCTTGGCTTCGATTAATTTTTATTAAAGCATCATTCGTGTTCAAGAAAATCGCAATATTTGGTGTGGGACTGATCGGCGGTTCTTTCGCACTGGCTTTGAAAAAAGCCGGCGTGGTGGAACAGCTGGTCGGTGTAGGTCGTCAGCTGACGACCTTGCAGCGCGCACAGGAGCTGGGCGTTATCGACGTTATCGCCACCTCGGTGGCCGAGGCTGTCACCGGCGCCGACCTGATCCTGATCGCAGCGCCGGTAGCGCAGACTGGCACGATTCTGGCCAGCATCGCTCCTCATCTGCAGGCAGGCACTATCGTGACCGACGCCGGCAGCACCAAATCCGATGTGGTGTCTGCTGCACGCGCAGCGCTGGGTGACAAGATTGCGCAATTTGTCCCGGGACATCCGATTGCCGGCCGCGAGCAGAATGGTCCCGAGGCAGCGCTGGCCGAGCTGTATGTCGGCAAGAAAGTGGTGTTGGCGCCATTGCCGGAAAATACCGAGCAGGATATCGCCCGCGTCGCCGCTGCATGGCAACAATGCGGAGCGCTGACACATCGCTTGTCGGCACAGCAGCATGACGCGATTTTTGCTGCGGTAAGCCATTTGCCGCATGTGCTGGCGTATGCGCTGGTGGACGATATCGCCAACAAGCCGCACGCGGCTTCGCTGTTTCAATATGCCGCCAGCGGTTTTCGGGATTTCACGCGTATCGCCGGTTCATCGCCGGAAATGTGGCGTGATATTTCGCTGGCAAACCAAAGCGCCTTGCTGAGCGAGCTGGATGCTTACCTGCTGCAACTGACGCGTTTGCGCGGCTTGCTGGCGGCCGGCGACGGCCCCGGACTAGAAGCCATCTACAGCAACGCACAACAAGCCAGACACAGCTGGATCAGCGCCATCGAGTCGGCGGAACAACAGAACAAGGAGGGTGGAGATTAATGACTACGCAACGCAAGCAACATTATCCCGAATACATAGATCTGCATCCGGTAGCGCGAGTGCAGGGCACCGTCCGGCTACCCGGCTCCAAAAGTATTTCCAATCGTACCTTATTGCTGGCGGCGTTAGCCAACGGCACTACCCGAATTCTTGATCTGCTGGCATCCGACGATACGCTGGTCATGCTGATGGCGCTCAAGCAATTGGGCGTGGTCTGGGAGCAGGCGGAAGGCACGCAGACTTATACTGTGCATGGCAGCAGCGGTAGTTTCCCGGTGCACCAGGCCGATCTGTTCATGGGCAATGCCGGTACCGCGATTCGCCCCCTGACTGCAGCTCTGGCTGCGATGGGTGGCGACTACACCTTGCACGGCGTGGCGCGCATGCACGAGCGGCCGATCGGCGATCTGGTCGACGCCTTGAATGCGGTCGGCACCCGCATCGCCTATACCGGCGTTGCCGGCTATCCGCCATTGCATATCCAGCGCGGCCAGTTGCATAATCAGCGCATGCAGGTACGTGGCAATGTTTCCAGCCAGTTCCTGACTGCCTTGCTGATGGCGGCGCCATTGATGGCGAAGCATGAAGCAGTGACGATAGAAGTGATCGGCGAGCTGATTTCCAAGCCCTACATTGAAATCACGTTAAACCTGATGCAGCGTTTCGGCGTGACCGTAGAGCGCGATGGCTGGCAGTCGTTTACCATTTCAGCCGGCCAGCAGTATCAAAGCCCGAAGGTGATCCACGTTGAAGGCGATGCCTCTTCCGCATCTTATTTCCTGGCAGCCGGCGCGATTGCCGGCGGACCGCTGCGGGTTGAAGGCGTCGGCAACAACAGTATCCAGGGCGATGTCCGTTTTGTCGAAGCCTTGCAGCAGATGGGCGCCACCATCACGATGGGCGATAACTGGATTGAAGCATCGTCGAGCGGCGTGTTAAAAGCCATCGATGCAGATTTCAACCACATCCCGGATGCCGCGATGACGATTGCCGTAGCTGCGTTATACGCCGATGGTCCGAGCACCTTGCGCAATATCGCCAGCTGGCGCGTCAAGGAAACCGACCGCCTCAGCGCGATGGCGACCGAGTTGCGCAAACTTGGTGCGACGATTGAAGAGGGCACCGATTACCTGCGCGTGACACCGCCAGCGCAACTGCAAGCGGCGACTATCGACACTTATGACGATCACCGCATGGCGATGTGTTTTTCGCTAGCCTCGCTGGACGGTGCGGCGCTGCGCGGCACCACCGTGCGCATCAATGATCCGCAATGCGTCGCCAAGACTTTTCCCGATTATTTCACCGTGTTCGCGCAAATCGCCGAGCAGACTTTATTGTAAGGTAGTGAGCCGCGCATGAATTTGACACTTGACGATGTGCGCGACGTGTTGCACCAGAAAACCTATGACCGCGGGGAGGAGTACGTGCGCCAGCACCGCGTGCTTGCGGTGGCGCAGGACGGCGATGTCCTCAACGCTACGGTTCAGGGTAGCGGCAGCAACATCTATCAACAGGAAATCACGCTGTCCGTATTTCGCGATACGCCGGATATTGATAGTGTTTGTTCCTGTCCGGTCGGATCCAATTGCAAGCACGTGGCAGCAGCTTTGATTGCGTATCTGCAGCGTCCGTCTGAGGATCAGCTGGCAATCCCTGCTGGCAAGCCGTCGTCGCTACAGCAACCGCAAACCCAGCCGGTGGCGCCGGCAAAACCTGTCGTTGAGTCTAAAGCCATTGCGAAGGCCAACGCACATGCCCCGCTTGCCCGTCCGATGGAAGCCTGGCTGGCACGTGTCGAAAGTGAAATCGCCGCGGTCGGATCGGCGCCTGTGCAGCCGTCCGGATTACGTCAGAAGGTCGCCACGCACCAGGTGGTATTTGTCTTGTCCGCTGCTTATAACGGCAAGAAAGCCGCGCTGCATTTATGTAAGGCGCAGCAGCGCCCGAACGGCCAGTTTTCAGCTGTGCAGCCAGTGACTGACGTACCGCGCCTGTTAGCCGATCCTGCCGTATTCCTGGGGCCGGAAGATCGTGATCTGATCGGTTTGTTTGTCGCCCAGAATGACGGCAACCATGCGCAGCACGCGGCTTGCGAACTGAGCGGCAAACTCGGTGCGCAATTGCTGCATTCGTTGTTGCAGCAGCAGCGTTTGTTATGGGCCAATTCGCTGGCCGACCTGGCCAAAGGCACGGCCTATCCTTTGCAGCTTGCTGCCACGCGTTGTGCCAGCCTGGCCTGGTATGAAGCGGTGGACGACAGCCGCGACGCCGCGCGCGACAAGTGGCAGCTTGGCTGGCAATTTGAAGCGGAAGCAGAGTCCGCGCCTGGGTCCGGGATCGCGTCCGGGCAGTCACGGAAAAACGTCGATTACATGCTGCCGACCGAGCCGCCCTGGTATATCGATAATCTGTCGTGCGGCGAGCTGCAGCTCTTGCATCGCAACGCCAGGATTTCCAGCAAGGCACTCAACGATCTGGTGATACAAGCACCTTTGCTAGATCCGAAAGATCGCCTGGCCGTTGCTCAGCAATTGCTGACGCAAGGCTTGAACGACGTGATTCCGTTCCCACCGCAAGTGCCGCAGACGATTCGCAAGAATATCGCGCCGCAGCCGTTGCTGGTCTTGGGCAGCTTACCTAGCGTCAGCAATCCGCTGATGCAGGATTTTGCTGAACTGCATTTTCGTTACGACGGCGAAATCGTCTCCACCCAATTTACGTCAACGCTGAGCCGTAACACGTCCGCAGGTATCGAGCAGATCGTGCGCGACCAGGACGCCGAAGCAGCCTTCGGACAGACGTTGATGGCGCTTGGCATGCAACCGCTCCAGGGCACGCAGCATCCGCTGGCCATGATGCCAGGCATGTTCATGCAGCCGGACCAGTCGTCCTGGATACGTTTTGCGAAAGAGGGTTTGCCGAGTCTTGCCGCGCAGGGCTGGCTGATCGACAAGCGTGCCGAATACCGTTTTGATGTCGCTGCGGTAGAAGACTGGTATGCCGAAGTTGCCGACTTAGCCAACGCTGCCGCCGACGCGGCCGGCAACCTGGCCGCCAATACCCCGTTCGAGCTTGAACTGGGCATCGTGGTCAACCACCAGCGCGTGCCGTTGCTGCCGTTGCTGGTCAATTTGATTCGCCAGGCGCCGCAGGATTTCGATCCGCGCACGCTGGCCCAGCGAGACGACCAGGATGAATTGCTGGTGCGCTTGCCGGATGGCGTCCATGTAGCAATGCCCTGGGGCCGGATCAAGCCGATCCTGAACACCTTGGGCGAGCTGTATTTCGCGGAAAAGCAGGACGCCCCGATACGTTTATCCGCACTCGATGCGGCGCGCTTGGCTGAACTGGACGCCGGCGCCAAATTGCGCTGGGTCGGCGGCGATCGCCTGCGCAGCATGGGACAGAAACTCAGTACCTTCGGCGGCATCCAGAAGATTGCCGCACCACCCGGGCTGCAAGCGACATTACGCGATTATCAGCTGGAAGGATTGGCGTGGATGCAGTTCCTGCGCGAGTACGATCTGGCCGGCATCCTGGCCGATGACATGGGTTTGGGCAAAACCGTGCAGACCCTGGCGCATATCCTGATCGAAAAGCAAAGCGGCCGTCTGACCGCGCCGGCTCTGGTGGTTGCGCCAACCAGCCTGATGGACAACTGGCAGCAGGAAGCCGCGCGCTTTACGCCAGATTTGCGGGTGCTGGTCTTGCAAGGAAAGCAGCGGCTGGAACAGTTCGACCAGATCGGTGAGTTCGATCTGGTCTTGACCACCTATGCCTTGCTGCCACGGGATGAGGAACGCTGGCGCGAACATGCCTTCCATTTGCTGATCCTGGACGAGGCGCACTACATCAAGAATCCGCGCTCCAAAGTGGCGCAAAGCGTGGCGTTGCTGAATACCCGGCATCGCCTATGTCTTACCGGCACACCGGTGGAAAACCATCTGGGCGAACTGTGGGCGCAATTTCATTTCCTGCTGCCAGGTTTGCTCGGCGATGAAAAATCCTTTAACCGGGATTTCCGGCAGCCGATCGAAAAGCAGGGCGATGCTGCCCGGCGCGCGTTGTTAGGTCGTCGCATCAAGCCTTTCTTGCTGCGCCGGACCAAAGACAAGGTGGCCAAGGAGCTGCCACCGAAAACCGAAATGCTGCGCTCAGTGACACTGAGCGGGGCGCAACGCGATCTGTATGAAAACGTGCGTCTGGTGATGGATAAGAAAGTGCGGGAAGAAGTCGCAAAGAAAGGCGTAGCGCGTAGCCATATCGTGATCCTTGAAGCGTTGCTGAAATTGCGCCAGGCTTGCTGCGATCCGCGTTTGCTCAAAACCGAATCGCCGGAAGCCGAGGCGGCGCAAGCTGAAGTGCCGTCAGCCAAGCTGCTTGAATTGATGGAAATGCTGGATGAGCTGCGCCAGGAAGACCGGCGCATCCTGGTGTTTTCGCAATTTACCAGTATGCTCGCGCTGATCGCTGCCGAGCTGCAGGAGCGCGATATCGGCTATACCTTGCTGACCGGCGCCACCGTGGATCGGGCAGAAGCGGTGCGCCGCTTTCAAGATGGTGAAGTGCCGGTGTTCCTGATCAGCCTGAAGGCCGGGGGAGTTGGCCTTAACCTGACCGCAGCGGATACCGTGATTCACTATGATCCGTGGTGGAATCCGGCGGCAGAAAGCCAGGCTACCGACCGCGCCTGGCGCATCGGCCAGGACAAGCCGGTATTTGTCTACAAATTGATTGCCAAGGGTACGGTAGAGGAAAGTATCCAGCTGCTGCAGCAGAAAAAAGCCGATCTGGCACAGGCAATGCTTTCTCCGGAAGGCGAAACCCAGAATGTCGGATTGACGCAAGACGATCTGCAGGCAATTTTTGCACCCTTGTCCGAGTGACCGCTGCATTTCATGCAGGTAATAATTTCATTAAATTAATAATAACCATCGAGTATCCCTATGCCCACTTCTCACTTTCCTGTCATCACGATTGATGGCCCAACGGCATCCGGCAAAGGTACGGTGGCACAAAAAGTTGCGCAGCACCTGGGTTTTCATTATCTCGATTCCGGCGCCTTGTATCGCCTGACCGCCTTGTCCGTGATGCGGCGCGCCATACCGTTGGACGATGAGCATGCCCTGGCCAAGGCCGCCGAGCATCTGCATTGCCATTTCAATGGCGCCCACATTTTCCTGGCGAATGAAGATGTGTCGAATGATATCCGGGCGGAAGAAGTCGGCAATCTCGCCTCGAAAATTGCGGCAATACCAACAGTCAGGCAAGCCTTGTTTGGCCTTCAGTTGAGTTTTAGGCAACATCCCGGGCTGGTTGCCGATGGCCGCGACATGGGCACGGTAATTTTCCCGCATGCCGGCTTGAAGGTGTTTTTGACCGCCAGCGTTGAAGCCAGGGCTAAGCGACGCTATAAGCAATTGATTGACAAGGGTTTTTCTGCTAATATGGAAGACCTCTCAAAGGATTTGACGGAGCGTGATGCGCGCGATAGCAACCGCAGCTCGGCACCGTTAAAGGCCGCGGAAGGGGCGTATTTGCTGGATACTTCTGCAATGACTGCCGATCAGGCGGTCGAACAAGTGCTCAGTTGGTACGCCGCTGCCAAGGCACTGCATACGCAGTCTGAATAAGTAGTAGATAAGCAGTAGAAGAGGGTAGTAAGGGGTGTTTTATCTCGAGCTATCAAGAAATACGTTGTTTTTTTGCAGCACCTTGGTGTTCGGTCTGACGCAAAGTCTGGCCGGACGTTGAAAAACCTAACCCAATATTGACCGAATCTTAGTAGTCGGTACGTAACGTACATTAGTTAGTAGTTAGTACATTGCGTAGATAAGACGGCAATACTGTCAAACTAGTCAAAACTATGTCAATCACCGTTCTGTCCCCTGCATCTGCCGGCGCAAATGAATTCGCCGCGCTGTTTGAAGAGTCGCTGTCACGTCAAGACATGCGTTCTGGTGAAGTGATTTCTGCTGAAGTCGTTCGCCTTGACCATAACTTCGTTATCGTCAACGCTGGCCTCAAGTCAGAAGCCTTCATTCCAATTGAAGAATTTAAAAATGACAACGGCGAACTCGAAGTAGCTGTCGGCGATTTCATCTCCGTCGCTATCGAATCGCTGGAAAACGGTTTCGGCGACACAATCCTGTCGCGCGACAAGGCCAAGCGTCTGGCATCGTGGCTCTCGCTGGAAAAAGCGATGGAGTCCGGCGAGATCGTTACCGGTACTGTCAATGGCAAGGTCAAGGGCGGCCTGACCGTTCTGACCAACGGCATCCGTGCCTTCCTGCCGGGTTCGCTGGTCGACACCCGTCCGGTCAAGGACACTACGCCGTTCGAAGGCAAGACCATGGAATTCAAGGTCATCAAGCTCGATCGCAAGCGTAACAACGTTGTGTTGTCGCGTCGTGCGGTTATCGAAGCTTCGATGGGCGAAGAGCGCCAAAAGCTGATGGAAACCCTGAAAGAAGGCACCATCGTTACCGGCGTCGTCAAGAACATCACCGACTATGGCGCATTCGTGGATCTGGGCGGCATCGACGGCCTGTTGCACATCACCGATCTGGCATGGCGTCGTGTGCGTCACCCATCGGAAGTGTTGACAGTCGGTCAAGAGATCACTGCCAAGGTTCTGAAGTACGATCAAGAAAAGAATCGCGTTTCCCTGGGCGTCAAGCAACTGGGCGACGATCCTTGGACCGGTCTGTCACGTCGTTACCCGCAAAGCACCCGTCTGTTCGGTAAAGTCACCAACCTCACCGACTACGGCGCATTCGTTGAAGTCGAACAAGGTATCGAAGGTTTGGTCCACGTTTCCGAAATGGATTGGACCAACAAGAACGTGGCGCCAAACAAAGTCGTTCAATTGGGCGATGAAGTTGAAGTCATGGTTCTGGAAATCGACGAAGACCGTCGCCGTATCAGCCTGGGCATGAAGCAATGCAAGGCTAATCCTTGGGACGATTTCGCTGTTACCCACAAAAAGGGCGACAAAGTTAAGGGCGCGATCAAATCGATCACCGACTTCGGCGTGTTCATCGGCCTGGCCGGTAACATCGACGGTCTGGTGCATCTGTCGGATCTGTCCTGGACTGAAACCGGCGAAGAAGCCGTTCGTCGCTTCAAGAAGGGTGACGAGCTGGAAGCCATCGTTCTGGCAATCGACGTTGAGCGTGAGCGCGTTTCCCTGGGCGTCAAGCAACTGGAAGGCGATCCATTCAACAACTTCGCTGCAATGAACGACAAGGGCGCACTGGTTTCCGGTACGGTCAAGTCGGTTGAGCCTAAGGGCGCAGTGATCCAGTTGTCGGAAGAAGTCGAAGGCTACCTGCGTGCATCCGAAATCTCCCGCGACCGCGTGGAAGATGCCGGTACCCACCTGAAGGTTGGCGACACTGTTGAAACCATGGTCATCAACATCGATCGCAAAGCTCGCAGCATCCAGCTGTCGATCAAGGCGAAAGACAATGTTGAAACCCAGGAAGCAATGCAAAAGCTGTCTTCGGACTCCAATGCAGCTTCCGGCACAACCAGCCTGGGTGCACTGTTGAAGGCAAAGCTCGATAACAGCAAGAACTAAGTAACAATTAACTGAGCGAGTCAAGCTAATGACAAAGTCGGAGCTGATTGCCCGCTTGGCCGAGCGTTATCCGCAACTGGTAGCTAAGGATGCGGATTACGCGGTGAAAACGATACTCGATGCAATGACGGACGCCTTGGCGACCGGCCAGCGTATCGAGATTCGCGGGTTCGGCAGTTTTGCGCTGAATCGGCGGCCACCGCGGATCGGACGTAATCCCAAGTCCGGCGACAAAGTGATGGTGCCCGAAAAACGGGTGCCGCATTTCAAGCCAGGCAAGGAATTGCGCGAACGGGTCGACGCGATGGTCGGGCAACCGATTCAAGAGGACTGAGTTGTAGTTGCTGAGTTAGTGCTTAGTTAGTGTTAACGCGCGAGCAAATCGAAACGGCATCTTCGGATGCCGTTTTTTTTCACGTACAATTTCGCATCATTTAAAGTTATATTGTTTGTGTATTAGTAGTGAATTTGTAAATATGGCAAGATTTTGTCCGGCCAATTGCACATTCAAGCAGCGCGCTTACTACCCGCCACTACCCGCTATTACCCAATCAAACGGAAAGGCATCATGAAAATCATTTCCCGAATTCTTTCGATCTTGCTCTTCGTTGTATTTTTTGGATTCGCGTTGCAGAACAAAAGCACCGTCGATCTCCAGTTTTTCCCTGGCACGACGATGCAAGGGCCGCTGGTGCTATTCCTGCTGGGCTTCTTTGTCTTTGGTGCGATCCTTGGCGTACTGGCCATGGCGCCATCTGTACTGCGTCACCGTCGCAATGCCTCGAAGACGAAAAAGGCACTGACTTCCCTGCAGAAAGAACAAGAAGCGCAACGGCTGGCAGAGTCGCAAGCACCGCAACCGGACAGCATCAAGAATATATAATGCCGCTAGGTATTTAATTTGCTGCATCGCTGCATTGCTGGTTGCTATATACCGCTGCAGCGGCAGCTTACCGGCAAATCACACCTGAGACTCGTCTGAGACTCAGGTCACGCATAAAGCACAGCCCGTATGGAATTTGAAATTTGGTGGTTACTCGGTATCCCAGTCTTTTTTGGATTAGGCTGGATCGCCGCACGGGTCGATATCAATCAACTGATATCCGAATCGCGCAGTTTGCCCCGTGGGTATTTCAAGGGTTTGAATTTTCTGCTTAACGAACAGCCGGACAAGGCTATCGATGCATTCATCGAAATCGTCAAGCTCGATCCGGAAACCGCCGAGCTGCATTTCGCACTAGGCAACCTGTTCCGCCGCCGCGGCGAAACCGAGCGCGCAATTCGGGTGCACCAGAACTTGCTGGCACGCCCCGATCTGGCGCAAGAGCACCGCCTGCACGCGCAGTATGAGCTGGGGCAGGATTACCTGAAAGCCGGTTTGCTGGATCGCGCCGAAGAGAGTTTCAATTTGCTCGCCGGCAGTCAATACGGGGCGCAAGCAGGGCGCGCGCTGCTCGAAATCTATCAGCGCGAAAAAGAATGGCTGCGCGCGATTGAGGCAGCACAGACTCTGCAACAATCCGGCGCCGGTGGACGGCAAAAGGAAATTTCACAGTTTTATTGCGAGTTGGCGCAGGATGAGCTGGTGGACGGTCACCCCGAAGCCGCCATGTCCCTGCTGGAAAAAGCGCTGAAAAACGACCGCAACAGCGTGCGTGCCACCATGTTGCTAGGCGACGTACATCTGGCCCAGGGTGACGTCGAAGCGGCATTGCATGCCTGGCGCCGGGTCGAGCAGCAAAGTGTGCCGCATGTGGCGCTGGTGGCCCAGCGTTTGATGGATGGCTATCGTGCTGTCGGAAGGCCGCATGAAGGCGTCAGCTTGCTGCGCTCCTATCTTGCGGAAGCATCTTCCATCGATCTGCTGGAAGTGGTGTTCAAGGCGGTGCTGGAACTGGATGGCGTCGAAGCCACCAATCAGCTGGTGAGCGATGAACTGCGGCGTACGCCGACCTTGCTTGGCCTGGATAAGCTGCTGGAAGCACGCTTGATGAAAATCACGCCGGAAATGCATACCGAGCTGTCGGTAGTCAAAAATCTGGTGCATGGCTATACCCAGAAGCTGGCACGTTACCAATGCAGTCACTGTGGTTTCAAGGCGCGTCAGTTCTACTGGCAATGCCCGGGGTGCAGCCGATGGGAAACCTACCCGCCGCGCCGTACTGAAGAATTGAACGTAATGAATTAATCCTGCTGGCCCGCCACCTATAGCGGGCAGCGCAGCGCATTCACGGAATAACATGAAAATTACTATTATCGGTACCGGTTATGTCGGTTTGGTCACAGGTGCTTGCCTGGCCGAATTGGGCAACGATGTATTTTGCCTGGATCTGGATCAACGCAAGATCGATTTGCTCAATAGCGGCGGCATTCCGATCCATGAACCGGGCCTGGCTGAAATCGTCGGCCGTAATCGCGCAGCCGGACGCTTGCATTTCTCCACCGATATTGCGGCCAGCGTGGCGCATGGCCAGGTGCAGTTTATTGCGGTGGGCACGCCGCCCGATGAAGACGGTTCCGCCGACCTGCAATACGTGGTGGCCGCGGCCCGCAACATCGGCAAATACATGACCGGCTTCAAGGTCATTGTCGACAAGTCGACGGTGCCGGTGGGTACCGCAGACAAGGTGAGCGCAGCGATCCAGGCCGAACTGGACACACGTAAGCTGAGCGGCAAGGCACCGCAATTCTCGGTCGTCTCCAATCCGGAATTCCTGAAAGAAGGCGCCGCCGTCGAAGATTTCATGCGGCCTGACCGCATCGTCATCGGCTGCGACGAAAGCGCTGAGGGCCAGCAGGCGCAGGCGCTGATGAAACAGCTATACCTGCCGTTCAATCGTAATCACGAACGCACATTCTGGATGGATGTACGTTCAGCCGAATTCACCAAATACGCAGCGAATGCGATGCTGGCGACCCGCATCTCATTCATGAATGAACTGGCCAACTTGGCCGATAAAGTCGGCGCCGATATCGAAGCCGTGCGCCATGGCATCGGTTCCGATCCACGCATCGGCTACAGCTTCCTGTATGCCGGTTGCGGCTACGGCGGTTCCTGTTTTCCGAAGGATGTGCAGGCGCTGGAACGGACCGCACGCGCGTATGGCCAGGAATTACATATCCTGCGCGCGGTTGAGCAAGTCAATAACAACCAGAAGCACGTGCTGGGACAAAAGATCACCGAACGTTTCGGCGCGGACCTGAGCGGCAAGCACTTTGCATTGTGGGGCTTGGCGTTCAAGCCGAATACCGATGACATGCGCGAAGCTTCATCGCGCGTGCTGCTGGGCGAACTGCTTGCGCGCGGCGCTACCGTGGCGGTGCATGATCCGGTAGCGATGGCCGAGGCCAGGCGGGTATTGGCGCTGGATCTTGCCGCGACGCCTGGCGCCTTCGAGCGCATCCGTTTTTGCGACAACCAGACCGACGCTTTGCAAAATGCTGACGCCCTGGTCATCGTGACAGAGTGGAAGACCTTCCGCAGCCCCGACTTTGAACAGGTAAAAACGTTGCTCAAGGCGCCAGTCGTCTTCGATGGCCGTAACTTGTACGAACCCGGGGTGATGGGCGAACTGGGCTTCGAGTATTACGGCATCGGTCGTTCGGTGCTGGCGCGAGGATAAGAACATGAGCACATCTGTCTACAAAGTGCCCGCTTCCTTTGAAAGCGTACAGATCCTGGTGGTTGGCGATGTCATGCTGGATCGCTACTGGTTCGGCGAAGTAAGCCGGATTTCGCCAGAGGCGCCGGTGCCGATCGTACGGGTCGAAAAGCGTGAAGAACGCCTTGGCGGCGCAGCCAACGTCGCGCGCAATATCGCCACTCTGGGCGGCAGCTCTGGCTTGTTGGGCGTGGTAGGTCAAGACGAAGCTGGCGATACCGTCGACAGCATGCTGGCGGAAATGGGCGTCAGCAGTTTCCTGACCCGCGATCCGGCCATCTCGACCATCATCAAATTGCGCGTGATAGGCCGCCAGCAGCAATTGCTGCGCATCGATTTTGAGGAAGCGCCGACCGACGCAGTATTGCGCGACAAGCTGACCCGTTTCAATACTTTGCTGCCGCAATACCCGGTAGTGGTGCTATCCGATTACGCCAAAGGCAGCCTGGTCAACGTCGCCGAAATGATCGCTGCCGCCAGGCAAGCCGGCAAGTGCATTCTGGTCGATCCCAAGGGCGACGATTTCTCGCGCTATGTGGGGGCAACCGTCCTGACGCCGAATAAAGCGGAGATGAAGCACATTGTCGGCAACTGGAAGAGTGAGGAAGAGTTGACGCTCAAAGCGCAAAACTTGCGTGAGTCGCTGCAACTCGAGGCGTTGCTGCTGACGCGCTCGGAAGAAGGAATGAGTTTATATACCGCGAAGGAAATTCGTCATTTTCCTGCCATGGCGCGCGAGGTATATGACGTTTCCGGCGCTGGCGATACCGTGATTGCCACCCTGGCAGTGATGCTGGGAGCGGGATTGCCGATTGCCGACGCCGTTGCGCTGGCGAACCGTGCCGGCGGCATCGTGGTCGGCAAACTCGGTACGGCAACCGTCAGCCGCGAAGAGTTGCTCGGGTAGCGTTTCATTATTTGCGAAACGCCTCCCTTAGCTAAGTCAAATCTTGTTTGTGGTGTAAAAGTCAATTTTCCATGTGTCGGTGATTATAATTAATTGGACGTTTTCGCGTCTGATTGATCATTTGAATCACCAACACATTCATGGGAGAAAGACGAAATGCTGAAAAAATTATTGCTGATAGTTGGCATGTTGATGGCCACCGCCAGTTTTGCTCAGGTCGACGTCAACAAGGGTGATCTGAGTGCCCTGGACGGCGTCAAGGGCATCGGTTCCGCTACCGCTAAACGCATAGTGGACGAGCGCGGCAAAGGCGGTAACTTCAAGGACTGGGCCGATTTTGAAAGCCGCGTGCCAGGCATTGGCGACAAGAAGTCGGTCAAGTTGTCACAGGCCGGCTTGCTGGTGAACGGTAAGCCGAAGGCGGGTGGAGAGGCCGCAACGGCACCTGCCACTGCATCTGCCACCGCATCTGCCACTACCCCCGCCACTGCACCTGCCAAGATTACGGCCAAGCCGCCAGCCAAGTAGGTGTCCCGGCAGCTACCGGTTCAAATCCAGGCAAACAAACCATGAAGCTCCTGCTTGCCCCGTCCGTATTTCGGGGCCTTTTCTTTTCAAGACTGCTTGTGCGCTTGCCAGGCACTATTTTGTCCGGTTTGTCAGGCTTTCATACGCGTAACAAAGTCTCATATTAAAATGGGTTCTTTGCCCAAGACGCCTGCACACACTATGCCTTATCTGACTATCGAAGACACAATCGGCAACACGCCTCTGGTACAACTCAAACGTATCCCCGGCAGCGATGCCGAACAACGCAATAACGTTATCCTGGCCAAGATGGAAGGCAACAATCCAGCCGGGTCGGTGAAAGACCGGCCGGCATTGTCGATGATCAAGCATGCCGAAGCGCGTGGCCAGATCAAACCGGGCGATACCCTGATTGAAGCAACCAGCGGCAACACCGGCATTGCCCTGGCGATGGTGGCTGCGATGCGCGGCTACAAGATGGTGTTGTTGATGCCGGAAAACCTGAGTGAGGAACGGCGTCAGAGCATGGCGGCATACGGCGCCAAGATCATTCTCACGCCCAAGACCGGCGGCATGGAATATGCGCGCGACCTGGCAGAAAAAATGCAGAAAGACGGCGAAGGGCTGATCCTCGACCAGTTTGCCAATCCGGACAATCCGCTGGCGCATTATGAAACCACCGGTCCCGAACTTTGGCGCGATACCGAAGGACGCATCACTCATTTTGTGAGTGCGATGGGGACCACCGGCACCATCATGGGCGTTTCGACCTATCTGAAGGAGCAGAATCAGGCGATCCGGATTATCGGTGCGCAGCCGGAAGAAGGCTCACAAATTCCAGGCATCAGAAAGTGGCCGGAAGCATATCTGCCAAAGATATACGAGCATTCCAGGGTAGACCAGATTGAGTCCGTCAGTCAGGCCGCGTCCGAACATATGGCACGCAGGCTGGCAAGCGAAGAGGGGATTTTCTGTGGGATATCGACAGGCGGTGCCTGCGAAGTGGCACTCAGGATTTCGCAGCAAGTAGAGAACGCGACGATTGTTTTTGTCGTGTGCGATCGCGGCGATCGTTATTTATCTACAGGCGTTTTCCCTGCCTGAAGCGAACTGCTCCAGGCAGGAGTTTCGGACGTTGCCGACATGCTGATTACTTCAGCTTTTCGGCTTCGATCTTGCTCTTTGGCTTGAATTGCTTGTCGCTGATACGGAATTTTTCGCGACGATCGCCCATCAAGGCACGCAACTCACGAATCGTCAGATCGCTGACTTCGTGCATACGGATCAGTAGCGATGCGCCAACCGGCAAGCGGCGATGGCGAATTTTACTGATGACCGGTGGCGCTACTTCTAGCGAGCGTGAAAGTGCCGCATCATTTTTCAAATGCAACTTGTCGATCAATGAATCCAGCAGGTGATTTGGGTCATAGGTCACCTGTTCATCGAGCTTGTTGCTGGTTGGTGCGTCTGGGGTAGTATTCATAGTCATAATCAATTGATTCCGTTATCCTAGTTGATATATGGGAAGTGTTTGTGCAATTTGTACCGAACTATTACCAAGTGCACCTCCCAGTTTTATTGGCAGCCTTATAAGATTGCCGTATTTTATACTGATTTTGAGCACATATTTGTCATAAAGAAACTCCCTATCTTTTTCTTCATGGTACAGCTGATACCGCCAAGTACATTGCACAGCATGTTGTATATTATTTTGGTAACAAACAACCTACCTTTGTTTAGTGACCAAATATACAAATAAGTTGCACAAGCTCAATTTAAAATTTTCTTGTTACGATGTCTATTACTATTTAGTAACTTTCCGTAAAAAATACAAGGAACATCGTTTTACAACATTGTTTAATTAGTAAAATACCAATAAAGTTTGTTTTTGTCTATCCCTCCCTCAATACTTTCTGCCAGCCATCTAAACCCAGTTGATGCAAGGTTTGCATATTCTTGTTGAATATCTCGGACGCGTCCGGAAACGCATTTACTGCCCGTTCGACGCTAATTTCGCGTAAAAGATGCAAAGTCGGGTACGGCGCACGATTCGTATAGTTGCTGATATCATCCACCTCGGTGCCGGCGAACTGATAGTCGGGATGAAAACTGGCAACCTGGATTTCTCCATCCAGCTCAAGCTCATCGACGGCCGCATCGGCGACATCAAGAAAGTCGTTGTAATCCAAAAAATCACGTAGCGCATCAGGATGTATCAGCAAAGTGGTATCAACCGCTTCCGGATCCGCCTGGTGCAGAAATTCCAGTTCCTTGATCAGATCTGCCAACAATTCTTCCGGCGTCTGCGCTGCGCTGACGACGTAGCGAATCTGGTCCTTTATAAACACCGCCTTGGCGAAAGGACAAAGATTGAGTCCGATCACAGCGCGCTCCAGCCATAATTTGGTGTGAGCGATTACTTCGCTGGAGAATGGCGATAATGTTGCTGATGCAGCAGTTGTCATTGGATTAGTATCAATATTTACAAGGTGTTAAGACAAATATAGGGGCGAACCTGGAGGCAACAAGCCTGCCGGCGTGCATATATGTACTTTATTCGTGCTACATCTGGCAGAAATCGGGTTATTCTTCCGATCCCGTGATCGCTTCACGCCGGGTTTGATTCAACTTATATATAACAATAGGCGTTATGGCCCTTAAAGCAACTATTTTCAAAGCCGATCTGCAAATTGCCGATATGGATCGTCATTATTATCAGGAGCACGCACTGACGTTGGCGCGTCATCCTTCGGAAACTGACGAACGCATGATGGTGCGATTGCTGGCCTTCGCCCGTCACGCATCGGCTGCTTTGGTATTCGGTAAAGGCTTGTCGGATGCTGATGAGCCCGATTTGTGGGCCAAGGATTTGACCGGTGCGATTGATCTCTGGATTGAAGTCGGCCAGCCCGATGAAAAGCGTATTCTCAAGGCTTGCGGACGGGCGGCGCAGGTGGTGGTGTACAGCTACAGCAGTACCAGCCACATCTGGTGGAATCAGATCAGCAGCAAAGTGGCACGCGCCCGTAACCTGACCGTCATCAATATTGCCGCGGCCAGCAGCGAGGCATTGACCCGCTTCGCCCAGCGTAACATGCAGCTGCAATGCACCATCCAGGATGCGCAGATCTGGCTGACCGCCGGTGACCAGACCGTGGAAGTCGAGCTTAGGGCGTGTTGACCTATGATTTGGGAGATGCGTTCAAACCAAAACGTGTGGTGGCAAGGCGCGTGGCGCAGCTGGGGCTGGTACCCCGGCAAGCCATGCAACGCGGCCAGCGCACGTTTTGGTTTGAACCCTTCGGGAACGGCTGCAGGCGTCGCATGCCGTTGTTGCAGGGGGCGGCCATCCGCATCCTTGCCGTAGCCCGCTACGTCGCGTCGCTGCGCCTAGGCACGCAACGCCTGCCGCGCGTTCGCACTCCCAAATCATAGGTCAATACGCCCTAACGTCAGCAATCCCTGATGTTAGTTTTTGTCGCGCGCCACCCGTACCGCGCGACCCAGATCCACCACCGACATCGCATAAAAGAAACTGCGGTTGTATTGCGTGATGGCGAAGAAATTATCGGTGCCTAGCCAGTATTCGGTCGGTCCCTGGCCATTTTGCAAGTCGACCAGGCCGAATCGCATGTCAGCCGGCGGCACCACGCCGGGCACTACTCCGGCGGCAGTTAAATCATCCAGCGAATATTTGGCTTCCAGGCCCTGGCCGATAAATGTCTGCCAGCGGTTTTCGGAACTGGTGTCTGTTGAGAGCGTTGCCGGGAAGACGGTCGGCATGCCGGTTTTCCAGCCGTGCTCCGCCAGATAGTGGGCGACGCTGCCAATTGCATCGATTGGCGAATTGCGCAAATCGATTTTCCCCTTGCCGTCAAAGTCCACGCCGTACTGGCGTATGCTGCTCGGCATGAACTGCGGCCAGCCGATGGCGCCGGCGTATGAACCTAACAAGGTAAATGGATCGATGCCCGTTTCCCTGGCGTACAGCAGGGTATTTTCCAGCTCGCTGCGGAAAAACCGCATCCGCGCCTCGCGTGTGGGTGTATTCGGATAGTCGAATGCCAGCGTGGTGATGGCATCCATGACCCTGAAACTTCCGACATTACGGCCGTACACGGTTTCCACGCCGATGATGCCGACGATGATTTCCGCCGGTACGCCATATTGCGCTTCCGCGCGGCTCAAGGCATCGGCATAGGTATTCCAGAAATCGACGCCGGCCTGGATCCGCACCGGTTCGACGAAACGGGCGCGGTAGGCTGCCCAGTTCTTTGGCTTGCTCGCCGGCGCCGGTTTCATCAACTGGATAGCGCTGTCGATATAGCGCACCTTGTTAAACATGGTGACCAGCTCAGCGCGGTCGAAGCCATTTTTTTCGACCATCTGATCGATGAAAGCAGAGACCTCTTTCCAGTCGGCGAAATTGGCGAATTCGCCATCGTCGGCATTGCTGCTGGCTTTACGCACCTGTACCTGCACCTGTGCCTGGTTTCTTGCCGAAGCTGTCTTGCCGGAGTTGCTTTGCTGCGCCAGAAGATCGGGGCTGGCTGAGATCGCCAGCGCGATAGTGCAAAGCTGGGCGACAGTGTGGAGACCTGAAGTTGATTTCATCGACATTGGGAGAGCAGTAATTTTAGTTGTGCCATTAAAGGCGCCGGTGGCTTATTGTCCGGCCCGTAGTCGGCGCCGTATTGCAGGGCCTCGTACAATGCCATGAAGCGCTTGACCGCTATTTTGACAGATGGCGTTAGTGGCGAGTTGCTTGCGCACAGCCGGCGACCGTAAGTGCCCGGCCCCTCATGCTTGTTGCGCGCCATGCCACGCCGCGCCATCTGCGCGCACAGCGAAGAGTATACAGTATCGAGCGGGTTCTTCTTGTTTCGCGCTAACAGCAAAGGCAAGGTGACGCTGCCGACCGCGACCGTGCCGATGGTCAGCATCAGGATGATCAGGCTGCGCCAGTCGAATCCATCAAATCCAAGCCAGCGCAGCAGGCCCATTTGCCGTGCTGGCGTGTAGTTCAGAACCCATTGGTTCCAGCCGTTGCCCAGTGCTTCCCAATTGGCGCGGAGCAGGGCGGTCGCGTCGTTCAAGCCGGACCACCAGTTGGCCTGGCCCGCAGCGCCACCTAGCAGGTTGCCAAAGAAAGAGCGCGGCAGTACATTGCTGAGCTGGGTTTCAATCCGGCTCGGCGCCACCGCTGCCGTCGGGTCGACTCTTACCCAGCCGCGTGGCGGCAACCAGACTTCAGCCCAGGCATGGGCGTCGGACTGACGCACGGTCATCATGCCATCGACCATATTGATTTCACCGCCCTGGTAACCGGTCACCACGCGCGCGGGAATCCCTGCAGCGCGCATCAGCACCACAAAGGAGCTGGCATAGTGTTCGCAAAAGCCGGCGCGGCTGGAAAACAGAAAATCGTCGACGCTATCCCGGCCCAGCAGAGGTGGTTCCAGCGTGTAGCTGAATTTTTCATGTCGAAAGAAACTCAGCACTGCGTTCACAAGCGCAACGTCGTCCGGCCATTTTTTACGCAAGTCAGCCGCAAATTCCTGGGTGCGCGGATTGAAATTGTTCGGTAATGCCAGCGCTTGTTGCAGGCTGCTGGCCGATATCGGATCTGCCGGCGCGGGTTTGAGATTCGAGGTGACATCGTAGCGTACGCGTTCGTTGATCGCGCGTGCTGCGCGAATTTGATGGTCTGCCGTCAGCCGTACCGGGATGCCCTCCAGCGTCGGCGCCAGTTGCGGTGTTTCCAGTGCGAACAGCCAGCGTTGGCCGTTCGCTTCCATTGTGATTTGCTGGCGTACCGCGGTTGCCGGATCAAGACTGCGGTTAAGATCAGATACTGCCTGAACATGAGTCGCAGTATCGACTGCAGGACGGCTTGCCCGTCCCTGAGTCCAGGTGCGGCCATCGAAATCATTCAGCACTGCGCCCCGCCAGTACAACCTGGCAGGGGCAGGCGGCGCATCGATGAACTTGACGCGGAAGGCAATCTCATCGGATAAAGCCAGTTGCGCGATATTCCCGGGCGCCATGCTATCCGACAAACCTGTGCGGCCACCGTGGGCATCGCCCGGCAGGCCCCACAATGGCCCCTGGATTCGCGGAAACAGCAAAAACAGAATCAGCGTCAGCGGCAACGCCATGGCCAATACCAAAGCGCCCAGGCGCAGCCGCTGTTTGAGTGGCGGCACCAGGCCGGTATATTGAAACGACAGCTGTACCGTCAAAATCAGCACCAGGGTAGCCATCATCCACAGCAAGGACAGCATCGATTGCGAATAGAAAAAGCCGGTAAGCAGCAAAAAGAAACTCAACAGCAGCACCACGAACAGATCCCGCCTGGCACGCATTTCCAGCAATTTAAATGTCAGCAATAACGCCAGCATTGCTACCCCTGCGTCGCGTCCGAGCAAGGTGTGAAAGTCGATATAGATCCCCGCCATGGTGAGCGTCGCCAGTGGCAGCAACAGCCATAGTGGCGGCAGGCGCTGGCCGCGTACGGTGACCCAGGCGCGCCACAGCAGCAGCCCGCCGCAGATCAGCGAGGTCCACCAGGGCAGATGCAAAAAATGCGGCAGCAGCACCATGGCGCAGGCGCCGAGCAGCAGCAAGGTGTCGCTTTTGTCGCGCGGCAGCGTATGCATGTACGTGCTTGAGATACGGAACAAGGGTTTGCTCTCAAGCTCGGCCCTGATCTGTTGGATGGGGTGGTGGTTCATGGCACACCTTGATACAGCGCCAGCGCGCGCAGGCAGGCGCGCTGATGGGTCGGTCCCAGCGCTGCGGCATGGATGTTGTCGCCGAGGCGGAACGCATACGGCAGCTGGCGCGCTTCCGCTTCCAGTATCCAGCGCGTCATGCGCGACAGTTTGTCTTCGAGCGCCATGTCATAAGGCAGCGAATCAAAATCAATCGATAAATCGCTGACTGCGCCGCCTTCAAACTGCTTGGTAATCAACTTGGGATCGAGATCGGTATCCAGCCTGGCGATTTGGCGCCAGGCCAGGTGTTTGAGCGAGTCGCCGCTTTGATAGGTCCTGATTCCCGCAAAATCCTGATGCCCGGCGACGCCGTTGCCGTCGCTTCTTTCGATTGGCGCCAGCGGCAGCGGCGGGGTCGATGTCGATGCCTCCGGCCGTGGGTAGACCAGGGCCCTGCTGTCCGGTTGCCAGTAACTCCAGGCGCGCAGCAAACCAAGCGGAAAGCGCGTTTGCAAACGTATCCTGGGAGCCGGCTGCCAGCCGCGACGGGTGGTGGTGGTCGCTAGCGTCAGGTGGCTGGTGCTATGGGCGGGAACATCGGTCGCCCGTTCCATGGCAGGCAAGCCACGTCCGATGAAGCCAAGCCAGATGGCATAACGGGTATGCTTGCGCCGGTTCGCCAGATGCAGCTCGAACAGCGCATCTTCGCCGGCAAATACCGCCGCTACCTTGCCGGCAGTCAGATGCAAATAGGCCAGGTTACGGAAAGTCAGGTGCATGTCGATGACAGCACAGGCGGCCAGCAAGAAGGTCAAGCCAAAGCCAAGGCTCAGGTTGTAGTTGATGGAACATAAGAACAGCAATACCAGCATGACGGCAAAAGCCAGCCCAGGCCGGCTCGGCACGATGAATACCCGTCGCTGGTTGAGAAAAACCTCCCCCGGTTCGGCATCGCGTAGCTGGAACAAGGAGCGATCCAGCCAATCCCGGAATCGTTTGCGCAGAGAGGTCAGCATGGTGGCGATCGCAGACTGATAGCGAAGCAAGCTGGTTTTAAACCGCGACCGACTTCATCAGCTGCAGCACCATGTCGCGCGCGCCAAGAGTACTGCCGGCGTGTGCTTTCAGCGGGCGCAGGCGATGTGCTGTCACCGGCACCAATACCGCCTGGACGTCCTCGGGAATGACATGGTTGCGGCCTTCCATGGCAGCCCAGGCCCGGGCCGCCTGCAGCAGCGCGATTGCAGCGCGCGGGCTCATGCCTTCCGCAAACAAGCCATTTTGGCGCGAAGCATGGGCCAGCGCCTGTATGTAATCGATCAACGACGTCGAGGTATGGATCTGCTTCAATGCCAGCCTGGCTTCGATCAGTTCAGCAGCGTGCATCACCGGGGCGATGGATTTCAGCAGGGTGCGGCGATCTTCCCCCATTAATAACGCGCGTTCGGCGGCAGCGTCCGGATAGCCCAGCGACAAACACATCAGGAAGCGATCCAGTTGCGACTCAGGCAAGGCGAAGGTGCCAACCTGATGGGCTGGATTTTGGGTGGCGATAACGAAGAACGGCTCCGGCAGGTCGCGCGTGAAACCTTCCGCGGTGACCTGGCGTTCCTCCATCGCTTCCAGCAGCGCCGACTGGGTCTTGGGCGTGGCCCGATTGATTTCATCGGCCAGCAGCACCTGGGTGAACACCGGCCCCGGGTGAAACACAAAACTGCTTTTCTCGCGATCGAAAACCGAAATTCCCACCACGTCGGCAGGTAGCAGATCGCTGGTAAATTGCAGGCGATTGAAGCGCAGCCCCAGGGAAATGGCCAATGCATGCGCCAAGGTGGTTTTGCCGACACCCGGCACATCCTCAATCAGGAGATGGCCGCCCGCCAGCAAGCATACCAACGCCTGGCGGATCTGGTGATCCTTGCCGACGACGATCTGACCGACTTGCTGTGCTACTGCATGGATTTTTGCGAACATGGGTTTGTCTGGTAAGGGCGGCATGGTGGAGAGAGTCGGGAGAGAGAATCATACAAACTTCCCAGGAGTTAACCTAGTTCCTTTAAGGAATTATGGCGTTTTTCTTAAGGCCACCCTGATTTCCAGCCATGGATCAGGACGAAGTATGTGCATCTGCTCATTTTTCTTCCGTTTCTTGGGTACACTAGGCATATTGCGGCATCATTTTCAGCATGACCTTTGGCGAGATCAATTGACTACTGCTTTCTATACTCACTCTGACTGCAAGCTGCACGACATGGGCCCAGGGCATCCGGAATCGCCGGCGCGGCTACAGGCGATCGAAGACCAGCTGATTGCGAGCCGTATCGACCAGTTGCTGGATCACCGCACCGCGCCTTTGGCGCTCGAGGACGATCTGGCGCGCGTACACAGTGCCGCCATGATCGCCAGAGTACGAGAGCATAGCCGCGCTCTGGCCGGTAGCGCCGGTATTTATCCGCTGGACCCCGACACTTCAGTCAATGCGCATAGCTGGCAAGCGGCGCTACGTGCCGCAGGCGCTGCATTGGCCGCGACTGACGCGGTCATTGCGGGTGATATCGATAACGCGTTTTGCGCGGTGCGTCCGCCCGGGCATCATGCAACCTCGAACACCTCCATGGGATTTTGCCTGTTCAACAATATTGCACTGGCGGCCCGCCATGCGCTTGAGGTGCACGGGTTGGAGCGGGTGGCGATTGTCGATTTCGACGTCCATCATGGCAATGGCACGGAACAGATTTTCGCGCACGATCCGCGCGTGCTGATGGTGAGTTTTTTCCAGCACCCGTTTTATCCGTACAGCGGTACCGAGCCGGATGAAGGCGATAATGCCGTCAATATTCCTGTGTCAGCCTATAGCGATGGCAGCGTGGTGCGGAAATTGGTGACGGAGCAATGGCTGCCGGCGCTGGAGGCGCATCGCCCGCAAATGATTTTTGTTTCTGCCGGTTTTGATGCGCACAGAGAAGACGATATGGCGCAGATGGGCCTGGTCGAGGCCGACTATACCTGGCTGACCCGACAAATCATGCAAGTCGCTGCGCAGCATGCTCAGGGCCGTATCGTCAGTTGCCTGGAGGGCGGTTACAACCTGTCGGCGCTAGGGCGTAGTGTGGTTGCTCATATGAAAGTATTGGCCGACCTCGAATAAATGTATCGCCACAGGACCATGAGCGGGATGCGAAAAGGGCCGGGCAAACCGCTATTGACCACCCTCTGCCATATAGCGAACGCCGTCAAGGATAAGGTAGAACCCAAGGTAGAACCGAAATAAGTCCGTACAATAGCGGTTTATTTTAGCCAGACAAGACAACGCATGTCCATACAATGGTTCCCAGGTCACATGAACGCCGCCCGCAAGAAGGCGGCGGAAGCTATGGAGAAGGTCGATCTTGTGATCGAAGTGCTCGACGGCCGTTTGCCGCAAGCCAGTTGCAATCCGATGATCGAACAGCTGCGCGTGTTTCGCCAGCGTCCTTGCCTGAAAATCCTCAATAAGAGCGATCTGGCCGATCCTGCTGTCACGCAGGCCTGGCTTGCCTTTTACAACAGCCAGAAAAACGTTCATGCGGTGGCGCTGAGCTGCAAGAAGCCTTCCGATGTCGCCAAGATACCGGGTTTGTGCCTGAAGCTGGCGCCGCACCGCGGCACGCCCTTGAAGCCATTGCGCATGATGATCATGGGGATCCCTAACGTTGGCAAATCGACGCTGATGAACGCCTTGCTGAAGCGTCGCGTGGCGGCGGTAGGCGATGAGCCGGCCGTGACCAAGGTTCAGCAGCGCCTGTACCTGGGCAACAACATGGTGTTGATCGACACCCCCGGCATGTTATGGCCGAAGATCGCCCATCCGAGCGACGGCCTGATGCTGGCGGCCAGCCACGCCATCGGCACCAATGCGCTGATCGAGGAAGAAGTCGCGACGTTCCTGGCCGACGAGTTGCTGATTCGCTACGCACCTTTGCTGGCGGCACGTTACGGCATCAAGACGGAAGGTATCGATGGCGTTAGCGTGATTGAAGGTGTGGCGCTACGTCGTGGTTTTCGCCTCAAGGGCGGCGATCTTGATCTGGAGAAGGCCGCGCACACCTTGTTGCAAGATTACCGGACCGGCGCGCTTGGCCGCATCAGCCTGGAAACGCCACAGACTCGGGCGGCATTGCTGGCACGTCATCAGGAAGAAATAGCGCAGCGTCTGGCCGAGGCTAAGGCAGAGGCGGAAAGCGACGATCAAGACAATCAGGACAGCACGAGATAATCTGCTTCCGCTTCGCAATAAAAACCCGCAACGACCATGTCGCTGCGGGTTTTTTTATTGCCCGGGGAATTTGGGAGGGGGGTTATCAGAGCACCCGTAAGATGGTTGAATTGACAATTAATTTCACATTTCTATCTACTTCACTACATCTGGTAATGAAATAACCAGAATCACTCCTCAAGCCTCTCCATATGCTCCGGATTGCCGCGCATCCTGCTATTCGACGGCTGAAAAGGGCTACCGCGCGCCATTCATATCTTGTAATTACTGCTATATAAAATGTTATTTATGCATCGAATCGGGTAGTCGCGGTTGTGATTGTAAATTTGTCGGCTGGAAATTTTATTGGTTGTCATGACATTAATTTTAAGAGACATATTTATCATTTCCACGCAGAAATACTTTTTGGGTTTATTTTACTTTAGAGGGTTTTTACTATCGATATGTGAACAATTGTGACCCGTTAATTTTTTATCTTGAAAATTTTTTTCTTGTGATATACGAATTTTATATAACTAAAAATTTTTAATGTTTACAAGGATTTGCGACATATTTTTTTATGAGTAATCGTGAAAAATCATGATTTATTTTAAGGAAACGGGGCGTCATATATGAAATTTTTCGTTGTTTATTAGCGACTTTGGGGAACTTATTTTAATGACATAAATGCTAATTGAAATTAACATTTGCCTCGTTTTGTAAAATATGAATTTTGGACATTTATTGACGTTCAAATTGCAGCGATGGGCAATTAATTGAGCGCTCAGATGCAAAAGCATGTTGTCTAAATTGAAATTCCGCCATTTTTGCCCAGGCGTATGACCGGTGCCACCAGGTACCGGCGAGGGGCGGTGACATTTGTGTAACAAAACGATCAGTAAGAAGAACTTAAGACGTCGTTAAATGTTATTTGAAGTTTAATATTGTGAACTTTGAAATATGACAAGAGCGGTACCAAAATCCGCCAGCAAGGCAATTTATCTGAGCTCCTAATTTTTCAATCGAGATTTGAGGCAAGTGGCCAAATCACTTGGGTCTTTCATCTTTGATGCGATGAAGCTGAGTGCTCTTTGGTCAGGGAAGCGGCAAATTTTCGGGGAAAAAGATGGGCAAGTTGCATCAGATGATTTCATTCAAAGGGCTGGCGAAACTGATTTTGCTATTTGC
The DNA here is from genome assembly GCF_900111995.1 of Collimonas sp. OK607. Lineage (GTDB taxonomy): Bacteria > Pseudomonadota > Gammaproteobacteria > Burkholderiales > Burkholderiaceae_D > Collimonas. Next base: position 113,631 of record NZ_FOKF01000013.1, read on the forward strand.
CGTGAGCATGTCGCTTTCGGCAAGTGCGATGGCCCAATCCGCAGACGCCGCCATTAGCGTCGCGCGTCAATGGCTGACATTGGCCGATGCCGATCAGGCAGGGCAGATGTGGGAGCAGAGCTCCACCTTGATGAAAAGCCAGTCGGACCGGAACACCTGGATCGGCTACATCGGCGGCATGCGCACTCAACTAGGCCGCTCTCTTGACGCGCGGGTCTGGGAGGCGATGGAACACCAGATCGATCACCCCGACTTGCCGCACGGCGAGTTTGTCAGCGTCACTTTTGTGTCGGGCTACGCCAAAGCGCGTGCCTGGGAAAGAGTAGCGCTGGTCTGGCAGGGCGAACGCTGGGTGCCGGTTGGCTACCAGTACGGCGCCATAACTCCTGCCGCCAAATGACGCGTTGCCGGTCCCGATATCGGTCCCGGTAACGGTACCCGGCCAACCGCCATCAGCTGTCTTCCCGCTTTTAGCATTCCTGATTTCCATGTGATCCCGCTTGCGCGATCAATCTGATCCCTTGTCGCGAGCCGTACCAAATTTTGCATAGAGCTAAACATGAATAAAATTTACCGCACCGTATACAGCGAAGTACTTGGCACGTGGGTTGCCGTCTCTGAGAATACTGCCGCACGGGGTAAGCGTAGTAGTTCGAAGGTTGGGGCTGTGATGGTTGCTGCGGTGTTGGGAGCGGTGATGTTGGCGTCTCCGGGAGCGGGGGCGGTCGGGACTCAGCTTGGCGGAGGCTCTGCTTCAAATACCAGTATAGCGATTGGGGAAGGTGGCAATGGTAACAATGCCAGTTCCAGCACTACCGCAAGCGGAGCCAACTCCGTTGCCGTGGGATCTAGCACGAATGCTGCTGGAGATAATTCAACCGCACTCGGCAACGGCGCGAATGCTTATGGAACTAATTCAACCGCACTCGGCAACGGCGCGAAAGCTAACAACTACAGCATCGCTATCGGGAATGTTGCGAATGCTTCTGGAGGTAGTTCAACCGCGATCGGCTCTAATGCCCAAGCGACCAAGGCCGGCTCCTTCGCTCTAGGCGACGATGCCACTGCCAGCGGAATTTCATCAGTCGCTATTGGCGGCGGTAGTGGTGACACTTTTAATGGCTCAAAAGCTGCCGCTGATCAGTCCATTGCAATCGGAAAATCGTCCTCCGTAATAAGCACTGCCACCAATGGTGTCGCCATTGGCGTCGGGGCGACTGCAAGTTATGCCAACAGCGTGGCGATTGGACAGGGCAGTGTTACCGGACTGAGCACATCGACTAGCCAGGGTTTCCTGACTGGAACCACGGCACTTTCGGAAATCTCGGTCGGCGCGCCAACCGCGTTGCGTCGCATTACTAATGTGGCAGATGGTTCTGCTCTTCAGGATGCAGTAACGGTTCGCCAGCTCACTACATTGTCGACGGCAGTGTCGACCGGTATCACTTCGTTATCCACCGGTCTGAGTTCCACCAACAGTAACGTGACTTCGTTGTCGACCGGCTTGAGTTCCACGAACAGCAACGTGACTTCGTTGTCGACGGGTTTGAGTTCCACCAACAGTAATGTGACTTCGTTGTCGACAGGCTTGAGCTCGACCAACAGTAACGTGACCTCGTTGTCGACCGGACTGTCATCAACCAACAGCAATGTGA
>NZ_FOKF01000021.1 GCF_900111995.1 Collimonas sp. OK607
CCCAGGTAGGCGTCTGGTATTCGATGACGTTATTGGCGCCCGGCCAGTTGCGGCCCTTGACCAGATTCTGCGTACTCATGAATTGCTGACCGGTAGGATCGAGATTCCAGACGTCATTGACGATGAACAGGTTTTTACCGAATTTGATCGAGCCGGCGCTACCGTTCAGGCCGACATAAGAACGCCGATTGAACAAGGCGCTACCGTTGGTGCTGCCGTTGGTGGCGTCAAAACCGGATTCCAACAAGAAAAAGGCGCTCAATCCGCCACCCAGATCTTCGGTACCCTTGAAGCCGATCATGCTGGTGCCCCACTGATTGCCGGATGCCGCCAGCTTGCTGCCAGTCTGGCCGGTGGGATTGCCGTTGGCGTCTTTCAGCGCAACATTGGTTTGATAATCGACGCCAGCGTCAACGCGACCGTAAATTGTGACATTGGTCTGTGCTTGTGCAGCACCGGCGGCAAGGCCGAACAAGCCGGCTAACGCGATAGCTGCAAGCGACCGTGACGGCGCGCCGAGAGTTTTGGGAAAAATCATGTTTGCGTCTCCTTGAAATTATTATGAGTTCACCCACTGCAGGACTGTCTCCCTTAGATAAGCAAGCTTGACGGCGCCAGGCCAGCGTGAATGTGGCCTCATAGTAAGGATTGCAGTGATATCAATCCAATGAATTTTTGCGCCATATCAATACTGAATTTGGTATCATTTTGAGAGCTTCACCACGGTGACGAAATTAGTGGAGCTAGCAAGCTACGTATAAAAAAATTAACTTTCGAGACAACAATGCCTACCAACGACACCAACTGGTTTCTGCGCGCACGCCTGAAAACCCGTCAGCTGCTCTTGCTGATAGCACTGGATGAGGAGCGCAATATCCATCGTGCAGCGGAAGCGCTCAACATGACGCAGCCGGCCGCCTCCAAGCAACTCAAGGATCTGGAAGACATGCTGGATGTGCAGCTGTTCGAGCGTCTGCCGCGCGGCATGCGGCCGACCATCTATGGCGAAGCCATGATCCGCCATTCACGCATGGCGCTGACCAGTTTGTCGCATGCGCACGACGACATCACGGCGCTGAAATCCGGCCTGTCGGGACAAGTCAATGTCGGTGCGATCCTGTCGCCCGGCATGGTGCTGCTGCCGCCGGCGATCGCGCGGCTCAAGCAGCAGGCGCCGATGCTGCGGATCGGGGTCGAGGTCGAGAGCAGCAATATCTTGCTGGAACGGTTGCAGCGCGGCTCGCTGGATTTCCTGGTGGCGCGCATCATGGATCAGGACGATAACCGCAATCTCGAATATGAAGAGTTATCGGACGAACCGGTATGCGCGGTGGCGCGCGTCGATCACCCCTTGCGCCATGTCACGAACCTGCAACTGAAGGATATCGCCGACGCCGGCTGGATCCTGCCGCCCAAGGGCAGCATCTTGCGCCATCGGGTCGACATGATGTTTCACAAGGACGGCCTGGCGCCTCCCGCAAACGTGGTCGACACCACCGCGATCCTGGTCATCAGCAGCCTGCTGCAGCAGACCGATTTCCTGCACGTGATGCCGGCCGAAGTGGCGCGCTTTTATGTCCAGGTGAATGTGTTGGCGATATTGCCGATCGAGCTGCCGTGCAAGATGGATGGCTTCGGCATCATCACCCGGCGTTTGCAGATCCTTTCGCCGGGCGCGAAAATCCTGCAGCAAACGATTCGTGACGTGGCGGCGCAAATCTACTAAAGTACAGACGTTCGCCCTGATAGTGGCGATAAACATCGTGATTCGGTACAGTCGATAAAAATCAGAAAAAGGGGATGATCAATGTTAGCCAAATTAACCAAATACCGATTTTCGGCTTTTATCGCAGCCGCCTTCTTTGTATGTGATGCGGGCGCGCAGACAGCCGTGACCGAGGTCCAGGCGCCACCGGAATCAAGCATTCCGGCCGGCCCCAGGGGAGTCGCGATTCAGGAAGGCCGGAAACTGATGAACGAGACCCATCAGCGCTTGCCAAAAAATGTCGGGAACGGCCTCAATTGCACCAATTGTCATCTGGCTGGCGGCGCTACGGCGAACGCGTCACCATGGGTCGGCATCTGGGGAGTTTTCCCGGAATACCGTTCGCGCAGCGGCAAGCTGATCTCCTTGCAGGAACGGATCAACGATTGTTTTGAACGTTCGATGAATGGCAAGCCGCTGCCATATACATCGGCGGAAATGACGAATATCCTGGCATACATGCAGTGGTTGTCGAGCGGCGTGCCCACTGGCGTCAGCGTGAAGGGACGAGGTTTCGGACCGGTCGACCAGAAACTCAAGGCGGATCCAAACCATGGCAAGCAGGTGTATGCAGATAAATGCGCCAGCTGTCATGGTGCAGACGGATCCGGCATGAAAAACGGCGAACACGGCTACACCTTCCCGCCGCTATGGGGAGCGAACTCCTTCAACGACGGCGCCGGAATGGCCCGCACCTACACGGCAGCAGCGTTCGTCAAGCACAACATGCCGCTGGGTCAAGGCGGCACCCTGACGGACCAGGAGGCGGTCGATGTAGCGGGATTTTTCACCCACCAGCCGAGACCGGTCTATCCTGGAAAATCACATGACTGGCCGCTAGGTGACAAACCTAAGGATGCGCGTAGCTGAGCAATCAAGCCCAACCTGCATCGACGATGAATTCCTGGGCAGTGCACATCGCACTGTCATCCGCGGCCAGGAACAAGACCATGCGCGCCAGATGCCACGGTTGCAGTTTCCCGGGCAGGCACTGGTTGCGCTTGATGTCTTCCTCGCCTGCGGCATCCAGCCATAAGGCGACCTGCCTTTCGGTCATCACCCATCCCGGCGACACGGTATTGACGCGGATGTTGTGCGGCCCCAGGTCGCGCGCCAGGCCGCGTGTCAGGCCGACTACGGCAGCCTTGGCCGTGGTGTACACCGGATAACCGCCGTTCGACAGATGCCAGCTGATCGAGCTGAGATTGATGATCGATCCGCCGCCTTTTTTTTGCATGCCCGGTGCGACTGCCTGGCAGGTAAAGAACATCGGGCGCTGATTGATTGCAATCCGGTCGTCCCAATAATCGACGGTCACTTCTGCCAGCTGATGGCGCTGGTCGTTGGCGGCATTATTGACCAGCACATCGAATGCACCCAACTCTTGCGCCAATCCTTGTATGGTCGCCTGCAACGCTGCAATGTCACGGATATCGCAATGGCGAAATAGCGGCTTGACGAGACCAGTTGCGGCCAGGCTTTCACACAAAGCCTCGCTGGCTTCCTTTTCGATATCGACGAAAGCCACGCGCGCGCCTTGTTCCGCAAACGCGCTGACAATCGCCGCGCCGATACCGCTGCCGCCGCCGGTGATGAATACGTTCTTGTCTTTCAGGCTGGGGAAACGCGCCAGCTGCGCTTCTGCCATATCGTTTACTACCGGCATATCAACTCCTGTTCGATGTGATGCGTAGAAAATTCGCTTAGCTTGCTTGCTACTTTATTTGTTACTCAACTGGCCATTAATACGCTGCCTGATCGCCAGGGGATTACTGTCCTGAATCGCTGCGGGCAGCAAATCCTGCGGTATGTTTTGATACGAAACCGGCCGTAAAAAACGCTGGATCGCAGCCGTGCCCACAGACGTCGCGCGACTGTCCGATGTGGCCGGGAATGGTCCGCCGTGAACCATGGAATAGGACACCTCAACTCCAGTCGGAAAGCCATTCGCCAGAATCCGCCCCACCTTGCGTTCAAGGATCGGCAACAGTCCGCGCACGGCCTGGTGATCGCCGTCAGTCATCTGCAAAGTTGCGGTCAGCTGCCCTTCCAGATGTTCTGCGACAGCAAGCATTTCAGCCATATCGCGGCAAGCGATCAGCAATGAAGCCGGCCCGAATATTTCTTCCGACAATTGCGGATCGGCCAGGAAATCCTGGGCGCTGGTACTGAACAATGCCGGTACACCGCTACCCGCCGCGTCGCTGGCAACGCCCTGGCTGAGGTGGCGTACTCTGGAGTTGGCAGCAAGACGGCCGACACCTTTTTGATACGCATGATGAATGCCAGCCGTCAGCATGGTCGCCGCATTACGCTGCGCCAGTTGCGCAGCGGCAGCCGCACTGAAGCGTTCCAGATCGGGACCTTGCAATGCCAGCACCAGGCCGGGATTGGTGCAAAACTGGCCAACGCCCAGCACCAGCGAATCGACGAAAGCGGTGGCCAGCGGTTCAGCGTTGTCAGCCAGCGCCTGCGGCAACAGGAATACCGGATTGATGCTGCTCATTTCGGCATACACCGGGATCGGTTGTGGCCGTGCGGCAGCTGCCGCCATCAATGCCAGGCCACCCTGGCGCGAGCCGGTGAAACCGACCGCCTGTATCGCCGGATGCTGCACCAGTTCGATGCCAAGATCGTTGCCGATACCGGTCAGCAGCGAAAATACGCCTTCCGGAAAACCTGCTGCCGATACCGCTTTCTGGACCGCCCGCCCGACCAGCTCGGAGGTTCCGGGATGGGCTGGATGGGCTTTCACCACAACCGGGCAACCTGCCGCCAACGCCGCGGCGGTATCACCGCCGGCGACTGAAAACGCCAAGGGGAAATTACTGGCGCCGAACACCGCAACCGGTCCCAATGCAATCATGCGCAGACGTAAATCGACGCGTGGAAAAGGTTGGCGATCCGGAAGTGCGGGGTCGATCCGTGCGTCCTGCCATGATCCTTCGCGCAGCACCTCGGCAAATAACTTGAGCTGGCCCACGGTGCGGCCGCGTTCGCCTTCCAGCCTGGCGCGCGGCAAACCGCTTTCACTCATCGCACGCTCTATCAGCTGATCGCCAAGCGCCAGGATATTTTCAGCGATACTTTCCAGGAAGCGGGCGCGCGTCTCCGGGTCGGTATTCCGATAGGGATCCAAAGCGATCCGGGCCAACTCGCAAGCGCAGTCGACTTCGGCTTTGCCTGCAGTATGGAATGCTGGTTGTAGTTCGCTGGCTGTGGCGGGATTGAATGCAAAAAAGGCGGTTCCTCCGCCTTTGATATGAGAAGCGCCGATCAGCGATTCACCTGTGATGTCCATGCTTTTCCTAACAATAATATGGCGGCGGTCAGAAATTCCGAATCACAGCGGGCGAATCTGCGGTGTCGTCAAAGTCTCTACTGCGAGCCGGTTACGCAACGGCGGCCCGAACGCAGCCACGTCGATCTCGAAGGTTTCTCCGGGGGCTACCTGGATGCCGTCCGAGCAACTCAAGGTCGCAGTGCCGAAGAAATGGATATGCACATCGCCAGGGCGTCGGAACAGCGGGTATTTGAAGTGGTGGTACTCCAGGTTGGCAACCGTATGCGACATGTTATCTTCGCCGCTGACAAACGGCTTTTCCCAACGCACCTCGCCGTTGACGCCGCGAATACGCGACATGCCTTCCACATGCGGCGGCAAATCGCCTAGCAGCAAAGCTGGGCCGACAGCGCAAACCCGTAGTTTGGAGTGCGCCAGATACAGATAGTTCTGACGTTCGGTGACATGATCGGAAAACTCATTACCAATCGCGAAGCCGAGCCGGCATGGCGTGCCGTCTGCGGCAATCACATATAGCGCGGCAATCTCGGGCTCTTCACCGCCATCCAGCGCAAATTGCGGCATCGTCAACGGCTGCTCACCGGCGCAGACGATACTGCCGTCGCCCTTGTAAAACCATTCCGGCTGCACTCCGGTCTGGCCGGGCTGCGGCTTGCCGCCTTCCAGGCCCATGCGGAACATTTTCATGCTGTCGGTCAGGGTATCGACATCGCTGATTTTCTTATGCATGGCGTCGCGGCCGTCGGCACTGCCCAGATGGGTAAGGCCGGTGCCTGTGACGTAGCAATGGGCGCTGTCGCTGTGATCCAGCGGAGGCAGCAAACGGCCGGCTTTAGCAACTTCAGCATAATCCAGAACGACAGCTCCCAGTCCGGCACTAGCCAGGCTTTGCAACGAACTGCTGGCAGCAATCGCTGCTTGCGCCAGCTGATAGGTTGAGGCATAGCCTTCCACTACATGGATGTTACGGCCTTCATCTTCCAGTACCCCGATCCGACGCTGTCCGTCGGCTTGCTTGAATTGAACCAACAGCATGTGTTTCTCCGGTTTTGTAGGGTGGGCACGCTTTTGTGCCCACGCGGATATCAAAACAGCATGGGCACAAAAGCGTGCCCACCCTACGATTGCAATTAGTGAGAATGTTTTGGCACTGCCGAACCACGGCAACCGACCAGGAAATCGAAATCGCAGCCTTCGTCGGCTTGCAATACCCGATCGATATACAAGCGCTGGTACCCGCTGTGTGCGGTCACGGTTTCCGCGTTCACTATGGCTCTTGCTGTCTGGCGCTGTGCCATTTCGGCATCGCTGATATCCAGGTGCAAACGCCCTGCTTCGCAATCCAGTTCGATCCAGTCGCCGTCCTGCACAATTCCCAGCGGTCCGCCGGCAGCCGCTTCCGGCGCCACGTGCAGGACCACAGTACCGTAAGCTGTGCCGCTCATGCGGGCATCGGAAATCCGCACCATGTCTTTGATGCCCTGCGCCAGCAACTTCGGCGGCAAGCCCATGTTGCCGACTTCGGCCATGCCGGGATAACCTTTCGGTCCGCAATTTTTCATCACCAGCACTGAGCTGGCATCGACATCCAGTTCCGGATCGTTGATACGTTCCTTGTAATGCGCAAAATCTTCGAACACTACCGCCTTACCGCGATGCTTCATCAGTTCCGGCGAGGCGGCGGATGGTTTGAGTACCGCACCGCGCGGCGCCAGGTTGCCGCGCAAGATGCAGATGCCGCCATCAGCAATCAAAGGCTTGTCGATGACACGGATTACTTCGTCGTTGTAGATTGGCGCGTCCTGGTTATTCTCCCAGAGGGATTTACCGTTCACCGTCAAGGCATCCTTGTGCGGCAACAACCCGGCTTCGCCCAGGCGGCGCAGCACGCCTGGCAAACCACCTGCGTAATAGAACTCTTCCATCAGGAAGCGGCCGGACGGCTGCAAATCGACCAGTGTCGGCGTGCCACGACCAATTTTTGTCCAGTCTTCCAATTCGAGCGGGACGCCGATACGGGCGGCGATCGCCTTCAAATGAATTACCGCATTAGTCGAACCACCGATCGCGGCGTTGACACGGATGGCGTTTTCAAATGCGGCGCGCGTCAGTATTTTCGACAACCGCAAGTCTTCCCACACCATGTCGACAATCCGCATGCCCGACATGTGCGCCAACACATAACGGCGCGCATCCACTGCGGGAATCGCCGCATTGTGCGGCAAGGAAGTACCCAGCGCCTCGGCCATGCACGCCATGGTGGAAGCCGTGCCCATGGTGTTGCAGGTACCGGCCGAGCGCGACATGCCGGATTCGGCCGCCAGGAATTGATGCATGGTGATCTGGCCGCCTTTGACGGCCTCGCTCAGTTGCCAGACAGCGGTGCCGGAACCGAGATCCTTGCCTTCGTGCTTACCGTTCAGCATCGGGCCGCCGGTGACCACAATCGCCGGGATATCGCAGCTGGCCGCGCCCATCAGCAACGCCGGCGTGGTCTTATCGCAGCCGACCAACAGCACCACCGCGTCCATCGGATTGCCGCGTATCGATTCTTCCACATCCATGCTGGCGAGATTACGGGTCAGCATGGCGGTTGGCCGCAAATTCGATTCGCCGTTGGAAAACACTGGAAATTCCACCGGGAATCCGCCCGCTTCATAAATGCCACGTTTGACATGTTCGGCAATCTTGCGGAAGTGCGCGTTGCATGGTGTCAGCTCGGACCAGGTATTGCAGATGCCGATGATCGGCTTGCCCTGGAATTCATGATCGGGAATTCCCTGGTTCTTCATCCAGCTGCGGTACATCATGCCGTTCTTGTCGTTGCTGCCAAACCATTCGGCGGAACGGAGCGGGCGTTTTTTATCGACAGTCATCTTTGGCTTCCTTTTGAATTGTCTGGGCGGCATCCTTCCGCACCGGGGCAGATGCCAGTTGGTACAGTGCTTCGCAAATGATGAAGCCCCATAAGCGCTGCCTTTTTGCACCAGGCGTCGTTGCAAATCCTCGCGATAGTCCCGCTATCACTCCGGTTTGCGCCTAGCCTGGCACAAAAAATCAGCACTTCTGTGACTCCCCCATTCACGAAGTACTGTACAAAAATTAAATCTGGAAAATCGCCAGCTGCGGATCAGTCATCCGCAGCGGCATTGCAGTGGTTCTATTTGTTCTTGTTGTAGACGTCGACAAATACTGCGGCCAGCAACACCAGGCCCTTGATCACCTGTTGATAATCGATACCGATACCCATGATCGACATGCCGTTGTTCATCACACCCATCACGAACGCACCGATCACCGCTCCCATCACCTTGCCGACGCCGCCCGATGCCGAAGCGCCACCGATGAAGCAAGCTGCGATCACATCCAGTTCAAAGCCGGTACCGGCTTTAGGCGTGGCTGTATTGAGGCGCGCTGCAAAAATCAAACCCGCCAGCGCAGCCAGCATGCCCATATTGATGAAGGTGTAAAACGATACGCGCGATGTCTTGATACCGGACAGCTTGGCCGCCTTCTCGTTACCGCCGACTGCATAGATGCGGCGGCCGATGGTGGTCCGGTTGGCGATAAAGGTGTACACCACCATCAGCAGGAACATGATGATCAGTACGTTCGGCATGCCTTTATAAGACGCCAGCAAGTAACTGAAGAAAATGATGACGGCGGCAAACACCGCGTTCTTCAAGATGAAGAACACATAAGGCTCGTCTTCCATGCCATGCTTGGTTTGCTTGTTGCGGGCGCGGACTTTGACGAAAATCATGATAGCGGCAACCACCACGCCTACCAGCAAGGAAGTGATGCGCAAATCGGCGGCGCTGAAAATATCGGGGATGAAACCCGAGCTCAGCATCTGGAAATCGTCAGGGAACGGCCCTATCGATTGCCCTTGCAGCAGCGCCAGCGTCAGGCCCTTGAACACCAGCATGCCGGCCAGGGTGACGATGAATGAAGGAATCTTGAAAAACGCCACCCAATATCCCTGCGCCGCGCCGATCACGCCTCCCGCCAGGATGCACAGGATGCTGGCCAGTACAAAATTCACGTGCAGGTTGACGATCAGCACTGCCGCCAGCGCACCGATGAAACCGACCACCGATCCCACCGACAAATCGATATGGCCGGCCACGATCACCATCAGCATGCCCAGCGCCATGATGACGATGTAGCTGTTCTGCAGCACCAGGTTGGTCAGGTTCAGCGGCTCCATCAGGGTGCCGTTGGTCATGTACTGGAAAAACGCCATGATCGCGATCAACGACATGAGCATGCCGTATTCGCGCATGTTGTTTTTCAGGAAGCCGCTGTATTCCTTTTGTCCGGCTGCGGGCTGGGGCCGGTTTTCGCTGGTTGCCGGCGCGATGATATCGTTGTTCATTTCAGTTCTCTCCGTTCTTCACATTCCGTACTATTGCGCGCATGATTTTTTCCTGGGATGCTTCCGCGGCCGTCAGTTCGCCGACAAATTTCCCCTCGTTCATGACATAGGTACGGTCGCACATGCCCAGCAGCTCTGGCATTTCCGATGAAATCATGATGATGCATTTCCCTTCCCTGGCCAGCTGGTCGATGATGGTATAGATCTCGTACTTGGCGCCGACGTCGATGCCGCGCGTCGGTTCGTCCAGGATCAGCACATCGGGGTTGGAAAACAGCCATTTGCTGAGCACTACTTTCTGCTGGTTGCCGCCGGACAGGTTCAGCACTTTCTGGAATACGTTCGAGCAGCGGATCTTCAGCTGGCGCCGGTAATCTGCTGCGACCGAATACTCGCGCCCTTCGTCGATCACGCTCCTGTCGGCCACGCCGTCGAGGTTGGCAAGCGTAATATTCTTCTTGATGTCCTGGTCCAGGATCAGGCCGTAGCCTTTGCGGTCTTCGGTGACATAGGCGATGCCGTTGTCGATGGCTTTTTGCACCGTGCTGACGTCGATTTCCTTACCGCGCAAAAATACCTTGCCGCTGATGCGCTGGCCGTAGGCACGGCCGAAAATGCTCATCGCCAGTTCGGTGCGGCCGGCGCCCATCAAGCCGGCAATACCGACGATCTCGCCTTTCCTGACATGGAAATCGACGCCCTTGATGACCTGGCGTTCCGGATGTATCGGGTGATGTACCTGCCATTGCCTGACTTCGAAAATGGTCTCGCCAATATTCGGGGTGCGCTTAGGATAGCGATCCGCCATTTCGCGTCCGACCATGTTCTGGATGATGCGGTCTTCGCTGATCACTTCCTTGTGGCAGTCCAGCGTATCGACCGTGGAGCCGTCGCGCAGGATCGTGATCGAATCCGCGACTTTGGAAATTTCATTGAGTTTGTGCGAAATCAGGATCGAGGAAATGCCCTGCGCCTTGAGCTCCAGCAGCAAATCCAGCAAGGCGTCGCTGTCGCTTTCATTCAGGCTCGCGGTAGGTTCATCGAGGATCAGCAGCTTGACCTGTTTCGACAGCGCCTTGGCGATTTCAATCAGCTGTTGCTTGCCGACTCCCAGGTTGGTGATCAGCGTGCTGGGCGATTCCTTCAGGCCGACTTTAGCTAGCAGTTCCTTGGTCTTGGCGTATGAAAGTTCCCAGTCGATCACACCGTTCACGGCTTGCTCGTTGCCGAGGAAAATATTCTCTGTAATCGACAGCAGGGGCACCAGCGCCAGTTCCTGGTGGATGATGATGATGCCGATTTCTTCGCTGTCTGCGATGCCGTCAAACTGCCGCGCCTTCCCTTCGAAATGAATCTCGCCGGTGTAGGACCCGTGCGGATAGACACCGCTCAGCACTTTCATCAAGGTGGATTTTCCGGCGCCGTTTTCGCCGACCACGGCGTGGATTTCGCCGTTACGGACCGCCAGGTTGACATTGTCTAATGCTTTTACTCCCGGGAATGTCTTCCCGATCCCGCGCATTTCCAGGATGGTTTCCATCTGTTGTTACCTCGCTTACCTCAAACCTTCGCCAGCGCCTGACTCCGGGACCTTGCAATGCATTCGTGCACATTGCAAGGTCCGGCCAAACAAGACTCTTTATCGCTACGTATTGCTACGGTCAGCCGTCACTTATTTGATCTGGGCTTCGGTGTAATAGCCGCTGCCGACCAGTACTGGCTTCCAGTTGGAGACATCGACGCTGACTGGCTTCAACAGGTAGGAAGGCACGATCTTGACGCCATTGTTATAGGTCTTGGTATCGTTGATGGCAGGCGCTTTTCCGCTCAGCATGGCGTCAACCATGCCGACCGTCACCTTGGCCAGTTCACGTGTGTCCTTGAACACAGTCTGGCGCTGTTCGCCGCGCACGATGGATTTCACGGAAGGGACTTCGGCGTCCTGCCCGGTCACCACTGGCATCGGCGACTTCGGTGTGCCGTAGCCTACGCCTTTGAGCGACGACAGGATGCCGATGCTGATGCCGTCATACGGCGACAGCACTGCGTCCACATGGGCGTTGCCGTAGTAAGCGCTAAGCAGGTTATCCATGCGAGCCTGGGCTACCGCGCCATCCCAGCGCAAGGTCGAAACCTTGTCCATGCCAGTCTGTTTGCTGCGCACTACCAGCTTGCCTTTGTCGATATACGGCTGCAGTACCGACATCGCGCCGTTGTAGAAGAAGAAGGCATTGTTATCGTCAGCCGAACCGCCAAACAGTTCGATATTGAACGGACCCTTGCCACCCTTCAGGTCCAGCGCTTTTTCGATATAGCCGGCTTGCAGGACACCGACCTGGAAATTGTCGAAGGTAGCGTAGTAGTCGACGTTCTTGGAGTTGCGGATCAGGCGATCGTAGGCAATGACCTTGACGCCTTTGTCGGCGGCTTTTTGCAGAGCATTCGACAATGTCGTGCCGTCAATCGCGGCGATCACCAAGACCTTGACGCCTTTGGTAATCATGTTTTCGATCTGCGCCAGCTGGTTCGGGATGTCGTCCTCGGCATACTGCAGATCGGTCTTGTAACCTTTTTCCTTGAATACCTTGACCATGTTGTCGCCGTCGGCAATCCAGCGCGCGGATGATTTAGTCGGCATCGAAATGCCGATCGGGCCCTTCTCCTGCGCACCAGCCTGGGACACCAGGCCGAACACGCCAATCATCAATCCAACAATCGTCGTTTTAATCATTCTCACAGCTTGTCTCCTTTAGTTATTTTGATCTTGGGTCAGAACATTGTGAAGCGCTTGCTTTAATTGACTTAATTAGTACTCATGTGACCGGTTGTCGAATGGCTGGTGACTGCATATTACTCATATTGCAGACATGCAACCATCAATATGGACCCAATACAGACCTTCTACCGCTGAATCTCCTCGCCATCTTACGAACATCAGTGATATCAAACAAATGAATTTTTTCGTGATTTCGATATCTTTTTCAATATCAAAATAGTGAAGGGGAAAATTCCACGGAAGCCTTTCCGCCATCAATCACAAGAGAATAAATACCGATGCCAGTGTAAAAACACTTGGCTGGTCTTACTAATCACTTTTTTATCACAACCGATATCCATTTTGATATCAATCGTATAGCTGTGAGATGTTGCACAAGGTGAATTTGGCTGATTTGGCCGATATTTTCAGGACCAGCTACGGCAGTAAGCCAGGAACTGCATCAGCCGCAGCGACAGCATTTTGTGCTTGCTGTGAATCAGGTAGAAGTGCCTGTGCAATCTCGGCAATGATGTCTTCAGTTCAACTAGCCGCCCGCTTTGCAGGAAATCCGCCACCACCGCATGCGACAGGCAACTGACGCCAAGACCGGCTGCAGTGGCGTGTTTGATGGCTTCCGAATTGCCGAATTCATAGCTTTGCCGTAAATGATGCAGATGCGGCAACAAGACCTGCTCGACCGCTTCACGCGTGCCGGAGCCCGGCTCGCGCAGCAGCCACTCGGCTTCGCGCAACTGCGTCACGCCGACTTTCTTTTCGCCTCCGGCCAACGGATGCTGCGGCGAGGCGACAATCAGCAACTCATCGACCATCCACGGCTCTACCTGCAGATCTGCAGCATGGGTCGGGCCTTCAATCAGGCCGACATCGACTTCAAAATTGACCACTGCGGCGACGATATCGGCCGTGTTGGCAATCGTCACCCGCACTTGCAGTTCACTGTGCTGCTGACGGTAAGCCGCAATCATCGATGGCAGCAGATAACTGCCGATCGTGGTGCTGGAGCCGATTTGCAAGCCGCCGCCCTGCGCCATGCCTGGCGTCAGGAATTGCTGTTCTATGGTCTTGGCGGCATCTACCACCTGCCCCGCCTGCGGCAATAGCAGGCGGCCGTTATCGTTGAGGATAAGGCGCTTGCCGACGCGATCGAATAAACGGCAATCCAGCAGGTTTTCAAGCTCGTTCAAGGCGGCGCTGGTTGCCGATTGCGACAGTGCGACTTGTTCTGCCGCGGCTGTCGTGCTGCCGGAATGGGCGACAGCCAGGAATATCTGCAATTGTCTGATGGTGAGACGCATCGTGGCCGGCCTCCGTATGGGATAAATAGCAATGATTGTCTGCAGATGCTTATCTACCTAGATACCAATCTACCTACATAACAGGTAGATTATACAAAATTAATCCGTTTTTCTTTTAGATATCAAATCGTTATAGTGATTTCCATAGCGGCATCGTGCCGCATACGATTGGAAGTCCTCAAATGAACACATCTTCCTCGACGCTGACAGCCACAGCAAGTCCATCGATAGCCCAACCCTCGCGACTGGCCGGACTGGCCTTGAGCGCACTGATTGCCGCCGTAGCGATTGCTGCGATCAGGATAGACTGGCTGCAGGCGCATGGCTTCAGCGCATTGACTCTCGCCATCGTGATCGGCATGCTGGTCGGTAACCTGGGTTATCGGCGGATCGCTCCGCCCTGCACACCCGGCGTAAATTTTTCCAAACAAAACTTGCTTCGGCTAGGGATAATCTTGTACGGTTTCCGGCTGACATTCCAGGATATCGGCCATGTCGGACTGAGCGGCGTATTGATCGATGCCTTGGTCTTGTGCTCGACCTTTAGCATTGCAGTACTGCTTGGCACGCGCGTATTCAAGCTCGATCGCGAAACCGCCATGCTGATCGGCGCCGGCAGCTCGATTTGCGGCGCTGCTGCGGTGATGGCAACCGAGCCGGTGCTGCGGGCGCAGCCGGCACAGGTAACAGTGGCGGTGGCAACCGTGGTGGTATTCGGTTCGCTGGCGATATTTCTTTATCCGCTGCTGTACCAGCTCAATCTGCACTGGCATTTCCTGGCAGCCTCGCCGCTGGCCTTTGGCATCTATACCGGATCCACGGTGCATGAAGTCGCGCAAGTGGTGGCTGCAGCCCGCGCAATCAGCCCCGATGCAGCCAATACCGCAGTAATCGCCAAGATGGTGAGAGTGATGATGCTGGCGCCGTTCCTGATGCTTCTCTCCGCTTATATTTCAAAGAAAGGCGCTAAGAAAACAACCACGGCAAAGAATGAAAAAGCGGACGGCACTATCAAGCGTGGCGCCGGCGGCTTGGCCATTCCATGGTTTGCATTTGGTTTTGTCGCCGTCGTAGCGTTCAATTCGATGAACCTGTTGCCGGGCACGCTGGTGTCGCATATCAACGATGTGGACAACGCCTTGCTGGCAATGGCGATGGCAGCGCTAGGCATATCGACCCAATTCTCTTCGCTGCGCACTGCAGGAATCAAGCCATTGATGTTTGCGGCCGTATTGTTCGGCTGGCTGATCGTCGGCGGCGCCTTGATCAACACGCTGGTGCTGCGCGTATTCGCCTGAAGTGACTTACGGGCGGAGCAACAAAGCCCCGCCCCGTACTACTTGCTATTACTGCTTGCTATTAACTGCTTACTTGCCAACCTTTGCCAGAATCAGAACTTGTGACGCAAGCCTACGCGCAATACGTTCTGGCTGCTGTCATCCGCTGGTGAGTTGGCGTATGCACCGTTGATCACGCCTGGATTGACGACGTCGTTGGCGCGCTGATTGCTGTACATCGCGTACACGTCAGTGCGTTTCGACAAGTAGTAATCAACCCCGAGGTTCAACTGAGTCGTCTTGCCCTTGGTCGGGCCCAGTGTTTTACGGCTGATATCGGCACGGTCGTAAATCACACTTGCCAGCAGATGCAGGTTACCCGACAGCGCATAATCCACACCCAGATCGAAGATATTGGCTTTGGTCGCGGTAGTGATATTAACCAGGCCGGTAGCTGCCAATGCGGTCGCCAATGGACGTTTTGTTTGCGACCATGCGCCATAGATCTTGGCCGGGCCGGCTTGGTAGCTGGCGCCGAGGGTGAAGGTTTTCAGGTCGGTGTCGCCGGCCTTGGTCGGCAACGCATCGGCCGCCAGTTTAGTCTGGAAGTAACCCAGGCCGATACCGAACGGACCATTCGCATAGTTCGCTCCCAGGCCGAAAGCCTGGCCAGCGGAGGTTTGACCTGCAACTTCGCCGAAACCGTAGAACAAGCTACCGTTGAAGCCGCTGTAATTGGCGCTGTCGTAGCGAATCGAGTTATTGGTGCGGGTGCCGGAAATGCGGTCCAGATTGTTGAAGTGGCCGCCTTTGACGCCGTTACCGCCGAATGTCTGCACCGACGTATACTTGTTACCGATGTCTTCCAGATAATCGGTTTGACGGCCGATGGTGACAGTACCGAAGCTGCCGGACAGGCCGACTACCGATTTACGATCAAACAATGTGTTGGCAGTGGCCAAAGAGCCGTCGTCAGCATTGAAACCGTTTTCCAGTTGGAAAATCGCTTTCAAGCCGCCGCCCAGATCTTCCGATCCCTTGAAGCCGATACGGGAAGTCGACAAATCGCCTGAATCGACGCTGAAACGGCTATTGTTTTTCGGGCCGACTTTGCTGGTGTACGTCAGGCTGGCATCAACCACGCCGTAGATGGTGACGTTGGTTTGTGCTTGTGCATTAGCGCCGATCAGGCCGAGGGCGGCTAGTGCGAATACGGTCTTTTTCATTTCTACCCTTTGTTAATATATAAATAATTTTATTCCGATGTCCTGCCTGAAGATTTTCACAACGCGTGTTACAGGTGTTACTGATTGTTACAAGCTGAACGGCGTAGATATTACCTATCTACAAGAAAATTGCATTGATTTTTGATGATTTATTGAAAAGAAATGAAAATTTAATAGATGTTGCTGATTTATGTTGTTTTTTAACAGCCGTTTATGACATTTATGACTTGGCATATGCGTTATTCAACTAAGCGTATAGTGAAAAGCATCGGCAGCACGCACTGATCGGGCATCGCCGAAAAATATTTCATCCCAGCATCAACATCGATTGATCAATCAATTAATCAATTAAGCAATTGACCGATACCGGTTCGTCGTTCCATCTCACAAGAAGGGAAATGCCATGCTTAAAGCCGTTGGATATGCCGCGCAGACTGCGCAAACACCTCTTGCTCCGTTCAGTTTCGATCGCCGCCAACCGGGGCCCCACGATGTCCAGATCGAGATACTGTTTTGCGGGGTATGCCATTCCGATTTGCATACCGTACGTAACGAGTGGCACAACACCGTATACCCGGCGCTGCCGGGGCATGAAATAGTCGGCCGGGTGACCAAGGTCGGCGAGCACGTCAGGCACTTCAAGGCAGGCGATCTGGCCGGCGTCGGCTGTATGGTCGACTCCTGCCAGCACTGTCCGAGTTGCGCCGAAGGGCTGGAGCAGTATTGCGAAAATGGCTTTACCGGCACTTATAACGCTCCGGATAAGCATAATGGTGGCGTGACTTATGGTGGTTATGCCAACAATATCGTAGTCGACGAAAAATTTGTCTTGCGCATTTCCGACAAACTTGATCCAGCTGGCGCGGCGCCGCTGCTGTGCGCCGGCATCACCACTTATTCACCGCTGCGGCATTGGAAAGTCGGTAAAGGTCATAAGGTCGGTATCGTCGGTTTGGGTGGGCTGGGTCATATGGGCGTGAAGATCGCCCACGCGATGGGTGCGCATGTGGTGTTGTTTACTACGTCGCCGAACAAGATCGACGATGCGTTGCGCCTGGGCGCCGACGAAGTCGTGATTTCCAAGGTTCCGAAGCAGATGGAGGTACACGCCAACAGTTTTGACTTCATCCTCAATACCGTGGCGGCGCCGCACAACCTGGATGCGTTCCTGGATCTGCTGAAGCGCGACGGCGCCATGACGCTGGTAGGTGCGCCGGCCGAATCGCATCCGTCGCCCAACGTGTTCAACCTGATCATGAAGCGGCGCACCCTGGCCGGATCGCTGATCGGCGGTATCAAGGAAACCCAGGAAATGCTGGATTTCTGCGCAGAGCACGGGATCGTCTCGGATATCGAAATGATCGCGATCCAGGATATCAACCAGGCTTACGAGCGGATGTTGAAGAGCGATGTCAAATATCGCTTTGTGATTGATATGGCGTCATTGCAGCGCGACACGGCTGCCGGCTGACAAGAAAGGATGTAGGGTGGGCACGCCTTTGTGCCCACGCGTGAACTCACCCCATGTATATGCCAATTTCTGCACTCCGGTTATCGCGGTCCGCGTGGGCACAAAGGCGTGCCCACCCTACGTAGAATCAGAAAGTCAGGGTCTTCACGCCGTCTGGCGTTCCCAGCAGACAAATGTCAGCGCCCTTTTCTGCAAACAAACCGACCGTCACCACGCCGGTGATCTGGTTGATTTGCCGTTCCATTTCCACCGGATCAGTGATTCTCAGGTCGACCATATCGATAATCACGCAACCATTGTCGGTAATCAGCGGCTTGCCATCCTTGAAACGCAAACGCGGCTCACCGCCCAGTTTGATCAGTTTGCGCGCCACCACCGCCTGCGCCATCGGGATTACTTCGACCGGCAACGGAAACTTGCCGAGCACCTTCACCAGCTTGGAACCATCGGCGATACAGATGAATTTTTCAGCTACCGAAGCAACGATCTTTTCGCGCGTCAGGGCGGCGCCGCCGCCTTTGATCATCGCGCCCTGCTCCGTGATTTCGTCGGCGCCGTCGATGTAGACCGGCATGGTCGCGACCTGGTTCAGGTCGTAGACTTCGATGTCATGCGCCCGCAGACGCGCGGCAGTCGCTTCCGATGAAGCCACGGCGCCCTTGATCCGATGCTTGATCTTGGCTAGTTCATCAATGAAGAAATTGGCGGTAGAGCCGGTGCCGACGCCGACAATCTGGCCATCCACCACGTATTTGATTGCTTCACGGGCAACAGCTTGTTTGAGTTCGTCCTGGGTCATGGCAGTCATGGCTTTATCTTGAAAAAGAGGTAAAGACGCTATTTTAACCAAACGGCGGGATGAATTTGAAAAACAAAGCCGTCACTCATGCATCTATTCACACATTTTAATGATTTTCGTCTGGTTGCTGTTCCATCGTTTCACGCAGTGCAATCTGCAATTTCGAATGCAATTTCACAAAACGTTGCCACAACACCAGCACCAGTGCCGCCGCGCCAACCAGTACCAGGATCAGCAGATTGGTCGGCGGCAGGATCCGGCTGCTGAGCGCGGCGATCATCAACATGATGCCGATGATAGACACCACAGGAATTACCTCGGCGATCACGCGCCGCACCGCATGGCTATGGGAACCGGCCCATTCCGGCTTGACGCTGATCTCCGCCAGCAACATGCTTAGCGCATGCAACTTGCGATAAGTTGCGATCAGGAAAGGCAATGAAATCAGCAAGGCTCCGCCCCACACTATCGCATTCTGAATCTGCTCATCCGCCACCCACGCCGACATGCTGTTGCCGACTGTCTGGGCAAAATAGCCGCTGATGATAAAAATCGCCACCACCAGCGCCAGGTTCACCACCACCTGCATCAAGATGCGACGAATAATGCGCGACAACTCGGCGCGGTCGCCTTGCGGTTGCAAGCTATCGAGCCAGGTTGAATACATGCCGAATACCGACGCCACTTTCTCCGGCATGGCCTTCGCCAGGCGGTTTGATAGTGGATCGGCCAGCTTGATCAGGTACGGTGTCAGCAAAGTGGTCACGGCAGATACCGCTACCACGGTCGGATACAGGAAATCGCTGGTGACTTTCAAGCTGACGCCCAGCGCCGCAATGATGAAAGAGAACTCACCGATCTGCGACAGGCCCATG
Source organism: Collimonas sp. OK607 (assembly GCF_900111995.1). Lineage (GTDB taxonomy): Bacteria > Pseudomonadota > Gammaproteobacteria > Burkholderiales > Burkholderiaceae_D > Collimonas. The sequence goes on from NZ_FOKF01000021.1 coordinate 19,170, forward strand.
CCGACCCGCATCGAAGTGCGGCCGTCATGGCCGGACAGGAATGTCGCCAGGCCGCAGCTGATGACCTTGCCCAGCACCACAGCCACCGTAATCACACCGATCGGCAGCCAGTATTGGGCCAGGATGGAAGGATTGAACAACAGGCCGATAGCCACGAAAAAGATGGCGCTGAACATGTCGCGCACCGGTTCGATCAGGCGTTCGATCTGATGCAGGTGGCGCGACTCGGCCATCACGGCGCCGATAATGAAGGCGCCCAATGCCACGCTGTATTGCATTTTCATGACTAGCAAACAGAAGCCGAAACACAGGCCGAGCACCGTCACCAGCAACATTTCCTTGCTCTTGAACTTTGCTACGTAGTCGAGCAGGCGCGGGATGATCAGGATGCCTGCCACCAGCGAAACAATCATGAATAGCACCAGCTTGCCGATGGTGACCGCGGCATCGCCGGCGTCCACCGAACCGCTGGTCGCCACGCCGGATAACAACGCGATCATGCCGATCGCCAACACATCCTCGACAATCAGGATGCCGAAAATCAGCTGCGCGAATTTCTCGCGCTTCATGCCCAGCTCGTTGAGCGCCTTGACGATGATGGTCGTGGACGATACCGACAGCATGGCGCCGAGGAATACCGCATCCATCTGCTTCCAGCCGAAATAAATACCGATCTCGTAGCCGATCCACAGCATCAGCGTAATTTCCGCCAGGGCCGCCACAAAAGCAGTGGCGCCAACCTTGCCGAGTTTCTTCAGGCTGAATTCCAGGCCCAGTGAAAACAGCAGGAAGATCACGCCCAGTTCCGCCAGGATCTGGATCGTGCGTTCATCCGTGATCAGCGAAAATGGTGGCGTATGCGGTCCGATGATGACGCCTGCGACGATATAACCAAGCACCACCGGCTGCTTGAAACGGTTGAACAGCACCGTGACGACACCCGCGATCAACATGATCACGGCCAAATCCTGGATAAACATTTCTACCGCATGGTGCATTGGCAAGTTTCCGAAGTAAGCAAATGGGAGAGATTACTGTAGGGTGGGCACGCCTTTGTGCCCACGCATGACCGCAACAACCGGAGTACGGGCCCCGGGGGCATGTACGTGGGACGAGTTCACGCGTGGGCACCAAGGCGTGCCCACCCTACGCAGCTTGTTATTTTGCAATTATATATTGTGCCGACCCATGCCAACCCGTCAGCATGCCCGCACCACGCCGCTTAATCGTCGTGATTGGGATCCAGCTCGGGGAACAATACTTCGGTAAAACCGAAGCGGGTGAAGTCCTTGATCCGCATCGGATACAGGATGCCATTCAAGTGATCGGTTTCATGCTGCACCACGCGCGCATGGAAATCATCGACGTCGCGGCTGATGCGCGCACCAGACTGATCGAAGCCTTCATAATGCAAGCGCGTCCAGCGTGGCACCACGCCGCGCATGCCAGGCACTGACAGGCAACCTTCCCAGCCATCTTCAACTTCGTCCGATAACGGGGTCAACACCGGATTGATCAGCACGGTCTCCGGCACTGCCGGTGCATCCGGGTAGCGGACGTTATTCTTGAAACCGAAGATCACCACCTGCAGATTGACGCCGATCTGCGGCGCCGCCAAACCGGCGCCGTTGGCTGCATGCATCGTATCGAACATGTCAGCGATCAGCACCTCCAGTTCCGGCGTATTGAACGCGGTGACAGGTTCTGCTTGGCGCAACAGGCGGGGGTCGCCCATTTTCAGGATTTCACGAACGGTCATGGCGTCGGCTTTACGGTGTGATTATTTATATTGTTTCAGATACTCGGCAAATTCGGCGCCGGTCTCCGGATGCTTCAGGCCCATCGCCAATGTCGCTTTCAGATAACCCAGCTTGGAACCGCAATCATAACGCTGTCCGGCGTAACGATATGCCAGCACGCGCTCGCTTTTCATCAAGGCGGCGATACCGTCAGTCAGCTGGATTTCGCCGCCGGCGCCCTTGCCAAGGCCTTCCAGGCAATCGAAAATGCCATTGGTCAGCACATAACGTCCCACCACTGCGAGAGTTGAAGGAGCTTCTTCCGGCCGAGGTTTCTCGACGATGCTGTTGACCTTTTCCAGACCGGTCTTGTACGGGTCGATGCTGACGATCCCGTATTGCTTGGTATCGGCACGCGGCACATCTTGCACTGCAAGCATGCTGGATTTTTCGGTGGCGAAGATATCGGTCATCTGTGCCAGTACCGGCTTGTATCCGGCCGCAACATCCATGAAATCGTCCGCCAGCAGGACCGCGAAAGGATCATCGCCAACCACCGGACGCGCGCACAACACGGCATGTCCGAGACCGAGCATTTCGGACTGGCGGATAAAAATGCAGTTGATATGCTTAGGAATAACATTTTGCACCAGCTCTAGCAGGCGATCCTTGCCGGCTGCTTCCAATTCGGTTTCCAGCTCATAGGCCTTGTCGAAGTGATCTTCGATCGCCCGTTTGTTGCGGCCGGTAATGAACACCATATCGGTGATGCCGGCGGCAACCGCCTCTTCCACCGCATACTGGATCAACGGTTTGTCGACGATTGGCAGCATTTCTTTCGGCTGCGCCTTGGTGGCAGGCAAAAATCGGCTGCCCAGGCCGGCAACGGGAAATACTGCTTTTCTAATTTTGCTCATGCTCGCTTTCTAAAAGAGTGCGAAGCGCATCTTCATCCAGGATCGGGATGTTCAACTCTTCCGCTTTAGTGAGTTTGCTGCCGGCCTCGGCGCCCGCGACCACATAACTGGTCTTCTTAGAAACCGAGCCCGTCACCTTGCCGCCGGCCGCCTCAATCATGGCAGCTGCTGCATCGCGGGTCAGGGTCGGCAGGCTGCCGGTCAGCACGAAGGTCTTACCTAACAAGAACTTTGACGCCGTTTCGGCCGGCAAGTTCTCCGGCCAGTGAATTCCGGCTGCCCGCAATTGTTCAACCAGCTCTCGATTCAGCGGATCGGCAAAGAAAGCCAGCAGTGATCGTGCCACCACCGGGCCGATATCGGCGACTTCCAGCAGTTGCTCTTCAGAAGCCTGCAGCAACCCGTCTATGCTGCCGAAATGCGTCGCCAGCTCTTTCGCTGTTGCCTCGCCGACATGGCGGATACCGAGCGCATAAATGAAACGGCCCAAGGTAGTCGATTTGGATTTTTCGAGCGCGGACAATACATTTTGGGCGGATTTGTCGGCCATGCGTTCCAGCGCGGCCAGTTTCACCAATCCTAATTTGTACAGATCAGCCGCTGTGAATATGAGTTGGCGATCGACAAGTTGTTCGATCAATTGATCGCCCAGGCCTTCAATGTCCATCGCCCGCCGCGATGCAAAATGCTGCAAGCCACCCTTGCGCTGCGCCGCACACTTCACCCAGCCGCCGGAGCAACGTGCGATGGCTTCATCTTCCAGCTTGACGATGGCAGAGCCGCAAATCGGGCACTCGGTTGGCATGACGAACGGCTGCGCGTTCGCCGGCCGCAGTTCCGGCACAAACGACACCACTTCCGGAATCACATCACCGGCACGCCGCACAATCACCGTGTCGCCGATATGTATATCCTTGCGCCGTACTTCATCCTCATTATGCAAGGTTGCATTGGTCACCGTAACACCGCCGACAAACACCGGCGCCAGACGCGCCACCGGAGTGACAGCGCCAGTACGGCCGATCTGCACTTCGATATCCAGCACCTGGGTAGTGGCTTCTTCGGCCGGGAATTTATGCGCCAGCGCAAAGCGCGGCGCACGCGACACGAATCCCAAAGTCTGCTGTTGCAGCAAGCGATTCACTTTATAGACAACGCCATCGATTTCGTATGGCAGTTGCGGGCGCTTGCTACCGATGCCACGGAAAAATTCCAGCAGGCCGGCAGCGCCTTTGACAACGCCACGTTCCTTGCACACCGGTAATCCGAGCTGGCTATACCAATCCAGCAGGGCCGAGTGCGATGGCGGCATCTCGGCGCCTTCCAGCGCACCAATGCCGTAGGCGAAAAAGCGCAAGGTGCGTTGTGCCGTAATACGTGAATCGAGTTGCCGCAAACTGCCGGCCGCTGCATTGCGCGGATTGGCGAATTCTTTCATGTCCGCCTCGCGCTGGCGGGCGTTGAGTTTGGCGAAATCTTCCTTGAACATCAGCACTTCGCCACGCACGTCCAGCACCTTCGGCGGCTGGTCGGTATGCAGCCGTAACGGAATTGCGCGCACGGTACGGATGTTGGCGGTGACGTTTTCACCGGTAGTGCCGTCACCGCGAGTGGCGGCCTGCACCAGCACGCCATCCTCGTAGCGCAAATTGATGGCCAGCCCGTCAAACTTCAACTCGGCGGCGTATTCAATCTCGGTGTCAGTCTGGGTATCGAGGCCATCCCTGACGCGACGGTCGAACTCGACGATATCGTTGTCTTCAAAACCGTTACCCAGGGACAGCATCGGTATCGAATGCGTGACCTGCTCGAATAACGGCAGCGGCGCAGCGCCGACCCGCTGGGTCGGTGAATCCGGTGTATTGAGTTCTGGATGCGCTTGTTCCAGCGCTTGCAATTCGCGGAACAGCTGATCGTACTCGGCATCAGGAATCGACGGATTATCGAGTACGTAATAAGAATGGTTATGGCGGTTTAATTCAGCCGCCAGCCAGGCGGCGCGCAGGCGCCATTCGGCGGCATCGGGAGCAGTTCCCGGGCCACCTGCTTGAGATAAAGAAGAAGGCATAATTAACTGAATAGACGCAAAGCCCGAATCGAACCGGCTGGAATTTCAGCGGCATCCATTTCACGGTAAAAGGCATCGACCTGACCGGCAATCTCGGCCAGCTGCACATCGGCCAGCGGTTGGTTGCTGTCATCGACCAGCACTCCGCCAAGACGTGCAGCCAGCGAACGCGCGCAAGCCACCATTGCGCCATAGCCGTCACGGTCGGGAGCAACCCGCGGCACGTCGAGCAACAAGGTCAGGCGGCTGGTGGTTTCCGCCACCGCGCTGGCATTCGTAGACAGTGAGAACAGCAGACCGCCCTCGCCATCCGACATCACCATGCGGCCTTCCGGCCGGGCATCGAAACCTTGACGGGTCAGTGCCGCCAGCAAGGTGCTGATCGCCCAAGGCGCACCGTTGGACTGGATATTCACGCCCAGCTGCGCATCATGCTCGATCACGAACTGATGCAAACCACGCGCCGTGTGCATCACTTCCGACATATCCGGGAGATCCGGTTCAGCGCCCAGGTCATCGGCGATCTGGCGTAAACGGGTCACCAGTTCGGAATATTCGATTTCATTCAGCGGGTTGGTGCGATTGGCCAACTGCACACCGGCCAGCAAGGTGGTGTAGATGCCGCCATGCGCCACCGGCTCCCATTCGCCGTTTGCATCTTCGCCGATAAAATGGATAGGCTTGTTGCCGACGTGACGCAAGGTTTGCAATGCCGGCAATGCCTTGTCGCCGCGCACCGGTGCTTCCAGCGCCAGCGGAATGGCGCAATCGATCAACTCGTCTACCGGCAGATCCTTGCGCGCGACCGGAGCGGATGCAGATGCAGTCACTGGATTGCCAAGTTGCGGTTCGATAGCCTGCTGCTCAGCGCTTTGCTCCAGATCGTCGTGCGGCAATGCCGACATATCGTCCGTATCAAGCTCGGGTTCAAACAGCTTTGGCTCATGGCGCGCCGGCGCTTCGCCGTTTTCCTTGGCAGAAGTCTTACCGGGGGTCATCAGCACATCGTCATGCGATCCGGAAAACGCCCGTTCAACACTCTTCTTGGCTTTGTATTCCTGCCATTTGTTGTAGGAAATGACGCCAACAAGAAACGCGCCTCCAATGATAAACAGGCTGGTTTGTAGATCTGTCATTCTGCTGATGCCTTAATAAGGAAAAAACACTTCTAAATTTGCGTAGGGTGGGCACCGGTGCCCACGCGTGACCTTAGATTCACCTCGGGTACCCGTTACCGGCACCGCGTGGGCAAAAAAAACTGCCCACCCTACAACTGCACGCGCAGCAAACGTATGTTATCGCGCCAATTTTTACAATATATTGTAATAAAACCAGAAAATCAGCCTAGTGTCATCATAAAAAGTTATCAAGCTGGAATTAAAGCGAGTTAAAGCTGATTTCAAGCCGATTTCAGCTAATCAAACTGCCGTTTTAGCCTTAAGCCGGCACCGGGTCGCTGGCAAAACTTCTGGCTGCTTCCATATCGACGGCCACAATCCGCGATACGCCCTGCTCTTGCATCGTCACCCCGATCAACTGCTGCGCCATTTCCATCGCAATCTTGTTATGCGAAATGAACAGGAACTGAGTATGGGCCGACATCCGCTTCACCATATTGCAGAAACGTTCGGTATTGGCATCGTCGAGCGGCGCGTCAACTTCGTCCAGCAAACAGAACGGCGCCGGATTCAGCTGGAACATCGAAAACACCAGGGCAGTCGCGGTGAGTGCTTTTTCACCGCCTGACAGCAAGTGAATCGTGGCATTCTTCTTGCCCGGCGGTTGCGCCATGACTTGCACGCCGGAGTCGAGGATTTCGTCGCCGGTCATGATCAGTTTGGCCTGGCCGCCGCCGAACAGGATCGGGAACAGTTCGGCAAAATGCAGGTTGACCTTGTCGAAAGTGTCTTGCAACAGGTCGCGGGTTTCCTTGTCGATCTTGTGAATCGCATCCTGCAAGGTATTGATGGCCTCGGTCAGGTCGGCGTTTTGCGCATCCAGGAAATTCTTGCGTTCGGACGCTTGCGCCAGCTCATCCAGCGCCGCCAGATTGACTGCGCCCAGCGCGCCGATAGCGTTGGTCAGACGCGTCACTTCGCCTTGCAGATAGGATGGCCGCATGTCGGCGGTCAGCTTCTCGCTCAATGCAGCCTCGTCGGCCTGCGCTTCGAGCAACTGCTGCACGTATTGTTCCTGGTTCAGACGCGCCGCCTGCTCTTTCAGTTGCAATTCCATGATGCGGTCGCGCTGCGGCTGCAGGCTGCGCTCGGCTTGCAGGCGGGTTTCTTCATGCTGGCGCAAATTCTGCGATACCTGGTCCAGTTCATGACGGGTATCGGCCAGCGCACGCTCCTGCTCGCTGCGCTTGTCCAGCAAGTCTTGCAAACCGGCTTGCGCGGCCTGATCGTCCAGGCTCTCCAGTTCGAGATGGCCCTGCTGCATATTGGCAAACAACTGTGCCGCCTGCTCCAGCGCGGTGGCGATGCTGCGCTTTAGCTCTTCGATCTTGTTGCGATGGGATTTCTCGGCAAATTCCGCTTCTTGCGCAGCGCGCTCCATCTCCCGCAGACGCTGGCGGGCATCGTTGAGCTGTTGTTCCTTGCCCAGGTAGTCGGTTTGTCCGTCTTCGTGCTTCTCTTGCAGTTCGGCCAACTCCATGTCGAGTTGCTCGAACTTGGCTTCCGATTCCATCTTGACTTGCTGCTGCTCGCTTTCCTGCGCCGCGATTTCAGCCAGATCGGAAGAAATTTGCGAACTGCGTTGATTGAAACGCTCCTGCAGCTCAGACAATTTCATGACGTCGATCTGCAAGCCATGCACCGCCTGCGTCAGGCCGGTGTGGCGCTGGCGCATCTCCTGCAGCCGCTGGGTTGCCTGCGACAGCGCCGCTTCGGCACGCACCGAACGCGAACGCGCTTCGTCAGCCAGCATCTGCTGGGCGCGCAATTGCTTGGTGATGTTTTCGATTTCCTGCTGGCGCGCCAGCATGCCGTCCTGCTCCGAATCGGAAGCATAGAAACGTACGCCGGTCTTGCTGATCACATGGCCCTGGCGCGTAACAAAGCTGGCGCCAAGCGGCAGTTTACTGCGCTCGGCGAATGCGGTCACCGTGTCGTCGGCAGCGTAGAAATTGTGCAGCCAATCCTGCATCAGCACGCGCAAACCCGGATCGTTCAGTTGCAACAAACTCAGGAATGACTTGAGACCGGCAGGCGTTTCGGTGTTATCTACAGGCGCCACGCCATTGGGTGAGAACAAGGCCAGCTTGGCCGGTGGGGCATCATTGAAGAAGGCCTTGGCCCAATCCAGGTTCGACATTTCCAGGGCCGAAGTCCGCTCGCGCAGCACTGACTCCAGCGCCGTTTCCCAGCCGCCGTCGATATGCAGCTTTTGCCACAAGCGCGGCAATCCTGCCAGTTCGTGTTTTTCCAGCCAGGGTTGAACCTTGCCTTCAGTCTGTACGCTTTCCTGCAATTGCTTGAGCGCTGTCAGGCGTGCTTCCAGCTGGGCGTTGTTGGCGCTTTCCGTATTGACTTGCTGCTGCGCGTTACGCCGTTCTTCTTCCAGGCGCGGCTGTTGTTCCTGCGCCTCTTCCAGTTGCATGCCGATCTCTTCCAGGCCGGCCTGCTTCTCCTCCAGTTGCATGCGCAAATTGGTGAGATGAGCGTTGTCCGGCAGGTTCAAACCGTTCTTTTCCTGCGCCAGCCGTTCGCGCCGGCTGCTCAGGCCGTTCAGGATATTCGAGGCATTGCGCTGGTGGGTGGATTCCAGTTCGATCTGCTGCTGGATCTGCATGATCTTGCCGCGCGATTCAGTGCTCTTCAGTTGTGCTTCGCGCCAGCTTTGTTCCAACGCCGGCAACTGGTCGTTGTGCTGCTGCGACGCCACTTGCGATTGCTCGACCCGCGCCGCCAACTCTTCCAGATGCATCTCGGCCTCGACCAGGTCGTCCTGGAATTGAGTACCCTGGCGTTGCCACTGATCACGCTGCGCGGTCAATGAATTGAGTTGCGATTGCAGCCGGTTACGCGATTCGATGACAAACTTGATCTGCGCTTCCAGGCTGCCGATTTCGGAATTGGTCTGGTACAGATGGCCTTGCGCCTGGTGCATGCGGTCGCCGGCGGCATAATGCGCCTGGCGCATATGTTCCAGCTCGGTCTCGACATGGCGCAGCTTGGCGGTTTGCTCTTCCAGATCGGTTTGCGCTTTTTCAATCTCGCGGAAATATTTTTCCTGCTCGGTCTTGGCTTCGTTCTTGCGCAACAGCCACAGCAGTTTTTGCTTTTCTTCCTGGTCGCCTTGCAACTCATGGAATTTTTGGGCGACCGCCGCCTGCGACTGCAGTTTCGCCAGATTCGCGTTAAGTTCACGCAGGATATCCTCAACCCGCACCAGGTTTTCGCGCGTGTCGTTCAGGCGATTCTCTGTTTCGCGGCGGCGTTCCTTGTACTTGGAAACGCCGGCGGCCTCTTCCAGGAAAACCCGCAGTTCTTCGGGACGCGCCTCGATGATGCGCGAAATCATGCCCTGGCCGATGATCGCGTAAGCACGCGGACCAAGGCCGGTGCCCATGAAAATATCCTGGATGTCGCGCCGCCGTACCGCCTGGTTGTTGATGTAGTACGTCGAAGTGCCGTCGCGCGTCAAAGTGCGCTTGACGGCGATTTCAGCATACTGGCTCCACTGTCCGGCCGCTTTGCCAAGACCGTTGTCGAATACCAGCTCAACCGATGAGCGGCCGGCCGGCTTGCGATGTGAAGATCCGTTGAAAATGACGTCCTGCATCGATTCGCCGCGCAACTCGGAAGCCTTGGATTCACCCAAAACCCAGCGCACAGCGTCGATGATGTTGGACTTGCCGCAACCATTAGGCCCGACCACACCGACCAGCTGGCCGGGGACCTGGAAATTGGTGGGATCAACGAAAGACTTGAATCCTGATAATTTAATGGAGGTTAAACGCACGTTATCGACAATTCTTATCAAAGTCGGCGAAAAAGCGGCCGTCACACTTAACACTATAAAACGAGGAAAAACCTCGCAGGAGGTCGACATCATAACATTCCGTCCTGCCATATAGACGATCTGATGACTGCTACGAGCGGGAAAGATTGACCTCCGGTTTGGGGCCAAAGCATCAAAAAAGTTCAAGAAGACAATGGAAAGCTGAAAAAATCACATCGAATCGGCGTTTTTCGCTCTCACTCACTCTCAAAACCGGGCAACGGCGGCGATCAAAGTCCCGCTTCTGTATATAATGCAAACAGGGCAGTCCAGGCTATAAGTCACGCTGTGCGTGACTTATAGCCGCTTTTCTTTATTTCATTTTGTTATTCATTCATCATCAACATCATCATCAATTAGCCACGTGAATCCATTACTAGACCGGCTGCAGCCGTATCCGTTTGAAAAACTGCGCGTGTTATTCGCAGACGTCACGCCCAACCCGGCATACAAGCCGATCAGCCTGGGAATCGGCGAACCTAAGCATCCGACTCCGAAGTTTATCCAGCAAGCGCTGAGCGACAATCTGAACGGCCTGGCCAGCTATCCCAGCACCATCGGCGCAGAACCATTGCGGGCCGCGATCGCCGGCTGGCTGGAGCGCCGCTACGGTTTGCCGCCGCTCGATCCGGCGACTCAGATCCTGCCGGTCAACGGTTCACGCGAAGCGTTGTTTGCGCTGGCGCAGACGGTGGTCGATCCGAGCCAGGCAGATGCATTGGTGATGTGCCCCAATCCGTTTTACCAAATTTACGAAGGCGCTGCCTACCTGTCGGGCGCCCAGCCGTATTTCGTCAACTCCGACCCAGCCCGCAACTTCGCCCCGGATTACCGCAGCGTGCCGGACGATGTCTGGCCGCGCGTCAAGCTGCTGTATCTGTGCTCGCCCGGCAACCCGACCGGCGCCGTATTGTCGCTGGAAGACTGGAAAGAACTGTTCGCGCTGTCGGATCGTCACGGTTTCGTGATTGCGGCCGATGAATGCTATTCCGAGATTTATTTCAAGCCGGAAGCGCCTTTGGGTGGACTGCAAGCGGCAAATATCCTGGGCCGTACCGGCTATCCACGCCTGATCGCCTTCTCCAGTTTGTCGAAGCGCTCCAATGTGCCGGGCATGCGCTCAGGTTTTGTGGCCGGCGATGCCGCCATCCTGAAAAAATTCCTGCTGTATCGTACCTATCACGGCGGCGCCATGAGCCCGCCAGTGCAAGCGGCTTCGGTCGCCGCCTGGAACGACGAAACCCACGTCGTCGAAAACCGCGCCAAATACATGGCTAAATTTCAACAAGTTACGCCAGTGCTGCAAACCGTGCTGGATGTGGCGTTGCCTGATGCCGGCTTTTACCTGTGGGCCAAGGTAGACAAATTGGCAAACATCTCCGATACGGACTTCGCCAAGCGGCTATATGCCGAATATAATGTTACGGTATTACCTGGCAGCTATCTGGCGCGCGACGCCCATGGCAGCAACCCGGGCCGGCAACGGATCCGCATGGCGCTGGTGGCTGAGGTGGAAGAATGCCTCGAAGCAGCGCAACGAATTGCCGCTTTCTGCCGCGGCCTATAGAGCTACGCCCTGATCTTACTTATTGCATCATGACGACGTGTTGCTATCGTTGCTATCGTCGCCATGATGAAATTCACGTTTTTAAACTTTCAATCTGCGAACCATCATGACTCAATCTCTGCAAGCATTTATCGACCAGGCCTGGGAACAGCGCACCGAATTCTCACCTAAGACTGCACCGGCCGATGTCCGCGAAGCGGTCGCCAAGGTTATCGCCGAACTGAACCAGGGCGCCTTGCGCGTCGCCGAAAAGATCGACGGCAACTGGGTAGTCAATCAATGGATCAAGAAGGCCGTACTGCTGTCGTTCCGCCTGGAAGACAACCTGCCTATGCCGGCCGGCGACAACATGCAGTTCTACGACAAAGTCCCGACCAAGTTCGCCAACTACACCGCAGAAGATTTCGCCAAGGGCGGCTTCCGCGTGGTGCCGCCGGCAGTTGCGCGTCACGGCAGCTTCATCGGCAAGAACGTGGTCCTGATGCCTTCCTACGTCAACATCGGCGCGTATGTCGATGAAGGCACCATGGTCGACACCTGGGCCACTGTCGGTTCCTGCGCACAGATCGGCAAGAACGTTCACTTGTCCGGCGGCGTCGGCATCGGCGGCGTACTTGAGCCAATGCAAGCCAACCCGACCATCATCGAAGACAACTGCTTCATCGGCGCCCGTTCGGAAATCGTCGAAGGCGTGATCGTTGAAGAAAACTCGGTGATTTCGATGGGCGTCTACATCGGCCAGTCGACCAAGATTTACGACCGCGCTACCGGTGAAGTAACTTACGGCCGCATCCCTTCGGGTTCGGTGGTGGTTTCCGGCAGCTTGCCCTCGCCAGATGGCAAATACAGCTTGTATTGCGCAGTCATCGTCAAGCGTGTCGATGCCAAGACTCGTGCCAAGACCGGTATCAACGAGCTGCTGCGCGAAGCCTGATAATTACTTTGTCTCCGACACGTAGGGTGGGCAAGTCTTTTTGCCCACGCGTTACCGAGACAAGCACGGTGATGAATTTGAAATAACGCGTGGGCACCTGTGCCCACCCTGCGCCTGATCAGATAAACAGTTGGATTGCGAAGAAAAATAATTTAAGGAGCTTTTTGATGGCAATGGATCGCTTGTTTCATCTGATGCAGGAAAAGAGTGCGTCGGACATGTTCCTGGCGCCTGGTTCGCCGATTCATCTGAAGATCAAGGGCCAGATGCTCCCGGTCAATCAGCAGAACATGGATGAACACACTATCCAGATGCTGTTGAATGAAGTGCTGTCCGCCGAGCGCCTGCAAGAACTGGAACGCAACAATGAATTGAATCTCGGTTTGCCGGTAGCCGGCGTCGGCAGTTTCCGGCTGTCGGCGTTCCGCCAGCGCGGCAGCATTTCCGCCGTGATCCGTTATATCCCCTACCAGATTCCAGCATTTGAAGAACTGCGCCTGCCGCCTGCACTGGTCGAACTGATCGGCCGCAAGCGCGGTTTGCTGTTAGTGGTGGGCGCCACCGGTTCCGGCAAATCGACGACTATCGCCTCGATGCTGGACTATCGCAATAAAACCCAGGCAGGCCATATCCTGACCCTGGAAGACCCTATCGAATTCCTGTTCCACAATCACCGTTCCATCGTCAACCAGCGCGAAATCGGTAGCGATACTACCGACCTCAACGGCGCCTTGAAGAACGCGTTGCGGCAAGCGCCTGATTGCATCCTGATCGGTGAAATCCGCGACAAGGAAACCATGTCGGCCGCCATGGCCTATGCCCAGTCCGGCCATCTGGTTGTATCGACGCTGCATGCCAACAATACCTACCGTGCGCTGAACCGCATCATCAGTTTTTATCCGATGGAAAACCGGCCGGCACTGCTGGAAGACCTGGCATCGACCCTGGCTGCGATTGTGTCGCAACGGCTGGTCACTACCGTCGATGGCGAGCGCACCCCGGCGGTCGAAATCATGCTCAACACCCGCCACGTCTCTGAACTGATTGAAGAAGACAATATCAGCCAGATCAAGGAAGCGATGGAGAAGAGCCTGGCGCCAGGTTCGCAAACCTTCGAGCAGGCGCTGATGCAATTGATCGACGATGGCGTCATCACCCAGGACGAAGCGCTGGCGCACGCCGATTCTCCAAGCAACCTGTACTGGCTGATCAACAACCACACGCCGAATTCCAAAAAGAATTCGACACCGGTGGCGCCGGAACCGGAACGCGTCGAAGGCGCTACTTTTACCGAATTCACACTGGACCTGTAGGTCACATCCACACCAAACCGCATTCAATCTATGGCAATTACTCTTTACGGCATTCCCAATTGCGACACAGTCAAGAAAGCCCGCACCTGGCTGGAAGACCAGGAGATCGCATACACGTTTCACAATTTCAAGAAAGACGGCGTCACGGCGCAACTGATCACGACCTGGCTGGCGGATGTGCCCTGGGATACGCTGGTGAACCGCAAGGGCACTACCTGGCGCGGCTTGTCGGAACAACGCCGCAACGGCATCACCGACGGCATCAGCGCTACGCCATTGATGATGGAGCTGCCATCTATCATCAAGCGGCCGGTGCTGTTCACCGGCAAGAACACATATGTCGGCTTTTCGGACGCGCTGTACCAAGAGATATTCAGCCAGTAAGGTAGCTAATAGGGTAACTAATAACCCGGCCAGCAATTCAACAAACCAATTTAACAAATAAGCAGCAGAATTCATGACAAACCCCATCGAGAGCAAAACCCTGGCGCTGGCCGAAGAGTTGATTGCACTATCCTCCGTCACACCACAAGACAAAGGCTGCCAGGCGCTCCTGATCGAATTGCTGGCGCCGCTCGGCTTTGCCTGCGAAACTATCCAGTCCGGCGACGTCACCAATTTATGGGCGCGCAAGGGCACTGCACGGCCGCTGCTGGTATTCGCCGGCCACACCGACGTGGTGCCGACCGGCCCGCGCGAACAATGGCAATCCGATCCGTTCCTGCCTAGCCACCGCGACGGTAGGCTTTACGGCCGTGGCGCAGCAGACATGAAGACCTCGATTGCTGCCATGGTGGTTGCGGTAGAAGAATTCACGCAAGCCCGCCCGGACCATTCCGGCTCCATCGCCTTTTTGATTACCAGCGATGAAGAAGGCCCGGCTACCGACGGCACCGTGGTGGTCTGCGAAAAACTGAAGGCACGCAGCGAGCAACTCGATTACTGCATCGTCGGCGAACCGACTTCCAGCTCGACCCTGGGCGACATGATCAAGAACGGCCGCCGCGGCACCATGTCCGGCAAACTTACGGTCAAAGGCGTGCAGGGCCACATCGCCTATCCACAGCTGGCAAAAAACCCGATTCACCTGGCGGCTCCGGCGCTGGCGGAACTGGCTGCTGAAAAATGGGATGAGGCGAATGAATACTACCTGCCGACCTCCTGGCAGATGTCGAATATCCACGGCGGCACCGGCGCCTCCAATGTGATCCCGGGCGAAGTCGTGATCGATTTCAACTTCCGCTTCTCCACCGCCAGCACTGTCGAAGGTTTGCAGCAACGGGTGCACGCGATCCTGGACAAGCACGGCCTGGAATATACCCTCGCCTGGACCGTAGGCGGCCGGCCGTTCCTGACGCCGCGCGGCACGCTGAGCGAAGCCATCTCTTCTGCGATCAAGGCGGAAACCGGCATCAACACCGAATTATCGACTACCGGCGGCACCTCGGACGGACGTTTCATTGCGCAGATCTGCCCGCAAGTGATCGAATTCGGGCCACCAAACGCCAGCATCCACAAGATCGACGAGCACGTGGAAGTCCAGTTTATCGATCCGCTGAAAAACATTTATCGCCGTACCCTGGAAAATCTGCTGCCACCTTCATCCGTTTAATGTTGCACAAACGATGCACAGCCACAGACGGCCGCACATTGTTGCGGCCTTATTTGCTCTAATTTGAACAAATAACAACAAAATCAAGGTCTTAGCGCGCTTCTTGTCTCGCTAAGACCCATTCGGCATGGCATTTCCGATAAAATCCGCCTGACACTTTTGCGACCTCGGCGGCCAAGTCGCCGCATATCCGCCCTACCTTTATAATTTGCACCATGACACCACAATCCTTTACCTCCATCCGCGACTTGCTGCGCTATGCAGTAACCCGCTTCAATACCGCCGGCCTGTTCTTCGGCCACGGCAGCAGCAACGCGCTGGATGAGGCCGCCTACCTGATCCTGCATACGCTGAAGCTGCCGCTGGACAAGATCGAGCCGTTTTTCGATGCGCGCCTGCTGCCGCATGAAATCGACGCCGTACTGCAAGTAATTGAAAAACGCAGCACCGATCGCGTTCCTGCCGCCTACATTACCAATGAAGCCTGGCTGGGCGAATACCGTTTTTACGTCGACCAGCGCGTGATCGTGCCACGTTCGTTCATCGCAGAATTGATTCCTGACCATTTCTCGCCATGGCTGCAAGATCCTGAAGCTGTCAGCAATATCCTGGAACTGTGCACCGGCTCCGGATGCCTGCCTATCATGCTGGCGGATGCTTTCCCGCAGGCCCATGTCGACACTGCGGATATTTCGGCCGATGCATTGGCTGTGGCACGTCGCAATGTCGATGACTACGAATTGCAGGATCGCATCACGCTGATCGAGTCCGACCTGTACAGCAAGGTTCCGGCAAAAAAATACGATCTGATCGTCACCAACCCGCCGTATGTCAATTCCGGTTCGATGGACAAGTTACCGCCGGAATATCTGCGTGAACCGCAAATCGCCCTGGCCGGCGGTAGCGACGGCATGGACCTGGTGCGCAAGATTGTTGCCGGCGCCAAGCAACGTTTGACACCCAACGGTGTACTCGTAGTCGAAATCGGCAACGAGCGCGCCTTCGCCGAAGCCGCGTTCCCGGATCTGGAAATGACCTGGGTATCGACCAGCGCCGGCGACGACATGGTATTCCTGCTGACAGCAGACCAATTGCCTTAAATCACAAGCTGCCTGCATGGGCCGTGCGCTCATGCAGCAACAAATAAGCAGTAAATAAGCAGCAAACAAGACCATCACAACCTGCATGTTGTTTTAAACACATGCATGGCCACTCATTTAGCAAGATAGTTAGCAGATAGTAGACATGATACGTTTTCAACAAGTTTCCCTGATGCGCGGCGTCAAGCCTTTGCTCGACAATGTCGACGTCACCCTTAACCCGGGCGACAAGATCGGCCTGATCGGCGCTAACGGCGCCGGCAAGTCCAGCCTGTTCGGGCTGCTGCGCGGGGAGCTGCATGCCGACCTCGGCGAGATCGATTTCCCGACGAAATGGCGCATGGCCTACGTTGCTCAGGAAACCCCGGCGCTGGATCGTCCTGCGATTGAATACGCTATCGATGGCGACGTCACCCTGCGCCGCCTGGAAGAAGAACTGGCGTTCCTCGAAAGTGAACCGGAAACCACTTCCAACGGCATTTTGATCGGCGAACTGTATAGCGCCCTGGCCGATGCCGATGCTTACACGGTGCGTTCGCGCGCCGAGCAATTGCTGACCGGCCTCGGCTTCTCGCTGGCGCAGATGGATCAGCCGGTGGCCAGCTTCTCCGGCGGCTGGCGCATGCGCCTGAACCTGGCGCAAGCGCTGATGTGCCCGTCCGACCTGCTGCTGCTCGATGAACCCACCAATCACTTGGACCTGGATGCCATCATCTGGCTGGAAGACTGGCTCAAGCGCTATCCCGGCACCCTGATCATCATTTCCCATGACCGCGACTTCCTCGACGGTGTGGTCAATGTCATCGTGCATATCGATGAGCGCAAGCTGAAGCGTTACTCCGGTAACTATTCCTCGTTCGAGCGCCAGCGTTCTGCGCAGCTGGAACTGGCTGCAGGTACTTTGGAAAAGCAGATGCGCCAGCGTGCGCATCTGGAATCGTTCATCAACCGCTTCAAGGCCCAGGCCAGCAAAGCGCGTCAGGCTCAAAGCCGGATGAAGGCCCTGGCCAAGATGGAAGAGTTGGCGCCGCTACGTGCAGCAGCTGAGTTCTCCTTCGAATTCCGGGTACCGCTGAGCGCACCTAATCCCTTGCTGGTGATGGAAGATGTAAGCGCCGGCTACCGCACCGAAAGCGAAACCAGCCATGACGTCACCGAAAAGGTGATCATCGCCGGTATCAATTTCTCTTTGCAGATTGGTCAGCGTATCGGCCTGCTGGGCGTCAACGGCGCCGGTAAATCGACCTTCATCAAAACCATCGCAGAAGAACTCAAACCATTGCACGGCGACGCCCAGTTCGGCAAGGGCTTGTCGATCGGCTACTTCGCCCAGCACCAGGTGGAAATGCTGCGCCATGACGAATCGCCGTTGTGGCACATGGGCAAGATCGCGCCAACCGTGCGCGAACAAGAGTTGCGCAATTTCCTCGGCAGCTTCAATTTCAACGGCCCGATGGTTACCAGTTCGATCGCACCATTTTCCGGCGGCGAAAAGGCACGCCTGGCGCTGGCCCTGATCGTCTGGCAGCGCCCTAACCTGCTGCTGCTGGATGAACCGACCAACCATCTGGACCTGGAAACCCGCGAAGCGCTGACCATGGCGCTGGCGCAGTTCGAAGGCACATTGGTGCTGGTGTCACATGATCGCCATCTGTTGCGTGCCACTACCGATCAGTTCATCATCGTCGCCGACGGCAAGGTAGCACCATTCGATGGCGACCTGGACGATTACAAGGACTGGCTGTTCAAGACCAAGCTGGCGGCTAAAAACAGTGCGACCGATGCGACGCTGCCGAAAGCCAGCAGCAAGGCAAAAATCGCTAGCGCAGTCGCTCCGGCAGCGGCTCCCGTGGTCGACAATGCCGACCGCCGCGAACAAAAACGTGCGGAAGCCGAAGCGCGGCAAAAGCTGGCAGCGCAGAAGAAGCCGATCGAATCGCGCATCAAGCGCCTGGATGAACAGATCGCCAAACGCAGCGCGCAGAAGCATACTGTCGATACGCGCCTGGCCGATCCGGAAATCTACGATAAAGACAAGAAAAAGGAATTGGCGACGCTGCTGGCTGATCAGGCGTTTTATGCCAAGGAACTGACGCAACTGGAGGCGGAATGGCTGGAGCAACAGGAAGCGCTGGAGCTGCTGGGCAACTAACCAAGCAATCAAGCACGATGCCGGACGGCGGCCAACGCCGTCCTCACACCCTAAGCTTAAGTATCATCGGGTGCGGCAAAGTCGGCCAGACTCTGGGCCGGCTTTGGCACGATCGCCAGACTTTTGTCTTGCTCGACATCCTGAACCGTTCCACTGCCAGCGCACAACAGGCCTGCGCCTTCATCGGCGCCGGCAGCGTAACGGCAGATCATGCCGGTCTGCGCAGCGCCGATATCTATCTGATTGCAACAAGCGACGACCAGATCGCCGCTTGTTGCAACGCCCTTGCCGCCGCCGGCAAACTGCATCCGGGCAGTATCGTGTTTCATTGCAGCGGCGCGCTGTCGTCGCTTGAACTGGCTGCCGCTACCGCACAAGGCGCGGCCGTCGCAAGCATCCACCCCATTCGCAGCTTTGCCGATCCACAGCAGGTAGCCGACCATTTCGACGGCACCTGGTGCGGTAGTGAGGGCGACGCCGCCGCGCTGGCGGTTCTCGGCCCCGCATTCAGCGCCATCGGCGCCCAATCGGTAGAAATCCGGCGCGAACAAAAGACCCTGTACCACGCTGCGGCAGTATTCGCTTCCAACTATCAGGTGACGCTGATCGATGTCGCGCAACAGGCTTACGTTGCGGCTGGTATTCCCCCTGAGCTTGCCTTGAAACTGATCGAACCGTTACTGTCTGAAAGCGCGGCCAATGCTTTTCGGCTTGGTCCGGCAACCGCCCTCACCGGCCCGATCGCACGCGGCGACCTGGCGACTGTCGCCAGGCAATATCAGGCAGTCCAGCAATGGCAACCGCAGATCGCGGAGCTATATCAACAGTTTGCGGTACTGACTACCGATCTGGCCATGCGCAAGAAAATAAGCAAACCCGGCAAACCGTAAATTGCCTAGATCGGCGATAGCTGATATTTTCCTGAAATGCAAAGACAATAAGTGCATATAAAGTCGCAAAACCATCATTTCACATTTGCAGGGAAAAACGCTTAACATAGTGCTACCAATCGCTACCAACCAAAGGAAAAGAAATGGCCACTACACTGTCAAAACTGAGCAAGATTGCAGCCGCGATACTGATCACCGGCGTCACGCTCAACGCGTTCGCAGCTGACCTGCTGGATACTGTCAAAGCCCGTGGCACCCTGAAGGTGGCGATGGAAGGCAACTATCCTCCGTTCAATTTCAAAGATCCGAAAAGCGGCCAGCTGGATGGCTTTGAGGTTGACGTAGCCAAATTGCTGGCGGCCAAGCTGGGCGTGAAACCTGAATTCACGACAACCGAATGGAGCGGCATCCTGGCCGGTCTCGGCGCCGGCAAATACGATGTCATCATCAACCAGGTCGGGATCACCGAAGCGCGTCAAAAAGCCTTCGACTTTTCTCAACCGTACACCCTGTCCACGGCGCAATTGATCATCAGGAAAGACGAGAAGCGCAGCTTCCCGACCCTGGAATCGCTGAAGGGCTACAAACTCGGCCTGGGCCAAGGCACCAATTTCGAACAAAAGGCCAAGGCTGTCCCAGGTATCGATGTCAAAACCTATCCTGGCTCGCCTGAGTACCTGGCTGACCTGGCTAGCGGCCGTATCGATGCAGCCTTGAATGACCGGCTGCTGGTGGGCTATCTGCTGAAAACCTCGAATCTGCCATTGAAGGCTGGCGCCACTTTTGGCGATATCGATAAAATCGGTATTCCTTTCCAAAAAGGCAACCCTAAATTTGAAGCAGCTTTGAATAAAGCGCTGGACGAGATCCTGAAAGACGGCAGTTTCAAGCAAGTCTCATTCAAGTGGTTCGGCTTTGACGTTAGCAAAGCGCCATCGGCGCAGTAACGGAATTCACGTTACACTTCAGTCAGACCAGACATCCCCGCCCATCGCGGGGATGTTTTTTTAAGCAAGAAAATCTAGGTTTAAAAAAGACAATATGGAATTACTAGATTTGCTTCAGCAAGCGGGGCCGACTTTGTTTCGCGGCGTGGGTTACACACTGGTGTTTGCGGTGGCCTCAATGCTGGGCGGACTGCTGCTCGGCTTCCCATTAGCGATTGCCCGCATATTGCCGTCACGCCTGGCGCGCTGGCCGGCCAGCACCTATGTCAGCCTGATGCGCGGCACCCCGCTGCTAGTGCAGATCTTTGTGATTTATTACGGCCTGCCGAGCATAGGAATCAGCTTCTCGCCGTTGACCGCGGGCGTCCTGGCGTTGAGCCTGAATGCCGGCGCCTATCTGTCGGAAAGCCTGCGCGGCGCCATTGTCGGCGTGCACACAGGACAATGGTCCGCCAGTTACAGCATCGGCCTGAATTACTGGCAGACGCTGCGCTATATCATCATTCCTCAGGCAATCCGGATTGCGGTGCCATCGATGAGCAATACCTTGATCAGCCTGATCAAGGATACCTCACTGGTGTCGGTCATCACCGTGACGGAGTTAATGTTGGCCACCAAGGAAATCATTGCGGTTACCTTCCGCCCCTTGCCGCTGTATCTGGCTGCCGCGGCGATTTACTGGTGCCTGAGCTTGTGCTTCGAGCGCTTGCAAAGCCGCCTGGAAACCAAGCTCGGGCAAGCTCACAAATCAAATTAAAAACGCAAATTAAAAGCGCGACAACAAATCGATCTGGCTGACCAGGGGCGTAGCATCGCCAGGGTTGGCCCGTTTATAGCGGCCTTCGCTATCCATATCCCAGGCCGATGCATTATCTTGCAAATGTATCAGCAAGCTCTCTTCGATCACACGCCGCTTGAGCTTGCCGTCCAGGATCGGGAACGCTGTTTCGATACGACGGAATAAATTGCGATCCATCCAGTCGGCGCTGGACAGCATCACATGTTCTTCACCGTCGGCATAAAAATAGAATACCCGGTGATGCTCAAGAAAGCGCCCGATAACGGAACGCACCTTGATGTTTTCCGATAAGCCGGGCACGCCTGGCTGCAAAGCGCACACGCCGCGGATCAACAACTGGATCTTGACGCCCGCCTGGGAAGCCAGATACAAGGCTTCAATCACCGTAGGTTCCAGCAAGGCGTTCATCTTGGCGATGATGTAACCCTGCTTGCCGGCCTTGGCGGCGTCGACTTCTTTCTGGATTGCGTGCAGCACATTTGCGTGCAAAGTAAACGGCGATTGCCACAGGCGCTTGAGCGGTACTTGCTTGCCAAAACCGGTCAGTTGCTGGAACACGTTATGCACGTCTTCGCAAATTTTATCGTCGCTGGTCATCAAGCCGAAGTCGGTATAAAGACGCGCGGTTTTCGGATGATAGTTACCGGTGCCCAGATGCACATAACGCTTCAATTTGGTATGTTTGGCGTGGCGCTTGCGGCGTACGATCAGCAACATCTTGGCGTGCGTCTTGTAGCCGAACACGCCATACACCACGTGGGCGCCAACCGCCTCCAGCTTGGCCGCCCAGCCGATATTGGTTTCTTCGTCAAAGCGCGCCATCAGTTCCAGCACCACCGTGACTTCCTTGCCATTCTTGGCCGCCTGCATCAGCGCGCTCATCAGCGGTGAATCGTTGCCGGTGCGATAAATGGTTTGCTTGATGGCCAGCACATCGGGATCGATCGCAGCCTGCTGCAGCAACTCCAGCACCGGCTGAAAACTTTCATAGGGATGGTGCAGCAATACATCGTTCTGATCGATCACATCGAATACCGAAGCACCAGTCACGAAGGCCTTCGGCAGCACCGGCGTATGCGGCGTGAATTTCAAGTCGGGCCGGTCGACCAGATCCGGCAAGGGCATCAGGCGCACCAGGTTAACCGCACCGTTGACGCGATAACAATCGGCAGGCGCCAGGCCGTTCTGGGTCAGGAGACGTTGCACCAGCGATGCCGGCGTACCATCCGCCACTTCCAGGCGTACGGCATTGCCCAGCTGACGGGTCGGCAACTCGCCCTGTAACGCCAGCCGCAGATCGGTAACTTCGTCTTCATCGACAAACAGGTCGCTGTTACGCGTGACCCGGAATTGATAACAGCCGCCGATCGACAAACCCGGAAACAGTTCGCCGACAAAGCGCTGCATGAAACTGCTCAGCAGCACAAAGCCATATGCGTGGGCCGACAAATGCTCCGGCATCCGGACCAGGCGCGGCAAGACCCGCGGCGCCTGCACGATGGCAAGTTCGGTCTCGCGGCCGAAGGCATCCTTGCCACTTAATTTGACCGCGAAATTCAGGCTCTTGTTGAGCACCCGCGGGAAAGGATGAGCCGGGTCGAGGCCGATAGGTGTTAGTACCGGCAGCAGCTCAGTCTTGAAAAATTCATGCGCCCAGGCGGTTTGCTCATCATTCCACTCGGATTCCTGATAGAAAGCGATACCCTCCGCGTTCAAGGCCGGCAGCAACACGTCGTTGAACAAAGCGTACTGGCGCGCCACCAGTTTCTGCGCACGCTCGCTGATGGTGCTGTAAGCATGTTGCAACGACATTCCGTCCGGTGTCATGCCATCCACGGCCACCCTGATCTGCTCTTGCAAGCCGGACATCCGGATCTCGGAAAACTCATCCAGGTTGCTGCTGGTGATACAGACGAAACGCAGTCGCTCCAGTAAAGGCACGGCAGGATCTTCGGCCTGGGCCAGGACACGCTCGTTAAAGGCAAGCACACCGAGTTCGCGATTGAGCAATGGAAAAGTCATGATCCGGTCGGTAGAGTGATAAGGGGAATAGAGCGTTGCGATTTGAATATCTTGACGCTTACCAATATGACATGTTTGATTGTAAGGAGGCAATGTGACGCGAGGATGACAAACAATGTGCATGCGCCACCACTTTCGCCGCCACTCGCGGTTTGTTTGCACGTGTGCCCGACGACGGCACTGGACTGGCTATGCTCGTCCACCGAAGAACGCCCCGACCACACCCGTCACTCCCATCGCAAGTAAGCCCAATGTAAGGACGCGCGCGGCTCCACGTATGATGGGCGCGCCACCGGCATATGCGGCGAACGCGCCTAACGCACCGAGAAAAATGAGGGAGACGACTGCAATCGTCGGAATAAGGCTGGCTGCAGGCGCCAGAACGGCCGCCAGCATCGGAACGACGCCGCCCAGCACGAAGCTCAGGGACGACGATATGGCGGCCTGCGCCGGCCGTGCCGTCAACGCGTCAGTGATACCGATGTCGTCCCGTGCATGCGCCCCGATGGCATCATGCTCCATCAGCTGCTGTGCGACCTTTGAGGCGAGTTCAGTATCCAGACCGCGCTGGATATAGATGTCACGCAGCTCTATATGTTCTGCATCATAGTCTTGCAATAATGCGCGTCGTTCGATGTCGAGATCGGCCCGTTCCGTATCTGCCTGTGAACTCACCGAGACAAATTCACCGGCCCCCATCGACAAAGCACCGGCGACAAGTCCCGCGAAGCCGGTGACAAGGATGCCTTCCGGATTCATGTGTGCTGCTGCAACCCCAAGCAACAGGCTAGAGATCGACAATACGCCGTCATTTGCACCGAGTACGCTCGCGCGTAGCCAGCCAGATCGATGGGTGCGATGTACATGTGCAGTCATGGCTGATCGATATTGTGATATCCCGCACTTACCAAAACCAAGACGGCATCCGATGCTGGCCTGGCGCCGATTACATGTGCATCGTATCATGCAGCTGAGCAATATAGGCAGGGAAACGCGGTAGCCTATCCGGGGATAAACATGCGTACGGCAGCAGCCCCCATCACCGCGGTTGCAATCCAGCCGAGAGCGATAATCAACCTGCTTGCCGTGAACTCACCCATCACGGATTTCATTGACGCCAATACGATAATCACCACCATCAAAGGTACGGCAACGACGCCGTTGATGACCGCACTCCAGAATAAAGCCTTCATCGGGCTGATCGGCGAATACTGGATGACAAGTCCGGCGAGCACGCTGACGGCGATGACGCCATAGAACCCGCATGCGTCGCTGGCTTTTCGTTCCAGGCCGGATTTCCAGCCCATTGCCTCCGACAGGGCATAACCCGCGGAGCCGGCCAGCACCGGCACGCCGATCAGGCCGACACCCAGGATGCCAAGGGCAAAAACGGTATAGGCGAAATCACCGGCTAACGGCCGCAATGCGCTCGCCGCCTGCGCTGCGGTATCGATGTCCCTGACGCCGGCTACGTTAAGCGTGACCGCAGTCGCCAGGATAATGAAATAAGCAGTGATGTCAGAATAGAGCATGCCGCTCCAGGTATCCCACCGTATACGCCGCAGTTCGTCGACTGCAGCATGTCCATCAAGCACCAGCGGCACGGCGTCGCGTTGCGCCAGCATATCTTCGACCTCTTCGGACGCCTGCCAGAAAAAAAGATAGGGGCTGATGGTAGTACCGAAAATCCCGACAATCACTGCGGCCGTTGTGGAATTAAACTGGAATTTTGGCCAAACCGTGCGCGTCGCCACCTCTGCCCAGGGGACATGGACGGTGAACAAGACTATGGCGTAGGCAAGCAGAGAAAAGGTCAGCCACTTCAAGAAGAAGACATAGCGATGATAAGGAATGAACACCTGCAGCAGCAGCGTTCCGAATACAAAAAATGCGGTCATCAGATGACGGTCGAATCCGGTGACCAGTTCGGCAACTTCGCCCATGGCAGCCACGTCCGCAGCGATATTGAGAATATTGGCGATCAGCAGCAGCGACACGACAACCAGCAATACGGCGGGTGGAAACGTGGTCTTGATATTTGCGGCCAGCCCTTTTCCGGTGACTCGGCCGATACGCCCGCACATGGATTGAATCGCCGCCATCAATGGAAAAGCCAGCGGCATGGTCCACAGCATATTGAGACCGAACTGGGCGCCTGCCTGGGAGTAGGTGGCGATACCGCTAGGATCGTCGTCGGCGACGCCCGTGATCAAGCCCGGTCCGATTCGCGCCAGGGGATGTTCCTTCAAACGCTCCCACAAAATGCGGAAACCTTGTCCGCGAATTGGAGCGATGACGTTATCGTTTGTCAATTTCATGCACAGACCTTATCGGCGGGACGCGAACACGGGCAACAGCCGGTGTTAAAAACAAGCTTTCATTGCGCATGCAGGTAATCTGACCATCATCTCGCATTACGCATCGAATGGTATCGGGCGACGCCCTGACGGACTTGACCTGGATCAAAATTACGCTAACTGGCGGGTGCTCCGACATGAAGCCCGCCGCGACGATCATTTTTTTGCTATCGAAGGTGAAATGATCTTTCCCAGGTGTAGATCGCCGCGAATTTTTGAGAAAATTTGATGTGCATCAATACCGCCAGCCCGGAAAACGTCACACTGAAACCTGGTTTGACAGTCGCCAATCAGCCTGACGCCCCGCAATTTCCATTTCCATTTACTACAAGGAGAAAACCATGTTTCCGCTCTTGGAATCGATTTCGACAGTGATGAAGGCTGGCTACGAAGCGCAACTCGCAGTAATGGCTCAGATCACCCGAACGGCAGTTGATGGCATGGAAAAGGCGATCAACCTGAACCTGAGTACCGCCAAGGCATCCCTGGATGCATCGTTAAATTCGTCGCAACAGATGATGTCGGCGACGACCCCGCAGGAATGGCTGCTGCTGAGATCGGCCCAGGTGCGGCCAACCGTTGATAGCGCCCTCCACTATGGTCATCATATGGCCGATATTGTTTCTTGCACGCAGGCCGAGATCGCCGGGGTCGCAGCCGCGCATGTGGCCAACGCCAGCCGAAAAATCAAAGCGGCTTAAGACGTAAAGTCCAGCAACCGATCAAGGAGATTTGAATGACACGCCCATCCAGCATGAAAGCCCTTGTCTATCACGGACCGGGAAAAAAATCATGGGACTCGGTTCCCACGCCAAAGATTTCCAAGTCCACCGACGTCATCGTCAAGATGCTCAAAACCACGATTTGCGGCACCGACCTGCATATCCTTAAAGGTGACGTGCCGGAAGTGACCAGCGGCAGGATACTGGGGCACGAAGGTGTTGGCATCGTGGAAGAAACAGGTGAAACCGTCAGCAATTTCAAAAAGGGCGACCACGTACTCATATCCTGCATCACCTCCTGCGGGAAATGCGAATACTGCAAGCGGCAAATGTATTCGCATTGCGAAGACGGCGGCTGGATACTAGGACATTTGATCGATGGCACCCAGGCCGAATATGTGCGGATTCCGCAAGCCGACAACAGCCTGTATCCGATCCCGGCGGGAATGGATGAAGAAGCCTTGGTCATGCTTAGCGATATCTTGCCCACCGGTTTTGAGATCGGCGTCTTGTATGGCGCCGTTAAGCCGGGCGATACGGTTGCCATCGTCGGCGCGGGTCCGATCGGCATGGCCGCCCTGCTGACTGCACAATTTTTTTCGCCGGGAAAAATCATCATGATCGATATCGACGAATCGCGCCTGGCGCTGGCTAAGAAATTCGGTGCGACGGAAGTGATCAACAGCGCCAAAGCCGATGCTGCAGCAATGATCATGGCGAGCACAAAGGATGGCGTGGACGTGGCGATCGAGGCCGTCGGCGTACCGCAGACGTTTGACATCTGCCAGCAGATCGTCCGTCCCGGCGGGCACATTGCCAATGTCGGGGTACACGGCAAAAGTGTCGATTTCCAAATTCAAAAACTATGGGCGCAGAACATCACGCTGACCACCGGCCTGGTCAATACCAATACCACTTCGATGCTGCTCAAGAATGTTGAATCTAAAAAACTGAAACCGGAGAATTTGATCACCCACCGTTTCACATTCGATCAGTTTCTGCATGCTTACGATGTCTTTTCCAACGCGGAGAAAGAACATGCGTTGAAGGTCATCATCAGCAATACGTGAATCCATAATCGCGCCGCAAGACCACAAGGCGCATCCGGCCGCGCCGGATTATTTTGAATTGCGGCATCTTGTCACTGCGCCTGGCCGGTCGAACCGGCCAGGCCTCAGGACTTCTTGGTCCATGCGCTGCACCAGCCGTTGGCGGATACCTGTTTGCCAGCGAACAGGGGGCAGCCGCCAGCTGCATCACCCGGCTTACCCTGGTACAGCGAGCAATTGCCGCAAAGCTGGCCAGTAGCGTACTTTGGAAATTTCACCTTGTCCGCTTTAGTAGCGTCGGCTTTGTAGCCTAGAGCTGCCGCCTGGGCATCACTCTCGGCGACCATGGCACCTTGGGCGAGGCTATGGCCCGATGCCAGTGCGGCGCTTCCCAAACCAAGTTGAACAATAAATTCGCGACGGCTGGTCATGATATTTCTCCAAAATTTTTTAGAATCGGTGCGAAGCCAACAATGGCCAATCGCCAGAACACGTCATTGAATTGACGGCATAGCCTCCAGATAGGCAGCCACATTTTTCATGTTCTCTGGAGTGAGTTCGTGTGCAATCCCCTTCATCATGACGCCCTCCGGTCTTTCATCTGTCCGTTGAAAAACCATCAGTTGTTTGACGATATAGTCGGAATGCTGGCCCGCCAAACGTGGGAACTGTTGAATGCCCTCGCCGTGCGCGCCGTGGCAGCCGGAGCAGGCAGGCGTGTTGTTTGCGGCAATGCCTTGTTCAAAAATTTTCTGGCCTTCCTTAAGTGAGTTTTCCTTGAACGATGCCTGATTTCCGGCTTTACCCGGGGGTGGCGATTGCGACGAGAAATAGGCAGCAAGTCCGTTGATCTGATCGTCGGATAACCTGGCGCTGATACCCCACATGTATTCGAATCCGGCTGGATCTGAACGGCCATGGCTTTTGAATGATTTGAGCTGTTCCACCAGATACGGTTGCGACTGCGCCGCCAGATTCGGGAAGTTGGGCGACACGGAAACACCCTGAACGCCATGGCAATTGGAGCAAACTTGCAGTGCGAGCGTCTTCGCGGCGACATTCGGATCGCCCAGAGAACGAGATCTTTCCGGCAGATTGCAAGCTGCAAGACCTGCCGCGACGATTAAGCCCAAAGAAAAATAAAGTCTCTTCCGTTTCACCTGCTCGAATCGGGTTTCCGTAGCCATGCGTTGTGCGGGTGTACCATCATCGTAGCTATTCATTTAGTACGCTCCCCACACATATAGAAACAACGTATTGTTGTCTTTGGCGTTGCGTCCGGAACCGTCGTAGTTGCTGGAGGCTCCGTGGAACTGGGTGTAGGCGTAGTATTGAACGCCAATTCGAACGTACTGCACCGGCATCCAGAATATTTCTGGAACCCAGCCGCGTGTCCCCGGATTGGCTGCGACATCCTGATACAAAGTCGGATCCGAGCTTCCGGTGGTGCTGAAATAGCTCAGGCTGGTACCGTATTTCGCCCGATAGACGTAGCTGGCTTTCAGTCGCAACTGATTAAGCGTATTCGAGGCATTGCTGGCGACGCCTGTCACGTCGCCATTTGTGATGGTTTCCCTGATAAAGCTGACCTGCGCCGTCACGGTATGCGGATCCAGCAGATATTGATATTGCGCGTCTATCCCGCGGTCACGATAGCGCGTCGTCGGCCCGACAGGATTGGTGTTGTCGGGATAGATTTGCGCATTCATGGCAAGTGCCCCGATCATCGCACTATGCGGCCCCCAGTCGTGGCTGAGCGCCAGCCGTATGTAGGGATTGGTGCCCTTCAGATTCGTTTGATCCTGCGCTTTCGTGCCTTGGCTTAAGAACGACCATACGCCGTTGCTGGTCTGATATGCAGCCACCTCCGCGTATAGCGTCTTATTCCAGAAAGCATAGGCTGTCAGCCCGGCGACCTGGGTACCGAGTTGGCTAATGATGGGGCTGGCGTCAGGCGCGGTGACGCCGAATTGGGTCGGGACATATTGAATCCATGCAGGAGCGGTGTTCCAGGGATCGGTAAGGGAAGGATTATTGTTCAGGCTGAATCCATAGATAAAGTCTTGGGTCGGGCCAATGAATCGATCGGCGTAGTGCAGGTCGAAATTATCGGAAGCCCACTTCCCTTGCCATTTTCCTGTGTCCTGATTTTGATTGTCGTAGTTGTTGTAGGTCCACTGTCCGAACACACCGACATTGTCAGTAACTTTGCCGGCCAGGAAGACGCTGCCGGTTTGAAACAGGGCGACCGCATCCTTGGCGAACGCCACGTCGCTATCCGGATTCTTACTCTTGGTGAAACTGGCTACCCCCATCACCGATAGCGGAATGGTGCGCGTACCGATCGTATAGCCGGTGAGCTTGAATAATCTTCCGTAAGCGGTCAGTTCAGGAAATTGGCCGCCGGCGTGACAGGCAACGCAATTTTGTCCGGTTTGCCTTGCGAAAACCGGTAACGCATCCGCCGCCAGTGGGCTCAACAAACCGTGAAGTACAAAAATAATGGCCAAGAACCGGGAATACCTCATTCCCCGATATAGGTATTTGAACGAATCCATCCCAAGCCGCCCCTTTCATAGTTTTTTAAACTACTGTTGCAAAGCCCGAACCGCATTCGAATCAATTGACAGTAGGTATTTTTTTAGCATTTGTCAATTAATTCACCCCTCTCCCAACGGCGTGCAATCAGAGTAACCGTGCGGGCAAGCCGGGTTCTTGATGTGAATCAAATTTCCCCGAAACATCGGGGGTTATCGTCATGCCCACTGTGCCCCAGGTATTGGGGCTGTCCTGTATAGTTGATTTGCATCAAATTTTTCTTGTTCATCATTGTTATTCTTAGAATATGCAGCAGCGTCGCTGCCTGGTCTGCACCCGGCTCCCGTTCAATCTACTCTTGACTAACATGACCGATACCGTTCGCTCCACTTCCCACGAGAATTTGCTTCACGATGAATTGCGGGTGCTCCGCAACCTGACTTTCGATGAAATCTCCATCGGCGACAGCGCCGCCATGGAACGCACGCTGAGCACCGAAGATATCCAGCTGTTTGCCGTCATGTCTGGCGACGTCAATCCCCAGCACCTCGATCCCGAATTCGCCGCATCTACCCAGTTCCATGGAGTGATCGCCCATGGCATGTGGGGAGCGGCGCTGATTTCGGCCGTGCTGGGCACGCGCCTGCCCGGGCCAGGCACGGTATATCTGGCCCAGACCTTGCGATTCTTGCATCCGGTGCGGGTGGGCGACACCTTGACCATCAGCGTCACGGTGACTGCGCGCGAGCCTGACAAGAAGCAACTCAGCCTGCGCTGCTCGTGTATCAACCAGGACGGCAAGATCGTGATCGAAGGCGATGCCGAGGTGATCGCACCCAACGAAAAGATCGTGTACCCCAGGATGACCTTACCGGAAGTCCGTATCAGTTCCGGTGACAAGGTGCAACGGCTGCTTGAACACGTGCGCCCGCTCAGCGCCATTCGCGTCGCGGTGGTGCACCCTTGCGACGAACTGAGTTTGACGGCCGCGCTGGACGCGCGCCACGCACATTTGATCGAACCGTTGCTGGTGGCGCCACGCGCCAAACTCGAAGCGGTGGCCGCTGCTGCCGGCCTGGACCTGACCGGCATAGACATTGAAGATGTCCCGCACAGCCACGCGGCGGCGGCACGCGCAGCCGAAATGGCAGGCAAAGGCGAAGTCGAAGCTTTGATGAAAGGCAGCCTGCATACCGACGAATTGATGGCGGCTGTGCTGGCAACGTCCGCCGGACTGCGTACCAAGCGCCGCATCAGTCATTGCTATCTTATGCAAACCTCTGCCTATCCGCGCCCTTTCATTATCACCGATGCGGCCATCAATATTGAGCCAACGCTCGACGACAAAGTCGACATCGTGCGAAATGCGATCGACCTGGCGCATGTAATCGGCGTCGCCTGTCCACGCGTAGCGATCCTGGCGGCGGTGGAAACGGTCAACCCAGGCATGCGGGCAACGCTGGATGCCGCCGTACTGTGCAAAATGGCTGACCGCGGCCAGATTACCGGCGCCATACTCGATGGCCCCCTGGCTTTCGATAACGCGGTATCGGTCGCCGCCGCGCGCATCAAAGGCATCGTGTCGGAAGTCGCGGGGCGCGCCGACATCCTGGTAGTGCCGGATCTGGAAAGCGGCAACATGCTGGCCAAACAACTCGAGTACCTGAGCGGCGCCGCCAGCGCCGGCATCGTACTTGGCGCCAAAGTGCCGATCATCCTGACCAGCCGTGCCGATTCGCGCGAGACCCGCATCGCCTCTTGCGCCATCGCACTGATGCTGGCGCACCACTATCGCAACCATCCCCAATGAATATGCCAGCTCAGTCCGTGACGCCAGCCGATAATAATGAACGATTCATCCTGGTGCTCAATTGCGGTTCGTCCAGCATCAAGTTCGCGCTTTTTGATATTACCCATGCTACCGGCGCTCCGCTGCCGCGGCAGGCTGAATGGAAAGGCAAAGTCGAGGGCATCGGCGGCACCAAGCCTGGTTATATCGAGACTGGCGGCGAATCTGAGCCACTGGCGCTGGACACGCAACAGCCGTATCACTCCGCGCTGATGCATATTCTCGAACGGGTTGGTGTGCATCTTGGCGCACGCCGCTTATGCGCAGTTGCGCATCGCGTGGTACACGGCGGCAGCAAGTATTCCGCACCGACCAGGATTGATGCGATAGTACTGGCGGATTTGAAGAATTACATTCCGCTGGCTCCTTTGCATCAGCCGTTTGCGCTGGACACCATCGAAGTGCTGCTGGCCAGCCAGCCCGGCCTGCTTCAGGTCGCCTGTTTCGATACCGCTTTCCACCACACGCTGCCGCATGTCGAACAAATGCTGCCACTGCCATACGCGCTGTGGGAGCGCGGCTTGCGCCGCTATGGATTTCATGGCCTGTCCTATGAATACCTGTCGATGGCGCTGGATGAGCGTTTCGGCGCCGCGGCGCACGGCCGCGTCATTGCGGCCCACCTGGGTAGCGGAGCCAGCCTGTGCGCAATGCGAGATCTGCGCAGCGTCGCCACCACCATGGGATTTTCCGCACTGGATGGGTTGATGATGGGCACCCGTTGCGGCGCACTCGACCCGGGCGCGGTAATTTACCTGATGGAAATCGAGAAATTAAGCCTGGAACAAGTAGCGCACCTGCTGTACCACGAGTCAGGCTTGCTTGGGGTCTCCGGCGTTTCCGCCGATCCGCCGATCCTGTTCGCGCAAGAGCAACGGGACGATGCCGTCGGTGACCAGGTGCGCGCCGCACTCGCCTTGTACGAGCGTCGTATCGTCCGCGAAATCGGTGCATTGGCCGCCGTGTTGGGCGGCCTCGATTTGCTGGTGTTTACGGCCGGCGTCGGTGAACACAGTGCGGAGATTCGCAGCCGCGTTTGCCGTGACCTGGAGTTCCTTGGCGTACACCTGGAAGACGCAGCCAATCAGCGCAACGCACCATTGATATCCGCACACGGCAGCAGGGTCGCAGTCGCAGTCGAGGCCACCAACGAAGAATGGATCGCAGCCCGGCACGCGCTAGTCATGCTCGACTCTTAGTTGACGACTGCCTCTACGGCCTCGTCTATTATCTGGGCTGGCGTACGCTGCGCGTAAACATCGTCAATTTCAGCCTGAAAATGCGCAAGCAACGCGTTGCGTTTGAGCTTCAGCGTCGGCGTCATCAGCCCATTCAGCAACGACCATGGTTCCAGCGTGACCCGTACAACGCGCGGCACCGCATAGCTGGGGAAGTGCTTGCTTGCTGCTTGAATTCTCTGCAAAACGGCAGTCTGTATTGACGCAGAATCCGGATTGACGCTATCGCCGGCATCGAGCTTAAGTTGCTGCAGCAGTGTGTCCAGGCCGCTACGGCCAAGTACAACAAAAGCGGCGATGAACGGGCGGTTGTCGCCAATCACGAATGCTTGCTCGAATAGCGGATCGGCCGTGATCGCCAACTCCAGATCCGCCGGCGCAATTTTCTCGCCGGTTGAAGTGACGATAATTTCCTTGATCCTGCCGATGATGCGGATGCGTCCACCTTCCATAGCTGCCTGATCGCCGGTACGCAACCAGCCGTCGACGGTCATTGCGTTGGCAGTCTCGTCCGGGCGTTTCCAATATCCTGCCATGACACCGCCGCCGCGCACCTGCAACTCGCTGTTCTCGCCGATACGTACCCTGACGCCTTCCAGCGGCTTACCAACCGTAGCCGGCCAATTGTCGGACGGCGTATTGCAGGATATCACCGGCGATGTTTCTGTCATGCCGTATCCCTGCACCAATGGCAAACCCAGCGCCAGAAAGCATTCCGCTACCGCCTGCGACAAAGGTGCACCGCCGCATACCGCGACACGCAAGCGCCCGCCGAACTGCGCCAGCACCTTGCGCGCCACCAGCAATTGCAAGATAGGGCACAACAACGAATCCAGCCAATCCGGGGAGGCGCCGTTGCAAGGTAACTGCTGGCTTCGGCAAAAACGCCGCCAGCCGATCGTTTGCGCCAACGCAAAAAGACGTCGCGTCAAATAGCCGGATTCGGCAAG
The DNA here is from genome assembly GCF_900111995.1 of Collimonas sp. OK607. GTDB lineage: Bacteria > Pseudomonadota > Gammaproteobacteria > Burkholderiales > Burkholderiaceae_D > Collimonas. The sequence continues at coordinate 52,940 of NZ_FOKF01000021.1, forward strand.
AATCCCCTGCAATTTCACGTGAGACCGTTCATAGATTCTCGGCACCGAAACCAATACCGTCGGCCGGATCGTCGCCAGGTCTTCCGGAATCTGCGCCACTGACCGCGCGTAAGCGACGCAACTGCCGGCTGCAACCGGCAGGTAATATCCTACGGTGCGCTCGAAAGTGTGCGATAGCGGCAGGAACGACAGGAACACATCAGACGAGCGCACCTCGACCCGCGCCATCACCACCTGGATATTCGACAGTACATTGTTGTGGGTCAGCATGACCCCCTTAGGTTTGCCGGTAGTTCCCGAGGTATAGACGATCGCCGCCAGGGCGCCGCCCGACACCGGCGGCCTGCGTGTATTGTTGGGCAGTGCGCCGCTGGCCAGCCAGGTCGCCAAAGCAACCACCACGCCATGAACAGGAGCCGACGCGTAGTGATTGTCGAAATTTCCATCGCCCACCACCAAAACCAGCTTCAAAAAAGGCATGGTTTCGCCGACCGCTGCAATCGCTTCCCATTGCGCACGGGTCGACAGCACCAGCATCGAGGCCTCGCAATCCTTGATGATGTAGGCGATGCTGGCCGGATTGTCGAGCGCGTGCATCGGCACAGGAACCAGGCCCAGCGCCAGGCTCGCCTGATCGATGCAGACGGCATCCAGACCATTCGGCAGCAATACAGCCACTCGTGCCTCCGAGGGCAGACGTGACGCCGTCAGCGCGCTGCGCCAGATCCTTACGCGCTCGCCGATTTGCGCCCACGTATGTGAGTGCCAGCGCCCTGACTCTGAATTGAAGTGACGATACGCCTCGTTCTCTGGAGTCTGTCCGACCCGCCAGTCAAACAAGTCTCCAAGCGTTGCCATTTTCTTCAAATTAGCTGCAATAGCGGTTTTCATGATGTTTCCTGATTTTTTTGTTGCTGCGCCATGAAACAAGTCTAATTGCAACTGTTTCCGGCTGAGTTGATATGGATCAAATTTTTCCACCGAGCCATTGTTATGCTGAAGGCAGTCGTTCCTGGAGGATCGCGCCATGCACGGACATTCGTTATTTCCTGACGTAGCAAAAATGATCTCTTTCAACTTGGCAAGACAACTCGAAACCCCGTTGCAGCGGCGACGCAAATATATAGTCGCGACAATCCGCTCGCAACGGTGCCAGGCCGGCGCGATGACAGGTTTGCTCAGCGCGGCCGAAATTGCTTTGCTCCGCAACAAGTCGGCAGAGCCAAACAAAATCCAGGCCGCGCTACAACGTATCAAAGCGCGCACATGCGGCAACTGCCTTGCATGCGGGGCAGTTATCACGCCACAGCGGCTACGCCTGCATCCGACTGCAGAACGATGCCAGTCATGCCAGGCTGCGCTGGAAAGCAGTCAACGACAGGGCTTGGAGCCTAACTTCTGAATTTGCCTTTTTAACTTTTTAAAGAAACAAATTTTCTGCGTTTGTCCGTAAATATTTTGTCAGGCAGATTTTCTGCATTGATCAACCGGAGGGATATCACATGGAATATCGAACCATACTTGTGCACGTGGATGAATCCAGGCGCGCTCATGAACAAATCAGGATCGCCGCTGTGCTTGCGCAAAAATGCAACGCGCATCTGATCGGCGCCGCAGCTACCGGCGTTGCGCCGCAATTCTTCATGCCGGGGGTAATCGGAGACAGCAACCTGGCTCTTCTCGGCTCCGCGCTAAGCGATCTGCGCGAGCATGCTGAAAGTCTGTTAACTGCATTTGAATCCTCTGCCTGGAAGATGGACGTCAAGTCCTTCGAAAAACGCCTGATCGAGGACGACGCCGGCACGGGCCTGGTTTTGCAGGCACGCTATAGCGACCTGGTGGTGATCGGCCAGGTCAATCCGACTGACTACTCGCCGCTGCTACGAGCCGACTTTCAGGAATATGTGCTGATGAATTCAGGCAGGCCGGTACTGATCATCCCCTATGCAGGTCATTTCCCCCAGGTCGGCAAAAGAGTGTTGCTTGCCTGGGACGGCAGCATGGAGGCAACGCGTGCTGTCAGCGCATCGATTCCGTTGCTGCAGCAGGCTGATCTGGTCCGGGTACTGGTGCTTGACACCGGCAGGCCGGCTGACGCCCACGGCGAACAACCGGGAGCCGATATCGCCATTTACCTGGCGCGCCACGGTATCAAACTCGAGGTATCGGAACAAAAGATCCCGGCCGATATAGATGTCGGCAACGCGCTCTTGTCGCACGCTGCCGATTTCGGCGCCGACCTGATCGTCATGGGCGGCTATGGCCACACCCGCTTCCGCGAAATCTTGCTGGGAGGAGTGACGCGCACTGTCCTGGCTTCTATGACGGTGCCGGTGTTGATGTTCCATTGAAAGAAAAGCGCGTTGCCGGCGACGCATGGCTGACAACGCGCTTTATAACAATAGCGGAGCTAGGCAATCACCATCTTGTCGACGACCCGCGCCACGCCCGGCGCCGCCGCTGCCGCCTGTAATGCAGCGTAGCGTTCCGACCATGAGCGCACCGGGCCGGTAAGGGTCACCTGGTCGCCGTTGACTACCACCGTAATGCGTTGTGTTTCCATGTGAGCGCGCCGCTGCAGCGCGGCCTCGATCTTGACCTTGACGTCCGCCGGCAACACGGCTGGCTTGACCACGATCTGATTGCTGATTCCGGTAACGCCCATCAAGTTACGCGTGACATTTTCCGCAGCCAGGCGCTGATAATCACGTTCCAGTTCACCGCTCAGCGTCACCCATCCGTCCTCAACCATGACTTTGACCTGGTCCTTGGGGACCAGCACGTTCCATTCCAATGCCATTTCAGCGGCGCGCGCGATATCGGCATCGTTGCGCTCGCTTGGACCAGGTAACCATACATCGATTTCCACTGCGATTCCCTTGACGCCGGCAACGCGCAACGTCGCGCGTTCAGCGGCATACTTCTCGGCATGACTATCTACATGCCCGGTCAGCGTCACCACACCATCTTTCACCTCGACCCCGATCTCGATATCCTTGACAGACGGATCCCACTCCAGCTCATCCGTGACTTCCTGCTTTAACTGACGATCGCTTTTCATCTCTTCTCTCCGTTACTGGCTTCAAAAAAACGCGTTCTGACAACCATCATAAATAACGCAGGGAATGAGGTTTTGATGCACATCAAAAATACCCGGCAACGACCGCCGTTTCATATTCAAATCCGCCGTCATTTGTATATCTCTCGCATAGGGTGTACATTCAGCAACAAGATACCGATATGGCGCCTGTTCTTGCAGGCGTATGCAGGGAATCGATAGCCGGCCAACCATCAATGCGGAGTTAACCCATCACCATGAATACGCCGTTTGCCAAAGTGGCATCGCCACTTTTGAACATTCCGGTATTGAAAGCCAGCTGCGCGGGTTGCAGCTTGCACCAGCTATGTTTGCCGATGGGCCTGGACAGTGCCGACATGACGCGCCTCGACCAGATCATCGGACGCGGACAGCGCATCTTGCGCGACCAGCGTTTGTACCGGATGGGAGATCCGTTTAAGAACCTCTACGCGATTCGTTTCGGGCACTTCAAAACTTGCCATATAAATAATGGCGGTGAACAGCAGATCACCGGTTTCCAGATGGCCGGTGAATTGCTTGGCATGGATGCCATCAGTTCCGATCTTCACCACTGCGATGCCGTGGCGCTGGAAGACAGCGAGGTCTGCGAAATTCCTTTTGCGCGACTGGAAGAATTATTCAGCCATATCCCGACCCTGCTGCATCATTTCCATCGGATCATGAGCCAGGAAATCACGCGCGATCAAAACATCATGCTGCTGCTCGGAAATATGCGCGCCGAGCAGCGATTTGCGGCTTTCCTGGTCAATCTTTCTTCCCGCTACATGGCGCGCGGCTATTCCTCGACCAGCTTCCAGTTGCGTATGTCGCGCGAGGACATCGGCAATTACCTTGGACTAACCATCGAAAGTATCAGCCGGCTCTTGTCCCACTTCAGGGTGCAAGGCTGGATTGCGGTCGACAAGCGGGATTTGCAGATCCTCGACCTGACGAAATTGAAAGAACTGGCGCTTGGCGGCGAGTCGGGGCGGATGACAAAAAAAGATTGCAAACCTGTCGCCTCTCCTGCCACCAAAACCTGAACCAGATCGTCAGCGTTGCTGCGACGACCGCAAATCCAGATGCAGCCACATGGTGCCATCGCGCTCCAGCGGCTTTACATCAAAGCCGAGCTTTCTTACCAAATGCAGGATGCGCGTATTGTGCGGCAAAGCCTCGCCGATGATCTCAGCGGTGCCATGGCGGCGGCAATACGCAATCAATTTCGCCATTAGCAGATGGCCCAGTCCCAGCCCTTTCAAATCGGAACGCACTATCACCGAAAATTCCGCCTGGATGTTGTCCGGATCCGCGACTACCCTGGCCACGCCCAGCGTTTCGGCGCTGCCGTCCGGCTTGTTCCTGGTCGCTATGAAAGCCATCTCGCGGTCGTAATCGATCTGCGTAAAACGCGCCAATTGCGATGGCTGTAATGCACGCACGCCGACAAACATCCTGTAGCGCACGTCTTCAGGATCGAGCGCGTTGAAAAACGCAATATGAGCCTGGCCGTCTTCCGGTTTGATCGGCCGCAGCAACAGCGTCGAGCCCTGCCAGGAGATGGTTTCTTCCAATTCTTCCGGATAGGGGCAGATCGCAAAACGCTGCAGACCGTCGCCAATGGCGGCCGGCTGCAATCGCCCGTGCGCCTGCAGCCCTACCATGTGTTTTCCATCTGGCAGCGTGAACTGGATGTCAAGTTCGACCAACTCCGGAACATCGGTCAGCAAATGAGACAGCTTGAGCAGGTGCCGGCAAATCTCGTCGATTTCCGGTTCTGGTTGCTGCGACGTGCTGTCGGCCACCTCGGCTATGCCGGTCGCATGCAATACCAAATCGCGCGCCAGCACCATGTTTAACGGCGGCAAACCTGCCGCTATCACAGGCAAGTCAAATCTCCCGCCCTGTCCGAACACAATGGCCGGACCGAATATGGGATCGGTAACAATACCGATTTTCAATACCGGCGTCACCATCTGCGTGTCGTCTGCAAGATGTACATCATTCACCGGCAAGCCATATGCTGCCAGCAGTGCGCCGGTGTCAGCGGCCGCCAGCACTAGCCGGCCACCGGCCAAGGCAGCCGCGACAATCTTGCGCGCAGCCGGCCGATCTGCGACAAGGTCGGGTGATATCGTCGGCGGCACCTGCATCAGCAGATGTTGATTGCGTCGAAAATCGGCCATCTGCATGAAACCGCATACGGCAGCTTCCGGCGTAGCGTAGGTGGCGATGCCTGACTCCGCGAAAATACGCCGTGCGGGCGCCAACGCGGCGCCGCCCAGCCAGCAAACGAGGATATTACGTGCACCCTGCCTGGCCAGCGGAATAATGGCATCGGCAATATCGACACATGATGCGCTTGCACTCGGCGCGTGAATGACAAGCAAGGCGTCCGCCCCGGAGTCTGCCGATACGGCCTCCAACACCTGCCGGTACAGTGACGCCGATGCATTGGCCGGCAGTGCGACCGGAGCGGAACACGCCGCATTCTCTGGCAGGAGCTGGTTGAGCTTGCATAGGGTCTCGTCCGACAACGTCGCTGACTTTCCTCCGCCACGTAGCAAGGCGTCGCAAGCCATCAGCCCGGGGCCGCGGCCATTGCCGACAATTGTCAGCCGGCCATTGCCAAACGGACGGACTTGCGACAAGGTCTCCACAGCACTGAGCAAATCCTCTGTAGAGTACACCCGCAACATGCCCGCCCGGCGGATCGCCGCATCCAGCACTGCATCCGACCTGCCCGACATAGACTCCGCTACGAGGTCGCCGCCGCAGGGGCCGGTCTTGAGTATCAGCGTCGGTTTGTTGCGTGCGGCTGCGCGTGCCGCCGACATGAATTTACGGGCATGCGGAATATCTTCGATGCATAACAATATTGCCCGCGTGTCGCTGTCGCCGGCCAGGTAATCGAGCATGTCGCCGACATCGACATCGACGCCATCACCCAGCGTAATCACTTTGGAAAAACCGATACCTTGCGACCGTGCCCAATCAAGCATGCCCGCTGCCAGCATACCGGATTGGGCAAGCAACGCAATTTGTCCCTGCAACGCCCCGGTTGTGGCAAGACTGGCGTTCAGCCCAATCTTCGGAACCAATATGCCAGCCGAGCCGGGGCCGAGAATGCGCAGCAAATGGGGGCGCGCCGTTTCCAGCACTGACGGTTGCAATTTGTCGCCGGCACCGGCTTCTTCGCCTAGCACGATCGCCGCTTTGGTACCCAACCTGGCTAGCTGGCCGATGATCCTGGGTATGGTTGACGATGGTGTGCAAATGATCGCCAGTTCTGGCACGACCGGCAATTCAGCGAGATCGCGATAAGTCTTGAGGCCCTCCAGCAAGGTGTATTTCGGATTGACCGGAAAGATGTTCCCTTTAAAGCCACCTTGCACCAAATTCCGCAGCCCATACGTTCCCATGTGCTGCGTCTTTTCAGATGCACCGATGACCGCTATCGATCGCGGTGCGAAAAAAAATTGCAGGTTTCTTGCACTCATCGCGCATTCTCAAAATTATCCGTCGACATACTGGTTGGCGCACTAGCCTGCACAACGCTAGCTGCGCGATCTCAGTAAATCGGTGACAGCGACGGCGGTCGGTTTTGCCATGTCGATCCGATTACTCGAATGGAAAATAGTGTTACAGCTGACGATACGATCGACACCAGCCACCTGCAGCGCGATATAGCCATCCCCGGCAAACAAAGGATGCACGGCGATACATACCGGGGGCGCCATGCCAGCTGCATTGATCTGCTTGACGGCAGCGACCATCGTGCGGGCGGTGGAAACAATATCGTCCATCAATACCGGTGTCCTTCCTTCCCAGTCATCCACATGCGGAATCGAGACTTCTACCTCGCGATCGCCACGCCGTTTCTTTTGCAATACCGTATATGGACACCCAACCACGTCAGCCACGGCTGCGACCCATTGTTCGCTTTCAGCATCGGGGCCGATAATGACGGGAAGCTGCACATTTCCGGTAATCCATTTTGCCAGTTCAGGGGCCGCATGCACCACCCGACTCGGGATCGAGTAGATCTCAGCCAGCTCGCGATACCGGTGCAGATGCGGATCGACCGTCACCAGCCAGTCGCAGCAACTGGAAATCAAGCGCGCAAAATGCGCTGAAGTTACCCCTTCCTCGTCCATGAATCGTGCATCCTGCCGCATGTAAGGCAAGTAAGGAATGACGAAACCGATGCTACGCGCTCCCAGTTCGCGGGCAACGCAGCCGGCAAGATACAGCTCCATGATTTTTCTATCCGGCCGCTCCAGTGCACAGGCCAGCACTACGTCACGCCCCGCGACCGAAGTCATGAAGCGGGGGCAAGACTCGCCATCGGGAAAATGATGCATCTCCATGACACCGTTCTCGGCTGGTAAATAACTGCGCAACTGCGAGGCAAAGCCGTCGTTGCCCGGCATGGTGAAAAATACGGGTTTCATCAAACCTCCTGTAAAGAAACTAAATTTTCCTGCGCCTCAGCGTAGGCCCGTGCGTAAGCCAGCTCTCCTGGCGACTCGGCGTGAATGGTCAGCAATGGCTGCCCGACTTCGATGCGTGTACCCAGCGGAGCCTGGAAAACAATCCCCGCGGCAGACGCCTTCGGTGCTCCCGCAAGTTTGGCAATGCTGGCCAATCTTCGGTTATCGATTGCAACCACTTTGCCTCGATGCTGGGACAGTACCGGATGCGTGTACGCGGCCTGCGGCGGTATCCGCATGCCACCTTGGGCTTCGCAGATCGCCTGGAATTTTTGCCGTGCGGCGCCGCTATCCAGCACTTTGGCAGCCAACGCCATCCCCTGGCCGGCCTCAGCCTTACCGCCCAGCTCAAGCACGCTGGCGGTCAGCAACAGAGCCCGCTCGCGCAGATCTTGCGGCGCATCCGCGGCGTTCTGCAAGATCGCGAGTACATCGTGTGCTTCCAGAGCCGGGCCGATGCCACGCCCAATCGGCTGCGTACCGTCGGTCATGACCGGTTTGACCGCAATACCCAGTGCCGCACCAACCTTGACCAGCCGGTCAGCCAACGCTTGCGCGGCTTCCGGCGACCTGACCTTGGCGGTTGGCCCGACTGGCAAGTCGATCACGACGTGGGTGGATCCGGCGGCAATTTTCTTGGACAAAACGGAAGCGACCAACAGGCCGTCGCTGTCCAGGTCCAGTGGATGTTCCACCCGTATCAACAGGTCGTCGGCAGGACTAAGGCTGACTGCGCCGCCCCAGGCTATACAGCCGTTTTCGCGCTCGACCACATGCCGCATGCCGGCAATATCCAGCGCTACCGGCGCCAGGGTTTCCATGGTATCTGCGGTACCGGCTGGCGAAGTGATAGCGCGCGAAGAAGTTTTAGGAATCGTCAAGCCGCATGCGGCGACGATGGGCACGATCAATAAGGTGGTGCGGTTGCCTGGCAAGCCGCCGACGCAATGTTTGTCGACCACGATGTCGGCATCCCAATGCAGGCGCTGCCCTACCTTGACCATCGCATCGGTCAAGGCTATCGTTTCAGTCAGGTCCAGGCGGCTACCGGAACAGGCCGTGATCAAGGCCGCCATTTCGATATGCGAATAACGACCGGCAACGATGTCGTGGACGATGGCATCGACGCCACCGGAGGTAAAAGGGCGGCCATAGATTTTTGCCCGCACCGATGAAAATGACTGCATCGGCGCCGGATGTTCGATCCGCACCAGATCGCCATCAGCGCCGTCAAGCGCACGCCAGGCTGCTTCTGACAAGCCGACCTCGTGCATGGCAATCATCGGAAAATGTACGACATTGAGGGTAGCGACGATATGCCGGTCGCCACACCACACTTCGACCCGAGAGTGCGCTTCGAATCCCTCTGATTTGCAGATATCGCAATCGCTGCGCATGTAGGCAACCAATTCCTGGTAGGTATCGATACCGACGCGTCGCATGCGCAAGCTGCCCGCCGCAGGTCCGCAGATTTCCTGCTGCTGCACGGGCTTGTGGAAAATCGGCCTATGATCCATCGGCTTGTGATAATTGCGATCGCTCATGGCAACTCCACGCTTTCCAGGTAGTCAGGCACCCGGCAAGGCCAATGCAATTTTTCTTCGATCCGCCTGCGCAATGCATCCGCCGCCGCAGGCTCGCCGTGGGTGATAAACGTTTGCCTGGGAGGATTCGAAAAATGCGATAGCCAGTCGAGTATCTCGTCGGCGTCGGCATGCGCCGACATATTGTCGATCTGGCTTACCTGCGCGCGCAGCGGTACGTACTCGCCATGGATTTTGATCGCATCGGCGCCGGCAATCATGGCGGCGCCACGTGTGCCGCCTGCCTGGAAGCCGACGAACAGGATTGTGTTGCGCGGATCGGGGGCGAAAGCCTTTAAATGATGTAAAACCCGCCCTCCTGTCGCCATGCCGCTGGCCGCGATAATGACCATCGGCTGCTGCCTTTGATTCAAGGCAATCGATTCCTCCACACTGGTGATAATCTTTGCCGTGCGGAACATGGCCTCGCATTGCTGGTAATCGAGCCGGTGATCTTGCCGGTGCTTGTGATAAATCTCGGTGGCATCGACCGCCATCGGACTGTTCAGGTAGATCGGTAGCGCTGCCGGGATATCGCCGCTGGCTTTGAGCAGATGAATGGCATAGAGCAGGGCCTGAGCGCGCCCTACCGCAAAAGACGGAATGATCGTTACTCCACCGCGAGCGGCGGTGTCGCGTATCGCCTTGCCTAGCAAGATAGCGGGGTCGGCGCTATCGTGGCAGCGATTGCCGTAGGTCGACTCAACCACCAGGTAGTCAGTCTTTTCGATAAGAGACGGCGGTAGCATGATCAAATCATTGGGGCGCCCCAGGTCTCCGGAAAACGTGATGGTTGTCTCTGCGCTTTTCAGCGATACGATGGCAGCCCCCAGAATGTGCCCGGCACGATGCAAATGCGCGCTGAGGCCTTCGCATACCTGAAAATCCATATCGAACCGGACCGGAGAAAAAAAGGCAAGCGATCGCACCGCGTCGGCTTCCGAATACAACGGCAGGGCCGGACTGTGTCTGGAGAAGCCGTGACGATTCGCATAGCTGGCCTCCTCTTCCTGCAGATGACCGCTGTCTGGCAGCAGAATCTTGCACAGTTCGAAAGTCGCCTCGCTGCAGTAGATCTTCCCTTTGAAGCCGTTCTTGACCAATAGCGGCAGATAGCCGCTGTGATCGAGATGCGCATGGGTCAGGATCACCGCGTCCAGCTCCGACGGATGCAATGGCAAGCGTTCCCAGTTACGCAGGCGCAATTGCTTATATCCCTGGAACAGGCCGCAATCTACCAGTACCTTCGCCGAACCGGCGCTGAGCAGATATTTTGAACCTGTCACGGTTCCGGTTGCGCCCAAAAATTGGATGTTCATATTTTATGTCTTCTATGAGTTCAGACACGGAGCAATTCTTTACCGGCAGTGTCGACATCCTCACCGCCAGATTCAGGATGCGAAGATCGTAATTCTTTATGCAATAACGAAATTTCCCTGCGTAACATGCGCATGTCAGCGTGCAGCTCGCGCTCCAGCCGCTTCTCATCCTCACCCACCAACATTGCCGATATGCTCGCCGTGACAACCGAAAACAAGGCATAGCCCAGCAATACGATAAAGGCGGCGAAAATCCTGGAGGCTGGCGTGGACGGAACCAGGTCGCCATAGCCAACTGTCGCCCCTGTAATGAATGCCAGCCAGACGCCGTCGGCATAGGTATGGACGCGCGGTTCCAGCCACAAGAAACCAGCTCCGGCCACTGCCAGCACCGCGATTGCCAGCGCCACCACATGCAGCAGCCGGCGCGGCACCAGGTATTCTCCCAACAGCATCGACAAACGCAGGAAAACGATGCCGCAATAGGCCATCCGTAAAGTCCATTCGATCACGCTCCACGGCGGATTGCCTGGCCAGGCGCTGAGCACTGCGCCGAAAAAAAACATCGCATTCAGCGTGACCACACCGTCATGCCAGCCTTTGGTTCTGGTCCGGATCAGCAGATCGGCGGCAACCATGGCAGCGACGGCTAAATACAGCCCGCTCCCGACATGACGATACATTAGCCCCGGCCCGGCCAGAACCAGGTAGAAAGCGGGAATCGACAGGAGTAACGCACCTGGCATCAATATTTTCAGTGGCCAGGGCTGTATTGAGTTTTTCATGCGATTTCCATCAGTAGCTACGCGCAGCTGCACAAGTAACGATGTTTTGTACATATTGACGGAGATCGCCGGCGACAACTTGCGCTGGATCAAAAATGCGCTGGAATTTCAGCAGCAGCCCAGTCGTGTCCCTGGTTGGCGACGGCGTGTTTGATCTATCTCAACTACCCCTGCAATTGCGCTTGCCGGCTTGCGCTCAAGACATACAATGATTCTTAAGGCGTAATCGAGGCGTTCATATCGACAGTTGCTCCAAACCGCAACCACCCACATTTCCTTTATTGAGAAACATCATGGCCATATATAAGAAGATCCTGCTTGCTGTCGACGGCAGCCCTACTTCCGCTCAAGCGCTGAAGCAGATTGCCAACTTCGCAGCGCCCGACGCAACGGTGCGCGTGGTGCATGTGGTGGAAGATCCGCTTACCACCTTTCCGATGATCAATGACGACTTCACCTATATCGAACTGTTGCGCGAAGTATCCGTAGCCGAAGGTAAAAAAATTCTGGCGAAAGCAGAAGCTGACTTGCGGTCGCAGGGTTACGAAGTGCAAACCAGCATGCTCGACCTGCGTGACATGGACTGCGACATTCCCGGAGCCATCAAGGCAGAAGGTGAAAATTGGGGAGCTGACCTGACCGTGCTGGGCACCCATGGGCGGCGCGGTGTGCGACGCCTGCTGATGGGTAGCGTTGCCGAACATTTCGTGCGCATCTCAGAGCGCCCGGTGCTATTGGTACATGGCAACGAGCAGGCGTCCAAAGAACCGGCCCAGGAAAATCTTGCCGCCAAGGAGTGAAGTCATCATGCTAAAACGCATCCTGGTTGCAACAGATGGCAGCGAACTTGCGCAAAACGCTTTGCGTCAGGCGTGCTTGTTAGCAAAGACGCAAGGTTGCGAGATTCGCGCACTCTATGTCAATGTCGACCCGCGGCTCTCCTTCCCTCTGCTTGGCGTCGTATATTTCCAACGCGAGCAGATGCTGCAGGCGGCAGCGGAGCAAGCTCTCAACCTCAGGAAGGCAGCGTTGCGCATTTTCGACGATTTCGGCATCCGGGGCGATGTACAGATATTGGATTTGCAAGAGCGTAGCAAACGGGTGGCCGACCTTATCCGGGAAGTGGCGAAGCGATGGGATGCCAGCGTCGTCGTGATGGGATCGCATGGCTTGCAAGGCATGCAACGACTCATGCTCGGCAGCGTTGCCGAACACTATCTGCGAATCGCCGATCGCCCGGTACTAATCATCAAATCCTAACTACAGGAACGGCGTCGGCCGAACAGCAATGACACTGCCGGCTGACCTTGTCGCACCATTGGCGGTCGCCGCCTGCATTGGCCTGCTGATAGGCGCCGAACGCGAGCGCCGCAAAGGCGATGGCCCGACGCGCAGTCCTGCGGGTATTCGTACTTTCACGCTAGTTTCCCTGTTGGGCTCCATGAGCATGCTGCTCGATAGTGCCCTATTGCTGGCGGTCCTGACCCTTGCCGTGACGGCACTTCTCGCCGTTGCCTATTTCAAGCAGTCTCATGACGACCCCGGGTTAACTACTGAAACAGCATTGATCCTGACGCTGCTGCTAGGCGCACTGGCGGTGCGGGAAATCCAGCTGGCGGCAGCGCTGAGCGTATTGGTGACCATCGTGCTGGCGGCCCGGGACAGATTGCATCACTTTGCGCGATCCATTCTCAGCCAGAGAGAATGGAACAACGCATTGGTCTTAGGCGCCGCTGTTTTCGTATTGTGGCCGCTCATGCCGGACCGAACCATCGATCCTTACGCGGTACTCAATCTGCATACAATCTGGCGCTTCGTCATATTGATGCTGCTTATCGGCGCATTGGGCCACATTACGCAACGATTACTCGGAGCAAGGCTCGGTTTGCCGCTGACCGGTCTGTTTTCCGGCTTCGTGTCGAGCATTGCCACCATCGGCGCAATGGGCGTCCGCGCCACCCAGGCGCCGGACCAGCTAAATGCCGCCGCCACCGGCGCGGTGTTATCGACGGTATCGACACTATTGCAGCTGGCGATAGTGATCGCGGCAACCCACCGGCCTACCCTCCTGGCGCTAGCTTTGCCCTTAGCCTGCGGACTGGTTGCGGCATTGCTTTATGCAGCGCTGATGATCGCCTTGTCGGCGCATTCCCGGCCTGGACCTGCGCTGCAACTCGGCAGCCCGTTCGATATGAAAGGCGCCCTGCTGCTGGCACTCATCATTTCCGGCATTCTGCTGATGTCGGGCGCTTTCTCATCCTGGTTTGGTGGTAAGGGCGTCCTGTTAGCATCTTTTATTGGTGGTTTTGCCGACGCGCACTCGGTAGCAGTTTCAGCTGCGTCCTTCGCCGCACAGGGAAAAATCAGCAGTCACGCAGCCGCAGCACCGATACTCGCCGGATTGACCGCCAATAGCATTTCCAAGTGCGTGGTAGCCTTGACAAGCAGCAATCGGGATTTTGCAAAGCGGGTAATCCCCGGCCTGGTCCTGGTGACGTTGATGGTCTGGGCCGGTCTGGCATTGAACTGAGCAAACTTACAGGTGACATGTGAAACAATTGTCAACATCTGGAAATACGCTTGCCGAGTCGCTCAATCTCCTGGCCACACGCCGCTTCGGTACATTCTGGATTGCCAGCCTGCTTTCCAATATCGGCACCTGGGCGCAGCAAGTCGCCCAGCCCTGGCTTCTGCTAAGCCTAGGCGCATCACCATTCCTGATCGGGCTGGACGCCTTCGCTTTGGGCGCGCCGATATGGTTGCTGACCCTGGTCGGCGGCGCCTTGGCTGACCATGCAGACCGGCGCCGCGTGATTACGCTGTTCCAGTCGATCCAGATGCTATGTCCGATACTGCTGGTGATACTACTGCTCACTGCTGCCATACAGCCATGGATGGTCATCGTCCTTTCACTGATAGTGGGCGTCACCGACGCGCTGTCCATGCCGTCATTCCAGTCGATCGTGCCCTCCCTCGTGAAACACGAGCAAATTGCAGAAGGCCTGGCATTGAATTCCACGCAGTTCAACCTTTCTCGCATTCTTGGACCGGCCATCGCCGGCATCTTGATGGTTAGCATAGGGGCAGTCGGTTGCTTCGCCGTCAATGCAGTGTCTTATCTGCCGTTTATTGCCGTGGCCCTGTGGATACTGCCACATACCAAAATGCCGGCGGCGGTCACCAATAAATCTGGCAGCAACACTTTATTTTCAGGCGTCGGCAACATTATCATCGATCCTCTTTTGCGCGGCGCACTGCTTACCGTGCTGACCAGCAGCTTCTTGTGCGGACCCTTGATTGTCTTTTGCCCGGTGCTAGTCAAAGACGCCTTGCATGGCGACGCACGCCAGTTCAGCATGGCGCTGGGGGCATTCGGTGTTGGCGGCCTGCTCGGCGCGATCGCCTTGCTTAGCATCGGTACCGGACATGACCTGCGCCGGCTGAGCTCCTGGTTCGCCGCAGGCTACGGCGCAATTTTGGTATGCGCGGCCCTAAACCAGTGGTACTGGTTGTTGCCGATTCTATTGGTGTTAGCTGGCTTATCGATGAATGCGAGCAACATCTCGGCGAATTCTCTGTTGCAGGTAAGCGCGAGTCCGTTGCTGCGCGGCCAGAGTGTCAGCTTATACATGCTTGCCATGCGCGGCGGGCTATCCGTCGGTAGTCTTTTAACAGGTCTGTCTGTGCATCTTATGGGAGTGCGCTATGCGCTGGCACTCAATGGCGCGCTGGCGCTGGTGGCGCATATCGCGATTGGACGGAAATGGCTGATCTCTGCGCTCCCTGGTTCATCGGCGCATGTCGCAGGAACGCCGTCATGAAACAGAAGCCGTACCAGGAAACCCGCGAATCTTTGATCGAAATCAACGTCAGCCTTCCTTATATCGCCTACGATCGGCTGGCATTTTTATTTTTTTATCAAAGGTTTGCCAAATGATTCCCATCCGCTTACCCGATCCGGTATCGCCGTCGGCCGCCATGCCGCACCGTAAAGTCATCCGCTCATGGCTGCTGCCTGTCGTACAGCGCAGTACGGGCCGCGCGCTGGCGTTGGTCCTGCTTGACCTGGTCTTGTTTTCGCTGGCGATCGTCGCCACCGTCTGGTTGCAAAATATTGCAGCCAAATTATTACTCGGCATGATCGCCGGTTTTATCATCGGCCGCCTCTTCATTCTCGGCCACGATGCCTGTCATCAAAGCTTTACGCCGCACCGGCGCCTCAATCGCTGGCTCGGCCGCCTGGTTTTCCTGCCGTCGCTGACGCCATATAGCCTGTGGGATGTCGGCCATAACGTAGTGCACCATGGTTACACCAACCTGAAAGGTTTCGACTTTGTCTGGCATCCGTTGTCGCTGGAGGAATTCCAGGCCCTGCCGCGCTGGCGCCAACGGTTGGAACGTTTCTATCGCAGCGGTTGGGGGCCTTGGCTGTACTACCTGGTTGAAATGTGGTGGCAACGCATGTACTTCCCCAGCCGGAAGACAATGCCGACCCGGCGCTCGGTATTCATCTGGGACGGTGTGCTGGTCACGTTTGCAGCAACGTTCTGGATAGCAGCGCTAAGCGTTGCCGCGATCGCAACCGGGCAGCCGGTGTGGCTGACCTTGATGGCCGGCTTTGCATTACCGTTCGTGTTCTGGAATGCGATGATCGGTTTTGTGGTCTATGTACACCACACCCATACCGGCGTTGCCTGGTACGACCAGAAAACCGTGTGGGCGGCGGCACAGCCATTTGTCTCAACTACGGTTCACCTGACGTTTCGCTATCGTGTCGGCGCGCTACTGCATCACATCATGGAACACACCGCGCACCATGTCGATATGAGTATCCCGCTGTATCGCTTGAAAAAAGCGCAGCAGATCCTGGAAGTCATGCTGCCGTCGCGCATCGTGATCCAGAAATTTTCCTGGCGCTGGTATTTCGATACGGCGCGCCGCTGCAAACTCTACGATTTTCGGCGCCGCTGCTGGACAGATTTTTCCGGCATACCCACCAGTGCGTCGGCAAACGCCAACTGATCCGGGCGGCAATCCGGCCATCAGGCGATGTCTGGCGGTAAAATAGCGTGTTGCGGCAAGCCGCAATGCCCTATCCTCTACCGGACTTCGCCATGCATCAGCCTTCCCCTCACACAGCACCGTTACTCGACATCGCCGCCCTGCGCAAAAGTTGTTCCTCCTGCAGCATGCATCAATTGTGTTTGCCGATGGGACTGGACGAGTCCGACATGCTGCGTCTCGACAGTATTATCGGCCGCCGCCGTGTGCGCCGGGACGATACCTTGTATCGGATCGGCGACAAATTCGGTTCCCTGTATGCGGTGCGGGCAGGACAATTCAAAACCTATCAAGCCAATCCAGACGGCGCCCGGCAAATCACCGGCTTCCAGATGAGCGGTGAATTACTGGGTATGGATGCGATCAGCACCGACAGCCATCAGTGCGATGCGGTGGCCTTGGAAGACAGCGAGGTATGCGACATTCCGTTCGCCCGGCTAGAAGAACTGTTCGGCGATATTCCGACACTGCTGCGGCATTTCCACCGCATCATGAGTAAGGAAATCACGCGTGAGCAAAGCATCATACTGTTACTCGGCAATATGCGTGCCGAGCAGCGTTTTGCGGCGTTCCTGGTAAATCTGTCGTCGCGCTACGCTGCGCGCGGTTATTCATCGACCAACTTCCAGCTACGCATGACGCGCGAGGATATCGGCAATTATCTTGGCCTGACGATCGAAAGCGTCAGCCGCCTGCTGTCCAAGTTCAGGAAGGAAGGCATACTGAAGGTCGATAAACGGGATCTCGAACTGGCCGATTTCCCGGCATTGAAAATATTGGCAATGGGCGCAGACACCTGCAGCTGATTCCAGGCGACTCAGTCGTCTGCCGCCCTCATGGCGAGCGGATTCAATTCCACGCTGCGTTGCCGTGGCCAGTTCCAGGTAGCATGCAGGCGCCAGTCGTGCTGCCCGTCTTCAATCAGGATCTGCCAGCGCGCCATCTCCAGCAATGGCAGGTGCACCGAAAAATTTCCTTGAACGTTCGGCAGTACAAACAAGTCGATATCTTTTTCAGGTAAAGTCGAATGAATCAGGCGCAGCCGCAACCGACGATCGGCTAGCGGCGCCGTGCCGTGACCGGACTGGTCGGCGATGTTGCGCAAATTGCCGCTGAGGATTCCCTGCACGGCGTCGTAGCGCAGACTGCCGACAATGCCGCGCCGTATCGCCTCCTCGTCCCGACGCAGATCCTGATTGATCGCATTGCCCTCTTTATAATAGTCGTCTTCCACCAGCGCATCTTGCCGGGAGAATGCCAGCCAGCCGGTATAACTGGCCGCCACTACGACCACCAGCGGGCCCAGTATCAGAAACCATGGCCAGCGCTGAGCGTACCACGGCGTGGAAGCAGTAGAAAACCCGGCCGTCGAATGTGCTTGGTTGTTCATGATTATCCTGTTCGTCTCGTGTAATTCAATCGGGTTCCCGGCGGTTTCATCTTGGTATATAAAACACGGCTTTTTCATTCGCCTGCGACCTGGCGCCATCTAGTCCCTGCAGCCTGAAAGAAATACTGTTGGAACCCGGCCGGCCCTGCCCGTGCGGTACTCTTACCCGCACCGGAATCAGCCGCGTCTCAGTGGCGGCGAGCGTTATTTCGCTATCGCCAGACAGTGCGATGCCGTCGATGCCAACCACACTTATCTTGTAACGATGCGGCATTTCGTCGGCATTGATTGCCTGCAGCCGATAAACGTTCTCAACCATGCCGTCCTCGACTTCCCTGCCCATGGAGCCGCGATCCCGGATCACATCTACCTTGAGAGGCACCCTGAGTATCAGCGACCCAAGGAAGACCGACACGATCACCAGCAGCGCCGAGCTGTAGATCAATACGCGCGGGCGAAAAATTCGACGTAGGATGGCCGCCGCCGGCAAGTTCTCCGTGATCGCATGTTCCGTTGAATATCGGATCAGTCCGCGCCGGGCGCCGATCTTGTCCATCACCATATTGCAAGCGTCGACACAGGCGGCACAGCCGATGCACATGTATTGCAGGCCCGCCCGAATATCGATCCCGGTCGGACAAACCTGCACGCACATGCTGCAATCGATGCAGGGAGAAGATGTCGGTGCCGGTGTTTTCTGGAAGCTGTTAGAACGCGGTTCGCCGCGCGCCGCATCGTAGGTAACGATCAAGGAATCGCGATCGAACATGGCGCTCTGGAAGCGGGCATACGGGCACATGTATTTGCACACCTGCTCCCGCATCCAGCCTGCATTGCCATACGTGGCGAAGCCATAGAACAAAACCCAGAACCACTCCCACGATCCCAGGCCAAGTACGCTCGCCTCGCGCGCAAGATCGTGGATAGAGGTGAAGTAACCGACGAAAGTAAAACCGGTCCACAAAGCCACGACGCCCCAGGCCAGATGCTTGCCGCTTTTACGCAGCAATTTATCGAGCGACCACGCTTGCCGGTCGAGCCGCATGCGCGAACTGCGCGGCCCTTCTATCCGGCTTTCTATCCACAAGAATATCTTGGTGTACACCGTTTGCGGGCAAGCGTAGCCGCACCAGACCCGGCCGGCGATTGCCGTAAACAGGAACAGCGAAAACGCGCAGATAATCAGCAGCACCGCAAGATAGATAAAATCCTGCGGCCACAGCACGATGCCGAACAAATAGAATTTGCGCGCGGCCAGGTCGAACAGCACTGCCTGGCGGCCATTCCACCTTAACCACGGCATGCCATAAAATACCAGCTGCGTCAGCCAGACACATGTCCAGCGTAGCGTGGCGTAACGCCCGCTCACATCGCGAGGATATATTTGCTGCCGCGCCTGGTACATCCTGACAATGGCAGTCTTAGGAGAAGATTCACTCGCGTTCATGATTGGCTGTCAGGCTTGCGGTCATTGTGAGGTGGCTGCATGGCGATCAAGTGCGACCACGCTACCGGGATGGTTCGACAAGCTCCACACATAGGCTGCAAGCACATGCACCTTCGGTTCGCCTAGAAAGTCCTTGAATGACGGCATGGTGTTATCGCGCCCTTTGCGGATGGTTTCCATGATGGTGTCGACGCTGCCGCCGTATAGCCAGATCTTGTCGCTCAGGTTCGGCGCGCCGATGGCCTGGTTGCCGACCCCGCCGCTGCCGTGGCAGCCCATGCAAACGGTAAACTTCGGTTTGCCGAATACCGCCTTGATCGGATCATGCGTCGAGCCGGACAGGCTCAGCACATAATTTGCTACGTTCTCGACATCCTTGTCGCCTCCCAGCGCCGCTCCCATCGGCGGCATGACGCCATGCCGGCCTTCCATGATGGTGGTCTTGATGGTTTCCGGCGCGCCGCCATGCAGCCAGTCCTGGTCCGTCAGGTTCGGAAATCCTTTATTGCCGCGGGCGTCAGAACCATGGCATTGCGCACAGTAAGTCAGGAACAGGCGCTCACCTATCGCATGCGCCTGCGGATCGGCGGCGACGGTTTTCAAGTCCTGGTGCAGGTATTTGTTGAACATGGGGCCGTAGTCGGCATCGGCTTTTTTCAGCTCGGCCTGATAGGCGCTGCTTGATTTCCAGCCAAGCTGACCGGCGAAACTACCGAGGCCGGGATACAGCACCAGATAGACCAGGGCAAAAACGATGGTCACGTAGAACAGCCACATCCACCAGCGCGGCAAGGGGTTATTCAATTCGCCCAGGTCGTCGTCCCAGACATGGCCGGTAGTATTGTCAGCGGGATCCTGCCCCGGTTCAAGCGTGACCCTCCGGCTGCCCTGCATCCACAACAGCACGCCACAGCCGAAAATGCTGAGTATCGTCAATACGGTGATATAGGGGCTCCAGAAGCCATCGGTAAAATCAGCCATGGTGACGCTCCCTGGCATTCAGTTGCGCCTTCACCTTATCGAGCTGTTCCTGGTCGTCGGCGAACGGCAGCAATGCCGCCTCGTCGAAATCCTTGGGACGTTTCCGAATATAACTCCACCAGACAATGCCGATAAAAGTGACAAAGCTGATCAGGGTAATGATGCTGTGCGCCTCAATCAGTATTTTTTGAATGGCCATGATTATCTCTCCGCCTTGATCTGTGTTCCCAATCCTTGCAAATAGGCGATCAACGCATCTTGCTCGGTCTTGTTTTCCAATGCTGCCGGCGCGGCGGCGATCTCGGCATCGGTGTAAGGATCGCCCAGGCGCTGTAGCGCACGCAGGTGCGGCACGATATCTTCAGGTACCAGGCGAGTCGATTCCAGCCACGGATAGCCGGGCATGTTCGATTCCGGCACCAGGTCGCGCGGGTTGTGCAGATGGGCGCGATGCCATTCGTCGCTATAGCGGCCGCCGACGCGCGCCAGATCGGGGCCGGTGCGCTTCGACCCCCACTGGAACGGCCGGTCGTAGACTGATTCGCCAGCCACGGAATAGTGGCCGTAGCGTTCCGTTTCGGCACGGAATGGCCGGATCATCTGGGAATGACAGTTGTAGCAGCCTTCGCGTATGTAAATGTCGCGCCCTGCCAGCCGCAACGGTGAATAGGGCCGCAGGCCGGTAATCGGCTGGGTCGTCGACTTCTGGAAAAACAAAGGCACGATTTCCGCCAGGCCGCCGACGCTGACTACCAGAATCACCAGTCCGATCAACAGCCAGTGATTTTTTTCTATCGATTCATGTGAGAATTTCATGCCCGCGCTCCAGATTCAAAATAAGTCTGCTGCTTCATAGCGTCTCCACCGCGTCGGTTGCGATGTTGGCCGCAGGTACCAGCACCGGCGCCACGGGATGAGTACGCGGCACCGTGATACGCGTATCCACCGGGAAGCTATAACGCATCGTTTTGAAAGTGTTGAAAGCCATCAGCAGCATGCCGCTCAGATAC
The DNA here is from genome assembly GCF_900111995.1 of Collimonas sp. OK607. Taxonomy (GTDB): domain Bacteria; phylum Pseudomonadota; class Gammaproteobacteria; order Burkholderiales; family Burkholderiaceae_D; genus Collimonas. Next base: position 74,088 of record NZ_FOKF01000021.1, read on the forward strand.
AGCAGGCCGCCGAAGAAGCGAATCACGTAGTAGGGATAAGTCGCCTTGACTACTTCAACGAAGGCATAGGTCAGCGTGCCGTCCGGATTCACCGCACGCCACATCAATCCCTGCATCACACCGGCAATCCACATCGCGGCGATGTACATGACGATACCGATGGTAGCCATCCAGAAATGCAGCTCGATCATCTTTACGCTCCACATCTGCTGCTTGCCCACCAGGCGCGGAATCAGGTAATACATCGAGCCCATCGTGATGAAGCCGACCCAGCCCAGCGCACCGGAGTGGACATGGGCGATACCCCAGTCGGTGTAGTGCGACAAGGCGTTGACGGTCTTGATCGCCATCATCGGGCCTTCAAAGGTTGCCATGCCGTAGAACGACAGCGACACCACCAGGAATTTGAGGATGGGATCGGTGCGTAATTTATGCCACGCGCCCGACAAGGTCATCATGCCGTTGATCATGCCGCCCCAGGATGGCGCCAGCAGGATAAGCGAAAACACCATGCCCAGCGACTGGGTCCAGTCCGGTAGTGCGGTGTAGTGGAGATGGTGCGGGCCGGCCCACATGTAGGTGAAAATCAATGCCCAGAAATGGACGATCGACAGACGATAGGAATACACCGGGCGCTCAGCCTGCTTGGGAATGAAGTAATACATCATGCCGAGAAAGCCGGCGGTCAGGAAAAATCCCACCGCATTATGGCCGTACCACCATTGGATCATCGCGTCCTGGACGCCGCTATACGCAGAGTAGGATTTGGTCAGGGTGGCTGGCATGGCCATGCCGTTAACTACGTGCAACAGCGCCACGGCAATGATGAAAGCGCCGTAAAACCAATTGGCTACATAGATATGCGCAACCTTGCGCTTGGCAAGCGTACCGAAGAACACGACGGCGTATGCCACCCACACCACGGCCAGCAGAATCGCAATCGGCCACTCCAGTTCGGCATATTCCTTGCCGCGGGTGTAGCCCATCGGCAGGGTTATGGCGGCCAGCACGATCACCAGTTGCCAACCCCAAAAGGTAAATGCAGCCAATCCGTCCGAGAACAGGCGCACCTGGCAAGTCCGTTGCACTACATAGTAGGAAGTTGCCATCAACGCGCTGCCGCCGAACGCGAAGATCACGGCGTTGGTATGCAAGGGCCGCAGCCGGCCGAAACTTAGCCAGGGAATGTCGAAATTCATTTCCGGCCACGCCAGCTGGGCCGCAATCAACAAGCCGACCGCCATGCCGACCACGCCCCACACTATCGTCGCAATCGAAAATTGCTTGACGACCTTGTAGTTATAGTTAAGCGCCTTTTCCACGTTCTTCTCTCCCCAAAATACCACTGCAATGGAGCGAGGTTAACTGGCTACGGCCGGTTTCTCTTTGATGTGAATCAAACGGCGTGCAATTGATGAAAATTAATTCGAGGGTTCGTTGTCCAGTCTTGACTCGACTACGATTTTCTCCGGCGGCCTGGCACTGTCGTCGTCCAGCAGGATTCTCATCGCGGGACCGACCATATCGTCGAACTGACCACTGTCGGAAGCACGGACGAATACCCATATCGCCAGGAACACCAGCACGGTGCTGATAGGGATGAGCAGATAAAGCGCTTCCATATCTATCCTCCTATAGCTTGTTACGCAAGCGCAACGCATTGATTACCACCAGAGCGGAGCTGAACGACATGCCCACCGCCGATAGCCAGGGATTGAGCAAACCCAGCGCCGCTGCCGGAATCGCCAGCAAATTGTAGATCGATGCCCACGCCAGGTTTTGCCGGATCACGTGCATGGTCTTATTGCCGAGCCTCGCGGTATCGGCCAACGCCGACAAGCGATCAGACATCAGTACCGTATCTGCATGGATCCGAGCCAGCGGCGCGCCCGTCCCCATCGCAAAGGAAACATCGGCGACACCTAATACGGCAGCGTCGTTTACCCCGTCGCCTATCATGGCGACGGTTTCGCCGCGGCGCTGCAAGGCTTGTACGAACGCCAGTTTCTGTGCCGGCAGGTGCTCACCGTAAGCGCCATCCATTTCCAGTTCACGCGCCACGTGCTGCGCCACCTGCCGGTCATCGCCGCTAAGCAATATCACTTTCTTGCCTCGGCTCTGGAAATAGGCCAAGGTCTGGCGGGCATCTTCTCGTACCTCATCGGCCAGATCGAAACGTGCCAGCCAGCTACCCGCCTTACCCAGGAAAACTGGCGTCATCGTTATTTCCTCCGGCGCCGCGGCCGGGATCAAGACACCGGCCAGCTCCGCCACGAACGATGCCGAACCGAGCCGATAGAGAATGCCGTCGAACTCCGCTTCCACGCCTTTTCCTGCTACCTGGCTTACTGTCTCGGTGCGCAGTTCCGGCGTCTGAGTCGGCCTGCCGCAGGCTGCATCGGCGATTGCCCTTCCCAAAGGATGAGCGCTGGATATTTCCATCGCAGCTGCTATCTGCAGATACCGTTCGCTCGTACCGGCGCCATACGCTGTAATCTGTTGCAGCACAGGTTTACCTTTGGTGAGCGTGCCGGTTTTATCGAAAATGATATAAGTCGCCCGATGCAGGGTTTCCAATACGTGCGGTTGCACGATCAATACGCCGTTGCGCACCAGCCGGTCGGTGGCGGCAGCCAGCGCCGACGGCGTCGCCAGCGACAAGGCACAGGGACAGGACACCACCAGCACGGCGATCGCAATCGGCCAGGCGCGTGACGGATCCAGCCATTGCCAGGTACAAAACGCCAACAGCGCGCATAACAGCAAAGCTGCCACAAACCAGCCGGCGACCTGGTCGGCCCATTGCGCGATGCGTGGTTTGTTCTGAGTTGCTTGCTCCGCCAGCTTGAGCAGAGCTGACAAGGTACTTTCGCGCACTACCCGGCTTACCCGCAATACCATGGCCTGCCCGCAGTTCACGGCGCCGCCCGGCAAAGTATCTCCAGTCGCGCACGACACGGCCTTGCTCTCTCCGGTCAGCAAGGAAACGTCAATGCTGTTGCGGCCACTCAGCAAAACACCATCGGCCGCAATCACCTCACCTGGCTTGACCAGGATCAGGTCACCCTTGACCAATCTTGTTGCAACAACGACTTCACCATCCATCGCGCGCGGGTAATCACGCAAACGCGTAGCGGCATCGGGCAGAGCGTGTTGCAGGCGCTCCAGCGTCGACGCCGCCTTGCGCCGCGCCGTCAGCTCCAGATAGCGGCTGCACAGCAGCAGGAAGACGAACATTGTGACGGTATCGAAATAGACTTCGCCAGAGCCGCGCACGGTGGCCACAGCGCTGCCGGCAAACGCAGCTACAATGCCAATGGCTACCGGCAAGTCCATGCCGAAGCGGCGTAACTTCATGCCGCTCCAGGCACCACGCAGGAACGGCAATGCCGAGTAACACAACACCGGCAAGGTCAGCAGCAGGCTAGCCCACCGCATCAACTGGAGCTGGGCATGGTCGATGCTGCCGGCGGCGGCGAAATAGGCCGGAGCCGCGTACATCATGACCTGCATCATGCACAAGCCGGCGATGAACGTTTGACGGAACAAGCGCTTCCCGGATTTGCGCAACTGCTCGCCCTGCCGGACCGCATCGAACGGGTAGGCGCTGTAGCCGATTTCGCGCAGCGCCAGCAGGATATCGCTGGGCTTGCATTGCGTCTTGTCCCAGCGTACATGCAAGCGCTCGCTCGCCACATTCAGGTTGGCCAGCCGCAGTCCCGGCAGGCGCGCCAACCGTTGTTCGATCAGCCAGACACAGGCGGCGCAGCGAATGCCTTCTAGCGCAAAAGTCGCTTCTAACAGATCACCAGCCGGCCCGGCAGAATTGTCAGGCACAGCGGCGAATTGCGCGCGGCCGTCTTCATCATCGTACAGTTGCAGTTCAGGCGGGACCAGTCCATCACCGTCGATGCGATTGGAAAAGGCCGTACGCGAGGTGTAGTAGTCGGCATAACCACTATCGACGATGGTTTGTGCAACCGCTGCGCAACCCGGACAACACATCGCGTGCAACACCTGTCCGATCCTGACTGACCAGCACGATCCTGTCGCGGCGGGCGGCAGCGGCAGGCCGCAATGAAAACAGTCGCTAGAGGCGAGCTCGGAGGCTACATCCGGTGACAGCGCTGCAGGGTCGATCAGGACGGCACTCAATGCGTTGCTCCCGCCGGACTGATGCAAATTGCATCAAGCCAGCTTAACGGCAATCCGTTAGCCACTCGCAAGATGCCCATCAACCCGAACAGCAACACGATTACACCGCCGGTGATACGCACCCGACGATCCAGCAACCAGCCTTTCAAGCGCATTCCCAGCACGCCGAGCGTCAATAGCATAGGCAAGGTTCCCAACCCGAACACCAGCATCACCTTGGCGCCAGATACGGCGTCGCCACTCAGCATTGCTGTCAGCAGTACGCTGTAGACCATGCCGCATGGCAGCCAGCCCCATACTGCGCCCAGCATCAACGCCTTGGCCGGGCTGTCCATGGGCAGCAAAAATTTGACGGCGGGCTGCACACGCCGCCAGACGATCTGCCCCAAAGCTTCCAGCCTCCTTAAGCCGCGCCAGGCGTCCATTAGATGCAGCCCAAGCGCTATCAATATCAGGTTGGCCAGCCAGTACGCGCCTATCTGCAGCGATGACAGCGACGTCAGGGCGCGCACACTCTGTGCCATGCCGCCCGCTATTGTCCCGGCCAAGGCATAGCTGAACAACCTGCCGCTGTTGTAGGCAAGCACACGCGACAGATACATGAAATGGTTTTGATCGGATGGCCACGGCATTTTTCCGACGGTCACCAGCCGCAACGGGATGATGCGAGCCGAGGGCGTTGCCGAGGGCGCTGCCGCCATCGACAAGGCACTGACGATTCCGCCACACATGCCAACACAGTGGATGCTGCCAAATAATCCTATCAAGAAGATCGGTATCAGGTTCATGCGTACCTCATGCTCATGGCACCTGCTTAAATGGTTTTCGAATAACGCAACGGACTTCTGCCCAAAGCCAGATAGCGATCGAACACCATGCAAATATTGCGGATCAGCAAACGCCCTTTCATGGTAACGGTGATCCATTCGTCATCCAGCTTGAGCAAGCCGTCTGCCGCCAGCAACTTCAATTGCGCCAACTCAGCTGCAAAATAATCGTTGAATTTGATCGGATGGGCGATCTCGATCGATGCCGGCGATAATTCGAAATCGCACATCAGGCGCTGAATGATCAGGCGTCGCAGCAAATCATCCGTGCTCAGCTTGACACCGCGCGCAATTGGCAATGTTCCCTGGTCGAGACGCTGATAATAGGCATCCAGCGTTTTCTCGTTCTGGCTGTAGCTGGCGCCGACGGCACTGATTGCGGACACGCCGCATGACACCAGATCGGCCTCGGCATGGGTTGAATAACCCTGGAAATTGCGATGCAAGCGCCCTTGCCGCTGGGCGATCGCCAGATCGTCGTCGGGCTTGGCGAAATGGTCCATGCCGATGTACACGTAACCGGCGTCGGTCAGCCGCTTGATACACAGGAACAACATGTCGATCTTGGCTTCCGGCGTCGGCAAATCGGCATCGGCGATGCGGCGTTGCGGCTTGAACAGGTGCGGCATGTGGGCATAGCTGTAGATGGCAATCCGATCCGGTGCCGCTGCGATCACCTTTTTCAGCGTTTGCGCCATCGATATCACGTTCTGCTTCGGCAAGCCGTAAATCAAGTCTATGCTGACTGAGCGAAAGCCCGCATAACGCGCGGCATCAATGATCCTGAGCGTGTCTTCCTCGGGCTGGATCCTGTTAACGGCTTTCTGTACCGCAGGATCAAAATCCTGCACGCCGAGGCTAAGGCGATTAAATCCCTGGCGCCGCAAGGTGACGATACGTTTCGGCGTCACCGTGCGCGGATCGACCTCTATCGAATATTCGCCCTGCCCGTCCGGCGCAAACTGAAAACTCCCGTGCAGATGCTCCAGCAGATCCGTCATCTGCACATCCGTTAGAAAGGTCGGCGTACCGCCGCCGAAATGTAGTTGTTCGACCTGGTTCATGCCTTGAAACAAGGCAGACTGCATCGAAATCTCGCGCTTCAGGTACGTCAGGTAAAGCGCTGCCTTGCCGAGATTCCTGGTGACCACTTTATTACAGGCGCAGTAGTAGCAAATCGTGTCGCAAAACGGGATGTGCACGTACAACGACAAGGCATGGCGCGCACCCATGTCGCGCCGGTTGGCAACCGCTTGCAAATAATCTGCGGAAGTGAAATCTTCTGAAAACCTGTCTGCCGTCGGATAAGACGTATAGCGTGGGCCAAGTTGATTCAGCTTGCGCAGCAAGGAAACGTCATAACTAACCGCGTCAACTGGGGGGGACGATTCTCTCGAATTTAACATGTGCAAGCTCCGGAAATTGAATGCATCAATACGTGGGATTGATGACATCTACCGGCTGCAGCATATCTTGCACAGATGGCAATCGCTTTGACATAGATCAAAAAAAACGGCCACAGACTGATCTGTGGCCGTTTGATTTCTGCTGTTTTCCGGCAAGTCGCATATGCAGAAAATAATCGGCTAAAGAAAGCCAAAGCCGCTGTGAACCGGCGCCAGCATATCGTGTACACCATGCGTCATCAGCACCAGAAAGATCAGCAAGGCAAGATAATAAAATGCGTAGGTCACCTTCACAGACGGCTCGATGCCGTAATAACGCTGATTCTCCGGAGTGGAAGGGTCGTATTGCCAGGCGCGTTTCAACTGCGGCAACGCGAGAATGACCATCACGATCAGCAGCGGAGTCGGGCGATAAACGAATAATGCGATCATCACGGGAACGCCGGCGAACCATATCCGTGGGGACAGCACTGCCGTGATGCGCCCGCCGTCAAAAGGCGACATCGGAATCATGTTGAACAAGTTCAGAAAAAAGCCAGCGTATGACAGCGCCAGCAGCAACTCGCTGTTGTACCAGCGTGACGCAAAATAACAAGCCAGCGCACCGACCGTACCGACAAACGGACCGGCAAGGCCGACATAGGCCTCGGTTTCAGCATCATGCGGTATCTCTTTCAACTGGATCCAGGCGCCGACGAATGGAATGAACGTCGGCGCGCCGACAGCCAGGCCGCGCCGCTGTGCTGCGAGGTAGTGACCTGCTTCGTGCACGAACAGCAACAGCACAAAGCCTGCGGCAAAACGCCAGCCGTAGAACATCGCGTAGACCGCGATAGACAGCAGCATGGTGCCGGAAGTAGTCAGGATCTTACCGAGCTTCAGGCCTCCCAACAGCAGGATCAGCAATTTAACCATGGCGCCGGTCGCTAGACGCGGTTTACGGTATCGCTGGCTTCGGCCGCATGGTCGCCAGCCTTAGGATCGGGTGCAGACTGCGTCAGCTGTCGCGGTTCAAACGGCGATGCTTCCGGCTGGTCTGGATTGGATGTCGATGCCGGTGTCGCTGGTTTCGGTGTGCGCTTGAAGAATCGCTTGATGGCAGCACCGAAGGCAAGCACCGCCAGCAAGCCGATTTTGAAAAACTTCGCCGCGAACGCAGCGATGACGGCAAGCATGCCAATTTTCTTGGCAGCGACGCCGACCACCAAGGCAGCCAGGCCATATTCTGCAACATGATCGGTTGAGGCGGTGAAATCTGCGTAGCGCTTACCGTTGTGATAATCGATGGCGGCGAGCAGATTGTTTGCAATCGGCTTTTCAACAGCGAGAGACGACAGGTCCGTCACCATTGTTAAAGTAAGATAGCCATCGCGGCCCAAGGCAAGGGTGCGATAGTTGACGCCAGTCTGAGCGCTATTGGCGACTTCGCCTTTATCGCGCACGATCAACGACCAGACCAGACGATGGGTTGCGGCATCGTAGGCGGGAGCTTCCGCCCAGCCACCGACCTCGACCTCCGGAATGCCTCGCTCCTTGCGACTTGCGTTCGCTTGCTCAGTGCCATCGCGCAAACTCTTCAACATGTCGTCAGCTTTCCAGTCGCGTGCATCGTCGTCGCGTACATAGCCGTCTTTTTTGAACTCGACGGTGACAAACCAGTTCCCGTTTTGGGTCGTCGGAACGATTACGCCAATCAGTGACTTGTCATCGATAACGTTACCGACGGCACGCAGGTAGCGTGCAGCGGCTGCAGCCGGGACAAAGCCATAGTCTTGAGGCAGAGAAAAAGTAGCCTGGTCGTTGAATTCAATCTTGCCTGGTCCCTGTACCAGGACTTTATTTGCCTCGGCAGCGGCGGCCTTGATTTCTATCTTGGTTTCCGCGGTCTGGGCTACACAGGCGGTCGCAACGAAGGTTATGGTAAGCGCGAACAGAAATTTTCTCAGGATTTTCATGGCGTGATCGGCATTGTGGGTTTAGGGTATTTTTGTGGATTACCGGTGAACGCATGATCAGATACGTTGGTTTTTCCACAAAATTGTAGCCACTTTAATACCATGAAACGGATATTTATTGCTGTATTGCACTAAAAATAATGAATTATTTTATTATTTTGATCAATTCGGACACGGCTCCAACGCGTTTCGCATACCGGTTTCGATTCAATTATCAGCAGTTTCCCACGCCACCCACAAAGAAAAACGGCTTGCAGAATCGAATTCTGCAAGCCGTTTCAAGACAGTGCTACAAATGTAGATCAATCAGATCACGGTAGACAAACCCAACGTCAACAACAACGCCACCACCGAAATAATGGTTTCAGCGACAGTCCAGGTCTTGAAGGTTTCCGTCACGGTCATGTTGAAGTACTCCTTGACCAGCCAGAAACCACCGTCGTTGACGTGCGACAGGATCAGCGAACCGGCGCCGGTTGCCAGCACCATCAGTTCCGGCCGGACAGTTACGCCGGCGGCAGTGACGATCGGTGCGACGATACCGCAAGCAGTGGTCATCGCGACCGTAGCCGAACCGGTGGCAACCCGAATCAGCGCAGCAACGAACCAGCCCAGCAGCAACGGCGACAAATGCGCGTTGTTAGCGAGTTCGACGATTGCCTTGGAAACACCGCCGTCGATCAGGATCCGGCCGAAACCGGCGCCAGCGCCAACGATCAACGTGATCCCGGCGATAGGCGCCAGACATTCTGTCGTGAATTTGAGAATGGCTTCACGATTAAAACCGCGTGCCTTGCCGAAGGTGTAGAAACTGACCAGGGTAGCGATCAGCAGCGCGATCACCGAATTGCCAATCAGGCGCAGGAAATCGTTGGCGAAGGTTTTTGGCGTGAAGAACACATCGGCCCAACTACCAATTAACATCAACGCCACCGGCAGCAAGATGGTAGCAATCGTGATGCCGAAACCAGGCAAGTCACGGCCTTTGTCTTCTTCGACAAATTGCGAGATCAATGGGTTATCAGGATTAGGCGTAACGTAGCGGCTGATCAGTTTGGCAAACAGCGGACCGGCAATGATCGCAGTAGGAATACCGACGATCAGCGCGTACATGATGGTGCGGCCGATATCTGCGTTGTAGGCAGTCACGGCGAACAGCGCTGCCGGATGCGGTGGAATCAAGCCGTGCACGACTGACAGGCCGGCAACCATCGGGATCCCGACCATGATCATCGAGGTCCCGGTACGCTTGGCGACGTTGAATGCGATCGGAATCAACAGCACGAAACCGACTTCAAAGAACACCGGCAGGCCGACAATCAATGCCACCACCATCATCGCCCAGTGCACGCGCTTGTGACCGAACACACCGATGAGCGTGTTGGCAACGCGCTCGGCGCCGCCCGATTCCGCCATCATCTTGCCGAACATGGTACCCAGCCCGACCACCAGCGCAATATGTCCCAAAGCGCCGCCGACACCGGTTTCATAAGATTTGACGATGGCTCCCATCGGCATGCCGACAACCAGACCCAGTATTACCGACACCACGATCAGCACGATGAACGGATTCATCTTGAACTTGGCGATCAGCACCACCAGTGCGATCACTGCAATCACCGCATAGAGCAGCAACATATTTCCTTGAACCATCTCCATCAAATCCTCCTAAAGTCCGATTTATTTTTTGACACCGCGCCTAGCGCACAAACACATAACGAACGGTGCCATTTTGCAACTATTAGCTGTTAGTTGTCAGTAAATTCCGCCAACCTGCAGCGAATTATTTTTTATAAGCGATGCAATCCACTTCCACCTTGCAATCGACTACCATGCTCGATTGCACGCAAGCGCGGGCTGGCGGATTGGCGCCAAAATACTCTTTGAAAACCTTGTTGAACGATTGAAAATCGCGTGTATCGTCAAGCCAGACACCGCAACGTACTACGTGCTCCGGACCGTAGCCGGCTTCTTTCAGGATCGCCAGCACGTTCTGGATGGTCTTGTGCGATTGCGCGACGATGCCGCCATCGATCACTTCGCCATCCACCATCGCCACTTGGCCGGAAACGTACAGCCAGCCGTCGGCTTCAACCGCACGCGCGAACGGCAGATGCTGGCCGCCGGTTCCCGAACCACCTTCAACACCGTATCGTTTGATAGTCATAGCTACTCCTCAGTAAAAATAAAACTCAATTAAACGCAACAAAACTCAAAAAAAGTTCAGCCAACTCAACTTGCAAGGACGCCACTCACTCCGCCTTGCCGCGCCAGGAAACGGCCTGCCCGCGACTCGGTCGGCGCTTTTTGCGCGCCACCCACATAAGACAAGACACCATTTACCCAGACCGCTTCGATTCCTTCGGCCGGCTGCATCGGATCGGAAAAAGTTGCCGCATCGCGTACGGTTTCCGGATCGAACAACACCAGGTCAGCCCAATAGCCTTCACGTACCAGACCGCGTTCAGCCAGGCCGAAACGTTCGGCCGACAAACCTGTCATCTTGCGGACCGCCACGGTCAATGGAAATAGTTTTTGCTCGCGGCTGTAGTAACCCAGCACGCGTGGAAATGCCCCCCACAGGCGCGGATGCGGCAGCGGATCGTTAGGCAAGCCATCCGATCCGACCACACTGGCCGGGTGGCTCAGGATGCGGTTGACATCGTCATCCTGCATGCAGTGATAAACGGCGCCGGCCGGTTGCAAACGACGCGCCGCTGCCATCAGATCGACCTGCCATTCGGCCGCGATCTCAGCTAGCAGCTTGCCGCCCATGGCCGGTTCCGGCTCCGACCAGGTCACCATGATGTCGATGGTGTCGGTTACCTGTTTCAAATCCAGGGTGGATGAACTGGCGGTGTAGGGATAACAGTCGCAGCCGACCGGCTGATAACGCTGCGCCTGCTCCAGCGCTTCCAGCACTTCGCCGCTACGGCCCCAGTTTTCAACGCCGGCGCATTTCAAATGCGAAATTACCACCGGCACCCGGGCATGTTTGCCGATACGGAAAGCTTCATCCATGGCTTCCAGGATGTCGGCGAATTCACTGCGCAAATGCGTCGCGTAGATGGCGCCGGCCTCGGCCAGCGGTTCCGCCAGCGCCAACACTTCGGCGGTGGGCGCATTGATCGCATTGCCGTACGCCAGGCCGGTGCTGAGTCCGAGCGCGCCGTGCGCCAGCGCTTCGCGCAACTGCTCGCACATGGCGGCGATTTCTGTGTCGGTGGCGGCGCGATCGAGCCGGTCCATCTGGTTGCTGCGCAAGGCGGTGTGGCCGATCAACGCGGCTACATTGATAGATGGTTGAGCCTGCGTCACCGCGTCGACATAGGAGGCGAAAGTCGGGTAGTTGAAGGCGCTCGCCTCGCCTAGCAGATTCATCGGATCCGGCGGTTCCGCCTTGAGGCTGACCGGCGCGGCGCTGATGCCGCAATTGCCGACGATCACGGTGGTGACGCCCTGCGACAGCTTGGGCACCATGCTCGGTGTGCGAATCACGTTGGTGTCGTCGTGCGTGTGGACATCGATGAAGCCAGGGCTCAGGACCTTGCCGCTGCCGTCGATCACATCCTTAGCCTGCCAGCCGGATGGCTTGCCGGCATTGGCGTCATTACGCGGCTCGATATGCAGGATACGCCCGCCAGCCATAGCGACGTCGGCCACAAATGCCGGTTCGCCGCTGCCGTCGATCACCGACACGTTACGAATCAGCGTATCGCAACTTGGCGTGGCCGCTGCATCTGACAATGGTGTATTTGATTCGGTGCTCATCTCAATCTCCCAACGGCTCGCGATTACTGCCACCGCGATGCGTATCCAGTGTGAATTTCAGGCGTCGCAGCAACTCCTGGCTACGATCTTTTTGCAGCAATGCCAACTCGGTCATCAGTACATCCAGCGCCATCATCATGGCGTAGCGCGACGATGACGGCTTGAAAATAAAATCGGTTTCCAGCGACTTCAACGGCAACAGCACATCTGCCATCGCGGCCAGCGGCGAACCCAGTGCCGTGATCGCCACCAGCCGCACGCCGTATTCCTTGGCGATGGCGCAACTGGCATTAAGTTCAGGCACGTTGCCGGTGGTCGACAGGACCAGCACCACATCATCCTTGTCGAGTGTTGCGGCTACCATTTTCTGCAGCATGGCGTCGTGATAGGTGGCCACCGGACGCCCCAGGCGTACCAGCCGATAGCGCGCCTCATCGGACAGCATAGTCGAGCCGCCACCCATACCAAAGGCATAAATCATGCGTGCCTGAAGCAGCAGCTGCGCTGCTTGCAACAAGGTATCCTGGTTCAGCAGGCTGCGATTGACCTCCAGCGCTTTGTGGATATCGGCATACACAATGTCGACGATTTGCGGAAGTTGATTTTCAACAACAGAGTTCTCGACCCGCAAGAATCGCTGCCCGATCGCTGCCGCCTGGGCCAGATGCATCTTCAATTCGCGCACATCGCGGCAACCGATGGCTTTGGCAAAACGGGTGACGCTGGCTTCGCTGACGCTGGCTTGTTTCGCCAGGGTCTGGATACTGGCGCTGGCGGCAAACGGCAAATCGCCCAGGATTGCCTGCGCTACCTTTTGCTCTGCCAGGCGCAGCTGACCGCTACGCTCGGCGATGCGCGACACAATATCGAATGAGTGAGCCATGTGTTGTCAGATAGGTTGCAAATTAAGCAGCAAAGCCAGAATATGGGCCAATAGAAAGGCAGAGTCGCACCACAGACTCTGCCGCAGACGTGGCATGAAAAAATGCTATGTTACTTTGTAACATGCTTTTAATATAGTAAATTCAAGGATATGATTACGTCAAATGAATTCTGAAGGAGAAGATCTGATGACAGATGTTATTAACTATCACAGCAATTACGAGAACCCGACAATCGACCCTTTGAACAAGGGCCTGGGGGCATTCCAACAGACGTTGCCTGCCGCCGAGGTGAAGGCGCACAACTGGAATCTGCTGCGAGAAGACCTGAGCCTGCCCACCGCAGTGCTGTCCGAAGAGCGCATGACGCACAATTTGCAGTGGATGCAGCAATTCGTCACCGAATACGGCGTCAAACTGGCCCCGCACGGTAAAACAACGATGGCGCCGAAACTGTTCGCCCGCCAGCTGGCCGGTGGCGCATGGGGCATCACCCTGGCCACCGCACACCAGACCCGGGTCGCCTATCAGCACGGCGTACGACGCGTGATCATGGCAAATCAGCTGGTCGGCAAGCAGAATATGGCGATCATCTCCGATTTGCTGGCCGACCTTTCCTTTGAATTCTGCTGCCTGGTCGATTCGGCCGATGGCGTCGACCAGTTGGGCGCTTTCTTCCAGGCCCGCAAACAAAAACTGCATGTATTGCTGGAACTCGGCGCCGACGGCGGCCGCACCGGCATCCGCAATGCGGAACAGCAAGCCGCCGTGCTGGATGCGATTGCACGCTGGCCGGACCATATTGTGCTGGCCGGTGTTGAAGTTTATGAAGGCGTATTGAAAGAAGAAGCCGATATCCGCAGCTTTTTGCAACACGCGGTAGCCTGCACCCGGCAACTGGCCAAGGATGGCCGCTTTGCTGCCCGTACCGAAGGCAGCGCAGCACGGCCGGTGATACTGACCGGCGCCGGTTCCGCGTGGTACGACGTGGTCGCCGACGAATTCGCCAAGACCGAGATTGGTTTGCCTTTGGATGTGGTATTGCGCCCAGGCTGCTACCTGACGCACGATGTCGGCATCTACCGCGCGGCGCAGGCGCAGATCCAGACGCGTAATCCTATCGCCCGCAAAATGCGCAGCGAATTGCAGCCGGCCTTGCAGTTGTGGGCTTATGTGCAATCGATTCCGGAAACCGGCAAAGCTATCATCGCACTCGGCAAGCGTGATGCCGCATTCGATGCCGGCCTGCCTACGCCTGCACTGCACTATCGTCCCGGCACGGCTGCTCCGAAAGTCACGCCCGCCCATTGGCAGGTGACCGGCATGATGGATCAGCATGCATATCTGCAGATTACCGAGGGCGACGACATCAAGGTCGGCGACATGATTGGCTTCGACATCTCCCATCCGTGCCTGACTTTCGATAAATGGCGTCAGATTGCCGTCGTCGATGCACAGCATCAGGTTGTAGACGTGATTCAGACCTTCTTTTAATTTTTACCCCGGCACAAGCAATGACTATAGATATCCTGGCTTATGGCGAAGCAATGGTGGAGTTCAACCAGCGGCTCCACGATGCACGCATGTACTTGCAAGGTTTTGGCGGCGACACGTCGAATTTCTGTATCGCCGCTGCCCGCCAAGGTGCGCGCAGCGGTTATATCAGTGCCCTCGGCAATGACCAATTCGGCCAGAAGCTGCGTGATCTGTGGCTGGCGGAACAGGTCGATGCAAGCCATGTGGCTAACAATCCGCAAGCTGCTACCGGCGTGTATTTTGTTTCGCATGATCAGGATGGTCATCATTTCGACTATCTGCGCGCCGGCTCTGCCGCCAGCCGCTATACCAGTACGCAATTACCGCTTGAGGCGATTGCCGGCGCCAAGATGCTGCATCTGTCAGGCATCAGCCTGGCGATCAGCGAATCCGCCTGCGATGCCGGCCTGGCTGCGATGGCGCATGCGCGCAAGCATGGCGTGCGGACCTCGCTCGATACCAACCTGCGGCTGAAACTCTGGCCGCTGGAACGTGCCCGTGAAAAAATGCGCGAGGCGTTTGCACTGTGCGACATCTGCCTGCCCAGCTGGGACGATGTCAGCGCCCTCACCGGCCTCGACGACCGCGACGCGATTGTCGATACTTTACTGTCCTACGGCATCAGCCTGATCGCCTTCAAGCTTGGCGCCGAAGGCTGTTATGTCGCCACCGCCAGCGAACGCCGGATGGTGCCGGCTTACGGCGTCGAAGCGATCGACGCTACCGGCGCCGGCGATTGTTTTGGCGGCGCCTTCATTGCCCGCCTGGTAGCCGGTGACGATCCATTCCGCGCCGCCAGTTACGCCAATGTCTGCGCTGCTTTGTCGACTACCGGTTACGGTGCGGTAGCGCCGATTCCGCGGGCCGCGCAGGTCGAAGAAATACTGAGTTCACGGTAATTTTTTCTGCTGCACCTCAGCTTCAGGCAACAACCCTGCTACGATTTCCCCCAGCCGTTTTATGCCCTGCCCGATCTGCGGCGAAAACGGCTGGCCGCAGCACAGCCGCAGAAAATGATCGAAACGCCTGGAATTGGAAAACATCAAACCGGGGGCAAGCCGGATACCTTCCCGCAATGCTGCCTCGAATACCTTTTTGGATGATAGTTGCTGCGGCAGTTCCACCCATAACAAGGCGCCACCGTCTGGAAGATTGAGCCGGGTACCGGCGGGAAAATGAATAGCGATCGCTTCGGCGGTGCGCGCTCGCTGTATCCGCAGCGCTTCACGCAGACGCCGCAAATGGCGGTCATAGGCAGTCGACGCCATAAAATCCGCTGCAGTAATCTGCGCCCACTCTTCATTCGCCCGGGTATGGGCAAATTTAAGCATCTCAATCCGCGCCTGCCAGCGGCCGCCAACCATCCAGCCCAGACGCATACCCGGCGCCAGCACTTTGTTGAGCGAGGCGCAATAGATCACGTTGCCGCTGCGATCCCAGGCTTTTAATGCGGTCGACGAGGTTCCTTCCGGCACCAGGTCGCTATACGAATCATCCTCGATCAGGGCCATGCCATGCTGCTCGCATAGCTCTACCAGCCGCGCCTTGTGCGCATCCGGCATGATGCTCCCCAACGGATTCTGCAGGTTCGGCACCGCCACTACGGCCTTGATATTGTCGTAGGTCTGCAGCGCCAGTTGCAGCGCTTCAATCGAGATGCCGGTGCGCTGACTGGTCGGGATTTCAAGCGCCCGCATACCCAGGCTTTCCAGCACCTGCAGCAAGCCATAATAAGTCGGCGACTCGACCGCGATGGTGTCGCCTGGCTGCGCGACGGCGCGCAAAGCCAGATTGATCGCCTCGATACAACCATGGGTAACGATCACCTGTTCCGGCGCGATCTTGATTCCGATAGCTAGGCTACGCTTGGCCAGCACCTGCCGAAATGCAGGATTGCCGCTATGCGACATCATGCTGGTCAACACCTCCGGCCGCTGGCGCAGGGTACGGATTGCGGCGTTTTTCAACGCTTCCACCGCATACAGTCCAGGCGAGCAGCTAGCGCTGCTCAGATCGAGCGTGACCTTGTTGCTGCGTCCCTGCGCAATGATTTCCGAGACCCGTTCGTGGATTCCGGCATACTGCGCCGACATCAAGGCCGGCGTAGTGGACAGATTCGATTCTTCCGGTTCCGCCAGCCGTCGCGCCTGCCGCACGAAATAACCGGAACGCGGACGCGCCTCGAGCCAGCCCTCCTGCTCCAGGTGACGTAATGTTTGCAATGCCGTCGACAAGCTGACCTGATGCTGCCGCATCAGATCGCGTACCGATGGCATACGATCGCCCGGCCGCAAGGTAAGCGCCTGGATAGCAGCCAGATAGTGTTCAGCCAGGCGCCGGTACAGCAATTGCGTTGTTGGCGATTTCAACAAGGATTGGGGCTCGGAGATTGACAAGAGAGGCCTCATAACATGCATTGAATTATCAAAGTGTGCTGCATTCCGGCGCAACGAAACAGATACAGAATCGCGGATACAGGACGATAACAGATAAGACAAACCCCGGCTGTTACGCTACAGATGGGCAACAGCTGTGCCTGTTTTGCTTGCTGGCGGGCGGATAGGCTAGAGCCATCTCTTTCATCACGGAAACCGCCATGAAAATCGCCAATGAAACCACTTCACGGATCAGGCTAGGCCGCTCTCAAACCAGCATGTTTTATGCGGCACACGGAACAACTATCGTAGCGATACAAGGCAGCATTCTTGTCTGCGAAGGCGGCACGGTTGCCGACACACGTTTTGTGGTCAGCGACGGCGAGTGCCACGTGGTGCAGCGCAACGGCTGGGTTCGATTGGAGGCAGGCGGAGCAAATCCCGCCGCGGCAATCGTCAATGCCGGATTACCTCCTGTACCACTGTGGAGACGCTGGTGGCAACGAGCGCACACCCTGGTTGCACTGAAAGGATGATGCAATACATGCATTGCTATTAAACCACGGCCGGCACTTGTAGTTTGGCAAAGCACTTGTTGCCTGCTGCCGATCTGGCTTATTCTGTAGCCATGAGCATCACCCGTGAAGATCTTGAACAGGACCGCCTGCGGACGATCCTGGACAACACCCCGATAGCTTCCGCCCTGCTATCCGAAGCAGCGCTGGAAGCGTCGTGGCGCGCCGCACTGGCCTCGCTACCGGATCCGAACGGCGATGTGTGGCTGTTCGGCTACGGCTCGCTGATCTGGAACCCGATGGTAGAACACAGCGAGCGCGTGCCCGCCAAACTGTACGGCTACCACCGCGGCTTCTACCTCTATTCACGCATCAACCGCGGCACCTGGGACAACCCCGGCCTGGTGCTAGGACTAGACCGCGGCGGCTGCTGCCAAGGCATCGCCTTCCGTATCCCCGCCATCAGCATCGAAACAGAATTGAAAATGTTATGGCGCCGCGAAATGCTGACCGGTGCGTATTTGCCACGCTGGTTGCCGATGCAGCTCAAGGGCAAGGATGGCCCGCGCGTCAAGGCGCTGGCGTTTGTCATGAATCGGCAGCATGAGAGCTATTCCGGGCGTTTACCGGATTTGACGGTGGTTTCGCATTTGCGTGATGCGGTTGGACTATATGGGCCGGCCAGGGATTATTTGCGGCATACGCTGGAAGGATTGCTGAAGGAAGGGTTTCGCGATCCGTATCTGGCGCGGCTGTGGGCGCAATTGGAGTCTGGTCAAGATCGGCAGGCGACTAAAAAATAACAAGGCTGTGGCTTTTGAAGTTGTCGTTGCTGTTGACGTGCATTCCGCATGGGGACGCTGCCAAATGTGGCGCGTGTCAGTCGGGAATTGTGGGAAGACATGTTTGAGCGCAGCGAGTTGGTCTTTCCACCCGACTGACACGCGCCACATAATGGGATGGTCACCCCGGCCCTGCCAGCGGTATGCTGGCAGGGTTCTTACTTCCGGAGACCATCATGAACAACGCGACACTGATAGGGATCGATCTGGGCAAGCATACATTTCATCTGCACGGCCAGGATAAACGAGGAGGTATCGTGTTTCGCAAGAAATGTACTCGGAAGCAATTAATCGAATTTTTCAGCAATTTCCCGGCCTGCACGGTGGTCATGGAAGCGTGTGCCGGTGCGCACCAAATGGCGCGCCAGCTCGTCGCCTTCGGGCATCTGGTGAAGCTCATTTCGCCGCAGTTTGTGCGCCCTTTCGTCAAGAGCAACAAGAACGATTTTGTCGATGCCGAAGCGATCTGCGAAGCGGCCTCACGGCCGTCAATGCGGTTTGTCACACCCAAGACAGAATCACAGCAAACGCTGTCGGCCTTGCATCGAGTACGCGAAGCGCTGGTCAAAGATCGTACCGGCACGATCAATCAAATCCACGGATTTTTACTTGAGTTCGGCATCAGCCTTCCGATTGGACAGGCTGTCATCAAGCGTTTGCCGGCGACCTTGGCTGAACATACACTACCACCCAAGCTGGTTGCTGTGCTAGAACGATTGCATGCCCACTACAAGTATCTTGATGAACAAGTCTGTGAAATCGAGAAAGAATTACGCCAGCAATTAGCCGATGACGACATCGGACAACGGTTACTGACGATTCCAGGCATTGGTCCCATTACGGCCAGTGTACTGACGGCCGAGATGGGCGACGGCAAGCAATACGGCTGTAGTCGCGATTTTGCGGCATCGATCGGACTCGTTCCACGACAGTACAGCACGGGCGGTA